>NZ_WOAC01000022.1 GCF_009749525.1 Mesorhizobium xinjiangense | reverse complement strand
CGCGCCGACAAAACCGACACCTCGTTCATTGCCATCATCCATCTCGCAGCCGCCGTCATAAATTCACGATGAATCTCAACAGGCCTTAATGCGTGACATGCGTTCCGGTTTCCCCCAGCAAGGCCGGCACGGCGCATTCGAGATCGCTGATGATCGCGCGCTGCCCGCCGTTTTCCAGGAAGCGGATCGCCGCATCCACCTTGGGGCCCATGCTGCCCGGCGGGAAGTGCCCCTGGTCGCGATAGGCCCTGAGTTCGTCGAGCGTGACGTTTGCGAGCTCCCTCTGGCTCGGCTTGCCGAAATCGACGGCGACGCGGGGCACCGCCGTGAGGATCAGCAGTTCCTTGATGCCAAGGATATTGGCCATGTGGGCCGACGTCAGATCCTTGTCGATGACCGCCGGCAAGCCGTCGCGTACCCCGTTGGCGGACCGGACAACGGGAATGCCGCCGCCGCCGCCTGCAATCACGATAGTACCGCGCTTGATCAGCGCATCGACAAGCGAAATGTCGCAGATATGCTTCGGTTTGGGAGAAGGTACGACGTGGCGCCAGCCGCGGCCGGAATCCTCCTTCATCAGCCAGTCCAGCTCGGCGCTGATCCGCTCGGCCTCTTCCTTGGAGAAAAAGGGCCCGACGAATTTGGTCGGATTGGAGAACGCCGGATCGTCGGGGTCCACTTCGACCTGCGTCATGAGGCTGGCGACATGGCGCGGATTGCCGACCTTGCGCAAGGCGTTCTCCATCGCCTGCATCAGCAGGTAGCTGATGCCACCCTGGCTGTGGGCGACGCAAATATCCATCGACATAGGCGGGATGCGGTCCATCGTCAGCATCTGCCGCATCATGATCTTGCCGACGACGGGGCCGTTGCCATGCGTGATGATGAGTTCGGTGTCCATCTGGGCAATCTGCAGCAGCGCCTTCGCCGTGCGCCTGGCGACAGCCTTCTGCTCCTGCGACGTGCCGGCAATATCCTCCGGATGGGTGGCATTGCCGCCAATGGCGATCACGAGGCGGCGGGGAAGTTCCTCAAGCGTGCGCATCGACTTCGCCTTTCACCGTTGCCAGGACCTTGAGAGCGACTTCACAGGCCTGGGCGTTGGATGGCGCCACCAGCACACCGGCCTCCTCGAGCGTGCGGACCTGACGGGACCGTATCTGCGGGTCGGCCTCCGTACCGGTGACCGAACCGATGATCAGGGGCGCATCCGGCCGGCGTCCCGCGATGACCTCCGCAAGATGGCCGGCGGGGTCGCTGTGCGCGCCATAGCCGATGATCAGGTCCAGGAGGATGACGGCAATGTCGGTGTTTTCGAGTGCCGTCCTGAGCGCGTCGTCGCGTATCGACGGATCGATCATGGGATGCGGGCGCCCACGCGTATATTCGTCGGCCCCGAGGTCAAGGATCCTGTCGCCCTGCCCTGGCTGTGCGTTCTCGAGGACGGCGACGCCGGGCACCGGCGCATTTGATGACACGCGACGCCCGGCATTCTTCAAAAATACCTGAGCCTCAGCGCACAGTGTTCCGCCCGCGAAAAGGCCTTCGATGCGCGCCCCGCGTCCTGCCGGCACGCCATGCCTTGCAGCGATGGCCGACGCATCGAAACCGGAGCCAATGCGAAGCCCGCCCAAAACCGCCTTCGCGGCGTCCTTCAGCGTCGGCGCAAAGGTTGCATTGGCCGGCACCTCGACTTGTTCCAAACCGATGAAGCAGACGGTATAAGGCTTCGAGCTCTTCGCGATGCGGGCAAGCACGGTCCTGGCGACATCGGGATGGGGCGGCTTCGAAATGAGCACGACCCGTTCGGTCGCCTCATCGGCATCCAGCGCATCGATCGCCATCAGAGTCGTAATGCCGCCGACCTCCTTCTTCAGGTCGCGACCGCCCACCCCTATGGCATGCGATACACCCGATCCGGCTTCCGACAGGAGGCATGACACTTCCTGCGTGCCGGTGCCGGACGCGCCGATGATGCCGACCGGGCCACGTTTGATCTTGTTGGCGAAGGCGAGCGGTGCATCGCCGATGATCGCCGTGCCGCAATCCGGGCCCATCAGCAGCAGGCCGCGCTCACGTGCCTCCTGCTTCAAGGACAATTCATCCTCGATCGATACGTTGTCGCTGAACATCATGACATGAAGGCCGTGCCGAAGAGCCTTGCGCGCCTCGGCGGCGGCAAATTCGCCGGGGACCGAGATCAGGGCGAGGTTTGCGTCCGCCGCTGCCGATACTGCCGCGGCAATGCTGCGCGGTGTCCATGCGTCGTGCGCCCCCGACTGCGTCTTCCGGCCATCGAGCGCCAGCAGCGCCTGGCCGAGCGCGGCGCGTGCAGTCGGCTCATCGTCGGCGCGCATGGCGACGACGAGGTCGTTGCCATGCGCTTCAACGTCGCCGCTCTCAAGCAGCCCGGCATCGCGCAGGATCGCCTTGTTTGCCGGCGTGGCCATCATGAGAGCGGCTTCGCGCACGCCGGGCAGCGCCGCGATCTCGCGCGACAGCCGCATCAGGGCGACTGAATCGAGGTAGAAGCCCTTGCGGATCTCGTTGAGAACGAATGCAGTCATGCCACTTCGAGCTCCTCGGCGATGGCCAACACGGCCTTTTCGAAACAGGCTATCGGCGCCTTCACAACGCCGGCACCAACCTGGCCGACGCCCGGTTCGCGATGCGCAATGCCGGTGTTGATGGTGGGCGCAAGCCCGCTCTCGACGACGAGCCGGACGTCGATGCCCGTCGGCACGCCGGCAAAATCGAGCGCGGGAATTGTCCATTCGGGATTCTGTCCGGCGGTGATCTCGCCCATCGACCTGGTGAAACTGGCGGCCGAGGAGGGTGACCCCGCACCGACGAATCCGGCCACGGCGGGAGAAGCAGCCATGGCGAAGCCGCCCAGCCCGATCGTCTCGACGATCGTCGAATCGCCCATGTCGGGATTGGCGTCGGCTTCCGAGAACCCCGGGAAATAGAGCCCTTCGGGCATCTCGACCGGCGCCGTAAACCATCTGTCTTCCGTGCCGCTCGTGCGTATGCCGAATTCGGTCCCGTTGCGGCACATTGCAGTGACGATGGTGGAACCGCGGATACCCCTGACGGGATCCATGATCGCCTTGCCCATCGCCATCGCAACATTGAGGAAGAACTGGTCGTTGCCGGCGATGAAGGCCAGACTGTCGGCCAGCCTGTCGGTGTCGCCACAGGTGCGGGCCAGCGATGGCGCGATCTCGCGCAGGAAGATGCTTGAACAGGCGACGTTGCGCTGATGCAGTTCGTCGCCCATCGACAGGCCGCGCGCCACGATCGACTTGAGCTCGATACCGTCGCGCGCACGGATCGCCTTGGCGAGTTCGGGCCCGAAGACGTCGCGCAGCCAGGCGAGACGGTTGAGGACGCTCTCGTCATTGCCGCCAAAGCGCATGACCTTGCCGAGGCCTTCGTTGACCGTGCAATAGGCCCGGTTACCGAAGCGCCGGTTCTCGACCACGAACACCGGCATGGAGGCGGTAATCATGCCGGTCATAGGGCCCACGGCGTCGAAATGGTGATTGGGATGAAATTCCACGCCGCCTTCGGCCGCGAGCTTGAAGGCGGCGTCGAGATCGGCCGCCCAGCCCTCGAACACGATCGCACCGGCGACTGCGCCCTGCATCGGGCCGCACATCCGCTCCCAGCCGATCGGCGGGCCGGCATGCAGGATCCGGCGTCCCTTCAGGCCGGAGATCACCTCGCCCGCCGGCACAATGTCGCTCAGCACCGGCTCGGCCTCGAGCATGCGCTGGAGCGCTTCCTTGTTCGCTTTTTCTATCAATCGCATCGCGGGACCCACCTAAACACCGAGCTTCGCAAGGAGAGCGGCCATCTTCGGATCGCCGCCGGCAGGCGGCCTCCAATCGACATGCGTCACCTCGATGCCGCAGGCCCTGAGTTCGCCCACAAAGCCCTCCAGACCGACATTGATGACCTTGACCCGATTCGCCAGCAGCGGCTTCAGCTCCCTGTTTTCCTCAGCACACATGACCCGCCTTCCCTTTCTGACTGACAGCTTCCCGGGTAATTTAGTAAGTAAGTTTTTACTTGTCAAACGATCACAGCGAATCCCCGTTGACGCCTGTGTATTCGCCTTCAGTTGGAGTGGCCCGAAGCGCTACATGCCCGCGTAGAGAAGACGCGGAAGCCACATGCTGATTCCGGGAACGTAGGTGACGATCATCAGGGCGATGATGGCGAGTGCCACGAACGGCAGGGCGCCGCGCACGGCCTGCTCGTAGGTCACCTTACCCAGACTGCTGGCAACGAAGAGGTTGAGGCCGAATGGCGGCGTGAACATGCCGATCGCCCCGTTCACTGTCAGCACGACGCCGAGATGAACCGGATCGATCCCGACCAGAACGCCGACCTTGTAGAACAGGGGCGCCAGGATCACCATGATCGAGGCGCCGTCGAGGAACATGCCGGCCAGCAGCACGGCGACATTGATCAGCATGAACAGATGTATCGGGTTTTCGCTGATCGACAGGATGGCGTTGGTCATCGCCACGGCAAGACCGGTGGACGTCAGATACCAGGCAAGCAGGGCGGCCGCGGAAAGGATGATCATCACCTGGGCCGTTGTTGCGGCGGAATCGCGAACTGCAACGAGCAGTTCCACGATGGTCTTTTCCCGGTAGATGAACGCGGACACGAAAAATGCGTAGACGACCGAGACCGCAGCGGCCTCGGTCGGCGTGAAGACGCCGCCGTAGATGCCGCCGAGGATGACGCCGGGCACGCCAAGCCCCCAGGATGCGTCCTTGAAGCCGTCCCGGATCTCGGGCCAGGTCGGCGTCGGGCTGCGCGGCACGTTATGCCGTTTGGCATGGATGGCGGCATACCCCATGAAGACGAGACCGTAGACGAGACCCGCACCGATGCCCGCCATGAACAGGGCCCCGACCGAGGTGCCGGTCACCGCTGCATAGACGATCATCACGATGCTCGGCGGGATGATGATGCCGAGCGAGCCGGACGCCACGATCAGGCCGATCGAGAAGTCGCGGCCGTAGCCGCCGTCCTTAAGTGCCGGATATAGGATGCCGCCCACGGCGACGACCGTGGCAGGGCTCGAGCCGGAAATGGCGCCGAAGAACATCGACGACGTGACGGCGGTGATTCCAAGCCCGCCGGTCATCCGTCCCACGACAAGGTCGGCAAACCGGATCAACCGCTTCGACAGCCCCCCGATGCCCATCAGATTGCCGGTGAGCACGAAGAACGGGATTGCCATCAAGGCGAAGGAGTCGATGCCGGAGAACATCCGCTCGACGACCAACGCCAGCGGCATGCCCTGCAACCACATCGCCGTCGTCACCGCGCCGGCGAGCACGATGAAGATGGGGATGCTGCTGGCCAGGAGGACCGCGAGGAGAGAGAAGAAGAACGGCGTCATCTGTTGTTTCCCCGCGCGATCAGTTGAGTATTGCGGTTTCGCTGCGGCGATATGTGCCCGCGATCTCGAGATAGAGGCGTTGGGCAAAGCGCAGCGCCATCAGGCCCGCCCCGACAGGGATTGCCAGTTGCACGATCCAGAAGGGGATCTGCATGGCCGAGCTGCGCTGACCAAACTGCTTCGTCTGCGCCACCAGCTCTAACCCGTATATCGCCAGCGCAAGGCAGAAGGCGACGCAAGCGACCCCGACGCAGATGTTGAGCAGCCGCTGCGCCGGAGCGGGCAGCATGTGAAGTACCATCTCGACACCGATATGGATGCCCTTGCGCGTTGCCACGCTGCCGCCGATGAAGACCAGCCAGACGATCTCGTAGCGCACGAACTCCTCGGCCCAAACAAGGCCGGTGTTGAAGAAGTACCGCGCTACGACATTGACGAAGAGAATTGCCGATGCCGTAACCAGAAGTGTTACGATAAAGACGTCCTCGGCCCGGGACAGCACCCGGTCAAATCGTTCGAGCATTGCGTGCCTCGCCGATTGGGCTTGCGCCAAAAATCGCGGGCGGCCCCCGAGTTTAGAAGAAACCGCCCCTGTTGAGGGGAGAACGGACCGTCAGGAGTCGGTCAGCTCGTCGATCTTGCGGTATGTCTTGTCGAGCAGCTCGGCGCCGATCGCGTCACGGAACTCGTCGTGGACGGACCGCGTCGCTTTCTCGAAGGCGCCGCGATTGTCGGCCGGCAGTTCACTGAGCGTCGCGCGGCTCTGGCGGATCGTCTCTATATAGCCGGCCTCGCGCTTCGCGGTTTCCTCGCGTTCCAGCGCGGTGACCTCGCGCGCGGCATCGACAAGGATGGTCTGCGTCGCCTCGTCGAGCTTCTCGAACCAGCGCTTGCTGAACACCAGGGCATAGCCGAGATAGGCATGGTTGCTGATCACCACGTCCGACTGCACCTCGTGGAACTTCATCTTGACGATCGACACGAGGGGATTTTCCTGGCAGTCGACCACCCCCTGCTGCAGCGCCGTGTAGGTCTCGGAAAATGCGATCGGCACAGGGGTCGAGCCCATGGCCCGGAACTGGGCGATGATGATCGGGCTCTCCATGACCCTGACCTTGCGGCCATTGAAGTCGGAAGGCACCTTGACCGGATTGTTGCAGGTGAACTGCTTGAACCCACTTTCCCAGAAGGTCACGCCCTTGAGACCGACCGCGTCAAGCGAAGCCAAAAGCTCATCGCCGATCTCGCTGTCGAGGAATGCGTGCGCGATGGCCGGAGAGGGAAAGAGGAAGGGCAGGTCCGGCAATTGCATGGCCGGCTGGAAGTTCGACAATTTGGCTGTCGGAACGATGCCGCCTTCGATTGCGCCGAACTGCATCTGCTGGGTTGCCTGAACGTCGTCGCCAAGCGAGTTGTTGGGAAAGATCTTCACCTCGATCGCCCCGTCCGTGCGCTCCGCGACCAAATCGCGGAACCGCTCGGCCGCCACGTGCTGGGCGCTGTCTTCGGGCAGGTCGTGATGGAATTTTAAGATCGTCTGGGCTGCGGCGCCCTCGTTCGTGAGAAGAATTGCGCTCATACCGAGCACAGCAAGAAGCATGTGTCGCACCAATTTATCTCCCATTGGTTGCCATTCATTGTTTTCTTGTGTAGGCGGCGGGCGGCGACCCGGCACCCTTTTAGTATGTAAACACTTTATTACTTCTGGGGCAAACTGCATCGAAAGACTGCCTCCTCTACCGCACTGCAACAACGCCATCACTGCGCGGGTCGCTGGCGCCCTCCAGCAGCCCGTCGGGATGACGCACGATGGCGCCTGCATGTCCCATCATTTCCTCGAACGGCCCGACAACGACCAGATCGTGACCGCGCTGCTCAAGCCCCGCGACGACTTCCTCGTCGAAACGCGCCTCCAGCTTGAGGTTGGTCGCTTCCTCGCCCCAGGTGCGCCCCAGCAGCCACCGCGGAGCCGTCACCGCCGCCTGCAGTTCCTGCCCGTAAAGGACGTGGCGCGTGAAGATCGCGGCCTGGGACTGCGGCTGGCCCTCGCCGCCCATGGTTCCGTATGCCATCAGCCGGCCGTCGGAGAGTTCGGCCATTGCGGGCTGGATCGTGTGAAACGGCAAGCGCCGCGGCTCGAGCCGGTTGAGATGGTCCGCTTCCATGCTGAAGCTCGTACCGCGGTTCTGCCAGGTCACGCCCGAGGCCGGCAGGACGAGCCCGGAGCCGAACTCCCAGTAGATGCTCTGAATGAAACTGACTACGAGACCCTGCCCGTCGGCGGCGGCGAGCCATACCGTGTCGCCCGGTTCCGAAGGATGCGGCCAGGGCGCGGCCTTCTCCTTCGATATCCGCGCGGCGAGGGCATCGATGGACCGGGCATCGAGAGAGGAGGTGGCCGGACACTTCATGTAGTCGGGGTCCGTCACATTCCGGTCTCTCACCTGGAATGCCGCCTTGGTGCATTCCACCAGGCGGTGCACGTGGGCGACGCCGTCTGCTTCCTCGGCCGCAACCCGATCGTAGAGCGCAAGCAGGAGAAGCGAGGCCAGGCCCTGGGTCGGCGGCGGAAGGTTGTAGACCTTGTGGCGCCCCACATTGACGCCGAGCGGCGCCACGACCGGCGCTTCGTGTTCTTCCAGGTCCGGGAGACGAATCGGGCTGCCCGCCGCCTCCAGATCACGCGCCAGGGATCTGGCCAAGTCGCCACGATAGAAGTCGCCCAGACCGGCCTCGGCCAGACGCTCGAGCGTGGCTGCCACGCGCTCCTGGCGCAGCCGCGACCCGACGGCGGGCGGCGACCCATCCTCCAGATACACGTCCGCAAAGCCCGGCACGTCCCGCAGCTCCGCAATCTTGTTGCGCGCGTTTTCGTGAAGGGTGCGCGGCACCGGCACACCGTCGGCGGCGTGCCGGATGGCGTGTTCAAGGAGACGGCCGAGCGGCAGCCGCCCGCCGTGGCGCTCGCGGCTCAGCGCAAGGGCCGACTGCCAGCCGGCCACCGTTCCGGCCACGGTCAGCGCGGCAAGCGGCCCGCGCGAGGGAATCTGCGAGACCCCCTGCCCGCGATACCAGTCGCGCGAAGCCAGTGCGGCCGACCGGCCGCAGGCCCGGATCGCCGTCGGCACTTCGCCCGACCGCCCGATGAGCCAGAAGCCGTCTCCCCCCAGGCCGTTCATATGCGGATAGACCACCGCGATCGTCGCGGCCGCGGCGATCATCGCCTCGATGGCATTGCCGCCGTCGCGCAAGACCTCCAGTCCCGCCTGGGCGGCAAGATGATGAGGGGCCGTGACCATGCCCGCATAGCCGCGCTTCGTCTGCAACATCGGATTCCTCGCATGTCGTCGGGCAGCCTGTAAGGCCGGCATATGTAATTATCTTTTTACTTATTGCGGTATTGTCAAGCCCTGCGTTCCCGATGCATGACCGGCGGACGAAAAGTCGTTACACTTCAATCGATGGCCGCAGCAGAAGTTTTTGGAGAGCAATGAGTGGTGGGAGGAACGCGGTGACGGATGAATTGGCGGGCGAGGACCGCCCCAAGCGGGAGCGCAACGCAAAGAAATCCCGTCAAGCGATTCTAAATGCGGCAAAATCCGAGTTCTGTCTTTACGGATTCAGCGGCGCCAGAGTCGAACGCATCGCCAGGAAGAGCAAGGCGAACATGCGCATGATCTACCACTATTTCGGCAGCAAGGAGGGGGTCTACCTCGCGGTCCTGGAGACGATTTACGGCGAGATCCGCGAAGGCGAGAACAAGCTCGACCTCACGCATGCCGAGCCATTGGAGGGCATTCGCAAGCTGATCGGCTTTACCTTCGACTTCTTTGCCGCGCGCCGCGACGTGCTCGCGCTCATCAATAGCGAGAACACGATGAAGGGCCGTTTCCTGAAACGCCTGCCGCACGTTCAGGCGATGACCCTGCCGCTGGTCGAGACGATTCGGGGCATTCTGGACCGCGGACAGGGCCAGGGCGTGTTTCGCGGCGATGTCGACCCGGTCCAGCTCTATGTCTCGATCGTGGCGCTGAGCCAGTTGCACTTGCTGAGCCAGTTCACGCTTTCGGTGATCTTCGCACAGGACCTTTCGGACCCGGACTGGCTCGCTCAGCGCCGGGTTCATATCGAACGGATGCTTGTCAGCTATCTCACCGACCGCAACGCCCCGGGGCCCGCGTAACGAGCCGCCCACCGCAGAATTTATCTCGACGCCGGACAGGGTGATTGCTGCGTTCATCTCTGTCTTGAAGCCGAGCATGGAGCGGACCCGACGCTTGACGCGCCGATGATCCTGCTCGATGCGGTCGTTGAGGGATTGGCTCCGGCGGATGCGGATTGCCTTCAACGGCCGACGCGAACCGCCTGACCCGCGTTCGAGCAGATCAGCACGAACAGGGACGCTTCGCCCCATTCGGTTCGGTGCGGCTGCCGAATGGAGCCGCTTGCCAGTCAAGCGGCTCTGCAACTATGCTACCGTTACGAGTAGGTTGGTATTGCCGGAAGACCCGCCTTGGTCAAAGTGCGCTTATCGAGCTTCACGGGCTTCGAACGCTTCGCCGGTACCCGCGAAAGCGGCACGTGCTTTCTAACGCATAGCGTGAATTTTCAGCCTGATCGCCGGTGCTATGGCGCGGCGCCATCCTCCTTCTTGAAGCGAATCCGAGGAACATTGATATGACCGAGTCCAGAAAGCGTGCGCTGATGGCGGTGCTCGTCGCAGTCGTGGCGGTTGCCGGTTACTGGGCCTGGCAGGCGTTCGATGATCGCGGCCTTCCGGACGGATTTGCCAGCGGCAACGGGCGCATCGAGGCAGTCGAGATTGACGTGTCCACCAAGACGGCCGGGCGCATTCGCGAAGTTCTCGTCAATGAGGGGGATTTCGTCGAGGCTGGCCAGGTGCTCGCACGGATGGACACCGAGCAGCTCGAGGCGCAGCATCGTCAGGCCGAGGCACAATTGCAGAGAGCCCGGATCGGCGTCGAAACGGCCGAAAGCCTGGTGGTCCAGAGGCAGGCGGAATACAAGGCGGCCGCGGCCGTGATCGAGCAGCGCGCGGCCGAGCTTGAGGCGGCGCAGAAGCGTTTCGAGCGCTCGGAGCGATTGGTGACGACGAGTGCGGTATCGCAGCAGGTGCTCGACGACGATCGGGCCACAGTGCAGGGCGCCACCGCAGCGCGCAGCGCCGCCGAGGCACAGCTCGCCGCGAGCGACGCCGCCACCCATTCCGCCAAGGCGCAGGTCGTCGATGCCAAGGCGGCTGTCGATGCAGCCCAGGCGCAGCTCGAGAGCATCCAGGCCGATATCAATGACAGCACCTTGCGCTCGCCGCGAGCCGGGCGCGTGCAATACCGCGTCGCGCAGCTGGGCGAGGTGCTGTCGGCCGGCGGTCGGGTCCTCAATCTCGTTGATCTCGGCGACGTCTACATGACCTTCTTCCTGCCAACGGCACAGGCCGGACGAGTTGCCATGGGATCGGAAGTCCGTATCGTCCTCGATGCGGCCCCGCAATATGTCATTCCCGCCACCGCGTCCTTCGTGTCCGATGTCGCGCAGTTCACGCCCAAGACGGTGGAAACGGCGGAAGAGCGCGAGAAGCTGATGTTCCGCATCAAGGCGCAGATTCCCGAGGCGTTGCTGAAGGAGCATATCCAGCAGGTCAAGACGGGGCTGCCCGGCGTTGCCTATGTCAGGCTCGATGCGGACGCGCAGTGGCCTGAAAACCTCAGCGGAACGCTGGTCGAATGAATAGCCGGGACAGCGCGATGACGGACGCACCGCCTGTCGCGCGGCTGGAGTCTGTCGGACTGTCCTTTGGCTCGACACGCGCGCTTGACGCGATCACGCTCGATTTGCCGTCGGGGGCGATGGTCGGGCTGATCGGCCCCGATGGGGTGGGCAAATCCAGCCTTCTGTCGCTCATCGCTGGAGCCCGTGAAATGCAGGAGGGCCGCATCATGGTCCTCGACGGCGACATCGCCGACCCGCGTCATCGCCGCTCGGTCTATCCGCGCATCGCCTATATGCCGCAAGGGCTCGGCAAGAACCTCTATGCCACCTTGTCCGTGTTCGAAAACATCGACTTCTTCGGGCGGCTGTTCGGCCACGGCCGCGAAGAGCGCGAACGGCGCATTGCCGATCTCCTGCAAAGCACCGACCTGTCGGCATTCGCCGACCGTCCGGCGGGCAAGCTTTCAGGCGGCATGAAGCAAAAGCTCGGCCTGTGCTGCGCACTCATCCATGATCCCGATCTCTTGATCCTGGACGAGCCAACGACCGGCGTAGATCCGCTGGCCCGGCGCCAGTTCTGGGAACTCATCGACCGGATCAGGGCCGAGCGGGCCGGCATGAGCGTTGTCGTGGCGACCGCCTATATGGACGAGGCGGCACGTTTCGACTGGCTGGTAGCCATGGATGCCGGGCATGTCCTGGCCACGGGGGCGCCAGCCGAGCTGTTGCGCCAGACCAGCGCGCCGACGCTCGATGCGGCCTTCATCGCTCTTTTGCCCGAGGACGAGCGGCGCGGATACAAGGAGGTGGTCATTCCGCCCCGCAAGCCGAATGACGCCGGCGAGCCGGCCATCGAGGCAGAGCATCTGAGCATGCGTTTCGGCACGTTCACCGCCGTCGACGACGTCAGCTTCGGCATCCAGCGCGGCGAGATCTTCGGCTTCCTCGGCTCCAACGGCTGCGGCAAGACGACGACGATGAAGATGCTGACAGGGCTCCTGGCGGCGAGCGAAGGCACGGCGCGGCTTTTCGGACGGGAAGTCGATCCCAACGATCTCGAAGTCCGCCGTCGTGTCGGCTACATGTCTCAGGCCTTCTCGCTCTATTCGGAATTGACCGTGCGGCAGAATTTCGAGCTGCATGCCAGGCTGTTCAGCGTGCCATCCGATGCAATTCCAGGCCGGGTGGCCGAAATGGCCGAGCGGTTCGGGCTGACAGACAACATGGACGAACTGCCGGACGCGCTGCCTCTGGGCATGCGTCAGCGCTTGTCGCTCGCCGTGGCGCTGATCCATTCGCCCGACATGCTCATTCTCGACGAGCCGACATCCGGCGTCGATCCGGTCGCCCGCGACAGCTTCTGGCAGAATCTGTCCGACTTGTCGCGGCAGGACGGTGTGACCATCTTCGTTTCCACCCATTTCATGAACGAGGCGGAGCGCTGTGACCGCATCTCCCTCATGCATGCCGGCAAGGTGCTGATCAGCGACACGCCGGCGGCAATCACCGCCAGCAAACAGGCGGCGACGCTGGAAGACGCCTTCATTGCCTATCTGGAAGAGGCGATCGGCGAGCCGGAGGCGCCTGCGCAGCCGGACACGCCGCAAGCCGCAAGCGCGGCCGAGCCGCACCAGCAGACTGTGCGCGACCGATCTTTCGACCTTCGGCGCATGTTTGCCTACACACGGCGCGAGTCTTTGGAATTGCAGCGCGATCCGATCCGCGCCACGCTGGCCATCCTCGGCAGCGTCATTTTGATGTTTGTCATCGGTTACGGCATCAACATGGATGTCGAGGACCTGACCTTCGCCGTGCTCGACCACGACGACACGACGATCAGCCGCAATTACGTGCAGCAGATTTCCGGCTCGCGCTATTTCATCGAGCACCCGCCGATCACCGACTATGCCGATCTCGACCGGCGCATGCGCAATGGCGAGCTCAGCCTGGCAATCGAAATCCCGCCCGGCTTTGGACGGCATATCGCGCGCGGCACAGACGTTGAGATCGGCGCCTGGATCGACGGCGCCATGCCGTCGCGGGCAGAAACCGTTCGCGGCTACGTGCAGGGGATGCATACGGCCTGGCTGACGCAGGAGATGCGCCGGCTCTACGGCGATGCCGCTACGGTCGGCGAATTTCAGCTTGCCATCCGCTACCGCTACAATCCCGACATACAAAGCCTGGTGGCCATGGTGCCGGCAGTCATTCCCATCTTGCTGCTGATCATCCCGGCGATCCTGTCGGTTCTCAGCGTGGTACGGGAGAAGGAACTGGGCTCGATCATCAATTTCTATGTGACGCCGGTCACCCGGCTGGAATTTCTCGTCGGCAAGCAGATCCCCTATGTCGTCCTGGCGATGGTCAATTTCTTCATGCTGACCGCTTTCGCGGTGTTCATCTTCCGTGTCCCCTTCACCGGCAGTTTTCTGACCTTCATGGCCGCAGCGTTCCTCTACGCGATCATCACGACCGGAATTGGACTGGTCATATCGACTTTCATCAAGAGCCAGATCGCGGCGATATTCGGCACCGCGCTTTTGACGATGATCCCGGCCGTTCAGTATTCGGGGCTGATCGACCCGGTATCCTCGCTCCAGGGGGCCGGAGCATTCATCGGCACGATATTCCCCACCACCTACTTCGTCACGATCTCGCGCGGCACCTTCTCGAAGGCGCTTGAATTCAGCGATCTTGCCAGCGCTTTCGTGCCGCTGCTGATCGCCATTCCGGTGCTCATGGGGTTGGGCATATTGATGCTCAGGAAGCAGGAGCGCTGAGCATGCGGCTGGCCAACATATTCAATCTCGGGGTCAAGGAACTGCGCGGCCTTTTGCGCGATCCGATGCTGCTGGCACTGATCGTCTACGCCTTCTCGGTGTCGATCTACACCTCCTCGCGTGCTGTCCCCGAAACACTCAACAATGCGACCATCGCCATCGTCGACGAAGACCGCTCGCCTGTTTCCGGGCGCATCGCAACGGCATTCTATCCGCCTTATTTCACCGTGCCGAACCTCATCTCCTGGCCGGAGATGGACAGCCGCATGGATGCCGGACTCGATACGTTCGCCCTCAACATCCCACCGAATTTCCAGCGCGACCTGCTGGCTGGCCGCTCGCCGACCATTCAGGTCAACATCGATGCCACCCGCATGTCCCAGGCATTCACCGGCGGCGGCTATGTGCAGCAGATCGTGAGTTCCGAAGTGGATGAATACGTCAACCGCTATCGACAGGTTCAGACCCTGCCTGTGGACCTGGCATTGCGGGCGCGCTTCAACCCTCAACTGGATACCGGCTGGTTCAGCGCCATCACCAACATCATCTCCTCCATCACCATGCTGTCGATCGTGCTGACCGGCGCGGCCCTGATCAGGGAGCGCGAACACGGAACCATCGAGCATCTGCTCGTCATGCCGGTGACGCCGACCGAGATCATGCTGAGCAAGATCTGGTCGATGGGGCTGGTCGTGCTCGTTGCCTCCACCTTCGCCCTGGTGTTCGTCGCGCAGGGGCTGCTCGCAGTGCCCATTCAGGGGTCGATCCTTCTGTTTCTCGCCGCAACCGCGCTGCAGCTTTTCGCCACCACCTCGATGGGCATTTTCCTGGCGACGGTCGCCGGCTCGATGCCCCAGTTCGGCCTTTTGCTGATGCTCGTCCTGCTGCCGTTGCAGGTTCTTTCGGGCGGAATGACCCCAAGTGAAAGCATGCCCGAAATCATCCAGACCATCATGCTGGCCGCCCCCAACACGCATTTCGTCATCCTTGCGCAGGCAATCCTGTTCCGCGGCGCCGGTCTGGGCATCGTGTGGCCGCAATTCGCAGCGCTCATTCTGATCGGGATCCTCCTGTTCAGCTTCTCGCTGCGGCGTTTCCGGCGCTTTCTGAGGTAGTCATGAGCCCGGCAACTGCTTCACATGATGAGCAGCGAATCTGCTGGCTGAACCTTTTGATGGTGCAAGACCGGGCAGTGGGGTTTTTGAGGAAGAAGGAGACCCGATATGTCGAACATGATGAAGGCTGCCGTGTGCAGAACGCTCGGCGAGCCGCTGGCGATCGAGGAGTGGCCTGTGCCGGAGCCCGATCCGGACCAGGTCCTCGTCAGGATAGCCGCCACCGGCGTTTGCCACACCGATTTGCATGCGGTGAAGGGTGACTGGCCCGTCAAGCCGAGCCCGCCCTTCATTCCCGGCCATGAAGGCGTCGGTACGGTTGTCGGCGTCGGGCGCAACGTCAAGCGCATCAAGGAAGGCGACAGGGTTGGAGTGCCGTGGCTGCACACGGCCTGCGGATATTGCACCTATTGCCGGACCGCCTGGGAGACGCTGTGCGCGAAGCAGCAAAATACCGGCTATTCGGTCAATGGCAGCTTCGCCGAATACGCGCTCGCCGATCCGAACTATGTCGGACGGCTGCCCGACAAGCTGGAATGGGGTCCCGCCGCACCGGTCCTGTGCGCCGGCGTCACCGTCTACAAGGGGCTGAAGGAGACCGAGGTCAAGCCCGGCGAATGGGTCGCCATTTCGGGCATCGGCGGACTTGGCCACATGGCGGTGCAATATGCCCGCGCCATGGGCATGCATGTCGTCGCGGTCGACGTTCATCCCGACAAGCTGGAACTGGCCAAATCGCTCGGAGCCGACATCGCGCTCAATGCGCGCGAAACCGATGTGGCTGACGAGGTCCAAAAGCAGATCGGCGGCGTGCACGGCGTCCTTGTCACGGCCGTTTCGCCGAAGGCTTTCGAACAGGCCTTCGGCATGTTGCGCGCCCACGGCACGATGGCGCTCGTCGGCCTGCCGCCCGGCATGTTCGCTATGCCGATTTTCGATACCGTCCTGAAGCGGATCACCATACGCGGCTCCATCGTCGGAACGCGCCAGGATCTCGAAGAGGCACTCGATTTTGCCGGTGACAGCGCGGTCGCGGCCCATTTCTCCTGGGACAAGCTCGACAATATCAACGACATATTCGAACGCATGGAAGCCGGCGGCATCGACGGCCGCATCGTCCTCAAGCTGCACTGAGGCCCGCGCTGGAGGCTATTTCGCCCGGGTGATCACCTCAGCGCCATTCTGCCCCAGTAGCGCCGTGTTGGAGAGGAATAGTCGGCCCGGGCGCAGCGCACCAAGAACCGCGTCAAAGGCCCGGCCGGCGGTCGAGTCTGACCACTGCGTTATCCGTCGATGGTTGTCAGCAATCCAGTCCGCCCGGTCCTGCGGAACGCGCCGGGCGAGCGCTTTTGCAGGCGTCGGAAAGCTTTGGAGAAATAGTTGGCGTCGGCAAAACCGGAAACCCTTGCCACTTCCTTGATGGGTGCATCGGTTGCAAGCAGCAGGCGTGTGGCCCGCTCCATCCGCTTGTCGAGAATATAATCCGATGGGGGCTGCCCGACAGCAGCGGTGAACAGCCGGACGAAATGCGCACGGCTCAGTCCCGCCGCCCGCGCCAGCATGCCAACATCGATCGCCCGCCCGAGATTGTCTGCCACAAACCGCTCGGCACGCAGGACAGGCAGAGGCAGGTCCGCTGCCTCGATAGCCGTGCCGAAAGCTTCGTCATAGAGCGCGGCAATGGCCTGGTAAGCGGCCGCCGATACGGCGCCAGGCAAGTCCACCGAACCGGAAAGCAGCATGACGCAGGCTCCGGCCAACCGGTCGACCACCGGCTGCACCGGCCTTGAGACCGGCCCCTTGGCCGCCAGTATGGCGCCCGCAAGGCGCAGCGCCTCGCGGCCGCTCAGGATGATCCAGAAATATTCCCAGCTCCTCCCCCGCTCCAGCCAGTAGCGGTTGGCATGGGGAAAGGTCAAAAGCATCGTATCGCCTGGAATGAGCACATGGCGCGTGCCCTCGTAGTCCAGCATACCCTCGCCTGCCATTGTGTGCTGGATGAGCACAAAAGGCTCCTCCCCCCGCCTCAGCCCGTCCCAGGAATAGACTTCGTTGACACGCAGCTCGTAGCCCGCGCCCCCAGCCATGCAGAAGAGACCTACCGAGCCCTTCGGCGGTGCGACCCGGCGCATCTTGTGGCCATGTTCGATCAGCGAGGAAAGCACAAAATTACCCATTTCAGCACAAGCTTTCTCTACACGGTTTTGGAGGAAAGGGCTAGCAATGGTGTCAGCATGGGAGCGTTGTTTCGAGCGGCGGCTTTCCGGCATGGATCCTCGGGTCAAGCCCGAGGATCCATGCCTGAGGGCTACCCGCCGCCGCGATCGCGCAATCCACCCTATACCCCGGCCTGACGAAGAGGAAAAAACATGTCGTTCAAAGTCGCCATCATCGGCGCCGGCTCGATCGGCTTCACCAAGACTCTCGTGTCGGACCTTTTCAAGGTTCCTGAATTTTCCGACATCGAGATCGCCCTGACGGACATCAACGAGCACAATCTCGATATGGTCCGCCAGATCATCGAGAAGATCGTGGCGGTGAATGACCTGCCGGCCAGGGTGACCGCCACCACGGACCGGCGCGCGGCGATCGAGGGCGCGCGCTACATCATGAGCTGCGTGCGCGTCGGCGGGCTCGAAGCCTTTGCGGGCGATATCGACATTCCGCTGAAATACGACGTCGACCAGTGCGTGGGCGACACGCTGTGCGCCGGCGGTATCATGTATGGCCAGCGCAACATCCCTGTCATTCTCGACTTCTGCAAGGACATCCGCGAGGTGGCCGAGCCCGGCGCACTGTTCCTCAACTATGCCAATCCCATGGCCATGAACACCTGGGCCGCGCTCCAATATGGCGGTGTGGATACGGTTGGCCTGTGCCACGGCGTGCAGCACGGCGCGCGCCAGATCGCGCAGGTCTTGGGGGTAAAGGGCAGCGAGCTCGACTATATCTGCAGTGGCATCAACCATCAGACATGGTTCATCGATCTGCGCGTCAACGGCCGCAGGATCGAGAAGGGCGAGCTGATCGCCGCCTTCGAGCGCCATCCCGTCTATTCGCAGCAAGAGAAGCTGCGCATCGATGTCCTGAAGCGTTTCGGCGTCTACTCGACCGAAAGCAACGGGCATCTTTCCGAATATCTCCCCTGGTATCGCAAGCGCCCGGAGGAGATCGGCAAATGGATCGACATGAGCGAGTGGATCCATGGCGAAACCGGCGGCTACCTGCGCTACTGCACCGAGGCGCGCAACTGGTTCGAGACGGATTTTCCGAAATTTCTCGCCGAAGCGGAGAAACCGCTTTCCGAGCACAGGCGCACCAGCGAGCATGCCAGCTACATTCTGGAAGCGCGCGAGACCGGCAGGATCTATCGCGGCCATTTCAATGTGAAGAACAACGGCATCATCACCAACCTGCCGACGGATGCCATCATCGAAAGCCCGGGCTTTGTCGACCGTTTCGGCATCAACATGGTGGAGGGCATCACCCTGCCGCTCGCCTGCGCCGCCACCTGCAACGCCTCCATATCGGTGCAGCGCATGGCCGTGGAAGCGGCCATTGCCGGCGACATCGACCTGTTGAAGCTCGCCGTGCTGCACGACCCGCTGGTCGGCGCCGTCTGCACGCCGGATGAGGTATGGGCGATGGTGGACGAAATGGTAGTGGCGCAGGCTAAATGGCTGCCGCAATATGCAGCCGCCGTGCCGGCAGCGAAGGAAAGGCTCGCCCGGACAAAGGTCGCAGTCCGCGACTGGCAAGGAGCGGCGCGCAAGCCCGTGCGAACCGTGGAGGAACTGCGCCGAATGGAAGGCGCGCATCGGTAAGGTCGAAGCCGGGGTCATGCAGCCTGCAGACCTTCCTTCGTTCCTTCATCGGGCGAAGTGGAGAGGGAGAGAGACGATGAGTGATGGTAAACCGGCCAATGATGAGCGTAGGCTTTCGGGCAGATGCATGTGCGGAGCGGTTCGCTATACGGTCGAAGATGCATTCTCTTATGCAGGCAACTGTCATTGCTCGCTATGCCGGCAGGCGACGGGCGCGGCCTTCAAGCCCTTCGCCGGCATAGAGCGCGAGAAGATGACGGTGACCCGGGGCGAAGACAGCCTGCTCATCTTCGGTGAGGCCGACAATCACGATGCGCGCTGTGCCCGCTGCGGCTCCTTTCTCTATTCCGTCGTCCGCGAAGGCGCATATGTTCATATTTCCATGGGCACGCTCGTCGACGAACCGACCCTGCGCCCCACAGAGCACATCTTCGTGGGCTCCAAGGCGCCCTGGTACACGATCACCGATGACCTGCCGCAATATGAAGGCCATGTCTTCGAGGGGCCGCCGATCAATCGGTGAAGGGCGAACTCGATCCTCATAAAGAAGACGCCCGGTTTGTGAACCGGGCGCAAGTCGGGGAGAGTGCGGTACTTTTTCAGGCGACCTGCTGTTTCGCACCACCGCGCGCCCATTCGGGCAGCATGTCGCCATGGGCGGCGAGAAGGTCATCGACGAGGCTCCATATCTGTTCGAGATCGAGCTCGGCGCCGGCGTGCGGATCCAGCATGGCCGCATGATAGATGTGATCGCGGTTTTCCCTCATCAATGCCGCCACTGTCAGTTCCTGAACATTGATGTTGGTGCGCATCAGGGCGGTCAGTTGCGGCGGCAGCGCGCCGATTACGGTCGGCTGGATGCCATTTGCGTCCACCAGACAGGGCACCTCCACCGCGCACCCCTCCGGCAGCGAGGTGATGTAACCCTTGTTCGCGATGTTGCCGTAGATGACGGAAGGCTCGCCCGTCCAGACCGAATTCATGATGGAGGAGGCGTATTCGTGACTCTCCTTCACCTCGATGCGCTCGGCCTTGCGGTAGCGCTCGGCCTGCGCCTTCCAGCTCTCGATCTGCTCCACGCAGCGCTTGGGATATTCGTCCAGCGGAATGCCGAATTTCTCGATCAGGTCCGGCCGGTCGCGCTTGATGAACCAGGGCACATATTCGGCGAAATGCTCCGAGCTTTCGGTGACGAAATAGCCGAGCCGCGTCATCATCTCGTAGCGCACCTTGTTGGGGCAGCGCGGGTTCCAGTGGCTGGACTTGGGAAAGCGGCCTTCGCGATAACCCTTGAAAAGCTCCGGATAAAGGTCCTTGTAGGTCCCGTCGGGCTGCTTGTGCTCGAAGTTCAGATAGAATGCCATGTGGTTGATGCCGGCGGCCCGGTAGCGGATTTCCTCCACCGGTATGTCGAGATCGCGCGCCAGTTCCGATGCCGTGCCCTGCACGGAATGGCACAGCCCCACCTGGCGGATCTGCGGATATTTTTCCGCGATCGCCCAGGTGTTGATTGCCATCGGGTTCACATATTGCAGGAGGATCGCCTGCGGGCAGACTTCAAGCATGCCCTCACAGACCTTCCAAAGATGGGGCACGGTGCGGATGCCGCGCATGATGCCGCCGACGCCCAGCGTATCGGCAATGGTCTGGCGCAGGCCGTATTTCTTCGGCACCTCGAAATCGATCACGGTGGACGGTTCATAACCGCCGACCTGGAAGGCGGCGATGACGAAATCCGCGCCCTCGAGAGCGGCGCGCCGGTCGGTATGGGTTTCCACCTTCGCCGGCACGCCCAGCGTCGCGGCGAGCTTGTTTGCCACGATCGCGCTCTCTTCCAGCCGTTCGGAATTGATGTCCATGAGCGCGACCGTGGCGCCGGCAAGCGCCGGCCGCTGCAACAGGTCTCCGACGATGTTCTTCATGAACACCGTCGAGCCGGCGCCGATGAAGGCAATTCTTGGATTTGCCATTTTGCTAACTCCGAAGTTCAAGCGGCAATTTCGAATGCGGCGCGGACGAGCCGGGCCGTATAGTCGGTCTTGGGGCTGGACAGCACCTCCTCCACGGGCCCTTCTTCGACGATTTTGCCGAACTGCATCACCATCACGCGGTGACACAGCGCCCGCACCACCTTCAGGTCGTGCGAGATGAAGAGGTAGGAAAGGCCCTTTTCATCCTGAAGCTTGCGCAGAAGCGCGATGATCTGCGCCTGCACCGAAAGGTCGAGCGCCGAGGTCGGCTCGTCGAGCAGGATGAATTCCGGCTCCAGCGCAATCGCCCTTGCAATGGCGATGCGCTGGCGCTGTCCGCCGGAAAATTCATGCGGGAAGCGGTTGAGGATATTGTCGGGCATGCCGGCGTCGGTGAGCGCCTGGCGCACGCGCTCCACCCGCTCGCGGGCATTGGCACCGATACCGTTGACGATCAGCCCCTCCTCGATGATCTGGCGCACCGACATGCGCGGATTGAGGGAGGCGAAGGGATCCTGAAACACCACCTGCATGCGCGAGCGCAATGGCTGCATGGCCTTGCGGTTGCGCCCATGGATCGGTTCCCCGTCGAAATAGATTTCGCCGCCCTGATTGGGGATCAGCCGCATCAGGGCCTGGCCGAAAGTGGTCTTGCCCGAGCCGCTTTCGCCGACGAGACCGAGGGTCTCGTGGCGCTGCAGCTTGAGATCGAGATCGTCTACGGCGGCGAGGTCGAAATAGTCGGGCCTGAACATGCCACCGCGGCGCAGCTTGAAGGTGACATTCACATCCCTGCCCTCGAGAACGATGGACTCGCCGCCAGAAAGCGGCCTGGCCCGGCCCTTGGGCTCCGCTCCCAGCAGACGCTGCGTATAGGGATGTTGCGGATTGGCGAACAGGGCGTCAGTCTCGTTGTGCTCGCGCACCACGCCGTTCTGCATCACATAGACATATTCGGAGAATTGGCGGACGATGGTCAGGTCATGGGTGATGAGGATCACCGCCATGCCGTATTTGTCCTTCAGCTCCTTGATGAGATGCAGGATCTGCGCCTGTACCGTCACGTCGAGCGCCGTGGTGGGTTCGTCGGCGATCAATATGTCCGGCCGGTTGGCCAAGGCCATGGCGATCATCACGCGCTGGCGCTGGCCGCCGGAAAGCTGATGCGGATACTGTTTCAGCCGCGCTTCCGGCTCGGGGATATGCACTTCCTCCAGAAGCTCCCTCGCCCGCGCCACCGCTTCCTTTCTGGAGATGCGGTTGTGCAGATGCAGGATCTCGCAGATTTGCCGGCCGATCGTGTAGACCGGGTTGAGCGAGGACATGGGCTCCTGAAAGATCATCGAGACCTTCTTGCCGCGCAGGCGGCGCATCGCCCGATCGCTCAAGGTCACGACATCCTTGTCCTGCAGCTTGACGCTGGCGCCCGGCCTGATGGTTGCTCGCCGCGACAAAAGCCGCATCACTGTGCGCGCCGTCACCGACTTGCCGGAGCCGCTTTCGCCCACCAGCGCCACGGTCTCGCCCTTGTGAAGCTGGAAGGAAACGTCTCGCACCGCGTTCACCACCCCGCCCTCGACCTTGAAGTCGACGGCGATATTGCGCGCGTCGAGGATCAGCTCGCGGCCATGCTGTCCCAGATCGTGCCGTTCGGGAGGAGCGAAGGAATTGTTCGTGTCGAGCATCCCCGCCTCCCTCAATACGGATCGACGGCGTCGCGCAGGCCATCGCCCAGCGCGTTGAAGGCGAAGACGGTGATGAGCACGAAGACGACCGGCGACAGGATCCACGGATAGGATCCGATCACCGAGAAATTCGACGTATCCTGCAGCATCAGCCCCCAGGAGATCAGCGGCGGTTTTACGGCAAAGCCCAGGAAACCGAGGAAGCTTTCCAGAAGCACTACCGTCGGAATGGCGATTGTGACGGCGACAATCACATGGGACAGCACATTGGGCAGGATATGGCGCAGGATGATGCGTCCGTCACCGGCACCCACGGCCATCGCCGCGCGCACATAATCGACGCGCGCCAGCGCCAGTGTCTTGCCGCGCACCTCGCGCGAGAGCTGCGCCCAGCCGAGCGCGGCCAGAACGACGATGACGAAGGCGAGGAAGACGTTGGACGACGCCGTCGCCGGGATCAGCGAAGCGAGCGCCAGATAGAGCGGCAGTTGCGGAAAGGCCAGCACCAGCTCGACGATACGCTGCAGCCACGTGTCGGCGCGGCCGCCCAGATAACCCGACGCGATGCCGACCAGCGTGCCGACGACCGTCGTGATGGAGACGACGATGAGCGCTATGGCAAGCGAAATGCGCGCGCCGACGATGCCGCGCGAAAGGATGTCCCGCCCGAACTTGTCCGTGCCAAGGAAATGGACGGGTTGGCCGTCGCGCGCACCAAAGAAATGCCGTTTGGCCGGAATGAGGCCGAAGAGCCGATAGGGGCTGCCTTTGACGAGGAAGCCGAGCGCGATGGGGTTCTCCAGATCCGGCCCGGTGAGAGGCTGGAAGGTGATCGGGTCGAGCTCGCCCGTCTCTCCGATGGGGTAGGCATCGGGGATCGGCGAAAAACTGCCGTCGGGTGAGAAGAAGCTTATGTGGTCCGGCGGCGCGAAGGCGATGCCCGGCTCCTTCGGGTCCAGGGGCGCGAAGAAATCGCCAAAGATCGTCACGATCACCAGAAGCGAGACCAGCACGAGGCCAACCATGCCGCTGACCGAGCGGCGCAGGCGCCGCCAGACAAGCCGCGAATAGCTTTCCTCGCCATGGCTGGGCAGCGTTGCAGGTTCCGTCTCGGGCGGCAATTCCTGCATCGTGCCGTGACGAGGCTCGGGAAGAGTGGACAAGGTCATTCTGCCGCTCCTCCCAGGCGCACGCGTGGATCGAGAAGGGCGAGCAGAATGTCGGCGATGATATTGCCGATGATGAGCGTTGCCGCCAGCACCAGCATGAAGGTCGCCGTCACGTAGACATCGCCCCTGTTCATGGATCCGACGATGGCCGGTCCTACTGTCGCCAGCGTGAAGACGATGGCCACCTCGATCTCGCCCGTCAGCATGTAGGGCAACACCACGCCCTGATAGGCGACCAGCGGATGCAGCGCATTGGGCACGGCGTGCTTCAATACCACCGCCCCTTCCGAAAGCCCCTTGGCACGCGCCGTCTCCACATATTGCGCGTTGAGCGTATCGAGCAGATTGGAGCGCATGACGCGCATGTTGTAGGCCAGCCCGCCGAAGGTGGCGATGGCGACAACCGGCCACACATGCTTCACCAGATCGACGAACTTGCCCCACGACCACGGCGCGCCGCCATAGCGGGGAGAGAAGAAGCTGCCGAGTTCCTGCACATTGAGCCTGAAGGCGAGGATATAGAGAATGACAAGGGCCAGCAGGAAGCGCGGGATCGTCATGCCCAAAAAGGATATGAAGGAGAAAAGCGTGTCGACCCAGCTATATTGCCTGGTCGCGGCAATGATGCCGAGCGAGATGCCGAGGATCGACGCCAATATATGGCAGGTGAGCGCCAGCAGGATGGTGCGGGGCAGGCGCTCGGCCACCACATCGCCAACGGGCTTGTTGTAATAGAAGCTGTGCCCGAAATCGCCGCGCGTCACGATGCCGGTGATCCAGCGCAGATACTGGACGGGGATCGGATCATTGAAGCCGCGTTCCTCGCGCCAGGCTTCGGCCTGGGCTTCCGCCTGCTCGATGGATGCCCCACCCTGGTTGATGAGCTGGGAGCGGATATAGTCGCTATAATCGCCCGGCGGCGCCTGGATGATGGCGAATGTCACCACGCTCAGCACAAGCAGGACGGGCAGCGTCGACAGGATGCGTATGGTGATGAAGCGCAGCATGGCTCTATTCCTTGCTGCCAGTGGATTGAACGGCGCCAGCTACCCCCCTCTGCCCTGCCGGGCATCTCCCCCTCAAGGGGGGAGATTGGACGGCCGCTTGTTCGAAGTATGTTTTGCGATGCCAGCGACGAGCCTGGGTCGCCATGAAGGCGATCTCCCCCCTTGAGGGGGAGATGCCCGACAGGGCAGAGGGGGATAACAGCGCCAAGTTTTCCATTTGATCAAGTCTCTTTGAAGCACCCGTCGGCAGGCGAGGAAGCGATCCCCCTCGCCCAATCATGCTCTCAGTTCACCGGCCCATCCGAGCCGGGCTCGCCCGGCAGCGTTTCGGCAAACAGCTCAAAATTCTGCTGCTTGTCCTGCGGCACATAGACCCGCTCGCGGATGATGCTGTCCTCGGCCCAGTTGAACATGAAGATCGGCGCGCCGGCGGGGATGTTGGCGAAGCGCTTGTTGATGATGAGGGCACCCGGATACTGCGTCACACCGATGGCCCATAGATTCTCCGTGTAGAGCTTCTGGTACTGCTTCATCAGATCCTGGCGCTCGGCGCTATCGCGGCTTCCCGTAAAGGCGTTGACGGTCTTGACCATCTCTTCCTCGAACGGAAGCAGATCGAGCGTGCCATCGCTGCCGGCCCGTCGGGTCCAGGTGGAGCGCGGCCCGATGGGCGCCAGGCGTTCGGTGAATTTCAGTGCAGTCGCAAGCTCTTCGGAGTTGCGATGCAGCGCCCAGTCGAAATTCCCGCCTTGCATCATGTCGTCGAAGGTATTCGAGTTCTGGATGTTGAGAACCACTCTCAGGCCGGCAGCCTCCATCATCGCGATGACGCCTTCGGCAAGACTTCTGTTCGTTTGATATTCGCCGTTGAGCAGCAACACGATCTCGACATCCTGGCCGCCAACGCCCTCAACCTCGGAGGGGAAGTTGACGATGCCGTTGCCATCCGTGTCGGTCAGGCCAGCCTTTTCGATAAAGGCCTTCGCGGTCTCAACTGAATAGGGATAGTAGACCGTGGACGCCTTGTCGTAGAACGAGGTGCCCGAATAGAGTCCGCCAGGATAGATCGCCGTAAACGGCCCTTTCACCAGCGCCTCGCCCAGCCGTTGCCGGTCGAGCGCATGAGTGACCGCTCTGCGGAAGTCGAGATTGCGGTTGAGTTCGCGAAGCGCCTGGCCGCGCGCGTCCGGGCTGCCCCAGCCATTGGCAGAGAGGTTTGGATAGAGCGTATAGCCGATGGTGCGCGCACCGAAGGCGAGCCTTGCCGGCGCATCCTCGGACGCCGCTCGCTTCAGCGATTCCACATAGTTCTCGGGCTGTTCGAGATTCGAGAAGTCGCCGCTGCCGGCCACCGCCTGCACGTCGCGGTCCGCCCAGGTGGAGAGCTTGTAGTGCATCTCGTCGAGATAGGGCAGTTGATTGCCCTCCTCGTCCACCTTCCAGTAATAGGGATTGCGGCGCAGCACGATGATGTCGTCCGAGCGGTATTCGACCGGCGCCCAGGCCCCCATCACCGGCCAGTTCATGAAATCCGGCGGAAAGGCGTTCTTGTATTCTTCATAAGTGTTGTCCGAATATTTCGGATGCTCGGGCTTCAAGATGTGCGAGGGGCCGGGGCAGAAAGTGCCGTAGGCCATCTGGTAGAGATATTGCTCCGGGAAAGCTTCCTCGAAGGTCCAGCGGATCGTATGGTCGTCGAGCGCCTCCAGCTTCGTTCCCTTGCCACCAAACGTATCCACGGTCGCGCCGTTGAGCGGCGAGACATTGGGATCGACCACATTGTCTTCCCAGTAGAACATCACGTCCTCGGCATCGAACGGGTCGCCGTCCGACCACTTCGCGCCCTCGATCAGACGCATGGTGAGCTGGTGGCCATCCTCCGACCATTCCCAGCTCTTGGCGAGGTTGGGCATGGGCTCCACCTCGTCGGCCTTGATCGTAAACAGCGGGCCGACGCGCGTCAGGCATTCCATCATGCCGATGTCGATGCCGCCCCAGCCCTGGCTTTGCCCGGCGATATAGTTCCAGCCCTCAGGACGACCGCCGATGACGTGGCGCATGACATCGCCGTAAGTGCCGATGCCGTCGGGCATGTTTGCGGCCTTGTAGACCAGGGGCTCCTTCGGCAAACGCTCCTCGACTGGCGGCAGGTTGCCGGTCTTGACGAATTTTTCGGTCACCCAATCCGGTTCATGATATTCGCCCAGCGCGCGGTATTCCATGATGTCCGAAATGCCCACGAACACCGGTTCGCTTTGCGCCGGAAAAGCCGGCGGATCGGGTGGCCTCGTGGGCTCTACCATTTCCGCCTGCGCGGCGAGCGCGGATACGCTCAACAGAAGGCCGGCCCCGCCAAGGGCCATCAGTTTCCTGTACATCGTTCCTCCCTTTCAGCACGTTATACGGGCCCCGAACCCTCTATTCGGCAGCCCACTGCGTGCATAATGAACGGTACCTCTTGCACCACGACGCGCAATCCGCTTTCCTAAGCAATTATTCCGGTTTTTACAGATCGGCGAGAAGCCATGCCAGATGTGACCGAGCGGAAGAACACTGTCAAAGCCGAAGCGCGCGCCACACCGCCCGTGCCGCGGCCGGACCGCCGCTTCTACGCCGCCAGCAAGGCCTTCGGCCGCTTCGGGATACGCTGGTTTGAGCCCCGGCTTATGGAGGCGGAGCACTGGCACGGGCATATCGAATTCAACTGGCTGACCAGCGGCGGAATGGGCTATCTCTTCGACGGCCGGCCGGTCGAAATTCCCGCGCGCCGTATGGTGATCTTCTGGGCCGGCATTCCCCATCAGACTGTACGGCTCGACCGGGGCGAAGATGATGGCGCGCGCCAATGCAACGTCTATCTGCCGCTGGACAGCTTCCTTTATATGCCCAATCTCGGCTCCCTGACGGAGACGATGATTGGCGGCGGTGTAGTCATGCTGCCGGAGGACGCAACCGATGATGCACTGCTGAAGCGCTGGTATCAGGATTACCGCAGCGGCGATGCCGAACGCGCCGACATCCTGAAATCGGAGATCGCCAACATGCTGCGGCGCACCACGCTGCTCGGCTGGGAAGAACTCCTTCCGCCCTGGATCGAGACGCTGGAACCGGTCACCCGCACAGCTTCACCATTGCGTTACGTGGTGGCCATGGTGCGTCATATCCACGAGAACCTGGCAGAACCGCTTTCTGCCAGAGACGTCGCCAAGGTGGTCGGCCTGCATCCCAACTACGCGCTCAATCTTTTCACGCGTGTCATGCGCATCCCCATGCGCCGCTTCATCATTCGCATGCGGCTTATCCGGGCACGGGCGCTTCTTTTCGAGGGCAACCAGTCGATCGCCAATGTGGCGTTCCAGTCCGGCTTCGCCTCGCAAAGCCAATTCTACGCCCATTTCCGCGCAGCTTACGACATCACGCCGCTCGAGATGCGGCGGAATCTGGTCTTCACCGGCAAGGCCGGACAGGGATAGGGGCTGTAGCTCAGCCCAGGACCAGATGGTGCATGCCGCTCCCTCACCTGGAATGGGTCGCGGATTCTCTTCATTGTGAGGCCCTACGATTGAACAGCATGTCGGCAGTTCGCCACGCCGCCGATAGATGCACTTTTTTTCGCCGGCGTGGACACCGGCTGGAAATTGCACCCGCCTGGTCTGTCGGACGCTGACGGCCGCAGCCCCGATGGTCTTCTCGCCGGCGGCTTCGGCGAGCGTGTGGAAAAAATCGGCCGATGCGGGCAGGTTTTCAGGATCTTTTGACTAGGGGCGGGGGCAGATAATTCAACCTTCAGGAAAGCGGTCGTTCCTCCAGGCCCGCCGGTGGCATCTGGGGCCGGTTGCGCAGGCGCTGGCGGAAATCGGACGGGCTCATTCCGGCGATCTTGCGGAAGCAGTTGGTGAAGGCCGATAGCGAGCCGAAGCCGCTATCCATCGCTACCCGCAGCACATTCGCATCCTCCTGCATGAGCAGCGCCTGGGCATAGGAGAGCCGCAGAAGGCTCACATATTCGTTGAGCGTCATGCCGGTCGACTTCTTGAAGACGCTCATGGCGTATTTGGGATGGATGTCGGCCGACAGCGCGATGTCGGTGGAATCGATGTCGTGACGGAAATTCTCGGCGATGAAGGCGCAGATGCGGCCGATGCTGTGAAAGCTGGTACGGTCCGGCGCCTCGGTCTCGGCCACAGCGAGCCCGCAGCCTTCCAGAAGCCTGTGCGGCTCGAACTGGATACGCTCGATGCGCAGGAGAAGCTCGTCGATGGCATGGTCGATGCGCTTTTCCTCGCGCGAACCGATATAGCAGGACCAGCGGTTGAAATCGAAGTCGTCCGAATCGCCCGCCCCGCCGGCAATCAGCGTCGCTCCGCGCATCAGCTTTTGCTGCATTTCAGCCGTCAGGCGCAGGCGAAAGAAATGCACCAGCGGCACATGGATGGCGATGTACCAGGCATCCTCAGACGTATCCACCACCCGGTGCGGCAGCCCGCCCCAGAAGAGGCACAGATCGCCCGTCTTCAGATTAACGTCATGGTCCTGCATGCGATAGTCGACCCGGCCGCGGAAAACGTAGTTCACTTCCACCTGGGCATGCCAATGCGTGGTGCGCATGATGCCGGGCTGCCCGTGGCTCGACACGAGCCTGGTGGGCGCCTTTTCGACGGTGCTTTTGGCAGGCTCCCAATAACGTTTGCCGGTTATCTTACCATCCAACGAGTCCGCCTTCCCATTCGACGTGACGCAGGAAAATCCTCCTCTAAGCTACGAAAGGCCCGGTCTGTGGGCAACAAAAAAGGGAGGAACTCATGCGCACGACGCTTGGTGGCGCCGCATTGGCGCTTGTGCTTACGGCAGGAGCCGCTCCGGCTTTCGCCCAATCGGGCGAAATCACCGTCTGGAGCTGGAATGTCGCCGCCTCGGCCCTTGAGGCGACCGTCGAGGGCTTCAATGCCGAACATCCGGATGTGAAGGTGACGGTTCAGGATCTAGGCAACGACCAGGTCTTCGACCGCACGCTGGCCGGCTGCGCGGCGGGCGGCGGGGGCCTGCCCGACGTGCTTTCCATCGAAAACCACGAGGCGGAGATTTTCTGGGCGCAGTTCCCCGACTGCTTCACCAATCTGAAGGAGCTTGGCTACACGGAGGAGATCGCCTCGGGTTTCCCGGAGTTCAAGCGGGTCGAGCTCGAAGTGGGCGATGCGGCCTACGCAATGCCCTGGGACTCCGGTCCGGTGGTGATGTTCTACCGCCGCGATTTCTATGAGAAGGCGGGCGTAAAGCCGGAAGACATCAAGACCTGGGACGATTTCACCGAGGCCGGGAAGAAGATCGCCGAGGCAAATCCCGGCGTGGTGATGACACGGGCCGATTTCAATGGCGATGCGGAGTGGTTCCGCATGATCGCGAATGAGCAGGGCTGCGGCTATTTCTCCAACGACGCTTCCTCGATCACCATCAATCAGCCGGCCTGCGTGGCCGCTCTCGATGCGGTCAAAAAGATGTACGACGCCGGCATCATCACGGCCGCCGACTGGAACGAGAAGATCCAGGCCAACACCGCCGGCACTGCCGCCAGCCAGATGTATGGCGGCTGGTATGAAGGCACGATCCGAAACAATTCGCCGGACCTCGCCGGCAAATGGGGTATCTACCGCATGCCGAGCGTGACGGCGGACGGGCCGCGCGCGGCCAATCTCGGCGGCTCCTCGCTGGCGATCCCAACCGTTTCGAAAAACAAGAAAGCGGCCTGGGCCTTCGTCAACTACACGCTGGGCACCAATGAGGGCCAGGTGACGATGCTGCGCGAATTCGGCCTCGTGCCATCGCTGCTGTCCGCCCTCGATGATCCTTACATGCAGGAACCGCAACCCTATTGGGGTGGCCAGAAGGTGTGGGTGGATATTCTCGAAACGCTGGATGAGATCGAACCGAGCCGCGGCACACCCTTCTTCGGCGATGCCGACGGCATCATGATCGCCGTGCAGACACGCTATCTCACCGGGGAATTCGCAAGCGCCCAGGAAGCACTCGACGATGCGGCCAACCAGATCGCGCTGGTGACGGGCTTGCCGATCGCGGAGTGATTTCGCCAGATTCGCGGATGCTGAGATTACCCCCACCCCTGACCCCTCCCCAATCCTGAGCTTGTCGAGGGGGAGGGGGGCGATGGCGCGCTCGACCTGCTTCCCTCCCTCCTTCGACAAGCTCAGGAGTGGGGAGGGATTGAGGGTGGGGGTCCTGAGACGAGTGCGAATCGGCAAGCCTCACACCCATAAAGGGAGGAAAGACATGCGGATGCGGACAAGGGCGGCCTATGGCTTCCTGACGCCCTATCTTCTGATCTTCGCCGCCTTCTGGGTGTGGCCGATCGTCTATTCCTTTTATCTTTCCTTCCTCGCCACGCGCATCCAGCCCTGGCGCTTCAACCCCGGCATGACCTGGGGGCGGCTGGTGGTGGATCCCGCCTTCGCCAACGCGCTGAAAAACACGCTGATCATCCTCGTCATCCAGGTGCCGGTGATGATCGCGCTGGCGACGCTGCTTGCCGTGCTGCTCAACTCGCAGCTTTTAAGGGCGCGCGGCATCATGCGCTTTGCCTTCTTTGCGCCGGTGGTGGTGGGCGAAGCGGCCTATGCGGCGGTGTTCCGGCTCATGTTCAACGCCGATTTCGGCGTCGTCAACAAGCTCATCACCGGCATCGGCCTGCCGCGGGTGGACTGGTTCGCAAGCCCGACGGCGGCGATGGCGCTGATCATCATGGCCGTCACCTGGCGCTGGGTGGGCTACAACGCCATCATCATCCTGTCCGGCCTGCAGGCGATTCCGAACGACGTCTATGAGGCGGCGACGCTCGACCGGGTGTCGAAGCCAAGACAATTCTTCTTCATCACCCTGCCCCTGCTCAAGCCCATTATTCTCTTCTGCGTGGTGCTGTCGGTCATCGGCACGATGCAGCTCTTTGCCGAACCTTTCCTCATCACCAATCGCGGCGGTCCCGGCGGGGCGACGGAGACGCTGGGCCTCTTCCTCTACCGGCAGGGCTTTACCGTGCTCAATTTCGGCTATGCCTCGGCCGTCGCCTACACCATCGCCGCGCTCGCCATCTTCATCTCGCTTGTCAATCTGTGGATCGGGAGGAGCCCCAAATGAGGTCGAAATCCGTCTCCACGCTTCGGCGCTCCATCGCCCTGCACGCAGTCATGGTGCCGCTGGCGATCGTCTGGCTGTTTCCGATCTGGATGATGGTGGTGTTCTCCACCATGCCGGAAAATGCCATCTTCAGCCCGAACATCCACCTGATCCCGTCCGACCGGTTCTGGGCCAATTTTAACGTTCTGCAGGGCGATACGAACTTCCTGCGCGCCATTTTCATCTCCGTCGTGGTGGCGTTGGTCTACACCGTTCTTTCGGTCATGCTCACCTCCATGGCCGGCTGGGCGCTGGCGCGCTATGCCTTTATCGGCAAGGGGATGGTGCTCACCATTATCCTCGGCACGCTGACGCTGCCTTATTTCGTCGTCGTCATCCCGCAATTCATCATGGTCGCGCGCGATTTCGGCCTCGCCAACACCTGGTTCGCGCTGATTGTACCGCCGCTCTTCAACTCGCTCGGCGTGCTTTTCATGCGGCAATCCTTCTCCATGATGCCGGCGGACCTGTTCGATGCGGCGCGTGTGGAGGGTGTGCGCGAATGGCGCATTTTCCTGTTCGTCGCCATGCCGCTGGCGCGGCCGACGCTGGCTGCCCTCTCCATCATCCTCTTCCTGGCGTCGTGGAACAACTATCTGTGGCCGCTCCTCATCAACAACCGGCCCGACATGATGACCGCCCCCGTGGCGCTCGGCTCGCTGATCGGGCTTACCAAGGTTTCCTGGGGCGGCATCATGGTTGGGGCGGTGTTGCTGACGGCGCCCATGATCGCCGTGTTCATTCTGCTGCAGCGTCATTTCATCGCCGGCATCGCCGCCGGCGCGGTCAAGTAAGGGTTGGTTCATGGCAGGTGTCACGCTCCGTAATGTCGTCAAGCGCTTCGGCTCCTTCGAGGTCATCCACGGAGCCGATCTGGAGGTGGAGGATGGCGAGTTCGTCGTCTTCGTCGGCCCCTCGGGCTGCGGAAAGTCCACCCTCTTGCGCATGATTGCAGGGCTGGAAGACATTTCCGACGGCGAAATCGCCATTGGCGGCACGGTGGTCAACGATGTCGAGCCGGCCGACCGCGGCACGGCGATGGTCTTCCAGTCCTATGCGCTCTATCCGCATATGACAGTGGAGAAGAACCTCTCCTTCGGCCTGCGCATGAACGGCAACGACAAGGCCGACACGGCGCGCCGGGTGGAACGGGCGGCGAAAATCCTGCGCATCGAAGAGCTGCTCGATCGCCGGCCGGGCCAGCTTTCCGGCGGCCAGCGCCAACGCGTGGCGATCGGCCGGGCCATCGTGCGCGATCCTGAAGTATTCCTTTTCGATGAGCCGCTCTCCAATCTCGACGCGGAATTGCGCGTGCAGATGCGCGTCGAGATCGCGCGGCTGCATGCCGAGCTCGGCGTGACCATGGTCTATGTCACCCACGACCAGGTGGAAGCGATGACGCTCGCCGACCGCATCGTCGTGCTGCGCGATGGGCGCATCGAGCAGATCGGCCGCCCGCTCGATCTCTACGACGACCCGGCCAACCGGTTCGTCGCCGGCTTTGTCGGCTCGCCGAAGATGAATTTCATGGCTGCCGAGGTGGTGGGCGCTGAAAATGGCAGCGTCACCGTCGCCCTCACCAACCAAGGTGGCGCGCGGCTGACCGTGCCGGCGAAAAACGGCTTTGCGGCGGGCGACAAGCTCACCGTGGGCCTCAGGCCCGAGCATTTCGGCGGTGCGGGCGAAGGCGATTGCGAGCTTTCCGTCAAGGTCGACGTCGCCGAGCATCTGGGCTCGACCAGCTATGTCTACGCCAACACCGCTTCGGGCGAACAACTCGTCATCGAACGGGAAGAATCGCGCAGCGAAATCGGCGTGGAGCACCTGACGGTCTCCATTCCGGCGGCGCGTACGTACCTGTTCGACGCTTCCGGCGCACGCCTGCGCTGACAAACTGAAACGCAAGGAAAGAAAGCACTCCTCCCATGATTTCATCCAGGAAACTGCGCTGGGGCATTCTCGGCCCGGGAAACATCGCCAAGGCCTTTGCCGGCGGTCTCGCCCATTCCGAGACGGGCGAACTCGTCGCTCTCGGCGCACGTCATCCCGACAAGCCAAACTATGCGCAGGATTTCCCTGGTGCGCGCGTGCTGGACGGTTATCAGGCGCTCATCGACGATCCTGAGGTCGAGGCCGTCTATATCGCCGTGCCGCATCCTCTGCATGCCGAATGGGCGATCAAGGCGGCGCGAGGGGGAAAGCACGTTTTGTGCGAAAAGCCGATGGGGCTCAGTGCCTATGAAGCCGACGCCGCTTTCTGCGAGGCGCGCAAGGCGGGCACCTTCATGGGCGAAGCCTTCATGTATCGCGTTCATCCGCAGACGACCAAGCTCATCGAACTGGTGGCGGACGGCGCGATCGGCACCGTGCGGATGATAAAGTCGAGCTTCGGCTTTGCCATGCCCTCCGTCATGCCGGAGCACAGGCTTTACGCCAATCACCTCGCCGGCGGCGGCATTCTCGATGTCGGCTGCTATCCGGTGTCGATCGCCCGGCTGCTGGCCGGTGCGGTGGAGGGCAAACCCTTTCTCGACCCGGTGAAGGTGGTTGGTACGGCGCATCTGGGCGAGACGGGCATCGACGAATGGGCCTCGGCCATCCTCCATTTCGGCAACGACATCATCGCGGAAGCCTCCTGCTCGATCTCGCTCAAGCAGGACAATATGCTGCGCATCTACGGCACCGAGGGCCGCATCGAAGTGGCCGATTTCTGGTTTGCGAGCGGACATGAAGGCGGCGTCGGCGAGATCGATATCATCCGCCCCGACCGCGCGAAGGAGACCGTTGCGGTGGAAGAAAGCCGCTGGCTCTATTCCTTTGAGGTCGATGCGGTGGCCGAGACCGTCAGCGCCGGGAGCCAGGAATTTGCCGCGCCCGGCATGAGCTGGGACGACACGCTCGGCAATATGCGCACGCTGGACAAGTGGCGCGCGGCCGCCGGGCTTACCTATGAGGTGGAAAAGTCGGCACAGCGCAGGACCACGCTCGCCGGCGAAAAGCTCGCGCAGCGCTCCGAGACCATCGGCCGCCGAAAGCTTCCCGGCATCGGCAAGCCGCTCTCCGAAGTGGCGCTCGGCTTTGAGGACTTTCCCGATTTCGCCAGTGCCGCGATCCTGCTCGACGCCTTCTTCGAGGCAGGCGGCAATGTCTTCGACACCGCCTTCGTCTATGGCGGCGGGCGCACCGAGGCGATCCTGGGCGACTGGCTGGCAAGCCGCGGCGTGCGCGAGGAGGCCGTGGTGATCGGCAAGGGCGCGCATTCGCCCCTCACCTATCCCGATGTCATCGCCAGGCAGCTCGACCAGTCCCTGGAGCGGCTGAAGACCGATCATGTCGACGTCTATTTCATGCACCGCGACAATCCGGATGTGCCGGTGGACGAGTTCGTCGATGCGATAGACGCCGAGGTGAAGGCCGGCCGCATTCGCGGCCTGTTCGGCGGCTCCAACTGGTCGCGCGAGCGCATGGCCGAGGCGATCGACTATGCTGAGAAAAACGGCAGAACGGCGCCCGGCGTGCTTTCCAACAATTTTTCGCTCGCCGAGATGATCGACCCGGTCTGGGCCGGCTGCGTCAGCGCTTCCGATGCGGACTGGAAAGCCTGGCTCGGCGAGCGGCAGATCCCCAATTTCGCCTGGTCGAGCCAGGGGCGCGGTTTCTTCACCGAGCGCGCGGGCCGGAACAAGCGCGACAATGAGGAGCTGGTGCGCTGCTGGTATTCGGACGGCAATTTCGCCCGCCGTGACCGCGCCGAGGAGATGGCTAAAGAGCGCGGCGTGAAGCCGATCCACATCGCGCTCGCCTATGCTCTGGCGCAGCCCTTCCCCGTCGTGCCGCTGATCGGCCCACGGCGGCTGGTCGAGCTTGACGACAGCCTGACGGCGCTTGCGCTCAAGCTGTCGCCGGAAGACGTGCGCTGGCTGGAGACGGGCGAACGGTAAGCGCTTCCGGCGGCCCCAAACTGCGTTGCAGGCGTACTCCAAACCGGCCAGTCCACGAGACGAAGCTGTCCGTGGCCCGATCGGGCGTATCGAACAGCCATGAGAGCGTGAACATGGAACCGACCGATTGCAGGTCCTTGTCCGCAATGGCGGAGAGCTTTTTTGCGTTCATCTTTCCAAACATTTGCCGCAGACCGTCGAACAGCGCGTCGGTGGCTTGTGGCGTGTAAGAGAGCAGCCCGCCGGCGAATATGTTCTTGCCCACGATACGGGCAGCGATCCTAATGTACCGGGGTCGTCGGGCTCTTCTTCGATGCCATCGCACCGGCCCCGTCCTGCAAGCGCTATTTCAGTGCCGGACCGGTTGAATCGCGGACCACCAGCTTCACGGCGGTTTCCGTATAGGTCACCAGCCGGTCCTGGGACCGGATCCGCTCGATGAGGCAATCAACGCTTCGCGCACCGATGTCCTCCGTCTCAATGCGGATGGTTGTCAAAGGCACGGAATTCAGCGCCGCTGTCGGGATATCATCGAAGCCGACCACGGAGACATCGCCCGGGACGTTCAGCCCGGCCTCCGTCAACGCCGCGATGGCACCGAACGCGCAGGCATCGTTGCAGCTTAGAATCGCGGTGAAGTCGCGGCCTTTCAGAGTTTCGAGGCGCTGCCTGATCGCCTGATAGGCGAGATTGGTGCGCATGGCCTCCAGTTCGATCACCAGGTCGTCGTCGGCCTCCATCCCGGCCTCCTGCATAGCCCGCCGATTACCGGCCATGCGGTCGCGGATCGTCGGGCGCGGCGGGTGGCCGAGGGTGAGAATTCTGCGATGTCCGAGCTGCAGCAGATGGCGGGCGGCAAGATAGCCGCCGGTCCGATTGGCCGGGGCGATGGCATCCAACCGCATCAGCGGTTCGCGACCGTTGACGATGACGGCAGGTACGGCGCGCTCGGACAGAAGCTGGATCAACGTCTCCGGCTGCATCGACAAAAGCAGATAGCCGGCCTCCTCGTCGTCGGGCTCCATCCGCGCCATGCCGGAGGGGCCGACCAGCTTCATGGAAAGGCTGATGCCGAGCTCACGCGCCCTCCTCTCCATGCCGCGTTGCACGGCCTGCATGAACTCTGCGCCGCTCTCGGTGAGATGGACGTCGTAGAGCACGGTCACCGAGGAAATGCCCGCCGACGCGCCGGCATAGTTGAGGCGCTCTGCGGCCGATTGAACGCGCGAGCGCATGGCGTCGGAAATGCCTGGCGTGCCATTGAGCGCCCGGGAAGCGGTGCTGATCGAAATACCCACGGCGTCGGCAATATCGCGCAAGGTGACCCGGCCGGGCGATGCGGCAACAGAATCCTTGCCAGAAGGCACGTCATATCCGGCCATCATCTGGCTCCTTGTTGGCGTGGTGTCATCTCTATGATGGTCGCCGAATTCCCTCTTTCCTGGAAGACTGGCACAAGCAGTTCGATCCTGCAAGTTTGCGTGAGTATCGCAACTTTGCGAATTTCGCAAAGATTTCCTTGATTTTGCGAAGCGCTGCTGCCTCACTTTGCGAAAAGAAGCATCAACTCGCTCCGAAAGAGGGGAACGTGTCCAGGGTGGCGGAAATCGGCCAAGACGCAGCGTCCGGGTTCCGGGTCGCCGACTGCCTGCCGGCGCTCGGCGATATCCTGCCCGTCTTCGTGCCTGCGCCAGCCTATGCCGATCGGGTGTTCCGGACCGGTATTCCCGACGCCATGAAATCCCGGCTGATCGCCGACGCCGAGGCGGCGCTCGGCTCGAGCTGGCCGGTTCTGACCGCGCAGGCCTATCGTGCCTTCAGCTCGACCGGGGACCGGGTCGGCTATGAAAGCGACTATTTCGAGCGCCGCCGGCGCGTCAATGCGCTTGCGCCCGCAGAGGCGGTCGAAGGGCGGGGCCGATTTGTCGATGATCGTCAGGGGATCGACCGGACCGGCGCCCGGCTAAGCAAATCCCTCGAAAAGTCATGCCATTCCCCTCGCATGGCCCCGCGCGACCGGCAGGCCGCCCATTCTCGTTTCAATCCGGCGAGGGGGCCACACGTTCGCAATCCCCAACCCGATCGCTCGTTCGAGCACGGCCGTACGGTTCCGTGCAGCAACCAGCGGCCTCCGGCTTGTCGCGTATTTCCTGAACCCTACTACGTTGCCGGTTTCGAGGAACCCGAACTCGAGGACTATGTGCCGGTGGTCGCCAGACGGCCGTCCTGACGATCTCCCGCAGGGCGCGGCTGGATCGGCGCCTTCACGTCAGGCGGGATCGGGCAGATATAGGGCGTCTTCGACGTGCGCCTCCTGTGATCGTCCCTGGCCGCCTCCAGCAGGTGCGGATTGTTCAGGAGATCGACGGCGCTCCCCGCCATCACCTTGGCGGCATAGACCAATCCCTTATGCGCCGGGCCGGCCTTGCCTTGTGCCGTGATCTGCCAGGAATGGCCCGGCGTTCCGATCGCATGGGTGGCCACGCGTGCCTGCGCCGTGGGCACCGCCCAGCTTACATCGCCAACGTCGGTCGAGCCGATCATCGCTTCGCCCACCTGCCGAAACGGCACGATGAAATCGCACAGCGGCTTGTCGTCCATCGGTTCGACGCCGCAGCGGTGGTAATCGCTGACGATGTCTTCCTCGCTCAGCGTTTCCTGGATCCTGGCGGCGAAGGCCCGGTCGGCAGCGTCGAAGACCACGGGGCCAAGGCGATCCATGTTGGCCTGCATGGTCTCATCCATCGGCGTGTTGGCGAGCAGGTTGGAAACGGCGCTCAACACGCGGATATCGACCTGCGTTTCCGTCATCATGGCGGCACCCTTGGCAATCTTGATGACGCGTTCGTTGAGCGCCATCATGCCGTGAACGTCGCGGGCGCGCACCGCATAGCGCACGGTAGCCTTGCCCTGCACGACATTGGGCGCGATGCCGCCGCCATCGATCATGGCATAGTGGATGCGCGCCGAAGACGGCATGTGCTCGCGCATATAGTTGACGCCGACATTCATCAGCTCGACCGCATCGAGCGCCGATCGGCCGAGATGAGGGGCGGCGGCGGCGTGGCTGGCGCGCCCGGTGAAGGTGAAATCGATACGCGTGTTGGCGGGCGACTGCATGTCGTCGACCCGCGTCAGCGACGCGGGATGCCAGGTCAGCGCGCAGTCGACATCGTCGAAGGCGCCGTCACGTACCATGAAGGCCTTGGCGGCCCCGCCTTCTTCCGCCGGGCAGCCATAATAGCGCACACGGCCGGGAAGGTTGTTTTCCGCCAGATAGGTCTTGAAAGCCGTCGCGGCCAGAAGGGCCGCCGAGCCAAGCATGTTGTGGCCGCAACCATGACCATAGTCATTGCCCGGCACCGGGCACGGCTCGGTGACGTTGGCTTCCTGGCTTAGACCCGGCAGGGCATCATACTCGCCGAGAAAGGCGATGACCGGGCCACCCTCGCCCGCCTCGCCCATCACGGCTGTTGGAATGCCGGCGACGTTCTCGGTCAGTTTAAAACCTTCCTCGCGCAGCATGGCCGCATGCTCGGCACTCGAACGGAACTCCGTATAGGCGATCTCGGGCATGCCCCAGATGCGATCGCTCAGCGCCTCGTAGGCGGTGCGTGGCTCGTCGACCAATTCCCAGATGCGTTCCGAATTGCTCATCATGCCTCCTTTGCGAGATTTGCCGACTGCGGTTCGGTGCTCTGACCGCCATGCCGTGCGTGTGGGTCAGGTGCCGGCCTGGTCGTTGAGATGACAGGCGGAGAAACGGCCGGGCGCGATTTGCCTGAAAACCGGCCTCTCGCTTCTGCAGCGCGCAAAGGCGTGCGGGCAGCGCGGATGAAAATGACAACCCGGCGGCGGGTCGAGCGGCGACGGAATTTCGCCCTGGATGATCGAATAGGTCTTCTTCTTCGGCTGCAGGGTCGGGACTTCGGCAAGCAGCGCGGCGGTATAGGGGTGGTTCGGCGCGGCAAAGACCTCCTCGCTGCGGCCGAGTTCCACCATGCGGCCGAGATACATCACCGCAATACGGTCGGAGATGTGTTCCACGACGCCGAGATCGTGACTGATGAACAGATAGGTGAGGTTCAATTCCTCGCGCAAACGCAGGAAGAGATTGAGAATCTGCGCTTGAATCGAAACGTCGAGAGCGGCGACGGATTCGTCGCAGACGATGAATTCCGGATTGACGGCAAGCGCCCGCGCAATGCCGATGCGGGCGCGCTGGCCGCCGGAGAATTGGTGCGGATAACGCCGGCGCATGGATGGATCGAGACCGACGCGTTGCAGCATGTCGTCGACATAGGCGGCAATCTCGCCACGCGGCACGAGCTGGTGGTAGCGCGGCGCCTCGCCGACGATCTCTTCGACCCGCAGTCGCGGATTGAGCGACGACATCGGATCCTGGAAAACGAGCTGCACCTTCAGTGCCGCCGCGCGCGCCGCCGCACCTCTCAGCGTCGTCAGTGCCTTGCCGCGATAGCGGATTTCCCCTTCGCTCGGCCGCAGAAGACCGGCCACCATGCGCCCGAGCGTCGACTTGCCGCAGCCGGATTCGCCGACGAGACCCATGACCTCGCCTTGCTCCACCGACAGCGAAACATCGTCGACCGCCTGCACGCTCGTGGCCTCGATCTTGCTGCCCAAAAGCCGTGCGGCGCGCGCGGCGATGTCCAGCTCGGTGGCGAACCGTTTGGATACGGACATGATGTCGATGATCGGATCGGTCACGAGACGGGATTTTCCTTGCACGGTTCGCCAAAGGGGTGAACGCAGCGCACCCGCCGCTCGCCCGGCAATGTGTCGAGCGCGGGCACGGCCAGGCACGCCTCGTCGGCACGGGAGCAGCGCGGGCGGAACGTGCAGCCCGAGGGCAGGTCGAGAAGCGACGGAGTCATGCCGCGGATCTGCTGCAGCGGCCGGCCATGGGCCCTGCCTTGCGGGACCGAACCGATGAGCCCCCGCGTATAGGGGTGCATCGGGTTTTCGATGACGTCGGACGCGGCACCCTCTTCGACGATCAGGCCGGCATACATGACGGCCAGCCGGTCGGCCAGGCCGGATACGACGGCAAGGTCGTGGGTGATCCAGATGAGCGCAGTGCCCGTCTCGGCGCACAGCTTCTGCACTTCCGCCAGGATCTGCGCCTGGATCGTCACGTCGAGCGCCGTCGTCGGCTCGTCGGCGATGATGAGATCGGGCTTGTGCAGGAGCGCGATGGCGATCGCCACGCGCTGGCGCATGCCGCCGGAAAACTGGTGGGGATAGCTCTTCAGCCGTTCGTCCGGGGCGGAAATCCCAACCATGGTGAGCGCCTCCCGGGCGCGCTTCAGCGCCTCGGCACGGCCGACCTTCTCATGGGCCAGGATCGTCTCCACCATCTGGGTGTCGATACGCAGAACGGGATTCAGCGTCATCATCGGGTCCTGGAAGATCATTGCGATGCGCTTGCCGCGCAGTCGGCGCATCGTCTTCTCGCCGGCCGCAATGAGATCGGTTCCGTCAAAGACGATCTCGCCCGAGACGACGCGCCCCGGAGGATCGACAAGGCCGAGCAGCGAGAAGCCCGTCACCGACTTTCCCGAACCGGACTCGCCGACCAGGCCGAGGATCTGGCCGCGTTCGACCGAAAAGCTGACGCCGTCGACCGCCTTCGCCACGCCGTCGCGGGTGAAGAAATGTGTCTTGAGGTCCCTGACGTCGAGAAGCGCCGTCATTTCTGCAGTCTCGGATTGAGCACGTCCCGCAGGCGGTCGCCGACCAGGTTGATGGCGACGATGGTCGCCACCAGGGCGATGCCGGGAAAGATGCTGACCCAGTAGCGGCCCGACAGCAGATAGTCGTAACCGTTGGCGATCAGCAGGCCGAGCGAGGGCTCGGTGATCGGCACGCCGACACCGAGGAAGGAAAGCGTCGCCTCCAGCGAGATCGCCTGCGCGATCTGGACCGTTGCCACCACGATGAGCGGCGGCACGCAGTTCGGCAGCAGGTGGCGGAACATGATGCGCCGATGCGAAAGGGCCAGGCACCGCGCGGCGTCGATATAGTCCTTTCGGGTTTCCACGATCGCCGAACTCCGCACCGTGCGGGCGTAATAGGCCCACTGGACGATGACGAGCGCCAGGATGACCTTGTCGACTCCCCGCCCCAACAGGGCCAGCAGGATGAGCGCGATCAGGATCGCCGGGAAGGAAAGCTGGAGATCGACCACGCGCATGATCAGGGAATCGATCCGGCCGCCGAAATAGGAGGCGACGACACCCAGCGTTACGCCGATCGTGATCGCGCAGCCGAGCGAAACGAAGGCGACGAGCAGACTGATGCGCAGCCCGTAGGCAATGGCCGAAAGCATGTCGCGCCCCTGCTCGTCGGTTCCAAGCCAGTAGGTGCCGCCAGTCGAAAAACTCGTCTCGCCCGGCGGCAGCCCGCCATCCATGATGTCGAGCTGCGCCAGATCATAGGGGTTTTGCGGCACGATCCAGGGCCCGATCACGGCAAAGGCGGCGATGAGGACAAAGACGACCAGGCCGATCACGGCCAGCCGGTCCTCGAAAAAGGCGGCGAGGATGCGCTTGAGCGGGCTGTCGGCCTTGGTGCGCCGCAAGGGCGCGGCCGACTCGCCGCCGGTGGCAAGAATTTCGCCGGTCATCCCTTCACCTCCGAAAGACGAATTCTGGGATCGAGGAAGGAATAGAGAACGTCGACGACGAGGTTGATCGTGACGATGATCAGCACGGTCAGCATCAGATACGCGACGATCAGCGGCCGATCGAGCAGCTTGATGGAATCGATCAACAGCTTGCCCATGCCCGGCCACGCGAACACGGTTTCGGTGACGATGGCGAAGGCGACCATGGAACCCAGCTCGAGCCCGAGAATGGTGACCACCGGGATCATGATGTTCTTCAGCACGTGCACCAGAACGACACGGCGCGTGGAAAGCCCCTTGGCGCGGGCAAACTTCACATAGTCCTGCGTAACGACCTCACGTGTATTGGCGCGCGCCAGGCGGATCACCAGCGACATCTTGAACAGCGCCAGGTTGAGCGCGGGCAAAAGCAGGTGCTGCAGCCCGTCCCAGGTGAGGAAGCTGACGCGCATGCCGAGCACTTGCACGGTCTCGCCGCGCCCGCCCGCCGGCAGCCAGCCGAGCAGTACGGCGAAGATGAGAATGAGCAGCATGCCCTGCCAGAAATTGGGCAGCGAGAAACCAAGAATCGATCCCGCCATGACCGAACGCCCGCCGATACTCTCCGGCTTCAGCCCGGCATAGACGCCGAGCGGAACGCCGATGACGACCGACAATGTGAGCGCGACCAGCGCCAGCTCCATCGTTGCGGGGAAGCGTTCCAGGATGATGTCTACGGCCGGCCGGCCATAGACGAAGGAATTGCCGAGATCGCCTTGCAGCGCGCTCTTCACGAAGATCAGGAACTGCTGCCAGAGTGGCTTGTCGAGACCAAGACGCGCGATCGTCGCGGCGATCTCCGACTGTGTGGCTTCCGGATTGATGAGGACATCGACCGGATTGCCGATCGCATAGACGCCGAGAAAAACCAGGGTCGCCATCACCATGATTGCGACCAGGCTCTGGCCGATGCGACGCATCAGATAGACGATCATGCACGGGCTCCGGAAAAGATCGGCATGGGCCGCGCGCTGCACGGGCGCGCCGGCGTGGCGTCGGATTGCGGGCCGCGAGAGGTCGCGGCCCGCATGGTTCCGTCCTTATTCCGCATCACCCTCGCCGTCGGCCTTCGTGACCGCATAGGCGAGCGTGTACTGATCGACGCGCGGCGTATAGTCGAGGCCCGGCGCCAAGGCCCAGACGGTCTGCTCGTAATGCAGCGGCAGGATACCCCATTCGTCGAGCGCCACGCCTTCGGCCTTTTGAAGAAGCTCGGAGCGCTTTTCATCATCGATGGTCTTCATCGCCTCGCCGAGCAGGCTGTCGAGTTCCTCGTTGGAGTAGCGGCCGGCATTCGTCACCCCGAGCCCGGCATCCGGATTGTGCGTCGCGACCAGCGATTTCAGCGGTGACGACATCTCGCCCGATGCCGCGCCCCAGCCGGCCATGTAGATCGGGAACTCCTGCTTGTTGCGACGCGAGAAGAACTGGCTCGCGGTGGAAGCGTCGACGGTCGTCTGGATGCCGATGCGCGCCAGCATCTGTGCGACGGCCTGCGCCACCTGCTCGTCATTGACGTAACGGTCGTTCGGCGTGCCGAGCGTAATCTGGAAGCCGTCCGGATAGCCGGCTTCGGCGAGGAGTTCCTTGGCGCGTTCCGGGTCGTAAGGATCGACCGCACGCCCCGACGTACCGAACATCGGCGGCGGCAGAAGCTCGGCCGCCGGCGTCGCATAACCGCCCATGATGCGCTCGACGATGGCTTCGCGGTTGATGGCGAGCGAGATCGCTTGGCGCACCTTGGCATCGGTCAGCGGGTTCTTTCCGTCGGTCCCGCCAAGGCCCGGCGCTTCGCCGTCCTGGTCCATGGCGAGATAGATGACGCGGTTCGATTGGGAATCGACGATCTTGAAGCCGGCCTCCTCGATGCGCGGAATGTCCTGGATCGGCGGCTGTTCGATCATGTCGACGTCGCCGGCGAGAAGAGCGGCGACGCGCGGTCCGGTGCTCGAAATCGGCCGCATGACGACGCGCTCCCAGTCCGGCGCGTCACCCCAATAATCGGCATAGCGCGTGATGACCATCTCGCTGCCGCGGGTGAAGCTGTCGAGGACATAGGGACCGGTGCCGACGGCGATGGCGGGATCGTTGAAGGCACCGGACTGCGGGACCTCGCCCATGCCTTCACAGCTCCCGTCGGGTCCGTAGGTCAGTTCCTCTTCGGCGCCCATGGCTTCAGCCGACAGGATCGCCCATGTGGCGCTTTCCACCGGAAGAAGCGGGTTGGCGCCGTCCGTCTCGATGATCAGCGTATGCGGGTCTTCCGCCCGCATATCGGAGATCTGCTGGGTGTAGATCGAGAAGGAGGATGGTGAATTCTCCACCATCGGGATGCGGCAAACGCTGTAGATCACGTCGCGCGCGGTGAACGCGCCGCCATCGTGGAAGGTGACGCCCTCGCGCAGCTTGAAACGCCACGTCGTATCGTCGATTGCCTCCCAGGATTCGGCAAGCTGAGGCATGGGCGACTGCGTCGCGTCCTGCTCAACGAGAGCCTGGAATACGTTCTGCAGAACCTGCGTATTGGTCGACAGATTGTGGAACTGCGGATCCATCGACGTCGCTTCCGATTTGAGCCCTATCGTCAGCTCGCCGTCCTGAGCGGTTGCCGGCGTCAGCATCGTTGCGGAAACGAGTGCCGCCGCCATTGCCGTCGAAACTTTCCTCATTTCGCTTTCCCCTTTTGGTTCTTTCGGCCGGCCTCCTCCGAAGGCAGGGCCGAATGTCCGACCGTGTCACGGCCCTGTTGGCAGACACGCTATTATGCTATAAACAAATTGCAAAGGAAAAAATGTATGCATTCTGCTCATATGATAGGCAGGGAGCGGTGACCCAGGACGAGACGGCGCCGACACGAATGGGCTTCACGCTGCGCGAGCTGGAAGTGCTCCGCGCGCTGGTGCAAACCGGCAAGACGACGACAGCCGCCCAGCGCCTGGGCATCTCGCAGTCGGCCATCAGCCGAAGCCTTTCGCAACTGGAAAGCGCGCTCGGCCGCACGCTTTTCGAGCGCGCCGGCGGACGCCTGCTGCCGACGCGCGAGGCGCTGGCCATCAGCCACGAACTCGATCCCGTCTTCGCCGCGCTCGGCCGCATATCCGACCGCACACGCATTGCGCCACAATCGCATTCGGGCTGCCTGCGCATCGTCGCTCCGCCGACCATGGCGCACCGGTTCCTGCCGAGCCATGTCGCGCGCTTCACCAAGGCAAATCCCGAGTTGGAGGTGATCTTCGACGTCCTGTCCAGCGACAGTCTCGTCACCAGCATCGCCGAGGGCCGTCACGATGTCGGGCTGACCGACACCGAACCAGCCCATGCCGGGGTGCGAAGCAATATACTCATCGAGAGCGAGGCGATCTGCGCCCTCCCCAGCCGACACAGGCTGTGCGCACGCGAAACGATCCGCCCGCAGGATCTGGAGGACGAGCCCTTCATTTCGCTGACGCGCCGCCATTCGGGGCGCATTTCCATCGATCGCGTGTTCGAGCGCAGCGGCGTGCGCCGCAAGATCGTCATCGAGACGGCGACCGCCGTGTCGGCCGCGGAATTCGTCCGCGTGGGGCTGGGCGTCTCGTTGCTCAACCCCTTTCCCATCGCGCATCAGTTCGCCAGCGGCATTGTCATGCGCCCGTTCTCGCCGAAAATCCCCTATCGCACGTCGTTTCTCTTTCCTTCGAGCCGTCCACCAAGCCCGGCCGCGCAGGACTTCATGGATACGACGCGCGCTAGCGTGGTGGATTTGAAGTTCGATTCATTCGAAATCGAGGGCGCCGCTACGAACTTCAAATCCTAATGCCACACCAGAATCATGGAATTGCCAGTGTCCTTGTCGATCCGAAATTCGCGCAGCGGGTATCGGTGATTGTAGCGAATTCCGGATTCGGGACACCGGTCTGATATAGCCATCATCGCGGGCCATCCCGCCAATCACGGAGTATCGTTCATGCCGCTTTCACCAAGCGAGGAAATCCTGGCCCGGCTCGTTTCCTTCGACACGACGAGCCGCAACACCAACCTGCCTTTGATCGACTATATCGCCGACTATCTCGAAGGACTCGGCGTGAAGAGCCGGAAAGTGTTCGACGAGACCGGCGAGAAGGCCAATCTGTGGGCCACGATCGGACCGCAGAAGGACGGCGGCATCGTGCTTTCGGGCCATACGGACGTCGTGCCGGTGGACGGGCAGGACTGGACGAGCGATCCCTTCGAACTGACCGAGCGCGACGGAAGGCTGTTTGGCCGCGGCGCCTGCGACATGAAGGGCTTTGTTGCCGCCTGCCTCGCCGCCGTGCCGCATTTTCAGAAGCGCAACCTCGCCCGGCCGATCCATCTGGCATTCTCCTATGACGAGGAGATTGGCTGTATCGGCGTGAAAGGCTTGCTCGAATGGCTGAAGGATGCGCCCTATCGCCCGCGTTACTGCATCGTCGGCGAGCCGACGCTGATGGGCGTCGTCGTCGGCCACAAGGGCAAGCGTTCGATGCAGATCACGGTGACCGGGCGCACCTGCCATTCTTCACTCGCCCCCCAAGGTGTCAACGCCGTCGACTATGCGGCCCTGCTTACGGTGAAGATGCGTGAGATCGGTCAGCGGCTGGCGCGCAATGGCAGCCGCGATCCCGAATATGATGTGATCCACACGACCGCCCATACGGGTGTCATTTCGGGCGGAACCGCACTCAACATCGTGCCCGACCAGTGCGTGATGATGTGCGAATTCCGGGCCCTTCCGGGAGAGGACGTCGACGCCCTTGTCGCCGAACTTCATGCCTATGCCCACGACGTGCTCGAACCGGAGATGAAGGCGATCGCACCCGAGGCTGGCATCGTGATCGAACTCACGTCGGAAATACCGGGGCTGGAAACAGCGCCTGACGCCGAGATCGTCACCCTTGCCAAGCGCCTTTCCGAGACCAACACGCACTCCAAGGTCGCCTTCGGGACGGAAGCCGGCCGCTTCCACGACATGCTCGGCCTGGAAACCGTCGTCTGCGGCCCGGGTTCCATCGCGATGGCGCACAAGGCCGACGAATATATCGAACGCGACCAGATGGCGCGCTGCGACCGCTTCCTGGAGCGGCTTGCCGACTGGGCGGAATCCGGCGCCTGAGCGTTCGCGTCGAACTCCATGACCCGGAGCGCCCCATCGATCATGAGAAGTGATTGAACGGGATGAGAGCCTGTGTGTCGAATGGACGTAGGGCACTCTAATTCTTGACTATAGCAATCATGTTTTGATACTGAACCTCCGATCAGCGGTGGGTACGATTCTTTTGTGTTCCACGTATCTTCCTACGCTCAGCAAGCGTGGCTGCATTCCGCGGCCGGCCAGCCAGGCAATCTTTGCAAAGAGGGGCTTGAGGCATGCTTGCGAATTCCGTTTGGCGCAGACGACTATTGTGCAGCACGGCGACGCTTTTGGTGGCAGTGGGGGCGGGCAACACCGCAACTGCGCAAGAAGGAGCCACGCAACTGGACAGACTTACGGTCGAAGCCGCCTCCGACCCCGATCGGACAGTCTTGACCACGACGGTGGAGAAGGAAGAGCTCGATCGTCGTATGGTGGACGACATCGACGATCTTTCGCGCCGCATTGATGCCGGCGTCAATTTCAACAGCAACAACAACAGCATCAACCTCCGCGGTCTTGATCAGAACCGCGTCCTCACGACCATCGATGGCATACGTGTCCCGTGGCTGACTGACCCGCGCGACAGCGCCCAGGGCGGACTGAACGCTTTCGACTTCGATACGATTTCCACAATCGACATCACGCGCGGGGCCGACTCGACACACTACGGATCGGGCGTTCTTGGTGGCGTCGTATCGTTCCGGACTCTTGATCCGGAAGACCTCCTGACGGGCGGGCGTCGATTTGGGTCGCTCGTCAAAGGGGCCTACGATAGCGCCGACCAGAGCTGGCGCACGAATGCCGCCGTGGCGGGCCGTGTCAACGATACATATGTCCTCATTCAAGGCAGCTATCGTGCGGGTCACGAGACCGACAATTTCGGGACTATCGGCGGTTACGGTTCGGACCGCACCGAGGCGAACCCGTTGGATTACGACCAAGGCAACCTGCTCGTGAAAATCCACCAATATGTCGGGGACGGTCACCGCTTCGGCATTACGGGAGAGCTCTTCGAGCGGGATGCAGACATAGACGATCGCATCGGCACATCTTCGAGCTACCAGCCGGGAAGCCTCAAGTCCGGCGATGATGTCAAACGGCAGCGCCTCTCCGCCACCTACGACTTTCTCTCACCGGATGGTGCAGACTGGGTCGATAGAGCCCATGTCACGGCCTACTGGATGCGCCAGCAGCTGAACAAGACGACCGACGGTTTTCGTTTCCGGGATTCGAGAGCCGATATCATCCCGGGCGATCCGTTCTTCTACGGTTATCCAAGCGGTGTCTACAAGCGCGACAACGAGCTTGAACAAACCTCCTACGGTGTTACGGGGAACACGTCGAAGGAAATGGAGCTCGGGGGGCTTAGTCACAACCTTCGCTTCGGCAGCGAAATCTACCGGCAGGACACGCATCAGTATTCGTCGGGCGTCGATAGCTGCCCCGATGTCGACTGGACGACCGTCCCGGATTTCTTCGGCCCCCAATCCTGCAAGTTCTTGCACTCCAACGCCTCCGACATGCCGGACGTCGAGAGCCTCTTCTTCGGCATGTTTGTCGAAGACGACATCGCGCTTCCCAACAACATCACTTTGACGCCGGGAATCCGCTTCGATTGGTACGAACACAATCCGAATTCGACTGCAGCGTATGAACGCGGGCCGAACTTCGACGGGACATTGCCCCCCTCAAACAGCGATGCCAGGGTCTCCGGCAAGATGCGGGCCGCTTGGCAGGCTACCGACAATCTGGAACTCTACGCTCAGTGGGCCCAGGCATTCCGAGCACCGTCGGCACTCGAACTTTACCAGAATTATGGCCAACCTGGATCGTATGCCCGTGTCGGCAACCCTAACCTGAACCCGGAGACCAGCAATGGTTTCGAACTAGGGGCCCGATACGAGGCAGCGGCATATGGAGCCTCGGTCAGCCTGTTCAACAATTACTACCGCAACTTCATCGATCAGGTGCAGATCGCCCCGCCTGGTGGGGAGTACCCGATCGGTGGCGTTATCGGCTACGAGAACAGAGACCGCGTCCAGATTTACGGTGCGGAACTGAGCGGTTACTGGAATTTCGCTCCCAACTGGCGGACCTGGGGGTCATTCGCATGGTCGCACGGCAAAGACACGGACACGGACGAATATCTCAATTCGATCCCGCCACTGCGGGCCATTGTCGGCCTGGGCTACAACACCGAAAACTGGGGTGCCGACGTCTCGCTCACCATGGCTGCCGCGCGCGACAAGGTCAGCGACGGAGGGTTCAAGGCGCCCGGATACGGCATTGTCGACGTCACGGGCTGGTGGGAGCCGGAGCAGCTCAACGGGCTTCGTATCCAGGCCGGCGTTTTCAACGTCTTGGACAAGAAGTACTGGAACGCGTTGGACGTGCCGGACAACACATCAGATGATGTTCGCGATCGCTACTCCGAGGCCGGACGAGCGTTCCGCATCACCATCTCCCAACGCTTTTAGGTAGAGTCGCCGAAGACCGGTATCGATCTGATAGCGTGAACGGCGTCCCGGATCGGTTCATCGTTTCATAACTGCGATGAACCGACCAAACTCTTTGATTCCGCTCTGCAGGATATCGGGGCGATACAGATTTCTGACCTTCGCGGTGGACCGTCGCTGCTGATTTGCCTGCGAAACCATGCAATATCATCTATAAGTCCGTATAAGGACAAACGGGGTGCGGCATCGCCTCCCCGATCGACACGATGATGACGAGCGGCGGCCAACATACCGGCCGGGTTCGATTGCGGAGGCGGATTCATTGGCCAGCGAAGACGAGCTGAACGACGGCGAGACCGGCGACAACGCCGGACCCGGGGGCGCCGGGACCGCGGCGGAAGCGGCTGTGCCTGGCGCCATTCGAACACTCGGCGAGCTCGGACTGCAGCAGTTCGCGCCCTACCTGATGAACCGCATCATGGGGCGCTACAACCAGACGCTGCGCGATCGGCTCAACGAGGAAGGCCTGACCACGCCCAAGATGCGTGCGCTTGCGGTGCTGTCGGTCATGGACGGCCTGAAGATCAACGAGCTCTCGGTCTATGCGGTCACCGAGCAGTCAACCCTCAGTCGTGTCCTCGACGCCATGGAGGCGGAAAAACTGATCCGCCGCCAGGCGGCCCCGGACGACAACCGGGTGCGCAACATCTTCATCACCGAGCGCGGGCGCGCCACCTTCAACGCGCTCTGGCCGACGATGCTGGCTTCGTCGGAGGCGATGTTCGTCGGCATCGACGACGAGGAACGCGAGCGCTTCACCGCCACCTTGCAGAAGATCCTGCGCAACATCCGCAAGCACGAGATCTGAACCCGCCGAAGTCCGCTTGACGTGGCCAACCGTCCAAAATAATATGCAAATGCATATTATTTCAGGCACCGATCGCTCTGCAAGCCCGCGCGGACAATGTTATGCGGGTTGGCGCGACGGCAACCGACGGATCGAAACGCAATGGCCGAACGCTCATTCGCTAAAGAGGTCGAGAAGCTGCGCATGGGCGCAGGCGATACCTTCCACGGCGAAGGCATTCTCGCCATCACCAAGGCGCTGCTCGAAAACGGTGTGGGCTATGTCGGCGGCTATCAGGGTGCGCCGATCAGCCACCTGATGGACGTGTTGTCCGACGCACAGGAGATCCTCGGCGAGCTCGGCGTGCATTTCGAGGCCAGCGCATCGGAAGCGACGGCTGCCGCCATGCTTGCCGCCTCGGTGCACTACCCGATCCGCGGCGCGGTCACCTTCAAGTCGACCGTCGGCACCAATGTCGCCTCCGACGCCCTGGCCAATCTGGCATCGGGCGGCGTGACAGGCGGCGCGCTGGTAATCGTCGGCGAGGATTACGGCGAAGGCTCGTCCATCATGCAGGAGCGCAGCCATGCCTTCGCCATGAAGAGCCAGATCTGGCTGCTCGATCCGCGCCCCAACCTGCCTTCCATCGTCAAGGCCGTCGGCGACGGTTTCGAGCTGTCCGAGGCGTCCAACACGCCGGTGATGCTGCAGGTGCGCATTCGCGGCTGCCATGTGCACGGGCGCTTTGCCGCCAGGGACAATGTCGCGCCCGCAATGACCGTCCGCGACGCCGTCGAAAACCCGCGACGCGACACGCAGCGCATCGTCCTGCCCCCGGCTTCCTTCGTCCACGAGCACGAGAAGATCGACAAGCGCCTGCCGGCGGCAATCCGCTATATTCGCGACAACGGACTCAACGAGGTCTTCGGCCCGGACAGCGCCAAGGTCGGCATCGTCCTGCAGGGCGGGATGTACAATGCCGTCATCCGCAGCCTGCAACGGCTGGGACTGGCCGACATTTACGGCAATACGAAGGTGCCGCTCTATGTCCTCAATGTCACCTACCCGCTGATAAGCGAGGAGTTCCTTTCCTTCTGCGACGGCAAGGACGCCGTGCTCATGGTCGAGGAAGGCCAGCCCGACTATATCGAGCAGGCCTTCGGCTCCATGCTCTACAAGGCCGGCGCCAGGACACGGCTTGTCGGCAAGGGGCCGTTGCCGATGGCCGGCGAATATACCGGCCAGGTGATGACCGACGGCATACGCGCCTTTCTGTCGGAGCACGGCGCCGGCCTGCTGCCCTCCAGGGGCCGGGCCCCGAACGCGCCGCCACCGGTCGAGACCGCCCCCGATCTGGCCAATGTCGTGCCGGTGCGCCCGCCGGGCTTTTGCACCGGCTGCCCGGAACGGCCGATCTTCGCCGCGACCAAGCTGGTGGAAAAGGAACTCGGCCAGCACCACATTGCATCCGACATCGGCTGCCACCTGTTTTCCATCAACGCGCCCTTCGAGATCGGCGCCACAACGATGGGCTACGGGCTCGGCCCGGCCTCGGCTTCCGCCTTCAACGACCCCGGCGCCAACCGGCGTTCCATCTCCTTCGTCGGCGACGGCGGCTTCTGGCACAACGGCCTCACCTCTTCTGTCGGCAACGCCGTGTTCAACCAGAACGACGGCGTCATCGTCATCGTCGACAACTATTATTCCGCCGCCACCGGCGGGCAGGACGTCCTGTCCTCGCGCGCCGACAACAAGACGAAATCGACCAAGCATCCGATCGCCGAGGCCGTGCGCGGGCTCGGCGTGAACTGGGTGCGCCAGGTCGACCGCACCTACGATGTCGGAAAGATGCGCGATACGCTGCGCGAGGCGCTGACGACACCGGAAAAAGGCCCGAAGGTGATCGTCGCCTCGTCGGAATGCATGCTCAACCGCCAGCGCCGCGAAAAGCCGCTGCTCGGGGCGGCGATGAAGGCCGGCGAGCGCGTCGTCAAGCCGCGCTTCGGCGTCGACGAGGATGTGTGCACCGGCGATCACGCCTGCATGCGGCTTTCGGGCTGCCCGTCGCTGTCGGTCAAGAAACTCGACGATCCGCTGCGCGACGATCCGGTCGCCAGCATCGACCAGAGCTGCGTGGGCTGCGGCAATTGCGGCGAGGTCGCCGATGCGGCGGTCCTGTGCCCGTCCTTCTATCGCGCCGACGTGGTGCACAACCCCACCCGGCGCGACCGGTTGGTCGACCGCCTGCGGCGCGGCCTCATCGGCTGGCTGCAGATGCGCCGCGAAGCGGGCCGCCTCCAGTTCGCGGAGCAATGAGATGAACGTTCACAGGCTCCCCGATCTGCCGGCCGGCGGCGACGACGCGACCGCTTCGATCATCAAGATCGCCATTCTGGCCGTCGGCGGCCAGGGCGGCGGTGTTCTCAGCGACTGGATCATCTCGCTTGCCGAGAGCAACGGCTACCGCGCGCAATCGACCTCGGTCGCCGGCGTCGCCCAGCGCACCGGCGCCACGATCTATTATGTGGAAATGGCGCCGGACACAGGCGGCGAGCCGGTCTTCTCGCTCAGCCCCTCGCCCGGCGACGTCGATATCCTGATTGCGGCGGAACTGATGGAGGCCGGGCGCGCCATCATGCGCGGCTTTTCCACGCCGGACCGCACGACGCTGATCGCATCGGCGCATCGGGTGCTGGCGGTGTCCGAAAAGATCGCGCCGGGCGACGGGCGTGCCGACGCGCAATCCGTCATGACGGCGGCCTCGGCCGCCGCCCACCAACTCGTCTGCTTCGACATGGAGAAGATCGCCGTCGAGGCCGGTAGCGTGATTTCCTCAAGCCTGTTCGGCGCGCTCGCCGGCTCCGGCGCCCTGCCCTTTTCGCGCGCTGCCTTCGAGGAGACGATCCGCCGCTCCGGCCGCGGCGTGGACGCAAGCCTGCGCGCCTTCGCCGCCAGCTGCGAGCGTGCAGGTTCGGCTGGAGAGGACAGCGTCGAGAAACGCCCCGACCCGGCCGCGCCATCCGCCGAGGCCGTTGCCGGGCCGCGCCGGCTCGTCGAAGCCTGGCAGCGACTGTGCGACCGCGTCGACGCACTGCCCGGCTCGGTGCGCGAGATGGCGATGCCCGGCCTGAAAAAGGTCGTCGACTATCAGGACGTCGCCTATGGCGCGGCCTATCTCGACCATGTCTCGCGGGCGCTGGCCGGCGACACGGCCGAGAACGGATATGCCTTCTCCGTGCAGGCGGCCAAATATGCCGCCAACGCCATGGTCTATGACGACATCATCCGCGTCGCCGACCTGAAGACGCGCACCAGCCGGGAGCGGCGCCTGCGCAAGGAGCAAGGCGTGGCACGAGACGGCATCGTTCAGGTGACGGAATATTTCCATCCGCGCATGGAAGAGGTCTGCGGCACCCTGCCTGCCGGTCTCGGCCGCTGGATCGAGGCACGGCCGAAACTGTTTGCCTGGTGCGACCGCCGCATCAACAAGGGCCGGCGCATCCGCACCGACAGCCTGTCGGGCTACCTGATGCTCTGGGTCGTCGCATCGCTGCGCCCATGGCGCCGGCGCCTGCTGCGCCACACGGTGGAAACGGCACATCTCGAGAACTGGTTCGAGACGGCGTTGCAGCAACGCGAACGCTACTACGCGCTCGGGGTGGAGGTGCTCAAGTGCCGGCGGCTGATCAAGGGCTATTCCGACACTCACGCACGCGGACAGTCGAAATTCGCCCGTGTCATGGCTGGCCTGCCCTTGATCGAGCATCGCGAGGACGGCGCCGACTGGCTGCGCCGACTGCGCGAGGCTGCCCTGCTCGACGAGGACGGCGACGCACTCGACGGGGCGCTGAAGACCGTCGCCACTCTTTGAAACACGCGGAGCGCGGTGCAGGACTACCGGAGAGGCGTCGCTCAGGCATGGATCCTCGGGTCATAGCCCCTTGGGGTGCGCCATGAATTCCTCGATGATCTCGGCCGGCGGCTTCACATAGTCCGAAGTGCGGCTGGTGCCGAGCCCTGTCAGGCGGCGCAGCTTGACCGCCGTCTCGGCCATTTTCACGACGATCGGAATGCCGTTGATGACCGGTGCGCCGTCGACGCGGTGCCCTTGAAGCTGGGAGAAAAGCAGCATCGGAATGCCGCCGCCGGGGATCAGCACGTCCACCCCCTGCCCGACCAGCGGCCGCGCCTGCTCCTCGAACAGCCCGACCACCGTCTCCAGCCTTTCCTGCGAGCCGAAGGCAGCGAGAATCTGCCCCGGCTCGAAATCCATCGCATGGACGCCCGCCACCCGCTCCTTCAGGCCGTATTTGCCGATCTGGTGGTGGAACCAGGGGATATAGCGCCGGTTGATGGTGACGATGCCGGAACGCTGGCCAAGCTGGCAGGCATGGAGCATCGATGCCTCGCCCATGCCGAGCACGGGGATATCGACGACCGAGCGCGCCTCGTAGAGGCCGGCATCCTGGAAGTGTCCGATGATGAAGGCGTCATAGCCTTCGCGCTCGGCCCTGACCGCGTTGCAGATGACCTCGCGGGCGCATCTGAACTCGACGATCGCATGGGCGTAGCTGTCATGCGGCGTAATGCCCTTGATGTCGACCGTGGTTCCGGGGTCGACGATGGCGTCGAGATGCGCGCGCAAGGCGTCCCAGTACTGGGCGCCGTGCTCGTAGTCGACATAGCTTTGATACCAGATCTTCATATGGTCAGCTCCTGATCAGGCCGGGCAGCCAAAGGGCCAGTTGCGGAAATAGCGTGAGAAGCACGACCAGCAGCATCGTGCAGCAGATATAGGGAAAGGCTGCGCGTGCGACGTGTCCGATCCTGGTGCCTTTGGGGCTCACGCCGACCATGACGAACAACAGCAATCCGAAGGGCGGCGTGACGAGGCTCAACTCCAGCGCCAGAAGCATGATCACGCCGAACCATATGGGATCGAAATCGTAGAGCCCGACAAGCGGCATGAAGATCGGCAGCGTCAGCATCATGATGGAGAGCTGGTCCATGAACATGCCGAGGACGATGAGCACGAGGAACATCGCGGCGAGGATCAGATAGGCGTTGAGCTCGAAGCTCGTGGCGAACGTGATCAACCCGGACGACGCGCCCGAGAAGGCCAGGATCTGCGAGAAGGTCGTGGAGCCGACGATGATCATCAGCATCATCGCCGAAACGGCGAGCGTGCCCGTCATCGACTTGACGACCGCGGCCCAGGTGAGCTTGCGGTAGAGCGCGGCGAGCACGATGACGGACAGAGCCCCGAAGGCGGCCGATTCCGTCGGCGTCGCCCAGCCGAGCAGGATCAACCCGACCACGGCGAAGACGACGATGCCCATGGGCATCACGTCGAGGAGGAGTGCCCTTGCGATCTCGCCGATCGATGCACGTTCCGCCGCGTATCCGGGAGCGGCCTCCGGATCGGCCGCAATCTGGAGACGGATGGTCGCCGCGAACATCGCCGCCAGGACGAGGCCGGGAACCAGACCGGCAATCAGCAGAGCGCCGACGTCGATGCGCGCCAACGAGCCCAGCAGGACCGCCAGGGACGATGGCGGAATGATCATCGCCAGCCCGCCCGTCGCCAGGATCGGCCCCATGATCATGTGGGGCTTGTAGCCGCGCTTGATCATGTCGGGCATCAAGGTGGTGCCGAGCATGGCCGTGTTGGCCATCGAAGAGCCCGACAGCGTGGCGAAGATCGTGCCGCCGCCCACGGTCAGGTAGGACAGCCGCCCCTTGATGCCGCCGAAACATTTGTCGAGCGCATCGAACACACGGATGGCAAGCCCCGTATGAAAGAGCAGTTCGCCCATGATGAGGAAAAGCGGAACCGGGACGAGCGCGAAGCTGGTGACGGACGTCGTGGCGTTGGCGACAAGCTGGTCGATGCCGATCATGCCGCCCATGAAGATGTACACGCCGACAATGTTGATCGCCAGGAAGGCGATGGCCACCGGCATGCCGAAAAACATGAGGAAGAGCAGGCCGCCGACCATCAGCAAGGCGGCTTCATACCAGACCATCAATGCCCACCTCCCGTGCCGCTATAGGTCTCGCCGCGCAGCAGCAGACGCAGGAACTCGAGCGCCATGAGGCCGAACCCGCCCGACAGCATGGCGTAGAGCACCCAGGAGGGAATGTTGATGGAGCGCATGTCGACGGCCCGCGAGGCGACCATCTGCAGGCCGACCGCGGCCGAACGCCAGCACAGAAGGGCAAGCGTCAGGATGGCGATCAGGAGCATGGCGCGGCCGGCCAGCAATCTGAGGGACGGCGGCATGATCTCGATGAAGGAGGAGATCGCCACATGTCCATTGGTGCGCACCAGCCAGGGTGCCGCGGCCATGGTGGAAAACAGCATGACATATTCGACAACCGCGCTCGTCCACAGGAACGGCCGGAAGCCGGTATTGCGCAGCACGACGTCGACGATGATCGCCGCGGTGATGAAGACGAGGCTGAGCGCGCCGAGTGCCGCCAGCCCGGGGATGAACCGGTTGTACATTCTGAGAGGGAGCATCTGCCTCTGCCCTTGTTGCAGGAGGCGACGGGCCGCGTCTGCCGCCCGTCGCAAGCCCGGACCGAGTGCGTCAGCGCTTGTAGTAAGCCTCTCTCAGCGCGTCGTAATATTCCGACCCGGCATCCTTCATGCGCTTCCAGGCGCTTTCATAGGCGAGATCGAGATATTCGGCTTTGGTCTGCCCTTCGAGCGTGATGACTTCCATTCCATTGTCACGCACCGCCTTGTCGGTCTCGGCGGCCATCGTCTGGAAGTTGTCGTAGGAGGTCTTCTCGTACTCGGCCGCCGCCTCGTTGAGGATCTGCTTCGCCTCGTCGCTGAGCGCGTCCCATTTGGCCGGGTTGATCACCACGGCCAGGTCCGTCTGGAAGAAGCCGGGATCGATGCGGTATTTCAGGAACTTGTCCCAGGACAGGTCCTGAATGCCGATCATCGGCCAGCCGGAGCCGTCGAAGGTGTTGCGCTCGAGCCCCGTATAGACATCCGGCACCGGAACCGAGACGGGGATCGCCCCCAGCGCCTCGAAGAAGGAATTGTAGATCGGTTGGGCCCGGATGCGCATACCGTCGAGGTCGACGCCGCCGTCGGCGGTGCGCTTCGGCTCGTTCACGGTGTAGATGAAGAACTGGACACCCGTGTCGAGATGCGCCAGCAGATTGACGCCGAGCTTCTTCGAAAACGCCTCCTGCATGATTGCAAAGCCGCCGTTTTCCCGCGCCTCGGCCGCCGTCACGGTCGAGCCAACCCAGGCGTCGGCCTCCGGCATGGTACCCAGATAGTAGGAGGCGGGACCGTATTGCATGTCGATCACGCCGCGGCGCACCGCATCGACCTGCTGGTTCGGCGGAAACATTTCGGGCCCGCCGGCATAGTCGATCTGGACGACGCCTTCGCCGCGTTCGTTGACGAGGTCGACGAAGCCCTTGAAGCTCTGCGAAAAGGCGAGCGAAGGCGGGAATGCCGAAACGGCCCGCAGGGTTTCCTGCGCATTGGCCTGGCCGGCGAAAACGGCCATGCCGGCCGCGCCGGCCAGCAGCGCGATCCTGAACTGCCTGGCGATCGATCGAGTCTTAGCTTGGTGCATCTTGATAGTCCTCTCTGGTTTGTCCGGCTTATCCTGCGCGGTTCGGTTTCACGGATCGCCCTCCAGCACCGGCTCGCGCACGAGACCGGCATTGCCGAGAGCCTTCAGAAACGCCTCCATGCGGCGCCGACGATAGGCGTCGACGTCGATGTCGGCGTAATCGAAGAAGCCCGAACCGGTCTTCAGACCGATCCGTCCCTCCTCCATGTTTCGGGCGATGATGGCGGGCGCGGCGTAGCGCGTGTCGCCGAATGCTTCCGTCAGGTAGCGGCTGGCGTGATGGAGAATGTCGCCGCCGCCCCAGTCGATGAATTCGAGCAGGCCGAGCACGCCGAAGCGCAGGCCGAAGCCGTAGGTGACAGCCTTGTCGACATCCTCGGCGCTCGCCACGCCCTCTTCCACGATGCGCGCCGCCTCGTTCATGGCGAGCGCCTGGATACGCGGCACGATGTAGCCCGGCGACGCCTTGCACACGATCGGCACCTTGCCGATGCCTTCCAGGAAGCCGCGCATGAACGCCAGCGTCTCGTCGCTTGTCTCGTCAGCCGGACTGAGTTCGACCAGCGGCATCAGGAAGGCTGGATTGAGCCAATGCGCGTTGAGAAAACGCGCCGGATGCGCCGTCAGGCCGGCAAGCTCGGTCGACAGCATTGTCGAGGTCGTCGATGCCAGGACGGCGCCTTCATCGCCATGTGCGTCGAAGAGTGCGAACGCATCGCGCTTGGCCTCCATCACCTCGGGCACAGCCTCGAAGACCAGCCCGGCGCCGGCCATACCGGAAGCCGCCTCGTTGGCAGGCAGAACGCTGACACGTGCCATGATCTGCGGGATCGCGGCGGGGTCGAAGCCGCCGAGTTCGGCGATCGATTCCAGGCCCTTGCGAACCTCGCCGAGCGCTTCGCCGCGCAGAGTCTCAAAGGCTGACGCATCACGCAGCTTTGCATCGATCAGCGTGACCGAATGGCCGGCATAGGCGACGGACTGGGCGATGCCGCGGCCCATGCGCCCGGCGCCGATGCAGGCAATCGCCGTGCGACCCGCCATCACAATCCCTCGCGCAGCATGGTCTGCACCTTGTCGCGACTGTCTCCGGCAAGACCGATCGTTTCCATCGTGCGGCCATCCTTGCGGAAATCGCGCTCGGCGACAGCCCCGGCAATCGCCAGAAGACCACTCGCCACCGGACAAGGGACACCGGCCCACTCGCCGACCGAGACGAGAAAGGCCAGTCCGAGCCCGATATCCTCGAGCATATAGCGGTGCGTCTTCAGGTCGAGATTTTCGTGCCAGTCGCCCGAGCCCACCAGCTTGTCATGGGCCAGATTGCCATACATCCAGTTGCTCGTCTCGTAGTGATCGGCGAGCGGGAAATGCGGCGCGCCGTAGCCCAGCGCCTCGCGGATGGCGATGCGCTCATTGTCGAGCGCGGTGTGGGTACGGCGGATCGCCGGCTGCGTGCCCTCGTTGTGAATGTCCCAGCGCTCGAAATGCTCGATCGGGCCGGCATTCATCAGGATCAGGGGCGGATGGATGATCGGCCCGGCATTCATCAGCGCACCGGACAAGGCGTCGTCGAGCGGCTCGATTGACGCCGGAAAGGCCTCGGCAATCGCCGCAATCGCCCGTTCGGTGTGGCGGGCCGGCAGGACGCCGGTCGGCAGGCGCGAGGCACGCGTCGTCACGCGCACCTCGAGCGGTCCCTGCTTGCGCGTCAGCCAGGGCAAGGTGCCCGTCTCGGCAATCGCGATGTCGGCCGTCGAGCCGGCGGCGCGAATGCACTTCATCATGATGTAGGAGCCGAAGGTGCCGGGCGGCAGGTAGATCACCTGGCCGTCGGCCAGGTGCGGCGCCAGGCGTGCGGCGATGTCTTCCTGGGCGAAGGCCGGCGTCGGCGCGACGATCAGTTCCGCCCCGTCGAGCGCGGCGGCGAGATCGTCGCTCGGCACGACCGCCACATGCCGACTGCCCTTGTGATCGGTCAGCGTGATGCCGCCGGCGACCGCAATGTCGGAGAAGCTTTCGGGGTCGCGCCGCCACCAGCGCACGTCGTGGCCCGCCTCGGCAAAATCCGCCGCCGCCGCGTAGGAGCCATTGCCACCTCCGATCACCGCTATTTTCATTATCGTTCCGCTCCCATTGTTTGGACAGGTTCCGTCAGCCGCGCGCCTGCGCGCCAACGGGCAGCACCGCCGTTGCCTCGATCTCCACCAGCGCCTTCGGCTCGACCAGGCGCGTGACCTCGACGGTGGCCATTGCCGGGAAGCAGCGGCCGAAGACATCGCGATAGGCCGCGCCGAGCCCTTTCGGGTCGGCGAGATATTGCTCGATGCTGGTGACGTACCAGGTGAGCCGGGTCAGATGTTCCGGTCCCGCGCCAGCCACGGCGAGAACGTCGCGAATATTGCGAAAGGTCTGATGCGCCTGACCGACGAAGCTCTCGGGAAACCGCCCCTCGCTGTCCCAGCCGACTAGGCCCCCGGTGTAGATGGTGCCGTTTTCGGCCATGACGGCGTTGGCATATCCCTTCGGCAGCGGCCAACCTTCGGGCTGCAGCACATCGTGGACAAGACGTGTCGGGTTCATGGAGCCCGAGGAACCGGTTTCGCTCATCATGCAGGTGTCTCCATTTGGTCCGCCTTCGCCACGCCGGCCATGCCGGTGCCGTAAAGTGCGTTGATGCGTTTCAGCCCCTCTTTCAGCGTTGCGGCTTCTCCCGGCGGCAATCGCTCGATGATCGACATTTCATGCGCCCGCGCCGCGGCGACGAGATCGGCGCCCTGCTTGCGCCCTGCCCCGGTCAGGTAGACGCGCACGCGGCGCCGGTCCTTGGCGTCGCTGCGCCGCGTCACCAGGCTCTTCGTCGCCATCTGGTCGATGATCTTGGTCAGGTGCGACTGTTCCATCAGCGCCAGTTGCGCAAGCTGCGTGATCATCTGGCCGTCTTCGTCCGACAGGCAGGCGAGAATCCGCCACTCAGGCACGCGCAGCCCCTGCGCCCGCACCTGGGCATGGAAATCCTCGCTGGCGGCATCGCTGGCGGCGGCCAGCAGGAAGAGCAGGTAGTCGGCAACGAATCCTTCGCTGCCTGTCCCGGCCAGATTCGCTTGGTTTTGTGCCCGGACGTTCATGGCGCTCCCGCTACATCGAGTTGGGAATGAGCAGCGCCATGGCCGGAACCGCAATGAGCAGGCCGAGGCGCACGATATCCATCGCCACGAAAGGGACGATGCCGGCGAATATCCGCTCGATCGGAATGTCGGGCGCCACGGTGCGCATGACGAAGACGTTCATTCCGATGGGCGGGGTGATGAAGCTGAGCTCTGTGGCGATGACGACGAAAATGCCGAACCAGATCGGGTCGAAGCCGAGCCCGGTGACGATCGGGAACAGGATCGGCACGGTCAGCGTGATCATCGAGAGGCTTTCCAGCAGGCAGCCCAGGACAAGATAGACAATCACGATCATGAAGATGACCGCATAAGGCCCGACGCCCAGCGCATTGATCCAGCTGCGCAGATCGCCCGTCAGTCCGGAAAAGTTCACGTAGTTCAGGAAGTAGAGCGCGCCGAACAGGATGAAGAACATCACCGCGGTCGTCTTGGCCGTGTCGAAAAGCGTCGTCAGCGTGTCGCGCAGGGTGAGCCGTCCGCGCATGAAGGTCAGAAAAAACGCGCCGCCAGCGCCCATGCCCGCCGCCTCGGTCGCGGTGAAGACGCCGAGATAGATGCCGCCGAGCACGAAGACGAACAGGCCGAGCGCCCAGATGACGCCGCGCAGGGCGCGCAGGCGCTCCGCGAGCGGCAGTTTCGGCTGCGTTTCCAGATGCTCGCCATAGACGGCCAGCGACAACCGCACCGCGATCATGTAGCCGACGACGCCGACAAGACCCGGCAGGACGCCGGCCAGAAACAGCTTTCCGATGTTCTGTTGGGTCAGGATGCCGTAGATGACGAGAATGACGGATGGCGGAATGAGGATGCCGAGCGTTCCGCCGGCCGCGATCGACGACGCCGCCAGGCGGTCGGAATAGCCGTATTTGCGCATTGCCGGCAGCGATATCCTGGCCATGGTGGCCGTCGTCGCCAGCGACGATCCGCAGACCGAGGAAAAGCCGCCGCAGGCCACGATGGTGGCCATGGCGAGGCCGCCCTTGCTATGCCTGAGCCAGGCATTGGCCGCGGCATAGAGATCGCCCGCCACACCCGACTGCACGACGAGGTTGCCCATGAGCAGGAAGAGCGGCACGACCGACAGCGTGTAGCTGCGTCCGCTGTCGAAATAGACCTGCCCGACCATCGACAAGGCCGGCTGCCAGCCGATGATGGAGACGACGCCGATCAGCCCGACGGCAGCCATGGCGAAGGCGATCGGAACGCCGGCGAAGATCAACAGCAGCAATGCCGCCATGCCGACCGGCCATGCCATCACACGCCTCCCCCGTCGCCCTTGGGCAAACGCATGAGCGCCATGACGAAGGTCACGACCGCGCATATCCCGGCAATGACCGCCGTCGCCTTGGCAAAGGGTGCCAGCGGCGCCCTGAGATAGACCGTGACCTCGTTGTAGCTCGCCAGTTGCGCCGCGTGCTCCCAGAGCTGCCAGGCGATGACCGCCAGGACGAGCGATACGATCAGCCGGGCGAAAACGGTCTGCACCTTTTCGGCCACGCCGCGCAGGCGCGCCGTGAACAGGTCGACCGCAATATGGCCGTCATCCAGACAGACGGCCGGCAGCCCCATGAACACGATCGCCATCAGCAGCATCTCGGTGTACTCGGCCGCGCCCGGCAGCGGATAGGACAGGAGATAGCGGCCGATCACATCGACCACCGTGACGAGCGTCAGCGCGACGAGCGCCGCGCCGCAAAGCACGGCGGTCGCCATTCGCAATCGCCGCCTGATCCGCATGGCGGCATCTTCCGGCGACAGCGCCATTATTCCGCCGCCACCGCCGCGACTTCCTTCCTGAGCTTGGCGAGCATCGCATCGAAGTCGACGCCCTTTGCCTCATAGGCCGCGGCGAGATCGTCGAAGAGCGGCTGCGCGCGCGCTTTCAACTCGGCCATCTCCTCGTCGGTCGCATCGTGGAAGTCGACGGTCGAACCGATCACCTCCATGCCCGCGGCGTCGGCGGCGTCCCACGCCTTGCCGGCCATGCGCGCGAAGGCCTCGCCCGAAACCTCTTGGATCGCCGCCTTGTCCTCGTCCGACAAGCTTTCGAACTTCGCCTTGTTCATGACGAAGAAGAAGGAGACGTTGTAGAGCCCGCCGGGCGCCCGCAACGCGGTATCGACCAGGCCGTCGAGCTTGAAGAAGGGCACGGATTCGACGGGAAAGAAGATGCCGTCGGCCACGCCGCCCGACAGGATCTCGTAGGATTGTGGCGACGGCGCCTGGATGGAAACCATGTCCATCGCTTCGGCCAGCTTGTTGGTGATGTTGCCGGCGACCCGGATCTTGGCTCCGGAGAGCCCGTCGAGCGGCGTCACCGGCTTGCCCTTGGTGAACAGCAGCCCTGGTCCGTGGGTGAAGACGCCGAGCACCTTGGTGCCGCGATGCTCGTCGGCCTTCGAAAGGTCGCTCTCGAAGAGCCGCCAGAAGGCGACCGACAGGCTTTCCGAGGTGTCGGCAAGGAACGGCAGCTCGGCGATCTCGGTCAACGTGAAGCGCCCGGGCGTATAGCCGTGAACGCCGTAAGTGAGATCGACGGCGCCATTGGCGGCGAGATCGAAATGCGCCGGCGGCGGGCCGACGGGGGCGTCGAGGATCTGGACCTCAATGCGTCCGTCGCTGGCCTCTTTGAGCTTTTCCGCCCACGGGATCATCATGTCCTTGACGATCGGATGCGACGGCGGAAGCCAGTTCGACATGCGCAGAACCGTCTCCTGCGCCAGGGCGCCGACGCTCATTCCGAGTGTGATGATAGATGCAGATGCAATTAATTTTATCATGTTCCCCATCTCTCGTTCCTCCGTCGATGGCATGCCTCCAATCGCAGAGGCTCCCACAGCTTCGGCCTCTCTTCAAGCTTAAAAAGATGAAAATGCACTTTTTTAAGCATGAAGCTTGACAGACAAAAACATGACAATTCATATTCTTTTTTCGCTGCGGGAGACGGCCCTTGCACAAGGCCGATAACTGTCCCCGCGGACGGAGGAGGAATGCTGTCGATGAGCGAACTCAGGCTGAAGGTGATCGGAACGCACGCGCCGTGCGCGCAGATCCGGGCCCTGACGCTGGCCGCCGAAGACGGCGACCCCTTGCCCGGTTATTCCGCCGGCGCCCATATCCGCGTTAAGCTTCCGGATGCGAGCGACCGGCACTATTCGCTGATCAACTGGATTGCCGAACCTGGCGCGACTTCCGCGCCCGCGACCTACCGGCTCGGCGTGCGGCTGGAAGAAGACAGCAAGGGCGGCTCACGCCATATGCACAGCCTGCGCGAAGGCGACATCGTCACGGTGGCACCGCCGAAGAACGATTTCGCGCTGCACGACAGCCCCGCCCCGGCCCTGCTCATCGCCGGCGGCATCGGGGTGACGCCGATCATCTCGATGGCGGCGGAGCTCAAGGCAAAGGGCCGCCCGTTCGCCTTTCACTATTGCGGGCGCTCGCGCGGCCTCATGGCGTTCACCGACGAGCTCGAAGAACTGTGCGAAGAGGCGCTCACCGTCCATAGCGACGACGAACCCGACACCTGCGTCGACCTGAAGGCGCTGGTCGGCGGCGCTTCGGCGGATAGCCACATCTATGTCTGCGGCCCGCGCGGCATGATCGAGGCCGTGCGCGAGATCGCCCATGCGCGCGGCTTTGCCAAGGATCACGTTCATTTCGAGCTCTTCGACACGCCCGAGGCGACGACCGGCGACCAGTCCTTCGAGGTCGAGATCAGTTCGACCGGCCAGGTCTTCACCGTGCCGCCCGACAAGTCGATCATCGAGGTGCTGGAGGCCGAGGGCGTCGATCTCGTCTATGATTGCCAGCGCGGCGATTGCGGCATCTGCCAGACAGCGGTGCTCGAAGGCGTTCCGGACCACCGCGACGTCATCCTGACCGACGAGGAGCGCGCCGCCAACGACGTCATGCAGATCTGCGTCTCGCGCGCCAAGTCGGCCCGCCTCGTTCTCGATCTTTGAACCATGTGGAACGGCACAAGCAAGGGAGCCTCCCAGCCATGAGCCAGCCAGCCCGCAAGACCATCGAGGCCCTCGTCCGGCCGACCGAGGTGCATCGCGACATCTATATCGACCAGGGCGTGTTCGAACTGGAGATGAAGCATCTGTTCGCCAACACCTGGGTCTTCGTCGGCCATGACAGCCAGGTGCCGAACAAGGGCGACTACTTCACCACCGAGATCGGCACCCAGCCGGTCATCATGGTACGCCACACCGACAACGAGATCTACGTCGTCCACAATCGCTGCCCGCACAAGGGCACCAAGATCGCCATCGACCGCTCGGGCAATACGGGCAAGTTCTTCCGCTGCCCCTATCATGCCTGGTCGTTCAAGACGAATGGCTGCCTGCTCGCGATCCCGCTGCGCAAGGGCTACAAGGACACCGGCCTGGAGGAGAGCGAATCCGTCAAGGGTCTCGCACCCGTCGGCGCGGTGAAGAACCATCGCGGCTTTATCTTCGCGCGGCTCAACCCCGAAGGGATCGACTTCGACAGCTTCTTCGGGGAATCGCTGAGTTCGATCGACAACATGGTCGACCGCTCGCCCGAGGGGCGGCTGGAGGTCGCCGGCCCCCCGCTGCGCTACATGCACAAGTGCAACTGGAAGATGCTGGTCGAGAACCAGACCGACACCTGCCATCCCATGGTGGCGCATGAAAGCTCCGCCGGCACGGCGATCGACCTTTGGGAAAAGATGGACAAGCCGGAAGGCACGAAGAAGCCGATGGCGATGGAGGTCATCGCGCCCTTCATGAGCCCTTACGAGTTCTTCGAGAACATGGGCATCCGCACCTGGCCGAACGGCCACGGCCACACCGGCGTGCACCATTCGATCCATTCCGACTATTCGGCCATTCCCGGCTATTTCGAGCAGATGGTCGAGGCCTATGGCGAGGAACGGGCCAAGGCGATCCTTGGAGAGAACCGGCACAACACGGTCTACTTCCCCAACATCATGATCAAGGGACCGATCCAGCAATTGCGCCTGTTCAAGCCGGTCGCCGCCAACAGGACGCTGGTCGAAAGCTACATCTACCGGCTGGTCGGCGCGCCCGACATGCTGGTCGAACGCACCGCCATGTATAACCGCATGATCAATGCGCCGACCTCCATGGTCGGCCATGACGATCTTGAAATGTACGAGCGGGCGCAGGAGGGCCTGCATTCCGACGGGCTGGAATGGGTCAACGTTCAGCGCCTCTACGAGCCGGGCGAGAATTTCGACGAGATCGCGGTGGAGAACGGCACGACCGAGCGCCAGATGCGCAACCAGTTCGACACGTGGACGAAATTCATGACGATGACGATGGAGGCGCCGCAATGAGCTTTCCGACCCGCGACGACCTGATCGACTTCGTCTATGAGGAAGCGCGCATGCTCGATGACGGCCGCTTCGACGAATGGCTCGATCTGTGGACGCCCGATAGCTACTACTGGATGCCGCTCGACTACAATCAGCAGGACACGAAGCACGTCACCTCGCTGCTGCATGAGGACGCCTTCATGCGCCAGTTGCGCGTCGAGCGCTTCAAGGGCGAGCGCACTTTTTCGCAAAAGCCGAAAACGCGCTGTCATCACGTTCTGAGCCGCCCCTTCATCGACCACATGGACGAGGAAAAGGGCGAGTATGTCACGCACACCGCCTTCCATTATGTGGAGACGCGGCTCGACGAGCAGATCCTGCTGGCGGCGACGGCCCGCCACGAACTGAAGCTCGTCGACGGCAAGCTGAAGATCGGCCTGAAGCGCGTCGACCTTCTGAATTCCGACGCCGCCTTCGGCAACATCCAGATGTTCCTTTGACAGGGGCCCAGCGCATGTCCGAGACCCCGCCCCACGACACCGTCTTTGCCGCCTTCGAGGCGTCCGCCCGCCGCTGGCCGGACCGGCCGTTTCTCACCGTGCTGCCGGAAACGGCGGAGATCTACGGTATTCCCGCCGGCGAAATCTCCTACCGTGTGGCTTTGAGCGAGATCGAGCGGCTGCGCGAGGCCTACCGCGCCGCCGGATACGGGCAAGGCATGCGCGTCATGCTCCTGATGGAGAACCGGCCCGCCTTCTTCCTGCACTGGTTCGCGCTCAACGCGCTCGGCCTGTCGGTGGTGCCGGTCAATCCGGACCTGCGCTCCTCCGAGCTCGAATATATGGCCAGCCATTCACGCCCCGCTCTCGCCGTGGCGATCGCTACGCGGGTCGCCGACCTTGAACAGGCTTCGCAGGCGTCCGGTGTCGGCTTTCCGGTCATGACGCCGGAGGCGCGGCCACCGCGCCTGAAGGACGGGTTTGCCGGCAATGCCGTGGGAGTCGAGACGCCTTTGCGCCGCGAGGCGGCGATGCTCTACACGTCCGGCACGACGGGCAAGCCGAAGGGCTGCGTGCTGTCGAACCTCTATTTCCTCCATTCGGGCCGCTGGTATGCGCGCGCCGGTGGGCTGTGCGCCATGACCGAGGACGGCGAGCGGATGATCACGCCGCTGCCGATCTTCCACATGAACGCGATGGCCTATTCGCTGATGGCCATGGTGACGGTCGGCGGCTGCCTGATCGCGCTCGACCGCTTCCATCCGCGCACATGGTGGCTAAGCGTGCGTGACAGCCGCGCCACCTGCCTGCATTATCTCGGCGTCATGCCGTCCATGCTGATGAAGGCCGAGCCGACACCGGAGGATCGCGACCATTCGGTGCGCTTCGGCTTCGGCGCAGGCATCGACGCCAAGCTCCATGGACCGTTCGAGGAGCGCTTCGGCATTCCGCTGGTCGAGGGCTGGGCGATGACGGAAACCGGCGCCGGCGCCGTGATCGTCGCCAATGGCGAGCCGCGCAAGCGCGGCACCAACTGCCTCGGCCGTCCCGGACCCGACATCGAAGCACGCGTGGTGAGCGAAGGCGGCACGGACGCCGCCCCGGGCGAGCCCGGCGAACTCCTCGTGCGCCATGCCGGCGACGACCCGCGTTTCGGCTTCTTTTCCGAATATTACGCCAACGAGCAGGCAACGACCGAGGCCTGGCAAGGCGGGTGGTTCCACACCGGCGACATCGTGATGCGCGACGCAGACGGTGATTTCTTCTTCGTCGACCGCAAGAAGAACGTCATCCGGCGCTCGGGCGAAAACATCGCCGCCGTGGAGGTCGAGTCGGTCCTCATGCAGCACCCCGATATCAAGGCGGCGGCCGTCGCCGCAGCACCCGACGAGATGCGCGGCGACGAGGTTTTCGCCTGCCTCGTGGTTGACGGCGAACGTTCGCAGGCCCGCGCCCGCGCCATCGCCGAATGGTGCCTGTCGCGCGTCGCCTATTACAAGGTGCCGGGCTACATCGCCTTCGTCGACGCCCTGCCCCTGACCTCGACCCAGAAGATCCAGCGCGGCGAACTCAAGACACTGGTCGTGCGGCTGCTCGACGACCCGGCAACGGTCGATACCCGCGCGATGAAGAAAAGGCAGGCAGCCTAGTGGCGCGCTCATCCTCCTCCCGCCGCCTCGGCTATGACGGCATCGTGCTGGCCGCGCCCGTCACCGTACCCTATCAGCGCTTTTCGAAGGAAACCGCGCATTGGTGGATCGCGCGCGCGCTGAGGCAGACGCTGAAGGCGGCCGGTGTGGCACCGCGTGATCTCGACGGCTTCTCCGTTTCGAGCTTCACGCTGTTTCCCGACACGGCCGTCGGCCTGACGCAGCATCTGGGTCTGACGCCGCGCTGGCTCGACCATATCCCGATGGGCGGCGCCAGCGGCGTTGCGGCGGTGCGCCGGGCGGCGCGCGCCGTGCAGGCGGGCGACGCCGACATCGTCGCCTGCGTTTCCGGCGACACCAACCATGTCGACAGTTTCCGCCGCATGCTGTCGAGCTTCAGCCGGTTCGCCCAGGACGCTTCCTACCCATACGGCGCGGGCGGCCCCAATGCCTGCTTCGCGCTTTTGACCGACCATTACATGAATGCATATGGCGCCAGGCGCGAGGATTTCGGCCGCATCTGCGTTGCCCAGCGCGACAATGCGCTGAAGAATCCGCACGCGATCATGAAGACGCCGCTGACGCTCGATCAATATATGGGTGCGCGCATGATCTCCGATCCGATCGCGCTCTTCGACTGCGTGATGCCGGTGAGCGGCGCGGAAGCCTTCCTCGTCATGCGCGAAGTGGACGCCCGCGCCGCCGGCATTCCTTTCGCCCGCATCCGCTCCACCATCGAGCGCCACAACGCCTTTCCCGACGATCCGATCCAGATGCGCGGCGGGTGGGCGATGGATATCGACGAGCTCTACGCTATGGCTGACGCGAAGCCCGACGACATCGACCTGCTGCAGACCTATGACGACTATCCGGTCATCTCGATGATGCAACTGGAGGATCTTGGCTTCTGCAAGAAGGGCGAAGGACCCGAATTCGTGCGCGCCCATGACCTGACGATTGCAGGCGACTTTCCGCACAATGTCTCCGGCGGCCAGCTCTCGGCCGGCCAGGCCGGTGCGGCCGGCGGTTTCATCGGACTGGTCGAGGCCATCCGCCAGGTGACAGGCACCGCCGGGCCGACGCAGGTGAAGGACGCGACGACCGCCATGGTCTCCGGTTTCGGCATGATCAATTTCGACCGCGGGGTGTGCTCCGGGGCAACCATCATTTCGGGAGATGCCCAATGACGACGCCGATCGTCCCGCCGCCGAAGAAGGACCCGCAAAAGCGCACGCGCGTGCCCACGCGGCCGTCGGAACTGCGCAGCCGCGCCGCACTCGGCCTTGCCGCAGCCGCAGCCGAGGGCCGCTTCATGCTGCAGGTCTGCGGTGAATGCGGCGCGATCCAATATCCGCCGCGCGACGCCTGCGCCGCCTGCCTTTCGGTGGACCTTCCCTGGAAGGACGTTTCGCCGGCCGGCCGCCTGATGGCCGAGACAACGGTGCGCACCAGCACAAACGTCTATTTCCGAGAGCGCACGCCGTGGCGCATCGGCACGGTGAAGCTCGACGCCGGCCCGTCGATCATGTGCCACGTGCATGGCGACGTCGAACGCGGCGGCACGGTGCGCATCGTCAACCGGCTCGACAAATCCGGCCAGGGCGTCTTCTTCGCTCTGCCGAGCGAGGAAACCCCCGCCATGGAAGACGACCCGCAATTGCGCGAAATGAGCTGCGACCCGAAATACCGCCGCGTGCTGATCACGGACGCCCGAAGCGAGAATGCCGTGGCACTGGCCAAGGCCTTTTCGGATGCGCAGGCGTCGATCATCTTTGTCGGCGAGGCGGAAAGCTGGCGGGCCTATCCGCACCGCGCCGCACTCGCCGCTATCCCGAATGTCGAGATCCTGCCGCTCGACGTCACCGACACGCAATCGGTGAACGAACTTGCCGGCGAGATCGGCGGCAAGACCGACATCCTGGTCAACAATGCCCGCTTCGTGCGCCCCGGCGGCATCATGGACCGCGGGGATACAGTCTTTGCCCGCGACGAGATGGAGGTGAATTTCCTCGGCCTCATGCGTCTTGCCCAGGCCTTCGGCCCGGCCATGCGCGGGCGCGGTGCCGACGGCCAGAGCAGTGCGACCGCCTGGGTCAACATCCTGTCGGTCTACGCCTATTCCAACATGCCCGCCTTCGGCGCCTTTTCCGCCTCCAATGCCGCCGCCTATTCGCTGTCGCAGTGCCTGCGCGCCGAAATGCGGCCGGGCGGCGTGCGCGTCATGAACGTCTATACCGGGCCGACCGAGGATGCCTGGCACCAGCCGCTGCCGCCGCCCAAGGTGGCGCCGGCTGCACTCGCCAGGGCAATCATTGCAGGGCTGAAGGATGGGCTCGAAGATGTCTTTGTCGGTGACGTGGCAAAGGACCTGATCGAGAAATGGCGCGCCGGGGCGAAAATCCTCGAACGCGAAATGACCGAAGCCGGTGGAGGCGAAACATGACCGTTCAGGCACCGAACCCCGCCGCCCTTCTCGGCGACCTGGCGACAGCGCTCGCAAGCGAAGCGATCGAGGTCATCGACCTCACCCACACGCTCGACCAGGATTTCCCGGTCATCGTGCTGCCGCCGGAGTTCGGCCAGTGCGCGCGCTTCCGCATGGAGGAAATCTCTGCCTACGACCATCGCGGGCCGGCGTGGAAATGGCACAATTTCACCTGCTGCGAGCACACCGGCACGCATTTCGACGCGCCCTCGCACTGGATCTCGGGCCGCGACATCCCCAACGGCAATGTCGACGAGATCCCGGCCGACCGTTTCATCGGGCCGGTCTGCGTCATCGACTGCTCGGACGGTTCGAAGGCCGATGAGGATTTCGAGCTGACGCCGGAGATCATCGAGGCGTGGGAGGCCAAGCACGGGCGCATTCCGGAAGCAAGTTGGGTGCTGATGCGCACCGACTGGTCGAAACGGCGCGGTGCGGATTATCTCAACATGCGCGAGGACGGCCCCCATTCGCCGGGACCGACGCCCGACGCGATGAAACTGCTCGTCAACAAGCGCGGCATTCGCGGCTTCGGAACGGAGACGGTCGGCACCGACGCCGGCCAGGGCGCGCATTACACGCCCCCCTACCCGGCCCATTTCTTCCTGCACGGCGCGGGCCGCTACGGACTGCAATGCCTCAACAATCTCGATCGCCTGCCGCCGACAGGCGCGATGCTGATTGCTACGCCGCTGAAGATCAAGAAAGGCACGGGCAGCCCCTTGCGCGTCATCGCGCTCGTCGCGCGGGAAGGAGGGCAGTGATGAGCCAGGACTTCACCGCCGTCATCACCGGCGGCAACAAGGGCATCGGCGCCGATCTAGCGAAGCGCATGCTCGCCGATGGCTACCGCGTCGTCTCCGTCGCCCGCCGCGCACCAGACTTTTCGCACGAGCGGCTGAGCTCGGTGGAGGCCGACCTGCTCGACGCGGACGCCGTCAGCCAGGCGGCAAAGGAGATCGCGGCCACCCATCAGGTCACGCATTTCGTGCAGAATGCCGGCCTGATCTGGCCAAACCTGATCGAGGACGCCAAACCCGACGACATAACCGGCCTGGCGCAACTGCATCTGGGGTCTGCGCTCACCCTCCTGCAGGCCTTCCTGCCGGCGATGAAGGAACGGCGCTTCGGCCGCGTCATCTTCAACGGCTCGCGTGCGGCACTTGGCGCGAAAACCCGAACCGCCTATGGCGCTTCGAAGGCCGGCATGGTCGGCATGGCGCGCACATGGGCGCTGGAATTGGCGCCGCACCAGATCACCGTCAATGTCGTGGCGCCCGGCCCGATCCTGACCGACAACTTCTGGGGCATCATTCCAAAGGGCAGCCAGCAGGAGGCGGAGCTTGCAAGCCGCATTCCCGTCGGCCGTCTGGGCGAGGTCGAAGACGTCACCAACGCCTTCATGTTCTTCGCCGATCCGAAATCCGGCTTCGTCACCGGCCAGACACTCTATGTCTGCGGCGGTGCCAGCGTCGGCAGCCTGCAGATCTAGAAGATGTCCCGCTCAAACGGAATCGTTTGAGTGAAAGGCACATGTTCCAGCATATTGACCTGGCGCGCATATCTTTGCTTCAAACGTTTCCGTTTGAAGCGAATGCGCGCTAGAGAATCTCCCCGCCATCGATGACCAGCGCCAGGCCGGTCACGAAACTCGAGCGATCGGAGGCGAGATAGAGAATGCCTTCGGCAATCTCCTCCACGCTTGCCCAGCGCCCCATGGGGATGGCCTCCGAAACATAGTGCTCCAATGCCGCGCGGCCGCCCATCTGCTTTTCGAAACCGGTATTGAAGGGGGTGTCCACGAAGCCGGGACAGAGCGCGTTGAAACGGATGTTCTCGCGCGCATAGTCAGCCGCCATCTGGCGGACCATGGCGACGGCAGCGTGCTTCGTGGTGGCGTAGGAGATCATGCCGCGATCATATTGGCATCCTGAATTGGACGCGGTGATGATGACGGACCCGCCGCCCTGCTTGCGCATCGGGGCGACCACGGCACGAGACAGCACGAAATGCGCCCGCACATTCAGCGCCCAGGCCGCATCCATGTCGCTGGCGGACACGTCCTCCAGCTTGCCCGCGATCTGGATGCCGGCATGGCTGTGAACCACGTCGACCCGTCCCTTTTTCTCAACGATCCGGCCGACCTCGGCTTCGATCGCGGCGTCGTCGCGCATGTCCAGCGCCCGGGCCTCAGCCTTGCCACCAGCGGCTTGGATATGCTCTGCGGTGCTTTCGGCGAGTTCGGCGCGCAGATCGGTCACGATCACATCGGCGCCTTCGCGCGCCATGGCCATGGCGCCCGCACGTCCAATTCCTGACCCTGCACCCGTCACCAATGCGACGCGTCCCTGAAGCATTCTGTTCTCCTTGGTTGAAATCTATTGCCGCCGTGCGTCTCCACGGCGCAGCATCAATTGCGCTACGATCAGAAGCCCCAGCGAGGCCACCATCACCATCGTGCCGATCGCATTGATCTCCGGCGTCACGCCGCGCCGGATCGATGAGAAGACATAGATGGGCAGCGTCGTTTCCGAGCCGGCGACGAAAAAGGCGATGATGAAATCATCGAAGCTGAAGGTGAAGCTGAGCAGGAAGCCTGCGAGGATCGCGGGCGCGATCAGAGGCAGCGTGACCTGCCGGAAGGTGGCGAGCGAGCCGGCGCCCAGATCGTTCGACGCCTCGATCAAGGCGCGGTCCAGTGCTTCCATACGCCCGCGTACGATGAGAACCACCAGCGACATGGTGAAAAGGCCATGTGCCGCCACCAGCGAGCCAAAACCCATTGAGAGCCGGTAGCCGCTTGCGGCCTCGAGCCACGGGTTCACAATGTCGAAGACGGAGACCAGCGCGATCAGCGTGGCGATGCCTATGACGATGCCGGGGATCATCACGGCCACATGCACCATCAGGTCGAAGCCGGCCCGCAACCGCCCCTTCATGCCCGTCAGCGCAAGGGCCGCCATGGTGCCGACGACGGAAGCCAGGACCGCCGAGACGAAGGCGACTTTCACCGAGGTCCAGAGCGCTTCCATCACGAACGGATTGTTCAGCGCGCGGCCATACCACTTGATGGAAATGCCCTGCAGCTGCGTTGCCGAGCGTCCCGCCGACAGCGAGAAAAGCGCGATGATGCCGATGGGCAGATAGAGGAACAGATAGACGGCCGTCGCGTAAAGTCTCATGGCTTCCTCACATCAGGCCGACATCATCGCGGCCAACGGAGAACCGGCGGGCGAGACGGCCGTAAAGCGTCACGACGATCAGCATGATGACCACAAGCGCGACGGCCACCGCCGAGCCGAAGGCCCAGTTGCGCGATTGAAGGAACAGATCGACCAAAGCGTTGCCGACGAAGAACACCTTGCCGCCGCCGAGGATCGCGGGGATCAGGAATTCGCCCATCAGGAGGATGAAGACGAGCATGGTGCCGGTCAGGACGCCGGGCATGGACAGCGGCAAGGTGATCTGCAGGAAGCTGCGCCAGGGTGGCGTGCCGAGATCGGCGGCGGCCTCCAGGAGCTGCTTGTCGAGCTTTTCAAGCGCCACATAGATCGGGAAGACCATCAGCGGCAGGTAGCCGTAGACAATTCCGATCAGCACCGCGAAAGGCGTGTTGATCAGCCTGACGCCCTCGATGCCGACCCAATCGAAAAGCGCCGGGATTCCTCTGCCTCCAAGCAGGAATATCCACGCGTAAGAGCGGATCAGGATCGACGTCCAGAAGGGCACGATGACCAGGACCAGAAGCGTGGTCTTCCAGCGCGAACTGACCTTCACCGCCAGAAAATAAGCGAGCGGATAAGCGATCAGCAGCGCCGCCAGCGTGCCAAGCGGCGCCAGCGTCATCGTGTTGCGGAAGGCGGCGAAACGGGCTGGCAGGTTGGCATACTGCTCGAAGGTGAAGCCCGGCGCGTAGCCGCCCACCGCATTGCGCTCGCCGAAGGAAAAGATGAGGACGACGGCCAACGGCAGAAGCAGCAGCGCCGCATACCACAGCCCCGCGGGCGTGAGCAGAAGCCACCTTGTCTGTTTCTGCGTCAAGGCCATCGTCCCCTCCGATCAGGCCGACTTGAAGCGGGCCATCAACTCGGCGCGGTTGGGGTCGGTCAATGTCGCCGCCGCGCCGAACTCCAGCGCACTCAGCCGCTCGGCTGCCGGATAGAGGATCGGATCGTCCAGGAGTTCCTCGGGCAGAAGCGCGTTGGTGCGGGAATCGGCAACGGGATAGCCGTGGGCCAGCGCCTCGCGCGCATTCACTTCCGGTGTCAGAAGATAGTTGATCAGCGCATAAGCGGCCTCGCGATGCGGCGCGTCCTTCGGAATGGCGTAGTAGTCCGACCAGATCTCGCCACCCTCCTTGCCGAGCGCGAAACCGATTTCCGGCATGTCGGAATTGAGCTGTTTGCCGTCGCCCGTCCAGCACATGGTAAGCCAGGCATCGCCATTGCGCATTCCCGGCTGATAGTCGGAGGTGATGGCAAAGAGATGCGGCTTGACATCGATCAGCAGTTTTTCGGCATCGGCCAATTCATTCGGCGCAACCGAATTGAAGGAATGGCCGAAATAGACCAGCGCATTGCCGATGGTCGTCAACTGATAGTCATGCACCATGGCCCGGCCGGTCCACTGGTCGCGCGCACCGTCGAAAAAGCTCTTCCAGCTATCGACGACACCACCGGTATGATTGCTGTTCGAGGCGATGCCGGTCGTGCCCCAATTCTTCGGAACGGCATAGACTGTACCGTCGATCGTCCCGGCATCGGCAAAACGTGCCTGGAAGGCCTTCGCGTCGTAATTGGGCAGCTTGGAAATGTCGAGCGGCTCGATCAGATCGGCCTCGACATAGGTCGAGATCGTATAGTTGGTCGGAACGAACACGTCCCAGCCCGAGCCGCCGGCCTGCAGCTTGGCCAGCATTTCCTCGTTGGAGCCGAACACGTTGACCTGCGTGAAAACGCCGGTCTCATCGGTGAAGAGATCGAAATTTGCCGGGTCGTGATAGTTGGGCCAGGTGGCCAGCACGGCCCTATCGCCCAGTTCCTGCGCGCGTGCGCGTCCGCTCACCAGGCCCGGCATGGCGCCGGACATGACGGCCATCGCCGTACCGAGGCCGGTTACGCCCAGAAAGTGGCGGCGCGTGACGGAGCCTTTCTCATAGCGCCGCAGTTCCTCCAGGAATTTCTTGCGCGAGATCGGTGTCGATTCGTCTGTCATATCAGTGTTCCCTTGTTGCGATGGTGCTTAGTCTTCGGCACCGAGCATGAGGCCCGCTCCTGGTGCCCAGATGACGTGGAGCCTGGCGCCCACGTCATGTCCGCGCATGGCTCTTTCGGCCTGTCGCGGCACGAGAACCTGAAGCGGACCGAGATCGGCCGAGCGCAGCAGGTATTCGATATGATCGCCAAGAAAGGTGCGGCGGGTCACTTCGGCAGGGAGAACCGTGTGGCCATCGGGGATCTGGTCGGATGCGGACGCAAGGCCCAGAGCCTCTGGCCGCACCGCGATTTCGACGTCCTTGCGTGTATCACCAGCAGGCGCCCGGACCACGACATCGCGCCCGCCTGGAAGGGCGATCCGCGCCATTCCGCCTTCACGCGAGACAATCTGCCCCGACAAGATATTGGCGCGGCCCACGAAATCGGCCACATAGCGATTGGCCGGCTGATCGTAGAGTTCCAGCGGCGTGCCGATCTGGGCTATGCGGCCCTTTCCCATGATGCAGATGCGGTCGGACATGGAGAGCGCCTCTTCCTGATCGTGCGTGACCAGGACGAAAGTGATGCCAAGGCTGCGCTGCAGATCGAGCAGTTCACGCTGCATCTCCGCCCGCAGCTTCGCATCGAGCGCGGCCATGGGTTCATCGAGAAGCAGGATCTTGGGTTCATTCACAATGGCGCGGGCAAGAGCCACGCGCTGCTGCTGGCCGCCGGACATTTCCCAGATGCGCCGGTTGCCGAACTCGGTGAGGCGCACCATCGCCAAAGCATTTTCGACCTTTGCGGCGATCTCGGCCTTTGCCATGCGCGGGCGGCGCTGGCGCAGTCCGTAGCCGATATTCTGCGCCACCGTCATATGCGGAAACAGCGCATATTGCTGGAAAACCATGTTGACGGGACGGCGATAGGCGGGCGTTGCCCCCATCTCCTGCCCATCAATCAGGATTTGCCCTTCCGTCGGTGCCTCGAAGCCCGCAAGCATCCTCAGCGCCGTGGTCTTGCCGCAGCCGGAAGGACCGAGAAAAGAGAGAAACTCACCACGGCGGATGCGAAAGCTCAGCCTGTCGGCAGCGAGCACCGGCCCAAAACGCTTCGTTGTTTCGACAAATTCGGCAACCGTCTCATCCCCCGGCCTGTTGCCAATGTGCCCTGTCATTTCGGTTTCCCTGTCCCCTCAGGTTGCATATGTTATGCAGACACAATTTTTTTGCGCTGGCCGGCTTGACCGGTCTATTGCATGCATGAGCAAATTGTTAGGAATTAAGCTGATTGCTGTATATACCACAAAGCGCATAGATTTCAGGAGATGGGTGCGGGATGAAGTGGGTAGAGGAGAGTGCCCGCGTCGTTGACGCGCTGGGGGAGGCGGAATTTCCGAACATTCTGACCGAGGCGCTGCGCTCGGTGGTCCCATATGAATTCACCGTGATCTTCGCCTATTACGAAGACAGAAAACCGATTGATCTTTATGACGATTTTCCGAAAGTGAAGCGGCGGGTAATGGTCGATGACTATCAGGAGGGGCCCTACCTTCTCGATCCGTTCTACCTGCATTCGGTGGCGCCCACGGATCCTCGCCTCGTGCGCCTGCGTGAACTGGCTCCTGACCGCTTCTACCAGAGCGAATATTTCCGCAACTATTATGTGCAAACCGGGCTCGCCGAAGAGATCGGCTTTATCGTCGACGTGGGAGACGATGTCAGCGTGGTCATTTCGGCGATGCGCGAGCACAAGGTCTTTTCAGCACGTGAATTCCGCGATCTGAATGCGTTGTTTGCCTTCGTCAACGCCTGCTCGAAACGTCACTGGAAGGGGCTGATCTCGCGGTTTGCCGACCGGCCGGCCGCGGAGGGGCCGCGCCTGTCGAAGCTCATCGAGCAGGCATTCCAGAGTGTTGGCCGCAACCTGCTCACGCCTCGCGAAACAGAGATTGTCGAATATGCGCTCAAAGGCCATTCGGCGGAGGCGACCGGCAAGGTGCTGGGAATTGCACCAGGCACGGTACGTATTCACCGGCGCAACATCTATGCCAAGCTGCAGATCAGTTCGCAGGGCGAACTATTTTCCCGCTTCATCTCGGCACTCACGGAATTGAGCTGATCGGTCCACCACGGCTCACTGGCACTCTTCGTGCAGAAGCGTTGGCGGATGAGATCACCGATGCAACACTTTGATTTTCCGTTATTATCCCCTCGATCTGGAACAGCCAGGCCCGCTGGAAGACTTCGCGGGTCCCGGCACACTCTCCCCGCCTATCCGGTCAGCGCGACCCCGGCGCCGTGGCGCGCCCTGTCGGAGGGAAGGTGCAAGGCGCAGGGAACGGCGCGCAGGACATTTGTCGCCGGTCGCGTGTCGATCATTTCGAACACGGCCTCCAGCATGTGCGGGACGTCCTGTTCGGCCATGCCGACATTTTCCGGCAGGCGGGCGGCGAAGGGGTCCCAGTCGAAGCAGCCGAAGCGCAGACCGCCGATGCCACCCCGATCGTTGCGCTGCATCCACCTGACGACGCCTTCGAGCGTGATGGTGGAATTGACGAAGATGCCGAAACGCTGCGGCAGGTCCATGCTGTCGAGGGTGGCCTCGGCCTTTTCCGCCGAATAGCCCCTGATGATCACGCAATCTTCCGGCACATCGAGCCCCGCCTCGGCATGAGCCTCGCGGAAACCGCGCAACCGCTCGGCGGTGTTGTGGTCACTGGCCCGCCCGCCGATGAAATAGAGCGGCTCGAACGTTCCGAGCTCGGCGCGAACACGCGACAAGATCACCCGTGTCAGGTCGCGCGCGCCGCCGAAATTGTCGGAGACCACCGACGGCGAGAGAGAGCCCGGCAGGTCGAGATTGATCGTGCGCACGCCGGCGGCGGTGCAGAATTCGCTGATCCGGTCGGGATCGGTGGCGCCGGTGGCGATGAGGCACTCGACCTGATAGGACACGAGGGCCCGTGCGGCCTCCAGTTCCAGCGCCGGTTCGCGCTGGGTGCAGGTGATCACGGGAAACAGGCCGCGCTGGCGCGCCCGTGTCTCGAACTGCTCCGCGATGGCGCCGAAATAGCGGTTGTCGTATTTCGGCATGATCATGCCGACGATGTTGGATCGCTCGCGCCTGAGAACGCTCGCCTGCAGGTTGAGGGCGTAGCCCTCATCCTCGGCGATCCGCGTGATCCGTTCGGCCAGCTTTTCGCTGATCCTGCGCTTTTTCCATGTCCCGTTCAAAACGGCGCTGACCGCGCTGGGAGAGGTCCCGGCGATCTCTGCAATATCATAGATGGTCGTTCGTTTCGATCCGCCGCCGTCGCCGGCAGCACGCGCCTTGTCCACGCATTCATCCTTTCCTGTCTCGATTTTGATCTTGACACCAAAGCGGCGGAACAACAATGATAGCTTCATCGATTGAGCAGATATGCACAATCGATGGTGCGTGTGTGGCAGAATGGCCGCAGACGGCTGGTTCCCGTGGGACGATCGGCGGAAAACGGGCAAGATTCGTTCCCGCGGGAGGCGTCATTATCAAAGAGCGTTCGGGGCTTTTCGGGCCTTCGGGCGACAAGTGGAGGAAACACGACAATGAAATCTGTTCTTATGCTTGCAGGCACGTCCGCGCTCGCCTTGGCGACGCTTTCGGGATTCGCCCACGCACAGGAGCCGGCCACGGTTGCCTTCCTGATGCCGGACCAGGCATCGACGCGCTACGAGGAGCACGATTTTCCCGGCTTCAAGGCGGCCATGGCCGAGCTGTGCGCCGAATGCACCGTCATCTACCAGAACGCCAATGCCGATGCCTCGCTGCAGCAGCAGCAGTTCAACTCGGTGATCGCCCAGGGCGCCAAGATCATCGTGCTCGATCCCGTGGACTCTTCCGCGGCCGCCGCGCTGGTGGAGATCGCCCGTTCGCAGGACGTCAAGGTCATCGCCTATGACCGTCCCATCCCCGATGTGCCGGCCGACTACTATGTGTCGTTCGACAACAAGGGCATCGGCGAGGCGATCGCGCAGTCTCTGGTGGACCACCTGGAGGCCGAAGGCGTGCCGGCCGGCTCCGGCGTGCTGCAGATCAACGGCTCGCCCACCGATGCCGCGGCCGGCCTGATCCGCGACGGCATCGACCTGGCTCTCGACAATTCCGAGTACAAGACGCTCGCCGAATATGACACGCCCGACTGGGCTCCGCCGAAGGCGCAGGAATGGGCCGCCGGTCAGATCACGCGTTTCGGCTCGGACATCATCGGCGTGGTCGCCGCCAATGACGGCACTGCGGGCGGTGCCATCGCCGCCTTGAAGGCGGCCGGCGTCAACCCCGTTCCCCCGGTCACCGGCAACGATGCGACGATTGCCGCGCTGCAGCTCATCATTTCCGGCGACCAGTACAACACCATCTCCAAACCCTCGGAGATCGTCGCAGAGGCCGCGGCGGGGGTCACCGTCACCTTCCTCAAGGGCGAGGAGCCCGAGGCCAAGACCACGCTCTACGATACGCCGTCCGAGCTTTTCGTGCCGGCCGTCGTCACCCGGGAGAACATCAAGGCCGAGATCTTCGACAAGGGCATCCAGACCCCGGAAGAAGTCTGCACGGGCGAATATGAAGCGCCGTGCAAGGAGCTCGGCATTCTCGACTGAGCCGGTATTCTCAACTGAGAACGAACCGCTATCCTGCAATGAGCGTTGGGCCCGCCCCACCGGGCGCTGGGGCCCCAACCCGCGGAAGGGACAAGCGGGCACAACCCGCGGAAGGGAAATGTCTCATGAGCGCATCGTCTGCCGGCAACAGCCCGCCGGGTGAACCGATCCTCCGCCTGCGCGGCATATCCAAGCAGTTCGGCGCGGTATCGGCGCTGACCGACATCGATCTCGATATTCACGCAGGCGAGGTGGTGGCGCTTGTCGGCGACAACGGCGCCGGCAAGTCCACGCTCGTCAAGACGCTGGCCGGCGTTCACCAGCCCAGCGCCGGCACGATCGAGTTCATGGGCGAGGACGTCACGCTGGACACGCCGGCAAAGGCGCTGATGCTGGGCATCGCAACCGTCTTCCAGGACCTGGCACTGTGCGAGAACCTGGACGTGGTGGGCAATCTCTTCCTCGGCCAGGAGCTTGCGCCGTGGCGCCTCGACGAGGTGGCCATGGAGGTGCGCGCCTGGACACTGCTGAACGAATTGTCGGCCCGCATCCCCTCGGTGCGCGAGCCGGTCGCCTCCCTGTCGGGCGGCCAGCGCCAGACCGTTGCCATTGCGCGCTCGCTGCTGCTCGACCCCAAGATCATCATGCTCGACGAGCCGACTGCCGCGCTCGGCGTTGCCCAGACGGCCGAGGTGCTGAACCTGATCGAACGGGTCCGCGACCGCGGCCACGGCGTCATCTTGATCTCGCACAACATGGAAGACGTGCGCGCGGTGGCCGACCGCGTCGTGGTCCTGCGGCTCGGGCGCAACAACGGCGTGTTCACCGCGGACAGCTCCAACGAGGAACTTGTCGCCGCCATCACCGGCGCGACAGAGAACGCAGTCTCGCGCCGCCATGCGCGCAAGCACGAAAACACGGACCTTCAAGATGAAGCATGACTCCAGCGCACTGGACCGCGCGGACACCCGGTTGCGGCACGACGAGGGGATCGCCGGCATGGTTCGCGGCTTTATCGACCGCGTGCGTTCCGGCGATCTCGGCATGCTGCCCGTCGCCATCGGCCTGATCCTGATCGCAACGGTCTTCACATCGCTCAATCCGGTCTTTCTGGCCCCAAACAATCTCGTCAATCTGCTGTTCGACGCCGCGGCCGTCGGGTTCATCTCTCTGGGCGTCGTGTGCGTCCTTCTGCTCGGGCAGATCGATCTTTCCATCGGCTCGATGAGCGGCCTCGCCTCGGCGATCGTCGGCGTGCTTTGGGTCAATCTGGGAATACCGTTGCCCGTGGCGGTGCTCGGCGCGCTGGCCTCCGGGGCGATCGTCGGGCTGATCTACGGCACGTTTCTCAACCGCTTCGGCATGCCGAGCTTCGTGTCGACGCTCGCCGGGCTTCTCGCGCTTCTGGGCCTTCAGCTCTACATTCTGGGGCCGACCGGTTCGATCAACCTGCCCTACAGTTCACCCCTCGTGCGCTTCGGGCAAATCCTGGTGATGCCGCATTGGCTCGCCTATCTCCTGGCGATCGTGCCTGGGGTGGTCATGGTCGTGCTCGGGCTGCGCACCATTCGCAACCGCGCCACCGCCAAGCTGTCGAATCCCGGGCTGGGCGTTCTTCTGTTCAAGGCGGGCGTCCTGACCCTGGCCTTGCTCGTTGTCGTCTTCTATCTCAACCAGGGGCGTGGCATTCCCTACATGTTCGGGCTCTTCATCGCGATGGTCATCGTGATGAATTACGCGTTCACCCGCACCAAGTGGGGCCGCTCGATGTTCGCGATCGGCGGCAACACGGAGGCCGCGCGCCGCGCCGGCATCAACGTCAACTTCATCCGGCTGTCCGCCTTCATGATCTGTTCGACCATGGCGGCGCTGGGCGGGGTGCTCTCCGCCGCGCGCCTTGCATCGTCCAGCCAGCAGGCCGGCACGGGAGACGTCAACCTGAACGCGATCGCCGCAGCCGTGATCGGCGGCACCTCGCTTTTCGGCGGGCGCGGCTCGGCGTGGTCGGCGCTGTTCGGGATATTGGTGATCCAGTCGATATCGAACGGCCTGACACTGCTCAATCTGAGTTCGTCGCTGCGCTACATGATCACCGGCGCGGTGCTCGCCATCGCGGTGATCGTGGATTCCCTGGCGCGCCAGTCGCGGGCAAGCCACGGACGCGCTTAGGGATTTTTCAGACGAACGGAGAAGAACAATGGCTGAAACCATGAAGGACAAGGTCGCCGCCGTGACCGGCGCGGCTTCCGGCATCGGCCTGGAATGCGCACGCACACTGCTTGCCGAGGGGGCAAAGGTCGTCATGGTCGACCGGGACGAGGAGCGCTTGCAGGCGTTGTGCGACGAACTCGGACCCAACGCCCTCCCCCTTGTCGTCGATCTCCTGGACGGCGCGCAGGTCTCCTCGATGCTCGACCGGATCGTCGAACTCGCCGGTCCGCTCGACATCCTGCATGCCAATGCCGGCGCCTATGTCGGGGGAGCTGCGGCCGAAGGCGATCCCGACGCCTGGGACCGGGTATTGAACCTCAACATCAACGCCGCCTTCCGCTGCGTGCGGGCCGTTCTGCCCCACATGATCGAGCGCCGAACGGGCGACATCATATTCACCTCGTCCGTGGCTGGCGTGGTGCCCGTGGTGTGGGAGCCCGTCTACACGGCGTCGAAATTCGCCGTGCAGGCCTTCCTGCACACCACGCGCCGGCAGGTCTCCGAATACGGCATTCGCATGGGCGCCGTCCTGCCGGGGCCCGTGGTGACGGCGCTGCTCGACGACTGGCCGAAGGAGAAGATGGAAGAAGCGCTTGCCAACGGCTCCCTGATGCAGCCGAAGGAAGTTGCGGAGGCCGTGCTGTTCATGCTGACGCGCCCGCGCAACGTCGTCATCCGCGACCTCGTCATCCTTCCGAACAGCGTCGACCTCTAAACCAGCCGTTTCACGGCAGGACACCCGCCGCGCCGATCCACGGGAGCGCCAATGGCCCAGGACCATACCCTTTCCACTCCAGGCGAGACCTATCTGCTCGGCATCGATGTCGGCACGGGCAGCGCCCGCGCCGGCCTCTTCGACACGGCCGGAACCATGCTCGCTTCCGACAAGCGCGACATCACGCTTTGGCAGGAGAGCGGAGGTGTCGCGGAACAGTCCAGTGACGAAATCTGGTCATCGGTTTGCGGCGCCGTCCGCGGCGCCGTCGAGAAGGCCGGCGTCGACCCGTCCCGGATCGTCGCAATGGGGTTCGACGCGACATGTTCATTGGTGGTGCTGGGAGAAGGCGGAAAGCCGTTGCCCGTCGGCACAGGCGGCGACCCGCGGCGCAACATCATCGTCTGGATGGATCATCGGGCAACCGACCAGGCCGAGCGCATAAACGCCACGGGGCACAGCGTTCTCGATTATGTCGGCGGCATCATTTCGCCCGAAATGGAGACACCCAAGCTGCTCTGGCTCAAGGAGAACCTGGCCGAGACCTATCATGGCGCCTGGCAGTTCTTCGACCTGGCCGACTTTCTCGGCTGGAAGGCAACGGGCGACCTCGCGCGGTCGAGCTGCACCGTCACCTGCAAATGGACCTATCTGGCGCATGAGGATCGGTGGGATCCGGACTATTTTCGCCTGATCGGGCTCGGCGACCTGCCCGATGAAGATTTTGCATCCGTCGGACAACGTATCGTGCCGTCCGGCACGCCGCTTGGCCAAGGGCTGAGCGCCGAGGCGGCGGCCGATCTGGGCTTGCGTCCGGGCATTCCGGTCGGTGCGGGCCTGATCGACGCGCATGCGGGCGGTATCGGCACCGTAGGTGCGAAGAAAGAACCGGAAAGGACCCTCGCCTATGTGTTCGGCACCTCGTCCTGCACGATGACGTCGACACAAGAGCCCGTCTTCATTCCGGGCGTCTGGGGCCCCTATTATCAGGCCATGGTGCCGGGCATGTGGCTCAACGAAGGGGGCCAGTCGGCGGCCGGCGCAGCGGTCGACCAGCTCGTGTCGTTCCATCCGGCCGCCGCAGAAGCACGGCAATCGGCGAACAACGAAGGATATTCGCTGCCGGGATGGCTCGCCGAACGCGCGCGCCAATCCGTCGACACGCCGTCCGATGCGGTGACGCTCGCCCGCGGTCTGCACGTGGTGCCGGAATTTCTCGGCAACCGGGCGCCCTTTGCCGACCCGCAGTCCCGCGCCGTCATTGCCGGCCTTGGCATGGAGCGCGGCGTAGATTCACTTGTGGCGCTCTATGTCGCCGGGATATGCGGGCTGGGATACGGCTTGCGCCAGATCATCGAAACCCAGGCCGAAAACGGCGCACCGGTCGATACGATCGCCATCAGCGGCGGCGCCGGAAGCCACCCGCTGGTGCGCCAGCTCCTGGCCGATACGACGGGGCTTCCCGTCCTCGCCCCGCGCGCGCAGGAGCCGGTTCTGCTCGGTTCGGCCATGCTCGGCGCAGTCGCGGCCGGATGTTTCACGGATATACCCACCGCCATGGCGGCGATGTCGTCGGCCGACGCCGTCTACAACCCCGCCACGGGGCAGGTTGCGGCGCTGCACGAGGAACGGTATCGCTCCTATAGGCAGTTGCAGGACGTCGCCAGAAGCATCAGGCGGGCCGCGGAACACTGACCTCGTAGTCGAGTTCTTCGCGCTACTCCGTTCATCCGGCTTGATTTATACGATGCCGCCCGAGCCTCCTGCGACGCTCGGCCGCTCGGCGGCGACCCTCCCGCGATAGCCGCTCGCGCGATAGGCGGCCACCGGATCGATCGCTCCACCCTCGAGAAGGCGCGCCCGCGCCAGGATCGGCTCGACATCGGTGCGGAAGGCAACTTTAAGCGTCTGTGCGGCCATCAGGGCGTCGTTTTCGTCCTGAAATCCTTCCAATGCCGCGCGATCGACGAGCAGCGCCTGGGCATAGGCGCGCTGCACCTCGCAAGCCGACACCATCAGGCTCTCGATGGGATCGGTGACGTTGTGGCTCTGGTCGAGCATATGCGCCGGATCAAATCCCTTTGCGCCGCGCAGTTCGGCATCGACCAGTTCGTTGAAAACCAGGAACAGCCGATAGGGATCGATCGAGCCGGCATCGAGGTCGTCGTCGCCATATTTGGAATCGTTGAAGTGGAAGCCGCCGAGCTTGCCGAACTGGATCAGCCGCGCGACGATCATCTCGATATTGACGTTGGGTGCGTGGTGGCCGAGATCGACGAGGCAGTGCGCCTTGGGGCCCAGTTCCTGCGCGATCAGGTAATTCGTTCCCCAGTCCTGGACAACGGTCGAATAGAAGGCCGGCTCGTACATCTTGTGCTCGGTGAACAGCCGCCAATCGCCGGGCAGCGCGGCATAGACCTCCTTCATCGCCGACAGATAGCGTTCGAAGGCCCGCGTGAAGTTGGACTGGCCGGGAAAGTTCGAGCCGTCGCCGATCCACACCGTCAGCGCCTTCGAGCCGATCGCCTTGCCGATCTCGATGCATTCGAGATTGTGCTCGACGGCCTGGCGGCGCGTCGCCGCGTCGGTGTGCGACAGGGAACCGAACTTGTAGGAAAGGTCCTGGTCCGCCGCATCGGAAAAGGTGTTGGAGTTCATGGCATCGAAGCCGAGGCCGAAACGCTCCGCGGTCGCACGCAGCTTCGACGGGTCGGCCTTGTCCCACGGAATGTGCAGCGACACGGTGGGCGTGGCGCGCGTGAGCTGGTTGATCACCGCGCAATCGGCGATCTTGTCGAAGATGTCGCGCGGTTCGCCGGGACCGGGAAAGCGCGCAAAGCGGGTGCCCCCGGTGCCCACGCCCCAGGACGGAACGGCAACGCCGAAGGCGGCGACCTTTTCGGCAATCGCGTCGATCGCGATGCCTTGCCGGTCGAGTCGCTCGCCGAGCGTCTCGTAGTCGCGCAGAAGCGCCGTGCCCCGCGCTTCGTTTTCCTTTTCGACGATATCCGCCGCGATCGGCTTATCGGTCATTATCCAATACCCCCCTCTGGTCTGCCGGCCATCTCCCCCTCAAGGGGGGAGATTGGCTGTCGCGACCCATTTTGCCAATCACCAACGCCTCTGGTCGAACGGCAGCGTTGAAGCTGCTTATCTCCCCCTTGAGGGGGAGATGGCCGGCAGGCCAGAGGGGGGTGCATCCGATGGATAGCATCACATCACACCGGGCCTCACCGCGTGAAGCTCTGCGCGTTGCCGGCGTCGACATTGATGATGTTGCCGGTCGATTTCGCCGACATATCCGAAGCGAGGAAATAGATCGCCTCGGCGATATCCTCGGGAAAGACAGAACGTTTCAGCATCGAGCGCGAGCGGTAATGCTCCTCGAGTTCGTCCGTCGACATGTTGTAGGCGGCGGCGCGCTGCTCCTTCCATTCGCCGGTCCAGATCTTGGAACCACGCAGAACCGCGTCGGGATTGACCACGTTGACCCTGATCTGCTCGCCCGCGCCCTCGAGCGCCAGGCAGCGCGCAAGATGGATCTCGGCCGCCTTGGCGGTGCAATAGGCCGAAGCGTTCGGCGAAGCGGCGAGCGCATTCTTCGACGCCACGAAAACGACGTTGCCGCCCATCTTCTGCTGGCGAAAGAGCCGGAACGCCTCGCGCGACACCAGGAAATAACCGGTGGCGAGGATATCCATGTTACGGTTCCAAAGCTCGAGCGTCGTCTCCTCGACCGGCGCCGACGATGCGAGTCCCGCATTGGAGACCAGGATGTCGACGCCGCCATAATCGACGACCACATCGACGAACCCGGCCGCAATCTGTTCCTCGCTGGTGACATCCAGGCGCACCGAGCGGACGACATCCTTGCCATGCACCCCGGCAAGCACGCCATCGGCGGCCGTCAGTGCCTCGGCATCGATGTCGGCAAGCACCACGCAGGCGCCGTCGGCCAGAAGCCGCGCCGCAGTCGCCCGGCCGATGCCGCCGGCTCCTCCGGTGACGAGCGCCACCCGTCCGGCAAGCGGTTTCGGCTTCGGCATACGCTGCAGCTTGGCCTCCTCCAGAAGCCAGTATTCTATGTCGAAGGCCTCCTGTTCGGGCAGGCCGACATAGGTCGACACGGAGGAAGCGCCGCGCATGACATTGATGGCGTTGACATAGAATTCCGCCGAGATGCGCGCGGTCGCCTTGTCGGCGGCAAAGGTAATCATGCCGACGCCGGGCACGAGATAGACCACCGCGTTGGGGTCGCGCATCGCCGGGCTGTCCGCGTGCCGGCAGCGCTCGTAATAGGCCGTGTAGTCGGCCTGATACGCCTCGACCGCGCCGGGCAACGCTTCGAGCGTGGCGTCGAGATCGGGCGCCTGCGGGTCGAACGGCACGACCAGCGGCCTGATCTTGGTGCGCAGGAAGTGGTCGGGACAGCTCGTGCCGAGCGCGGCGAGCGCCTCCATGTCGTTCGAGCAGACGAATTCGAGCACCGCATCACAATCGTCGAAATGCCCGACCTTGTAGCCCTTGGCCGAAATCATCCCGCGGATCGCCGGCATAAGCCGCGCAGCCGCCTTGCGCCGCTCGCCGGCCGGCATGGCCTTGCGCCGGGTGCCGCCGAACACCGCCTGGCCGGCCGTCCTTTCCTCGAACCATTCGATGGCCCGGTTGATGATGCGGACCGTCGTCTCGTAGCTTTCGCGCGCCGTATCGCCCCAGGTGAACAGGCCATGGCTTTCCAGAACCACGCCCTTGGCCTCGGGATTGTCCAGGCAGAATTTCTCCAGCCACAGACCCAGCTCGTAGCCCGGCCGCTTCCAGGGCAGCCAGCCGATCTCGCCACCGAAGATTTCCTCGGTCAGGGCCTTGCTGTCCTTCGAGGCGGCAATGGCGATGATCGCGTCGGGGTGCATGTGGTCGACATGCGGCTTCGGCACATATGCGTGCAGCGGGGTGTCGATGGAGGCCGCGCGCGGGTTGAGGTTGAAGGTGCAGTGCGGCAGGTAGCCGACCATCTCGTCTTCATGCTCGATACCGCGATAAAGCCCCTTCAGCGCCTTGAGCTTGTCCATGTAAAGCGTGGCAAAGCCGTCGAGCTTGATCGTCCCGACGTCGCCGCCCGATCCCTTGACCCACAAGACCTCGACCGGTTCGCCGGTCAGCGGATCGTTCTGGATGACCTTGGCCGACGTGTTGCCGCCGCCGAAATTGGTGATGCGCTTGTCCGAGCCAAGCAGGTTCGAGCGGTAGAGCAGGCGCTCCTGCTCGTTCATGGCTGCAGCCTTGGCCTCGTCCCAAAGATCGGCAAGGCGCGAGGCGGTGCGCGTTTCAAGCATGTTCTGAACCTCCCGGTGCGCCGTGGCAGTGGCGCTCGATCAAGACGAAATGTGCATCGCGGCGCGGGGCATGTCAATCAAAAACGATCAATTTCGATCATATTGCGATGCACAACGCAGCAAATTGATCGAATATGATTGACAATGCCCGTTTTCGATGAGCTAATTGTGCCGGCAGGGAGGAACCATGCACGAGAAAGAGCGCCACCGCATCATATTGTCGGCTGTCCAGGAACGGCCCGTCGCGACGGTGTCCGAACTCGTGGACCTGACCTCTTCCTCGGAAGCGACGATCCGGCGCGACATTGCCGCACTGCACGTTCAAAAGCGGCTCAGGCGCGTGCGCGGCGGCGCCGAGGCGATCAACCCGCCCCATATCGTCGGGCTGGCCGGACGGCCGTTTTCGGTCAACGAGACGATGCATGCCGTACAAAAGCGGGCCATTGCGCGCGCGGCGGTCGATCTTTGCAGCGACGGCGAGCCGATCATCATCAACGGCGGCACCACCACCCTCCAGATGGTGCATTTCCTGTCCAATCGCAGGATGCCGATCTTTACCAATTCCTTTCCGATCGCCGAGCACCTGCTCAAGCATTCCAAGAACACGGTGATGCTGTCGGGCGGCACGATCTATCGCGAGCAGAACATCATCCTGTCGCCGTTCGAAAACGACGTCACGCGCAACTTCTATGCCCGGCGCATGTTCATGGGAGCGCAGGGCCTGGGTCCGCTCGGGCTGATGGAGGGCGACCCGCTCCTCATCCAGGCCGAACAGAAGCTGATCGATCAGGCCGACGAACTGGTGGTGCTGGTCGATTCCTCGAAATTCCGCCTGCGATCGAGCCTCATCCTGTGCGGCCTGTCGCGCATCGCAACCGTCATCACCGACGAAGGCGTCGAGGACGCCGACGCACAGATGCTCGAGGCGGCCGGGGTCGCCTTGATCATCGCCCCGGCAAGTGCTGCCGGCGCGGAGGAATCTTCGCTGCCGGCCTGAAGCGGCGGCGCTGATGAACCATCAACATAAGGGAGGAGAGATATGTCCTTGATGAAAAAGCTCTTTGCCGCGGCGGCGATGACCGCTGCGGTGTTCGCGATGCCGGCCTCGGCGGCCGACATGAAGATCGCGCTGGTCGTCAAGTCGCTCGGCAACGGCTTCTTCGATGCGGCCCACAAGGGGGCGCTGGAAGCAGCCGAGGAGATCGGCGGCGTCGAAGTGATCTATACCGGACCGACCTCGGCGACGGCCGAAGGCCAGATCGAGATCGTCAATTCGCTGATCGCCCAGCAGGTCGACGCGATCGCGATTTCGGCCAACGATCCCGACGCCCTTGTGCCGGCGCTGAAAAAGGCGATGAGCCGCGGCATCAAGGTCGTGTCGTGGGATTCGGGTGTGGCGCCGGAGGGCCGCCAGGTGCATCTCAACCCGTCCGACACCGACCTGATCGGCGAGACCATCATCAAGCTGGCCGCCGACTATCTGCCCGAAGGCGGCGACGTCGCGATCCTCTCGGCCTCCTCGACCGCGACCAATCAGAACGCCTGGATCGAGGCGGCGAAGAAGGTGCTGCCGGAAAAATTCCCCGACATCAACCTGGTTGCGACGGTCTATGGTGACGACGATGCGGTCAAAAGCACCAACGAGGCCAAGGGCCTGATCGCCTCCTATCCGGACCTCAAGGCGATCATCGCTCCGACCACGGTCGGCGTCGTGGCGGCCGCCCAGGTGGTCACGGATGAGGACCTGATCGGCAAGATCAATGTCACCGGCCTCGCCCTGCCGTCGGAGTTCAAGCAGTTCATCGACAACGGCGCCAGCCAGGCCGTGGCTCTGTGGAACCCGATCGACCTCGGCTATTCGGCCGTCTACCTGGCGCACGACCTGGCGACCGGCGCCACGGCGGAACCGGGCGCGACGCTGTCGATCGGCCGGGTGGGCGAAGTCACGCTCGACGACACCAATGCCGCGGCGATGGCGCCACCCTTCCAGTTCGACAAGTCGAACATCGAAGAGTTCTCCAAGATCTACTGATCTTCAGCCAAGCGGGCGGCGCATCGCCTGCGCCGCCCGCGTTCCAGCGACTTGCAGGATGATAGCCGGTGTTCACGCTCTACCTTGCCCCCCTCTGGCCTGCCGGCCATCCCTCCCACAAGGAGGGAGATCGGCCTTCATCTCTGCCGGCGCATATCCTGCGGAGTTGGCGATCGGCGAACGCAGGGGCGACAGCCAATCTCCCCCCTTGTGGGGGAGATTGCCGGCAGGCCAGAGGGGGGCGCGAAGGGGCGCCGGCGCACGCATGATGCACGCCCCTGCCCCCACGACGGTCAACGCGACCGCTCCGCTGCTGACACTTTCCGGCATATCGAAATCGTTCCCCGGCGTGCGGGCGCTGAACGATGTCGCCCTGTCGCTCTATCCGGGCCAGGTGACGGCGCTGATCGGCGAAAACGGCGCCGGCAAGTCGACGCTGGTCAAGATCATGACCGGCATCTATCAGCCCGATGCGGGGCGGATCGCCATCGATGGACGTCCGGTCGAGCTGGCGAGCGCCCATGCGGCCTTCGAAAACGGGATCACCGCCATCCATCAGGAGACGGTGCTGTTCGACGACCTGAGCGTGGCCGAAAACATCTTTCTCGGCCATGCGCCGCGCAGCCGGCTCGGCCTGATCGACTGGCGCACCATGCGCGCCAATGCGCGCGAAGTGCTGGAAACGATGCGGGCCGGTCACATCGATGCCGACGCCCGTTTGCGCGACCTCGGCATCGCCAACAAGCATCTCGTGGCGGTGGCGCGCGCCATGTCGATCGACGCCCAGATCGTCATCATGGACGAGCCGACCGCGGCCCTTTCGGCCAAGGAGATCGAGGAGCTGTTCCTGCTCATCGAGTTCCTCAAGGAGGAAGGCAAGGCGATCCTGTTCATCAGCCACAAGTTCGACGAAATCTATCGCATCGCCGACCGCTACACCGTCTTCCGCGACGGCGAGATGGTCGGCGAGGGACGCCTGACCGATACAGCCGAGGGCGAGATCGTCAGGCTCATGGTGGGCCGTTCGGTCGAACATATCTTTCCAGAACGGACGCCGAAAATCGGCGCACCCCTGCTGGCGGTCTCGGGCCTTTCGCACCCGACGGAGTTCGAAGACATCTCGTTCGAGTTGAAACGCGGCGAGATCCTGGGCTTTTACGGCCTTGTCGGTGCCGGCCGCAGCGAAATCATGCAGGCGATCGCCGGCATGACCCGGACGAGTGGCGGATCGATCGCGCTCGACGGCGAGACGCTCGCACCCAAATCGGCGGCGGAGGCCATCGCGTCGGGCATCGTCTATGTGCCGGAAGAACGCGGCAGGCAGGGCGTGGTGATCGGCCTGCCGATCTTCCAGAACGTTTCCCTGCCATCGCTGTCGAAAACGTCGAAGAACGGCGTGCTGAGGCTCGCCGAGGAATTCGCGCTGGCGCGCACCTACACCGAGCGCCTCGATCTGCGCGCCGCCTCGCTCAGCCAGGACGTCGGCACCTTGTCCGGCGGCAATCAGCAGAAGGTCGTGATCGCCAAATGGCTGGCGACGAAGCCGCGGGTCATCATTCTCGACGAGCCGACCAAGGGCATCGACATTGGCTCCAAGGCGGCGGTGCACGGCTTCATGGCCGAGCTCGTCGCTGAGGGCCTGTCGGTCATCATGGTTTCATCGGAACTGCCCGAGATCCTCGGCATGTCCGACCGGATCGTCGTCATGCGCGAGGGACGTATGGTGAATATCTACGACAATGACGGCCTCGACGCCGAGACGCTTGTTCGCGCGGCCGCGGGGATCGTGGCATGAAATCTCTCGCCAAGCATCGTGAAGTCTGGCTGGCGGCGGCCATCGCGCTGCTCGTCATGCTGGTCGCCGTGCGGTTTCCCGGTTTTGCCCGGCCCGACAACCTGCTGACCGTCTTCAACGACTACTCCATCCTCGTCATCCTCGCGCTGGGACAGATGGCGGTCATCCTGACCCGGTCGATCGACCTGTCGATGGCCTCCAACCTGGCCTTCACAGGCATGGTGGTGGCGATGACCAACGCCGCCTTTCCGGGCCTTCCCGTGCCGCTGCTCATCGTACAGGCGATGGCGATCGGCGCCGCACTGGGGGCCTTCAACGGCGCACTGGTGTGGAAGCTCGCAATACCGCCGATCGTCGTCACGCTCGGCACGCTGACGATCTTTCGCGGCGCAACCTTCGTCGTCTCGGGCGGCGCCTGGGTCAATGCCGACGCGATGAGCCCCGCCTTCATCTCGCTTCAGCGTGCCGAGGTGCTGGGCCTGCCGGTGCTCTCCTGGATCGCGATCATCACCATTGCCGCCTTCTTCGTCTTGATGACGCGAACGTCGCTCGGGCGGTCGATCTATGCCGCCGGCGTCAATCCGACTGCGTCGGTCTATGCCGGCATCGATGTCGGCCGCACGAAGTTTCTCGCCTTCTGCCTTTCCGGCATGGTCGCCGGGCTTTGCGGCTATCTCTGGGTCTCGCGCTACGTGATCGCCTCGACGGAGGTCGCCAACGGCTACGAGTTGCAGATCGTCGCCGCCTGCGTCATCGGCGGGGTGTCGATTGCCGGCGGGGTCGGCAGCGTCGGGGGGGCTGTGCTGGGGGCTCTGTTTCTCGGCGTGATCGGTTCCGCCCTGCCCGTCATCAACGTCTCACCCTTCTGGCAGCTCGCCATTTCCGGCGGCGCGATCATCCTTGCCGTCGTGCTCAATGCCCGCGGCGAGAAGAACAAGGGCCGCATCATCCTGAAGAAGGCCGCCACGGCATGACGACCATCGACCGGCACATTCCTGACCGCCTCGACTCGCCGCTGCGTTCGGCGCTGTTTTCGTGGGAAGCGCTTCTGGTGCTCGTGGCGGTGGCCATTTTCATCGTCAACAGCTTGGCTTCGCCCTATTTCCTCAATGCCTGGTCGATCTCCGACCTGACCTTCAACTTCGTCGAAAAGGGGCTGATCGCGCTGGCCATGGCGCTGTTGATCATTGCCGGCGAGATCGACCTGTCCGTCGCCGCGATCATCGCGCTGGCGTCGACTGCCATGGGCATGGCCATGCAGGCCGGCCTCGACACGCCCGGTCTCGTCATTGTCGGGCTCGCCGTGGGTCTGGCGTGCGGCGCCTTCAACGGCCTATTGGTGACCCGGCTGGGGCTGCCTTCCATCGTCGTCACCATCGGCACGATGAGCCTGTTTCGCGGCATCGCCTTTATCGTTCTCGGAGACGAAGCCTATCGCGGCTATCCGCAGAGCTTCGCCTATTTCGGCCAGGGCTATGTCTGGTGGGTGGTCTCGTTCGAGATCGTCCTGTTCGCCGTCATGGCCGTCGTCTTCTGGTTTCTCCTGCATCGGACCGTCTTCGGCCGCACGGTCTTCACGATCGGCAACAACCCGGTCGCCGCCGCCTTCTCCGGCATTCGTGTGGAGCGGGTGAAGTTCATCCTTTTCTGCCTCACCGGCCTGATGGCGGGCGTCGCTTCGGTGCTTCTGACCTCGCGGCTCGGCTCCACCCGGCCGTCGATCGCCCAGGGCTACGAACTGGAGGTCATCACCATGGTCGTGCTGGGCGGCGTCTCTATCCTCGGCGGTTCCGGCTCGATCGTCGGCGTCGTGCTGGCGGCCGTCATCATGGGTCTGGTGACGTTCGGGCTCGGCCTGCTCAACGTTCCGGGCATCGTCATGTCCATCGCCATCGGGATGCTCTTGATTACCGTCATCGCCCTGCCGATCCTGTGGCAAAGGCTGAAGAAGGCGCGCACCGTGTGATGGCCGAGAAATACGCATTCAAGATGAAGCTAAACCCCGGCATGCACGAGGAGTACGTGCGCCGGCATGATGCGATCTGGCCTGAACTCGCCACGCTTTTGAAGCAGGCCGGCATATCCGACTATTCCATTCATCTCGACGCGGAAACCGACATCCTGTTCGCCGTCTTGTGGCGCAGCGACGGCCACGCGATGGACAATCTGCCGAAGCATCCGGTGATGCAGCGCTGGTGGGCCCATATGGCCGACATCATGCAGACCCATCCCGACAACGAGCCGGTCTCGGCCCCGCTCGAGACCGTCTTCCATATGCAATGAACCCCGCCGAAACCCGCCACGTCGCCGTAATCGATATCGGCAAGACCAATGCCAAGCTGGCGCTGGTCGACCTCAAACGACGCACCGAGATAGCAGCGATCCGCCAACCCAACCGGCCGCGAACGCAAGGCCCCTATCCGCATCATGATGTCGAGGCGCTGTGGTCCTTCGTCCTCGACGGCCTGGCCACGCTCCGGCGCGACCATCCGATCGACGCCGTTTCGGTGACGACGCATGGCGCGACGGCGGCGCTGATCGACCGGCAGGGCGACCTCGTCCTGCCGGTGCTCGACTATGAGCATGAAGGACCGGACGACCTCCGCGCCGACTACGAGGCGATACGCCCTCCCTTTGCCGAAACGGGATCGCCGCGTCTGCCGGCCGGTCTCAATCTCGGCGCCCAGATCTTCTGGCTGCAGCAGACCTTTCCCGACGCATTCGCGACGGCGCACGCGTTCCTGACCTATCCGCAGTACTGGACATACCGGCTTACGGGCGTCGTTGCGAGCGAGGCGACGTCGCTCGGCTGTCACACCGATCTATGGAACCCGCAGTCGGGCGATTTCTCGACATTGGCCGATGCCGCAGGGTGGCGAAAGCTGTTCCCGCCGCTGCGCCGAGCAGGCGCGGTGCTCGGCCCCGTCCTGCCGCAGATCGCGGCGCGCACCGGCCTTGATCCCGCAACACCGGTCGTCTGCGGCATCCACGATTCCAACGCCTCCCTGCTGCCGCACCTGGAAACGCGCAAACCCCCGTTTGCCGTTGTGTCGACCGGCACATGGGTGGTTGCCATGGCCGTCGGCAGCGGCAAGGCAGTGCTGGATCCCGCGCGCGACACGCTGATCAACGTCAACGCCCATAGCGATCCCGTCGCCTCGGCGCGGTTCATGGGCGGACGCGAATTCGAGACGGTCATGAAGGACGCCGAACGACGCTCGAACGATGCCGACCTCGAAGACACCCTAAGCCAAAGCATCATGTTGCTGCCGTCGGTTCAGCAGGGATCTGGCCCCTTCCCCGACCATGCGGCAGAGTGGCTTGGTGAAGAACCTGCGGGAGGGCGGCGGTACGTCGCCGCCTCGTTCTACCTGGCCCTGATGACGGCGACCTGCCTCGACCTGATCGGCGCGGACGGAGCAATCGTGGTCGAAGGTCCCTTTGCCGCGAACGCGCCCTATCTCTCGATGCTGTCTGCCGCCACAGGCCGGCCTGTGGCGGCTCAGGAAGAAGACGGAACGGGCACGAGCGTTGGCGCCGCCCTGCTGGCCGGGCGCGCCACACCCCCTGCCCCGCCCGCGCCCGCAGCCCCGATATATCGCTCCGCGCTGCTCCGACAATATGCTGAGAATTGGAGATCGAGCGTGGCCGCCAGGACAACCCCACCCGGGCGATGATTGGGGCCGGCGAGCCGCCGCCCTGTGGCAACTATCGACATGAGGCCGACAATCTGCGCTAGATTGACCGGGCCGAAGGCAGTATCGAAATTGCGTATCGCGCGGCGGGCGGCAGCATCGATGCAACTGGAACACAAGAAGAGATTGATCGGCAGGGACGCGGAAATCGCCCGCGTGTGTCAATTCCTCACCGACAGGGCGGGCAACGAGACCAGGGTGGTCCTCGTCTCCGGCAAGGCAGGGGTCGGCAAGTCGACCCTCGCAGGCGAGGTTCTGGACGGTCTCGAAGGCGGATACTGGCTCGTCTCGACCAAGTTCGACCAGTATCTCGACCTGGGGCCGGCCCGCTTCTTCACCGATGCGCTTTCGGCCCTGGCCGAACGCATACTGGCCCTGCCCGGCGATCAGCGCTCCGCCCTGCGCAACCGCTTGGTCGACGCCGTCAGCCCGAACGGCCAGTTGGTGATCAATCTGTGCCCGCGCATGGGTGAAGTCCTCGGGGCGCAGCCGGAACTCATCGAACTGGCACCGCAGGAGAACCAGGTCCGGTTGTCCATCGTTCTGCGCAAGCTCGTCGCGGCACTGGCGACACCCGAGCACAGATTGATCTTTCATCTCGATGACCTGCAATGGGCCGATGCGGCGACGCTGCGCCTCCTGTGCGACCTCGTCGTCGATCCGGATGTGCAGAATGTGGCGGTACTCGTCGCCTTTCGCTCCGACGACAAGGTTGCGGACAGGCAGCAAAGGGTGTCGACATTCCTTCGCTCCGTGCAGGTCGCGGGGGTCAAGGCGCTGGAATTGACGGTCGGCGGCCTTTCGGAGGCCGAGATCCAGGCCTTCATCCATCAGTCGGTCGAGCTTCCACCGGAAATCATCGGGCAGTTGAGCAGGCAGATCAAGCAGTCGACGGGCGGGGTCCCGCTCGCAGCCGTCAATTTTGTCGACGTGCTGGTGCAAAGGCAGATGCTGCAGCGCGATCCGAAAAGCAGCGCGTGGTCGCAACTCTTCGACGAAGCACAAGAGCTGCTGAGCGATACCGGGGTTCACAATCTCGTCGACCTGAGATTGTCTGCGCTGGAACCGCAAATGCTTCGCACGCTGACAATTGCTGCGGCGATGGGCCAGACATTCGACATCGCCTTGCTGGCCGAAGTCGGATCCGTACCGGTGGACGATATCCGCTCGCAGGTCGAGGCGTTGAAGATGCGCCACCTCGTCGTCGGATCAACATCGCAAGGCAAGATCACCGATCCGGATCGGCAGGAGCTTCGCTTCGCCCATGATACCGTGCAGCAGGCGGCCCATGATCGTGCGTCCGCGGCCGATATGGGCAGTTTCCGCCTGCGCGGCGCACGGATATTTGCCCGCCGGTTCGACGAGGAAGCAGACAATGTCTGGCTGTTTCGGGCCGTCTCCCTGTTCAACCACGCTCCAGATGCGATCCCCGATCGGGCCGAGCGCCAGCGCGTCTTCGACCTCAACACTCTTGCCGCCAGACGCGCGCTCGATGCCGGCGGACCGAGCATGGCCCTGGCCTTTGCGAGGGCAGCGATGGTCGTTCTGCAGGACGATGCATGGTCGCTCGGCTACGAAAACACTCGCATGGTCCATCTCGCGGGCGCCGAAGCGGCGTATCTGTGCGGCGAAAGGCAAGCACTCGAAGACTTCTGCCGCGATGCCGCGGAAAACGCGCGCGACGTCGCGGACTGGGCGCGTGCCCGTGCAATCCTGCTGCAGGAGCGGGTCAGCGCGATGGCCTATCCCGAAGCCCTGGACATGGCGCTCGACACGCTGCGGCGCCTGAAGGCACCGCTGCCGCGCCATGCAGTCAAGGCGAACGTGGCGACGAGCTTCGCGCGCACCATGCTGGTCCTGCGCCGCTACACGAGCGAAGAGCTGTTCCAGCTTCCGCGCATGCGCGACGAGCGCTCGGAGCGCGAAATGGAGATCCTCATGCTTGCCGCCTCGGCGGCCTATTTCGCCGCGCCCAACCTGTTTGCGCTGATCGTGTTGCGCATGGTGCGGCTGTCCGTGCAGAAGGGAAACTGCATTGCCTCGGCCTTCGGCTGGGAGTGTTACGGCCTGGCGATGTGCGCCATGCTGGGCCGCGTCGAGGCCGGCTACGGTTACGGAATCCTGGCGCTGCGCCTGATCGAGAAGTTCAAGGCCGATCATCTGCGCGCGCGTGTGCACATGCTGTTCAACGTCTTCGTCCGCCATTGGCAGGAGGGGCGCGACCTCATCGCCGAACATCTGCTGGAGGGCGAGAAGGCCGGCATCGCCACCGGCGACCTCGAATTCGCCACCTACTGCATGTGGCACCGGTGCAACGACGCCTTCTGGTCGGGCACGCCGCTGGCGGATGTCCGCGCCATGGCAAGGCAGGCTCATTCCATCTCCACCAGGCACAACCAGAGCAAGGTCGCGTTCCTTCTCGCAATGATGCTCGAATTCATCGAGTGGGCGGCGGCTGACCCGGGCGAAGCGCCCCTGCCCGACGACGACAAGCATGAGGCCTACTGCCTGGATCACGGCGACTTCACCTCGCTGTGCTACGTCAAGCTGTACCAGGCGCTGCGCCATGCGATCGCCGGGGACATGATGGCGTGTCTGGCCGCAACCCGCGAGATCGACCGCCATTCCGACGCCCTGCAGGGACAGTTCTACGTCCCCCACGCCATCCTCTTGCGCACCCTGGCCGCATCCGAATGCGCCCGCGCCGGCACGACGCCGAAAATGCTCGCCCGGCTCGCCGGCAAGGGCGCGCGGCGCCTGAGGCACTGGGCCGACAAGGGCGCCGTCGACGTGGTACCGCTGGCGGGTCTCGCCGAGTGCCTTGCCAGATGGGCTGCCGGCGACCGCCTCAAGGCACTGGAAGGGCTGGGCCACACGCTCCAGCCGGGCGATACGCAAAGGGGTCATGGCTCGACGCTACCGGTTCTCTATGCCGGGTTCGCCGCCGACAGCCTGTCGCGCCTCGAAGCCGAACTGGGACTTTCGCGCGGCGCATCCGATCACTCAGAAGCAGTAGACCGGGCCAGGGCATGGGGCTCGCCGGTATTTGCCTCCCGGCTTGCCGGAAACCGGTCCTGGCAACTGCCATTGCGCAGCGAAGGCAGTGCAACGCCGGTGCGAAGCGGTCCTCTCCCGGCCGACCCGGCGGCGGAGACCGGGGGGCTCGACGCACTCACCGCCAACACATCGCAGCGCATTCTCGATATGCTCGGCGGCACCTATCTCGAACTCGTCCTACTGGAGGACGGCGAGGCGTTCACCCTGCTGCGGGCAACGCGTGGAAAGTCCGGCGCCGTGTCGGTCGATCACACGGGCGTGGCGACCCGGAGCGATGCTGCGACCGCTGCCCGAAAGTCTGCCGAAACGACGGAACTCTCCATCGTGCAGCACGCCTCGCAGACTGCGGTCCAGCAGATGAGCGTCTCCCTGCCGCAATATGACGGCACCGTGGCCTGTCTCCTGGTGCAGTCCGATCGCGATGGCGGACACGCCGTGCCGGCCGGGCAACTCCGCACCATCGCCGCACCCCTCGTCGCCGCCTTGCGCCACGAGCGCCTGAAGCGCAGCCTCGACCGCGAGCAGTCCCGGCGGGTCTCCTTGACGACGGCGCATGGCCGGTTCGTGCCGCAATTCATTCTGCGCGCCCTGGGACACAGCGAAATCACCGAGCTGCGGATCGGCGATTTTGCGCCCAAGCGCATGACGGTGATGTTCTGCGACATGCGCGGCTCGACCGGCATCGTCGAGGCGATCGGGCCGCAGGCGAGCATGGAACTGTTCAACGAGCTCTTCGCGGCCATGGAAAGCGAAGTGCTGAGGGCGGGCGGCTATGTCGACAATTTCATCGGCGACGCGGTGCTGAGCCTGTTCGAAACGCCGGCCGATGTCGTCGTGCAGGCGGCCATTGCACTCAGCCGTGAACTGCGGCGCCTGCACGGCACGCTCGAAAAGCGCGGCCTGCCCGTGCCGGGCTTCGGCATCGGCATGAGCACCGGCGACGTGGTGCTCGGCGCCGTGGGCGGCCTCAACCAGATACGCGGCGGCTCGATCGGCGATACGGTGAACCTTGCCGCCCGGGTGGAGGGGCTGACCCGGCGATACCGCGCAAGCACGCTGATCGCCGAAAGCACCTTTGGCGAATTGACCGATCCGGGCCAGTTCGCTCTTCGCCAGGTCGACTACATCACGGTTGTCGGCAAACAGATGCCGATCCGCCTCTTCGAGGTGATCGACGCGCTTCCCGCGGATCGGGCCGAGCCGCTGCGCCGCATGCTGGCGCGCTACGAGGAAGGCGTCGCGCAATATTACGCCAGGGATTTCGCGAACGCCGCCGAAGCATTCAGCGACTGTGTCGGCAGCGTTCCGCACGATATCCCCGCGAAAGCCTATCTGGAGCGGGCCAGAACCAATATGCGCGACGGCGTGGCGGACGACTGGACGGGCGTGCACCAGCTGCGCGAGAAGTAGAAGGGGCTCTCGCTACACCCCTGCGGCTCCCGTTCTATTCGTCCCTGTGGCCGCCGATCCAGCGATCGGTATATTCGCAAAAGCCCGGTGTCGAGATTTCGGCAAGAACGGCGCCGGCCTTGCCCGTTTCCGATTCTCTGGCAAGGAGTTGGCCGGTAAAGTTGCATGCCTGCTCGAACACGATCAGCGGGTATTTCCATAGCGTCGAGGTTTCGGCGACCTGCCATTCGAGCCGCAGAATATATTCGCCGCCGGCATCGACACCTTCGAAGGAAACCCGTGTCGGGTAGTCCCAGAAATGCCACCAGCTTTGCCAGTCGCTCTGGGTGGCCTTGAATCGGTCCTGCGGAAAATAGAGCGCCTTGTCGCCCCAGCGAAGATAGGCCGTCGACTTCTGAAAGGCGGCATGGAAGCCGACATCGAACGCCACCGTGTGATCGGGTGTCGAGAACTGCGCCCAGCTCCAGATGCGCTCGGGCAGCATCCACATGCCCCAGTCATGGTCGTGATAGCCCTTGGCGTCGGAAAGCCCGTATGTCTGGCCGTCGACCACGACGCTGCCCTCCACTTGCGCCCCCGGCATGTAGACCAGCCAGCTGGAAACCTCCCAGTCCGAGTATCCCGGCACGTTGTTGGCCAGCAACTGCGAGGGGCCCTTGCGATGAAACGTCAGGTCCATGCTTACCGCGCCGTCCCCGGTCCGTGCGCGCACGCGGTACGTATCGGGATCGACAACCTTCACCGTATTCGAGGCAATCGTCACATCGGCGCATTCGGGCGCGGCGGCGAAGTGGGTGATGTGGAAGAACTCGATGTCCGTAACCACCTCCTTGCCGGGCTGGAAAACGGCCATGTTGAGGCTTGCCGTGCCAAGGTCGAGCTCGTTTCCGGGATTGCTCACGGCGAAGGTCACCATGCCCGACAGGCCGGAAACCGGATCCTGGAAATTATAGTACCACCATTCGACATAGAACAGCTTGTGCGAGTGATGCTGGAAGTCCTGGAAGTGAAAACCGTCGTCGCGCGCCGTGATCGCCTCGCCGCTGCGCAATGGCGCGGGCTGACGCGGTGGACCGGGCAAATTCGCTTCGCCGGCGCGCGCCAGCATGGCCCGGCGGAGACGTTTGATCAGTCCGGCATCGGCTTCCATTGCGTATTCCCTTTCCGGTTATTCGCTTGCAGGCTCAAAAGAACAGATGTCCGTCCCAGGGTTTACCCGCCTTGAAGCGCGTCTTGTCATGCGCCCGCCAGGCGCTCAACACGGACGGCATCGGCATGTCCCACAACCGGCAGCGCTCGTCGTGCGAGCAGGCATCGTCGAGTATCGCGTTGACAGCCCGGCGCGCCGCCTCGTTTGCCGCTTCCATGCAGGCAAGGTCGGTCTCCGTCTGCACGTAGTCGGAGGCGAGCACGAGGTTGCGGATGGCCGTCTTCGCTGCCGGGCGCACCGGCCAGGAACGCGGTTCATTGATGAACAACGGCTCCAGATTGATCGTGGCATGCGGCCTGTCGGCGTGCGGGATCTCGATATCCGTATCCAGAAACCAGCTGTGCAGCATGTCGTCGCTCAACTGCACGCGGCCGCCGACATTCTGGCTGCGTTTCAATTCCTCCCAGACCTCTTTTGCGATGTCCTCGGCAGCCACGACGTCCCTCGCCTTCTTTTTGACGAAGGTGCCGCGCGCGTCCCAGTCCGAGATGTCGACCGAGAGGATGCCGCGCACCGTGCCGTCGCCATAGCGCGACAGGTCGATGCCGCGCCAGAGCTGCGCCTCCGAGATCGAGGTGATCGCCCAGGGACTGTCGACATAGAGGGAATGGCCGTCGACGATCGGCACGTCCTGCTTGAGGAAGAACTGGATTCCGTTCATCCAGCGCACATTCGGCGCCAGTTGCCTGACGCCGGCCAGTTCCGGGGCACGGCCGACCATCTCGTCGCTGATCAGCGGTGTGAAATGCTCGATCGGGATGGCGGCGACGAAATAGTCCGCCTCGACCTCTTTCTCGCCGTCGGGACCGGAGACGGTCGCGGCGGATATGCGATCCCCGTCCATGGAAATCCGCGTCACCCGGCTGCGCGTATGATAGGTGCCGCCGAGGCGGGCAATCTCGGCAATCCAGGGCAACAGCAGCGCTTCGCTCGTCGGCGCGTTCAGCACACGGTCCGTGCCCTTGCCGCCGGCGATCATGCCATCGGCAAGCCGCACCTGTATCTGCCCGATGGTGCGCGCGCTGCCCTTGCGCGCATTGGCGGCGACCAGCGAGCGCGACAGACCCTCGGCGAGGAATTTCTGGTAATCGGCGCTGCGATTTTCCGCCTCGACGAAATCCCACCAGGACTCGTTCTCGAGTTCGGCCAGCCGGCGTTCCTTGCACGAGGTCATCACCTGCCAGAGCTTGCCGGCAAAGAATTCGAGGTCTTCCAGCGGCAGTGGCAGGATGTGGCCGTACACCTCGCGTATCAAGATCTCGATATCGGCCAGTGACCTGGGAATGCGGGCAAGCAGTTCCACCGACGGCTTGTCGTAACGCGCAATCTGGATGGCTTCGACGCCGACCAGATTTTCGGCGCATGTCGCCCCGCGCGCGCCGTAGGGTATGCGCGACATGCTGTCGGGCAAATGGACGTAGAAGGCGGGGAAGAACCGAAAGCCGTGCTCGCCGGGCAGATCGCGCCGGCCATGCGTTCCGGTATGCGGAGCGGGGATCGTCCGGGCCTTGCCGCCGGGAATGGTCTGGGCGTCGAATATCTCGACGGCGAAGCCGCGCAGGGCCAATTCGTGCGCGGCGGTCAGACCGCCGATGCCGCCTCCCAGGATCGCCACTTTCTTTGCCATGTCTCCCCCATAGTGGTTGATGAGATAGGTTCGGGACGGAAGGTGTCGATATTCTCCGGGCGGCTCCGAGTGTGACCGGACGGCGCTTTATCGTGATTGCCCTCGCCACGAATGGCAAACATAAAATGATGATGATCAAGAAATGGACTGTATATCTGAACAAGAAATCTTGCGCAGCGGGTCTTTACTTTGCAGATCAATCTTGCCGGGTCGCCCGGCGCCCACCCTGATTGCCGTGCCGCGCTCAGGTCGCGCGGCGCGGCACGCCGCCCGGGCGCATCAGGATTGCCAGGACCACGACGGCGCCGGCAAGGATGGCCGCCCAATGGGTCGAGATCAAAAGCAAGCCGGCGATGGTCAGCGCCGCCTTTTCCCACAGCACGAGATCGCGGCGGAACCAGCCGATATAGGCGGCTGACAACGCCAGCACCCCCAGCAGGCCCGAAAGCAGTGCGGTGATGAACTCCACCCAGGTGAAATCCACGAACAGCAGGCTTGGCGCGTAGATGAACATGAACGGCACCAGCGCCTTGCCCATAGAGAGCCGGAAAGCGGTGGTGCCTGTCGTCATCGGCTCGCTGCGCGCAAGACCGGCAGCCGCATAGGCCGCCAGCGCCACCGGAGGCGTCACGTCGGCCAGCACGCCGAAATAGAACACGAAGAAATGCGTGGCGATGAGCGGCACGCCGAACTCCGTCAATGCCGGCGCCGCGATCGAGGCCAGGATGATGTAGGTCGGCGTCGTCGGAATGCCGGCGCCCATGACGATACAGGCGATGGCGACGAAGATCAGGCCGAAAAACAGCGCCATGCCGTTTTCAGACAGAAGCCCGGTGAAATCGAGCGCAGTGACGAAACCGGCAACGTCATGCGCCAGTTGCACCACCGCGGCGGAGAACTTGAAGCCGAGACCGGTGAGCGTCGTCATGCCGAGCAGGAAGCCGACGCAGGCGCAGGCCGCGCCGATGGCCAGCGCGAACTTGGCGCCGTCCTCGAAGCCCCGCACCAGGCGCGGCGGCGTCAGTACGGTGGAGGTGTCCATCGTTTTGTTGCCGAGCGAATGCATCACGAGCGGCACGTAGGAAAACACGATGGTCAGGATGATGCCCCAGAAGGCGGCGAGGAAGGGCGTGTACTGCATCAGCAGCATGGCCACCATCGCGACCAGCGGGACGAACAGATGCCAGGATCTTGCCAGCACGGCGCCGAATTGCGGGATCCTGTCCTTCGACAGCCCCATCAGGCCCAGCTTCTTGGCCTCCAGATGCACCATCAACAGGATGGCGATATAGTGGAAGCAGGCCGGCACGATGGCGATCAGGATAAGCTCGTTATACGGCACGCCCAGCATTTCCGTCATCACGAAGGCCGAGGCGCCCATGATCGGCGGCGTGATCTGCCCGCCGCAGGAAGCCGAAGCCTCGACCGCGCCGGCGAAGCGGCTGGAAAAGCCCGACTTCTTCATCAGCGGTATGGTGAAGGCGCCGGTCGTCACCGTGTTGGCGATGGGCGAGCCCGAAATCATGCCGAAAAAGCCCGAAGACACGACCGACACCTTGGCCGAGCCGCCGGAGGCACGCCCGGCGACGATCGTGGCAAGATCGATGAAGAGTTTCCCAAGCCCGCTCATCTGCGCGAGGATGCCGAACAGCACGAAGTGGAACACATAGGTCGCCACCACGCCGACGGCGACGCCGTATATGCCTTCGGTTCCGACATAGAGATGGTTGATGATGCGCGTGATGGAATAGCCGCGATGGGCAAGGATCCCCGGCAGATAAGGGCCGGCCAGCGCGTAGAGCAGGCAGGCGATGCCGATATAGGCCAGCATCGGCCCCATGGTGCGGCGGGTGGCCTCCAGCGTCATGACAATGGCGATGAGGCCCATCATGTAGACGGGCTCCGGCGGGTTGCCCACATTGTCGATGAAGATGTACTTGAAGAAGATCGACAGATAGGCCGAGAAACCCGCGCCGAAGGCCGCGAAGATCCAGTCGCGCAGGGCGACCTTCTCGGGGTCGGCGCCGCGCCGGTTGAACGGCAGGGTGAGCGCGATCAGCATCAGCATGACGGCAATGAAGACGGTTCTTACCGTACTGGCGGGCAGCCACGTCGCAATCTCGTAGAGCAGATAGAGATACAAGCCGGCGAAGAAGAGCGATTCCACCCAGATCTTCGCGTCGGGCGCCGCGCGCTTGCGCGGAAAAACAAGAAAGATCAACCCCATCACGAAGGACAGGTGGATCGTGCGGTGCATGACCTCGTTGAGCAGGCCGAAGCCGGCCGTGTAGACATGGAACAGCGACAGCATGACCGCGGCGACGGTGACGAGAACCGCGGTCGGGCCGACGAGCTTGCGGAAATTCGACTCCGAATCGTACTCCCGAACGAGCGCCTCGACTTCGTCAGCGGTCGGTTCGCGCTCGGCCTCGCTCGCGGATTGGGCGTGACTGCCTCTGTCAGGAATCAGGTTGGTCAATGCGTTGTATCCTCGTCGCAAGGGGCAAGGGTCAATGCGGCATGGCCGAGATCGGCCAGCGGCAGATCGGTCCCGGCAGTGTGCAGCGTATTCTTGAAGCGCGCCTGAATCCGCAGCGGTATGGGGCCGGTATGGCGTGCCATTTCAAGAATGAACCGGCCGTCTTCATGCCGCCAACCGGTTGCGTCCATATCGTTGGCGATCGACGGCAGCCCAGCGCCGTGCGCCTCGAACACTTCCGAGGTTTGCACGATTTCGCCGCCCTCGACGCGGTAGGCGTCGATCACCGGCGTACGCGAAACGGAATGAATGAAACTCAACCGAAACGTTGCCCCGGGGCCCAAAGGCAGGCGCGCAACCTCGCGCCCCGTGCCTCGGGTCTCCGTCAGGCACAGCCAGTCGCCTCCTGCGGCCGCAGCCGGCAGGGAGACACATGGCGCGACGGAGATGGCGGCCAGCGCCGCCATCCCGATCCTGCGCAGTTGCCTGCGCACAAGCATTACTTGGAGACGCCTTTCTCGGCGTAGTACTTCTCGGCCCCCGGATGAACCGGGATCGAAACACTTTCCAATGCCTTGTCGAGGGAGATCTGCTTGCCCATCGGGTGCACCTTGCCCAGCGTCTCGGTGTTCTCGTAGAGCGCCTTGGTGACCGCGTAGATGATCTCTTCCGGAACCTCCTCGTGGGTTGCCCAGATGGCGCGCACGGCCAGCGTTTCAACGTCGGCATCGAGGCCCTTGTAGCTGCCCGCCGCAATCACCGCGTTGGCGTAGTAGGGCTGGGTTTCCTGCAGCTTGGCGATCGCCGGACCGTTCAGCGGAACGATGCGGATGTCGTGGCCATTGGCGAGATCGGTCACCGACGAGGTCGGCAGGCCGGCCGTGATCAGCGAGGCGGCGAGGTTGCCGTCCTTGATCTTGTCGACCGACTGGGCGAACGAGGAATAGTCCTCCGAAACGTCCTCGCGCTTCATGCCGTGGGCCTCCAGGAGGTCGCCCAGAAGCTGCCACTGGCCCGAACCCGGCGAGCCCGAAGAGACCGACTTGCCCTTCAAGTCCTCGAACGTCTCGATGCCGCTGTCGGCCCGCACGACGAGCTGCACGGTCTCCGGATAAAGTGCGCCGATGGCCCGCAGGTTGGTCAGCGCGCCCTCATTGAACTGGTTCACACCGCGAAAGGCGGCATCGAGAATGTCGGCCGCCACGAAGGCGGACTCGATCTCGCCCCGACCCAGAAGCTGCGCGTTGGCGACCGAGGCGTTGCCGGTTTCGGCCGTGGCCGAGATCCTGGTATCGGGCAATTCGGCGGTGTTCGAGATCAACTGCGCCAGCATCCCGCCCAGCGGATAGTAGGTGCCGCCCGTGCCGCCGGTGGCAATGCCGAAGAAGGTGCGGCCGGCGGCGAAGGCAGGCGCGGTTGCAAAACCGGCCAGCGTCGCAGCGGCCGTGGTGCCAAGGAACTGGCGCCGGGATAGGATCATGGAATGCACTCCCTCTGTTCAGGTTCATCCTTCCCGCACCGCAAGGGCCGGCGGCCTGCCTGGGACGAGATAGGATGGAAACCTTCTTGACGCTTCGTTTTTGCATGTCAATAACAGTTTTCAAATGCGAAAGGAGATGACGTGGGCAGAGAGCTTGAAACACCGCTTTTTGATCGGATCGCGGGCGATACGCCCCTGCTGCTGAATGTGCCCCATGCCGGCACGGAGCTGCCCGATTCGCTGCGGTCGCGGCTTTGTCCCGAGGCGCTCGATCTGCGCGACACCGACTGGCACATGGATCGTATCGCCCGCGACATCCTGCCCGACGGCGCCAGCCTCATGGCCGCCCGGCTCTCGCGGTATGTGGTCGACCTCAACAGGCCCAAGGAGGACGTGCCGCTCTACACCGGTGCAACGACCGGCCTGATCTCGACCATCGATTTCGACGGCACGCCGATTTACCGCGAAGGCAAAGAGCCGGACGAGGCCGACCGCACGGCACGCATTGCCGATTTCTGGCAGCCCTACCACGCTGCGCTGGCTGCCGAGATCGAGCGCATCCGCTCGGCCCATGGCTTCTGCCTGCTGCTCGATGTCCATTCGATCCGCAGCCGCGTCCCTCGTCTTTTCGAAGGCCGCCTGCCCGACCTCAATCTCGGCACCAACTCCGGCGCGAGCTGCGCCCGCCCCCTATCAGACTCCGCATTCGAGGCACTGGAGGCGAGCTGCTTCAGCGCGGTTCGCGACGGGCGTTTCAAGGGCGGCTTCATCACCCGCCATTATGGCGAGCCGGCGCGCAACGTCCACGCGCTGCAGATCGAGATCGCCCAGGACTGCTACATGCTGGAAGAAAGTCCCTGGACCTACCTGCCCGAAAAGGCCGACCGCCTGAAGCAGGCGCTCGCCGCGCTCGTCGCCGCGATGGTTGAATTCGGATCGACCTTGGAAAGCAAGCAGCAATGACCCCGCCACACATGCAAGGCGCGCATTTTCGCCTCGCGCTGACCCCCGAGGGCTGGCGGCGCAACCTTTCGGCCCGCTTCGCGCCCGACGGCACGGTCGCCGCACTGACCGAAGACGACAATCCGCTCGGCCTGCCGGTCTACGAAAACCCGGTCGTGCCGGGCATCACCAACCTGCACAGCCACGCCTTCCAGTATGCCATGGCCGGCCTGTCGGAGGTGCGGCGCAATCCGGTCGACAGCTTCTGGTCGTGGCGCGACATCATGTATTTCTTCGCGCTCACACTTTCGCCCGAGGACATGCAGGCGATCGCCGCGCGGCTTTATCTCGCGCTCATCAAGGGCGGCTATACGGGCATCGTCGAGTTTCACTATGTCCACAACGATCTCGACGGCACACCCTATGCGCGCCGCGAGGAACTGTCGCTGGCGATCTTCGAGGCGGCCGCCGCGACGGGCCTTGAGCTCACCCACCTGCCGGTCTTCTACGCCCATTCCAATTTCGGCGGCCTGCCGCCGACCGACGGCCAACGGCGCTTCATCCAGGACCTCGACGGCTACGCCGCCATAATCGAGGCGCTGAAAGGCCCGGCCGCACAAGCCGGCCACAGGCTCGGCATCGCGCCGCACTCGCTGCGCGCGGCAACGGCGGACGAAATCGCCCGGCTGATGGAGTTGCGCCAGTCCGTTCTGCCCGACTGCCCGGTCCATATCCATGTGGCCGAGCAGGTGAAGGAAGTCGAGGACGCACTCGCCTGGAACGGGCGCCGTCCGGTCGAGCAGCTTTTCGACATCGCGCCGGTCGATGAGCGCTGGTGCCTGATCCACGCCACTCACCTGATCGACGCCGAAGTCGCACAAATTGCCAGGTCCGGCGCCACTGTCGGGCTCTGCCCGATGACCGAAGCCAATCTCGGTGACGGCATCTTCCGCGCGGCGGAATACCTGCACCAGGGCGGCCATTTCGGCATCGGATCGGATTCCAACATCGCCACCTTCGCGGCGCAGGAGTTGCAGCAGCTCGAATACAGCCAGCGCCTGCGCGACCGGCAGCGCAACGTTCTCGCCGCCCCCGGCCAGCCGCATGTGGCGGCCAATCTGTGGTCGCAGGCGGCCCTTGGCGGGGCGCGCGCGGCCGGTCGTCCCGACGGCGCGCTGAGGGTCGGCGGCATGGCCAGCTTCGTCGAGCTGACCAGCCCGGAACCGGCAGCCATGGCGCCGGTCGACTCCGAAGCCGCGCTCGATTTCCACGTCTTCGCCGGCCGTGGCTTCCATGTCGGCGATGTCTGCGTGCGCGGCAAGCGCGTGGTGAGTGCCGGCCGTCATCCGCGCGAAGAGGCCATCCTTGCCGACTATGCCGCCGCCATGCAACGCGTCTCGCAGCGTCTCGCCGAACGCAACGAGGGTGGCCGCAGGTGAGCCGAATGGCAAAGGAACCGGACTACCGCTCCAACTCCCTGGTGCGCGGTCTGAGCATCCTGCAATGTTTCGACCATCGCCACCCGGACAGGACGCTGAGCGAGATCGCCGAGGCGATCAACGTCACCAGTTCCGCCGCCTATCGCTTCGTCGTGACGCTGGAACGCGAAGGCTACCTGGCGCGGCAGGACAACCGATACCGGCTGGCGCCACGGGTGATGGATCTCGGCTACAGCTACATCTCCTCGCTCGACGTCTACGACATCGCGCGCCGGCCGGCCGACGCATTGCGCAACGAAACGGGCTTCACGGTGCATGTCTCGGTGCTCGAAGGCACCGACATCGTCTATGTCTACCGCGCCCTTTCGGACCGCTCGATGGTCTCCAACGTACCGGTCGGCTCGCGTCTTCCGGCTTTTTCCACAACCATGGGCCGCATCCTCTTGAGCGACCTTTGCGAAGAAGAGCTCGAGCGGCGCTTCGCCGACTATGTCTTCGCGCCGATGAGCAACAAGGCGCCCGCCTCGCTGACCGACCTCAAGGCGCTGCTCGTCGAGGATCGCAAGCGCGGCTACGTGGCGCAAGCCTCCCATCTGGCGACCGGCACCTATTCCGTCGCAGCACCGCTGATCTCCCGCGACGGCCGCTATGCCGCCGCGATAAACCTCTCCGGCCACGAGCTGCAGATGCGTCCCGATGCCAGGCTGATTGCCCGGGTGCGCGAGGCGGCTGGCACCATCTCCGAGATGCTTTGACCGGATGCGATCCGGCGGATGGCAGTCGCCGGTGCGGGTTCGCTTCAACCGCGATCAGAACCTGACGCTGAGTCTCGCCTTGAAGCCGTGCTCTTGGGCATCGCCGGCGATCTGGCCGGCATAGGACAGGCCAAGCGTGGCGCTGTCGGTGACGGCGAGGTCGAGCCCGGCCTCGATGATGGCCGCGTCCTCGGCGATCGGCGCGCCGGCAACGGTAAAGGCCGCGCCGCCGTCAAAGGCCTGCGTGGCAAGCGGCACCGTGTCGCCGAATGCATGGCGCCAGCCGAGGGTGCCGCGCGCCGTGGCGCTCATCGTGCCGAGCGAAAAATCGGTCGAAGCGCGCAGGCCGAGCGTGGCAAAACTGGTCTCGGTCGTCTGGCCGTTGGCCGAAAGTGCGGCCGCGCCGCCTTCCTCGCCAAAGCCGTTCGTGTCGAGATTGACATAGGCGAGGCCAGCGAAGGGTTCGAAGGTGGCGATGGCCGTATCGATCCGGTAGCCCGCCTCGCCGAATGCCTGGAACGTGCCGGCGTCGTAATCGGCCGAAAGAGAATCGGCAAAGCCGGGAAAGGCGACCGAACGGCTAGTCTCGATGGCGTGCCACGTATAGGCGAGGCCGCCGGTGAGCCTCAAGGCGTCCCATTGCCCGCCGCCGTAAAGGCCGAGATGGACATTGTCGCTCGAGCCTGACGCGGCCCGGTCGTCGGCATGAAAGGAGGAATGGCTGTAGCCGGCCAGAACACCGAGCCGAAAATTTTCCGTGACCGTGCCGTCGAGCCCGGTCAGGAAACCGCCGGTCGAGCGGTCGAGCTTGGCCGCATTGCCGTTGCCTTCGCTCTCGCCCCAGGCGCCGAAGGCCTAGCCCCAGGCGACGAGGCCGGCACTGTCGGCCGCCGCCGGGCGCCGTCCGTCCGGCCCATAGGCCATCAGCGGCATGGCGGGGGCGGCAATGCCGGAAAAGGCCGAGCGCATGCGCGCGCCGACCGCATCGCGCACGAAACGGCTGTCCTCGATGAAGCCGCTCTTGATGCTGGCGTGAATCTCGCCGGACAGGGCATCGAAGACTGCCGGCGCTGCCGCCTCGCCCAATCCGACCAGCGCGCGA
>NZ_WOAC01000021.1 GCF_009749525.1 Mesorhizobium xinjiangense | reverse complement strand
CGCGCATCGCAAATCACTCCATCGCTCCCAGCCGAGTGAATCACAATTCCCGTGCCATTGTTGGAGTTTTTCAGCAACCTGTTAGAGCGATGCCGGCTGAGGTCAAGCGAGGACAGCCTTTCTCCACATTGGCGCGATGATCACGGTGTCAGCACTCGACCACGTTGACGGCCAACCCGCCCTGGCTCGTTTCCTTGTACTTCTCGCTCATGTCGATGCCGGTCTGGCGCATCGTCTCGATCGCCGCATCGAGCGGCACGAAATGCTTGCCGTCGCCCTTGAGCGCCAGCGAGGCCGCCGTCACCGCCTTGACCGCTCCCAGCGCATTGCGCTCGATGCATGGGACCTGCACCAGACCGCCAACCGGATCGCAGGTCATGCCAAGATGGTGTTCCAGCGCAATCTCGGCCGCGTTCTCGATCTGCTCGGGCGTGCCGCCCATCACCGCGGCAAGGCCTGCCGCCGCCATCGCCGAGGCCGAGCCGACCTCGCCCTGGCAACCGACCTCGGCACCCGAGATCGACGCCCTGTGCTTGATGATCCCGCCGATGGCCGCCGATGTGAGCAGGAAATCATGGATACCGCGCTGCTCGGCATCGACATGAAAGTGCTGCCAGTAACGCAGCACCGCCGGCACGACGCCGGCGGCCCCGTTCGTCGGCGCCGTGACGACACGGCCGCCGGCCGCGTTTTCCTCGTTGACCGCCATGGCGTAGACCGCCAGCCAGTCATTGGCCAGAAGCGGGTTCGGCCGGTTCTGGCGCCAGTCGTTTTCAAGCCGCTCGTGAAGCGCCCGCGCCCGGCGCTTCACCTTCAGGCCGCCGGGCATGACGCCGTCCTTCGACAGGCCGCGCTCGATACAGCCCTTCATGGCACCCCAGACGGCATCGAGGCCGTCGTCAAGGTCGCCGCGCGAAATCCGCGTTTCCTCGTTCGCCCGTTTCATCTCCGCGATCGACAAGCCGCTCGCGGCAGCCATGTCCAGCATCTCGGCGGCACTGCGGAAGGGGTAAGGCACGTCCGGCCCCCTTTCGGGCTCGGATCGCGTCTGCATGCGCTGCAATTCCTCTTCCGACACGACGAAGCCGCCGCCGATCGAATAGTAGATGCGGCGCAAGAGCAGCCGCTCGCCGGCATCATGGGCCGAGAACGCCATGCCGTTGGCATGGCCCGGAAGCGGCGTCTTGCGGTCCATGACGAGGTCGGCATCGGGGTCGAAACGATAGGCTGGATGGCCTTTCGGGCGGACACGCTTCTCCGAGGCGACACCGGCAAGAATGGCGTCCGTCTCGTCGGGATCGACGGTGGTCGGGGTCTGGCCGGTCAGGCCGAGGATGACAGCCCGGTCCGTTCCGTGGCCGATCCCGGTGAAGGCGAGTGAGCCGTGCAGGCTGACGGAAATGCGCTCGACCGCAGCGCCCGCCGGACGCGGCCAGTCGTCGCCGGCGATCTCGGCCAGAAAGCGCGCTGCGGCCGTCATCGGGCCCATCGTGTGCGAGCTCGATGGGCCGATGCCGATCTTGTAGAGGTCGAATACGGAAAGGAACATGACGTTGGCGGTCCGCGTGTCGTGCAATCCGTCGGAGCTTGTGCTCTTACGCCACCGCCAGCTTGGCGGCAGCCGACGTACGATCCTCAACAAACGACATCAGATGAAGATAAAACGCAAGAAGGCGCGGCATCTCTGCCGCGCCCCTGCTGTCGCAATCCTCTGCTGTCCGGCCTCAGCCGGCCGCTATGACCGTCGCCGTATCGGCGCCTCCGATCAACCAAGCGATGAGGATAATGCTCGCGAAACCCACCACTGCCTTGGCCGTTACGCCCCAGCAGGATTTATGAACTCCGTCGTCCATGATGTCCCGTCTAATTCATTAGCCCCGGCTGCGCCGCTTTTGTTATGCTTCATGCGCAACCACTGGAGCGGCTCTCTACCCCTTTCGGATTGCGTTCGCAACCGCAAAAAGGGCCGAATTTCGGCGGCGATCACCCGGAACCCGGACCCGACGATCCGGCGCTGAATAAAATCAGCTGCTTAGTCGAGCACGCCCTTAAACACTTTTTCAACATTTGCGGCAAAGCGATGGCCACAAACGGGTCGTCGCAATCGCCGCCGCATGCGCTATCCTCGCCTCATGGGTATTGATTCCTTCGAGCGGGCCGACCTCGCGGCCCTCCTTCTTTTCATCGGCGTGTGGATCGTCTTCTCGCACATGACGCGCGGGCGGGTAATCAGCCGCCCATCGCTTACGCTGCTGATGAACCGCGAGCGTGAGAACTGGATCCGCACCATGGCGCGGCGCGAGCTGCGCATGATCGACACCGGCATCATGATGGGCCTGCAGCAGGGAACGGCGTTCTTCGCCTCGAGCGCGCTGATCGCGCTCGGCGGTTCGTTTGCCCTCCTGCAATCGTCCGATACCGTGCTCAACCTGCTTGCCGACGTGCCCTTCGCCGCCCGCCCGTCGCGCACGGCCTTCGAGATCAAGGTCATCGGGATGTTCATCGTCCTTGCCTACACATTCTTCAAGTTCGGCTGGGCCTACCGGCTGTTCAACTATTGCTCGATCCTCATCGGGGCGGTGCCGATGATCAAGGATCTGCCGCCCGAGGACGAAGACAAGCTGGAGCGGGCCGTCGAACGGGCGGTCCGGCTCAATGTGATCGCCGGGCGCCACTTCAATTCCGGGCTGCGCGGCATGTTCTTCACCATCGCCTATCTCGGCTGGTTCGCCGGCCCCTGGGTGTTCATGGTCACGACCTTGTTCATCCTCGGCGTGCTGGTGCGCCGCCAGTTCTTCTCCGAGGCACGCCGGACATTGCTCGCGCTCCGCGATCCCTAGAACATGTCCCGCTCGAACGGAATTCGTTTGAGCGAAAGGTACATGCTCCAACATATTGATCTGGCGGGCTCCTCATACTTGCGGAGCAGGCAGCAGCTCGGTCGTCCGGCCGGTCAGGTAATAGGCGAAAAGACCGACCCATTCGCGCACGGCCACCGAAAGATTGCCCAGCGAATCGAGAGCGTTATCCCGCGCCAGACCGAATGGCTCGTTGCCGGCGGTGCGATAATCGGCCGGCCAGGCGACGACATCGAAACCGACCTTCCTGAACAGGCCGACCGAACGCGGCATATGGAAGGCCGAGGTGACGAGCAGCCAGGTCTCGCCGGGCCCGGGGTCGGCGCGTTCGCGCGAAAAGAGCGCATTCTCGTAGGTGTTGCGCGACTTACCTTCGAGGATCAGCCGGTCGCGGGACACGCCGAGCGCCTCGAGCAGCCGTGGCGCCGTCTCGGCGTCGGTCGCCCCTTCGAGGATCAGCGAGCCGACACCGCCGCTGATGACCACTTTCGCATCGGGATAGCGCCGCGCCAGAACTGCCGCCTCGACGAAACGGTCGCCACCGCGATTGAGCTCGTAGCCGCCGCGCACGAGATTGACGCCGCCCTCCAGCCCGCCGCCGAGCACGACGATGCCGGTCACATCATCGGGCGGGGGTGCGGGCCGCTCGAATCGGTCCTCCAGGGGATGCAGGAGAAGCGCCCCGAGCGTCGTCCAGCAGGCAATGACGAAGATCGCCGCGCACAGGCCGAGCGAAGCAAGCGCGATGCGCCGCCAGCGCAGCGCGACGGCGAAAAGCCCGGCGATCAGGAGCAGGAACATCAGGCTCAGCGGATTGGCCACGAACCAGAAGATCTTGGACAGGACGAAGAACATCCATGCCTCCTTCAGGGCTGTCGGCCGGAGAACGCCCGGCCCGGCTGCAGTTTGATAGACGGATTCGGCCACGCGCGGCAAAGCGGCCGTGTGCCTGCGGGGTTGGCAAGCGACCGGAGATTGATTATGGACCAAGCCGCAATATTGGGAGCCTTTATGTCCAGCGCATGTGAGTCCCGCTGAAGCCCGACAGGGCGAGAACCAGTCGGGCTATTCATCCAGGAACCTGTCGTACCGACGCTCGCGTCGGAACGATGTGACGTGACCGCGGCACGCGTGCCGCGATGAATGGATTCTCACATCAATGGATATTTCACGAAAGGAGCAGCGGGTGCTGCACCTGCTCGCTCAGGGCGGCTGGATCGAAGTCGTTCGCGACGAAGACGAAGCGCCGGTTCTCGAATGCTATTCCCGCGACGGCTGGCTCTTCATCGGGCTGACGGAATTGCTGTTTCGCAAGCTGAAGAGAAAGCGCGCCATCGCCTCGAAGAACGGCGGGCCCTACCGCGTTACGCGGCGCGGCCTGCAGCTCGTGCGATCGCAGTTGAACAACAGATAGCCGGAACTTGCCGGCCAGGCCCTGCCGATTTGCGGCAGGGCCGTCTCATCTCACCACCACTTTTCGGGCGCGAAACGTCCAGCCGCCCGCTCGACGACATGCGCCGTGCGGAACAGCGTCTCCTCGTCGAACGGCTTGCCGATCAACTGCAGGCCGAGCGGCAGGCCCTTGGCATCGAGCCCGGCGGGCACCGCGATGCCCGGCAGGCCGGCCATGTTGACGGTGACGGTGAAGATGTCGTTGAGATACATCTTGACCGGATCGGCGGCCATGTCCTGGTCGGCGATGCCGAATGCCGCGGACGGCGTGGCCGGCGTCAGGATGGCGTCGACGCCGGCGGCAAAGACGTCCTCGAAATCCTTCTTGATGAGCGTGCGCACCTTCTGCGCCTTGAGATAATAGGCGTCGTAATAGCCCGCCGAGAGCACATAGGTGCCGATCATCACGCGGCGCTTGACCTCGCGGCCGAAACCGGCGGCGCGCGTGTTCTCGTACATCTCGGCGATGTCCTTGCCCGGCACGCGCAGCCCATAGCGCACGCCGTCATAGCGGGCCAGATTGGACGAGGCTTCGGCCGGCGCCACGATGTAATAGGCGGGCAGCGCATATTTCGTGTGCGGCAGGGAGATGTCGACGATCTCGGCACCGGCATCGCGCATCCATTCGATGCCCTTGTGCCACAGGTTCTCGATCTCCTCGGGCATGCCCTCGACACGGTATTCCTTCGGGATGCCGATCCGCATGCCCTTGATCGACCGGCCGATCGCCGCCTCGTAGTCCGGCACGGGGCGGTCGACGGACGTCGTATCCTTCGGGTCGCTGGACGCCATCGACTTCAGCAGGATGGCCGCATCGCGCACATCGCGGGCGATCGGGCCGGCCTGGTCGAGCGAGGAGGCAAAGGCGACGGTGCCCCAGCGCGAGCAGCGCCCATAGGTCGGCTTGATGCCGACGGTGCCGGTGAAGGCGGCCGGCTGGCGGATCGAGCCGCCGGTGTCGGTCGCGGTCGCCCCGGCGCACAGACATGCGGCAACGGCGGTGGCCGAGCCGCCAGACGAGCCGCCCGGCACGAGATCGAGATTGGACCCCTTGGCCCGCCACGGGTTCCGGACCGGGCCGTAATAGCTCGTCTCGTTCGACGAGCCCATGGCGAATTCGTCCATATTGAGCTTGCCGAGCATGACCGCGCCGTCGGCCCACAGATTGGCCGTCACGGTCGATTCGTAGCGCGGCTCGAAACCGTCAAGCACATGGCTGCAGGCCTGGGTGTGCACGCCCTCGGTGGCGAACAGATCCTTGATGCCGAGCGGAATGCCCTCCAGCGCTCCGCCCTCGCCCCCGGCCAGGCGCGCATCCGAGGCGTCCGCCATGGCACGCGCCCTGTCGTGGGTGACGGCGACATAGGCGTTGAGCCCCTCATTGGCCGCGTCAATCGCGCCCAGATAGGCGTCGGTCAGCTCTCGGGCGGTAAATTCCCTGGCCGCCAGTCCGGCGCGCGCCTCGGAAATCGTCAGTCGTGTCAGGTCGCTCATCAATCAGCCAAGCTTCTTTTCGTAAAACCGTGAATAGCCGGAATCGGGATAATCAAGCACCGCGCCGCAAGTCTGGAAGCCGCCGCGCTCGTAAACGCGCCAGGCCGGCTCGAAACCGGGCGCTTCGCCCGTCTCGAGCACCAGGCGGCCGACGCCCTTTTCGCGGGCCATGGCCTCGATGCGCTCAAGGAGATGCGCGCCGACGCGCCGGCCGCGCTCTTGCGGCGCAGTGAACATGCGCTTCACCTCGCCGAGCCCGTCGCCATGTTCCTTCAACGCGCCCATGCCGATGGCGCGCCCGGCCTCGTCCCGCGCCACCAACAGCGTGACGGAGGGCTCGGCCATCTGTTCCACGGTCAGCTGGAACTGGAACTCGCGCGGCGTCAGCGGGATCATATAGGCGTTGAGCTCCGCGACCATGTCGCGCACGTCGTCCTGCAGCGGGCTCTCGATGGCAATGGTGAGGGACATCGCGCCTATTCGACCACCTTGGGCACAAGGAAGAAATTCTCGTCCGACGCCGGAGCGTTGGCGACGACGTCGTCCGCCTTGGCGCCGTCGGTCACCTCGTCCTGGCGCTTCTTCATCTCCATCGGAATGACCGAGGTCATCGGCTCGACGCCGGAAACATCGACCTCGTCCAGTTGCTCGACAAAGCCCAGAATGGCGTTCAGTTCGCCGGTCATGCGCTCGGCATCCTCGTCGGTCACGGCGATGCGGGCGAGATGGGCGACGCGTTTGACGGTGGCAAGGTCGACGGACATGGAACTCTCCGGAAGGCGTGTCAGCGCGCTATAGCGGGCCGGCTGCGCCGGCGCAACTATCTGAGGATGACGTCAAAGCTCGATCGCTTCGCCGACGGACGGCGTCAGCACATCGGCTCCCGCCCCGGCCATGCCATCGACGAACTTGTCGGCCGACTGGTCGATGATCGGGAAGGATCCGAAATGGCAGGGGATCACCGTTTCGAAATCGAAGAAACGCCGGCAGGCCAGCGCGGCCACGGCGCCGCCCATGGTGAAGCGGTCGCCGACCGGCACGAGGCCGATCTGCGGCTGGTGTAGCTCGTTGATCAGCGCCATGTCGGAAAAGATGTCGGTGTCGCCCATGTGGTAGAGCGTCCGCTCGCCATGGAAATGCAGGATCAACCCGGCCGGATTGCCGAGATAGGTGTTGGTCCCGTCATCGGCCCCGAATGACGAGGAATGCAGCGCCTGGACAAACGTGGTGGTGAAGCCGCCGCAATCGACCGTGCCGCCATGATTGCCGGGGTTGATCTTGCTCTGGTCGACGCCCTGGCCGACCATGTACATGCAGATCTCGAAATTCGCCACCAGCATGGCGCCTGTCTTCTTCAGGATGGCCAGCGCGTCGCCGACATGATCGTTATGGCCATGTGTCAGGAGAACATGGGTCACGCCTTCGGCGGCATCCTCCCAGCCCTTGTCCCAGGACGGATTGCCGGTCAGAAAGGGATCGATGAGGATGGTTGCGTCCGCGGCCTCGATGCGGAATGCGGAATGACCGTACCAGGTGAGCTTCATGGCGTTCTCTCCTTGCGTGCTTCTTCGGCTGCGCTCCACTACCATAGGACGGCGACGAGACAAGATGAAAGGGAAGGCTTCCGGATGGCGGTGATTGAGGTTGAGGATCTGCCCCCCGTCCTCGCGCCAGGCCGCACACTGGCCGCGCTCGACCTCGGCGAAAAGACCATCGGACTTGCCGTTTCCGATCTCGGGCTGCAATTCGCTCATCCGCGCCCCGTCATCATGCGGCGCAAGTTCACGCGCGACGCGGCAACGCTGATGGAGGCGCTGCAGCGCGACGATGTCGCCGCTGTGGTCATGGGGCTGCCGGTCAACATGGACGGCAGCGAGGGTCCTCGGGTCCAGTCCAGCCGCGCCTTCGTGCGCAACATGGGGCGGTTGACCGACCTGCCCTTCCTGTTCTGGGATGAGCGCCTGTCGACCGTCGCCGCCGAGCGGGCCCTGATCGAGATGGATGTTTCCCGCAAGAAGCGCAGCGCGCGCGTCGATTCGGCCGCCGCCGCCTTTATCCTGCAGGGCGTGCTCGACCGGCTTCAGGCGCTCGGCGCCGCTTCCTCGCCCGAATAGCGCGCACGCAGATTGCGCATCCAGGCAAGGATGGCGCGCCGGCGGCGGAAGGCCAGGATTGCCGAAATGATGAGCGTGTCGACGATACAAGCACGCGCCACCAGCGGCGGCAGCGTCGCCGGATCCATGCCGAGGATCTGCCCATAGATGCGGAACACTTCGTCGTGCAGGACGCGCGAGAAGAACAGCATGCCGAAATTGATGTCGTGGTAGGACAGGAAGTACCAGCCCCAGAACAGTCCGAGCGGCAGCGCCCAAAAGATCACGATATAGCGCATCACAACACCTTTCCGGAGCGTGTCTCCGCCTTCCAAAGCCGGTTGAGCAGGGAATCATGGGCCGCGCCGACGGCGAGCAGCCGTGCCGCATCCTCGCTTTTGTCGGCCGCGCGTCTGGTGAAGCCGCCGCGGCGCAATTCGAATTGCGCCGCAAAATGGCAGGCCAGAAGCGCCAGGATCTGCAGCAGGCAATGGGCCAGCAGCACGCCGCCGCCTTCACCGAAGGCGCCGAGCAGGGATGTCGCCATGAGCAGCGCCAGGGCGGCGCACACGGCCTGGCGCATGACGTTAAGCGGACCGACGGCCCTTTTTTCGCAATCCAGCAGGATCGTAAGAAACGCCCAGGCGAACAGCGCGCAGACAATGGCGCAGGCGCTCGCCAGGATTGCCGGGCCGAACGGCCCAAGCGCCGCCGCCGCGATGCCCACCTGATCGGCGGGCGAGAGCGCGAGTTCCGCCCGCACACTCCCCCGCCCCGGCGCTGCCGTGGCCCCGAGCGCCAGCAGGGCGAAAAAGACGGACCAATAGGCGGCAACGAGCAGCGCCAGGGTCCTGTTGACGATGAGTCGGGCCATCTCCATGCCCAAGAGTGACGGCTCCGGCCGGAGCCGGCAACGTCAACCATTCATTAAGGTTAAAGGACATGGTTAACGCAATGCCTGCGCCCATGCCGCCTGCCCCACCCGCGCTTGGCCCTTCCGCCGCAGCATGCCGCCGGCGGTGCTTTGCGAATGTCCGGCAATGAGATAGGCACAACGCATCTCGGGTCGAGATTTCCCACAAGGCCGTTTCATGTTTGCCATATTCGAAAGCATTTTGCCCATCTTCCTGCTGATCGTCGCCGGCAACCTGCTGCGCCGGGCGCCCATCATCGACGACACGGCATGGCCGGGCCTGGAGCAGATCTGCTACTGGTTTCTCTACCCCGTGCTGCTCTTCACGACGATCCTCAACGCGGATTTCTCCGACTTGCAGCTCGACCGGATGATGGCGGCCCTCATCGTTGCCGTCGCGCTCATGGGGCTCGGCACGATAGCGCTGTGGCCGTTTCTCAAGCGCGGCAAGTTGGTCTCACCGCGAGAATTCTCGTCGATCTTTCAGACATCGGTGCGCTGGAACGGGTTCATGGCGCTGGCGGTAGCCGAAAAGCTCTTCGCGCCGGAAGGCATGGCTGTCGTGGCGCTGGTCATGGCGGTGATGATCATTCCGATCAATATTGAATCGGTGGTCGTGGTGACGCGCTTCGCCGACAGTTCGGCCAAATGGCCGCGTATCGCCCGCACGATCGCCACCAATCCGCTCATCCTGGCAACGCTGGCGGCACTGGTTGCGCGATTTTCCCTCGGCAGCCTCTATCCGCCCTTCAACCTCGCACTCGACCTTGTCGGGCGGGCCGCGCTCGGCATGGGCCTCCTGGCGATCGGCGCCGGGTTAAGGCCGGCCGACATGGCGAGCGCGCGCTTCGCCATCTGGCTGCCGGTCCTGCTCAAGCTCGGATTGTTTCCCATGCTCCTGATCGCGCTGGCTCTGCTGTTCGGCGTCCAGGGCGACGAACTCCTCTATCTGGCGCTGTGCGGCGCCGTACCGACGGCGATGAACGGCTACCTTCTGGCGCGGCAATTGGGCGGCGATGCCGAGCTTTACGCCGCCGTGACGACGCTGCAGACGGCCGTCTCCTTCCTGACCATTCCGGCCGTGCTGACGGCGGTCGGCTACATCACCTCGGGATAGAGCGTGTCGATGATCATGCGCGGGTCGTGGCGCGCGGTGATCATGCCGTAGGTGCCGCGCCACTGGCCGGCAAGGCGCGTCTCGATGAAGGCATCCGCAATGCGGCCGGCGCCGAGCCGCCTGAGTTCGGCGGCGGCTGCGGCGAGCGCCAGTTGCTCCGTCAGGATGCGCGCCGAGCCCTCGTCGGTCTGGGCGACCTCGATCGCCGCGCGCAACACGTCCGTCGTGCCCTTGCCGGGCGTTCCCAGATCGCGGTCGATGCCGGCAAGCACCTCTTCGAACAGCGACGGGCCGCTCTTGAGCACGCGCAGCACGTCGAGCGCCATCACATTGCCAGAGCCCTCCCAGATGGCGTTGACCGGCGCCTCGCGATAGTAGCGCGCCAGCGGCGCCTCCTCGACATAACCGTTGCCGCCAAGGCATTCCATCGCCTCGTAAAGCAGCGGCGGCGCGATCTTGCACACCCAGTATTTCACGACCGGGGTCATGGCGCGGGCAAAGGCGGCGTCGCCCCGGCTGTCGGCCGCCTCGTCGAAGGCGCGCGCCAGGCGGAACGACAGCGCGGTCGCCCCGGCAACGTCGAGCGCCATGTCGGCGAGCACGCGCTGCATCACCGGCTGGTCGACCAGGGTCTTGCCGAACACCAGACGATGGCGGGCATGGTGCACCGCCTCGGCGAGGCCGGCCCGCATGATGCCCGACGACGCCAGGGCACAATCGAGCCGGGTCAGCGTCACCATGTCCATGATCGTCTTCACGCCGGCTCCAGGCTCGCCGACGACTTCGCCGACGGCCCCGGCGAATTCGACCTCGCAGGAGGCGTTGGAGCGGTTGCCCAGCTTGTCCTTGAGCCGCTGGAAGCGGAAGCCGTTGCCCTGCCCGTCGCTCAGCAGCCGCGGCACCAGGAAGCACGACAGGCCTTCGGAGGCTTGCGCCAGGACGAGGAAGGCATCGCACATCGGCGCCGACATGAACCACTTGTGCCCGGTGATGCGGTAGAATCCGTTGCTGCTGCGCTCGGCCTTGGTCGTGTTGGCGCGCACGTCGGTGCCGCCCTGCTTCTCGGTCATGCCCATGCCGAGGGTGAGCCCGGCCTTTTCGACCGGCGGTTTCTGCGACTGGTCATATTTGCGCGTGGTCACGCGCGGGGCCCACTCGCGAAAGAGCTTCGGCGAGGCCATCAGCGCGGCAAGCGACGCGTTGGTCATGGTGAGAGGGCACAGGTGACCGCATTCGAGCTCCGCCGTCAGGTAGAAGCGCGCCGCGCGTATCTGATGGCGGCGCCCGGCTTCGGCCTCTCCGTTCTCCCACACCGAACAATGCAGGCCATTGGCAATCGAGCGGCGCATCAAGGCATGATAGGCTGGGTGAAACTCGACGAGGTCGAGGCGATTGCCCTGCCGGTCATGCGTTTTCAGCTTCGGCGTCTCGGTGTTGGCCAGCCGCGCCAGATCCTGCGCTTCCGCCGACATGACAAAGCGGCCGACGGCGTCGAGATCCTTGCGCACCGGTTCGGAAAAGTCCTCGGACAGCTGCACGAGCAGAGGATCGCCGCGCCAGGCGTTCGAGCCCCAGATCGATGGTGTCTGGTTGGTTACCTCGTGCGTCACGCAACACTCTCCGTTTCCGATTTGCGCCTCGGCTTATAGCGCAGGCCCTGCCGCCCGCGCGAGGAATTTCCGCCCCGCCCGCCTCACGCTTAACACCCCTGCCCGCCGACGAAAAAGGCCGGTGGAGAAAACGGTTTGACGCGTCTCAGCGCTTGCGGCAAGCCGGACATGCGCCTATAGCAGCGCTTTAAGATGAATCCGCACCCGGCCTTTCCCCTTTTTCCCCACCGCCACCTGCTTGGCATCAAGGGTCTGTCCCCGCACGACATCGACCTGCTCCTCGACCGCGCCGACGCGGCCGTGGCCATTTCGCGCCAGTCGGAGAAGAAAACCTCCAGCTTGCGCGGGCGTACCCAGATCAATCTCTTCTACGAAGCGTCGACGCGCACCCAATCCTCCTTCGAGCTGGCCGGAAAGCGGCTCGGCGCCGACGTGATGAACATGTCTGTGGCCTCCTCCTCGGTCAAGAAGGGCGAAACGCTGATCGACACGGCCATGACGCTCAACGCCATGCGCCCGGACATTCTCGTCATCCGCCACGCATCGGCAGGGGCCGCCGCCCTTCTGGCGCAGAAGGTGACATGCTCGGTTGTCAACGCCGGCGACGGCGCGCATGAGCACCCCACCCAGGCGCTGCTCGACGCATTGACCATCCGCCGCGCCAAGGGCCAGGTCGGCCGCCTGACAGTGGCGATCTGCGGCGACATCCTGCATTCGCGCGTCGCCCGCTCCAACATCATCCTGCTCAACGCGCTCGGCGCCAACGTGCGCGTTGTCGCGCCCTCGACGCTGTTGCCGGTCGGCATCGAAAAGATGGGCGCCGAAGTCTTCAACACCATGGCAGACGGGCTGAAAGGCGCTGACGTGGTGATGATGCTGCGTCTGCAGCGCGAGCGCATGGCCGGAGCGCTGGTGCCCTCGGTGCGCGAATATTTCCGCTATTTCGGTCTCGACGCCGAAAAGCTCAAACTGGCCAATGAGGGGGCGCTGGTCATGCATCCCGGCCCGATGAACCGCGGCGTCGAGATCGCCTCTCAGATGGCGGACGGACCGCAAAGCATGATCCAGGAACAGGTCGAAATGGGGGTCGCCGTACGCATGGCCGTGATGGAGGCCCTGCTCGATCCGCGCCGTAATCCGCAAGGACGCACGGCATGAGCGTCACGGTCTTCGAGCAGGCGCGCATCGTCGATCCCTCGCGTGGGCTGGACGAGCGCGGCACGGTCATCGTCGACGGCAAGACAATCGTCGCGGCCGGCGCCGATGCCGCCAATCAGGGCGCTCCGGACGGCGCGCAGGTTGTCGACTGCGCCGGCAAGTCGCTGATCCCGGGGTTGGTCGACGGACGGGTTCATGTCGGCGAGCCGGGCGCCGAGCATCGCGAGACGATCGCCTCGGCCAGCATGGCGGCGGCGGCCGGCGGCGTTACCTCGTTCATCATGATGCCGGACACCTTGCCCGTCATAGACGACGTTGCGCTGGTGGAGTTCGTCCTGCGCACGGCGCGCGATACCTCGCTCGTCAACGTCTATCCGGCAGCCGCCATCACGCGTGGACTGGAGGGACGCGAGCTGAGCGAATTCGGCTTGTTGCGCGGCGCCGGCGCGGTTGCGCTGACTGACGGCCGCAACACGATCGCCAACCCGCTGGTGATGCGGCGTGCGCTGACCTATGCGCGCGATTTCGATGCCGTGATTGCGCACGAGACACAGGACCGCACCCTTGCCTCGGCGGGCGTGATGAACGAAGGGCTTCTGGCGAGCTGGCTCGGCCTGCCAGGCATTCCGCGCGAGGCCGAGGCGATCCCGCTTGAGCGCGACCTGCTGCTGGCCCGGCTGACAGGCGGGCGCTATCATGCGGCCAAGATATCGACCGCGCTTTCCGCCGCCGCGATCGCGCGCGCCAAGGGTGACGGCGCAAACGTCACGGCCGGCGTCTCGATCAACCATCTGTCGCTGAATGAAAACGATGTCGGCGAATACCGCACGTTTTTCCGCCTGTCGCCGCCACTGCGCTCGGAAGAGGATCGCCAGGCGATGATCGAGGCCGTGCGCGACGGCACGATCGACCTTATCGTCTCCTCGCACGATCCCCAGGATGTCGACACCAAGAGGCTGCCCTTTGCCGATGCCGCGGACGGGGCGATCGGCCTTGAAACGCTGCTGGCGGCGGCCTTGCGCCTTTACCACAACGACGAACTGACGCTGCTGCGCGTCATCGAGCTCCTGTCGACGGCGCCGGCGCGACGTTTTGGCCTGCCTGGCGGCACCTTGAAGCCTGGCTCGCCCGCCGATCTCGCGATAGTCGACCTCGACGAACCGTGGATCGTGCGCGAGGCCGACATCCGCTCGCGCTCCAAGAACACGTGCTTCGAGGGAGCGCGTCTGCAAGGCCGGGTCTTGCAAACGATGGTTGCCGGCAGCACAGTGTTTTCCATCTGACGTGCGGGAGGCGTTCGATGTCCGATCCAATCCATTGGCAGCTTGCGCTGCCCTATCTTCTGGCTGCGCTGGTCTTCGGCTATCTGCTCGGCTCGATACCCTTCGGCCTCCTCCTCACCCGGGCGGCCGGCCTGGGTGATGTGCGCACGATCGGCTCGGGCAATATCGGCGCGACCAACGTGCTGCGGACCGGCAGCAGGAAGCTGGCCGCACTGACCCTGGCGCTCGATGCATTGAAGGGCGCGGCAGCGGTGCTGGTTGCCGCATATTGGGGGCCGGAAACAGCGCTCGCCGCGGGGTTGGGTGCTTTTCTCGGCCATCTTTTCCCTGTCTGGATCGGCTTCAAGGGCGGCAAGGGCGTCGCCACCTATCTCGGCGTGCTGATCGCGACAGCCTGGCAGGGTGCGCTTGTCTTCGCCGTGGTCTGGCTCGCCGTCGCCACTCTCACCCGCTATTCCTCGCTGGCCGCGCTGACTGCCGCGGTCGCGGTGCCGCTGGCGCTGTGGCTCATGGGTCTCATTCATCCGGCCGGGCTCTTCCTGCTGATGAGCCTCATCGTCATCGCAAAACACCGGGCCAACATCCAAAGGCTCCTCTCGGGAACCGAATCGCGCATCGGAGCCAAGGGGTGAACCCGGCCGGCCGCGGCGCGCGCAGGCTGAGCGACGGGCAGCGGCTCAATTGGCTGCGGCTCATCCGCACGGAGAATGTGGGACCGGCGACCTTTCGCGATCTCATCAACCGGTTCGGATCGGCGGCGGCGGCGCTCGACGCCCTGCCCGACCTGGCACGGCGCGGCGGCGCATCGCGCATCCCGTCGATCCCCTCCTCCGAGGAGGCTGAGGCCGAACTGGCCACGGCCACGCGGGCGGAGGCGCGTTTCGTCGCGCTGGGCGAAGCCGACTATCCGCCCCTGCTGAGCATGATGGACCAGCCGCCGCCGCTGCTGGCGATCAAGGGCGAGGCATCCGTGTTCGCCTTGCCGACGGTCGCCATCGTGGGCGCACGCAACGCCTCGCTGTCCGGCATCAAACTGGCGAAACATTTTGCCGCCGAACTGGGCCGCGAGGGATTCGGCATCGTGTCCGGTCTGGCGCGCGGGGTCGACGCAGCGGCCCATCAAGGCAGCCTCGACACGGGCACGATCGCCGTTCTCGCCGGCGGCATCGACGTGCCCTACCCGGCCGAGAACCGGCAACTCTATGAGGCGATTCCCGAACGCGGGGTGATTGTCACCGAAATGCCGATGGGCTGGGAACCGCGGGCGCGCGACTTTCCACGCCGCAACCGGCTGATCGCCGGCATGGCGCACGGGCTCCTCGTGGTGGAGGCGGCGCTGCGCTCCGGCTCGCTCATCAGCGCCCGGCTGGCCGGCGAGATGGGGCGGCTGGTCTTTGCCGTGCCCGGCTCGCCGCTCGATCCGCGCTCGAAAGGAACGAACGGCCTTCTCAAGGATGGCGCCCTCCTCGTCACCGAGACACGCGACATCATCGAGCAGGTGGCACCGCTCATCGGCAAGCCGCTGCCGCCGGCCGACACTTTGGAGGAGCCGACCGATCTTTCGGCGACACCGCCGCCCGGCGACGACGACCGTGCAAGGATCCTTGAAGCCTTGAGTCCCACGCCCACCGGTGTCGACGAGATCATCCGCCATACAGGGCTCGCCACGGCCCAGGTTCTCATCGTGCTGTTGGAGCTTGAACTGGCGGGCCGGGTCGAGCGCCATCCGGGCGGCACGGTCTCGCTGATTTCCGGCTGATGCGCGGCGTCGCGCCGCAGGATGACACCTGGCGGCACGACCCCGCTTTGCAAGTGGCTGCGGCACCGCTACAGTTGCGGCCGGCAGACATGGTGGAGCAACCGCAACCGATCGTTGCCTGAAACGTTTGCCACGGAAGGGACGCACAAGAGCAAGGAGATCCGATATGAGGAAGCTCTTATCCGGGCTTTGTGCGAGCGTGCTGGCGTTTTCGGTCGGCGCGACGACACTCGTGCCGGTCCAGGCGGCGCCGCTCTATCCGGGCAAGCCAGCGGCGGTCGAGGGCCAGGTCACAAAGGTGCAGCATCGCCGCCACGGACGTGGGCAGTATCGTCGGCATGGCCCGCGGCGCCACTATTATCGCCACCGTGGCCATCGCGGCGATCGCTATGTCGTGCGGCGCGGCAACCGCTACTACTATCGCGGCCATCGTGGCTATCGCCACTACCGTCCAGGCTACCGCAGATATAACGACTGGTGGTTTCCTGCCGGCGCCTTCGTCGCCGGTGCCATCATCGGCGGAGCGCTCGCCCAGCCCCCACGGACGGACTATCGCGTGCGCCGGCTGAGCCAATCGCATGTCAACTGGTGCTACAACCGCTACCGGTCATACCGTGCGTCGGACAACACGTTCCAGCCCTATAATGGGCCGCGCAGAGCCTGCGTCTCACCCTACTACTGACGCGGTGTCCTGCGGGGCAAAGGCGAAACGGCCGGGCCGACCGGCCGTTTCAACCGCCTCAGGACGGCTGCACCGACTGCACGTTCCCCTCACCATCGATAATGCAGCTCATCATGGTTCCGCCAGCATCGAGATCGACCTGATACGTTCCGGAATCGAGCTGACGGGAGCGCAGCGGCAGCACCTTGGTGTCCTCGACGCCGGTGGACGTCGCTGCAGCGTTGGCGCACAGGAGTTGCAAGTCGGCCGGTGCGGTCTTGAGGTTGGTGCGCGCCATCTGGTCCGGTTCGGGATCGCTGACGCAGCCGCCGAGAAACGCCGCCGCGCTCAAGGCAATTGCTGCGGCAGCCGGCAGGCGCAAGGAATTCATCGCATTCACTGGTTCGTCCCCTCTTCTGCTTCAAAAACTGTCGTTCAAACGCCTTTGTAGAGCGCCGCCCCCTGCATCAGCACGATGACCTTCGCACCCACATCGATGCGTGAATGCAGATCGACGATGTCATCATTGTTCATGCGGATACAGCCCGACGACACGTCGAGGCCGATCGTCCAGGGCTCGGGCGTGCCGTGAATGCGGTAGATCGTGTCACGATCCCCTTCATACAGATAAAGGGCCCGGGCGCCGAGCGGATTGTCCGGGCCGCCGGGCATCCCGTTCGCCCATGGCCTGGCGCTCGGGTCACGCGCCACCATTTCGGCGGGCGGCGTCCAGGTCGGCCATTCGGCGGTGCGCCCGACGCGCACGATCCCGGCCCAGCCGAACCCCTCGCGGCCGACGCCTATGCCGTAGCGTATGGCCTTGTGGCCCGGCTGCACCAGATAGAGATAGTGCATGTTTCCGTCGATGATGATCGTGCCGGGCTTCTCGGCGGTACGGAACGGTACGATCTGGCGGCGGAAGGCCTCCGGCACCTGATTGTTGCGGGCGTAGTATTTCAGCGCCTTCTTGCGGTCATAGCTCACCCACTCGCGCGTCTTTGGATCGAATACCTGCGTTTCAGCGGCGATCGCGGCGATCGCGCCCAATCCAAACACGGCCGCGAGCATACCGGCAACAAGCCGTTTGCCGGTCAATCGACGTGAGCCCCGGCGGCCGGGAGACACGCTGTCATGCATGCGCTGATCGGTCATGAATTCTCCGCTCATGGCTTTGCCCATTCATTCAGACGGTCTGCGTGAGAGGCTATCCACTCGGCCGCATACTCTTTCGGATCCCGCCGATCGACCTGCAGTGCATAGGTCATGTCGGTGACTTCGGCCGGCGTGAAATCGATCTTTTCCAGAAAGGCCGCCACATCGGGATGGTCCTCGGCAAGCGCGCCAGCATAGGCAACGTGAAAATGGGCGATGTCCCATGCCACCGGGGCGCTCGACTTCTGTATCCATAGCGGATCGTCGGCCGGCGCCACGATCTTCCACTTGGCATCGTCGTGTTCCGGCTCCTCCAGCCGCACGATGTCGTGCAGCTTGAAGACGTGATGCGGCGCATAGCAGGCGAAGACCATCGGCCGGCCCGTCGCCACGGCGGCATCTACGGCCGCCATGCCGACCTCCTCCTCGGCCTCGACCAAAGTCAGGTTCTCGGCATAGCCGTAGCTGTTGGCGCGCACGCGCTCGATGCCGGTCGACGACCAGGTCGGCGCGCCGATCCACAACTCACCCTTTCCATCGCCATCGGTGTCGAGAGCGGCTGTCTTCTCGGGATCGTTCAGATCCTTGACATCCCTGATGCCGACCGTCTCGGCCGCCTCGGGCGTGGCGCACAGGCCCTGCCAGGCGGGAACGCCGCGCAGGCTGACCGTGACCGACCCCTTGTCGTCGGCATATTTCTTCACCAGGTTGTCGAGATTGGGCCGCCAGACCTCGGGATGGACATCGACCTGCCCATGGTCCAGGCCGGAAAAGGCCGTCAGCGTGCCCATCTCCCGCACCTCGACGTCGAGGCCGAACTTGTAGGCTATGCCGAGCCCGATGATGTTGGCCGACGCCTGGCCGGACGGCCAGTTGGGCATGGCCACGACGAGATCGGCGGCCAGGGCCGGTCCGCTCGCCGCCGTCGCCACACCGGCCGCCAACAGGCTGCCGGTCAGGCCTTGCAGGAATATCCTCATATGCGTCCTCCAATTGCCGTATGCCTGCCGAGCCTCGTTGGCCCGCAGGCGGCTTCGGCCCCCGCCGGATATTTAGGGAAATTCAGACAAATAGCGTGCTTCTTGAAAGTCACGCGGCAGGATCGACCGACTGCGCGCCGGAGACCGACGGAAAACGCCGCGCCGCAAACGCCCGGATGCCTGCGGCCGCCCGTTGATCGTGCATGAAATTTCCGGCAGCCAATGGCCGCTCGTCCGCGCAACGCAAGTCCGACCTTGGGGGCCATTCGCCGCTCAATGTTCCCAATTGCACAATGCGCCGCTGTTGCGGTTCGCCAAGCTGCTCCGCGCGAACGTTACGGGCGCCTTCTGACACCTGTCAAGCCGCCCTCATCCACTCAATGTCCGCCGCACGGCATCCCGCCAGCCCCTGATCTTGGCCGAGCGGGTCGACGCTGCCATCCGCGGCTCGAAGCGGCGCTCCAGCGACCATGACCTGGCAAAGGCCCGGCTGTCCGGCCAAACACCGGCTTTCGAGCCGGCCAGCCAGGCCGCGCCCAGCGCCGTTGTCTCGAGGATTTCGGGACGATCGACCGGTGCGTCGAGGATGTCGGCGAGCCGTTGCATGGTCCAGTCGGAGGCGACCATGCCGCCGTCGACGCGCAGAACCGTGCCGGCCGCCCCATCCTTCCAGTCCTTGTTCATCGCATCCAGCAGGTCGCGGGTCTGGAAGGCGACCGATTCGAGCGTTGCGCGGGCGAGCGCCGCGCGGCCGGTGTCGCGCGTCAGGCCGAAGATGGCGCCACGCGCATCCGCGTCCCAATAGGGTGCCCCAAGGCCGACGAAGGCCGGAACCAGATAGACGTTCTGGCGGTCGTCGGCCTCGGCGGCCAGGTCGCCGCTATGTTCGGATTTGTGGATGATCTTCAGGCTGTCGCGCAGCCATTGCACCGCCGCCCCGGCAACGAAGATCGAGCCTTCCAGCGCATAGGTCGTCTTGCCGTTCAGACGATAGGCGATCGTCGTCAGGAGCCGGTTTCGCGAGCGCACCATGTCGGCACCAGTATTCAACAGGGCGAAGCAGCCGGTCCCATAGGTCGACTTCATCATGCCCGGCTCGAAGCAGGCCTGGCCGATCGTCGCCGCCTGCTGATCGCCGGCGACGCCAAGGATGGGAATGCTCGCTCCAAACAGGGATTCCCGAGTCATTCCAAAATCATCGGCGCTGTCCTTCACCTGCGGCAAAAGGCTGGCCGGGACCTTCAGTATGTCCAGGAGTTCCCGGTCCCATTCATTGGCGGCAATGTTGTAAAGCAGCGTGCGCGAGGCGTTGGTCGCGTCGGTTGCGTGAACCTTGCCGCCGGTCAGGCGCCAGATAAGGAAGGTGTCGATGGTGCCGGCCAGCAATTCGCCCTTGGCCGCCCGACGACGCGCGCCTTTCACCTTGTCCAGGATCCACGCGATCTTGGTGCCGGAGAAATAGGGGTCGAGCAGAAGCCCGGTCTTGCGTGTGAACTTCGCCTCCAGCCCCTTCTTCTTGAGCCTGGCGCAAAGCGGTGCCGTGCGGCGATCCTGCCAGACGATCGCATTGTGGATCGGCTCGCCCGTCGCCTTGTCCCAGACGACCACCGTTTCACGCTGATTGGTGATGCCGATGGCCGAGATTTTCGTTGCCGCCAGCCTGGCCTCGCTCAGGGCGGACTTCACCGTCGAGACGACCGAGTTCCAGATGTCCTCGGGGTCGTGCTCGACCCAGCCCGATGCCGGATAGATCTGGCGAAATTCTTCCTGTCCCGTCGCAACCATCTTCATGTCGGCATCGAAAATGATCGCCCGGCTGGACGTGGTTCCCTGATCGATCGCCAAGACGTAGCCGCTCATGTTCTCTCCTGATATCTGATCAAAAATCGAGGGAGCCGGCCATGCCGCCTCCCCCGGTATCGGTTCTTTCGCGCCGAGCCTACTCGCTCGTCCAACGCTTCACGAGTTCGTCATATGCGATCGTCTCGCCCTGCGGCTTCTCGTTTTCAAGCTTTGCCTTCGGACCGTTCGGCTTGCCGAGCCATTCCGACGGGTCCTTCGGCTCATTGAGCCGCGGGCCGCAGCCGCCGTAGACATTGGCCTGCTCGTCTGCGGCCTGCATGCGCGCCATGGTCGTGTCCATCTCTTCGGCAAGTCTGTCCATGGCCTCCTGCGGCGTGAATGCGCCGGAGTTCACGTCGCCGATCTGCTGCCACCATATCTGCGCGAGCTTCGGATAATCCGGCACGTTGATGCCGGTCGGCGACCAGGCGACGCGGTCGGGCGAGCGATAGAACTCGACCCAGCCGCCAAGCTTCGGCGCGCGTTCCGTAAAGCTTTCGTGGCGGATATCGGAATCGCGGATGATGGTCAGCCCGGTGTGGGCCTTTTTCAGCGATATGGACTTCGACACCGTGAACTGCGCGTAAAGCCAGGCGGCCTTGGCGCGATCGGTCGGGGTCGATTTCAGGATCGTCCAGGAGCCGACATCCTGATAGCCGATCTTCTGGCCTTCCTTCCAATACGGGCCGTGCGGCGACGGCGCCATCTTCCACAGAAGGTTGCCGTCCTCGTCGACGGTGTTGTTGCCTTCCGACTTCGGCTTCACCATGTCGGCAAGGAACGCCGTGTACCAGAAGATCTGCTGGGCGACGTTGCCCTGTGAGAGTGCCGGCAGCGACTGGTAGAAGTCGTAGCTCGCCGCTCCCGGAGGTGCGTATTCGCGCAGCCACTCGTCCCATTTGCGGATCGCGTAGACGGACGCCGGGCCGTTGGTCTCGCCGCCGCGGCTGACCGAGGCACCGGCGGGGTTGCAGGAGCCTTCCTCCATGCGCAATCCCCATTCGTCGATCGGCACGCCGTTCGGCTCGCCGGGGCTTCCCGTGCCGGCCATCGACAACCATGCATCGGTCATCCGCCAACCGAGATCGGGGGCGCGCTTGCCGTAGTCCATATGGCCATAGACGCGTACGCCGTCGATTTCCTTGACGTCATTGGTGAAGAAGTCAGCGATGTCCTCATAGGCCGACCAGTTGACCGGCACGCCGAGTTCGTAACCGTATTTCTCCTTGAACTGGGCTTTCAGGTCCTCGCGTTCGAACCAGTCGGCGCGGAACCAGTAGAGATTGGCGAACTGCTGGTCCGGAAGCTGGTAAAGCTTGCCGTCGGGTCCCGTCGTAAAGGAAATTCCGATGAAATCCTCGAGGTCGAGGGTCGGCAGCGTCACGTCCTTGCCTTCTCCGGCCATCCAGTCGGTCAGGTTCACCGCCTGCTGCAGTCGGGAATGCGTGCCGATCAAGTCGCTGTCGTTGACATAGGCGTCGTACAGATTGCGGTTGGTCTGCATCTGCGTCTGCACGGCCTGTACCACCTCGCCTTCACCAAGAATCTGGTGATTGACCTTGATGCCGGTGATTTCCTCAAAAGCCTTGGTCAGTGTCTGCGATTCATATTCGTGGGTCGGAATACCCTCCGACAACACATTGATTTCCATGCCGGCGAAGGGCTTGGCCGCCTCGATGAACCACTCCATCTCCTTCATCTGCTCGTCCTTGGAGAGCGTCGAAGGCTGGAACTCGTCATCGATCCATTTTTCGGCCGCCGCCACATCGGCCCAGCTCTGCCCTGTCAGGCCGAGGAGCGTCATGGCGGCAACGGATGCAAGTAGATGCGATCTCATTGCTTTCCTCCCAGTTGCGTTTCACTTCCGCACGATCGAGCATGCGGGGCAGTCCTTCCGCGTCGGCACCTGCCGGGTACGGAATTCCCACCTGTCCCACCGGCGGCAGCAATCCTCCATTTTGCCGCCGGCGTCTCGTGACGATCCTCCTCAAACCCAGCGGAAGACCGCGATGGCGAAGACAATCGAAAGCACCGTGCCGCCCCACAATGGAGCGTCTGTAAAGGCGAGCCAGCCCAGATGGATGTAGGCGCTGCCCAAGAGCGAGATGAACAGCCGATCGCCGCGCGTCGTGTCGAGGCCCAGCCCGCCGTGACGCGGACCGCCGCCGGGGCTGATCCATTCCCACACCATCATCATGCACAAGAGGCCCGCGATGAGGCCGAAGAAGGCTGCCGTCTGCCAGGTCCAGGCCATCCAGGTCAGATCCATTGGACTCTCCCTCCTTGCCTAAACCCGCCCCAGGGCGAAGCCCTTGGCGATGTAGTTGCGCACGAAATAGATGACGATGGCGCCCGGTATGATGGTCAGCACACCGGCCGCCGCCAGGAGCCCGAGTTCGTAGCCCGACGTGGAGGCCGTGCGCGTCATCACCGCCGCAATCGGCTTGGCCGCCACCGATGTGAGCGTCTTGGCCAGAAGTAGTTCCACCCAGGAGAACATGAAGCAGAAGAAGGCCGTCACGCCGATGCCGGATGCGATCAGCGGCATGAAGATCTTCACGAAGAAGCGCGGCCAGGAATAGCCGTCGATATAGGCCGTCTCGTCGATCTCCTTGGGCACGCCGGACATGAACCCCTCCAGGATCCAGACGGCGAGCGGGATGTTGAACAGGCAGTGCGCCAGCGCCACCGCCCATGGCGTGTCGAACAGGCCGATCGCCGAATAGAGCTGGTAGAAGGGCAGCGCGAAGACGGCGGGCGGCGCCATGCGATTGGTCAGAAGCCAGAAGAAGAGATGCTTGTCGCCGAGAAAGCGATAGCGCGAGAAGGCATAGGCCGCCGGCAGCGCGGCCGCGACCGAAATCACCGTGTTGATAAGGACATAGCTGATCGAGCTGATGTAACCGTTGTACCAGACGGGGTTGGTCAGGATCTCGTGATAGCTGGCCAGGGTAAAGTTCTGCGGCCACAGGCTGAACCCGCCCAGGATCTCGTTCGTGGTCTTGAACGACATGTTGACGAGCCAGTAGATCGGCAGCATCAAAAAAATGATGTAGAGGGTCGGAACGAGCCAGCCGAGGCCCTGCAGGACACGCCTTCTGGGCCGTTTCATTGCGCTTCCTCCCGTGTCATCAATGTATAGAAGACCCAGCACACGAGAAGCGTCATCAGGAAGTAGATGATGCTCATGGCGGCCGCGATGCCGAGGTTGAACTCGCCGAGCGCCGCCTTGACCAGATCGATCGACAGGAAGGTCGTCGCGTTGCCGGGCCCGCCGCCCGTCAGCACGAAGGGCTCGGTGTAGATCATGAAGGAATCCATGAAGCGCAGCAGGATGGCGATCGTCAGCACGCGGTTCATCTTGGGCAGCTGGATGAAGCGGAAGACGGACCAGCGCGATGCGCCGTCGATCCTGGCGGCCTGGTAGTAGGCGTCGGGAATCGAGCGCAGCCCGGCATAGGCGAGCAGAACGACCAGCGACGTCCAGTGCCAGACATCCATCAGGACGACGGTGAACCAGGCCGCGAGCGGTTGGCGGGTGAAATTATAGTCGATGCCCAGCGCATTGATCGTGTGGCCGAGCAGGCCGATATCGGGCAGCGCGAAGATGTTCCACATCGCGCCCACGACGTTCCACGGTATGAGAAGCGGCAGCGCCATGAGCACCAGGCACACCGAGACCCAAGGCCCCGAGCGCGGCATGGCCAGCGCGACTGCGACGCCGAGCGGTACCTCGATCAGGAGGATCAGCCCGGTGAACAGGAACTGGCGCAAGAGCGAGGCGTGGAACCGCTCGGAGGCCAGAACCTCGCGGTACCATTTCACACCCTCGAAGAAGAAGAGATTGTTGCCGAAGGTTTCCTGGACCGAATAGTTGACGACCGTCATCAACGGAATGACCGCGTTGAAGGCGACCAGCGCCAGCACCGGCAGCACCATGAACCAGGCCTTGTTGTTCCAGGTCTTGTTCATCGCGCGTCTCCCGGCATTGCATCCTCGTAGTCGACGCGCCAGGAGCCGGCATAGATGTTGATGCCTTCGGGCGCGAAGGCGACCCGCGGCTCGGCCGGAATCTCGTCGTCCTCGGCGAGGATCGCCGCCATCCTGTGGCCCTGAACGAGGGCGCGCACGATCTTGTGGCGACCGATATCCTCGATCTTGTCGATGCGGGCGGGAATGCCCTTTTCGCCGACGCGCACGAATTCCGGACGGATCCCCATTTCGATCGCACCGCCGATTGGCGCATTGAGCGTGCCCGGCAGGTCGAAGCGCTCGTCGCCGAACCGGGCCGTACGGCCTTCGACCGAAACCGGCACGACATTCATTCCTGGCGATCCGATGAAATAGCCGACGAAGGTGTGCTTCGGCCGGTCGAACAGCTCGTCGGGCGTGCCGATCTGGACGATCTCGCCCTCATACATGACGACCACCTTGTCGGCGAAGGTCAGCGCCTCGGTCTGGTCATGCGTGACATAGACCATGGTGTGGCCGAAGCGCTTGTGAAGCTGCTTGAGCTGCGAGCGCAGGACCCATTTCATGTGCGGGTCGATGACCGTCAGCGGCTCGTCGAACAGGATCGCGTTGACGTCCTCGCGCACCAGGCCGCGGCCGAGCGATATTTTCTGCTTCTGATCCGCGGTCAGCCCGCGCGCCTTGCGCTTCGACCAGTCGGCCAACTCGATCATGTCGATGATCTCGCGCACACGCCGGTCCACTTCGGCGTGGCCGACGCCGCGGTTCCTGAGCGGAAAGGCCAGATTGTCGTAGACGCTCATCGTGTCGTAGACGACCGGGAACTGGAAGACCTGGGCGATGTTGCGCTGTTCGGTCGACAGGACGGAAACGTCGTCTCCGTCGAACAGGATGCGTCCTTCGGAGGCCTGGAGCAGACCGGAGATGATGTTGAGCAGCGTGGTCTTGCCACAACCCGAGGGACCGAGCAGCGCATAGGCGCCGCCATCCTCGAAGGCGTAATGCACCTCCTTCAGCGCGTAGTCCTTTTCATCGCGCGGATGGGCCATGTAGGCGTGTCTGATATGATCGAGATCGATGCGCGCCATATTCAATCAGTCCCTACACCGCCATCGGCGCTTGCGAGGTGACGGCAGCGCCGCCGGCGTCGAACACCATCAGGTGCCGTGTATCGATAAAGGCCTCGACCTCGTCGTCCGGCTCCAGATGCAGGATGCCCAACGACAGCATGACCCAGCGCGCGCCGGCAAAATCGAGATGTACGAAGCTTTCGGATCCCGTGATCTCGGTGACCGTCACCCTTGCCCGGACCGGCGCTGAATCGGGCGCCTGGCGTTCGAGTGAAAGATGGTGAGGCTGAAAGCCGATCGTGTATGGGCCGTCGGGTGCGCCAGCAAGATCGTCAGGCGCCGGCAGGCTCGTCCCGCCCTCGAGCAGGAAATCCGCCCCTTGCTTCTTGAGTTCGATCGTATTGAGCGGCGGGTCGGCGAAGGTGCGCGCCGTCGTCAGGTCGACCGGGTTTCGAAAGACGTCGATCGTCGGGCCAAACTGGGTTACCCGCCCCTCGCACAAGGTCGCCGTGTTGCCGCCGAGAAGCAGCGCCTCGTGCGGCTCCGTCGTTGCGTAGACATAGATGGCGCCGGATTCGGCGAAGATCCTCGGCAGTTCCTCGCGCAATTCCTCGCGCAGCTTGTAGTCCAGATTGGCCAGCGGCTCGTCGAGCAGGACCAGGCCGGCATTTTTCACGATGGCGCGGGCGATCGCGGTGCGCTGCTGCTGGCCGCCCGAAAGTTCCAGCGGGGTGCGGTCGAGATAGGGCGTCAGACGCAGGAGATCGGCGGCCCGGCGCACCTCGCGGTCGATCGTCGCGCGGTCGCTGCCGGCGACGCGCAACGGCGAGGCAATGTTTTCATAGACGGTCATCGCCGGGTAGTTGATGAACTGCTGGTAAACCATTGCGATATTGCGCTTTTGCACCGGCAGGCCGGTAACATCGGCGCCATCGAACAGGACCCGTCCGGAGGTCGGCTGGTCGAGCCCCGCCATCAATCGCATGAGGCTGGTCTTGCCGGACAGGGTCGGCCCCAGCAGGACGTTGAGCGTTCCGTGGCGCAGCGACAGCGTCACGTCGCGGATATGCGTCTCCGCGCCAACGACCTTCGAGACGTTCTCGAGTTCCAACATCGATGCTCCTCCCGCATCATATGTTCGCGCCGCCTATTTGGCGGTCGTATTCGTCTTGTCTGCTCCCAGCGTCTGCATGAAATCCGAAACCGCCGCGGCCTCCTCCCGCGTCAGCCGCAAGCCGCGCTTGGTCCGCCGCCAAAGCACGTCTTCACCCGTCACCGCCCATTCGTTCCCAGCCAGATAGCGGATTTCCGCCTCGTAGAGATCGGCGCCGAAATGTCGGCCCAGATCATCCGCCGATCCTGCATTGCCAAGGATAAGGCGGGACCGCGTGCCGTAAAGTCTGTAGAGCCGCCTTGCGTGAGCGGACTGCAGGAACGGATAGTCTTGCATCAGACGATCCACTTCGCCATCGAAATCGGCGACGGCGAAATCGCCGCCGGGCAGATGCGCATCGGCCGTCCAGGGTCCCTTCCTGCGCCCGAGAAAGCCCTCGATCTTTTCCAGAGTCGATTCAGCCAACCGGCGATAAGTCGTGATCTTGCCGCCGAAGACATTGACCAGCGGCGCCGTGCCGTTGCCGCCCTCGGCCGTCAGAACGTAGTCGCGGGTCGCTTCCTGGGCCTTGGAGGCTCCGTCGTCGTAAAGCGGCCGGACCGCCGAATAGGTCCACACGATGTCCTGACGGCGCACCGGTTCGCTGAAATACTCGCTGGCGGCCTCGCACAGATAATCGATCTCGCTGTCGGAGATCGCCACCTCGGCCGGATCGCCGGAATAGTCCCGATCGGTGGTACCGATCAGCGTGAACTCGTCCTCATAAGGGATGGCGAAGATGATGCGGCCGTCCGTATTCTGGAAGAAATAGGCGCGCGGATCATCGAATTTCTGCTTCACCACGATGTGGCTGCCCTGAACGAGACGCACATTGTGCGCGTCGTTGCGGCCCACCGCGCCCGACAGCACCTCGTCCACCCAGGGGCCGCCGGCATTGACCAGAAGCCGCGCCCTCACCGTTTCGACCGTCCCGCCCGCTTCCACCGTGACCGTCCACACGCCGTCGGCGCGCTCGGCATGGGTGACCTTGGCGCGCGTCCTGATCGTCGCGCCGCGGTCGGCTGCGTCGCGCGCATTGAGAACGACGAAACGCGCATCATTCACCCAGCAGTCGGAATATTCGAAGGCGCGGCGGAAGAGCGGCTTGAGCGGCCGGCCCGCCGGGTCGGAGTGCATATCGAGGGTGCGTGTCGGCGGCAAAAGCCTGCGCCCACCGAGATGGTCGTAGAGAAAAAGCCCCAGACGGAGCATCCAGGCGGGCCGCAGCCCCTTGTGATGCGGCAGCACGAAACGCATCGGCCAGATGATGTGCGGCGCGTTCTTCCAAAGAACCTCACGCTCCATCAGCGCCTCGCGCACGAGGCGGAACTCGTAATATTCCAGATAGCGCAACCCGCCATGGATCAGCTTGGTGGACCCGGATGAGGTCCCGCTGGCTAGGTCGTTCATTTCGGCGAGGAAGACGGAATAGCCGCGGCCGACCGCGTCACGGGCGATCCCGCAGCCATTGATTCCGCCGCCAATGACGAAAATGTCGTGGATTCGTTCGACGCCCAATCGGCCCTCCGAAACTTTCGCAATGCAATATGAACCGTGCAATACGAAAGGATTTCGGAATTATTTCGAAATGAGTTCGAATGTCAAACGAAAACGCGCACGGAATCGGCTTCGCCCCTCGCCGTCTCGACGAGCTCGACTTCGGACTCCTCGCAAATGCGGCGGATCGTTTCGATGTCGCAGCGGTCGGTAATGAAGGTGTCGACCTGCGAAAGCTGCGCGATGCGCACAGGTGCGGTGCGCTCGAATTTCGTCGAATCGGCGACCAGGATGACGTGCCGCGCATTGGCGAGGATCGCCTGGGCGACCTTGACCTCGCGAAAGTCGAAATCGAGCAGTGCCCCGTCGGCATCGATGGCCGAGGTTCCAATGACGGCGTAATCGACCTTGAACTGGCGGATGAAATCCACCGCCGCTTCGCCGACAATGCCTCCGTCGGACCCCCGCACGACGCCGCCGGCAATCACCACCTCGATCGAAGGATAGACGCGCATCCGGTTGGCAACATTGATGTTGTTGGTGATGACCATCAGCCCGTCATGGTCGAGCAGCGCCTTGCCGACGGCCTCTGTCGTGGTCCCTATATTGATGAAGAGCGAGGCGCCATCGGGGATCAGGCGCGCCGCCGCCTTGCCGATCGCGTCCTTTTCGCTCGCCGCGATCTCGCGCCGCGCCTCATATTCGACATTCTCGATTCCGGAGGGGAAGAGCGCCCCGCCATGAATGCGCGTCAGGAGCCGCTGCTGGCATAGATCGTTCAGATCCTTGCGGATCGTCTGCGGCGTGACGCCGAAATGGGCGGCAAGATCGTCGACCAGAACACGCCCCTCCCGCTTGGCGATCTGGATGATCTCGTTGTGCCGCGGCGACAGATACATTCCGGTGTCCCTGCTTTCGTTTTCATTTCCATTACAGGAAAACGAAATCGTGCGGAAGGCGCATGACCGCGGCTGTGCAACCGCGGCCTTGCCCGACAGGTCACTTGCCGGCCAGGGCGGCGGCCGCTTCGACGATCGCGTCATAGGCCGCATCGACGTCGGCCTCGCTCGTGTCGAACTGGCCGACCTGAAAGCGGATGGCGAGTTGGCCGTCGACGCGCGTCTGGGTGAGATAGATCTGCCCCGCATCGTTGATCGCATTGACCAGCGCGAGTGTGTGGTCGTCCGCCGGCCCTCCCTCGGGCGGTCGGTGGCGGAAGGAAAACAGCGACAGCATCGGCTGCGTGACGATCTCGAAACCGGGGGTTTTGGCGAGCCGGCGCGCCAGTTTCTGCGACCAGGCGACGTGGTTGCGGATCCGCTCGCGCAGGCCATCGAGCCCGTATGCGCGCATCAGGAACCACAGCTTCAGCGCCCGGAAGCGGCGGCCGAGCGGAACGGTCCATTCCGAATAGTTGATCACACCGTCGCGGCCATGAGTCTTGAGGAATTCCGGCTGGATCGCCAGCGTCTTCACCAGGCTGTCGGGATCGGCAAGGAAATGCACCGAGCAGTCGAACTGCGCGCCGAGCCATTTATGCGGGTTGAAGACGACCGAATCGGCCTCCTCGATGCCTTTCCAATAGCCGCGGAATTCTTCGCAGATCATCGCAGAGCCGGCCCAGGCCGCATCGACATGGACGTAAAGCCCGTGCTTCTTGGCCACCGCACAGACGGCCGCCACGTCGTCCGTTCCGCCGACGCTGGTGCCGCCAACAGATGCCACGATGCCGGCCGGCAGGCGACCGGCGTCCTTGTCGCGCCGAATGGCTGCCTCGAGTTCGGCCGGGTCCATGGCGCGCAACGGACCGGCCACGGGAATGCGGACAAGGTTCTGCTCGCCGATGCCGGCGACCCAGATGGCGCGGTCGATCGAAGTGTGCACCTGGTCCGAGCAATAGATGCGCACCGGCTTCTGACCGGCAAGGCCCTCGCGATTGCCCTGCCATCCAAGAGCGCGCTCACGCATGACGAGGACGGCGGCAAGCGTCGCCGAGGACGCCGAATCCTGGATGACGCCCGAGAAACGGCCAGGCAGGCCGAGCGCCTGGCGCAGCCAATCAATGACACGCGTTTCGAGCTCAGTTGCCGCCGGCGAGGTCTGCCACAGCATGCATTGGGCGGCCATGGCCGAAACCAGATATTCCGCCACCACAGAAGCCGGCGCGGCATTGGCGGGAAAATAGGCGAAGAAGCGCGGATGCTGCCAATGGGTCATTCCGGGCAGGATGGTCTCTTCGAAGTCGGCGAAGATCGCCTCCATCGGCTCGGCCGTTTCCGGCGCCGAGGAGGCAATGGCTGCCGCGACCGCGCCCGGCGTGGTTTGCGCACGCACGGGGCGCTCGCGCAGCGTGCGTCTATACTCCACGCCCCATTCGGCGGCCTTCATCGACCAGTCGCGAAAGCTCTCCTCGTCCATCCCGTCCTCCTTTGTCGGCCGCGCGCCGCAGATGCGATTAACATGTTAACCAGCGATCGGCAGCCCGATCAACGCCGGTCCGACATGGCAGCTTGCCTCGCACCTGACACCGGAGGCCTTCCGGGCACAGCTGCACCGCCGGCGCAGTTCAAAGGACCGGCAGATCGCCTTTCGTCCAGCCCTCGGTCGCCTCGGCGGCGAAGTCGGCAAACCGCCCGGCCTCGATTGCGTCGCGGATGCCCTGCATGAGGCTCTGGTAATAGGACAGGTTGTTCCAGGTCAAAAGCATGCCGCCCAGCGCCTCGCCCGACTTGACGAGGTGATGCAGATAGGCGCGCGAATAGTCGCGCGCGGCCGGACACCCGCTTTCCTCGTCGAGCGGGCGCGGATCCTCGGCATGGCGCGCATTGCGCAGATTGATCTTGCCGCGGCGCGTATAGGCCAGGCCGTGGCGGCCGGCGCGCGTCGGCATCACGCAGTCGAACATGTCGATGCCGCGGGCGACCGACTTGACGATGTCGTCGGGTGTGCCGACGCCCATCAGGTAGCGGGGCTTGTCCTGCGGCAGGACGGGACAGGTCGCCTCGAGCATGTCGAGCATGACCGCCTGCGGCTCGCCGACAGCCAGTCCGCCGACGGCATAGCCTTTCAGGTCCATCGCCTTGAGCACGCTCGCCGAGCGTTCGCGCAAGACGGGGTTGTCGCCGCCCTGGACGATGCCGAACATCGCCTTGCCCGGCTGATCGCCAAAGGCCGCCTTGCAGCGCTCGGCCCAGCGCAGGGACAGTTCCATCGCCTTCTCGATATCGCCGTCCTTGGCCGGCAGCGCCACGCATTCGTCGAGCTGCATCTGGATGTCGGAATCGAGCAGGCCCTGGATCTCGATCGAGCGTTCGGGCGTCATCTCATGGCGCGCCCCGTCGACATGCGACTTGAAGGTGACGCCCTTCTCGGTGAGCTTGCGCAGTTGCGCCAGCGACATGACCTGAAAACCGCCCGAATCGGTGAGGATCGGCCACGGCCAGCGGGCTAACTCATGCAGGCCGCCAAGCCGCGCCACGCGCTCGGCGCCCGGTCGCAGCATCATGTGATAGGTGTTGCCCAGGATGATGTCGCTGCCAAGCGCCCTCACCTGGTCCATATACATGGCCTTGACCGTGCCGCCCGTGCCGACCGGCATGAAGGCGGGCGTGCGCACCGTTCCGCGCGGCATCGTGATGTCGCCGCGCCGCGCCTTGCCGTCCGTGGCCAGCACGCGAAAGGTGAATTTTTCGGTCATTCGGCGTCGCTCCGGGCGAGCAGGCTGGCATCGCCATAGGAATAGAAGCGGTAGCCCGTCTTTATGGCATGAGTGTAAGCCGCCTTCATGCGTTCCAGTCCGCTGAAGGCGGCGACCAGCATGAACAACGTCGAGCGCGGCAGGTGAAAATTGGTCATCAGCATATCGACGGCACGGAAACGATAACCCGGCGTGATGAAGATGTCGGTCGCGCCCGACCATTCGGCGATCGCACCGTCCTTATCGGCCGCACTTTCGATCAATCGGAGCGATGTCGTGCCGACACAGACAATGCGCCCGCCGCGCGCCTTGACCGCGTTGAGGGCGGCTGCCGTCTTGGCATCGACATGGCCGATCTCGGCGTGCATCCGATGGTCCTTGGTATCGTCGGCCTTGACGGGCAGAAACGTGCCGGCGCCGACATGGAGCGTCACGAAATGGCGCTCGACACCTCGGGCGTCCAGCGCGTCGAAGAGCTCGGGCGTGAAATGCAGGCCGGCCGTCGGAGCCGCCACTGCTCCCTCCTCGCGCGCATAGACGGTCTGGTAGTCGGTCAGGTCGCGCGCGTCGTCGGGCCGCTTCGACGCGATATAGGGCGGCAGTGGAACATGGCCGACAGCGTGCAGCGCCTCGTCCAGCACCGGCCCGGAAAGATCGAAGACAAGCAGTGCCTCGCCGCCCTCGCCTTTTTCCGCCACCGTGGCGTCGAGCGACCCGACAAAGCAGGAATTGTTCGAATGGCCGAAGTGGATGCGATCGCCGACCGCCACGCGCTTGGCCGGGCGCAAGAAAGCCTTCCAGCGGTCGGCGGCCATGCGCATGTGCAGCGTCGCGTCGACCTGGGCGATCGCCTCGCCGCGCCGCCGGATGCCTTCAAGCTGGGCGGGAATAACCCTGGTGTCGTTGAAGACCACCGCGTCGCCCGGCCGGAGAAATACCGGCAGGTCGCGCACGACGCGGTCCTGAAAATCGCCGTGCGGCGGGACGACGAGCATGCGCGCCGCATCACGCGGGCTCGCCGGCCTCAGCGCGATCCGGTCTTCGGGGAGTTGAAAGTCAAAAAGATCGACACGCATGGCAATGGGTGGCGTGAATGGTGAATGGTGAATGGTGAATGGTGAAATTGTATTTCTATATCCGACTACAAAAGAAGTTCTTATTCCATATCAATATTCACCACTTCACCATTCAATGCTTCACTTCTCACGCGTCGGCGGCGACCTTCATCGACACGATCTTGTCGGGATCGGTGACCGGCTCGCCGCGCTTGATCTTGTCGACATTGTCCATCCCCTCGATGACCTGGCCCCAGGCCGTATATTGCCGGTTGAGGAAGGAAGCGTCGTCGAAGCAGATGAAGAACTGCGAATTGGCCGAATGCGGGTTCTGGGCGCGCGCCATCGAGCAGGTGCCGCGGCCGTGGTTCATGTTGGAGAATTCGGCCTTGAGGTCGGGCTTGTCCGAACCGCCCATGCCGGCGCGCGCCGGATTGAACGACGGGCCGTCCGACTTGCCGAACTTGACGTCGCCGGTCTGCGCCATGAAGCCGTCGATCACGCGATGGAAGACGACGCCGTCATAGGCGCCCTCGCGGGCCAGTTCCTTGATGCGCGCGACATGGCCGGGTGCCAGGTCGGGGAAAAGCTCGATGACGACGTTGCCCTGCGTGGTTTCCATCAGGATGGTGTTTTCCGGATCCTTGATCTCGGCCATGGTCTGATCCTTTCCGATCTCTAATTGTACCTGTCCAGCCGCCCAGGGCGGCGGTTTCGCTCAGCCGTCGGACGCGATGCGCGCCCTGACTATACGGTCGGGGTCGCTGACGACACCGTTCGAAGCCTGGTCGCCAAGCTTGATCGCGTCGACATGCTCCATGCCGCTTTCTACTTCGCCGACGACCGTGTAGGCGCCGTCGAGATGCGTTGCCGGCGCAAACATGATGAAGAATTGCGAGTTGGCCGAATCGGGGTTCTGCGAGCGGGCCATGCCGACCGCTCCGCGAACGAAATGGGCGTCGGAGAATTCGGCCGGCAGATCATCGAGCGCCGATCCACCCTTGCCGACCCGGGCCGTGTCGAACCCCTCCTCGAGGTCGCCGAACTGCACGTCGCCGGTCTGCGCCATGAAACCATCGATCACCCGGTGAAAGGCGACATTGTCGTAGGCGCCATCGCGCACCAGCGTCTTGATCTGCGCAACGTGCTTGGGCGCCAGATCGGGCCGCAGCGCGATGGTCACGTCTCCGTCCTTCAACGTCAGGACCAGCGTGTCTTCCGGGTCGGCGGCCAGTGCGCCGAAGGTCAGCCCGAACGTAATGATGCAAGCCGAAGCCAGCCTCGAAAGCAGCATCTTAACTCCTCCAGAAATCGTCAGGAATTGAACTTCTTCTTCAATGCGTCAGCCACGACCGCCGGGACGAACGACGTGACCTCTCCGCCCATCGACGCTATCTGGCGCACAAGTGTGGCAGTAATGGTGCGCACCGACGGGCTTGCCGGCAGGAAGACCGTCTGCAATTCGGGCGCCATCGTCTCGTTCATGCCGGCCATCTGCATCTCGTAGTCGAGGTCCGTGCCGTCGCGCAGGCCGCGGATGATGATGGAAACGCCGAGATTGCGCGCCGCGTCGATCACCAGCCCGTCAAACGACACCACCTTCACCCTTGCGGCATCGGCGCCGAGTTCGTCGCGGGTCGATTCCTCGATCAGGCGCACCCGGTCCTCGTAGGAAAAGACCGGCGTCTTGGATGCTTGAACGCCGATCCCGACATAGATCATGTCGGCCACCGCCAGCGCCGCCTTGAGAACGTCGAGATGGCCATTGGTCAACGGGTCGAAGGACCCCGCATAGATTGCTTTGCGCTCTTTCATGCCGCGCTTCTAGCCTTGCCGGCCGGCAAAGGCAATTCATCGCGGCATCGCCGCACATGTCAGGGCGCGGCAGCAGGCATGAACAGCGGCTGAATGACGCGCTTTAACCCCGTTCAGGCGTACCTATGTAAGAAATGCAACAGAAAGCCGAAACCATTTCTGGTTTGCTTCGTTGAAGGTGCAAGGAGACAGAACATGTTGATTGCGATGCTTGCAGCCGCCATGACGATCGCCATGCTGATCGCCACCGCCTTCGCCATTCACGGAGAAGGCCAGCGACGCAAACAGGAAATCCGCCCCGAGCGGCGGCATCCCTTTGTCGTCAGGCGGCACTGATTACCAATTTCCTCTGTCCCGGCCAAACCGCGCCAGCGGCGTTTCTCCTCCCAAACAGCCGCACCGGGACGCAAAAGGCCGCTGCGTTTCTCAACGCAGCGGCTTTTTGTTTGGGCCAGCAAATCGGATTGGCTTATTCGCCGTCTTCGGACAGTGAGGCCGAACCATCGGCGGCTGCGGCCACTTCGGCCTCGACATCGTCCTGTGGTTCGGAAATGCGTTCGACCGACACCACCTTTTCGCCTTCTGCCGTGTTGAAGATCGTCACGCCCTTGGTCGCGCGGCTGGCGAAGCGGATTCCGCTGACGGGGACACGAATGACCTGGCCGCCGTTCGAGACCAGCATGATCTGGTCCTCGTTGGCGACGGGGAACGTCGCCACAAGCCGCCCGATCTCGCCAGTTTTCGATACGTCGGTGGCGCGAATACCCTTGCCGCCGCGGCTCGTCAGCCTGAAATCATAGGATGAGGAGCGCTTGCCGTAGCCGAACTCGGTGACGGTCAGCACGAACTGCTCATGTGCCTTCAGGAACTCGTAACGCTCATCCGAAAGGGCTTCTTCCTCCGTCACATCCTCATTGGTCAGCGCAACGTCCTCTTCATTCTCCTCGTTGGCGAGCTTGCGCTCGGCCACCGAGCGCTTGAGATAGGCTGCGCGTTCTGCCGGCGTGGCCTCGACGTGCTCGAGGATGGCCATCGAAATGGCACGATCGTCCTCGGTCATCGCGACACCGCGCACGCCGATGGAATTGCGGCCCGCAAAGACACGCACATCGGCGACCGAGAAGCGGATGCACTGGCCGGTATCGGCCGTCAGCAACACATCGTCCCGCTCGGTGCAGGTGGCCACGTTGAGGATCGCATCGCCCTCGTCGAGCTTCATGGCGATCTTGCCATTGCGGTTGACCTGCACGAAATCCGACAGCTTGTTGCGGCGCACCGTGCCGCGCGTGGTGGCGAACATCACATCGAGTTCGCCCCAGCTATCCTCATCCTCCGGCAGCGGCATGATGGCGGTGATACGGTCGCCCTCGTCCAGCGGCAGCAGGTTGCGCAGGAACTTGCCGCGCGATTGCGGCGTGCCGACCGGCAGGCGCCAGACCTTCTCCTTGTAGACGATGCCACGCGAGGAGAAGAACAGGATCGGCGTATGGGTGTTGGCGACGAACAGCCGGGTAACGAAATCCGTATCCTTGGTCGACATGCCCGAGCGGCCCTTGCCGCCGCGCGCCTGGGCCCGGTAGATCGAAAGCGGCACGCGCTTGATGTAGCCCTCATGCGTGACCGTGACGACCATCTCCTCGCGCTGGATGAGATCCTCGTCGTCGAGGTCGCCGCCACCGTCGATGATCTCGGTGCGCCGCGGCGTGCCGAACTCCTCACGCACGGCAGCCAGCTCGTCCTTGACGATCTGCTGAATGCGCGCGCGCGAGGACAGGATGTCCAGATAATCTGTGATCTCGGCGCCGATCGTGTTCAGCTCATCGGCGATCTCGTCGCGCCCGAGCGCCGTCAGGCGCTGCAGCCTCAGCTCGAGAATGGCGCGCGCCTGCTCCTCGGACAGATTGTAGGTGCCGTCCTCGTTGATCCTGTGGCGCGGATCGTCGATCAGCCGGATCAGCTCTTCGACGTCCGAAGCCGGCCAGCGCCGCTCCATGAGCTGCTCGCGCGCCGTCTGCGGGTCGGGTGCGTGACGGATCAGCCGGATGACCTCATCGATGTTGGCTACCGCGATCGCCAGGCCGACCAGCACATGCGCCCGTTCGCGCGCTTTCCTGAGCAGATATTTGGTTCGTCGGCTGACAACGTCCTCGCGGAAGAAGACGAACGCCTTGAGGATATCGTGAAGGTTCAGCAGTTCCGGCTTGCCGCCGTTCAGCGCCACCATGTTGCAGCCGAAAGAGGTCTGCAGCGGCGTGAAGCGATAGAGCTGGTTGAGCACCACGTCGGCGACGGCGTCGCGCTTCAGTTCGACGACGACGCGATAGCCCTGACGGTCGCTCTCGTCGCGAATGTCGGAGATGCCCTCGATACGCTTGTCGCGCACCAGCTCGGCCATCTTCTCGATCATCGTCGCCTTGTTGACCTGATAGGGCACCTCGGTGATGATGATGGCCTCGCGGTCGTTGCGGATCTCCTCGATATCCACCTTGCCGCGCATGAGCACGGAGCCGCGTCCGCCCTGATAGGCGCTGTAAATGCCCGAGCGGCCGAGAATGATGCCGCCGGTCGGGAAGTCCGGGCCCGGAATGATCTCCATCAGAGACGGCAGGTCGATTGCCGGATCGTCGATGATGGCTATGGCCGCATCGATGACCTCGCCCAGATTGTGCGGCGGAATGTTGGTCGCCATGCCGACGGCGATGCCGCCAGAGCCATTGACCAGCAGATTGGGGAAGCGCGCCGGCAGGACGCGCGGTTCGGACGCCGTTCCGTCATAATTGTCCTGGAAGTCGACTGTATCCTTGTCGATATCTTCCAGAAGCTCGTGCGCCGCCTTGGTAAGCCGTGCCTCGGTGTAGCGCATGGCCGCCGGCGGGTCGCCGTCGATGGAGCCGAAATTGCCCTGCCCGTCGATCAGCGGCAGGCGCATGGACCAATGCTGGGCCAGGCGCACCAAGGCGTCATAGATGGAGGCGTCGCCATGGGGATGATATTTACCCATGACGTCGGAGACAGGACGCGCAGACTTCACATATCTGCGGTTCCAGTGATAGCCGCTCTCATGCGAGGCGTAGAGGATGCGCCGGTGCACCGGCTTCAGGCCGTCGCGCACGTCGGGCAGCGCGCGGCTCACGATCACGCTCATGGCGTAATCGAGATAGGAACGCTGCATCTCCTCGATGATGGAAATCGGTTCGATGCCGGAGGGGCCGTCTTCCGGCCCGGGCGGATTGGTCAGGTCAGACAAATTTGATCACGATCGCCTAAGGAATCACTGCGCTCCTTATATAGGAAGCCTGCGCAATTCTCCAATCCGCAAGGCATCTTTTCATGACCATTTTCCCTCACGGAATCAAACAGATATGAGAACCAACGAAAATGTCGCGGCGATGATCGAATGTTTGACGCACGAATGTCACGTTCGCCGGGCCAGCGTGGGTGAAGATCGATTCTCTGCCGCGTTGCACCCGCGCCCCGCACGCCAGGCCCCTGGGCTCTCGCCCATGATATTGCGAAACCGCCTGTTGAAGGTCGAAAGGTCGTTGAAGCCGGCCGCGAATGCCACCGACGACACAGGTTCCTCGCTTGTCCGCAGTCGTACCGCCGCGCGTTGCAGCCGCGTTCTCAAGAGGTATTGATAGGGCGTCGAACCGGTAACGGCTCGAAACACGCGCAAGAAATGATAGGGGCTGAGGCAGGCTTCGTCGGCCAGTTCGGCAAGGCCGAGCGGACTGTCGCTGTCGGCCTCGATCCGGCGGATGGCACGCCCGATGCGCCGCTCCTCACCGGACTTTGGAGCGGCGGGACGATGGCACCCAGCATCCAGCAAGAATGCGGCACCGGCGAGGCGCAGTGCCGTCTCGCCTATCGCTCGCGCGTCGCCTTCGGCACAGCAAACTTCGATGTCGGCCGCCAGCCTTATCGTCTCTGCAACCGCCGGCACGCGAGAGAGACGAAAGCGCTCCTTGCGCGCAGCGGGGCTGATGCCCTCGCCCAGTGCCGCGATGAAGTCGTCGTCGAAGTGAAAGGAAATGCATCGATCTCCCGGTGCGTGTTCGTGACCGCATTCGTAACAAGTGCCGGAATTGCCGAGCAGCAGCGACCCGGAGGACATAAACGCTTGACCCTGGGAACAGGCGTATCCGAACGTGCCCGCCGTCACCAGCGCAACGCAGGTCGCATCGTGGAATTCCTCGTAGGGACGGTCACCGGGGCCGGCAGTGCAGACGATTTCGCTTACCCGCCAGCCGCAGCCGTCCGTCAACAAGCCGGAGGTCACGGTCATGGCGTCAAAATAGCAATATTTCCCAAGCGCCGACAGCGCCCGGCGCGCTAGCCATGCGCTCTCCTGACACCTGTTGGAGGCGCATATGACACAAGGCGACCAATCCGCATTTCCGTCCATGCTCCACTATGCCGGCCCCGCACCGGATCTGGCTGAAAAGCTCGCGCTGTACGGCCGCTTCATCGGCGACTGGACCATGGACGTCCTGGCCTACGACACCGATGGCTCGACCCGCGAGGCGACCGGAAGCATCCATTTCGGATGGGTGCTCCAAGGACGCGCGATCCAGGACATCTGGCGTATTCCCGGGTACCGGCCAGGACAACCGGACGATACGGCGCAAAGCTACATGTTCGGCACCACCTTGCGCGTCTTCGATCCAGCGCTCGACGCCTGGCACATCATCTGGGCCGACCCTGTGCGACAGTTCTATTCAACCCAGATCGGACGCGCCGCCGGCCGGGACATCGTGCAGGAAGGCACGGACGGCAAGGGCGTGGCCAACCGCTGGAGCTTCACCGAAATCACCGATCACTCGTTTCACTGGATCGGCGAACACGCGCCCGGCGGCGAATGGTCGAAGACGGTCGAATTCTTCGTCCGCCGGGCCGGTCTTTCAGCATCCACAACAAAGGAAGGACGCAAGCATGCTTGACCACGTCTCCATTGGGGTCGCCGACCTCTCCCGGGCTAAGGCCTTTTACGATGTCGCCATGCCAGCACTCGGGCATCGCATGCTCTACGAGGACGCATCTTCGCTGGGATACGGGTCGGATTCCATCGGCCTTTGGGTCTTGCAGTCGGCACGGCCGGTGAAACCGGATCTGGCCTCGGGGCTGCATTTTTGCTTCGCCGCCCCGGATCGCGCCGGCGTCGACAGCTTCCATGCCGCGGCCCTGGCGGCGGGCGGAACCAGCAACGGCGCGCCGGGTCTGCGGGCCGACTATGGAGAAAACTATTACGCCGCCTTCGTGATCGACCCCGACGGCTACCGGCTGGAAGCCTACTTTCACAAGGCAGCGGATTGAGGAATGTCGGCTGGCCACATCCCCGGCGCGGCTGTAAGACTGCGGCCGTGACAAGGGGACAGCCATGCCGAGTTTCGACGCGGTCTTCAACGCCTTCGTGACCATACTGGTGACCATCGATCCGCCTGGCCTGGCGCCCGTCTTCCTGGCGTTGACGCGCGGCATGAACCGCGCGGAGCGCCGGCAGACCGGCATGCGCGCCTGCATCATCAGCTTCGGCGTGATTGCGCTGTTCGCGCTCGCCGGCGCGGCGATCCTGGCCGTTTTCGGCATCACCCTGCCCGCCTTCCGGGTCGCCGGCGGGCTTCTGCTCTTCTTCATCGCCTTCGAGATGGTCTTCGAGCGGCGCCAGGAGCGCAAGGAACGCAGCGCCGATGCGGCGATAACCAGGGACCACATCCACAACATCGCCGTCTTCCCGCTGGCCATCCCTCTTATTGCCGGTCCGGGCGCCATATCGGCGACGGTGCTGCTGTCGGGCTCGTTCGCGGGACCGGCCGGCCAGGCGACGCTGGTCGCGGTCATTCTCGCCGCCACCACGACAACCTATCTGGTCTTTCTGCTTGCCGAACGCCTCGACAAGTTCCTCGGCCAGACCGGCCGGTCTATCCTGACCCGTCTGCTGGGCGTCATCCTGGCCGCGCTTGCCGTGCAGTTCGTGGCCGACGGCATCAAGGCGCTGATGGCCGCCGCATAAAGGCCGCACAATGGTCTCCGATCTCAACCGGCATCGCCGCGCCTTCTGGGCCCAATTTGCCAGCGAGCAGCCGGCGCTGGCGGCGCGCATGGAGCGGGGCAGCGAATCGACCCGATGGCTGGCCGTGGGCAACCGCCCGCTGATCCTTGCGCATTACATCTCGGCGAACGCCGTGGGCCTGTTCGTGCGCGGCGATCGCGGCACCAGGACGGGCCACATCAGAGAGTTTCTGTTTCCGCATCACGATTTACTGGCCGCGGCCCTGGGCCAGCCCGATATCAGGCTCGGCGATCAATTCCTGCTCGTCAGCCGCCTGCGAACGGACATGCACGACAAGGCCAACTGGCCGAATGCCATCGACTGGCTGGCCGGCAATTCACCGATCTACGAGCGCGCGCTGCGCGACTTGCAGCGCCTGTGAATTCGACCATCCCGCCCGCGGGATTTCACCATCCACAAGTTGGCCCGTCGTCGGCCCTTCATCGCTCCGGCAGCGCGACGTCCAGTTCCTTGCCGCCGAGGCCGTGCACCTTGTCATGCGCGCGAACCGTCACCGTGTCGACGCCGTCGGGAATCTCGATGCCGCCCTGGCTGCGCGTGAACGGCTGCTCATCGACATGCGGATGCAGCAGCACGCGTTCACCGTAGACAGCGCCGTCCGCGCCGACGAGATCCCAGCGGTCGGCATAGTGATCCCACCCCTCGTCGGAATGGCGCACCGTCACATCGAAACGAAAGGTTCCGCCTGGCTCCGGCGTCACCTCCACCGCCACGACATCGGCTTCGCCGGCCGCCGCCGCGGCAACCGCACAAAGCGCCAGTGCGAGCGAGCCTATCGTTCCTCGGATCATGCGCGCCGCCTCCTTTGCCCGAAGAAGCCATTTCTTGCCGCAAAAGCGGGCAGGCATGTGGCGGCGCGCAAGATCGCGGCGGGGCCTCGCGGCGACTACGGCATCTCAGCCAGGATGGCCTTTACGACGGCGGCGGAATTGACCGAGGCGAGCGCCATGAAGGTTGCCATCTCGTTGGCGCCCTCACCGCCGCCGGCAAGGTCGGAGAGGCTGCGCACGGCGAGAAACGGCACGTCATTGGTATAGGTCACATGGGCGACGGCCGCGCTTTCCATGTCGAGCAGCCTGGCCCCAAAAGTGTCATGCGCATATTCGCGGAACGCAGCATTGTCGACGAAAGCCTGGCCGGAAACGCCGTTGCCGCCGACGACGATCTTCGGCGGGGTGGACAGGCACTTATTCTCTTCGGCGCAGTCGCGCAGGTCGAGGCTTGCAGCAACCTTGCGCGCCGCATTGAGAAGGTCCGGGTCGCTCGGAAACCAGAAGCGTTTCTCCAGTCCTTCGCCGCCCTTTTGCGTCACGCCGACCGATCGCGGCACGATCATGCCGAAGCCGGGAAACTCCGGTTTGCCGAAGAAGGGCGGGATGGCGAAGCCTTCATCCGTCTCGCGGGCGAAGATCGCCTCCAGATACTGGCCCCACTTTTCGGCGATCAGCACGTCGCCGATGTTGAATGCCGGATCGACGCCGCCGGCAATGCCCGAAAAGACGACAGAGGTGATGACGAACTGGTCAAGCGCGGACTGCGTCGTCATTGCCGCATTGACCATGCTCACACCGCTCAGAAACATCACCACGTCCTTTCCGGCAAGCGTGCCGGTCAGATAGGTGCGCCCGTTGATCGTATGTTCCTGGCGGTCGGAAAGATCCTCCTGCAGCGCGATCCATTCCGGCTCGAAGGCCGAAACGACGGCGATCCTCGGCGTGTCGTCGAGCACTTCGGCGGCACGCGCCGCGAGCCCGGAAATCAGGCCCAGCCCAATGGCAAGGCAAAGAATCGTGAAACGGATCCGCATGGTGTGACCTCCTGTCGGTTGCACGTGCCTCAGTCCAAGCAACGGCCGTGCCAATCACCCTCTCATAACCCAATATGCGCCGGTGCAATGCCGCGCATCCAGATCACCGCGATCATCGCTGAGGCGGCCGCCTCGCCTCAATCGATCGGGATCATCAGCCGCAGTTCCGGGGCGGCGTCGAAATCGGCGTCGCGCGGATATTCCTCGCGGTGATGATAGGATCCGGTGTCGCGCGTGTGGCCGAGCGATGCGATCCACTCGATCATGCGGCCGTAATGTCTCACCACGTCGCCGTCGCCCGCAGCATGCCAGGCGGTGGCGCAGGTCGTGGACGGCAGGGCAAGGCGCGTGTCGAAGGCCATCGCCGGATCGGCTTCCTCGGCCGCGATCCCGACGAAAGAGCAAAACCCGTCCGGCCGATCGTTCCAGGAAAGAGCGATTATGGGGCTCGCCCACAAGCCGTTTCCCTGGCCGACGCGCGCCTGGACACCGCTGAGAAGAGCACGAACCGCCCCGGCCCGCGCATCTGCGAAGCTCCCCGCCCACGCGATGCCAGCCAATTGCTCGGCCGGGCGGGTGACCACGCCGAAGCCGGCCGCACCCAATTCGCCGGTTTCACAAAGCTGGCACATATTCAGCGTTCACGCGGCAAGCGCGATCAGAACGGAATCTCGTCGTCGAGGTCGCGCGAGAACCCGCCGCCGGCCGCGCCCCTGTCATTGCCGCCACCGGAATTGTCGTTCGGCCCCGACGAACCGAAGTCCGAGCCGCGGCCGCCGCGGTCATAGCCGACCTGGCCCTCGCCGCCGCCCTGGCCGCGCGAATCGAGCATCTGCAGCTCGCCACGGAATTTTTGCAGCACCACCTCGGTCGAATACCGCTCCTGCCCGCTCTGGTCGGTCCATTTGCGGGTCTGGATCTGGCCCTCGATATAGACCTTCATGCCCTTCTTCAGATACTGCTCGGCCACCTTGGCCAGATTGTCGTTGAAGATCACCACCCTGTGCCATTCGGTGCGCTCCTGGCGCTCGCCGGAATTGCGGTCGCGCCACGATTCGGACGTGGCGACACGCAGATTGACGACCGGATCGCCCGAATTGAGGCGGCGGATCTCGGGATCAGCGCCCAGATTGCCCACCAGAATGACCTTGTTGACGCTGCCCGCCATGTTGCTTCTCCACGCTCGTCCTAAGTTTTACCGTTCTATCGCACACTCTGCCGGTGATTGAGACTCTTCTGTGTCGCGCTACGGCCGAATGCGCGGCACTGTCCACAAATCATTTTGTTCTATTTTTGTTCTTATCGCAACAGCGCTTCGTCGGCAAGCGCTTTCGATCGTATTCAGTCCGGCGCCGCGCCCCGCATTGCAATCACGACGGCGCCGGCTACGGTCGCAGCTTTCGCTAAAACATGTGCCTTTCGCTCAACGGAATCATTTGAGCGAAAGGCACATGTTCCAGCTTATTGATCTGGCGCGCATATCTTTGCTTCAAACGTTGCCGTTTGAAGCAAACGCGCGCTAAAGGGACACCCATGCGATTCTTGGCCATTTCCTCGCGACCATTGCTGCCTCTTGCCGTCGGCGCGCTTATCATTGCCTTGACCGCGTCCATCCTTCTGACCATGGGCCGCGTGCCGATTTGCACCTGCGGCGAGATCAAGTTCTGGGTCGGCGAGGTGAACTCCCCCGACAATTCACAGCATCTGGCCGACTGGTACTCCCTGTCGCACATCATCCACGGCTTCCTGTTCTACTGGGCCCTGGCCGCCGCCGCGCCAAGGCTTGCCGTCGGCTGGCGGGCGACGATCGCCATTCTTGTCGAAGCCGCCTGGGAGATCGTCGAAAACAGCCCCTTGATCATCAACCGCTACCGCGAGGCCACGATGGCCGTCGGCTATGCCGGCGACAGCGTCATCAACTCGGTTGCCGACATAGTGTGGATGCTCGTCGGCTTCTGGCTGGCGCGCGCGCTTCCCGTTTGGATGACGATCGCCCTGGCGATTGCCTTCGAAGTCGTGGCCGCCATTGTGATCAGGGATAATCTGACCTTGAACGTCGTCATGCTCATCTGGCCGATCGATGCGATCCGGGCGTGGCAGTCGGCATTGTAGCGGGAATTGCAACCGGCCAAAAAAACAGGCCTCGCCGCTACCTGTCTCGAGCGCGCGAGGCCTTTTTTGTTTGGACTCCGACCTCTCAGTTCGAAGTCCAATAGCCAGTTCGAACTGGCCGATCTTTGCTTCGCATCACAATGATGCGTGCTTCAAAATCTAGCGATGTCGATGATTAACGGCAGCCTCGGCGGTATCGCCTCAGGCGACCGGCCGGCTCGCCGTGGCCCCGATCAAGCGGAGCCTGGAGGGACTGTCCGGTGGGGTCATACCTCGCTCCATTGTTCGTTGCGTCCAGAATGCCGTTTCACGCTCGAACCTTCGCGTCTGCGGCGCCTCGCAAACGGTCATTCCGGTTGACCTCGAAGGCGATCGCGAAAGACACCGAAACTCTGCGCCGGCCCGGCGCCGCATGTCAACAGAAACCGGGCGCCGGGCCCAAAATGTGATCGCTGCACCGCTGCATGCACCCCCGCGACATGGCTTGTCAGGAACCTGTTTCCTCTTTGTTCTTTTGACTTGCCCTCCTCCCCCAAAGGGGTCTAACTCATGAACCGGATATTGACGCCGGACTCCACATTCCGGCACTGCAACCTATATGAGCGAGGCCGGTGACTGCGGCCGGCAACGCAACAGATTTCGATCACGAGGCGGCAATCCGGCCATGGCCGAGCACAAGTTCATTTCCGTTCGCGGTGCGCGCGAACACAATCTGAAGAATGTCGACATCGACCTGCCGCGCAACAGCCTGACGGTGATGACCGGGCTGTCGGGATCGGGCAAGTCGTCGCTCGCTTTCGACACGATCTATGCCGAGGGCCAGCGGCGCTACGTGGAGAGCCTGTCGTCCTATGCACGCCAGTTTCTCGACATGATGCAGAAGCCGGATGTCGACCAGATCGACGGCCTGTCGCCGGCCATCTCGATCGAGCAGAAGACCACGTCGAAGAACCCGCGCTCGACTGTCGGCACGGTGACGGAAATCTACGATTACATGCGGCTCTTGTTCGCCCGTGTCGGCGTGCCCTACTCGCCGGCAACCGGGCTGCCGATCGAAAGCCAGACGGTCTCGCAGATGGTCGACCGGGTCCTGGCGCTCGAGGAAGGCACCAGGCTCTACATCATGGCGCCGATCGTGCGCGGGCGCAAAGGCGAATACCGCAAGGAACTGGCGGAACTGCAGAAGAAGGGTTTTCAGCGCGTCAAGGTGGACGGCGAGTTCCACGAGATCGCCGACGTGCCGGCGCTCGACAAGAAGTACAAGCACGACATCGACGTGGTGGTCGACCGCGTCGTCGTGCGGCCCGACCTGGCGACGCGGCTGGCCGATTCCATCGAGACCTGCCTAAGACTCGCCGACGGGCTGGCGGTGGCCGAGTTCGCCGACCGGCCGCTTCCCGCCGAAGTGACGGGCGAAGACGCCGTCAACAAGTCGAAGAACGAGACCCATGAGCGGCTTCTGTTTTCGGAAAAGTTCGCTTGCCCGGTCTCCGGCTTCACCATTCCTGAGATCGAGCCGCGGCTGTTCTCCTTCAACAATCCGTTCGGCGCCTGCCCGGCCTGCGACGGGCTGGGCAGCCTGCGCGATATCGACGCCGATCTCGTCGTGCCGGACGAAAACCGCAGCCTGCGCGACGGCGCCATCGCGCCTTGGGCGCGCTCGACCTCGCCTTTCTATACCCAGACCCTGGAAGCGCTGGGCAAAGCCTACGGCTTCAAGATCGGCGACAAATGGAAGGATCTGCCCGAAGAGGCGCGCCAAGCGATCCTCAACGGCACCGGCGAGCACAAGATCACCTTTTCCTACGACGACGGGCTGCGCTCCTACCAGACGACCAAGACGTTCGAGGGCGTGGTCCCCAACCTGCAGCGGCGCTGGAAGGAAACGGACTCGGCCTGGAGCCGGGAAGAAATCGAGCGCTACATGTCGGCCTCCCCCTGCCCGGCCTGCAACGGCTACAGGCTGAAGCCCGAGGCGCTGGCGGTGAAGATCGCCGGCAAGCATATCGGCGAGGTGACGGAACTGTCGATCCGCAATGCCGGGCGCTGGTTCGAGGCCCTGCCCGAAGCCATGACCGGCAAGCAGAACGAGATCGCGACGCGCATTCTCAAGGAGATCCGCGAGCGGCTGACCTTCCTCAACGATGTCGGGCTCGACTATCTGACCCTGTCGCGCAATTCCGGCACACTGTCGGGCGGCGAAAGCCAGCGCATCCGGCTCGCCTCGCAGATCGGCTCAGGCCTGACCGGCGTGCTCTACGTGCTGGACGAGCCGTCGATCGGGCTGCATCAGCGCGACAATGCGCGGCTGCTCGACACGCTGAAACATCTGCGCGACCTCGACAACACGGTGATCGTCGTCGAGCATGACGAGGACGCCATCCTGCACGCCGACCATGTCGTCGACATGGGCCCGGCCGCCGGCATTCATGGCGGGCGCGTGGTCGCCGAGGGCACGCCGGCCGAGATCATGGCCAATCCGAATTCGCTGACCGGCCAGTACCTGTCCGGCCATCTGGCGATCCCGATGCCGGATACGCTCAGGCCGTTCCGCAAAGGAAAGCGCATCAAGGTCGTCGGCGCGCGCGGCAACAATCTGAAGAACGTGACGGCGGAGATCCCGCTCGGCACCTTCACCTGCGTCACCGGCGTTTCCGGCGGCGGCAAGTCGACCTTCCTCATCGAGACGCTCTACAAGGCGGCATCGCGCCGCATCATGGGCTCGCGCGAGCATCCCGCCGACCATGACCGTATCGAGGGGCTGGAATTCCTCGACAAGGTGATCGACATCGACCAGTCGCCCATCGGCCGCACGCCGCGCTCCAACCCGGCCACCTATACCGGCGCCTTCACGCCGATCCGCGACTGGTTCGCCGGCCTGCCGGAGGCAAAGGCACGCGGCTATCAGCCCGGCCGGTTTTCCTTCAACGTCAAGGGCGGGCGCTGCGAGGCCTGCCAGGGCGACGGTGTCATCAAGATCGAGATGCACTTTCTGCCCGACGTCTACGTGACCTGCGACGTCTGCGACGGCAAGCGCTACAACCGCGAGACGCTGGAGGTCACCTTCAAGGGCAAGTCGATCGCCGACGTGCTCGACATGACGGTGGAGGAAGGCGTCGAGTTCTTCGCCGCCGTGCCGGCCGTGCGCGACAAGCTCAAGACACTGGCCAAGGTGGGGCTGGACTATATCCATATCGGCCAGCAGGCGACTACGCTTTCGGGCGGCGAAGCCCAGCGCATCAAGCTGGCCAAGGAGTTGTCGCGCAAGGCGACCGGCAAGACGCTCTACATTCTCGACGAGCCGACGACGGGCCTGCATTTCCACGACATCGCCAAGCTGCTCGAGGTGCTGCACGAGCTGGTTGCCCAGGGCAACACGGTGGTCGTCATCGAGCACAATCTGGAAGTCATCAAGACGGCCGACTGGATCCTCGACCTCGGTCCCGAGGGCGGCGACGGCGGCGGCGAACTGGTGGTCGCCGGCACGCCGGACGACGTCATGGCCGAACCGCGCTCCTATACCGGGCAATTTCTCAAGGAACTGCTGGAGAGAAGGCCGGAGGCGGGCGAGGCGGAAGCGGCGGAATAGGCGTCCAGCACGGGCAGATCATCCATCGACATCGGATCGGTCCGCTCACGCTGCGTCGTCCTGGAAGCCGACCCCGCGCAAGATGGTGAAAAGGGATCGCCGCCGTCCAGGTACAAGGACATTACGGATAGGGTCAGGCCCACACCGGCTCCGCCCCGAGCAGTCTCAACCCCTTGTCGCTCGACACGATCCTTAAGTCCTCGATCGCGGCCTGCGCGACCAGCATGCGGTCGAACGGATCGCGGTGCTGGCGGTCATACGACCCTGCACGGATCGCGTGCCGGGCAGACATCGGCAGAAGGTCAAACCCCTCGGACGCAACCAGTTCTTCGAACGCGCCGACCAGAAGCTCCGCCTCCGGCCAGCGCCCCCGATAATGCTTGTAGGACATTTCGTAGGCGGACACCGCGCTTGCGAACACCTGAATATCCGCGTCGCCAAGAGTTTCGCGAACCTTTGCCGGCAGAAGTTCGGGAAAATAGACCCACCAGAACAATGCATGGGTATCGAGCAGATAGCTCACCGGTCACCATCGCGCGAATATTTGCCTTCCCAGGCATCCAGTTCGTCCTGCTCCAAAGGCTGATCGAACAGGTCGGGCGGCAGGCTGCCGCGCAGATGCGCGAAGCGCCCCGGCACGCGCGGCTTCTTTTCTTCGACCGGCATCACCTTCGCCACCGCCCTGCCCTGCTGCATGATCGTGAATTCCTTCCCCGCCGCCAGCGCCTGGCGCAGTTCGCTCACGTCGAACGCGGCCTGCTTGTCCTCGGCAAACCCGACCCGCTGGATCATGTCGTCCCATTCCTGCGGGAACCGGCGATAGTAGTCCGCGATGTCCTCCTTGCTGATATAATCGTCGGGTGCGTGCTCCCACGGCTCCAGTTCGATCGGCGGCAAGGGTTCGCCCCGCGTCCGCACCGAAACCAGCCTCGCCACCGGCTTGTTGTTGCGCGCGATCACGATCTCTGCGCCTGCTTCAACTTCTGTCAGGAGCCTGGAGAGTTCGGTCTTGGCCTTATGGACATTCACCATCTTCATGCGCCATAACTTAGCTAAGCAATGGACTAAGTTCAAGCGAGAGGGAAGCCAATGACACAGAGCGGAACCATTCGGGCCGGCATCGGCGGCTGGACCTTTCCACCCTGGGAAGGCACCTTCTACCCGTCCGACCTGCCGAAGAAGCAGCAGCTTCACTATGCCAGCCGTCACCTGAAGACGATCGAGATCAACGGCACCTATTATCGCGGCCAGACGCCGCAAACCTTCGCCAAATGGGCCGCCGATGCGCCCGACGGATTTGTCTTTGCGGTCAAGGGCAACCGCTTCGTCACCAACAAGAAGGTGCTCGGCGAAGCCGGTGAATCCATGCAGAAATTCTGGGACACCGGCGTGCACGAGCTCGGCGACCGCCTCGGCCCGATCGTCTGGCAGTTCGCACCGACGAAGAAATTCGACCCGGAGGATTTCGAAGCCTTCCTGAAGCTTCTGCCGGCATCGAGCGGCGGCGTGGCGCTGCGCCATGTGCTGGAGGTTCGCCACGCATCCTTCGGCGTGCCCGAATTCGTGGCGCTGGCACGCGAATACGGCGCGGCGATCTGCTATGCGCACCATCACGACTATCCCGAAATCGCCGACGTGACGGCCGACTTCGTCTATGCGCGGCTGCAAAAGGGCGAAGACGGCATTCCCACCGCCTACGCGCCGGAAGACCTCGACGGCTGGGCCGGGCGCGCCAGGTCATGGGCCGCGGGCGGCCAGCCCGACGACCTGCCGCTTGCCGATCCGGCGACCCGGCCCGACGACACGCCGCGTGACGTCTTCGTCTATTTCATTCACGAGGGGAAAGTACGCGCGCCCCAGGCGGCGCAAGCCCTGCAGCAGCGCGTGGACGGCGCGTAGGACGCTCCCGCCTCTTCCGATCCGCTCCAAAATGGTTCATTTGGAACGAACCCACCCGATATGGCGGGCTGGGCGGATCGGTAACCGCGTCACCGAGAGGCGTACCTCCATGCAAGACGGCAGCTCGTCAAACCGTGTTCTGCGTCAATACACGATGGCGATCGTCGCATTGCTTGCGGTTCTCGCGCTCGGCTACAGTTTTTGGGCCAGCCAGCACTGGATGACGCTGTGCGCCGGTCTGGCGCTGTTTCTGTTCGGCATGCAATGCCTCGAGGAGGGACTGCGCGATCTGGCTGGCGACACGCTCGAACAGATGCTGGCGCGCGGCACCTCGACACGCCTCAGGAGCCTGCTGATCGGCCTTGTCGGCACTACGGCGCTGCAGTCGAGCACACTCGTCTCGCTGATGACGATCGCCTTCATCACCACCGGGCTGATCGGCCTGACGGCGGGTATCGCCATCGTCTTCGGCGCCAATCTCGGCTCGACCACCGGCATCTGGCTGCTTGCGCTCGCCGGGCAGAACTTCTCGCTGTCGCCCTTCGCCCTGCCGCTGATGATCTTCGGCGTCCTGGCGAGCTTCTTCGGCCCCAAGGCCAAGGCGGCCGGCCGCATCCTGCTCGGCATCGCCTTCATCTTTCTCGGCATCGACCAGATCAAGGCCGGCTTTTCGACGGTCACCGAGAACTTCGACATGGCCCAATACCAGCTTGCGGGCTGGTTGGGGCGGCTCGTCTTTGTCGGCATCGGCCTTGCGCTGACGCTGGTGCTGCAATCGACCCATGCGACGCTGATGCTGACACTGGCGGCGTTGGCGCTTGGCCAGGTGGATCTCCTGCAGGCAGCAGCGATCGCGATCGGCGCCAATGTCGGAAGCAGCGTCACGACGGCCGTCGCCGGCGCGCTGGGCGGCAACCGCAGCGGCCAGCGCCTGGCACTGGCGCATGTCCTGTTCAATGTGGTCACGGCGACGCTCGCCCTCTTGATGATGGACGGCCTCGTCTGGCTGACCGAGACGCTCGCCGAATTGATCGGGTTTTCCGACAACGATCTCATCATGCTGGCGATCTTTCATTCCCTGTTCAACGGGCTCGGCGTCCTCATCTTCTGGCCGCTGATCGACCGCTTCGCCCGCCTGCTCGAAACCGTCCTGCCGGACCGGCCGGAGCCGCGTGTGCTGATTGACGAGCCGGCGGCAGCGAAGCCGCAGGAAGAACTGACACGGGCGCGCTATCTCGACCCCCAGGCGCTGAACTCGCTCGATACGGCGGCGGCCGCGGTCGTGCGCGAGCTCGAGCATCTCGGCCGATTGAGCATCGAGGTGATCTGCCACGCCCTTTACCTGCCGGTCAGCGAGCTCAACCGCATCAGCCCCGACGACGCCGTCATGCGGGCACGGCCGGCCGAGACCTATGCCAGCGCCGACCTGCTCTACCGGCGCCACATCAAGGGCGTCTATGCCGATCTCTTGAGCTTCATGGGCCGCATCGACACGACCAAGGACGAAGCGCATCGCGAATTCTGGACAGCCTGCCAGATGGTGGCCCTGCAACTCGTCGAGATCGTCAAGGACGCCAAGCACCTGCAGAAGAATCTCGGCTTCTATCTGCGTCAGCCGGATTCGCCCACCCGCGACGCCTATGTCGCGTTGCGCCGGCACCTGGCCACCGTGCTGCACGATGTCAGGCTCCTGGGCCGCGCCGATGCGCAAAGCGAAGGCTGGGAAAAGCGGCTGCAATCACTCGCCGACACCGTTGCCAGCTTTCAGGAGCAATTTCGCTCGGATCTTTTTGCCGCTCTCAGGGCCGGACGCATCGACGGCATGCAGCTCAGTTCGCTGCTCAACGACCTCGGCTATGCCAACCGCATCGCCAAGGGCCTGCGCACATTGTTGTTGATGCGCCGGCGTGCATCGGGCGATCCGTTGCGCGACCTGCAATTCACCACCGAAGACGAAACGCCGCTGGTCGTGCTCGGCTGAAGCGCCACGTGAAGGGCGATGCCGGCATTCTGGCGGCCTACCCGCTCCCCAGATGTTCGCCCAGGACCTCCGGCAGCAGGCCCGGCAGGTCCTCGGCAATCAGGCCCGGGCCGAAGCGCCGGCCCGCCTCGGCATGCAGCCAGACCGCGGTCGCCGCCGCCTCGAAGGCAGGCATTGCCTGCGCCATCAGCCCGGCGATGATGCCGGCCAGCACGTCGCCCGAACCGGCGGTGGCAAGCCAGGGCGTGCCGTTGGCGTTGATCGCCGCGCGCCCGTCGGGCGAAGCGATCACCGTGTCCGGCCCCTTGTAGACAAGCGTTGCCTCGGCGCGACGAGCAGCCAGACGGGCCCGCTCGACCTTCGAGACCGAATGCTGCGCAGCGATGTCCGGGAACAGGCGGCGGAATTCGCCCTCGTGCGGCGTCAGCACGGTGTCGACGCCCTGCCCTGCGCCAATGGCCGCAAACAATTCGTCGGGTGTGTCGCAAAAACTGGTGATGGCGTCGGCGTCGAACACCAGGCCGGCATGCCGGCCATCGCTGTCCGCGGCATTTGCAAGAATGGCCTTCACGAAGGCACGGCATCTTTCTCCGACGCCGAAAGCCGGACCGATCACCATTGCGGACGGATTGCGATCGCCGACAAACGCAACAAGGTCCTCCGTGTCTTCGATCTTTCGCAGCATGATCGACGTCAGATGAGCGGCATTGACCATGAGGGCGTTGGCCGGCGAAAGCACCGTCACCGCGCCGGCGCCCGCACGCGCGGCGGCAAGTGCGGCGAGCCGCGCAGCACCGGTGTTGGCCGGGCCGCCGGAAAAGACAGCCGCGTGGCCGCGCGCATATTTGTGCGCCTCGACACCCGGCGCCGGCATGGCGCCAGCCCAGAGCGCGGGTGCATTTTCGAAGCATCGCGGCCCGATTTCGTCCAGCACCTCGGCCGCAATGCCGATATCGGCCACCACGGTCGGACCGCAGAGCGAACGCCCCGGCTGGAGCAAATGCCCCGGCTTCCTGCGGAAGAAGGTAACGGTGCGCGCAGCGCGGATCGCCGCAACGTCGGCCTGCCCTGTCTCGCCGGAAACGCCGGACGGCAGGTCGACCGCCACGGTTGCGGCACCCGAGGCGTTGGCGCGGATGATGGCCTGTGCCGCCGGACCGCGCACCGGACCGGACAGGCCGGCGCCGAACAGCGCGTCGACGACGACATCGCCCGGCTTGGCCGAAAAGCGCTCCAGCACCTCAGCCGCAACCGGACAATCCGCTTCTGCCCGCGCCGCATCCGTACCGGGCTTCGGCGGCTTTTCACGCCATATGCGGACAGCGACACCGGCTTCGGCCAGAAGGCGGGCGACGACATAACCGTCGCCGCCATTGTTGCCGCCGCCGCACAATATATGGGCCGCCGCCATTGCGGGATAATGCGCGAGAATGTCGGCTGCCACGGCCTGGCCGGCGCGCAGCATCAATCCGTATCCGTCATGCGGTCCGCGCTCGATGGCTAGCCGGTCGACCGTCGACATCTGCGCCGGTGTTGGAAGTTCGATCATCATGGGCCATCCGGGGTTGAACGCTCGGCAAGACTACAGCGAGCCGCAAAGCGATCGCAATCGGCATTGACTGCTTACAAATATTGCTGAATGCACAATCTTTATGCACAGTGGTGCACAGAATTTGTCGACATGCTGGTACCCAGCGACTGGGCGCATGGCATGAGGCGGCCCAAATCACGGATCGGCTCCATGCGCCACGACAATCGCACCCGACCGCATCGCCCAAAATCGACTTGGCACGGATCGTGCTTAAAGTTCGGCGAAGCGGGAGGGAAATACCCGTTTTAATTCCATCGGAGGCCGCGAGCGGATGAAGAAAATCGAGGCGATCATCAAGCCTTTCAAGCTGGACGAGGTGAAGGAGGCACTGCAGGACGTCGGTCTGCAGGGCATCACGGTGACCGAGGCCAAGGGATTCGGCAGACAGAAGGGCCACACCGAGCTCTATCGTGGGGCGGAGTATGTGGTCGACTTCCTGCCGAAGGTGAAGGTTGAGGTCGTGTTGGCCGACGAATCCGTCGAAGCCGCCCTCGAGGCCATCCGCAAGGCTGCCCAGACCGGCCGTATCGGCGACGGCAAGATCTTCGTCTCGAGCATCGAGGAAGTCGTCCGCATCCGCACCGGCGAGACCGGCGCGGACGCCATCTGACGCGACCGTCCGGGCTCTCTCACAATCAATCGTCACACAGGGATAGACAGCATGACGACAGCCAATGACATCTTGAAGCAGATCAAGGACAACGACGTGAAGTTCGTCGATCTGCGCTTTTCCGACCCGAAGGGCAAGCTGCAGCACGTGACGATGGACGTGGCGGCGGTCGACGAAGACATGTTCGCCGACGGCGTCATGTTCGACGGCTCCTCGATCGGCGGCTGGAAGGCAATCAACGAATCCGACATGGTCCTGATGCCCGACACCGAGACGGCGCACATGGATCCGTTCTTCGCACAGTCGACGATGGCGATCGTCTGCGACATTCTCGATCCGATCTCGGGCGAAGCCTACAACCGCGACCCGCGCGGTACGGCCAAGAAGGCCGAGGCCTACATGAAGTCCGAGGGCATCGGCGACACCGTCTTTGTCGGCCCGGAAGCCGAGTTCTTCGTCTTCGACGACGTCAAGTTCAAGGCCGATCCATACAACACCGGCTTCAAGCTCGACTCCACCGAACTGCCGTCGAACGACGACGCCGAATACGAGACCGGCAACCTCGGCCATCGCCCGCGCACCAAGGGCGGCTATTTCCCGGTTCCGCCGGTCGATTCGCTGCAGGACATGCGTTCCGAGATGCTGACCGTCATGGCCGAAATGGGCGTGGTGGTCGAAAAGCACCACCACGAGGTTGGCGCCGCACAGCATGAGCTCGGCATCAAGTTCGACACGCTGACCCGTAACGCCGACAAGATGCAGATCTACAAGTACGTCATCCACCAGGTCGCCAATGCCTATGGCAAGACCGCCACGTTCATGCCGAAGCCGGTCTATGGCGACAACGGCTCGGGCATGCATGTGCACCAGTCGATCTGGAAGGAAGGCAAGCCGACCTTCGCCGGCAACGAATATGCTGGCCTGTCGGAGAACTGCCTCTATTATATCGGCGGCATCATCAAGCACGCCAAGGCCCTCAACGCCTTCACCAACCCCTCGACCAACTCATACAAGCGTCTGGTTCCGGGTTTCGAGGCGCCGGTCCTGCTCGCCTATTCGGCGCGCAACCGTTCGGCGTCCTGCCGCATCCCCTTCGGCGCCTCGCCGAAGGCCAAGCGCGTTGAGGTCCGCTTCCCGGACCCGGCCGCCAACCCCTATCTCGCCTTCGCAGCGATGCTGATGGCCGGTCTCGACGGGATCAAGAACAAGATCCATCCGGGACAGGCCATGGACAAGGATCTCTACGATCTGCCGGCCAAGGAACTGAAGAAGGTTCCGACCGTCTCCGCTTCGCTGCGCGAGGCGCTGATGAGCCTCGACAAGGACCGCGCCTTCCTCAAGGCCGGCGGCGTGTTCGACGACGACCAGATCGACGCCTATATCGAGCTCAAGATGGCCGAAGTGCTGCGCTTCGAGATGACGCCGCACCCGGTCGAGTTCGACATGTACTATTCCGTCTGAACCGAACGGCCTTCAGGCAAATGAAACCGGCCCGGCGGGTATCCCGCCGGGTCTTCTTCATGCCCCCTCGCGAGGCGATCATGGATCAGTCTGGATTCGCGGCTGCGCTCCAGTCGGCCGCAACAGCGTCCGCGTCGAGGCGGCCAAGATAGTCGGTGCGCACTTCCAGCCAGGCAAACCTGATCGAGTTCTCGACGATTTCGCGGTCATATTTTTTCAGTTCGTCGGCAATCGGCGCCCAGCGTATCAGCGCCTTGGGGCTTTCGACGAAATGCCGTTCGTCGGTTCCGGTCGCCGAAACCCACACCGTTGCCGCCAGCCGCTCGTCGAACGCCTTCAGCCACGCGTCGCGGCGGTCCGGCTTTGCTTCGGCGCAGTTCTCCTCGATGCCCAGCCCGTAGCAACTCCGCGCAAGATCTGCCCTGTCGTCATTTGAAAAAACAGCACCCGTCGTCGCCCGCGCAATGCAGAAGCAGGTGAGATCGGTCAGACTGGCCGCATAAACCTCGAACTTGGCGACGTCGATCGAGCGAACAAAAACCTCGTCGTCGAACATCTTGGGGTACCGCGTACCCATGCGTTCCTTCAGATAGCCGTAGAGCTTCTTCTGGGTGATCAGCGCGGCGCGCGTGCGCGCGAAGTGACGGACGCGCTCGAGCGTATCGATGGGCGCCTTGTCATGTCTGATGGAAAGCCGCGAAGCAGCCTCGCGCAGCCAGCCGGCCGCCTCAAATATCTGTCTGGTCAGTTCTTTCATGCCGTCAGTAGAACCATCCCTGCGTCGAGGGGAATGCTACCATAGCAGTATTTTCGCGAACCATGACTGCCTGTAATCATCGCATGAGCGCTGATTCCGTCTCGGATCGGCGCGGAGGAGTGCAGGCATACCGCCTGCGACAATTGAGGGGAGGACTTTGCATGTCCAGCACTGATGCTGGCGCCAAGGAACGCCATTGGGAGAAGACCAGGAATTTGACATACGTCGTCCTGGCGCTCTGGGCGTTGTTCGCGATCATCATTCCTTGGTTCGCCAATGCACTGAATTCGTTCACTTTCCTGGGCTTCCCACTGGGCTACTACATGTGCGTCCAGGGCTCGCTCATCGCCTTCGTCGTTCTCATCTGGGTCCAGAATTGGCGTCAGGACCAGATTGACGACGAATACGGCGTCAGCGACTGAGGAGGGTCACGCAATGTCAACTCAAAACGGCAAGAGCAGGAGCTTCGTAGACAATCTCGGCAAGGTCTATGCGCTCTACACGCTCGGCTTCCTCGTCTTTTTTGCCTTCATGGCCCTCCTGGAGCGCATGGGGCTGAGCGCGCAGGCCATCGGCATCTGCTTCCTCATGTTCACGATCGCCATCTACGCCATCATCGGCTGGCTGTCGCGCACGGCGGAAGTCGACGCTTACTATGTTGCCGGCCGCGAAGTGCCGGCGCTCTACAACGGCATGGCCACAGCGGCGGACTGGATGTCCGGCGCGTCTTTCGTGGCGCTTGCCGGCGGCGTCTATTTCGGCGGTTATCCGTATCTCGGCTTCATCGTCGGCTGGACGGGCGGCTACGTGCTCGTCAACTCGCTGCTGGCGCCCTATCTGCGCAAGTTCGGCTGCTACACCGTGCCCGACTTCATCGGCACGCGCTATGGCGGCAACACGGCGCGGCTGTGCGCCGTCATCGTGCTCGTGGTGGCATCATTCACCTATGTGACGGCGCAGATCAACGCCACCGGCACTATCGCCGCCCAGACGCTCGGCATCCCGTTCGAGCTCGGCGTCTATCTCGGCCTGCTGGGCATCTTCATCTGCTCCATGCTCGGCGGCATGCGCGGCGTGACCTGGACACAGGTGGCCCAGTACATCGTGCTGATCATCGCCTATCTGGTGCCGATCATCTGGATGTCCAACAAGCAGGGCTTCGGCCTCATCCCGCACTTCTCCTATGGCGAGGCCATCCATCGCATCGCCGAACTGGAGGCGCAATTCGGATTGCAGCCGGCGGCGGAAGCCGTCCCGGGTGTCGCCGTCCTCACCACGCCGCAAAACGAGCCGGCTGGCCAGGGATGGAAGATGGTGTCGCTTGCCATCTGCATGATGGCTGGAACGGCCTCCCTGCCGCATATCCTGATGCGCTACTTCACCACGCCATCCGTGCGCGCGGCACGCCGCTCGGTCGGCTGGTCGCTGTTCTTCATCTTCCTGCTCTACTTCTCGGCGCCGGCACTGGCCACGCTGACGAAGCTGCAGCTTCTTGATCCGAACCTGCCCACGGCGGTCATCGGCAAGGCGTTTGAGGAAGTGTCGAACCTGGCATGGGTGCAGCACTGGAGCTCGGTGGGCATGCTGGCCGTGGTCGACCAGAGCGGCGACGGGATCGTTCAGCTGAACGAGTTCTTCATGCGGCCCGACATCGTCGTGCTCGCCACACCGGAAATCGCGGGCCTGCCTTACGTGATCTCCGGCCTGGTGGCGGCCGGCGGCCTGGCAGCCGCCATGTCGACTGCCGACGGCCTGCTGCTGGCGATCGCCAATGCGCTGTCGCATGATCTTTACTACAAGATCATCGACCCGCGTGCCGATACCGCACGGCGTCTCATCGTCGCCCGCGTCCTGCTGCTCTTCATCGGCCTGGCCGCGGCGTTCATCGCCTCGCTGAAGCTGACGGGCATTCTCGGTGCGGTGGCATGGGCGTTCGACTTCGCCTGTTCCGGCCTCTTCTTCCCGCTCGTTCTCGGCGTGTGGTGGAAACGGGCCAACAGGGCGGGCGCCATTGCCGGCATGATGGGCGGATTCCTGGTCGGCACCTGGTATCTCTACATGGTCTATAACGGCCTGATGGAGCCATGGTTCGGCATCGATCACATCCGCTTCGGCATCATCGGCATGCCGGTCAGCCTGGTTGCCATGGTCGTCGTCAGCCTGCTGACGCCGGCGCCGAGCAAGGAAATCCAGGACATGGTCGACGAAGTGCGCATCCCGCACGGCGCAACCATCCTTGCCGCCGGTCACTGATCGGTATTAAAGCTTGGAAGGGGCGGGCTCGATCCCGCCCCTTTCTTTTTGGGCAAAATGAGATAAGTCGTTTGTCTGCGCGTCATCGCGGCTAAAGCATGTCCCGCTCAAACGGAATCGTTTCAGCGAAAGGCACATGTTCCAGCATATTGATCTGGCGCGCATATCTTTGCTTCAAGCGTTTCCGTTTGAAGCAAACGCGCGCTAAGGCCAGCGGGACGATCCACGCGCCTGGGAGGGGATTCTTGGAAGATCTGATTTTCATACACCCGCTCTGGGTGATCGTGGTGGACTATGTCCTCGGCGTCATCATGTGGACGCTGATCGGGCGCTCGGCCATGAACCTGTTCCTGTCGGAAGATTCCGACTTCTTTTTCATGCGCATCTTCGTCAAGTTCACCAATCCGATCCTGCGCGTCTTCCGGCCGATCACGCCGGGCTTCCTGATCGAGCCGCTGGTGCCGCTCTTCGTCGCCTGGTTCTTCTTCTTGATCCGCTTCTATTTCATGCCCTGGCTTCTCGGCTATTCAGTCATGGGGATGCTGTCCTTCCCGCTGGAAAGCGACATCGCAAAGATACTTTACGACCTGTCGGGCAGCGGCAGATAAGACGCGACGAATTGGACGGCGAGCGACATGGCCCGCCTCTTTGTGCGCGGAACCGTACAATACCGGCCAGCGCGCGTTCGCTTCAAACGGAATCGTTTGAAGCGAAGATATGCGCGCCAGATCAATGTGTTGGAGCATGTGCCTTTCGCTCAAACGATTCCGTTTGAGCGGGACATGTTCTAAGCGCCGAGGAATTGCTTTACTTGGTCAGCGCTTCCAGCAGCGCAGCCGCGGCCCGCATGTCGACCAGCCGTTTGGCGCGACGCGCCGCGGCCTCGGCGTCCTCGCCCCATTGGGCGATGTTCCAATCCTCGTCGACATGGGCGACCGTCCATGCCTCGTCGACGGTCAACAGCCCCTCATCGACGGCGAGCGCCAACAGGGCCGAGCCTGTCAGCGACGTCATGACATGCAGGCCGGCAAGCCGCAAAGGCTCGCTGCGCATGCTGAGATGGACCCCGAGCGCGGCCAGCGCCTCGCGCGGCTGCTCGACATGAATGACGCCTTCGGCCAGAAGGAGCCGTGCGCCCAGCCGATCACGCGCCCAGTCCAGCACCGGGTCCCAGGCCTCGGCCTGCAACTCGACCAGACGCTGCGGCGCCTCAGCCCGATAGCAGATGAGGTCCGACGAGGCATAGCGCAATATATCCTCAAGGACCGCCTGGGTATCGGCCGCAACGCCGTCGATCGCCGTGTTGACGAGACGCGTCACCGGCATCGATACCGGATCCATCTCTTCGCCCTGAGCCGAGAATTCGGCCGCGATCAGTTCTGCCGCCGCGCGCGCAGGCACTGCAAGCACCGCCCTTCCCGGCGTCTTGACCGTCTTGCCGTCCAGCGTCACCGCATGGCCCTCATCGACAGGCGAGACGGCGACCTCCTTGTAGAAACGCCGCGGGCGCGGCTGGCGCATCTGCTTCTGGGCGCGCTTCATCGGATCGGCGTCGGACAGATGTTCGCCATTTTCGAGATCGTTCAGCAGCTCACGCATCGGCAGCTCCGTTTCTTGTTCTTGCCGGCGACGACCGGGACTTGAGGGTTGAAGATAAGGTGGCGGCCGCCGGCTTCAAGGCCGTGGCTTGCGGCGCGGCCGATTGACGACGACAAGGCGATGTCAGCCTTCATCCGTCTCCGTCTCGTCAAATCCCAACAGATTCCAGCTCTGGCGCATATGCGGCGGCAGGGGTGCCGTGACATCGATGCGGCCGCCGTCGGGATGCGGAATGACGATGCGCCGGGCGTGCAGGTGCAGCCGGTTCTGGATACCGCCGGGCAGGTCCCAGTTCTGGTCGGCGAAGAAATATTTCGGATCGCCGATGATCGGATTGCCGATATGGGCAGCATGCACGCGCAACTGATGCGTACGGCCGGTGTGCGGTTCCATTTCCAGCCAGGAAAGCGTCTGGCCGGCCTGTTCGAGAATGCGGTAGTTGGAAATGGCGTGGTCGGCATCCGGTTCGCCGTGGCGGGCGACGCGCATGCGGTCGCCGTCGAGGGTCTGTTCCTTGACCAGCCAGGTGGAAATCCTGTCCTGGCGCTTCCTCGGCACGCCGCGCACGAGCGCCCAATAGGTCTTCTTGGCGTCGCGTCCGCGAAAGGCTTCGGCCAGCCGCATGGCGGCAAGGCGGGTGCGCGCGACGACCAGCACCCCGGAGGTGTCGCGGTCGAGACGGTGCACGAGCCGCGGCTTTTCGCCCTTCTTGCTGCGCCACGCTTCCAGCATCATGTCGACATGGCGCGACACGCCCGAGCCGCCCTGGACGGCCAGGCCGGACGGCTTGTTGAAAACGAAGACCTTGGGGTCCTCGTAAATCAGCATCTTCTGCAGGATGTCGGCATCGTGCTGGTCGCGCATGGTGCGCTGGGTCAGCGGCGCCTCGCCCTTGCGGTCGACGGAAAGCGGCGGCACCCGGACGACCTGGCCCGGCTCGATGCGCGTGTCGGCCTTGACGCGCCCGCCATTGACCCGCACCTGGCCGGAGCGCAACAGCTTCTGCAGATGGCCGAAGCCAAGCCCCGGAAAATGCGTCTTGAACCAGCGGTCGAGCCGCATGCCGGCCTCGTCCGGTTCGACGGTGATCTGTTGTATGCCTGCCATGTCCGATTGTCCTGCTTCGCCCGGGCCCATAGCATCGCACGGGCGGCGTTGCGAGCCTCAATCACGATGAACAGCCTACGGATCAGCGGATTTAACCGCCGCTTTCGCCATATTGCAGGACCTGCACCTTCTCCAGCGTCACCAGTCCGCTCGACATCATCGTATCGAGAACCGGCAGGAAGGCGGCGATCTTGTCCTCGCTGTCGACGATCTCGATGACCAGCGGCAGGTCTTCCGACAAACGCATGATCTTGGTCGTGTGAAGCCGGCTCGACCGGCCGAAGCCGACCGCCCCACGCATGACGGTGGCACCGGCCAGCTGCATTTCACGCGCCTTGAGCACGATCGCTTCATAGAGCGGCCTGTCTTCGGCCCGGTCGTTCTCGCCGATGAAGATGCGCAGGAGTTGCGCCTGTTTTGGTATCGTCGTCATATGTCCTTGCCTCGCAGCCGATTGATCCGCCAGCCCCAAACATGCCCCAGCCAGACTGCGGCAAACCATGCCAGCAGCGACGCCGCGACATAGAACACCGCCGTCGGCCATCGATCTTCAAGGATCAATTGGAACGTCTCAAGGCTGAACAGCGAGAAGGTGGTGAACCCGCCGCAAAAGCCTGCCATGACGAACTGCCTCTGGGCAGAACCGGCGAAGATGCGCCCGCCCGGCTCCGTCAGCGCGGCATACAGACCGATCAGGAAGGAACCCGCGAGGTTGGCGGCGAGCGTCCCCCAGGGGAATGCCGGGCCAAGAAGTTCGAGGCTTGCGATCGATACCAGCGCGCGCGTGACGCCCCCGGCCATGCTGCCGAGCCCCACGGCAGCATAAAGAACGACGGAATTGCGGGCCGCCCTGCCCGGCGCCCAGCGGCGGCTCTTAGCCGCTTTTCCCACTGTAGCGTTGGAACGGGAATGTTCGGCGCTGTCCATATCAGGCTCCATGGATCATCGCCGCTATTGCGGCAAATCCGAGCGCCACCGCGCACAGCCCGAGGACGAGCGAAAGGGTGACGTTGAGCGATGCCAGCAGCCAGTCGCCATCCCGGGCCAGGGCAAGGGTCTGCAGGCTGAACGAGGAAACCGTCGTGTAACAGCCGAGAAATCCGGTCGCGGCAAGGCCCCAGGCGCCCGGTTCGTGCAGGACCACCCCACCCGTTGCCGCCGCCGCGGCGGCACCAATGGCAAAGGCACCTGATACGTTCACCGCCATCGTGCCCCAGGGAAAGGTCTCACCAATGCGGCGGCCGACCAGACCGGAGACGAAGAAGCGGGCCATGCCGCCCAGAGCGCTGCCGACGGCGATCCAGATCAGGCCGAGGAGAAGTTCAGTTCCAACCGCCAATACGCCAAGCGCCTCTCAACGAACGATATACATCCTCCTGTCGCGGCCGCTCCGGATTGTCAAATCCCGACCGCCGCAGCTTTGTGCACTCCCAGCGGAGAAACACCGTGCGGCAGGGATGTTTTGCGCCGCGCTCAAGGGGTCGCCGGGTTGGCCAGTCCGACGCCTCCGACGGGAACCGTCGGCGTGCTGGAATCGAAGCCGGCAATGAGCGGACGGGCGCGGCCAATCGCTTCCTGGACGGCCGGCAGCGAAAGCGACGCCTTGTGGCTTGCCTCGTCAACCCAGGCCTCGGTGATCCAGATTACGTCGGCGTCCGAGGGATCTTCGGCAACGATATAGCTCAGGCATCCAGGCATCGCATCGGTGCTTGCCAGCAGGATTGCGATCAGTTCGTCGCGTTTTCCGGGCTGTGCCCGCATCTTGCCGATCAGTCCGAACATATCCCTCACCTTTCATCGCTTGGCCGCGCCTATCTGCGCCGCTCCGCCCGCAGCTTGGCCCAATAGTCGAGACGCTTCCTGATCTCACGCTCGAAGCCGCGTTCGGGCGGGTCGTAAAAAGTCTGGCGGCCGAGCTTGTCGGGAAAATAGTCCTGACCGGAAAAGGCCTCCGGCGCGTCGTGGTCATATTTGTAGCCGGCGCCGTAGTCCTCCTGCTTCATCAGCTTGGTCGGCGCGTTCAGAATATGCTTGGGCGGCATCAGCGAGCCGTGCTCCTTGGCCGCCCGCGTGGCCGCCTTGAAGGCCGTGTATACCGCATTCGATTTCGGCGCGGTGGCGAGATAGACGCAGGCCTCCGCCAATGCCAGTTCGCCCTCGGGCGAGCCCAGATAATCGTAGGCGTCCTTGGCCGCGTTGGTGATTACCAACGCCTGGGGATCGGCCAGGCCGATATCCTCGCTCGCCATGCGCACCAGCCGGCGGCCAATATAAAGCGGATGCTCGCCGGCATCGAACATGCGCGCCAGATAGTAGAGCGCGGCATCGGGGTCGGAACCGCGGACCGATTTGTGCAGCGCCGATATCAGGTTGTAATGGCCGTCCTGGCCCTTGTCGTAGATCGGCGCGCGGCGCTGCACGATGCGCTGCAGGTCCTCGGCCGAAAACACCTCGTCCACACGCGCGGCGCGCCAAATCTCTTCGCACAGTGTCAGAGCCGCCCGACCGTCACCATCGGACATGCGGATGAGGACCGCGCGCGCCTCGTCGTCAAGCGGCAACCGCTTCTCCTCGGCCTGCTCGGCCCGGGCAAGCAGCTTCGCGATGCTTGCCTCGCCGAGGGCGTGGAAGCTCAGCACACGGGCGCGCGACAGCAATGCGGCGTTCAGCTCGAAGGACGGGTTTTCCGTCGTCGCGCCGACCAGAATGACCGTGCCGTCTTCCATGACCGGCAGGAAACTATCCTGCTGCGCCCGATTGAAGCGGTGGATCTCGTCGACGAAGAGCAGCGTCTGACGACCATTGCCGCGCCGCATGCGCGCCGCCTCAAACACCTTCTTCAGATCGGCGACACCGGAAAAGATGGCCGAGATCTGCTCGAAGGCCAGTCCGGTCTCGCCGGCCAGCAGTCGCGCAACCGTCGTCTTGCCGGTTCCCGGCGGGCCCCAGAAGATCATCGAGCCCACAGAGCCCGAACGGATCATCCGCGTCAGCGTGCCATCCGGCCCAGTCAGATGCTCCTGGCCGACGACATCGTCGAGCACGGCCGGGCGCAGCCGGTCGGCCAGTGGACGCCCGCCATTTCCGGGTTCGGCGGTGGGGTTTTCGAACAGATCAGCCATTGCGTGCGTCAGAAACGGATTGTCTGGCGAATCAGGCGACCGTCGCGTTCGACGATGAAGCGCCACCAGCGCGTATCGTCGGCCGACGCGCTACGCAGGCTTCCTGCCGTGTCGATCTCCCGGCCGTTCACCTGGCGCACGATGTCACGCGGCTTGAGGCCTATATTGGCGGCCGGCGAATTGCGTGCGACGTCGACCACCGCAACGCCGCGCAGGCTGGTCGGCAGGCGCAGGCGCTGCGCCAGGCGCGGCGACAGGTCGGCCACGCGTGCCCCGGCAAACGGGCTCGTCCCGTCAATGACGACCGGCTTGCCGCCGGCATTATCCGGCGCACGAACGAGCCTCACCTCGAGCTCACGTTCCTCGCCCTGGCGCACGACGACAAGACGCGCCGTGCCGCCCACGGACTGCGTGGCCAGCCGGTAGCCGAGCGCATCGACATGCTCGATGGCGGCGTCGTTGAGGCGTATCACGACATCTCCGGGCTTCAATCCGGCCTTGGCGGCCGGCCCATCCTCGTCGACCGAGGAGACGAGCGCCCCGATCGCCCGGTTCATCCCCAATGCCTCCGCGATCTGCGCCGTGACCGGCTCGAAGGCGGCGCCGATATAGGGCCGCTCGAAGTAGTCCTCGCCGCGCTCGGCCGAATCGACAACCGAGCGCACGATATTGGCTGGAATGGCGAAACCGATGCCGTTGGAGCCGCCGGAGCGTGAATAGATCGCGGTGTTGATGCCGACCAGGCGGCCGCTCATGTCGATCAGCGCGCCGCCCGAATTGCCGGGATTGATGGCCGCGTCGGTCTGGATGAAGAAGCCGAAATCGGACACGCCGACATGATTGCGCGCCAGGGCCGAAACGATGCCGCTCGTCGTTGTCTGCCCGACACCGAAGGGATTGCCAATGGCGAGCACCAGGTCGCCCACCTCCAGCGCGTCGGAATCGCCAAAATCGAGCGCCGGAAAATTCTCCTCGCCATCGACCTTGAGCACGGCGATATCCAGCGATTCATCCTTGAGCATCACCCGGCTTTCGAACTCGAGCCCGTCGGATGTCGCGATCTTCACCTCTTCGGCGTCACGGATGACATGATAATTGGTGACGATGATGCCCGAGGGATCGACGATGACGCCGGAGCCGAGCGATGAGCGCACACGCGGCGGCATCTGCCGGCCGAAGAATTGCTCGAAGAACGGATCGCCGGCAAAGGGCGAGCGCGAGCGCACCAATTGCTTGGCATAGACGTTGACGACGGCCGGCGCCGTCTGCTTGACCAACGGTGCGAATGAAAGCTGCATCTCGGCGCGCCCGAGAGGCACGCGTTTGGCGGTTTGATCCCGGGACGGCGCAGCTTTGCCGCCGTCCATGAGCTCCCCGAGGAACCCGCGCAGCCCGGGACCTTGATCTTGCGCGTGAGAAAGACCGACCGGCCCCATGATGACGGCAGCGGCCAAGGCACATAACCAGATGATGGTGTGCGCGCTCTTGCGCATCGGCGATGCCTCCGTCGTCAGTTTGCGTCCATTGTTGCGGCGATTGTGCTATTTAGATGGCGGTTCTGGCGGCGCCAGACAATGCCTTAACGGGCAACCTTTTCAACCATTGCCGCGATCGCGTCAAAGCCGCGCGAGCGGGCATGATCGAGCGGCAGCGTACCTTCGGCATCGGCCAGCGACACGTCGGCTCCAGCATCGAGGAGAAGCCCGACGATCTCTTGATATATAGGCCATCCATCACCCAGGATGACCGCCTCCAGCAGGGCCGTCCAGCCAAGATTGTTGACATGATCGACATCGATATCGGTCTCGAGCAGGATACTCACCGTCTCGGGATGGCCGTGATGGCAGGCCGGAATCAACGCCGTGCCGCCATAGCGGTTCGTATCGGCGAGGTCGGCCCGCCCGCCTGCCAATATCAGCCTCAGGATCTCGTTGCGCCCCTCCGCCCCGGCGTAGAGAAACGGCGTGTCGCGAATGTTGTCCTTGGCGTTGACGTCGGCGCCGGCTTCGATCAACAGCCGCGCGATCTGCACATCGTTCCGCGTGGTCGCAAGGAGAAGCGGTGAGCGCCGCGCGCTATCCCTGATTTCGAGGTCGGCGCCTTCCGAAATGAGCCCGCGCACCAACTCTGCGTCCCCCTGCGCGACGGCCTCCAACAGATTCATCGTTCTTCCTTGCGCCCCAGCCTGGGAAATCGCCAGCGGCTGCACAACACCGCTGAGAAAAAGACCCAATAAATAGCGGCGCCGCATGCCGTTTCCTTCACGCTTTCTCATAATCCGTGGGCCGGAGTCGAAAAAGGGGCCGCGCGGGCCCCTTCCTCAAGAAATGCTTGATAGCGCGCTTACGCCGCTTCGGACTCGCTCGTGGCGTCTTCAGCCTCGGCGCGCGCCCGGTCGGCAGCACCCTTGGCACTCGTGTCGCGGTCGACGAACTCGATCACCGCCATGGCGGCATTGTCGCCGTGACGGAATCCAGCCTTCATGATGCGCAGATAGCCACCATTGCGCTGCGCGTAACGCGGCGCAATCGTGTCGAACAGCCGCTTGACAAGCTGGTCGTCGCCGATCGCCGAAATGGCCTGGCGGCGAGCATGCAGGTCGCCGCGCTTGCCCAGCGTGACGAGCTTTTCGACGATCGGGCGAAGCTCCTTCGCCTTCGGCAGGGTCGTGGTGATCTGCTCATGCTCGATGAGCGAAGCGGCCATATTCGAGAACATGGCCTTGCGGTGGCTTGATGTGCGATTGAGCCGGCGGCCAGAACGTCCATGGCGCATGAGCTTACTCCTTCAAATGTCTCTGCGAGACATGATCTGACGCGAGGCTTGCGCCCCGCGGATCACGCTCAGTACTGATCTTCGTAGCGTTTTGCGAGATCTTCGATGTTGTCTGGCGGCCAGTCCGGAACTTCCATACCGAGATGGAGTCCCATGGCGGCGAGCACTTCCTTGATCTCGTTGAGCGACTTGCGGCCGAAATTCGGCGTGCGCAGCATTTCCGCCTCGGTCTTCTGGATCAGATCGCCGATATAGACAATGTTGTCGTTCTTGAGGCAGTTGGCCGAACGCACCGAAAGCTCGAGCTCGTCCACTTTCTTCAGAAGCGCCGGATTGAAGGCAAGCTCGGTGGCCTGTTCCGCGGCAACTTCCTTCTGCGGCTCCTCGAAATTGACGAAGAGGCCGAGTTGGTCCTGAAGGATGCGTGCGGCAAACGCCACGGCGTCCTCGCCGGTGATGGAGCCGTCGGTATCGATGGACATGGTCAGCTTGTCATAGTCGAGGACCTGACCCTCACGGGTGTTCTCGACCTTGTAGGAGACCTTCTTGACCGGCGAATAAAGGCTGTCGACGGGGATCAGGCCGATCGGCGCATCCTCGGCGCGGTTGCGCTCGGCCGGCACGTAGCCCTTGCCGGAGTCGACGGTGAATTCCATGCGGATTTCCGCGCCCTCGTCGAGCGTGCACAGCACGTGATCGGGATTGAGGATCTCGACATCGCCCACCGTCTGGATATCGCCGGCAATCACCGTGCCCGGGCCCTGCTTGCGCAGGACCATACGCTTCGGCCCCTCGCCTTCCATGCGGATGGCGATTTCCTTGATGTTGAGGATGATGTCGGTGACATCCTCACGCACGCCGGGGATCGAGGAGAACTCGTGCAGAACGCCGTCGATCTGCACCGCCGTAACGGCGGAACCGCGCAGCGACGACAGGAGTACGCGGCGCAGCGCATTGCCGAGCGTGAGGCCAAAGCCACGCTCGAGCGGCTCGGCAACCAGCGTCGTGATAGTGTTGTTCTTGGTCGAGAACTCGATCTTGTTGGGCTTGATGAGTTCTTGCCAGTTCTTCTGGATCATGGTGTTTCCTTCCGTATCCCGCCACCATCCATTCGTGGCGGGCAAGCTGGAAAAGGCCGGCAGGCGGGATCTGCAAGCCTGCGGCCTGAATGCAGTCGTTAGACGCGGCGCTTCTTGCGCGGACGACACCCATTGTGCGGGATCGGCGTCACGTCGCGGATCGACGAAATGGTGAACCCGGCAGCCTGAAGTGCGCGCAAGGCAGATTCACGACCGGAACCGGGGCCGCAAACCTCGACCTCGAGCGTGCGCATGCCGTGCTCCTGCGCCTTCTTTGCACAATCCTCGGCCGCGATCTGAGCGGCGAAGGGAGTCGACTTGCGCGATCCCTTGAACCCCTGGGCACCAGCCGAGGACCAGGCGATGGTATTGCCCTGGGCATCGGTGATGGTGATCATGGTGTTGTTGAAAGTCGAGTTGACGTGAGCAACACCCGACGAAATGTTCTTGCGCTCGCGACGGCGAACACGCGTGGCTTCCTTGGCCATTTCTTTCCTTTCATTCGATATCGACGCCGCCGTAACGCCAGCGGCTACACCTTGGCGAATGGTCAATAGTAAATGGTGAACAGGCGCAGATGGAACGCTCCATCCCTACCATTCACCATTCTACCATTCACCCAATTACTTCTTCTTGCCTGCAATTGCCTTTGCCGGCCCCTTGCGGGTGCGCGCGTTGGTATGCGTGCGCTGGCCGCGGACTGGAAGCGAACGACGGTGGCGAAGGCCGCGATAGCAGCCGAGATCCATCAGCCGCTTGATGTTCATCGACGTCTCGCGCCGCAAATCACCCTCGACCCGGTAGTCGCGGTCGATCGTCTCGCGGATCTGCAAAACCTCGGCGTCGGTCAACTGGTTGACGCGGCGCTCTGCCGGAATGCCGACCTTCTCGACAATATCCTTGGCGAGCTTGGGACCAATACCGTGAATGTACTGAATGGCGATGACGACGCGCTTGTTCGTCGGAATGTTGACGCCTGCTATACGGGCCATGTTCTTCTCCATTTCGGCCGGAACGTCCGGCGCTTCAAGTTGACCCGCGTCCGGTGGAGGCCGGCCCTTGCGGGGGTTCCTTCTCAAATCGGCTGCAACGTCGGTTAGGACCGCACAGCATCAAGACTGACAGGAAGATGGGCCGCACTAATCCAGAACGGCAAAAATGTCAACCGTATAAACCCGTCAATCCCGCACGATATTCGCTAGTGGTTCGATTCCGACATTTGCATCCCACCTGTGTCAAGCCATCAAGCAAATGTCGGAATCAGAAGAACCACTACCAATCCATTGATTCTAGTGGAGTCCCGAATTTGACATTTGATATGGCGGCCGACACAGCCGAGGATTCAAAAGTCAAATTCGCTCCACTAGGACATCTTCGATCTGTCGCGTCACATCGTCAATTTCGGCCATGCCATCGACGACGCTGAGCTTGCCCTTGGCATAATAGTAGCCGATCAGCGGCGAGGTGTCCTTGTAGTAGGCCTGCAGCCTCGTGCGCAGCGTCTCGGCATTGTCATCGGGGCGGCGCTTGAATTCGGTCGAGCCGCAATTGTCGCACACGCCGTCGACTTTCGGCTTGCGGTTGGTTTCGTGATAGCCGGCGCCGCAAACGGCACAGGTATAACGCCCGGATATGCGGTCGACCAGAACATCATCGTCGACCTTGAGTTCGATGACGGCATCGAGCGCCAATCCCTTGCGCTCCAGCATCATGTCGAGCGCATCGGCCTGGGCCAGGGTGCGCGGATAGCCATCGAGAATGAACCCCTTGGCACAATCGTCGGCGTCGATGCGCTCGGACACGATGTCGTTGACGATCTCGTCCGATACGAGCCGGCCGGCATCCATGACCGCCTTGGCGCGCAGCCCCACCTCGGTGCCCTCCTTGACAGCCATGCGCAGCATATCGCCGGTGGACAATTGAGGAATGCCGTGCTTCTCGACCAGCCGCTGTGCCTGTGTTCCCTTCCCCGCCCCCGGCGGTCCGAGCAGTATCAGCCTCATTTCCCTCTCTTTCCTCCGCGGAGCTTCGACTTCTTGATCAGTCCCTCATATTGGTGGGCGATCAGGTGCCCCTGAACCTGGGAGACCGTATCGAGCGTTACACTGACGACGATCAGAAGCGAAGTGCCACCAAGGTAGAACGGAACGCCGGTCGCCGAGATCAGGAACTCCGGCAACAGGCAGACAAGAACGAGATAGATCGCACCGACCACTGTGATGCGCGTCAGCACATAGTCGATATATTCGGCCGTGCGCTCACCCGGACGATAGCCGGGGATGAAGCCCGAATGCTTCTTCAGCTGATCGGCCGTGTCCTTCGGGTTGAAGACGATCGCCGTGTAGAAGAAGGCGAAGAACGCGATCATTCCGGCATAAAGCAGCATGTAAAGCGGCTGGCCGTGACCGAGCGTCGCCAGCAGGCTGTTGGCCCAGCCCGGCAGGGTCGTCGACTGAGAGAAACCCGCAACCGTGGCCGGCAGGAGCAGCAGCGATGAGGCGAAGATCGGCGGGATGACGCCGGCGGTGTTGAGCTTCAGCGGCAGATGCGACGTATCGCCCTGGAACATGCGGTTTCCGACCTGGCGCTTGGGATACTGAATCAAGAGCCGTCGCTGCGCCCGTTCGAAGAACACGATCACGGCGATAACGGCAACCGCCAGCACGATGATGGCCAGGATGATGCCGGTCGACAGCGCGCCGGTCCGCCCGAGCTCCAGCGTCCCGCTGAGAGCACTCGGCAGGCCGGCGACGATGCCGGAGAAAATGATGAGAGAAATACCGTTGCCGATGCCGCGCGCGGTGATCTGTTCACCGAGCCACATCAGGAACATGGTGCCGCCGACGAGCGTGATGACCGCCGACAGCTTGAAGAACCAGCCGGGATCGGCGACGATTCCCGAGCCGCTTTCAAGCCCCACGGCAATGCCGTAGGCCTGGACCGTGGCCAATAGCACGGTACCGTAGCGCGTGTACTGGTTGATGACCTTGCGGCCCTGCTCGCCTTCCTTCTTGAGCTGCTCGAGGGTCGGCACGACCGACGTCATGAGCTGCATGATGATGGAGGCGGAAATATAGGGCATGATGCCGAGCGCGAAGATGGCCATGCGCCCGACCGCGCCGCCGGCGAACATGTTGAACATGCCGAGAACGCCGCCCGACTGCTGCTGGAAGGCCTGGGCAAAGGCGTCGGGGTTGATCCCCGGAATGGGAATATAGGTGCCGAGCCGATAGACGAGCAGCGCGCCGAGGGTGAACCAGATCCGCTTCTTCAGGTCCTCTGCTTTTGCAAAGGCCGAAAAGTTCAGATTGGATGCCAATTGCTCAGCAGCTGACGCCATGAAAAATCTCCGCTCCGTCACGCAGACGAGCCGCCCGGACGGGCGGCGCGCTTCTTGCGAAGCCCCGAAATAGGCTTCACCCGGCCAGGATGCAAGCGGCGGCCGATCGCCGCCGCTTCACAATTGCCGCTTATTCCGCCGCAGCCTTCTCGGGCAGCATGACCGAGCCGCCGGCCTTCTCGACCTTCTCGATTGCCGCCTTGGAGGCGCCGGCCACGTCAAAGCTTACCTTGGCCTTGAGTTCGCCGTCCGAAAGAAGGCGAACGCCATCCTTGGCGCGCCGCACGACACCGGCAGCAATCAGCGCCTCGACCGTGACCGTTGCCTTGGGATCGAGCTTCTTGGCGTCGATCGCCTGCTGAACCCGGCCCACGGACACCGTGTTGAAATCCTTGGCGAAGATATTCTTGAAGCCGCGCTTCGGCAGGCGCCGGTAGAGCGGCATCTGGCCGCCCTCGAAGCCGTTGAGCGACACGCCCGAACGCGAATTCTGGCCCTTGACGCCGCGTCCGCCCGTCTTGCCCGAACCAGAACCGATACCGCGGCCGACGCGCTTGCGGGAATGACTGGCGCCATCCTTGTCACGCAATTCGTTGAGTTTCATGTTTCCGTCTCCCGCGAGGTTCAAGCCTCGTCCACTACGCGGACGAGATGTTGCACTTTCGCGATCATTCCGCGCACGGCTGGAGTATCCTCCAGTGTGCGGCGGCGATGCATCTTGTTCAGACCCAATCCGATCAGCGTCTGGCGCTGGGCGGCGGGACGGCGAATGGGGCTGCCGATCTGCTCGACGGTCACCGTCTGGCCCTTCTTCTTCTCAGCCATTGTCGTCAATCCTCTTCAAGCAGCCGCAATCATTCCTCGGTCGCCACGGCGCCACGGCGCGCCTGTAGCGTCGAGTACTTGATTCCACGATGCGCAGCGACATCCTTGGGATGCATCTGCCGCTTGAGCGCATCGAAAGTAGCACGGACCATGTTGTAGGGATTGGACGTCCCCATCGACTTTGCCACGACGTCATGCACGCCGAGCGTCTCGAACACCGCGCGCATCGGGCCACCGGCGATGATGCCCGTACCGGCCTTGGCAGCGCGCAGCAGAACGCGTCCGGCACCGTGACGGCCCTCGACGTCGTGATGCAGCGTGCGGCCCGAGCGCAGCGGCACGAAGATCATCTCGCGCTTGGCGCTCTCCGTTGCCTTGCGAATGGCCTCCGGCACCTCGCGCGCCTTGCCGTGGCCGAAGCCGACGCGGCCCTTCTGATCGCCAACGACGACGAGCGCGGCAAAGCCGAAACGGCGACCACCCTTCACGACCTTGGCGACGCGGTTGATATGAACGAGCTTATCGACGAATTCGCTGTCGCGCTCGTCACGGTCGCGGCCGCGACCTTCCCTACGATCCTGTGCCATATCCTAGTCCTTGTTCTTTTCCGGTAGCACGGCTGCAAAACAATATCCGCCAAAGACGGCCGGGAGAGCCGTCGTCGACGGACATGCGATTAGAAACTCAGGCCGCCCTCACGCGCGGCTTCCGCCAACGCCTTGACGCGGCCGTGATAGATGTAGGCGCCGCGGTCGAACACGACATCCGTGACACCCTCCTTCACGGCCCGCTCGGCCAGGAGTTTGCCCACGGCGGCAGCCGCAGCGGCATCCGCGCCCGATTTCAGGGATCCCTTGAGATCCTTTTCGAGCGTCGAAGCGGCGGCCAGCGTGTGGCCCTTCGTATCGTCGATGATCTGGGCGTAGATGTTCTTCGACGACCTGTGAACCGAAAGACGCGGGCGGCCATTGGCCACCTTCCTGATCTGACGGCGGACGCGCGCCGCACGGCGCTGGGTGGAATCCTTCGAAGCCATGACTGTACTTCCTTGCCTTGTAAGACGGGTGCGGCCATGTGCGGTAGCCTCTTCGGCTCCCGCGACCGCGCACCGTGGCGTTACTTCTTCTTGCCTTCCTTGCGGACGATGCGTTCGTCCGCATAACGCACACCCTTGCCCTTGTAGGGTTCGGGTCCGCGATACTCGCGAATCTCGGAAGCGACCTGGCCGACCTGCTGCTTGTCGATACCCTTGACCACGATTTCCGTGGGCTTCGGGCAGGCGATCTCGATCCCCGCCGGCGTCTGGTAGACCACATCATGGCTAAAGCCAAGTGCCAGCTGCAGGTTCTTGCCCTGCATGGCAGCACGATAGCCCACGCCGGTGATCTCCAGCCGCTTCTCGAAGCCTTCGGTCACGCCCTGCATGATGTTGACGATCTGCGTGCGCGACATGCCCCATTTGGAGCGTGCGTCCTTGGACTGGTCGCGCGGTTCGACCGACACCCGTCCGTCTTCCAGCTTCACCAGCACTTCATCATTGACCACGAACTTCAGTTCGCCCTTCGGGCCCTTCGCCATGACGGTCTGGCCGTCAATTGTGGCGGTAACGCCCTGGGGAACCTGAACGGGTTTCTTGCCAATACGAGACATTGTCTTGTCCTCGTTCCTTTTCCTGTCTCAAGCCGCCCGATCAGAAGATCTGGCAGAGAACTTCTCCGCCGACATTCTGGTCACGCGCCTCGTGATCGGCCATCACACCCTTCGGCGTGGAAAGAATGGCGATGCCGAGACCGTTGGCGACCTGCGGGATCGACCTGGCCGAAACGTAGACGCGACGGCCCGGCTTGGACACACGGCCGATCTCACGGATGACCGGTACGCCGTCGAAATACTTCAGCTCGATCTCGATCTCCGACTTTCCGTTGTCGAAATCGGTCTGGCTGTAGTCGCGGATGTAGCCTTCGCTCTTCAGAACTTCCAGAACACGCGCCCGCAGCTTCGACGCTGGCGTGGAAACCTTCGTCTTCTTGCGGCCGATCGCGTTGCGAATCCGGGTCAGCATATCGCCGAGAGGATCACTCATGGACATGGGTCAGCCCTCCTTACCAGCTCGACTTGACCAGGCCCGGGATCATGCCCATGGACCCGAGTTCACGCAGCGCGACACGCGACATCTTCAGCTTGCGATAATAGCCGCGCGGACGACCCGTCACTTCGCAGCGATTGCGAATGCGGGTCTTGGACGAATTGCGCGGCAGAGCGGACAGCTTGAGCTGTGCCCGGAAACGCTCCTCGAGAGGCAGTTCCTGGTTCTTGATGATCGCCTTGAGCTCCGCACGCTTTGCAGCGTAGCGGTCGACGAGATTGCGCCGGCGCTTGTTCTTTTCGACTGAGCTGGTCTTGGCCATTTCAGATTCTTCCTTTTCTCGCTGCCGTTACTGCCGGAAGGGGAAGTTGAAGGCCCTGAGCAACGCCCGGGCTTCGTCGTCCGTCTCGGCAGTCGTACAAACGATGATGTCCATTCCCCAGATCTGGTCGACATTGTCGTAATTGATCTCGGGGAACACGATGTGCTCCTTGATGCCCATGGCGAAATTGCCGCGGCCGTCAAAGCTCTTCGGGTTCAGGCCGCGGAAATCGCGAACGCGCGGCAGCGCGATCGTGACCAGGCGGTCCAGGAACTCGTACATGCGGTCCTTGCGCAGCGTCACCTTGGCGCCGATGGGCATGCCCTCGCGCACCTTGAAGCCGGCAATCGAGTTGCGCGCCTTGGTGACCACGGCCTTCTGACCGGAAATCAGCGCCAGATCCTCGGCCGCGTTCGTCGGCTTCTTGGAATCGCCAGTCGCCTCGCCAACGCCCATATTGATGACGATCTTGTCGAGACGCGGAATCTGCATCTCGTTGGCGTAGTTGAACTGTTCCTGCAGCGCCTTGCGAATCTGCTCCCTGTAGAGCGTTTTCAGGCGCGGCTGCTCAGCGGTCTTAGACATCGATTGTAACTCCCGAGCGCTTGGCCACACGCACCTTCTGGCCGTCCTTCACCTCGATGCCGACGCGGGTCGGCTTGCCGTCCTTGGGGTCGGCAACGGCAAGATTGGACAGATGGATCGGGGCTTCCTTCGAAAGGATGCCGCCTTCCTGGGTCTGACTCTGACGCTGATGGCGGCGAACCATATTGACGCCGCGCACGACGGCCTTCTCGTCCTTCGGCATGACGCGAACGACTTCACCGGTGCGGCCCTTGTCCTTGCCGGCGAGCACGACGACCTTGTCGCCCTTGCGAATCTTCTGCATTGGTCCGGCTCCTTAAAGCACTTCCGGCGCGAGCGAAATGATCTTCATGTGGTTCTTCGCGCGCAACTCACGCGGGACCGGGCCGAAGATACGGGTGCCGACCGGCTCTTTTTTATTGTCGACGAGAACGGCTGCGTTCTTGTCGAAACGGATCACGCTGCCGTCCGGACGGCGGATGTCCTTGGCCGTGCGCACCACGACCGCCCTCATCACATCGCCCTTCTTCACGCGGCCGCGCGGAATGGCTTCCTTGACCGACACCACGATGATGTCGCCGACGGAAGCATATTTCCGCTTCGAGCCGCCCAGCACCTTGATGCACATGACACGACGGGCGCCGGAATTATCCGCCACGTCGAGGTTTGTTTGCATCTGAATCATGACTGGCCGCCTTCTTCTTGTCTCAAGGGGACGGGCTCAACGCCCTCCCCGGCTTGTCCATTATTCGCTACTGCGCCTGGTTCTCGGTCACGACGACCCAACGCTTATCCTTGGAGATCGGCTTCGATTCCTGGATGAATACGTTGTCGCCTACCTTGAGCGCGTTGGTTTCGTCATGCGCCTTGTAGTTCTTCGACATGCGCACGGTCTTCTTCATCACAGGATGCGTGAAGCGACGCTCGACCTTGACGACAACCGTCTTCTCGTTCTTGTCGCTGACCACCGTGCCCTGCAGGATGCGCTTTGGCATAATCGTCGTCCTTAAGCCTTGTTGCCGGCCGACTTCTCGGCGGCGATGGTCTTGATGCGCGCGATGTCCCGACGGACTTCCTTCACACGCGACGTCTTCTCGAGCTGCCCTGTCGCCTTCTGGAAGCGCAGGTTGAACTGCTCCTTCTTGAGCGAGGCAAGCTCGTCATTCAGCTGATCGAGCGTCTTGGCCCGAACGTCCGAAGCTTTCATGGCTTGGCCCTTTCCTATTCCGCAATGCGCTGTACGAAGCGCGTTCTGACGGGCAGCTTGGCGGCGCCCAAGCGCAGAGCCTCGCGCGCCACGTCTTCAGGCACGCCGTCGAGCTCGAACATGACGCGACCGGGCTTGACGCGGCAGGCCCAGTAATCGACGGAACCCTTGCCCTTGCCCATGCGGACTTCGGTCGGCTTCGAGGTCACCGGGACATCCGGGAACACGCGAATCCAGACGCGGCCCTGGCGCTTCATCTGGCGCGTGATGGCACGACGAGCGGCCTCGATCTGACGAGCGGTGACCCGCTCCGGCTCCAGTGCCTTCAAACCGTAAGCACCGAAATCCAGGTTCGTCCCGCCCTTCGCAGCGCCGTGAATGCGGCCCTTGAACTGCTTGCGGAACTTTGTGCGCTTAGGCTGCAGCATCGTTCTCTAACTCCAATTCAAATTCGTTCGGCGCGTCGCTTACGCGTTCTCGCGGCGACGACCGCCGCCCTGATGCTCGCCCTCGACCGCGCGGCGCTCCGAAGCCATCGGGTCGTGTTCGAGGATCTCGCCCTTGAACACCCACACCTTGACGCCGCAGATGCCGTAGGCGGTGTGCGCTTCGGCCGCGCCATAGTCGACGTCGGCGCGCAGCGTGTGCAGCGGCACACGGCCCTCACGATACCATTCCATACGCGCGATCTCGGCACCGCCGAGACGGCCGGCGCAGTTGATGCGGATGCCCTCGGCGCCCAGACGCATCGCCGACTGAACGGCGCGCTTCATGGCGCGACGGAAAGCCACGCGGCGCTCAAGCTGCTGTGCGATCGACTGGGCGATCAGCGCAGCATCCGTCTCGGGCTTGCGCACCTCGACGATGTTGAGATGCGTCTCCGACTTCGTCATCTCGGTCAGCTTGCGGCGCAGCTTCTCGATATCCGCACCCTTCTTGCCGATGATGAGACCGGGGCGCGCGGCGTGGATCGTGATGCGGCACTTCTTGTGCGGACGTTCGATCACGACCTTGGAGACCGCGGCCTGCTTCAACTCCTTCATCAGGTAGCTGCGGATGCCGATGTCCTCGTGAAGCAGTTCGCCATACTCGCCGGTATTGGCGTACCAACGCGAGTCCCAGGTCCGGTTGATGCCGAGACGAAGGCCGATCGGATTGACTTTCTGGCCCATCAGGCGGCCTCCACTTCTTCTTCAACTTCGCGCACGACGATCGTCAGGTTCGAGAACGGCTTCTCGATGCGGCTGGCGCGGCCGCGGCCGCGGGCATGGAAGCGCTTCATGACGATCGACTTGCCGACATAGGCCTCGGCCACGACGAGCGCGTCGACATCGAGGTCGTGATTGTTTTCCGCGTTGGCGACCGCCGATTCCAGCGTCTTCCTGACAGTTTCGGCAATGCGCTTGCGCGAGAATTCCAGGTCGGCGAGCGCTGTCGCAACCTTCTTGCCCCGGATCAGGGAGGCAACCAGGTTCAGCTTCTGCGGGCTGACACGGATCGTGCGCAGAACGGCACGCGCCTCGTTGTCAGCAAGCCTGCGCGGAGCTTTGGCCTTGCCCATCGTTATTTCCTCTTCGCCTTCTTGTCCGCACCGTGGCCGTAATAGGTCCGGGTCGGCGCGAACTCACCGAATTTTTGACCGACCATGTCCTCGGACACGGAAACGGGAACGTGTTTCTGGCCGTTGTAGACACCAAAGGTGAGGCCGACGAACTGCGGCAGGATGGTGGAGCGGCGGCTCCACATCTTGATCACCTCGTTGCGGCCGCCTTCGCGCACCTTCTCCGCCTTCTTCAGCAGATAGCCGTCGACAAACGGGCCTTTCCAGACTGAACGGGTCACTTCAGCTTACCTCTCTTAGCTCTTGCGCGCGTGGCGCGAGCGCATGATGAACTTGTCGGTCGACTTGTTGGACCGCGTCCGCTTGCCCTTCGTCGGCTTGCCCCACGGGCTGACCGGGTGACGGCCGCCGGAGGTCCGGCCCTCGCCGCCGCCATGCGGATGGTCGACCGGGTTCATGGTCACGCCGCGATTGTGCGGACGCTTGCCGCGCCAGCGCGTGCGACCCGCCTTGCCGTCATTGATGTTGGCGTGGTCCGGATTGGACACGGCACCCACCGTGGCAAAGCACGAACCGGAGACGAGCCGCTGCTCGCCCGAGTTCAGGCGCAGGATCGCCAGGCCCTGGTCGCGACCGACGAGCTGGGCGTAAGCGCCAGCCGAGCGGGCGATCTGACCACCCTTCTCCGGCTTCAACTCGACATTGTGGACGATCGTGCCCACGGGCATCGCCGAAAGCGGCATCGCATTGCCGGGCTTCACGTCGACCTGCTTGCCGGACACGACCTTGTCGCCGACCGCCAGGCGCTGCGTCGCCAGGATGTAGCTAAGCTCGCCATCCTCGTAACGGATAAGCGCGATGAAGGCCGAACGGTTGGGATCGTATTCAATCCGTTCAACCGTCGCTGCCACATCGAACTTGCGGCGCTTGAAGTCGATGATGCGGTATGTCCGCTTGTGACCACCACCGACAAAACGGGCAGTCACGCGGCCATGATTGTTGCGTCCGCCCGACTTCGTCAGACCCTGCGTCAGGCCCTTGACCGGCTTTCCCTTGTAGAGGCCGGATCGGTCCACGACAACCAGCTGACGCTGGCTCGCCGTCACCGGATTGTATTTCTTGAGTGCCATCTTATTCCCTCAAGCCTCTCAGAGACCGGTTGTCACGTCGATCGCGTGGCCTTCGGCCAGCGTCACGACTGCTTTCTTCACCGCGCTCTGGCGTCCCATTGTGCCGCGGAAGCGCTTGACCTTGCCCTTGCGAACAAGCGTGTTCACAGCCGTGACCTTGACGCCGAAGAGCGCCTCGATCGCCGCCTTGATCTCCGGCTTCGAAGCCGTCGGCGCGACATTGAACACGACCTGGTTGTTCTCCGAAGCCATGGTCGACTTTTCGGTGATCGCCGGGCTGACGATCACGTCATAATGGCGAAGATCTGTCATTTGAAGCGCTCCTCAAGGACCTCGACAGCTGACTTCGACAGGACCAGCTTGCCGCGGCGCAGAATGTCGTAGACGTTGATGCCCTGAACCGGCAGCACATCGATGTTCGGAATGTTCGAAGCCGCGCGCTTGAAATTCTGGTCGATCTCGGCGCCGCCGATAACCAATGCGTTGGAGAGGCCCAGCTTGGCGAGATTCTCCATCAGGGCCTTGGTTTTGCCGTCACCCGCCAGTTCGTCGACAACGATCAGGCTGTCGCTCTTGGCCTTGGCCGACAATGCATGCTTCAGACCGAGCGCACGGACCTTCTTTGGAAGATCGTGCTCGTGGCTGCGCACGACGGGACCATGCGCCTTGCCGCCGCCGCGGAACTGCGGTGCACGGGCCGAAGAGTGACGGGCGCGGCCCGTACCCTTCTGGCGGTACATCTTGGCACCGGTGCGCGCAATCTCGGCACGGCCCTTGGCCTTGTGCGTGCCCTGCTGCTTCTTGGCAAGCTGCCAGCGCACGACACGCTGCAGGATGTCTTCGCGCGGGTCGAGACCAAAGATCTCGTCGGAGAGCTTCACCTTCCCGGCTTCTGCGCCACCAAGCGTGGTGATCTTGATATCCATCATTCGGCTCCCTCAGTCGCCGGAGCGGTTTCTTGCGCCGGAGCGTCGTTCGTCTTGGCGGCGCGGATCGCGGCCGGCTTCGGCGCATTGTCCGGAAGGGCGGCCTTGACCGCGTCACGCACCAGGATCCAGGCTCCCTTGGAGCCGGGAACGGCGCCGCGGATCAGGATGAGACCACGCTCGGCATCGGTCGATACGACTTCGACATTCTGCGTCGTCACGCGCGTCTGGCCCATATGACCGGCCATCTTCTTGCCCTTGAACACGCGGCCGGGGTCCTGGTTCTGACCCGTCGAACCGTGCGCGCGGTGCGAGATCGAGTTGCCGTGCGAGGCGCGGCCACCACCAAAATTGTGGCGCTTCATCACACCCTGGAAACCCTTGCCGACCGACGTACCCGTCACATCGACCTTCTGGCCGGCAACGAAATGATCGACCGTAATCTCCGAACCGACATCGAGCAGGTTGTCCGGCGAAACGCGGAACTCGGCCAGCTTTGCCTTCGGCTCGACGGAGGCGATGGCAAAATGGCCGCGCAGCGCCTTCGACGTATTCTTCACCTTGGCCAGCCCGACACCGAGCTGTACCGCAGTGTAACCATTCTTCTCTTCGGTCCGCTGTGCGACGACCTGACAGTTCTCCATCCGCAGAACCGTCACCGGCACATGCTCGCCCGCATCATCGTAGACGCGTGTCATGCCCAGCTTTTGTGCGATAACACCTGAACGCATCAGTTCCACCTTCCCAAGCTCAAAGCTTGATCTCGACGTCGACACCAGCGGCAAGGTCGAGCTTCATCAGAGCGTCGACAGTCTGCGGCGTCGGGTCCACAATATCGAGCAGCCGCTTGTGCGTGCGCATCTCGAACTGCTCGCGGCTCTTCTTGTCGATGTGCGGCGAGCGGTTGACCGTGAATTTTTCGATCCGCGTCGGCAGCGGAATGGGGCCGCGGACGTTCGCGCCGGTTCGCTTGGCGGTCGACACGATCTCACGGGTCGACGCGTCGAGCACCCGGTGGTCAAACGCCTTTAGGCGGATGCGGATATTCTGGCCGTTCATGCGTCAATTCCTTGTTCTGGCGCGGCGCGGGCCGTACCCGCGCCCGCGACAGATCGACTGGTTCAACTTACTCGGTGATCGAGGCGACGATGCCGGCGCCGACGGTGCGACCGCCCTCACGGATGGCGAAGCGCAGCTTCTCTTCCATCGCGATCGGCACGATCAGTTCCACGTCAACCG
>NZ_WOAC01000020.1 GCF_009749525.1 Mesorhizobium xinjiangense | reverse complement strand
CGATCCATCATCGCCGCCGCGTTCGGCCGTGACACTGACCGTGCCGCCGACGATCGTCGCCTTCCCGGTCGCAACAATCCGATCGCTGTTGCCCGCGCCGTCGACCTCGACCGCGTAGACGGAACCGACGCCGAAGGACGCATCACCATTCACACTCAGCATGCCGATGGAATTGCCCGGCGCAATCGTGCCACCGGAGGCAGCGACGAGACCGCCCACCGTGCCCGAACCGCCCAGCGTGCCGCCGTCCAGAACGTCGAGCGCCCCACCCAGAGCACCGTTGCCACGCGTTCCGACCATCAGTTTGCCGGCGGCAATCTCCGTCGTGCCCATAAAGCCCGAGTTCTCGCCGGTGAGCGTCAGCGTGCCGTCACCCTCCTTGGTAAAGCGGCCAGTCCCGGAGATCGTGCCGGCATAGGTGCTGTCACCCGCCTGGTCGAGGTTCAGTGCCGCCGTGCCGATGGCCAGTGCCCCGCCGGTGCCCGCGAGGTTCGACATGGCAAGATCGAAGCCGCCGAGGTCGAGCCGGCCGCCATTGATCGTGTAGGCGCTGTCATGCACCAGTCCGCCCGCGCTGCCGGCAAGCAGCGTGCCGGCCGCCACGGTCGTACCGCCGGAATAGCTGTTGGTTCCCGAAAGCGTCAGCGTTCCTGCGCCCGTCTTGGCAATGCCGCCGGCGCCAATGATGGCGGTCGCGATCTCGGCATTGTCGGCCAGGACGCGGATTTCCGAGCCGCCGGGATCGCTCTCGAGTGCGCCGTCGCCTTCCAGGCGATAGCCTTCGTCGACGAATTGCAGGCCCTTGAAGCTCTGCGTGCCCTTAACCGCAATCGTGCCGCCAGAGTGACCGTTCGCATCCTTGAAGGCGGCATGCTTGCCGGCCCAGGCGACCGGCCATCCTCCGTTCTGGTTCAACCATTGCGTATCGGCAGCATTCCAGGTGCCGTCGCCGCCTTGCCAATGCTGCAAGGCATCGTCGCCAAGCGCGGCGACGAACAGATCGACGCGGTCACCGCCCGTCTGAAGTTCAAACCCGCCGACGCCGTCAATCGCGGGTGTGGTGCCGAGGGTCAGACCGTTGTCGGTGAGCGCGCCGCCATAGGTCAGCAGCCGGTAATAGCCGAGGCCGGTCGTGCCGTCGGCGGCATTGCCGCTCTGGGAAAGGTTGAGCGTTCCGTCGAGCGTCAGGTCGCCCGTCACATCGACCCGGTCGCTCGCGCCCGCCGCCGGATCGCCGGCCATGCCCGCGCGACCCAGTTCGAAATCGAGGATCGAGCCCGACGACAGCAATAGGTCGCCGGCGACGTTCAGCGTGCCGACGGAATTGCCCGGCGCGATGATGCCGCCATCGGCCACCGTCGTCGTGCCCACGGTGCCCGAACCGCCAAGCGTGCCGCCATCTTCTACCGTGACCGTCCCGCCGAGCGCGCCGTTGCCCGCTGCATCCCCGACGAACAGCGTGCCGCCATGAACGGTCGTGACGCCCGAGAAGCTGGAACTGTCGCCTGTGAGAATCAGGTCACCTATGCCTTTTTTGGCAAAATCACCCGTCCCCGAAAGCGTACCGCCAAATGCACTGCCGTACGTCTGGTCAACGATCAGATTGGCCAAACCGATGGCCAATTCGCCGCCAGTGCCCGCAAGGTGTGACATGGAAAGATCGTAGCCGCCGAGGTCGAGCCGGCCGCCATTGATCGCGTAGGCATGATCCGAGCCCAAGGCACCGTCGTTGCCGGCGCGCAGCGTGCCGCCACTCACCGACCAGCCCTGCGCGCCAGCACCCGTCAGTGTCCACTCGCCACCGCTGGTGACGAAGCGCTCGAATCCCCGGAACGTTCCGGTCGGTCCAATATCATTGAGATCGAGAACAGCACGCCCAGCACCTCCCAAGTCTAGGCCGTTTCCTGTACCCTGCGCAACGATATTGCCGTTGAAGATGGCCTCGCCGCCGATGACGAGCGTATTGTCATTGCCGATCAGTTCCACCGCGTTGACGCGGTTCACGCCATCGCCATCGGGCCCGCCCGAGATGGTTCCCCAATTGCGCACAGTCACCGCGTCGCCGACGACACGTACCCCCACGCCACCAGCGCCATGCCACTGGCTCGGCGCACCTTCGGAGCCGCTATTGGTCCCACCATCACCACCGGCGATAACGTCGTAGTTGTCGATCGAGGCGGAGCCTCCATTGAGTTCGAGAGCAATGCCGTTGCCGCCCGCACCTGCGCCGGCATAGTCGGAATCCCCACCATCACCACCGGCGATAACGCCGCCGTTAACGATCGTGGCGGAGCCTCCATCGAGTTCGAGAGCAATGCCGTCGCCACCCGCACCTGCGCGGCCATAGTCGGAATACCCGCCGTCCCCACCGCTGATCGTGCCCGAACCGTCGTTGGTGACATTGGCCGACCAGAAGTCTTCATACAACCGGATGCCAGAGCCGCCCGCCCCGCCTCCCATTGGACCAATGCCCGCCCCGCCTCCATATGGACCATCGCCGCCCGCGCCCCCGATTATTGCGGCCCCGTTATAATGAACACCGCCATTGGCGAGGACTCCTGCCCCGCCGGCGCCTCCTGTAAAATCTAACGCGTAACCGCCATTGCCGCCCGTGATCGAGCCGATGTTATACAGATTGCCGCCGCGGACAAAGAAGACGCCAGCTCCGCCGCCACCGCCATAGCCACCGAAACCACCGGCGCCGCCTTCGATTGTGGAACTGTCAATGTAGAAAGTGTTGCCAGGAAATGAAGCCAGGGCGAGCCCAACGCCACCACCACCGCCGCCATAGCCACCCATACCACCGGCGCCGCCGTGGACATCCTTGTCTTTCATAAAAATACGGTTGGATTCATGGAAGCCTGAGAAATAGAGGCCGGCGCCGCCACCGCCGCCACCGCCGCCCAGGCCCCGGCCAATACTGTTGGGCCGCCCATCACCGCCCGGCTGGCCCCACCTGGAGGAAATTAACTCTTCCAAGGGTATCCACCAGTTTCCCGAGCCGCCGTCGCCGCCATTGCCACCCTTGCCTGGTCCGGCGCTCGAGTCGCGCGGCGCCGACCCGCCCCCACCGCCGCCGCCCACGTCGCGTCCGCCGGCAGCGCCGCCTTGCCCGGGGGTCCCGCCATCGCCAGGACCGCTGTCCTGTCCGGGCTGACCGCCGTCGCCCCCGGCACCGGCCCGGTGGTCTTCTCCAGCAAGCCATCCGGGGCCGCCTCCTCCTCCACCGCCGCCGCCGATACTTCCCGCACCGCCAAGGCCTCCGCCGGAATTGAGGCCGCCGCCTCCAGCTCCGCCGCCACTGGTGATGCGGCCATCTGCCTGTGTTACGGAAAGGGTTCCCAGCACCAGCGTCAGCGCGGAAGTACCGGCCAACAGCGCTGCAGCGAGCCGTCGAACGCGCCCATTGAAAGCGGGCACATCCCTGCCAGCCCCGACATCAGCCCCATTCCCGCCGGGTCCGCGCCCCACCGCCTTTGCCACTCCGTGAACTCTCCTCGATCTGCGCAGCTTCATGCCCGCAAGCGCCATCGCCATAGCCGAAATCAGGCATAGTTCAAGTAGTTTTGAACTATGCCTGATTTTCGGTCTGCCGACGGTCAATGCACCGGGCAGGTGAGTTCGATGGCGGCCTGTGGGCGCGCAAATTAGGAGGTCGTACCGCCCAAAGAAATACGGCAAATGCCGTATTTCGTCCGATGGCGTTGGACAGATTTCGGGCCGAGACCGCGAACGGTGCTCGGCCCGAAATCAGGTTCAGAGCTCAGGACGGCGATTGCCGCCGTTGGAACGCGTGGAGGTTCAGTTCCCGGCAAACACCGCCTTGACCGCGTCGGCGGTCGCCGCGACGACCGTGTCGGCCTCCGCCTTCGTCAGGCAGAGCGGCGGCGCGAAGCCCAGAATGTCGCCTTCCGGCATGGCGCGGCCGATGACGCCGCGTTCGGCGAGCGCGGCCGCGACCTGCGGACCGATCTTCTTCGAAGCCTCGAAGAACTTGCGATCGTCCTTGTCCTCGACGAATTCGACCGCCGCCAAGAGGCCCTCGCCGCGCACCTCGCCGACATGGGCGTGGTCGCCGAGCGCGGCGCGCAGCTCGGACAGGAAATAGCCGCCGGTCGCGCCGGCATTGTCGACCAGGCCGAGCGTGTCGATGAGCTCCAGATTGGCGATACCGGCCGCCGCACAGATCGGATGGGCCGAATAGGTCCAGCCATGGCCGAGCGAACCGAGCTTGTCGGAGCCGTCGACGAGCACCTTCCACATATCCTCCCCGACGATGACGCCCGACAGCGGCGCATAGGCCGAGGTCAGCCCCTTGGCGATGGTGATGAGGTCGGGCTTCATGCCGTAATGGTCGGAGCCGAACATGGTGCCGAGACGGCCGAAGCCGGTCACCACCTCGTCGGCGACGAGCAGCACGTCGTATTTCTTCAAAACAGCCTGGATCTTCTCCCAGTAGCCGGCCGGCGGCGGCACGATGCCGCCCGTGCCGAGGATCGGCTCGCCGATGAAGGCGGCGACCGTCTCCGGCCCCTCGGCCAGGATCATCTCCTCCAGCTTGTCGGCGCAATGCTGGGCGAACTGCTCCTCGCTCATCGAGCGGTCGGCGCGGCGGAAATAATAGGGCGCCTCGGTGTGCAGGACCGGCGCGCGCGGCAGGTCAAAGGCGTTGTGGAAGAGCGCCAGGCCGGTCAGCGAGCCGGTCATCACGCCGGAGCCGTGATAGCCACGCCAGCGCGAAATTATCTTTTTCTTTTCAGGCCGTCCGAGCACATTGTTGTAGTACCAGATGAGCTTGATGTTGGTCTCGTTTGCGTCCGAACCCGACAGGCCGAAATAGACCCGGCTCATGCCTTCCGGCGCCCGGTCGATGATCATCTTGGCAAGCCGGATCGAGGCTTCCGTGCCATGGCCGACATAGGCGTGGTAATAGGCCAGCTCATGCGCCTGCCTGGCGATCGCCTCGGCGATCTCGGTGCGTCCGTAGCCGACATTGACGCAATAGAGCCCGGCAAAGGCGTCGAGGCTGCGCTTGCCCTGCCGGTCGGTCACATAGACGCCCTCGCCGCCGGCCATGATGCGGTTGGGGCTCTCGCCGCGCGCATGCGTTCCCATATGGCTGGAGGGATGGAAGAAATGATCGCGGTCCCAGGCGTTCAGTTCGTTGGACTGGTCGAGCATTGGGCGACTCCTGTTCTTGTCTGTTTCAGCCTGCCTCGAGGCAGACATATTTGAGCTCGGTGAAGGCTTCGAGGCCCTGGCGGGCGCCTTCCCGGCCGAGGCCGGATTGCTTGACGCCGCCGAAGGGTACCGGCGCGCCGGTGATCTTGACCCGGTTGACGGCCACCATGCCGTATTCCAGCACCCTCGACAGGCGGCGCTGGCGCGCCCCGTTCTCGGTCGCCAGATAGGCCACGAGGCCGTATTCGGTGTCGTTGGCGCGCGCGACGACGTCGTCCTCGGCATCGAACGGCGTGACCGCGGCCACTGGCCCAAACGTTTCCTCGCGCATGATGAGCGCGTCGTCGGGCACGTCGGCCAGCAGCGTCGGCTGGACGAAGAGCTGACCGGCCGCGTGGCGGCCGCCGCCGGCCAGCAGGCGCGCGCCGCGGGCTTGCGCGTCGGCGATGTGCTCCAGCGATTTTTCAACCGCGCCATCATGCATCAGCGGGCCGATCTCCATGCCGTCCTCGAGCCCGTTGCCGACCCGCAGCCGGGCAATGCGCTCGGCGAAGGCGGCGCAGAAATCCTCGTAGATCGGCCACTCGACATAGATGCGGTTGGCTGCCAGGCAATCCTGGCCGGAGGTCGCGAACTTGGCGGCCATCGCCAGGTCCACGGCCTTGTCGAGCGGCGTGTCGGCAAAGACGATGAACGGCGCGTGACCGCCGAGTTCCATGACGAGGCGTTTCATGGTCGGCGCGCATTGGGCAGCGATCAGCCGGCCGATCTCGGTCGAGCCGGTGAAGCTCATCGCCCGCACACGCGGGTCGGCGCACAGGCGCCCGACGATGGTCGCGGCCTTGCCGGTAAGAATGTTGAACACGCCGGCCGGCAGGCCCGCCCGCTCGCCGAGCTCGGCCAGCGCCAGCGCCGACAAGGGCGTCTGCGAGGAGGGGTGCGCGACGACCGTGCAGCCGGCGGCGAGCGCGGCGGCCGCCTTGCGCGTCAGCATGGCGCAAGGGAAGTTCCACGGCGTCACCACGCCGACGACGCCGAGCGCCTCGCGCCGCACGACCATCTCCGCGTCGGCCAGGTGGCTCGTCACGCTCTCGGCGTTCACGCGCCGGGCTTCCTCGGCATACCATTCGACAAAGGAGGCGGCGTAATCGATCTCGCCGCGCGCCTCGGCAAGCGGCTTGCCCTGCTCCAGCGTCATGATGAGCGCCAGATCCTCCCTGGCTTCGATCATCAGCTCGAACCATCTGCGCAGGATCGCGGCGCGTTCCTGCGGCAGGCGCCCGCGCCAGGCGGCAAGAGCCTTGTGGGCGGCGGCGATCGCGCCGTCGGTCTGGCCTTCGTCGAGCGCGGCGACCCAGGCCACCGGCGTGCCCGTGGCCGGATCGCTGACGGCGAAGCCGTTGCCGCCATTGCCGGCCGTCCAGCTGCCCTCGACATAGGCCAGCTCGCGCAGAAGCCGGCGGTCGGCGAGGCGGCCGAGCGCTTCATGATGGTCGATGCGGGCGAACAATGCCGACATATCCAGGCCTCCCGGTTGCATTCAAGGGGAAAGATAGTCTGTTGCGGCGGACAGTGTAGCCAATCACGACGGGCGCGACAGACAATCTGTCTACGGATCGCCCTTGCCGCAGACAGATTGTCTGCCGTCACTCGGCGCCGGGGATCAAGGCCGCGACCGGCAGCGTGGAATCACCCTTCACGATGCGCGTCACGATGTATGTAAAGTAACGGTCGATGCCGATTTCGCGCTCCAGCAGCGTATCGACGAGACGCTGATAGGCATCGATGTCGCGGGCCACCACCTTGAGGATGTAATCGACGCCGCCGCCGACGGACCAGCAGGCGACGATCTGCGGCGTGTCGCGCACGGCGCGCTCGAAGCGGTCGAAATCGGCTTGGCGATGCGCGCCCAGCGTGACCTCCATCAGCACGGTCGCCACCGGCGCGATGCGGCGCATGTCGAGCCGCGCATGATAGCCGGTAACGATGCCGGCCTTCTCCAGCTTCCTCAGCCGCATCCAGCACGGCGTCGGCGACAGGCCGACCTTTTCGGCCAGGGCCAGCTTGGTGATCCGCCCATCGCGCTGGATGGCGTCGAGAATCCTGATGTCGATAGCGTCGAGCCGCGCCAATGTCATGATTTAACCCGTCGAAATGAGCCTCGAGCATGACCGTGTCATTTTTCGATTGTCAATTGCACTGATTCTGATCTGATATAAATCATGACATTGTGGCGCCCCGATCCCTCGCTCCTGACGCGCCCGGCCTATCTCTCGCTGGCCGAGCAGATCGCCCTCGCCATCGGCGACGGCCGCCTCAAGAACGGCGCCAGGCTGCCTCCCCACCGGCACATGGCCGACGATCTGGGCCTGTCGGTGCAGACCGTCAGCCGGGCCTATGAGGAACTCGGACGGCGCGGCCTGATTTCGGGCGAAATCGGCCGCGGCACCTTCGTGCAGTCGCAGAAGCGCGAGGCCGAACCACCCTATCTGCCCGAACGGCTCGGCGAGGTCATCGACCTGACGATCCTCAAGCCGGTCTGCGAGACGCTGCATCTGGAAAAGATGAAGCGGGCGCTGGCCGACCTGGCGCAGGACCTGCCGCCGAGCGCGGCACTGTCCTTCAGGCCCAATGTCGTCTTCCCGCGCCACAAATCGGCGGCGGTGGAATGGCTGCGCAATTGCGGGCTCAGCGTCTCGCCGCTCAATGTCAGCGTGACCAACGGCGCGACCGCAGGCATGACGGTCGCGCTGATGAGCGCGGCGCCGCCCGGATCGACCGTCGTGACCGAGGCGATCGGCCACCACACGCTGGTGCCGCTCGCCTCCTATCTCGGCGTCAAGCTGCGCGGCGCCACCGTCGATACGGAAGGCCTGGTGCCGGACGCGCTGGACCGGATCTGCCGCGAAACCCCGGTTCGGGCCGTGTTCATCCAGCCATCGGTGATCAATCCGATGGCCAGCCTGATGAGCGAGGCGCGTCGGGCGGAATTGGTCAAGGTGGCGCGCCGCCACGATCTGGCGATCATCGAAAGCGATGTGCTCGGGCCGCTGGTCGAACACCGACCGCCGCCGATCGCGGCCCTTGCGCCCGAGCGCACCCTCTATGTGACGAGCTTCACCAAGACCGTCCTGCCGGGCCTGCGCATCGGCTATCTGGTCGCGCCCGACCGCTACGTCTCCGCCGTCGCCAACCGGCACCTGGTCACCAACTGGATGGCCGCACCGCTCCTGGCGGAGATCGCCACGCAATGGGTCTTGGACGGGACGGCGGCGGAGATGGTGCAATGGCAGCGCCGCGCGCTTGCCGGCCGCCATGCGATCGCCGCAGAGACATTCGGCGATATCGACTACCTCACCCATGAAAACAGCCTGCATGTCTGGCTGCCGCTGCCCGAAGGGCGCACCGAGGAAGGGTTCGTCTCCCAGTCCAGGCTGCAGGGCGTGGCCATCGCGCCGGGCATGTCGTTTCGCACATCCGATTCGCAATGGAAGCCCGCCGTGCGCATCTCGCTCGGCTCGACGACGCGGGAGGAATTGCGCGCCGGGCTCGCCATCATCGTCAAGCTGCTTCTGAGCGACCCGGAAGTAGTGCTGCTGGCGATTTAGGCGCCGAATGCATCCTTTCCGCGCAGCTGTGCAAATATTGTCATGATATTATTTTATGAATTGACATGATTTTGATTCTCCCCTGAAGTTGCAGCAACTGGCTGGTCCTTGCCTGCTGGCGGGAATAAGCTCGACAGAGCTGGTACATAAAAAGGGGAATGCTATGCGCACCACAAAGTCCAAGACGATTCTTCGCGGCCTGATGCTCGGCACGGCTCTGGCCGTGTTGCCGCTATCGGCGCAGGCGGCCGAATGGCGCTACGCCTTCGAGGAAGCACTCAACGAGGTCCAGGGCGTCTATGCTACCAAGTTCAAGGAGTATATCGAAGAGAACTCCGACCATTCCGTCACGCTGTACCCGTTCGGCACGCTGGGCGAGTCGGCCGACATCATGGAGCAGGCCCAGGCCGGCATCCTTCAGTTCGTCGACCAGTCGCCGGGCTTCACCGGCGCGTTGATCCCGGAGGCGCAGGTGTTCTTCGTGCCTTACCTGCTGCCCCAGGACGAAGGCCAGCTCTTCGATTTCTTCCGCACGTCCAAGGCGATCAACGAGATGTTCCCCGAGCTCTACGCCCAGCAGGGGCTCGAGTTGCTGACCATGTTTCCCGAGGGCGAGGTCTGCATGACCACCCAGGAGCCGGTGACGAAGCCGGAGGATCTCAACGAGGTCAAGTTCAGGGTTATGACCAACCCGCTCCTGGTCGAGTCCTACAATGTCTGGGGCGCGACCCCGACGCCGCTGCCCTGGGGCGAGGTCTACGGCGCCCTTCAGACGGGCATCATCCAGGGCCAGGAAAATCCCGGCTTCTTCCTTGAATCGACGAAGATGTACGAGGTGACCGACGTCATCACCTGCATCGGCCACAACAACTTCACCACCGCGGTGATGGCCAACAAGCAGTTCTTTGACGGGCTTGGCGCCGAGGATCAGGAACTGGTCCAGAACGCGATCCAGTCGGCCTTCGACTACATCCTCGAATACCAGAAGGGATTGCAGGACGAGTCGCTGGCCAAGATCAAGGAAGCCAAGCCGGAAATGCAGATCAACGTCCTTTCCGAAGAACAGCGTAAGCCGTTCATGGATGCCGCGGGCGAAGTCGAGGCGACATTCATCGAAATGACCGGTGACAGCGGGCAGAAGATCCTCGACCAGATGAAAGCCGACCTGTCGGCCGTCGAATAAGGGGACGGGCGCGTCCGGGCGATGATGTCCGGGCGCGCCGCAGCAATGCTCTCGACTCGTGGAGATCGCCTGTGAGCGAGCCCGACATCACTATCGGACAGACAGAGTCCAACCTCCCTGGCGTTCTCGGCGTCATCGACAGCATCATTGCTCGCATCGAAGCAGTGATGCTTTCCGTCGGCGTGCTTTTGATGGCGTTCAACACCGTTGCCAATGTCATCGGACGTTTCGTGCTGCAGAAGAGCATCTATTTTTCCGAGGAGCTCAACAGCATTCTGATCGTTCTGATCACGTTTGCGGGGCTCAGCTATGCGGCCAGGCACGGACGCCACATCAGAATGTCGGCGATCTTCGACACGCTATCGACGCCCATGCGGCGCGCCGCCATGATCGTGATCACGCTCATAACCGCCATCTTCATGTTCGGACTGTGCTGGTATTCGACCGGATACGTCCTGACGCTCGCCAAGCAGGGACGCGTTCTGCCGGCCCTGCAGATCGAAGTCTGGTGGATGTATGTCTGGGTGCCGGTCGGCTTTTTCATGACCGGTATGCAGTATGCGCTGACGGCGGTGAAGAACCTGACCGACAAGGATGTTTGGCTGTCGACCCTCGTGCTGGAAGGCTACGAGGAAGACACAAACGATATCTGAGGGGCCGTTCGATGGCGCTCACCATTTTCTCCATCATGATCGTGTTGCTGCTCTTCGGCTTCCCGATGATGATTCCGCTGATCGTGGCCGCGTTCGTCGGCTTTTTCTCGCTCTTCGGCGGCTTCGGTCAGCTCGAGACGATGGTTCAGCAGATGCTGGCCGGCATCAGGCCCGCATCGCTCATCGCGGTGCCGATGTTCATCTTCGCCGCCGACATCATGACCCGCGGGCAGTCGGCCGGACGGCTGATCGATATGGTGATGGCCTTTGTCGGGCATGTGAAGGGCGGGCTTGCCGTCTCGACGGCGGCCGCCTGCACGATGTTCGGCGCCGTCTCCGGCTCGACGCAGGCCACGGTGGTGGCGGTGGGAACGCCGCTCAGGCCGCGCATGCTCAAGGCCGGCTACAAGGACAATTTCATCCTTGCCCTGATCGTCAATTCCTCCGACATCGCATTTCTGATCCCGCCGTCGATCGGCATGATCATCTACGGTGTGGTGTCGGGCACCTCGATCGCCGAACTCTTCATTGCCGGCATCGGACCGGGATTGCTGATTCTGGCGATATTCTCGTGTTATGCCGTGCTCTATGCCGTGCGCAACAATGTCCCGACCGAGCCGAAAGCGAGCTGGTCGGAGCGCCTGACAGCCGTGCGCCAGGCCCTCTGGCCCCTCGGCTTTCCCGCCATCATCGTCGGCGGCATCTATGGCGGCGTGTTCAGCCCGACGGAGGCGGCCGCCGCCTGCGTGCTCTATGCGCTCGTTCTGGAACTGGTCGTCTTCCGCTCGATGGGCCCGCGCGACATCTATTCGATCGCCCAGTCGACCGGCCTGATCACCGCCGTGGTGTTCATTCTCGTCGGCGCCGGGGCGGCCTTCTCCTGGGTCATATCCTTCGCGCAGATTCCCCAGCAGATGCTCGCCGCGGTCGGCGTTGCGGAGATGGGCCAGATCGGCGTGCTGTTCGTGATCTCGATCGCCTTCTTCGTCGGCTGCATGTTCGTCGACCCGATCGTCGTCATTCTCGTGCTGGTGCCGATCTTCGCTCCCGTCGTCCAGTCGACGGGGCTCGACCCCGTGCTGGTCGGCACGATCATCACCTTGCAGGTGGCGATCGGCTCGGCGACACCACCCTTCGGCTGCGACATCTTCACGGCGATCGCGGTGTTCAAACGGCCCTATATCGAGGTGGTGCGCGGCACGCCGCCATTCATCATCATGTTGCTGAGTGTCGCGGTGGCGTTGATCTTTTTCCCGCAGATCGCGCTTTTCCTGCGCGACTTGGCATTCCGCTGAGCGGCGCAACGGCGAAGCCAGATTGGTGAGGTCCCATGTTCAAGAAGATCCTGCTTCCTGTCGACGGATCCGAGCCCGCCAAGCGGGCGGTGCAGCTCGGTGCGGACGTGGCCAAGCATTACGAGGCCGAGCTTACCGTGCTGTGCGTCTATCGCCACCACAGCCCGCTCGAGGCCTCCCTGTCCATGGTCCGGCCCTATAACCCGGAAACGCCAGACAAGGCGCTGCGAGAATATGCCAAAGGCGTCGTGGAAGAGGCGGCGGGCGAATTGACCGAACTGGGCTTCAAGAATGTGCCCCAGGTGGTCAAGCGTGGTCCGCCGGCCCGCACCATCGTCAAATACGCCCAGGAAAACGATTTCGATTTGATCGTTCTTGGCGGCCGCGGGGTGGGCGACGTGGAAGGCTTTCTTTTGGGGAGTGTGTCGCACAAGGTGACCAGCCTTGCCCAATGTCCCTGTCTGACCGTCAAATAAAGCGGTAGCAGTCCCGTCTGGCCGCCGGTCAGTTCGCGCGAGCGGACCGGCATGTCTCAGGTGTTCCGATGTTGAGAAACGACGCGCTTCCGCCTCTCGAGTGCGTAAATCAGGGCCGGCCCGGCTGCTGCGCACAACGCCTCGCGCGCAGACGCCCACAATGCCGGCGCCGTACGATCGCCGGAGGCAGCGATGCGTGAGGAGCGCGTCTGGCCGGCTGCCGGAGGCGACGGTCCGGCGCTTGATGCGCGCCCCGTGGCCAGGCGCGTCGGGCTGGTCGTCCTGTCGACCGACCACACTACCGAGCCCGATTTCCAACGCATGGTCTGCCGCGAAGGCGTCGGCGTCTATGCCAATCGGGTTGCCTTCACCAACCCGATCAATGCCGACAGCCTGCGCGCCATGCAGCCACATCTGGGTGAGGCCGCGGGGCTCATCCTGCCCGGCGAGGACCTCGACGCCATCTGCTATTCCTGCACTTCCGCTTCGGTCGTCATCGGCGACGCCGAGGTGGCCGCGGCAATCGCCGACGGCAAGCCCGGCGTGCCGCTCGTCACGCCGGCGGCGGCGGCCGTGCGCGGCCTGCGCGCCCTGGGTACCGGTCGGATCGCCGTACTGACGCCCTACACGATCGAAACCAGCCGGTCGGTGGCGCGATATTTCGAAATGCAGGGCCTCGACGTCACCGGCCTGACCTGTCTCGGCATGGAGGACGACCGCGACATGGCGCGCATTGCGCCCGACGTGATTGTCGATTATGCGGTCGCGGCAATGGCAGCGGATTCGTCGGCAGAGGCGCTGTTCATCTCCTGTACCGCAATGCGTGCGGCGGCCGCCGTTCCCGCCATCGAGGCGGCGACCGGCAAGCCGGTCGTCACCAGCAATCTGGCCACGGCGTGGAACTGCCTGCGTTTGAGCGCATGCGAGCATCCACGGCCGGAATTGGGGCGGCTCATGGCAATGGCTCTGCCGAAGGATTGAAAATGCAGGGTCTGGACGCGACATGCCAGGCAAAGGCGGCCGGCAACAGGTGGTACAATGAGGTGACGTCATGAGCCGCATGGCAATCCTGACCGAGAGCGAGCTTCGTCGCATCGTTCCGCTCGATCTCGATGCGGTCGACTGCGTGGAAAACGCATTCGCGGCCCTGGCGACCAAGCCCGTCGCCATGCCCCCGATCCTGCGTCTCGACATTCCCGAACATCGCGGCGAGGTCGACGTGAAGACGGCCTATGTGCCGGGCATCGACGGCTTTGCGATCAAGATCAGCCCCGGCTTCTTCGACAATCCCACGCTCGGCCTGCCGAGCGTCAACGGCATGATGGTGCTTTTGTCGTCGAAGACCGGCCTGGTCGAGGCGCTGCTGCTCGACAACGGCTATCTCACCGATGTGCGCACGGCCGCCGCCGGCGCGGCTGCGGCGAGGCATCTGTCGCGCCCCGACGCGGCGGTGGCGGCAATCTTCGGCGCCGGCGTGCAGGCCGCGCTTCAATTGCGGGCGCTGACGCTGGTGCGGCCGATCCGCCAGGCGCGCATCTGGGCACGCGACGGCGAAAAGGCAAAGGCGGCCGCCGCGACGCTGAGCCGGGAGCTGGGCATCGACGTCACCGCTGAGCCCGACGGCGCGCGCGCGGTCGCCGGCGCCGACATCGTCGTCACCACGACGCCGGCCGACAGCCCGATCCTCGAGGCCGAGTGGCTGTCGCCGGGCCAGCATGTCACGGCGATGGGCTCGGATGCCGAGCACAAGAACGAGATCGCGCCCGACGTCATTGTCCGCGCCGACCTCTATGTCGCCGATAGCCTCACCCAGACGCGCCGCCTCGGCGAGTTGCATCACGCGATCGAGGCCGGCCGGATCGCGCCGGACGCCGCCTTTGTGGAACTGGGCGCGATCGTCGCCGGCAAGGCTGCCGGCCGGCCCTCGCCCGAGGCGATCACGGTCTGCGACCTCACCGGCACCGGCGTCCAGGACACGGCGATCGCCACCCTGGCGCGCCAGCGCGCGGCCGCGGCCGGCGCCGGCACCATCTTTGAAAGCTAGTTTCGCGCCCGGCGAAGCCGGCGCTGTGCATGACATCGACACCGCTCTTGCGAGGACCCGACCCGAATGACGCAACCCAACCTGAAATTTTCGCGCGCCGAATATGAAGAACGCCTGGCCAAGACGCGCCGCGCCATGGACAGGGCAGGCGCCGATCTGCTCATCGTCTCCGATCCTTCCAACATGGCCTGGCTCACCGGTTATGACGGCTGGTCGTTCTACGTCCATCAGGCGGTCATCGTGCCGCCGCAGGGCGAGCCGGTGTGGTTCGGACGCGGGCAGGACGCCAATGGCGCCCGGCGCACCGCCTATCTGAGTGAAGACAACATCGTTGGCTATGCCGACCACTATGTGCAGTCGACCGAGCGCCACCCGATGGACTATCTGGCCGAAGTGCTGGCCGGGCGCGGCTGGGACAAGCTGGCGATCGGCGTCGAGATGGACAATTACTGGTTTTCCGCCGCCGCCTACGCCGCGCTGCAAAAGCATCTGCCCAATGCCCGCTTCCTCGACGCCACGGCGCTCGTCAACTGGCAGCGCGCGGTCAAGAGCCCGACGGAGATCGACTATATGCGCAAGGCGGCGCGCATCGTCGAGGCGATGCACAAGCGCATCCTCGACAAGGTCGAGCCTGGCATGCGCAAGAACGATCTGGTGGCCGACATCTATGATGCCGGCATCCGCGGCGTCGACGGCATCGGCGGCGACTATCCGGCCATCGTGCCGCTCCTGCCCTCGGGCCGCGACGCCTCGGCCCCGCACCTGACCTGGGACGACCGGCCGATGCAGAAGGACGAAGGCACGTTCTTCGAGATCGCCGGCTGCTTCAACCGCTATCACTGCCCGCTGTCGCGCACCGTCTATCTGGGCAAGCCGACCCGGGCCTTTCTCGACGCCGAGAAGGCGACGCTGGAAGGCATGGAGGCGGGACTGGAAGCCGCGCGCCCCGGCAACACCTGCGAGGACATCGCCAACGCCTTCTTCGCCGTGTTGAAGAAACACGGCATCGTCAAGGACAACCGCACCGGCTACCCGATCGGCCTGTCCTACCCGCCCGACTGGGGCGAGCGCACGATGAGCCTGCGCCCCGGCGACCGCACGGTGCTCGAACCGGGCATGACCTTCCATTTCATGACCGGGCTGTGGATGGAGACGATGGGGCTCGAGATCACCGAGTCGATCCTGATCACCGAGACCGGCGTCGAGTGCCTGGCCAATGTGCCGCGGCAATTGTTCGTGAAGGAATGAGGCGGCGATGAACTACGAGTCCGTACGCTCTTCACCGGTCGTGCCGACCATCGAATTGAGCCGCGAGGGCGTCCAGCACGGCTTCCTGCGCCTGCCCTACAGCCACGACACCTCCGCCTGGGGATCGCTGATGATCCCGATCAGCGTCATTCGCAACGGCGACGGGCCGACCGCACTCATGACCGGCGGCAATCACGGCGACGAATATGAGGGACCGCTGGCGCTGTTCGAGCTGGCGCGCACGCTCGATCCGGGCGAGATCAGCGGCAGCGTCATCATCGTGCCGGCGATGAACTACCCCGCCTTCCTGGCGGCCACGCGCACCTCGCCCATCGACAAGGTCAACATGAACCGCTGCTTTCCCGGCCGCCCCAACGGGACGGTGACGGAAAAGGTGGCCGACTTCGTCCACCGCCATCTGCTGCCGCGCGCCGACATCGTGCTCGACTTCCATTCCGGCGGCAAGACGCTCGATTTCCTGCCCTTTTGCGCCGCGCACATGCACCCCGACAAGGAGATCGAGCAAAAGGCCTTCGCCGCCGTGGAGGCCTTCGCCGCCCCCTATTCGATGCGCATGATCGAACTCGACGCGCGCGGCATGTTCGACACCGCGGCCGAGGAGATGGGCAAGGTGTTCGTCACCACCGAGCTCGGCGGCGGCGGCACGGCGCGCGCCGAGACCGTGCGCATTGCGCGCCGCGGCGCGGCCAACCTGCTGCGCCATGCCGGCATCCTGAAGGGCGCGGTCGAGCGCCAGCCGACGCGCTGGCTCGACATGCCGTCCGACGAGTGCTTCTCGATCGCCGAGCATGACGGGATGGTCGAGACCATGGTCGATCTCGGCGAGGCGGTGCGCGAGGGCGACGTCATCGCCCGCATCCACATGATCAGCCGCACCGGCCTGCCGCCGGTGGAGATCAGGGCGAAGCTCTCCGGCCTGTTGGCGGCCCGGCACTTCCCGGGCCTGATCAAGGCGGGCGACTGCGCGGCGGTCGTCGCCGCGGTGGACGTGTGAGAGCGCGCGGCCGCGCATTGCAGGGCTTGCGGCCGCGCATGTGATCGTTCGAACGCACCTTTATTGACCGCGCGGCGGCCAGAATCGATTGCCCGCCGCCGGATACGAAATACGGCATTTGCCGTATTTCATTGCGCGGCAGAACCCGTTTACTCAAGCGGCCCGTATTGGGCGAGACGAGCATGTTCCGCTCAAACGGAAACGTTTGGGCGCAAGGCGCATGCTCCGACATATGGATCGGGCGCGGCACCGCGCAGCGCAATCTTATGCGCTGTCTGGGTCCATGCGGAGAGTGAATGGACGGGGCTGCCGACCTGGCGGCGTCATGCGAGGGGAACGATTTTCATGTCAGTTGGAAAAGGCCGGCCTCTTGCCTGTCTGGCCGCGCTTTTGTGTTCGACGGCGCTCATGCTCTCCTATCCGGCTAGGCCGGCAGCGGCCGGCCCCATTCAAAGCGGCGGCGGCGCAGGTGGAAGGGAGTTCGGAGGTGAAGCTGGCGGGAGTGGCGGTTTGGCCGGTGGCGGCGGCGGAGCAGGGGACTTCACGTCGCCTGTATGTACCACTGGCAGTGTTGGTGGCGCCGGAGCGCGGCCTGGCCAGCCCGCCAGGGCCGGTGGGGATTCCTTTTACTGCTCCGGCGGGGTGATTGCTTCCGGCGGACAGCCCGGCGGAACGGGTTTGGATGCCGGCGGAGGCGGCGGGGGTGGAGGGATCCTTCCCGGTGGCGACGGAGGCTCGGGAAACCTCTATTTCGATACGGATGTCGATCTCGCGAATGACCTGTCCGGCTCGAACGGTGGCGATTCAGGTTCAGTTGCTGGCGGTGGCGGTGGCGGCGGGGCCCTGATCCTCCAAGGCAGTGGAAGCGTCAGGACGATGGGCCACGCCGTCACCGGGGGTGCCGGCGGCACGAGCACGAACGGCGGCGGTGGCGGCGCCGGCATTGTGACAGTCGATGGCGGAAACGTCTCAGTGACCGGCGGCACGGTCAGCGGCGGCGCCGGTGGCCGTGGGCATCACGCTGGCCAGGGCGGCGCTGGCATATTCCTCTACGATGGCGGAATACTCGAAAATTCGGGCATCGTCACCGGCGGAGCAGGTGGCACAAGGGCGTATGGCGGACAAGGTGGAGACGGCGTTCTGACCAATGGCGGCTCAGTCACGAATGCCGGCGCGATTTCTGGCGGCGTCGGGGGTGACGCCAACATTGCCGGTGCCGGCGGCAATGGCATGACAACCTATGGCGGCACGATCACGAACCAGGTAGGCGCCACGATCACCGGCGGTGATGGTGGCAGAGGTGTCTACGGAGGCGTGGGCGGCGCCGGCGGCGCGGGCGTTGTTTTTGTCGACGATGCGGACGGCGGTTCTGTGGAGAATTTCGGCACCATTGCCGGCGGCGCGGCGGAGCGATTGCCGACGCCACTACGCCGGGCGCCGGCGGCGTCGGCGTGGTGGTCGAGGACGACAACGTCATGATCGTCAACGCCGGCTCGATCGCCGGCGGATTGAGCGGCCATGCCGGTCCCGCCGATCGCGTGCAAGCCAATGCCGTCGAGCTGAAGGGCGCCGACAACCGGCTTGAACTGCGCCACGGCTATAGCTTTACCGGCAACGTGGTGGCCGACGGCACGGGCAGCACTCTCGCCCTCGGTGGGTCCGGCAACGCATCTTTCGACGTCGGCCAGGTCGGCGGCAACAGACAGTACCAGGGTTTCGAAGCGTTCGAAAAGACGGGCACGAGCACCTGGACGCTGACCGGCGACGGCTCCGGCTTTGCCGGCACCACCACGGTCTCGGGAGGGCTGTTGAGCATCAACGGCACGCTCGGCGGCACCGTGTCCGTGCTCTCCGGCGGCAGGCTTGGCGGCTCGGGCACCGTGGGCACGACGAGTGTGGCCGATGGCGGCATCATCGCACCGGGCAACTCCGTCGGCACGCTGAGCGTCGCCGGCGATCTCACCTTCCAGTCCGGCTCCGTCTACGCGGTCGAGGTCGACGGCGCGGGCAGCAGCGATCGGATTGTTGCGACCGGGAAGGCGACGATCGTCGGCGGCACGGTCAGTGTCACGGCCGAACGCGGCGGCGATGATGGATCGACATATGATCCCAGAACCACCTACACTATCCTGACCGCCGGTGGCGGCGTAGCCGGAACGTTCGAGACGGTTCTGGACGATTTCGCCTTCCTCGACGCATCGCTTGCCTACGATCCAGACGCGGTACGGTTGACACTCGTGCGCAACGACGCCGATTTCGTCAGCATTGCAGGCTCGCGCAATCAAAGGGCAGTCGCCGAAAGCGCGGGCAGCCTGGCAACGGACAGTACGCTCTATCGCGCGCTGGTCGGATTGGGCGAGGCGGCAGCGCCGGCAGTCTTCGATGCCCTGTCCGGCGAGATTCACGCCAGCATCAAGAGCGGCCTCATCGAGGACAGCCGTTTCGTGCGCGATGCCGTCGGCGCGCGCATGCGCTCGGCCTTTTCCGGCATTGCCGTTCCCGCCATGCCGCTGATGGCCTATGGGCCGGACGGACGGCGCCCGGCGGCGGCCGACAGTGCCGGCCTCGTCGCCTGGGGCCAGGCCTTCGGCGCCTGGGGCGAGAGCGAAGGCAACGGCAATGCGGCCAAGCTCGACCGTTCGACCGGCGGTTTTTTGACCGGCCTCGACGGCACGGTCACGGAAAATTTTCGGCTCGGTGTTCTGGCCGGCTACAGCCATTCCTCCTTTCATGCCGACGACCGGGCCTCGTCTGGCTCGAGCGACAATGTCCATCTCGGCCTTTACGGCGGCGGGCAATGGAACGCGCTGAGGCTCACCGGCGGCCTCGCCTATACGTGGCACGCCATCGAGACCAGCCGTTCGGTGGCCTTTCCCGGCTTTGCCGATTCTCTTTCGGCCGATTACGACGCCGGCACGTTCCAGGCATTCGGCGAGGCGGGCTACCGGATCGAGACAAGCGTTGCCTCCTTCGAGCCCTTTGCCGGCCTTGCCTATGTCGATCTCGACACGGACGGCTTTGGCGAAGAAGGCGGCGCGGCCGCACTTTCGGCAAGCGGCGGCACCACCGACACCACATTTGCCACGCTCGGCCTCAGAGTTTCGACCGACTTCACGCTCGGCACGATGACGGCCACGGCGCGCGGCACGCTCGGCTGGCGTCATGCCTTCGGCGACACGGTGCCGCTTGCCACGCAGGCCTTTGATGGCGGCGCGGCCTTCACGGTGGCCGGCGCGCCGATCGCCGAGGATGCGGCCATCGTCGAGGCCGGCCTCGACCTCGCCGTCACCGACAGCGCCACGCTTGGCCTGTCCTATGCCGGCCAGATCGCCAGCGACGCCCGCGAGCATGGGTTCAATGCGAGGCTCGCCCTCAGGTTCTGACCGGCTGCTCCTGCGCCGCCAGGTAGACGTCGACCCGGAAGTCGGCCAGGGCCTTTTCCAGAAGTCCGGCGGGCCGGTCGTCGGTCACGATGCCGGTGAGAGCCGAAAGCGGCTCCACGGTGGCGACCAGATTGACGCCGAACTTGGAATGATCGACCAGCAGATAGCTCTCATGCGACTGGCGCAGCATCGCCCGCTTGACGCCGACGGCGAGGCGGTTCGCCTCCGTGATGCCGCTCGCGGTCAGGCCGCTGGCGCCGATGAAGGCGCGGTTGGCGTTGTAGCGGCCGATGAAATCGATCGTCTCGGCGCCGTAGATGCCGACCTCGCGCGCCATGAAATCGCCGGGGCAGATGATCACCTGGATCGTCTCGTTCTGCGCCAGCGCCGAGGCGACCGCAACGCTGTTGGTCAGCACGGTGAGATCGTGCGCGCTAGCCGCCAGGGCGGAGGCGAACTGATGCGTGGTCGAGCCCGCATCGATCATCAGCACTTCGCCGGGGCGCACCAGATCGGCGGCGCGGCGGGCGATCTGGGCCCTCTCCTCGATATGCGCCCGGTCGCGCTCGCCGAACGGCGGCTGCGCGCCCATCGGCGCGGCCGACGCACCGCCATAGGCGCGCTGGATCAGCCCCTCGCCGCTCAGCGCCTCCACATCGCGGCGCACCGTTTCCGTCGACACGCCGAACCGGGCGGCAAGCTCCGAGGTGCGCACATGGGGGTGGTGCCGCAGTTCCATCAGGATCTGCTCGCGCCGGTCGGTCTTTCTCAGACGCGCCATCAGCCCTCCCTGGCCTGCAATATGGCGTCGGCCACTTCGGCGAAACCGGCACCGCCGGCCTGTTCGGTGATCCAGTTCGGAGGGGTGACCGCATCGTCCCCGAAATCGGCGAAATTGGCCACGCCGACGCTGTTTTCGAAGAAGCCGAACATCGGTGCGTCGTTGGGCGAATCGCCGACGAAAACCACCCTGTGGCCTTCCACGTTCAGATCCATGTCGTAGCGCTGTTCGAACAGTTGTCGCGTCATTGCCAGCTTGTCGTGGCGGCCGAACCATCCATTGACATGAATCGATGACACTTTCGCTACGGCCCCGGCGGCCTCGAAACAGGCCACGATGCGGGCAATGTCGGCATCGGCGAGCCGCGGCCCGTCCTCGGCGAAGTCGATCGCCAGATCGGTCTCGCGAAACGTCTGGTCGGCAGACAGCCGCGCGCCGGGCACGGACGACAAGATGGATGCCGCGACGTCTTCGAGCCGCTCGCGCCCTTGGCGCCGCTCCTCGTCCGACTGGGCGAAGACGCGCGTCATGCCGCCATCGGGCGAACAGGCGAAATAGAAGGCGCCGTTCTCGCCGACCACGGCGTCGACGGGCCAGAGCCGGGCGATCAGATCGCACCAGCCGGCCGGGCGCCCGGTCACCGGAACGACGACGATTCCGGCATTGTGCAGCCGCTCCAAAGCCGCATAGGCAAGGCTCGGCAAACGCCCGCCCGTGGTCAGCGTGTCGTCGATATCGGTGAGCACGAAATCGATCCGCGCGAGGCGGTCGCGGCCCAATTCGCGAAACGGTCGCGGCACCAACGCGCCGGCCGGCGCCAGCTTCGCCGTCATGTCGATCACGCGTGCTCCTCCTGAATTGTTGAGCGATATGCCACGCTTGTAACCTCGAAATCGCAAATTTTCGAGGGTATTCCAAAAATTTTTGCGCGAGGTGTTGCAAACTGCCACAAAGTGCCGATACGGTCTTCTCATATGGTCCGGCAAGGGCCCTGTGGGAGAAGCGGGCCGTAATGCCCGCAGTGGAGGATGACAACATGCTTAGAACGACCGACACATTCTGGGCCGGGGGCGCTGCAGCGGCCTTTTTCGGCATTTCCACGCTTCTGGCCAGCACCGCGGTGCAGGCCCAGGACTGCGCCAATCGCGGCCAGCTCGACGCCATGTATTGCGATGCCGACGAGGACCTCGTTGCCGATACGCCGAGCGATCCGGCGAAGCTCGCCAATCCGGACACGCTGGTCTTCGCCTATACGCCGGTGGAAGACCCGGCCATCTATGCGGATATCTGGGAGCCCTTCATCGCCCATCTCGAAGAGGTGACGGGCAAGGACGTGCAGTTCTTCGCCGTGCAGTCCAATTCGGCGGAAGTGGAGGCCATGCGCAGCGGCCGCCTGCATATCGCCGGCTTCTCGACCGGGCCGACGCCCTTCGCCGTCAATCTCGCCGGCGCGGTTCCCTTTGCCATCATGGGCTCGGAGGACGGCCGCTTCGGCTACAAGCTGCAGGTCTACACGCGCACCGATTCCGGCATCGACGAGATGGCCGACCTGAAAGGCAAGCGCATCGCGCACACATCGCCCACCTCGAATTCGGGCAATCTGGCGCCGCGTGCGCTGTTTCCCGGTCTCGGCGTGACGCCGGATGAGGATTACGAAGTCGTCTATTCCGGCTCGCACGACCAATCGATGCTCGGCGTGGTGGCGGGCGACTATGACGCAGCACCCGTGGCCTCGGAGGTCGTCGACCGGATGGCCGAGCGCGATCTCTATGATCCCGAAGAGGTCAAGATCGTCTGGGAGTCCGACCCGTTCCCGACGACCTCCTACACCTATGCGCACGATCTCGACCCGGCGCTGGCGGAAAAGATCAAGGAGGCCTTCTTCTCCTTCGACTTCGCCGGAACAGCGCTTGGCGAGGAGTTTTCCGGCGTCAGCAAGTTCGTGCCGGTGACCTACAAGAAGGATTGGGCCGTCATCCGGGAGATCCAGAAGGCGAACGGTGTAGAATACACGCCCCAGGGTCTCGCCAAGGAGTGATCCTCCCACGGACGCGAGGTGCCGGGCTTGGCCTCGCGTCCGGTTTTTTCCCGGGCGTATATCTGTTCTCCGGAGTTGGTTGATGCTGAAGATTTCCCAGCTGGTAAAGCGCTACGGCAACGGCGCGCCGGTTCTCAAAGGGCTGGACCTGGAGGTTCCGGGTGAAAGCGTGGTGTCGGTCATCGGCGCCTCGGGCGCCGGCAAGAGCACCCTTTTGCGATGCATCAACCGGCTCGTGGAGCCGAGCTCCGGCTCCATCGAACTGAACGGGCTGATGCTGACCGACCTCAAGGGCGCCGGCCTGCGCGCGGCGCGCCGGCGCATCGGCATGATCTTCCAGAGCTTCAACCTGGTGGACCGGCTGACGGTGATGGAAAACGTGCAGTCGGGCCGGCTCGGCTACCTGCCGACATGGCGCGCCGTCCTGCGGCGCTACCCCAAGGAAGATATCCGCCGCGCCTTCGAGCTGATGGAGCGCGTCGGCATCGCCCATTACGCGAACAAGCGCGCCGACGAATTGTCCGGCGGCGAACGCCAGCGCGTCGGCGTGGTGCGCGCACTGATGCAGGAACCGGAAATCCTGCTCGCCGACGAGCCGACCGCGTCGCTCGACCCGAAGACTTCCGAGCAGATCATGGACCTGTTGCGCGCCCTTTCGCGCGAGTTCTCGCTGCCGGTGCTGATCAATATCCACAACGTCGCCGAAGCCAAGCAATATACCGACCGCATCGTCGGCATGCGCTACGGCCGTATCATCTTCGACGCCGAGCCGGCAGCGCTCGACACTGCGGCGATGGACGAGATCTATGCCGGCGTTCCCGCCGAGGAACGCGGCGAGATGGACAACGTCACCCCGCTGAGGGCCAACAACGCATGAGCGCCCTGCCCGATACGGTGCCCGACACCTGGCGCAAGCCGCCGATGATCGCCAATCCCGTACTGCGTTACGGGTTGATGGCGGCCATCGTGCTCTATCTCGGCTGGGCGCTCGTCATGCTGCCCCTGGACTGGGCCCGGGTGTCCGAAGGCATCAGCCGCGCCGGGCGCATTTTCAGCGGCGCCTTTCCGCCGAGCTTCGCGCGCAGCGGCCTCCTGATCGACGGGTTCCTGGAGAGCCTGAAGATCGCCATCCTGGCGACGGTCGGCGGCGTGCTGCTTTCCATCCCCATCGCCTTCATGGCGGCCAAGAACCTGGCGCCGAGGCCGATCTATTATCTTGGCCGCGCGCTCATCGTCGTGGCGCGCAGCTTCCACCCGGTCATCGTCGCCATCATCTTCGTCAAGGCGGTCGGCTTCGGCCCCTTCGCCGGAGTGCTGACCCTGATCGTCTATTCCATCGGCTTCGTCGCCAAGATGTTGGCGGAACGCATCGAGGAAATCGACTGGGGCCAGGTGGAGGCGATGCGCGCCGTGGGCGCCGGCTATTTCCCGACGCTGATCTACGCCGTCTTTCCGCAGATCATGCCGCGCCAGATCGGCCTCACCATCTATCAGCTCGACAGCAACCTGCGCGCTTCCGCGGTCGTCGGCATCGTCGGCGCAGGCGGCATCGGCTCGACGCTCGCCAATGCCTTCGGCCGCTATGACTATGACTTCGCGCTTGCCATCACCATCGTTATCGTCGCCGTCATCCTGGTGAGCGAGGCGATCAGCGGCCAGATCAGGAAACGGATATGGTGAGCATGGAAACGACGCCGGAAGAATGGGCCCGCTTCACACCGCGCGAGCGGCTGCAGCGTTTCGCCATCTTCCTGGTGGTGGTCGCCGCCATCGTCTGGGCGCTGACCAGCATCGACGTCATCTGGGCCTGGGTGTTCGACGCGCCGCAGCAGATCGGCGACCTTCTCGGCCGCATGGTGCCGCCGGATGCGACCAACCTGCCGAGCATTTTGTGGGTGCTGGTGGAAACGGTCAACATCGCCACCATCGCCACCGCCATCGCCGTCTTCATCTCGTTGCCGGTCGCCTATATCGCGGCGCAGAACACCACGCCGAACGCCGCGACCTTGTGGCTCGGCCGCCTCATTCTGGTTTCCAGCCGCTCGGTGAACACCATCATCTGGGCGCTGCTCTTCGTGGCGATCTTCGGGCCGGGCATCGTGGCGGGTATCGTCGCCATCATGTTCCGCTCCATCGGCTTCATCGGCAAGCTTCTGGGCGAGGCGATCGAAGAGATCGACCGGCGGCCGGTGGAAGCGCTGGAAGCGACCGGCGCCTCGCGCTTCAAGGTGATCGCCTATGCGATCGTGCCGCAGGTCATGCCGACCTTCTGGGCCGTGGCGATCCTGCGCTGGGACATCAATCTGCGCGAGTCGACCGTGCTCGGCCTCGTCGGCGCCGGCGGCATCGGTCTCATCCTGCAAAGCGCCATCGACACGTTCAACTGGCAGGAAGCGGCGACCGTGCTGCTGTCGATCCTGGCGCTTGTCGTGCTTGGCGAAATCGTCTCGGCCTGGCTGCGCAAGCGCATCATCTGAAACGCGCACCAGACAGGCGGGCGGGGAATCCGGACTAGCGCGCGTTCGCTTCAAACGGAAACGTTTGAAGCAAAGATATGCGCGCCAGCTCAATATGTTGGAGCATGTACCTTTCGCTCAAACGATTCCGTTTGAGCGGGACATGCTCTAACATCCCGGCCGGCCGACTGCAGCCATCCTCCTTGTCTCCCCGATCGTCCCCAATCACTTGGCGCGCCGCACCGCCTTGAGCACGTATACCTCTTTGCGGGCAATTGCTCGCTGTGGTAACGATTGATCCGACGCGCCGCGCGACACGGTTTGGATGCGGTGACGCCCAGACGGAATTATAACCCGTCGTCAGGGATGGGTTACGGGAGGCAGCATCATGAGCCGGCCAACGGACATCACGCGATTGGACGACGCGGCGCGCGCCGGCTGGCTCTACTATATCGGCGGCAACACCCAGGACCAGATCGCCGCCAAGCTCGGCGTGTCGCGGCAAAGCGCGCAGCGCCTCGTTTCCCTCGCCGTTTCGGAAGGGCTGGTCAAGGTCCGCATCGACCATCCGATCGCCCAATGCCTGGAACTGGCCGATAAGCTGCGGTCGCGCTTCGCCCTCGACCTGGCGGAAGTCGTGCCGAGCGATCCCGGCTCCTCGTCCACCACGCTCGGCATTGCGCAGGCGGGCGCGGCGGAGATCGAACGACGCCTGGCCAGCCCCGATCCACAGATCATCACCATCGGCACCGGGCGCACGCTCAAGGCGGCGATCGAGCAGCTGCCTGCCATGGAATGCCCGCAGCACAAGGTCGTCTCGCTGACCGGCAACATCGCACCGGACGGCTCGGCGGCCTATTACAACGTCATCTTCACCATGGCCGACAAGGTCAAGGCGCGCAGCTTCCCGATGCCGCTGCCGGTCATCGCCTCGTCGCCGGCTGAGCGCGAAATGCTGCATGGCCAGCCGATGATCGCCTCGACCCTGGAACTGGCGGCGAACGCCGACGTCACCTTTGTCGGCATCGGCGACCTCGGCCCCGAAGCGCCGTTGTTCGTCGACGGCTTCATCAGCGGCGACGATCTGAAGGCCCTGCAGAAAGCGCGCGCGGTCGGCGAGATCGTTGGCTGGACCTTCGACGCCGAGGGCCGCATGATCGACGGGCTGACAAATGAACGGGTGGCCAGCGCCCCCATCCCGTCGCGGGAGCGCTCGCTGGTCGTCGGCATGGCCATGGGCAAGGCCAAGCTGCCGGCCATCCACGCCGCCGCCAGCCGCCGGTTGATCAACGGTCTCGTCACCGACGAATCGACCGCCCGCGCCCTGCTGGCGAGCTGAACATGTCCCGCTCAAACGGCATCGTTTGAAGCAAAGATAAGCGCGCCAGACCGATATGCTGGAACATGTACCTTTCGCTCAGACGATGCCGTTTGAGCGGGACATGTTCTAAGCCCAGACCTCCGTCACAACCTCGTAGCCTTTGTTGCACCGCAGCAAGGAATCTGGATTGACTCTGCCTGCAGATATGTGGGTAATTGCTCAATAGTAGATCAATTGCTCAATGCTTGGGAGGAATGAGATGAAACTGCACCCGATCCTGGTCGGCGCATGTTCGGCCATGGCGTTCGTCGGCGCCGCCCGCGCCGAAACGGTCACCATCGCCACCGTCAACAATGGCGACATGATCCGCATGCAGAAGCTGACCGACGACTTCACCGCCAAGAACCCGGATATCGAGCTGGAATGGGTAACGCTGGAGGAAAACGTCCTGCGCGAGCGCGTGACGACCGACATCGCGACCCAGGGCGGCCAGTACGACGTGGTCACCATCGGCAATTACGAGGTGCCGATCTGGGCCAAGCAGAGCTGGCTCGAGCCGCTGACCGGCCTGCCGGCCGAATATGACGTCGATGATCTCCTGCCGGCCATCCGCGGCGGTCTGAGCGTCGACGACACGCTCTACGCCGCACCGTTCTATGGCGAGAGCGCCATGATCATGTACCGCACCGACCTTATCGAGAAGGCCGGGCTGGAAATGCCCGATGAGCCGAGCTGGGAATTCATCGGCGAGGCGGCGCGCGCGATGACCGACCGCGACAACGACATCAGCGGCATCTGCCTGCGCGGCAAGGCCGGCTGGGGCGAGAACATGGCCTTTCTCACCGCCATGGCCAACTCCTTCGGCGCGCGCTGGTTCGACGAGAACTGGCAGCCGCAATTCGACACGCCGGAGTGGAAGGAAGCGGTTCAGTTCTATGTCGAACTGATGAACGACGCAGGACCGTCGGGCGCCTCCTCGAACGGCTTCAACGAGAACCTGACGCTGTTCCAGCAAGGCAAGTGCGGCATGTGGATGGACGCCACCGTCGCCGCCTCCTTCGTCACCGATCCCGAGGATTCGACCGTCGCCGAGAATGTCGACTTCGCGCTCTTCCCGGATGCCGGCACCGGCAATCACGGCAACTGGCTGTGGTCCTGGAACCTGGCCATCCCTGCAACGTCGGATGCCAAGGACGCGGCCAAGGCATTCGTCGCCTGGGCAACGAGCAAGGACTACACCGCCCTTGTCGCCGAGAACGAAGGTTGGGCCGCCGCACCTCCTGGAACCCGCACCTCGCTCTACGAAAACCCGGAATACCAGGAGGCCGCGTCCTTCGCCGAGCCCACGCTGGCCGCGATGAACGCCGCCGACATCACTAAGCCGTCGGTGCAGCCCGTGCCCTATACCGGCGGGCAGTTCGTCGCGATCCCCGAATTCCAGAGCCTCGGCACCACCGTCGGCCAGCTCTTCTCGGCCGCGCTGGCCGGCCAGATGTCGGTGGACGATGCGCTCGCCCAGGCACAGCAGGTGGCGACGCGTGAAATGAAACGCGGCGGCTACAACTAGGCCGCCCGACAACCATCCTCCCAGACTTCGGCTGCCCGCCTCGGGCAGCCGCTTTTTTCCCGCCGGCCGAAGCGCAGTCCGTTCGGGAAAAATTGGAGAGCGCCATGGCGACCCGACAAACCCGCACTCTCGCCCGCCTCATGATGGCTCCGGCCGTGGTGCTGCTGCTCGTGTGGATGATCGTCCCGCTGAGCATGACGCTGTGGTATTCCTTCGAGAACTACAATCTGCTCAACCCGGCCAACCGCAGCTTCGCCGGTCTGCTGAACTACCAGTTTTTCTACACCGATCCGGCCTTCTGGCAATCCATCGCCAACACGCTGATCCTGGTCGTCGGCGTCCTTCTGATTACCGTGATCGGCGGCATCCTGCTTGCAATCCTGCTCAACCAGCCGATCTTCGGCCAGGGCATCGTGCGCATCCTGGTCATCTCGCCCTTCTTCGTCATGCCGCCGGTGGCCGCCCTGGTCTGGAAGAACATGATCATGCATCCGGGCTACGGCGTCGCTGCCGATATCGCCCGGTTCGTGGGCGTCGAACCGGTCGACTGGTTCGCCCAGTATCCCCTCTTGTCGATCGTCATCATCGTCGCCTGGCAATGGCTGCCCTTTGCCACGCTCATTCTTCTGACGGCGCTGCAATCGCTCGACAGCGAACAGGAGGAAGCGGCCGAGATGGACGGCGCCAATGTCGTGCAGCGCTTCTGGCACCTGACATTGCCGCATCTGGCGCGCGCCATCACCGTCGTCATCCTGATCCAGACGATCTTCCTGCTCGCCGTCTATGCCGAGATCCTGGTGACGACCAATGGCGGTCCGGGCTATGCCTCGACCAATCTGGCCTTTCTCATCTATCGCACGGCGCTGCTTTCCTACGATGTCGGGGGAGCGTCTGCCGGCGGTGTCATCGCGGTCATCCTGGCCAACATCCTGGCGCTCTTCCTGATGCGCGCTGTCGGCCGCAATCTCGATTGACAGGAGCCCTGCATCATGGCCCGCACAGTTTCCACCAGGCACAAGGCGATCGCGACGGTCGCGGCATGGTTCATCGCCTTGCTGATCTTCTTCCCGATCCTCTACACCGTCGTCACTTCCTTCAAGACGGAGCCCGAAGCCATTGCCGGGATCAGCCTCATCCCGTCCGGCACCTTCGAGAACTATGTCGAGGTTCAAGCGCAGCGCGACTATTTCAAGCCGTTCATGAACTCGGTGATCGTTTCGCTGGGCTCGACGCTCATTGCGCTTGTCATCGCCGTCCCGGCCGCCTGGTCGATGGCCTTTTCGCCGACCAAGCGCACCAAGGACATCCTGATGTGGATGCTGTCGACGAAGATGCTGCCCGCCGTCGGCGTGCTGGTGCCGATCTATCTGATCTTCCGCGACACCGGCCTGCTCGACACCAGGCTCGGCCTGACCGTCGTCCTGACCCTCGTCAACCTGCCAATCGTGGTGTGGATGCTCTACACCTATTTCCGCGAGATCCCGGGCGAGATCCTGGAAGCGGCGCGCATGGACGGCGCTTCGCTGATGAACGAGATCATCCATGTGCTGACCCCGATGGCACTGCCCGGCATCGCCTCGACAATGCTGTTGAACATCATCCTGGCGTGGAACGAATCCTTCTGGACGATCCGGCTGACGGCGGCGCAGGCCGCCCCGCTCACCGCCTTCATCGCCTCCTTTTCCAGCCCGCAGGGCCTGTTCTGGGCGAAGCTCTCGGCCGCCTCGACACTGGCGATCGCGCCGATCCTGATCATGGGCTGGTTCTCGCAGCGCCAACTGGTGCGCGGGCTGACTTTCGGCGCGGTGAAGTGATGGGGGCGGCGGTTCCCTCCCCCTTGAGGGGAGGGTGGCGAGCGAAGCGAGCCGGGTGGGGTCCCGGCGGCCGAGCACTACATCAACCACCCCACCCGGCCAACCGCCTCCGGCTGTTGGCCGCCCTCCTCTCAAGGGGGAGGGAAAAATGGAGGGAAGCATGGGCCAGATAACGCTGTCGAAAGTCGCCAAATCCTTCGGCACGACAAATGTCATCCCCGAGATCGACCTCGAAATCGAGGACGGGGAGTTCGTCGTCTTCGTCGGCCCGTCGGGTTGCGGCAAGTCGACCCTGTTGCGGCTGATCGCCGGGCTCGAGGATGTGACGGCCGGCGCCATCTCGATCGACGGGCGGGACGTGACAAGCGAAGCGCCGGCCAGACGCGGCCTGGCGATGGTCTTCCAGTCCTATGCGCTTTATCCGCATATGAGCGTCTACAAGAACATCGCCTTTCCGCTGAAGATGGCCGGAGAGGACAAGAACGCCATCGACGGCAAGGTCCGTGCCGCCGCCGAAACGCTCAACTTGACGGACTATCTCGACCGGCGCCCCGGCCAGCTTTCCGGCGGCCAGCGCCAGCGTGTCGCCATCGGCCGCGCCATCGTGCGCCAGCCCGGCGCCTTCCTGTTCGACGAGCCCTTGTCCAATCTCGACGCCGCCCTGCGCGGCACGATGCGGCTCGAGATCAGCGAACTGCACCAGAAGCTCGCCACCACGATGATCTATGTCACCCATGACCAGGTGGAAGCCATGACCATGGCCGACAAGATCGTGGTCTTGAATGCCGGGCGCATCGAGCAGGTCGGCACGCCGCTGGAGCTCTACCGCAGCCCGAACAATCTCTTCGTCGCCGGCTTCATCGGCTCGCCGCGCATGAATTTTGTCGAGGGCGACGAAGCCGCCAAGCTCGACGGCAAGACGGTCGGCATCAGGCCCGAACACCTGCAGCTGTCGAAATCCGAGGGCACCTGGAAGGGCACCGTCGGCGTTGCCGAGCATCTCGGCTCCGACACGCTGCTGCACGTGCATGTCGACGGGATCGGCCAGGTCACCGCACGCGCCGACGGCGAATTCGCCCTGCGTCACGGCGAGCCGGTCTACCTGACGCCCGATCCCTCCAAGATCCACCGCTTCGACAAGGACGGGCAGACCATCAAATGACAAGACTTGCCGGCAAGACCGCATTGATCACGGGCGCGGCGCGCGGTATCGGCCGCGCCTTCGCCGAAGCCTATATCCGCGAAGGCGCCGGAGTGGCCATCGGCGACATCAACCTGGAAGCGGCTGAACAATGCGCCGCCGAAATCGGCGCGGCGGCCTTCGCCGTGCCGCTCGACGTGACCGACCAGCAATCGATCGACTCGGCAGTGAGGGCTGTCGAGGGCAAGGCGGGCGGAATCGACATCCTGATCAACAATGCCGCCCTGTTCGACCTGGCGCCGATCGTCGACATCACGCGCGACAGCTACGACCGGCTGTTCGCCGTCAACGTCTCGGGCACCATCTTCACCACGCAGGCCGTTGCCCGGTCCATGATCGCGCGCGGCAAGGGCGGGCGCATCATCAACATGGCGAGCCAGGCGGGGCGCCGCGGCGAGGCGCTGGTGGCGATCTACTGCGCCACCAAGGCCGCCGTCGTCAGCTTCACCCAGTCGGCCGGGCTCGATCTCATCCGCCATGGCATCAACGTCAACGCGATCGCGCCCGGCGTGGTCGACGGCGAGCACTGGGACCATGTGGACTCGCTGTTTGCCCAGTATGAGAACCGCCCGCTCGGGGAAAAGAAGAGGCTGGTCGGCGAGGCGGTCCCCTATGGCCGGATGGGCCGGGCGGAGGACCTGACCGGCATGGCCGTCTTCCTGGCCAGCGCCGAGGCCGAATACATCGTCGCCCAGACCTACAATGTCGACGGCGGAAACTGGATGAACTGATGACCGTCAAGAAACTCTCCCTCGCCAATCTCGACCAGCTCGCGCCCGACGTCGCCCGCCCACGCAATCGCCGCGCGGATCTCTCGCCGGGCATCCTTCATTTCGGCATCGGCAATTTCCACCGGGCGCACCAGGCCCTCTATCTCGACGATCTGATGAATGACGGCCTCGACCATGACTGGGCGATCGTCGGCGCCGGTGTGCTGCCGGCCGACAACGCCATGCGCGAGGCGCTGGCGGGTCAGGACTGGCTGACCAGCGTCGTCGAGCAGGACGCCGAGAAGGTCACGGCGCGCGTCACTGGCGTCATGATCGACTATCTGCGGCCCGAAGATCGGGCGACCATCGTCGCGCGGTTGGCCGATCCGGCAATCCGCATCGTCTCGATGACCATCACCGAGGGCGGCTATTTCATCGATGCGACGACCGGGACATTCAATCCCGGGCATCCGCAGATCGCGGCCGACGCCGCGAAGCCGGACGATCCGAAGACGGTTTTCGGGCTCATTCTGGCCGGCCTGAAGACGCGACGCGACGCGGGCATCCCGCCCTTCACGGTCATGTCCTGCGACAACATCCCCGGCAACGGCCACGTCACAGCCGACGCGGTCGTCGGCCTCGCCGAACTGAGCGACCCTGATTTGGCGACATGGGTGCGCGGCAACGTCTCCTTCCCCAATTCGATGGTCGACCGCATCACGCCGGCAACCTCGGCGCGCGAGCGTGCCCATCTGGCCGAAACATTCGGCATCGAGGACGCCTGGCCGGTCTATTGCGAGCCGTTCCGCCAATGGGTGATGGAAGACGACTTTCCAACCGGCCGGCCCGCATTCGAGAAGGCCGGCGTCACCTTCGTCGACGATGTCGCGCCTTACGAGCTGATGAAGATCAGGATCCTCAATGGCGGCCACGCAGCCATCGCCTATCCGGCCGCGCTCATGGACGTTCATTTCGTCCATGAGGCGATGGCCGAACCGCTGATCCGCGATTTCCTGTCGAAGCTTGAAGAAGAGGAAATCATTCCGGTCGTGCCGCCCGTACCGGGCGTCGATCTCAAGGCCTATTTCGCCCAGATCGAAGACCGCTTCTCCAATCCGAAGGTGGGCGACACGATCGCCCGGCTCTGCCAGGACGGGTCCAACCGGCAGCCGAAATTCATCCTGCCCTCGACCGCCGACCGACTGAACGAAGGCGCGGACATCACCGGCCTGTCGCTCGTTTCGGCGCTCTGGTGCCGCTTTTGCGCCGGGACCACCGACAGCGGCCGGCCGACCGACTACAACGATGCCGCCGCCGGCCGGCTCAAGGAGGCCGCACTGGCCGCACGGAACGATCCGGACGCCTTTCTCGGCCTTCATGACATTTTCGGCGAGGTCAGCCGATCCGACCGATTTGCGCAAGCCTTTTCCAGCCATCTCGACAAGCTCTGGAAAAACGGCACGCGCGACACCCTGGCAGGCTACATAGGCGGCAAAGCGGGCTAAAAGCATTGCCGCGACAACGAAGTATCGATCCGGACAGGCAACAGGACATTTTGGGTGAACGCGAATTCGACAGGCCGGGCCGGACCCAAACTCGTCATCTTCGACTGCGACGGCGTGCTGGTCGACAGCGAACCGATCTCGATTGCCGTGCTGCGCGACGTCATCGCCGAAGCGGGCGGCCCGATCGATGAGGCGACCGCCTATGACCGCTTTCTCGGCCGCTCCATGGCCTCGACCTGCGAGATCCTGCGCGGCGATTTCGGCATCGACATCACCGACGCGCATCTGGAATTCATGCGCGACGAATTGAACCGCCGCTTCGAAGCCGAACTGCAGCCGATTCCGGGCATTCGCCAAACGCTGACGACGCTTGCCTGCGCGCGTTGCGTGGCCTCCTCCAGCAAGCCGGAACGCATCCGCACTTCGCTGCGCGTGACGGGGCTGCTGGAACTTCTCGAGCCGCACATATACAGTGCCACCATGGTCGAGCGCGGCAAGCCGGCCCCGGATCTGTTCATCCACACCGCGCGCGAGATGGGCGTGGCGCCAACCGACTGCCTCGTGATAGAGGACAGTCCCGCGGGCGTGACCGCCGCACGTGCGGCGGGCATGCGCGTCTTCGGCTTTACGGGAGGATCACACGCCGTGCCCGGATCTTTGAAGGCAGCCCTGGCTCCGCTCGGCGCGGAAACCATCTTCGACGACATGGCGCAACTGCCCTCGCTGGTCGCAGGCACCGAGCCGGCAGCCCCGGCCGTCTGATGCGCCGATATGTCTGCGCCGTGGACGTAGGGACCGGCAGTGCGCGCGCCGGCATCTTCGACGGCAGCGGCAGCCTTCTGGCGCGCGCCGATCACCCGATCGCGATGAACCGGCCGCAGGCCGACCATGCCGAGCACGATTCCGAAGACATCTGGGCGGCGGTTTCGAGCGCCGTCCGGGCGGCTTTGAGCCAAGCAAAAGTCGCACCGGAATCCGTTTCGGGCATCGCCTTCGACGCCACCTGCTCACTGGTCTTCCGCCGCGCGGACGGGGAGCAGCTGAGCGTATCGCCCAGCGGCGAGGCACGCTGGGACACGATCGCCTGGCTCGACCACCGCGCGCTCGGCGAAGCCGACGAATGCACGGCAACGGGCCATGCCCTGCTTCGCTTCGCAGGCGGTGCGATGTCACCCGAAAAGCAGACGCCGAAGCTGATGTGGATCAAGCGCAACCTGCCCGCCACATGGGCGGCGGCGGGACGCATTTTCGATCTGGCCGACTTCCTGTCTGCGCGCGCCACCGGCTCGAATTCCCGTTCTCAAGGCACGCTGACCTGCAAATGGGCCTATCTGGCGCATGAAGAGCAGAGCTGGCAGGCGGATTTCCTTGCGGGCGTGGGGCTGGCCGATCTGCCGGAGCGCGGCGGCCTGCCAGAAAAGGGCGTGCCGATCGGCACCGATCTCGGGCCGCTCACGCCACAGGCCGCGCGCGATCTCGGCCTGACGACCGATTGCAAGGTCGGGGCCGGGCTGATCGACGCCTATGCCGGCGCGCTCGGCGTGCTTGGCGGCTATGCGAACGATCTCGACACGATTGACCGCCACCTGGCGCTGATCGCTGGAACGTCGAGCTGCGTCATGGCAATCTCGCGCGAATACCGGCCCTTTCCCGGCGGTTGGGGCCCCTATTTGGGCGCCGCCCTACCCGATTGCTGGATCGGCGAGGGCGGGCAATCGGCCACCGGCGCGCTGCTCGATCACATCGTCCGTCAGCACGTGGCAGGCGGCGACCCCACCCCGACAATGCACCGGCGCATTGCCGAACGGGTCTACGCCCTGCGCGAGACGGAAGGGCCGGACCTCGCGTCGCGCCTGCACATCCTGCCCGATTTCCACGGCAACCGCTCGCCGCTCGCCGACCCGCATGCAACAGGCGTGATTTCGGGCCTGACGCTCGACAATTCCTTTGACGGGTTGTGCCGGCTCTATTGGCGCACCACCGTCGCCGTCGTGCTGGGTGTGCGCCACATTCTCGAAACGCTCAATGCCGAAGGTCATGGCATCGACACGCTGCACGTGACCGGCGGCCACACGCGCAATCCGCTCCTGATGGAACTTTATGCCGATGCGACCGGGATTGCCGTCATCGAGCCGACGACGGACGAAGCGGTGTTGCTCGGCACCGCCATGGTGGCGGCGACGGCGGCGGGCTTGCATGGCGACCTCGTCTCGGCCTGCACGGCGATGCAGCAGGGCGGCACCGAGCGGCGCCCGTCACCCGAGGCCAGCCTACGGTTCGACCGGGACTATGAGATCTTCCTGAAGATGCACGAGCAGCGCCGCGAACTGGAGGCGATGCTCGCAACGTGAAAAGGCGGCGTCGCCCCGGGAAGTGGGACCGTCAATCCCGCCAGGATGTATCTTCGGCATCCAGCGTCGACTTGAGATGGTCGAAGTGCCGCGCCGCCATGCCGCGATAGCCCGCCCAGCCGTCGGCGGTCGCCTGCGCCACCTCATCCGACAGCACCGCAAGCGGTTGCCCGGTCGACAGGGCGAGCACCATGGTCTGGGCAGCCTTTTCGAAGAAATAGAGGTCCTCGAAGGCATCGGCCACGGTTTCGCCGGCAATCGAGACTCCGTGATTGCCCATGACCAAAGCGGTCTTGCCCCTGATCGCCTCGGCGAGCCGCTTGCCTTCGGTTTCGTCGTCGGAGATGCCGCCGAAATCCAGGTCATAGCCGACGCGACCGAAGAAGCGCGCGGTGTTGTTGTCGAGCGGCTTGAGCCTCGGATCCTTCAGACAGGCCAGCGCGACGGCATAAGGCGAATGGCAATGCAGGATCACCTTCGCCTCCGGCAGCATGCGATGCATGGTTCCGTGAATGGCCCAGGCCGATGGATCCGGCGCCTCGGGACGATCCATCACGCCGGGATCCTCCGCATCAAGCAGCAGGAGGTCGCTCGCCCGGATGGTGGCGAAATGCTGCCAGCGCGGGTTGAGCAGGAATTTCCGCCCATCTTCGGATACCGCCGCGCTGAAATGGTTGCCGACGGATTCGCTCCACCCGAAGCGGTGGCACAGACGGAAGGCCGCGGCGAGGTCCTGGCGCAACCGCCGCAGTTCCTGGGTTTCGGCGCTCTCTTGCAACATGGTCACCCCTTGAACCGGCCCTCGGACACGAGCGCGCGATAGGTCGAGCGCATCTCGGCCCGGTCGACATAGCAGCCGCGCAGATAGCGCGAGCCGCTCGTTGCCGAATAGGCGGCGCGGCCATGCACGATGCGGTGGTTGTCGAAGGTAATGCACTCACCCGCCTTGAGCAAAAAGCGCATGACGTAGCGCTGTTCCTGCAGCATCCTGCCGAAACGGCAGAAGGCCGGGTAGTAATCGTCGAGCAGCGTCTGCGGCAGGTCGAACATGTCGGCCATGTGCTGGCTGATCGTCAGCCCGGAAACCGCACCATGCTCGTCGAGTTCGATGACCCGCTGGCGCGAGCGCATGTCGTAGGTGTCATGCTCGCAGTAAAACGGAATGTCGATCTGCGACAACAGGCGGAAGCCTTCCGGATCGCGCTCGCGGAAGTTGTTGGCAACCGCCACGCCGTCGGCAAACAGGCTGCCGCCGCCTTCCACCGTGTTCGCCCGGCAATGCAGGAACTGCACGCCAGGTGCCACCTCTTCGGCCGGCGTGTCGGTGTGCAGTTCGAGCGCCTTGGCCGTATAGGCAAGGTTCGTCGGCTTGATATGCGTGCGCACGTCGAAATATTCGCCGAAGAAGGTCGGACGTACCTGGCCCATGAGATGGGCCGTCTCGGTCAGTGCCTCGTCGCTGTCCGGCATGTCGGTCAGGATCGCCACGCCCTCTCTCAGCATCGCCTCGATCCAGTCGGCGACCTTGCGCTTGTCGGCCATGAGCTCGCGCTGCGAAAACCGTGCGATATCGGGGTAGTGGTCGCCATACCAGGCCTTGCGCGGCAGATCCGCCGGATCCGGACGCCGCTTGGCGTCGGCAAAGGCGGCAAGCAGCGACATCGGATAGGGCGAAACATGATCCTCGCCCTGCCAGCGGATCACCAGCGTGTCGCCTTCCACCTCGGCCGTTTCCGCCTTCGGCGGCTCGTCGAGATGGAAAATGTCGAAGGTGCGCTCGCGCGTCGCACTGTCGAAGGATGTCGGAGAATTGTCGCGCAGCCAGTAATAGTTGAAATAGCCTTCGCGGCCATCGGGAAGCGTCACCCGAAGCCCCTTGTCGGAGAGGCGCACGGGCACCGTCGCGATCTGCATGTCGTTCATGGCTGGTCCCTAAGTCAAAGCCCTTGATTAAGATTCGATCGGAGACTGCCCCTTGCCGTACAACGAAAAAAGGCCATTATTGATAATCTCAAATTAAGCCCTGGATTAAGTTTTGGACCGACTTCCTCCGCTCCGCCTCCTCACGACATTCGACATGGTCGCCCGGCTGGGATCCATGCGCGAAGCGGCAAGCCGCCTGAACGTGACCCAGCCCGCCGTCACGCAGGCGCTCAAGGCGCTGGAAGACCATGTGGGGGCGCCGCTCCTGGATCGGAGCACGCGGCCGGCGGGGCTGACGGAGGCGGGCCGGCAGCTGGCGCGCGCCACGCACGACGGCATCGACCTCATCGCCACGACGATCGAGGACATCCGCTTCCAGGCGGGGGTGTCCGACCAGGCGCTGACGGTCGCCTGCACGCTCGGCATGGCCACTTACTGGCTGATGCCGCGCCTGCCGGATTTCTATGCCGAGCAGCCCGGCGCCATCGTCAACGTCCAGGCACCGCCCACCGATCTGCCGGCCATCCTGCCCGGGATAGACATCGCGCTGCGCTATGGCAGCGGGAACTGGAGCGACGGCGAAACGGTCAAGCTGTTCGAGGAAATCGTCTGCCCGGTCGGTCGGCCAGCCCTGATCGAGCGTATCCTGGCGCAGGGCGGCGGCCTCGACACCGCGCCGCTCATCCATGTGCGCGGGCCGGCGGACGGGCATTGGGCCGGATGGCGGGAATATTTCAAGGCGTGCGGGCGCAGCCGGCCGGCCGGACGCGGCGAGACCTTCGACAACTATGTTCAGGCGGTTCAGGCCACGCTTGACGGGCGCGGCCTCATGCTGGGCTGGCGCTCGATCACCGCGACCCTGGTCTCGGAAGGCAATCTGGCTCCCTGGCCGGACGGCGAAATCGACATCGGCACCGGCTATTTCGCCACCCTGTCGCCGCGCCGTTCGAGCGCCCTGGCAGAAACGTTTCTGGCCTGGCTCGCGCGCACGGTGGAGGCTGAGCGTTGAGGCGATTGACGGGCATGCCGCCTCATGCTGTAGACGTCCGGAACTGACAGGCGTTGCCGGCACATCAACTGGCTCGAACTCGAAGGCATAGAATCTTGACGGATATTTTCTCCACCCACAATCTCCACCCAGAGGCGGTGGAGATACTGAAAGGGCTGGGACGCCTGCGCTTTGCCTCCGCGCCCGATCCAGACACCTTGCTGAAGGAAGGGCGCGACGCCGATATCCTGATCGTCAGGGCGCCGCTGCCGCCGGCGCTCTTCGACGGGCCGACGAAACTGCGTGCGGCCATACGCCATGGCGCGGGGCTCGACATGGTGCCGATGGATGCCGCCAACAGGGCCGGTGTGCTCGTGGCGAATACGCCCGGGGTCAATGCGGCCACCGTCGCCGAATATGTCTTCTTCGCCGCGATGGCGCTTCTGCGCCGTTTTCGCATGGTCGAGCGGGACCTGCGCACCGAGGGCTGGACGACCGCCCGGCGCCAGACCGACCATGCACGCGATCTCGGCGATCTCACCCTGGGCGTCGTCGGTTTCGGCAATATCGGCCAACGGGTCTGCGAAATCGGGCGGCAGGGCTTCGGCCTCGACGTCCTCGTCCACTCGCGCAGCCGGCGCGAAGCCCCGGCCGGCACGCGCTTCGTGGAGCTCGACGAAATCGCCGCCGAGGCCGACATTCTCGTACTCTGCTGCCCGCTGGCCGAAGAAACGCGCGGACTGGTGAATGCATCGCTGCTCGCGCGGATGAAGCCGGACGCGATCATCATCAACATTGCCCGCGGGGCGGTCATCGACGACGCAGCAATGATCGCGGCGCTCCGTGACGGCCGTATTGGCGGTGCAGCGCTGGATGTCTTTGCCCAGCAGCCACTGCCAGCCGACCATCCCTATCTCACCTTCGACAATGTGATCGTCACCCCGCACATGGCCGGCATTACCGAAGGCAGCATGCGACGCATGGGCGTGGGCGCGGCCGAGGAGGCCGAGCGCGTGCTTTCCGGCCGCCTGCCGCTCAATTTCTGTAATCCCGAAGTACTCGACGCCTATCTCGAACGGTTTCCGGACACTGAGACCTGAGTGGTCTCCGACGCGGCCGCGAGGTCGCTCGCTCCAGCATGAAGCAAACGCGCGCTCGAACATGTCCCGCTCAAACGGAATCGTTTGAGCGAAAGGTACATGTTCCAGTATATTGATCCGGCGCGCATATCTTTGCTTCAAACGTTTCCGTTTGAAGCAAAGATATGCGCGCTAGCGATCGACGAAAACGCCGGGATTGTCGTCGCAGAAGGCCTCCAGTTCGCGCATCACCGCATCGATATGGGCGACCATTGCCTGTCGGGCGGCCACGGCGTCGCCCTGTTCGAGCGCGGCGACGATCGCGCAATGCTCCTGATAGGTCACGGCATGGCGGCGCGGCGAACCGAGCAGCCGGCGCACGCGGTCCAGCGCCAGCCTGGCCTTTTCGACCGTGGCGCGCACCCGCTCATAGCCGATGGCGCTCACCAGCGTGTCGTGAAAAGCCAGGTCAAGTTGGTAGAAGCCCTGCCTGTCCTCGGCGTCGACGGCCGCCTTCTGGTAGCGCAGATTGCGCCGCAATTCGGCCAGCAGCGCCTCGTCGTGCCTAAGCGCGATAAGCGCCACGGTCTCCGCCTCCAGCGCCCGGCGCAGAAACATGTTTTCCTGGACATCGGCGACGCGAATGAGCGAAACGGTCGACCCGCTTTGCGGCTTGATATCGACCAATCCCTCCGCCTTCAGGCGATTGAGGGCTTCGGCGACGGGAAAGCGCGACACGCCAAAGCGCGCCGTCAGTTCGGACTTGTCAAGCATGGTGCCCGGCGCCATCTCCAGGGTCACGATGGCCTCGCGCAACGCATCCACGATGCGTTCCGTTGCCCCGCCCGCAAGACGCGGGGCCCGTTCCGTTTTCCCGGCTTCGCCCATTGCTGCCATGCTAACATGTCAGCTGAAACCGGACAAGCAACCCGCCGGTCCGACCGGACAGGCGGCCTCGATCAGAAGCGCACGACCAGCCCCAGGATGGGGCCCTGCTCGACGACATCGAAGACATAGCCGTCGTCGCTGTAGTCGACGCCCAGCGCCCGATAGCCGAGGACCGCCGAAAAACGGTCGTTGAAGCGATAGCCGAGCGCCCCCGCCACGTCCCAGTCGATGTCGGCGCCGCCGGCACCGACATATCCCCATCCCGTAAGATAGAGATTGTCGTTGATGGCGTAGTTGCCGCGCAGGCCGACCACGGCGTCGGCCCAGGTTGCGCTATCGCTGCGCGAAATTCCGTCGAGAATACCCCCGTGGAACGATATATCCGTCTTTGCCGACCAGATCTTGACGCCGCCGACCAGTTCGAGGCGCCCCGAGGGACCATCGGCAACCGCATATCCGGCACCGAGCAGGCCGGAAAATGTCTCCGCGGTCACGCCGACGCTATCGGCCAACACACCCCTTGGCGTTCCATTGGAGGCCGAGATCTTCGTGTAGATCACATCGGCGAAAAGGCTGTAGCGGTCGTAGCGCGCCTCGCCGGTCGCCATGGCGGCAAAATCAAGATTGTCCCAGATATTGCTGAAATCCGCATCGATACCGACCGTCGGCAGGCCGAAGGATCCGACATCCCCGGAAAGACCGGCCGCCCAGAAATAGGGCGCGACCGAAAAGGTCCACCCATCCTCGGTCTCGATCTGCTCGAGCGTTGGCGTGACCGGCGAATAGATGTCGGCAGCCCGGACGCTGTCGGCCAAAACGATGCTCCCGAGACAGGCCAGGCCTGCAGCGGCGATCTTCATGATTCGTCTCCCGTCCCCTTCACTGTCCGAAGAACCAAGCGTTCAACGGAGCTGGTCTAACGACAGAGGGAGGATAAACCGAATCGCGGCAGACTTCAGCAACTACATTTCCACTGTCGATTGCCGCATGACGACGTAGCAAGCGCAGAAGCGCCCCCAGGGCCGCCGCTCCTCCCTATTCGAACATTCCCTTCGGCGTCTCCTCCTTCAGGAATGGCTCGACAAAGGCGTGCAGCTGCGCCGGCTGATTGATGACCGCGGTGTGCGACGTCGCCGGCAAGACGGCGAGACGGGATTCGGGCAACGGCTCGCCCATGTCGCCCATGACGCCGCCGCCCAGCAGCCGGAACAGCGCGACCGAATGTTCCAGCGTCGCCACGTCGGCATCGCCGGTGACGATCAGCACAGGAGTTTGCAGCGCGCGGACATCCGCTTCCCAGGCCATCGGTTCATGCTCGAGCGCGATCAGTTTTTCGACCAGCGCGGGAAAGCCCTCCGGATCGGCCGCCAGTTCGCGGTATTCCTCGGCAAAGGGCATGTCGAGAAACATCTCGACCGTCATCTGCGGAACGAATTCCTTGAATGCAGGCTGCCAGCCTTCGAAATCATAGGCAACGGAGGCCGCTGCCAGCCTGTTCACCTTGTCCGGATGCCGGATGGCGACCTGCAGCCCGGCGGCCGCACCCATAGAATAGCCGAACAGGTCGGCCTTCCCGATACCAACCGCATCCATGAATTGAGCCACGTCGTCAGCCAGGTTCGGATAGGTGATCGGCCGGTCGATGTCGGTCGTGCGGCCATGCCCCTGGAACTCCAGAGCGTAGACCTTGTGGCTCTTGGCAAGCATGGGGATGATCGGTCCCATGGACGGGATATTCATATAGGCGCCATGCAGGACGATCAGCGGATCGCCCTCACCGGAAACCTCGTAATACATCTGCATGCCGTTGACTTCGACACGCTCTCCCGTCGGCTCAGCCCCGGCCGGAAGCGATGCGGTGACGAACAAGGCTGCGGCAATGAGGGTTTTGCGGAACATTCTCTCTCTCCTTCGATCTGGTCCGTTGTCGCTGAAGATAAGACGCATGCCATCGGCCGTTCCCGACACCGTCTGGTCAAACATCGACGCCGGCACGAACAGCTGGCGGGCCTGAGCGTTCCTTCACGACCGTGCGGAGCCCCGACCCTCACCGAATATTACGGGCTTGCGCGCGGCTACATTTGATCTTGCTCTCGCCGATGATCACCGTATGATCACTGCGAGGAGACTTTTGGGAGAGAGTGGGGATATGCATAACGAACGGCGCCTGGGGCAATGGAGTTGCGTCTGCCGGGAACGTCAGGAACGCACTGGCGGGCGCAATCCGGTGCTGAGGATCGTACTGGCGGTTGTGGCGCTTGCGATCATCACCGTGCCGCTTGCCAAGCTGCTGCCGTCGCTGATTGGCTAGCGCGCGTTCGCTTCAAACGGAAACGTTTGAAGCAAAGATATGCGCGCCAGATCAATATGTTGCCGCGATCGCGCTTCTATCCGGCATGACCGAGACTCGGACGAAGACCCGGCGGGCCGGCAATGTAGCTGCCTGAAGCCAGAAGCCGCATGTCCGTGCGCCGGTAACGCCGCGCATGAAATCGCGCCGCCGCGATGACGGCAAAAGCGACGAAGAACATCAGTCCCGGATCGGGTGTGCCGCTTATGAGCGATCCCGAGACGATCCCGGCCAGCGCATAATTGCGCACGCTCGCAACGATCGCGGCCGTTTCGGAGGGAACCCAGGCCGACAGACGCCCCAATCCGCGCGCGATATAGGCCAGCAGGATCGCCATCAACAAGGCACCGATCACGCCAAGCTGCGATATCACAGCAATCAGCCAGCTCGAGGCGCGCGAGGACCCAATGCCGATGCCCAATCCGCTTGTGTCGACAAAGGACTGCAGGCTCTTCACGTTCCAGTAGGTCCGCTCCTGGCCCGATGTCGAGCTTGCCTTGTTGAGAACCATTTCATCGAGCAGCTTGACGAAAGGAGAGAAGAACTCCGGACTGCGGATGACAATGGCCATGACGGCGACGATCCCGAGGCACAAGAGGATCACGATCAGTAGATCCTCGAACATGATCCGCCCTTGCAGAAAGGATTTGGAGATCGAAAACCCGACCGGCACGCACAGGATGGCCAGTCCCACATAGGCCGTGGATGACGTCGACAACACCGTCAGCATCAAGATGACAATTGCCAGCCATTTGGCGAGGTCTGAATTCGTCCTGCGCCAGTAGGTATAGACAAATGCCAGGCAGGCCAGGGAGCGAGCGCCGAAGGCAGATGCCTCCGAATATGCCCCCGCGATACGATAAAAGCCGCCCTCGACCGCCTCGGTGAGCATCGCATAGCTGGCCGTGCGGATAGGCTCGAGCACGTCGCCTGCTCCGGCCAGCTTCCCGAGGAGATCGATCATCCCCATTCCGGCGTGGAGAATGCACATGACGAACATCCCGGTCCGGATGTGCCGGATGCTGCCGCGGTTCATCAGAAGAATGCACAGGGCAATCGCAGTCAGTCCGCCGAGCACGAAATAACCGGTCTGCGTGATGTTGCCGCCAACCGGGACGAGCGAGGTCTCGACGACTCCACCTCTCGTCTTGCCCTGCACGAAAACGGTCGTCTGACCGGCAAAAAAACGCGGCAGGAGCCATGACCCGACGATAGCGTAGGCCATCAAGGTGGTCAGGAGCCAGATCGGCCGCATGCTGCCGAATACGACACCGAGGTCGCTCCATATCTGCCGACGCAGGACGACGACCGTTATGAGCAGGGCAGAGAACAACGTGTAGATCAGTGGCGACGAACCGCCCAGACCCGTCAGTGCGACGAGGGCCGTCGAACCGAACGCCACCGACGCCAGCAGGCCGACGATCAGCACGCTCCTGCAGTAATGAGCGGTCAGCAGGATCACCGCGCAAACCACGAAGCCAATGGGTGATATCTGCACTGGCCGCCCGCCTCCTTGGCCGGTTGTCAGGCAACTGTTCGGTGCGATCGTCCGTCCGGCAAGTCGGACATTCGGCGTAACCTCGCCTTTGGGGACTATCGCGGCTAGCCCCTTTGCCGGTGTCCGGTCGATGACCACCCACCTCGTCCGGGCACCGGATCAACTGGAGTCATGAACCGGGGCTCCGTTCCCTCGCCCGGCCGCGGATGTATGGTCAATTTAGTGAGCGGGGAGCGCCATTGGATGGGACGGCAAGCGACCGGACCTGGAAACGCTCATGACCCGACAAGGACAGGGGACCGGTGGACGTCGGATCGGTTCTGTCGACTCCCTGAGATGCTTTGCAATGACTGCCGTGGTTGCCCAGCACTGCGGTCTGTTGCCCTTCGGTTGGGCAGGCGTTTGGCTGTTCTTCGTGATATCGGGTTATGTGGTCACCGGATCCGTCATCGCGAAGCCGCAGACCGACAGCCCGGCCAGAAGGCTGAAATCATTCTTCAGCCGCAGGACCAGACGGATCGTCCCCGTCTACTATGCCTATGTCCTGGCCGGCGTGGCTCTGGCCATTGCATCGGGCGCCACGCTCGAGGCGTACGACGTCGCCTCTCTTCTGGGCTTCTTTCACAACGTAGCCATGGGCGCGGGGCGCGGCACGCTGGCAGACTGGCCGGTGGGACATCTGTGGACGATATCCGTCGAAATGCAGTTCTATCTCGTCTTCGGAATCTGCCTCATTCTTTTGCCGCGACGCTGGCTGATCGCACTCCTCTTCGTCGTACTCCTGGCGACACCCGTGGCGCGATGGGTGATCTCCCTCAGACTGGCCGAAGCCGGACTGGGCGATGAAGCCAGCGCATTCATCCTCTATTCGGGCGCGTTCCTGCATACGGACATCTTCGCCGCCGGCGCGCTCTTGGCCTTTGCCGACAGGCACGGATTTCTGGACCGCATCGCGCGCCCCTTGGCCTGTGCGGGAATGGCGGCGCTGATCGCATATTGCGCCTTCTACGTGTGGATCAATTTCACCATGCACCACGCGGACGGGATGGATGCATTTCGCAATATCGTTTCCGGCGTCCTTTGGGGGCAATATCGCGAAGTGTTCGTCTACAGCGCCTTGGGCGCCGCCGCCACTGGGCTGGTCGCCCTTGCCGCGACCAATGACCCGCTGACGGATCGGCTGCTCAGACACCGGCTGTTGCAACGGATCGGCGAGACATCATACGGCGCCTATATCTTTCACGCGCTGGCTATCGTCGTCGGCGTCGAGCTGCTTTCGGTCGTGTTTGAGCCAGGCGAGCACTCCTTGGCCGATCGCTTGCTGCTGTTTGCCGTCTCATATGCCGTCACCGTGGCCGCCGCCGAGCTTTCTTATCGTCACTTTGAAAGCAGGTTCACACGGAAACGGCCCGCCTCCACGATCCACCGCCCCGCGCTGGCAGCCGAGTGAGTGCGCATAGAGCGCAAGCACAACGATCTCCCGACTGGGCGGCTGGTTGCAGCCGGCCTGCCGTCTTCCAACCGGATCGTCGTGACGGTGATTCGCACGGCCTGAAACGACCGCATTGTGTCCATTCCGGCGCGGTCGTTTGCTCGTCCGCGCGAACAAAGCGAGACCGATCACCCGCGCATTTCTTATGCCGTCGATTTTCCACAGATGAATGTCGTTCCAGCCCCGCTCCTGCCACGCGGATTAACCAATCGTTAACCATCCTTCGCTTAGACCGAAGCAACGGAAAATTAACGAAGATGACCAAAGACCTAACCGACACCCGCCCCATTCGACTCAAGGGCCGCTCCTTCATGGCGCTGGTCCTGACGCCGGAACCGCCTTTTGCCGATTGGCTGGCTCGCCTCGACGATCTTGCCGCCCGATCGGCGGGCTTTTTCCTGCGTCGCCCGGTCGTGCTCGACATCGACGGATTGCGCATCGACCGCGCGCAGTTGAAGGAATTGATCGACGAACTCGCCGGCCGCAATGTGCGCATCATGGGCGTAGAGGGCGCGCGCTCGTCGCTGCTTGGCGCCGACATGCCGCCGGCCATGCAGGGCGGCCGGCCCGCTTCCGATATCGATGCCGCGGAAGAAGCGCCTGCCAGCGAGGCCCAACGGCCCGCCCCGTCCCCCGCTCCCGCCGATCCGCCCTCTCCCAACGTTACGGCCTCGATCATCATCAAGGAGCCCGTTCGCTCGGGCCAGTCGGTGATCTTTCCCGAGGGTGACGTGACCGTCGTCGGCTCGGTCGCATCGGGGGCGGAAATCGTCGCCGGCGGCTCGATCCACGTCTACGGAACACTGCGCGGCCGGGCCCTGGCGGGCTCCGTCGGCAACAGCTCGGCGCGCATCTTCTGTCGTAAGCTCGAAGCCGAACTGCTCGCGATCGACGGCCTCTACAAGACCGCCGAGGACCTGGCGCCGCAACTTCGCGGGCAGGCCGTGCAGCTCTGGCTGGAAGGCGACGCAATCAAGGCGGAAACACTCAATTGAGCCGGCGGGCGGCCACTAGACAGGAGAGCAAGATGGCGAAAGTAGTCGTGGTAACATCTGGCAAGGGCGGCGTCGGCAAGACCACGTCCACTGCCGCGCTCGGCGCCGCCCTGGCGCAGAAGGGCGAGAAAACCGTCGTCGTCGATTTCGACGTCGGCCTGCGCAATCTCGACCTCGTCATGGGCGCCGAACGCAGGGTCGTCTACGATCTTGTCAACGTCATCCAGGGCGACGCCAAGCTGCCGCAGGCGCTGATCCGCGACAAGCGGCTGGAGACCCTGCATCTGCTGCCCGCTTCGCAGACCCGCGACAAGGACAATCTGACCGCCGAGGGCGTCGAGAAGGTCATCGCCGAGTTGCGCAAGTCCTTCGACTGGATCATCTGCGACAGCCCCGCCGGCATCGAGCGCGGCGCCACGCTGGCCATGCGCCATGCCGACATCGCCGTGGTCGTGACCAATCCGGAAGTTTCCTCGGTGCGCGACTCAGACCGGATCATCGGCCTGCTCGACGCCAAGACCGAGAAGGCCGAGCGCGGCGATCGTGTGGAAAAGCATCTGCTGCTCACCCGCTATGACGCCGGCCGCGCCGAGCGCGGCGACATGCTGAAGGTCGATGATGTGCTGGAGATCCTGTCGATCCCGCTGCTCGGCATCATCCCCGAGAGCATGGACGTGCTGCGCGCTTCCAATCTCGGCTCGCCGGTGACGCTTGCCGACGATCGCAGTGCGCCCGCACTCGCCTATTTCGACGCCGCCCGCCGGCTCTCCGGCGAAACCGTTCCGGTAACCGTTCCCGGCGAGAAGCGCGGCCTGTTCGGCAAGATCTTCGGAAGGAGGGCGGCATGAGCATATTTGGCTTCTTCAGCCGTCAGGCATCCGCACCGACGGCGCGCGAACGGCTGCAGGTGCTGCTCGCCCATGAGCGCACCACGACCGGGCACTCCGACCTGGTGGCGCAACTGCGCGAGGAGATCCTCGCGGTGATCGCCAAGCACGTGCAGATCGACCGCGACAAGGTCAATGTGAAGATGGATCGCGGCAAGAAGGTCTCGACGCTCGAGGTTGATATCGAGATCCCGCTCGAGGCGGACGCGCGCGCGGCCTGACCGGCGGCTTCCCTCGCCCGGCTCTCTTTCCGACAGAATGCGTTTTCCAGGCGGCAAATCGATTGCCGCCTGCCCCATGAGCGGCCCGCGCCCGGACGGGCCGCCTTCGCCTCCCCGCATGATTGCCCTATCTTGTCCTCGTGTGACGTATCGCATTCGGGGTCGAAGCGTTCCATGGACACGATCAGGCTTTGTGCTGCAACGCGCGATCTCCTCGGCGAGGCGCCGGTCTGGGTCGCGCGCGAACGCGCCCTGCGCTGGGTCGACATCGACGGGCGGCGCTCCTATCGCTACGACCCCGCGACCGGCGAGGTGTCGTTCGTCGATTACGGTGAAGAAATCACCTGTGTGGTTCCTCGCCGTGGCGGCGGATTCCTGTGCACCTTTGCCGACGGCTTTGCCGAACTCGACGACGCGGCCCGTTTCCTGCGCTGGCTGGCACGGCCCTCGCTTCCGCCGGACCACAAGTTCAACGACGGCGGCGTCGACCCGGCGGGGCGCTTTTACTGCGGCACCATGAACACCGTGTCGAAAGAGCAGACCGGCGCGCTCTACCGGCTGGAAAGGGACGGTTCGGCCTCGCAGGTCCTGCACGGCGTGTCGACCTCCAATTCGCTGGCCTGGAGCCCTGCCGGCGACACACTCTATTACTGCGACACCAACGAACGCACGATCCGCGCCTATGACTATAACCCGGCGAGCGGCAGGATCGGCGCGATGCGGACATTTGCCGATGCCGAAGCCGATGCCGCGCCGGGCAAACCGGACGGCAGTGCGGTCGATTGCCAAGGATTCGTCTGGAACGCGCGCTGGCGAGGATGGTCTGTCGCCCGTTTCGTTCGCGACGGAAGCCTCGACCGTCTGATCGCGCTTCCCGTCAAATGCCCGACCTGCTGCGCCTTCGGCGGCGACGACCTGAAAACGCTCTATGTCACCACCGCCACCAAGGCATTGAGCGCGGAAGAAATCGAAGCCCAGCCCTTTGCCGGGGGTCTCTTGTCGCTTGATGTCGACGTGCCTGGACTGGAATGCCCGGAAGCTGATTATTAGAACTTGCCGTCATCCGGGCCGCGCGAGACGACGCCGGAATCGGCCCGCCTGTATACAGCGTTGCTCTCGGCGCAACGAACGGTCGAACGATCCGCAGTATAACCGGCCTTGGTGTCTCCGACTTCTACGATCGTGGCGTCATCCTTGCGCGAAGTACCTTGGCTATTCGGGCGGCGGTGTATACACTGCTTCTCATATGTCGCACTTACACAAGATGCGCTGATAAGCCGACCAAACGGCAGGGAGGAACAGAAATGACCAAGACAGTCTTTGGCGCAATTGCGCTCGCAGTCGGACTCGGGTGGACGATGGCCGCCACGGCGCAGGAAACGGTGAAGGTCGGCGTCATCCTTCCCTATTCCGGTCCGTTCGCGGATGCCGCCAACCAGCTCGACGCCGGCATCAAGCTCTACATGGCGCAAAACGGCGACGAGGTTGCCGGCAAGACGATCGAGATCATCCGCAAGGACACCGGCGGCCCCTCCCCCGATGTCGCCCGGCGCCTGGCACAGGAACTCGTGGTGCGCGACGGCGTCGACATCCTGGCCGGTTTCGCGCTGACGCCCGAAGCGCTGGGCGCGGCCGAGATATCCAAGGAAGCACAGAAGCTGATGGTGGTGATGAACGCCGCCACCTCCATCGTCACCGAGCAGTCGCCCTATGCCGTGCGCACGTCGGTGACCATCCCGCAGCTCAACTACACGTTCGGCAAATGGGCCTTCGAGGAAGGCGGCGTTACCCAGGCCTACACGCTGGTGGCCGATTATGGACCCGGCCACGATGCCGAAAGTTCGTTCTCGAAGGGCTTCACCGAGGCCGGCGGCAAGATTCTCGGCTCCGACCGCACGCCGGTCGCCAATCCCGACTTCTCCGCCTTCGTCCAGCGCGTCAAGGACAGCAATCCCGAGGCGGTCTACATCTTCGTGCCGGGCGGCGGACAGCCGGCGGCGATCGGCAAGGCTCTGGTCGACCGCGGCCTCGCCCCGCCGGATACCAAGATCTTCGCCCAGGGCGAGCTTACCCATCCCGAGGCGCTGGAAAGCATGGGCGACACGGCCAAGGGCATCATCACCACCTATCACTACACTTTGGAGCGCGACGACCCGCTCAACGCCGAATTCGTGGCAGCCTATCGCGAGGCCAATGGCGACCGCGCGCCGGACCTGTTCTCGATCGGCGGCTATGACGGCATGCACCTGATCTACGAGGCGCTGAAAAAGACCGGCGGCGACACGAGCGGCGATGCACTGGTGGAGGCGGCCAAGGGCATGGCGTGGCAAAGCCCGCGCGGGCCGATCTCGATCGATCCCGAAACGCGCGACATCGTGCAGACCGTCTATATCCGCCAGGTCGAGGAGGTCGACGGATCGCTGCAGAACGTCATTCTTCAGGAAATCCCGGAGGTGAAAGACCCGCTGCATGGGGCCAATTGAGGTCGGTGCATCTCGAACCATCACGCTGAACGCATTGTGAACGCCAATCTCGTTATCGTCCTGTTCGACGGGTTTGCCTTCGGGATGCTGCTGTTCGTCTTGTCGGTGGGCCTGTCGGTGACGCTCGGGCTGATGAATTTTATCAACCTGGCCCACGGAGCCTTCGGCATGCTCGGCGGCTACGTCGCCGTCACCGCGATGCGCCAGCTTGGCTTTCCCTTCCTGCTTGCCCTGCCGACGGCCTTCCTCGCCGCTGCACTCGTCAGCGTGGTGTTCGAGCGCACCCTGTTTCGCCGGCTCTATCGCGCCGGCGAATTGAACCAGGTGCTCTTCACCATCGGTCTCGTTTTCGTTTCCGCGGCCGCTGCCACCTATGTCTTCGGGACCGGACAGCAGCCGATCGTGCTGCCCGACTGGCTGCGCGGATCGGTGGTCGTCGGCGAGTTGCGCTTCGGCGTCTACCGCATCTTTCTCATCGCGATGGCGCTGGCCATTACCGCTCTCCTGGTCTTCGGTCTGGAACGCACGCGGCTCGGCGCGCGCATCCGCGCCGCGGTCGACAACCAGCGCGTGGCGCAAGGGCTCGGCATCAATGTCGACCGCATATTCGCCGTCACTTTCGCCCTCGGCAGTGGCCTGGCCGGTCTCGGCGGGGCGCTCGCCGTGGAGATCGTCGGTCTCGATCCCTCCTTCGGCTTTCACTATCTCGTCTATGTGCTGATCGTCGTCGCCGTGGGCGGGCTCGGCTCGGTGACCGGCTCATTCGTCGGCGCGGCATTGCTCGGCATCGGCGATGTTGCGGGCAAATATTTCGTTCCCGAGATCGGCTCCTTCCTCATCTATCTCATGCTGGTGGCGATCCTGCTCGTGCGCCCGCTCGGCCTGTTCGGAAAGCGCTGAGACGGCCGATGAGCAACACGACCACCACCGCAATCGACCCCGCCGCCTGGATCAGACGGCAAAGCCGCTGGTCAGCCCTGGAGGTCGCCTTCTGGCTGGCCGCGCTTTTGCCCTTCTATTTCTTTCCCACCTATCTGATGCTCGCCAGCCAGATCGCGGTCGCCGCACTGTTCGCGATCTCGGTCGACCTGATCCTTGGCTATGCCGGCATCGTGACGCTGGGCCATGCGATGTTCTTCGGCATCGGCGCTTACACCGCCGGACTGTTAAGCGCCAAGGCCGGCTGGGGCGAGCCGATATCCGGCCTGCTCATCGCCGGCGCCATGGCCGGGGCGGTCGGCTTCGTCGTCAGCTTCCTCATCGTGCGAGTCCAGCATCTCGCACTGATCATGGTCACGCTCGGGCTCGGGCTTTTGACCTATGAACTCGCCAATGCGATGTCCTGGCTGACCGGCGGCACGGACGGGCTGCGCGGCATCGACATCTGGCCGATCTTCGGCCTGTTCCGCTTCGATCTGTGGGGCTACACGGCCTATTCGTACACCCTCGCCGTGCTCTTCCTCGGTTTTCTCGCCGCGCGCCGGATCGTCAACTCCTCCTTCGGCCTGGCCCTGCGCGGCATTCGCGAAAATGTGCGCCGCATGCCGGCGATCGGCTCGCCTTACCGGCGCCATCTGCAGGCGATCTACACCATCTCGGCCGCGATCGCCGGCCTCGCCGGCGGGCTCCTGACGCAGACCACCAACACGGTGGCGCTGGAATCGCTCAGCTTCCAGCGCTCGGCCGATGTCGTCGTCATGCTCATCCTCGGCGGCACGGGCCGGCTGTACGGCGCCGTCCTCGGCGCCCTCGTCTTCCTTCTGGTGCGCGACCGCCTGTCGGGCGTGAACCCGCAATACTGGTATTTCTGGATCGGGCTGATGCTCATGGTCGTCGTGCTGTTCATGCCGAAGGGAATCCTCGGCGGCCTCACCCGCCTGGCCGGCCGGACAAAGGGATGACGGTGGCGTGATGGCAAGTGGAGAAGCCGTCCTCAGCACACGCGGGCTTAGCAAGCGCTTCGGCTCACTGGAGGTGACGCGCGACGTATCGATCGATCTGCCGCGCGGCGCGCGCCACGCGCTGATCGGCCCCAACGGGGCCGGCAAGACAACGTTGATCAATCTCATCGCCGGCGACCTGAAGCCCGATGCAGGCCATGTCCTGCTGAAGGGCGACGACATCACCGGGATGGCCACAGCGGCGCGGGTGCGCCGCGGCCTGACACGCACCTTTCAGATCAATACGCTGTTTCCCGCACTGACACCGCTCGAGGCGGTTACGCTCGCGGTCTGCGAGCGCGAAGGCATCGCCACCCAGTTCTGGCGCAATCTGGCGACCCACCGTGAAGCGATCGACGAAAGCCATGCCATCCTCGGTCAACTGGCGCTCGGCGACGTCGCGACCCGGCCGACGCGGGAACTGGCCTATGGCCAGCAGAGGCTGCTCGAAATGGCGCTGGCGCTGGCCACGAAACCGAAGGTGCTGCTGCTCGACGAGCCGGCGGCCGGCGTGCCGAAAGACGAAAGCGCAATGCTCTTCAGCGTCGTCGCCGCGCTTCCCGAGGAGATTTCGGTCCTGTTCATCGAGCACGACATGGACATCGTGTTCGCCTTTGCCTCGCGCATCATCGTGCTGGCGGGAGGCGGAGTCCTGATCGAGGACGTGCCGTCGGTCGTGGCAAGCGACCCACGGGTGCGCGAGGTCTATCTGGGAAGCGCCCGCCATGGCTGAGACGCTGCTCGAACTGAAGGGTGTGCGGGCCGGCTATGGCGAGGCGGTGGTGCTCGACGCGATTGCGCTATCGCTGCCGGCCGGCGGCAGCCTCGCCGTGCTCGGCCGCAACGGCGTCGGCAAGACGACCCTGCTCCTGACGGTGATGGGCATCGTCCGCCTCATGCGCGGTTCCATCCATTTCGACGGCGCGGACATCTCGCACGTACCGGCGCACAAACGCGCCCATCTGGGGCTCGGCTGGGTGCCGCAGGAGCGCGACGTCTTTCCTTCGCTGACGGTGGAGGAAAACCTCACCGTTGCCGCCAGGCGCGGGCGCTGGGACCTGCCGGCCGTCTATGCCCTGTTTCCGCGGCTCAGGGAACGCCGGCGCAACATGGGCAACCAGCTTTCGGGCGGCGAACAGCAGATGCTGACGATTGCCCGCACCCTGATGACCAACCCGTCGGTGCTTTTGCTCGACGAGCCGCTGGAAGGTCTGGCGCCGATCATCGTGGAGGAACTGACCGCCGCGATCCGCCATATGAGCCGCGACGAGGGGATTGCGCTGGTGCTGGTCGAGCAGCACGCCGAAATGGCCCTCGGCCTGACCGAGGAGGCGATCATCATCGAGCGCGGCCAGATCGCCCACCGTGCGCCGTCGGCGAAACTTCTCGATGACCGCGCCGCGCTCGACCGCTATGTGGCGCTGCAGCTCGACGACATGCACGGCCACAACGGCCGGGACCATCCGCACTGACAAGCGGGCGTGTCGCGCGCCGATTTGGCGTGTCGGATCGAGGCAATGTATACATGGGCGCAAGAAGGAAGGAAGCCAGTTCCATGGACGACAATACCGGCAAGACCCATGCGATGCGGGCCCTTATCGAGTTGCGCAAGAGGATATTGAGCGGCGATTTGCCGGGCGGCACCCGGCTCTTCGAAGTGCCGCTGGCCGAGCAGCTCGAGATATCGCGCACGCCCATTCGCGAGGCCATGTCGCGGCTGGCCGAGGAAGGGCTGCTCGACCGGGCGCGCAACGGCGGCTTCATCGTGCGCGCCTTCGGTTTCGACGACGTCGTCGACGCCATCGAATTGCGCGGCGTGCTGGAAGGAACCGCCGCCCGTCTGGCAGCCGAGCGTGGCGCGAAACCGGACGCGATGGCGCGCATTCGCTCGATCGTCGAAACACTCGACGACTGCTTCGGCGACAAACCCGGAGAGGTCGATTTCGAGCGCTATTCAGAGTTCAACGCCGCGTTTCACCGTGAACTCGCCGGCCTTTCCGGCAGCGACATCATCCGCCGCGAAGTCGAGCGCGTCACCCGCCTGCCCTTTGCCTCGCCATCGGCCTTCCTGCCGGACAATGCCGAAATCGAAACCTTTCGCCGCTCCCTCAACACGGCCCAGGAGCAGCACCGCGCGATGGTGACGGCGATCGCCGCACGCGAGGGCGCACGTGCCGAAGCCCTGGCGCGCGAGCATGCGCGCATTGCCAGGCGCAACCTCGAATATGTCATGGTCGAGGACCGCAGCCTGATCGACAGCCTTCCCGGATTGGCGCTCGTGATGAGCTGAACTGGCCGCCCGCCGCGCGGTCTTTTCGAGTGGCGAGGTGGCGTTGGAATTGACACGCAGGCCGGCACTCTCCTGCATTTGCATACTTGCGTTCCGCCCCTGGTTGCGCGACAGTCATGTATACATGAACCGCGATGGTTCTGGGAGGAGAGACCATGGGAAAATCGAGCCTTGAAGCCGTTTTGCAGAAATCCGGCAACGCCGTGGAACTGCTGCGCAACTCAAAAATCGGCATGTATGTATACCCGGTGGTAGCAGCCGAGTTCACCAACTGGCGTGACGAACAACGCGCCTGGCGCGAATCCGCCGTGCTGTTCGACCAGTCGCATCACATGGATGAACTGATCGTGGAAGGCCCGGACGCGGCAGGCTTCCTGGAAGGTCTGGCGATCAACAGCTTCGCCAACTTCGACACCAACCGCGCCAAGCACTTCGTGCCCGTCTCGCCGGAAGGCTACGTCATCGGCGACATGATCATCTTTCGCGAGGAGACGGACAAGTTCGTCCTCGTCGGGCGCGCGCCCACCGCCGACTGGGTTGAGTACAACGCCTCGCTCGGCAAGCATGACGTCAAGGTCACGCGCGATCCGCGTTCGCCGTCGCGCCCCGACGGCAAGGAAGTCCGCCGTGTCCACTATCGCTTCCAGATCCAGGGACCGGACGCGCCGCGCGTGCTGGAGAAACTCAATGGCGGGCCGGTGCCCGACATCAAGTTCTTCCATGTCGACTGGATCAACATCTCCGGGCGCAAGGTGCGCGCCCTGCGCCACGGCATGGCCGGCGCACCCGGGCTCGAGGTCTGGGGCCCCTATGCGGAGAAGGACGAGGTTCACGCCGCCATTATGGAGGCGGCGGCGCAATCGGGCGTGGACCTGTACCAGGTCGGCGCGCGCGCCTATTCGACCAACACGCTGGAATCGGGATGGATCCCCTCGCCGCTGCCCGCCATCTACACCGGCGATAAGATGAAGCCCTACCGCGAATGGCTGGGCGCCGACAGCTACGAGGCGAACGGCTCGATCGGCGGCAGCTTCATTTCCGACGACATCCGCGACTACTACACAAACCCGTTCGAGCTCGGCTACGGCATCTATGTCAAGTACGACCACGACTTCGTCGGCCGTCCGGCGCTGGAAACGATGAAGGACAGGCCCCACCGCAAGAAGGTGACCTTCGAATGGAACGCCGAGGATGTGATGAAGGTCATCGCATCGGCCTTCCAGCCCGGCGAGGACAATTACAAATGGATCGACTTCCCGCAGCCCAACTACGCCTCGTCCAGCTTCGACCGGGTGACGAAGGGCGACAGGATGGTCGGCCTGTCGATGTTCAACGGCTATTCCTTCAACGAGCGCTGCATGCTGTCGCTCGGCGTCGTCGATCCCGACATCAATGTCGGCGACGTGCTGACGCTGGTCTGGGGCGAGCCGGACGGCGGCAGCGGCAAGACGTCGACCGAACGGCACAAACAGGCCGAAATCCGCGTCCGCGTTTCGCCCACGCCTTATGCGCGCGAAGCGCGAGAGCACTACGCGCAAGGCTGGCGCACGCACGCGCCAGGCTGACAGCAGCTATAGAGCGCCACGAGGCAGGGTGGCGCTCGAATAGCGCGCGTTCGCTTCAAACGGAAACGTTTGACGCAAGGATATGCGCGCCAGATCAATATGCTTGAACATGTACCTTTTCGCTCAAACGTCACCGTTTGAGCGGGACATGTTCTAAGGCCGTGTGGACACCCGACCGGGAATGATCTTTCGAAGGCCGAATCTGCGCAAATGAAGACGGCATTTGCATCTAATTTCATCACCCATCGGTCTGCACATCAGCTATGCAAAACTGATGGTTGTCTCAGCACTGAGGGCCGCGCTATCAGCATCCCTGTCAGCGATCCACCTCCTCCCGGAAAGCTGACAGCTCATACGGCACACCTCCTCCCGTGCCGTGTCGAGATCCAAGCCCACTGCCTCCTCCTCCCGGCAGTGGGCTTTTTTTTGACCGGACGGCGCGGAAAGGTTCAGTCTGCGGCCGATTCCGCGGCGTTCACGGAACGGACGATGTCCTGCATCAGCCCGTGCAGCCGATCGCGATGGCCGTTGCGTGCGGACGGCCGGTCCGCCGCCGACGTCATGACCACCGTCAGGCCGAGACCGGGCGCGACATAGATCATCTGGCCGCCGTGGCCCCAGGCATAGTTGACGTCATGCCCGGCCATCTCGGTCAGGAACCATCCATAGCCATACTGGTCGTCGTGAAACACGGAACGCGTGCGCGGCTGCCAGCATTGCTCGATCCAGGCCTCGGGCACCACCTGCTGGCCGCCGGCACGGCCGCCATTGCGGAAGAGCTCGCCGAAGGCAAGCATGGAGCGCGGGCTCATCGCCATCTGGTTGCCGCCGAAATAGACGCCCTGCGGGTCGCGCATCCAGTCGGCTATGACAAAGCCTTCGACGGGCTCCAGCCATTCGCGCGCGAGCTGCAGCGTCGAGCGTCTGCCCTGCCGCGTCAGGATCGCCGAGAGCAGATGCGTGTTGCCGGTCGAATAGAGCATGCCGCCGCCCGGCTCGTCGACGAAGGGTTGCGCGAGCGCTTCGCGCACCCAGTCGCGGCTCGCCACCCAGCGGCCGTAATTGCGACCGGACGTGCGCTCGAGCCCGGCCTGCATGGACAACAGGTTGCCGATTGTGACGCGTTCGAGCCGCGGGTCGGCGTCTTCCGGCAGCTTGTCGGCCAGCAAAGGCGCGATCGGCTGGTCCGGCCCTTCGAGCAGGCCCTTGTCGATGGCGATGCCGACAAGGGCCGCGATGATCGCCTTGGAGGCGGACTTGATGTTGGTCGGTGTGGTCGTCGAATGTCCGCCAAACCCCTCTTCGACCAGGATCTCGCCGTCGCGCGCGACGATCAGCGTTTCCAGCTGATCCAACGCCGCCGCCTTATCGACAATGGCCGCAAGCGAAGGCGCAGTCGAAGACGCAGGCTGCTCGGATGAGGGTTGCTGCGCCGCAACGGGCAACGGCCCGGCGACGAGAAGCATGAACGAAAGGAAGGAAGCCGCGATCCTGATCGACATGACTGTTGTCTGTTCCCGGGTTGAGCATCGGCATGCTGTTTCGACCGCCAATCGAGCGGTTGTGTGACGGAAAAATCATGATAGTTTCACTCAACAAATTTTGATCGCCGGGTCCGGATCCATTCTTGCGCTTGCCATGATGGCATTCTACATAGCCGAAATCCGCACGGGCGGAACGCCCTTGCACGTAAGCGTTAACGTCAATCAACGCGCATGATCGAACCGTATTCGCCGGTTTCGGTCTGCGCGGCTGTGTCCAGCAGAACCGGAACCGGATCCTGAAAGGACTCAGATGAATATCACCAACTCCGACATCACGACGTCCGCTCCGGGCATCGAGCGCGTGCGCCATGAACTCAAGCGGCGTTCGCTGACGGTTACCGAGATCGAAAAGCTCACGCCCAAGATGCTGCGCATCACCTTAAGCGGCGAAGAACTCGCGGATTTCGTCAGCCTGGCGCCGGACGATCACATCAAGATCGCCGCGCCCTCCCCCGACGGTCCCGACGGCGTCGAGCGGCGCGAATACACGCCCCGAAGCTTCGACAATGCCGCGCGCACGCTCGTCATCGACTTTGCTGTCCACGACGCCGGCCCGGCAACGCAGTGGGCGCTCGAAGCGCGGCCCGGCGACACGCTGGTCGTCGGCGGTCCGCGCGGTTCGGCCGTTGTATCCTCCGACGTCAGGCGCTGGCTGCTGATCGGCGACGAAACCGCCTTGCCGGCCATTGGACGCAGGATCGAGGAAGCGGCGCGGGGGACGATCATCACCAGCATCGTCGCCGTGACGAATGCCGCGGAGCACCAAACCTTCGACACCGAGGCCGACCTGACGACCCTTTGGGTGCATCGCCCGCTTACCGAAGCCGCCGACCCGACAGCGCTCTTGAACGCCGTCAAGACGGTCGAATTGGAAAAAGGAACATTCGCCTGGATCGCCGCCGAAGCCAAGGTGACCCGGGCCATCCGCTCCTATCTGGTCGAAGAACGCGGCCATCCGCTCACCTGGATGAAGGCGTCCGGCTATTGGGTGATGGGCAAGGCGGATTCGAAGGAGAACTTCGGCTGATTTCTCTCCGGCTTCAGCAATCACGTCGCATCTTGACGCGCAACGTTTCAGCACTGATCCTTGCCTCTCTTCAACCAGAAGCCTAAGTCGGACCAGGAGAATGCTGCGATGAATGCAATCAGACGCTGTTTGTCCGTAACGGCCCTATGCTTTGCCACCATGGCACACGCCCAGCCGCTCGAGGTGACGGGTGAGGTGAGCCAAGTCTTCGGCGATCGGTTTGTCCTGCAGACGGGAAGCGGTGACCTTCTGGTAACGGCGCCGCCGGGCGCGCCGCAAGTGCAGGCCGGACAACGCCTGACGGTGACGGGCGAGCGCAACGGCGATCAGATGCTCGCCGAGCATATCCAGACTGATGGCGCCTCGCAGCAGGAAACAGGTGCCGCCACGGCCTCCGACGCGGAGCTGCCCGCCGCCCTGCGCGGCCTCGGCCTGGAAATCGTCGGCAGCCGGGACTGGCCCTACGGCAAGCGGGAATTTCTGACACGTCTGGCGGACGGAACGCGCATCGAGATCGAGGTCGACCGCGACGGCCATGTACGCGAGATCGAGGCGGAAGGCCGCCGCGCCGTGATGCCAACCACATTCCTTGAGCGCGTCATGCCGGACTCCATCGCGCGTCACCCGCAGCTCCAGAACCTCAGCGGTCTGCGGAAGATCGAAATCTCGGACGACGGCGAGGTCGAGATCGAGGGCTTCTCGGCCTCGGGCGGCGAGATAGAGGCGGAATTCGACCGCTTGGGCCGCCTCGTCGATTTCGATCTGGACTGAAGCGGCCATTGTCTCCCCATGGCCGCACCAACACCTCGGCGCGCACCGCAGCAGCCACGAGACGCCCACAATTCGATGTTAGGCGAACCGGATGATGCGTTTCAGATTCCTGATCATCCTTGCCGTCATCGGCTTTGCCGGGCTGTCCCTGTCGGGCTGCGTCTCTGATGCCGGCTATTACGATTATGACGGTTACGGGCCATACGGCCCCTATTACGGCAGCGGTTCTTATGTCGGCAGCGCAATCATCTACGATAGCCGTCCACGCGTGCGCTACCGCTACGACCGACCCCGCTACTACGACCGGCACCGTCATTATGACCGGCACCGTCGCTATGACCGCGATCACCGCGCCCATCGCCCGGACCGGCCTCGAAAGGTCCACCGTTCGGATTCCAGACAAAAGGCCGATCGGCCAAGGGCAGAACAGCCGCGTCGGAAGGCAAGCCGCCCGCAGGCGCACCAGACCAGGCTCCATCGCCAGGTTCAGCCAGGAACGCTGCAGCCTCAGCGCCGGCGCGGTCTCAGCCGCAGATCAGGCCCGCCGCCGCCAACGCGATGACCGGCCGGTCAAGGTCAGTGCCCTGCACGCTTTGCCGCTGAAGGTGTCAGTTTCGGGCGGTCTCGGGATTGAGCGGCGGAAGGCCGATACCGGCAGACTTGGAATGCGCTGCCGTCGCCTTCCCGACCGCCTCGGCCACGGCGCTCCAGTTGGCGGAGGCCGGGGAATCTTGTCCACGGCCATAGATTGATCTGCCGATCGTCGTCAGCGCCTGCTGGACGGGAATGATCTGGGACGGGTCCGTTACAGGGGAACGCCTGGCCCATTCATCGAGGGCGCGCAGGGTCGCGTGATAATCGCGCCGTCTAACCGCCTTCAGCAGCTCGCGTTCCGCCCATGCCTTGCTGGCGCGGCGGCGCTCCTGACTGTTGCGCCGGGCCGCTGACAGGCGCGGCCCGTAACGCCGGATCGCCATGGCGAACAGGGCCAGGACGACAAGCGCGGCAAGCCCCGCCACCGCAAGAACAAGCCGCGAGCGGTCGTCCCCCTCTCGCACTGCAGGCGGACCGTCCACGGAAATGTCGAAGCCGTCCACCGAGGCCGTCTCGACGGCGCCCGATTTCAGGTTGAACCAGCGCAACTCGATGCCCGGAGCATGGCCGCTGCCGCCGCCTTCGGCCATCAGGGTTTCGGTCTCCGTGCGCGTTCCCGAAAGGACGCCGCGCTCGTCCTTTTCGCTGATCGCGGGCTGGTCTGGATAGGCGGCGATCCCGTCGATTTCAAGGGCAGGCATCAGCGCGGGAAGCACGATGGGTGAAGCGCCTTCCATCTGCACCGTCACCGTGCGCTTGATGCTCTGGCCCGGCTTCAGGCCGGTCGTGGGCTGGGTCACGTCCTGGGTGAGCTTCAGGCTCTCGGCAGCAATGAAGGGATCGAGATCTTCCGCGCCTTGCGGCACGACGCCGGTAATGGTGACGGGTTCCGTCTGCAAATCGACCTGCGTCGGATCGGAGCTTCCGGGAACGGCATAGGTGACGGAGATCGTCTGGGCCGGAATGTCGAACGTGTCGGCCACCATGGGCGAGATCAGATAGCGCCGGCTGACGCCCGACCACGCCTCGCCGTCGACGGTTCGGCTCGTCGGCCCGGTCGAACGCTCCGGCAGACGCACCCTGAGGTTCGGCGCCTCCATCGACGGAAACTCCACCGGCTTGGGCAGCCAAGTGGGCACCAGAACCGTCACGCGCAGCGTCGCATACTGGCCGGGCACCACCTCCGACGTGTCGAGCTCGGTCTCGACGATCGGCTGCGCGGGCGGCTGCGCTGCAGGCTGGTCGGGGTCCTGCGCGCGCACGACGCCGGCCGACAGGACGAAGACGGTGACGAGAAGGAGAAACGTTCTCATTGTCCCCTCGCTGCCTCGATCGCGAAGCGCTGGCGGAGGAAATCGCCGGGATCGGTATCGACCGTGTTCATCCATTGCTCGGCCGTCAGCAGTCCTCCTTCTTCGTCTGCTCCCTGAATTTGAGTGTCTGCACCGCGCGCATCCTCATTGTCGAATACCACATCGTCGGCGCCTTCGCCGGATTCCTCGCCGGTGTCGGACTGCTCGCGGGCAGTCTCGACGTAATCGAGGATCTGCTTGGCGGTCTCGAGATTTTCGGCTGCGCCCGGATAGTCGGGATCGCGCTTGAGGGCCTCCTCGAATGCGGCGATCCCCTCGCGGTATTCGCGTCCCTTGACATGCGCCAACCCCTCCCGGAAGGCGGCATCGGCCGTGTCGAGCCGGGCAAGGACCTTTGCCGCCTCGCTGTACTGCCCGTCGCGAGAAAGCGCCTCGCCCTTCCATATCGGATCGACGAACAGTTCCGCCGCCTGGTCGAAATGCTTGCGCTGATAGGCGATGCGGCCCTGCTGGTCCGGTGTGAAGAACCAGTCGGCGATGCCCTCGGCCTGTGCCGGCGCCGGCGGCATGATCCCCATGCTGAGCGCCAGGAACAGCGACCAGCGCATGGTCCAGCCGCGGCGGAACCACAGGAGCGCCAGAAGGGCCGCCGGCCAACCGAGGATCCAGCCGCGATCGTCCCAGGGCTGGGTGCCTTCCTCGGTGAGGGCGCGCTGATAGGCGGCGTTCAACTGGCGATCGAGCGTGCGCACATCGCCATCGTCCGGGGTCGCGCGGACGACGGAAATGCCGAGACTGTCGATGCCGCGATCATTCGTGCCGCCGGGCAGCATGGCGAGCACCGCGATGCTGGCTTCCTCGACCGCGTCGATCGCGCTGACATCGACCGTTTCTATCGCATCGGTCACGAACAGAATGCCGCCCGGCGCATTCTCCTTGGCAAGATCATTTTGCGCCAGTTCGAGCGCCGCCGCCGCATCGTCGCCGTCTTCGGGCATGACTTCGGGCGACAGGCCCTCCAGATAGGGCTGGACGACATTGGGGTCCTCCGTCATCGGCACCACCGAATGCGCCGTGCCGGCATAGGCGATGAGCGCCGTGCGCCCGCCGGCGCGCAGTTCGAGCAGGTCGCGGATCTTTTGCTTGGAGCGTTCCAGCCGGGAGGGAGCCAGATCCTCCTGCTCCATCGACGACGTGACCTTCAGCACTATGACGAGGGGCGCCGTCTGCGCGACAAAGGGGTCCGGCACGCGCGACCAGGTCGGCCCGGCAGCACCCAGCGCGGCGAGCACGAGCGCCAATGCGGCACCGTCGATCGGCAGCACGAGCCGCCTTTTCCCGCCGCCCACCGTCAGCGCCCGGCGCAGATGTGCGGCAATGCCTTCCAGCTCCATGGCGGGCCGGGTCGCCCGGCGGCGCACGAAAAACCAGATCACGACGATGACCGGCACGAGCACAAGCCAGGCCGGCCTGATGAAATGGAACGCGTCGATGAACAGGCGAAGATCCGTCATGCCCGTCGCACCCTCCGGGCGCTGAAAAAGGCGAGCACCGCGATGGTCATCGCGCCGATGAGGCTGGCCGCCGCCAGAAGCATGAAGGCCAATGGCTGCCGCGGGCGATAGGACAATGTTTCCGTCTGGCGCGGCGCAAGCTGGTCGATCCGGTCGTAGACCTGCTCGAGGCCGTCCTCATCCTCGGCAAAGAAGTACCGTCCCCCGGTGCGCTTGGCGATGTCCTGCAGGGTCGCGATATCAACGCGATCCTCGCCCGAGGCGTTCGGGTCGCCGACGCCGATGGTGTAAATCTCTATGTCCCTGTCATTGGCGATCTCGGCCGCGTTGACGGGGCTCATGCGGCTGGCCGTATCCGTTCCGTCCGAAAGCAGGATCAGAAGCCGCTGTTCGATGTCGCTCGCCTCGAAGGTGCGGATCGAAAGGCCGATGGCATCGCCAAGTGCGGTGTGCGGCCCGGCCATCCCGACCTCGGTCTGGTCGAGGAGCTCGCTGATCGTCTGCAGATCTTCGGTCAGCGGCGCCTGCACATAGGCTTTGGAGCCGAACACGATCAGCGCCATGCGGTCGCCTTCGCGCCCGGCGATGAAATCGTCGACCACGCCGCGCACGCCTGCAAGCCGCTGCTTCTTGGTGCCGTCCGGCGCGGTGAAATCCTTGGCGTCCATCGAGCCCGATATGTCGATGGCGAGAATGACGTCGCGGGCGGACTTGTTCATTTCGACGGGCTCGCCCAGCCGTTCGGGCCGCGCCAGCGCCAGAACCAGCAGCAGCCAGATCACGATGGCCGCCCCCATCTGCAGGCGCGTGCGCGCCAGGATCACCGCACCTTGCCCCGGCTCGGAACCGGCCGTCTCGACGATCCGCCTGAAGAAGGGGAAGCGCAGCGCCGGCACCTGCTCGCGATGCGGCGGGAACAGCCACCACAATAAGAGCGGCAACGGCAAGAGGAGCAGCGCCCAGGGAAAGGCCAGCGTGATCATGACGCCTGCTCCGGCCGGTGGTGCGCAATCCATCCCCTGGCGATGCGGTAGAGAGCGGGATCGTCCTTTGCCGAGCGATAGGGCGCTTCGGCCACCAGCCTGCCCGGCCCCTCGAGAAAATCCGTTCCTTCAACGCGTTCATCGAGGAAGCGCAGCCAGTCTTCGCCGGCAAGACCGGCGACGTCTCTCCTCGGATAGGCGGCGAGCGCCGTGCGCCTGAGGATGGCGGCAATGGCGGCCGGATCGTCTCGCGCCGCGTCAAGTTCCCGGATCGCGAAGCGACGATAGGCATTGGCCAAGTTGCGGCGGCGGATTCGAAGCGCGATCAGGGTGCCGGCCAAGAGCAGGATCAGCGCCAGCGCCACCCAGCCCCAGGTCTGCGGCATCATGGAGACGGGCGGCGGCTCCGGCGCTTTGACCAGCCGGTCGAGCAAGTCAAGCAGCGTGACGGGCTGGGTTTCACCGTTCATCGCCGTCGTCCCGGCAGGCCCATGAGCCGCCGCATCTGCGCAACGCTGTCCTCTCCCGTCGTCAATGGCAGGACCGACACGCCAAGCTGCCTTTGCCAGTCGAGCACCTTGGCAAGCCGGCCCTGCGCCATGTCCCTGAGACGGCGATGCACCGTCCTGTCGGCGGTGTCGATCTCAGCCTGCAGGACACTGTCGGACACGACCACCTTCACCCCGGCCGGCATGTCGTCGACATAAGGGTCGGAGACAAGCACGAGCACCAGATCGTTGCGCTGCGAGAGCCCGGCGACGAGCCGATGCGTCGTCTCGTCGATCTCGTCGAAATCGCTCAACAGCAAAATCAGATGGTTGCGCGGCGCAATCCGCGCCACCGATTGCAGGACGCGGTTCATCGGCATCGGCGTGACCGGCGGGCGGTCGGCGTGGAGCAGTGCGTTGGCGTCGCTCAACGCGGTCAGAAAGGCGGTCAGCGATTTGCGGCTGCGCCCCGGCCGGATCTCGGCGAGTTCTGTGTCGCCGAACACGATGCCGCCCACCCGGTCGCCCTGGTCGAAGATGCGGAAGGCGGCAAGCGCGGCACACTCGGCCGCGGTGACCGACTTCATGTTCATGACCGAGCCGAAGAACATCGACATGCGCTGATCGACGACGATCAGCGTCGGGCGGTCGCGCTCCTCGGTGTAGATGCGCACATGCGGCTCGCCGGTGCGTGCCGTCACCTTCCAGTCGATCGCGCGGATGTCGTCGCCCGGCAGATAGCCGCGCAATTCCTCGAAATTCAGCCCGCGTCCGCGCAGGCGCGAGGCATGGCGGCCGTTGAGCACGCTGCGCGCCGGCTGGCGCGGCAGGAAGCTGATGCGGCGGGCCCGCGCCTCGAGCGCGCGCAGATGCGGAAGGTCGACATGGATGCGCGCATCCTCCACGCCCGTTTCACCCGCCGGCTTGTCTATGCCTGCGCGTATGCGTGCTGACCTGTCCCGCATGGTTTTATACCAAGGACCACTGATAATGACCGATCTGACCGGAGTTATTGCGTGTCGTGGCAAGGCGCGCCGCGCGCCGTGATGCCGTCGCATCATAAGCGTGGCGCAACGCGGCCACGGCGCGCAAGAGCCCGGCCCTTTGGGTGGGACAGGGCGAACCGCTGGACGTCGTTGCGCTGTTTGACCGATGCCCCGCATCGCCCTGCACAGCGCGCCTAGCCAGCGTATCGTCCTGCCCCATCAGATCGGTCATTATCAGTGGTCCTTGGTATTACTCAGGTCAAGGCGACTTGGCTGAGCAACTCGCCGGTTACCTTGTCCGGTGTCACGCCTTCGCCCTGCGCTTCGAAGGTCAGGCCAAGCCGGTGCCGGAACACATCGGGAGCGATGGCGCGCACATCCTCCGGATCGACATAGTCGCGGCCGGCGAGCCAGGCATGGGTGCGCCCGCATTTGTCGAGCGCGAGCGAGGCGCGCGGACTGGCACCCACCTCGATCCAGCGCGGCAGATCCTCGCCGAACTCCGACGGGATGCGCGTGGCGTTCACCAGATCGGCCATATAGCGCTCGATCGCCTCGGAGATATGGATCGCCCCGATCTCGCGCCGCGCGGCAAAAACCGCGTCCTGCGCAATGGCGTCCGGTTTGTTGGCGGCCGCCTTGTTCTTCTTCGCCTCCAGCGCCGCAATCTCCTCGCCGCGCACCAGCCGGATCACCTCCACCTCGTCTTCCACCGGTGGATAGGTGATGAGCACATGCATCAGGAAGCGGTCCAGCTGCGCTTCCGGCAGCGGATAGGTGCCTTCCTGCTCGATCGGATTCTGGGTCGCCATCACCATGAAGAGCGGCTCCATCGCATGGGTCTTGCCGGCCACCGTGACCTGCCGCTCCTCCATGGCCTCCAGAAGCGCCGCCTGCACCTTGGCCGGGGCGCGGTTGATTTCGTCGGCCAGCACGATGTTGGCGAAGATCGGCCCCGGCTCGAAGCGGAACTCGGCCTTGTCTCCCGACTGATAATAGACCTCGGTTCCCGTCACGTCCGAAGGCAGAAGATCGGGCGTGAACTGGATGCGGCTGAAATCGGCCTGCAGATTGTGTGCCAGCGCCTTGATGGCACGTGTCTTGGCGAGGCCCGGCAGGCCCTCGACAAGCAGGTTGCCATTGGCCAGGAGCCCGATCAGCAGCCGGTCGATCACATCGCGCTGGCCGATGATGGCCGTACCCATGCGGGTGCGCAGTTCGTCGATTTGGTCACGTGGCGTCATGGCTGGCCCGGCTAATTGCTAATCGACTGACCATCCCGATCAGGTCCGACGGCTCGCCCTTTATCAGCACGCGAGCCCAAAGGTCCCCTGGGTATGGAAACGCACCTTGTTCTCATGGTGCAGCACCAGTTCAATTGCCCGCGAGGAGACAACGTCCCCGCGGGCTGGTTCGGTCAGGCCGTTATTGGGCCATGCCGCTCAATTTCCTCCTGAGATTCTCCTGGATCTGGTCGACCGAGAAGCTCGCGGCGCCCTGCGACGGCGGATACTCCTCGAAAGTCGCGAAGAACCTCGCGACCTCGACTTGTGCCGGAGTGAGCAGGAAGACGTGGTCCATCAGCCAGTCGTAATAGGTGTTCGAGGTGACGTCGGCCCGCTCATAAGGGTCGGCGCGCAGATCGAACAGCTTGGGGACGCGCAGGGGCGTGAAGGGATTGGCCCATATCTCCAGCGTGCCGTTCACCTTCTGCTCCTCGAACACAACCTTCCAGTTCTCGTATCGCAGCGCGACGATGTCGCCGTCGTCGTTGAAGTAGAAGAACTCGTTGCGCGCGCTCTCATCGGCCTCGCCCGTCAGATACGGCAGTTGGTTGTAGCCGTCGAGATGAACCTTGTAGTCGCTGCCGTCGATCGTAGTGCCTTCGAGCAGCCGGTCCTTGATGTCCGCATCTCCGGCGGCGGCGAGCAGTGTCGGGAACCAGTCGAGGCCCGAGACCATGCCGGTCTTGACGGTGCCGGGCTCGATATGGCCGGGCCAGCGGATCATCGCGGGCACACGGAAGGCGCCTTCCCAATTGGTGTTCTTCTCGCTGCGGAACGGGGTGGTGCCTGCATCGGGCCAGGTGTTCTGATGCGGGCCGTTATCGGTCGCGTACATCACGATGGTGTTGTCGGCGATCCCCATCTCGTCGACCGCGTCGAGGATCTGGCCGACGATGGCGTCATGTTCGATCATGCCGTCGGCATATTCGGTCAGTGCGGTCAGACCGGGCTCGCTGCGGTTCTCTTCCTTGACGTGGGTGCGGAAGTGCATCCGAGTGGTGTTCATCCACACGAAGAACGGGGTGTCCTGATCCGCCTGCCGCTTCATGAAGTCGATGGCCGCGGCCGAGGTCTCCTCATCGACCGTCTCCATCCGCTTCTTCGTCAGCGGGCCGGTATCCTCGATCTGGCCATCGGCGGAGGACTTGATCACGCCGCGGGGGCCGAAATTCTCTCGAAAGGCCGGGTCTCGCGGATAGTTGAAATTCTCCGGCTCCTCCTCGGCGTTGAGGTGGTAGAGGTTGCCGAAGAACTCGTCGAAGCCGTGGTTTGTCGGCAGGAACTCGTCCTTGTCGCCAAGATGGTTCTTGCCGAACTGTCCGGTGGCGTAGCCAAGATCCTTGAGCGCCGAGGCGATGGTCACGTCGTCGGGCTGAAGACCGATATCGGCGCCGGGCAAGCCGACCTTGGAGAGGCCGGTGCGCAGCGTCGACTGGCCGGTGATAAAGGTCGACCGGCCCGCCGTGCAACTCTGCTCGGCGTAGTAGTCGGTGAACTTGATTCCCTCGTTCGCGATGCGGTCGATGTTCGGCGTCTGGTAGCCCATCAGTCCGAAGCTGTAAGCCGAGATGTTGGTCTGTCCGATATCATCGCCCCAGATCACCAGGATGTTGGGCTTCTCGGCCGATTCTTGGGCAACGGCGGGACCGGGTGCGGCAAGGTAGGCCGCAACGAGTGCAAGCGCCGCGGCGCCGAGCGTTTTCGTCAGGGCGCAAGGTTTCATCGATGTCTCCTGTCTTGTCCGTTCATTGAACGCGTCCTCGTGGAAACCGTCATGGGTCCGGACCGATTATTTCAGACATTCATGACACAAGGTAAGTTGGACCTTGGGGCAATACGGACACGGCGATTTCGCACCGCGACAGTCCGGGTCAGGTTGAGGCGGCGGCAATGGCGTCCTCGATGGCCTTTGCCACCACCGCCCGCTCCAGCGGCTTGACCAGATAGGCCGCCGCGCCTGCCGCCAGGCATTTTTCTCGTACGCCGATTTCGTCATAGCCGGTGATGATGATGGCCGGCACGCGCCGGTCCCGCATGCGCAGTCGATCAAGCACGTCCAATCCTTTCAGGCCGGGCATATGCAGGTCCACGAGTGCGCAATGGGGTGCGCACCGCTGCAGGCTGTCGAGGAATTCCTCGCCGGAGGCAAAGGTCTGCGGCCGGTGCGGAAGCGACAGGACGAGGCGTCGCAAGGCTCGGCGTACTGCATCGTCGTCGTCAACGATGGCTACTATGGATCCCGCATTGACCATCCCTATAATCTACAGCAAGGTGCGGGCCTGCCGTAATTGGCCTTGGGTCCCATGCGTGATCGCGTGGCCCAAAGGGCCCAACAGGCTCATCCAACGGGCTTCGTAAATCTCAGTGGGTTTCGTAAAGCGTGACCAGCCGCACCAACTCGGCCACGGTCTGGACGTCCATCTTTTCCATCATGCGGCCACGGTGGACCTTGATGGTCTTTTCGGCGATGCCGAGTTCCGCGGCGATCTGCTTGTTCAAGCGACCGGCGACGACATGGGAAAGGACTTCACGCTCGCGCGCTGTCAGGCTGGCCAGCCGACATTCCACCGACTGGCGCTGGTTTGCATCGGACCGCACCTGCAGATCGCGAACCAGGGCGGCGGAAATGGCCGCAAGCAGGGCCGGAGCCTCGACAGGCTTGGTCAGAAAGTCGATCGCTCCCGCCTTGATCGCCTTGACGCTGGCGGGAATATCACCGTGTCCGGTCAAAAAGATGATCGGGCGGTCCGAGGTCGCACCCGCCAGATTGTCCTGCAGGCCGAAACCGTCCATGCCCGGCAGGTGCAGATCAAGCACCGCACAACCCGGCACATCGGGATCGTGGCATTCAAGAAACTCCTCGGCACTGATGCAGGGCTGGACGCAATAGCCGACCGATCCGAGCAACCTGGAAAGCGCTATGAGGACCCCGGCATCATCGTCGACGAGATAGACGGTGGGCGTGTCGGCAGCCATCACGCGTTCCGTGAGATCGGCGGCAGCGTAAGCACCACCCGGGCGCCACCTGCCTCGTACTCGTCAAAGCCGAGCGTGCCGCCATGCGCCAGGGCGATCGACCGGCAGATCGGCAGTCCCAGGCCCATGCTCTTGCCGCCACCGCTGACGAACGGCTTGAAAGCGCCCTCGCGCATCTCTGGCGAGATGCCCGGCCCGCGGTCGGCGACCGACAGTTCACGCGTGCCGTCGTCGCGCATCCGCGTCTCGATGGTGATCCTGCGTTGCGAACTCGGCAGATGTGCCATCGCCTGCGATGCGTTCAGCATCAGGTTCAGGACGATCTGCTGCAATTGCGAGAAGTTCCCATTGACCAACAGCTCCTTTTGCTCGCGATGAACGTCGACCGTTGTCTGACGGGCGACGAGTTCGCCTCTCGTCAATTCCACCGTGGCGGCCACGACCTTGTTGAGGTCCAATGGCTCAAGCTCCACTTCACCCTTCAGCATGAGCTGGCGCAATTGCGCGATCACACCGGCCGCACGCCGGTCGTCGGTGGCGATGTCGCCGAGAATGTCCCTCAATTCATCGAGGTCCAGCGGGTCCTTTTCCAGCAATCTCGCGCCGGCCTCGGCATTGGCGAGGATGGAGGTCAGCGGCTGGTTCAGCTCATGAGCGAAAGCACCGGAAAGCTGCCCGAGCTGCGACGTGCGCGAAAGATGGGCCAGTTCCAGCCGCTCGAGCGCCAGTTCTTCCTTCATCGTGCGCCGCCGGCGGTCGATAACGACCAGCCCGGCGATCGTCGCCGCCTGGAGGGCGATGATCGCCATCGCCCCGAGAATCTCTGCGCGATAGCGTTCCCAGGTCGTCAGTTCGTGAAATTCGAGCAGCGTGGACGGGGGAAGACGCTCTTCGCTGATGTCCCATCGCTGCAACTGCCGCCAATCCACAACCAGGCGCCCCGTTGAGGCAATGATCTGCTCGCGCGGCGATTGGTCCGCCATGATCCGGTTGGCGAGCGCCGCCATGTCCAGGCCGACGCCCTCGAACGTCTCGACGAAGCCGCCCACCACGCCGGTGCCGATATAGGTGCTGTAGACGCTATAGGCGGGCGCCGCCGAGGCCGCCGCGATCTCGGCCGCCACGTCGCGCGGCACGAAAGTGCGGCCCGAGGCATCCTCGAACACGGTGAGTATCAGCAGCATTGCATCGCGCGGCAGCCGGGCCACGGCATCCTTGAATCCGTCAAGGGTCAGCCCGGACAGATATTGCACGCTCAGGCCGTCTTGGCGCCCGGAAAGCTCCCGGCGGGCCCGGATCTGCCATTGCCGGTCGAATTCGGACGAGCCCGTCAGCACGACGAGCTGTTGCGCCTGCGGTTGAAGCTGGCGCGCCAGGTCGAGCGTCCCGACAGGGTCGAACCGGCTGACGACACCCCAGATGTCGCGCGGCAGGGAGATGGAAGACAGCGAGGATTCGGAAACGCCCCCGAAGACCACCGGCGCGCCCGGCGCGATGGTCTCGCGATGCTCCAGCATGAAGGTCAGCGCGCCCGGCCCGCCGGCCAGCACGATGTCGATCGGAATCTTGGAATACTTCGCCGTCAGAAGCTCGGCCTGGCGGCGCAAATGCTCGGCCTGGGGGAAGCGCACGGCGTCGAGAAACTCGCTGTAATACTCGATCCGCGTCGGCGCGCCATCGGCAAATCCCTGCCGCATGCCGCTCGCGACTTCGACCACCGCACGAAGCGTGCTTTCGTTTTCGTAGACGATCAATATGCGTCTGACGTCCGTGACCTCATTGGCCTCGCCCCTCGCCGGGACCAGACACATCAGGACAATCAGAAAGGCAAGAGCACGCGACAAATCAGGTCCATAGATCAGTTCATCGGTTCACGGGATCGGTTCGCCGATCTAGCTCTTTGTCTTTTTTGCAATTCCGGACGAAAAACCGGTTCCCACGTCTCCAAGAATCACCCCGGAGGCAACGCAACGCGAAGGTAACCTATGGGCGACATGAAAGCCACCTTGCACGCATGGCCGCCGGGGACATTGCCCCAAAGTCCAACTATCCCATCACTGCACAAGTTCTAATATCGATGTTTGAGTGGCCGCATGATCCGGGTGCGGGCCGCGTGTAGCACATGGCAAGGCCGCGGAGGGACCTTCAAGGTGAAAGCAGACGCTTGCCTTCCCTGCCTGTGATCGCTGCAATTGTCGCCAGTGGTGTGGTTTCGTCTTGTTCACAGAAGGACGAAGAACGGAATGAAGGGTCGAAGACAATGAGCGCAAGACTGCTGTCATGCCTTCTCGTGGCTGCCGCGTCGGCGACATCCGCCTCGGCGCAGGATTCAGATCTGGCCAAGCAACTGGCCAACCCGATCGCCTCGCTCATCAGCGTGCCCTTCCAGTTCAACTACGACACCGGTTACGGCCCCAATGACGGTTCCAAGACCTATGTCAACATCCAGCCGGTGCTTCCCTTCTCGCTCAATGACGACTGGAACCTGATTTCGCGCACCATCCTGCCCGTCGCGTGGCAGGAGGACATAGCCGGACCGTCGGGCACCCAGTTCGGCCTCGGCGATACGGTGCAGAGCCTGTTCTTCTCGCCCAAGGCGCCGGGCCCCGGCGGCACCATCTGGGGCGTGGGCCCGGTCTTCCTTGTGCCGACCGCGACGGACGATCTGCTCGGCGGCGAGAAATGGGGCGCCGGCCCGACCGGCGTGGTGCTGAAGCAGTCGGGACCATGGACCTACGGCATGCTGGCCAACCATATCTGGTCATTCGCCGGCGATGGCGCGCGCAGCGACGTCTCGGCCACTTTCCTGCAGCCCTTCATCAACTACACCACGCATGACGCCTGGACGTTCGCGCTGAACACGGAATCCACCTATGACTGGGAGAGCGAGTCCTGGTCGGTGCCGATCAATTTCATGGTCAGCAAGCTGGTCACGATCAACAAGCAGCCAATCAGTCTTCAGGCCGGCGTGCGCTACTGGGCCGAGAGCCCGGAAAACGGGCCGGACGGCTTCGGCGCCCGGCTCGGCATAACCTTCCTGTTCCCGAAGAACTGAGAAATTCGATCGATGACGACGAGGGAGCAATTCCAGCAGAAGTGGAAACCGGTTTTCCGTCTGGAATTGGAAAAAATCGAAGAATTCGATCGGCGCGCCGGTCGAGGAGGATCGCCACGATGAGAATGCATGGATTTGTATCGGCCGGTGCAACTGTCGCGCTGGTGTTCGGCCTGGCCGGCGGACCTTCTCTCACCGCCGCCATCGCCCAGGAAGAGCCTGCGGCCGAAGACGCCGCCGTAACGGACCAGGCCCCTGCCCCGCTGAGCCAGGATGAGATGGAGGTGCTCGTCGCCCGCATCGCGCTCTACCCGGACGATCTTGTCGCGGTCATCTCGGCCGCATCGCTCTATCCGCTGCAGATCGTTGAGGCGGCACGCTTTCTCGACGACTACGACAAGGACAACAGCCTGAAGCCGAAGGATACGTGGGACGGCAGCGTCATCTCGCTGCTCAACTATCCCGAGGTCCTCAAGATGATGAGCGACGACCTCGACTGGACCCAGACGCTGGGCGACGCGATCGCCTATCAGCAGAAGGATGTCCTGGTCGCCATCCAGCAATTGCGCGACGAGGCGGTCGCCAAGGACATCATCAAGACCGACGACAAGATGACGGTTACCCAGGACAACGACAACAACGTGGTCATCCAGTCAGCCGCGCCGGACACCGTCTATGTTCCCCAGTACGAGCCGCAGATGCTTTACGTCGCCGATTATCCCCCCGCTCCGATCGGCTACTATCCCAACCCCTATCCCTATTACTACGACCCCACCGCGACCTTCTTCGCGGCGGCCGCCACAGGGGCGCTGTGGGCGGCAGCGGTCGACTGGAACGACTGGGACGTCTGGGGCGGTCCTTGGCATGGCGGCGACATCGATATCGATTGCGACCACTGCTTCAACAATCGCGACTTCGACGGCAAGATCAACTTCAACGATGCGAACTGGAAGAACATCGACCGTTCCAAGATCAAGATCGATCGCGATCAGTTCGCCAATATCGACCGCGACAATATCAGGAACAACCTCAAGTCCAGCCGGGACAATTCCGTGCGCGACCGCGCGACCAGCATAAAGCGCCAGCATGCCGGCGCCCGTTCCGGCGGCGTCGGCCGGACGGTGCAGGCGCGCGACGTGCGCAAGAGCACGCTGGATGGGCTGAAGGGCAGAGGCGATCGGGCGGCCAACCGGCCCGACATCCCCAGACCCTCCTCGCGGCCGAACATCCAGAGACCGGCCCAGAAGCCCGCCGTGCACAAACCGAACATCTCCAAGCCGGCGGCGCGACCGGCAGCCAGGAAACCGACCAAGATCAACCACCCGGTCGCCAGGAAGAAACCGGCGGCCCGGGCCGACCACCGGCCGACGAGACCGTCGGGGCTCGGCCATGTCAGCCACGGCAAGTCACAGAAGATCGCCGCACAGCGCGGCCACCACTCGATGGGAGGCGGCCGCCATGGCGGCGGTGCCGTCCATCGCGGTGGCGGCGGACACCGGGCCGTCCATCGCGGTGGCGGACGGCGGCGCTGATCAGGCGGACAGGAGACGACAATGAACACCAAACTTCATCGCTTGCTTGTCCGCCGTGCGCTGGCCGCGGGAATAGCCGCGGGCCTTGCGACATTCGCTCCCGCCAGCCTCGCCTGGTCGCAGGAAGAGGAGACCGGCATCTCCGCCTTTGCCGCCAAGGACGAGCCGCCGGCATACGATAATGCAGAAGCCGCGGTCGAGGCCTTCATGGAAGCGCTCGTCGCCGACGACGTGGATCGACTGGCCGGCGTTCTCGGCCTCGATGCCGCGCGCCTCAAGGCCGACGACGCCACGATGCAGAGCTATGCCGACATCCGTGCCAGCGCGGCAGAACAGGTCGTGGTGGAAGAGTTCGACGACCGCGCGCTGATCGACCTTGGAGCGGCGCTGTGGCCGTTCCCGTTCCCGGTGGTCAAGACCGAGGACGGCAAATGGGCCTTCGACACCTATGCCGGGCTGGAGGAGATCGTCAACCGGCGCGTCGGCGGGAATGAACTGGAGGCGATCGCGACCATGCGCGCCTATCTGGAGGCGCAGCACGACTATGCATCGCAGGACCGCGACGACGATGGTGTGCTGGAATACGCCCAGAAGCTCATCAGCAGCGAAGGCGCGACCGACGGGCTTTACTGGCCGTCCGAATCCGGTAGCGCTGCGAGCCCGGCCGGCGAATTCGTCGACCAGGCATCGCTCGATACGGCCGCCAAGGGTGACGGCTATTTCGGCTACCACTTCCGTATCCTCGCCGGACAGGGCGACAGGATCGCCGGCGGCGCCTATGATTATGTCATCAACGACAACATGATCGCCGGCTTCGGCCTCGTTGCCTGGCCGGCCCGCTATGGCGAAACCGGCGTGCAGTCCTTCATGGTCAACCAGAACGGCACCATCTACGAAGCCGATCTCGGCGCGGCCACCGATGCGATCGTCAAATATGTCGACCGTTTCAATCCGGACGAAAGCTGGAATGTGGTCGGAGACTGAGGACAGGATGCGCGCCGGGGCGGCAGAGACCATGCACTGCGTTGGCGAGCGGGACGCTCGATGATCCAGCTCGCCACGCTGCTCGCCCGTCCCCTTCTCGGAAAGCTGCCACTGCCCGATGCCGCCAAAGGCAAGCTCGCCGCCGTCAGTGCGCTGCTCAACGGCGGCAGCGGCGAAAGCTGGATCGCGCTCGGGCGTCAGCAGGCGACATTGCCCTATAACGGGCATGTCCGGACGCGCAATGCATCGAGCGAACAGGGAACGGTCACGCAGGATGGCAAGCCTGTCGGCTGGATCCAGTTCGACTGGCCGGCCGACCAGACGGTCGACGACTGCGTCCTGCATCGCGCGCGCTGGCGCTTCTACCGCAACGGCCTGATCAGTCTCGAAATCGTCGCCGGCAAGGACCGCTCGGGCCTCGATGCCACCGATCTCATCGGCCACGCGATCGAACTGCGCGACAAGAGCGGTTTCCTGATCGGCGTCTGGTCGGGCGCCTTCCTCGTCCACAAGGGCACCGACCGACAGGTGTTCCAGACGTCCATCACCGACGAACACCAGCCCTTGAAACTGCATTTCGACGACATTGCAGGCGATCAGGACGGCGCCGGCTTCCGGATATGACAATCGAATGATGCCTCAACCGCCCCATCGCGGCGCACCGGCGGCGTTTCCGGCGCCGGCCGCATCTGTTATCGCTGCACGGATGGCCATGGTTCGGATTCTCGTCGCCGCATTCGCGTTTCTTGCCTTTGCCGCAGCGACAACGGCGCTGGCCGACGAGAAGACGCCTGGCTTCGCTGGGTCCGCGGCCTGCGGCACCTGCCACGAGCCGCAGTTCGACGCCTGGACGGACTCGCACCACGGCTGGGCGCTGCGCGAGCCGACACCGCAAAACGTGCTGGGCGATTTCGACGACGCGACCTTCGAGCACAAGGGGGTCGTCTCGCGCTTTTTTCGCGAAGGTGACACGTTTTACGTCGAGACCGACGGCGCCGACGGCAAGCTTGCCCGCTTCGAGATCAGATATGTCGTCGGCGTTGAACCGCTGCAGCAATATCTGGTCGAACTCGATGGCGGGCGGCTGCAGGCGCTGGATATCGCCTGGGACACCGAAGCTGGGCGCTGGTATCACCTCTATCCGCAAGAAGACGTCCCGGCCGGCAACGGGCTGCACTGGACAGGGCCCTACAAGAACTGGCAGGCGCGCTGCGCGGTCTGCCACCAGACCGATTTCCGCAAGAACTACGACCCGAAGTCACGCAGCTACCAGAGCACGTGGTCGGAGCTGACGATCGGCTGCGAGGCCTGCCACGGACCAGGCGAGGCGCATATCGCCTGGGCTGAAAAGGATGCCGGCTATGATGCCGGGCACTGGACGGGACTGGCATCGCACGGGCTCATTGCCCCGCAGGGCCGCAACCGGCAGGCGATCGAGCAGGATATGTGCGGCCCTTGCCATTCGCGGCGCGAGACCCTCGGGCCCAACAGCACCTTGCCGGGCGAGCCGCTGGGCGACCACTACAACCTTTCGACGCTCGGCAGAGGGCTCTATTTTGCCGACGGCCAGCAGGACGAGGAGGTCTATATTCTCGGTTCGTTCCTGCAGTCGAAAATGCACGACAAGGGCGTGACCTGCAGCAATTGCCACGAACCGCATTCGGGCGAGCTTCTGGCCGAGGGCAATGCGGTGTGCACCCAGTGCCACAACGAAGCCGGGCGCGAGGAGTTTCCCTCGCTGGTGCTGAAGGATTACGATTCGCCGGACCACCATCACCACCCGGAAGGCAGCGCCGGCGCGCAATGCGTCTCCTGCCACATGCCCGAGCGCGACTATATGGTCGTCGACGGGCGGCGCGACCATTTCTTCCGCGTGCCCGACCCGCTCCTGTCCGACAAGGTCGGCTCGCCCGATGCGTGCCTGTCCTGCCATGAAGGCCGTGACGCGGCCTGGGCCGCGGACGCCATCGAACAGTGGGCACCGGATCGTCCGCCGGCGGATCACCATGACGCGATGCTGTTCGACGCCGTGCGCCGGGATGGGCCGACACCCGAACGGGTGGCCGAACTTGCGGCGCTTTCGCGTGACACGAGCAAGCCGGCAATCGTGCGCGCCAGCGCGCTGCACGAGATCGGCGATCGACTGGACGAGGAAACCAGACAGTCTCTCGCGGAGCTCCTGGCCGACGGAAGCGACATTGTGCGCCAGGCGGCGGTGCGGCTGTGGCGCTCCGCCCCGCCGCCCGAACGCGCGCAGCGCCTGCAGCCGCTGCTTGACGATCCCGTCGCTTCGGTCCAGGTTGCCGCCGCGCTCGAGCTCGCCAGCATTCCACCCGATGCGCTGCCCGAGGAGAGCCGCACGGCGCTCGGAACGGCGCTCGACGCGCTGCGCGCCTCCATGACCGCCAAGGCGGATTTTCCCGAGACGCAGATGGCAATCGGCGGCCTCGCCATGTCGACCCGCAACTGGGCGGCCGCCGAGGCGGCCTTCGCCGAGGCCGTCTTCATGGATCCGCAGCTCGTCCAGGCCTGGCTGACGCGCGCGCGCATCGCCGGGGCGCTCGGCAGGCGCGGCGATGCCCGGGATATCCTGACGGCGGCACGCGCGAAGAACCCGGACGAGCCCGCCATCGCCGCCGCTCTGGCACAAAGCCTGATGCAGGAGGGACGCACCGCCGAAGCGGTTCCGCTCTTCAAGGACGCCGTCGCCGCCGATCCGGCCAATCTGGAGACGCGCATAAGCCTCGCCTACGCGCTCTTGCAGTCCGGCGATGTCGCCGCGGCCGGCGCCGAGATCGACCTCCTGCGTGCCCGCGCCGCCGACACGCCCCTCGTCATGGTTCTGCACGGCCTCTATCAGGTTGCATCCGGCGACATTGCTGGCGCCCGCGAGACGGTCCGCACCCTGACGGCGCGTCATCCGACCATGCGCCTGCCGCCACAGCTCGAGGCGTTGTCGCGGATGCCTTAGGAGTTAAACGACAACAGCCATTGTGCTACTCTCGGTTGCCTGCCCGATTAATGCCGACTGATCCCCAGGCCGTCTGGAAACTGACCACTTTTGCAGGAGGTGACAATGAAAGCCGTGCGTTTCGTCGAAAGCGGCCATCCGGCCGAAATCGTTGATATCAAGGCCCCCACGCCCGGCCCCGGCGAAGTGGTCATCAAGGTCGCCGGGGCAGGCGTCTGCCATTCCGACCTGCACGTGCTCGACCACGATATGGGCCTTCCCGGCCCCTTCACGCTCGGCCACGAAAACGCCGGATGGATATCCGCGCTCGGCGACGGCGTGACCGGCTGGAAGGAGGGCGACGCCGTTGCGGTTTACGGCCCCTGGGGCTGCGGACGCTGCCACACCTGCCAGACCTCGATGGAGAATTATTGCGAGAACCACGCCAGCCTGGGCACGATGGGCGGCGGGCTCGGCTCCGACGGCGGGATGGCGGAATATATGCGCATTCCCTCGCCGCGCCTGCTGGTTTCGCTGCAGGGCCTCGATCCTATCGCCGCCGCGCCGCTTTCCGACGCGGCGCTCACCCCCTATCACGCCATCAAGGCCGCGTTGCCGATGCTGACGCCTGAAGCCACCGTGCTGGTGGTCGGCATTGGCGGCCTCGGCCATATGGCGGTGCAGATCCTGCGAGCGATGACGTCGGCGCAGCTCATCGCCGCCGATATCGACGACGACAAACTTGCCCACGCCAAGAAACTCGGCGCCGCCCATACCGTCAATACGGGCGATCCGAAAAAGGCCCTGGAGGCCATTCGCGACCTCACCGGCCCGCGCGGCATTACGGTGGCGCTCGATTTCGTCGGCGCCCAACCCACCATCGATCTGTGCGTGCAGGTGGTGGGCCGCAACAGCCGCCTGTACGTGGTCGGGCTGGCCGGCGGCGTGGTGAACTATGAAGCCAACAATCCGCCTTACGGATGCCAGGTGATGGTACCCTATTGGGGCTCGCGCACCGAATTGATGGAAGTCATCGCGCTCGCAGCGGCCGACCATATCCGCGCCGACGTCGAAACCTTTCCGCTGGAACAGGCCGTCGAGGTCTACCAGCGTCTGCGCGACGGCAAGATCCACGGCCGCGCGGTGTTGCTGCCCTGATCATGGGTTGGGTCCCCACGAAATTGCACCAGCCCATCGAATGCGCCGACGCGGAACATGAAACGCCCCACTTCGACGCCGCAATCCTGTTGCCATCGAGCATTCAGCACCGCGCCCGCTGCCCGCACGCCATGTCGCTTCGTTCCGCCAATTTGATGAGTAGAATTATCAACTTTTTCGCCGACATAGACGTTTTTGCGCTGCGCGGGAATGTGTTTCTGCCCGTTGAATGTGCCGTGCGGGTTCACGGCGCATCGTGGCATGAATGACACAGTTCTTCGCCACGCGCCGATCGTCACTCCCGGCGTTCGATCATGCCAAGCAGAGCGGATATCGCCAGCGGATAGCCCTCCGCTCCCAGCCCCGCCAGCACCGCCGTCGCAACACCGGACACGAGCGAGTTGTGATACATCGGCTCGCGGCGGTGAATATTGGAGATGTGGAACTCGATCAGGGGCCCCGGAAACATTTTCAGCGCGTCCATGATCGCCATCGAGGTGAAGGTGAACGCCGCCGGGTTGATGATCAGTCCCGCCGCCTCGTCGCTCGCCTCGTGGATCCACTCGATCAGTTCGGTCTCCGAATTGCTCTGCCGAAAGACAAGCGGCCTATCGCCGGTCGCGTTCCGGCAGGCGGATTCGATCTCGGCCAGCGTCGTGGTTCCGTAGATCTCAGGCTCGCGCAACCCCAGCCGGTTCAGGTTGGGTCCGTTCAGGATGTAGATCGGGCGCGTCATCGTCTTGGTCCTTGCCTATCCATTGTAGCCGAACAGCCGCGGCAGCCAGAGCGACAGATCGGGAACGAGCGTTATGATCAAGAGCGCCGCCAGCATGGCGATGAGAAACGGCATGACCTCACTGGCGATCTTCTTCAAGGGCTGACCCGAAATCGTCGTCATCACGAACAGGAGAAGCCCATAGGGCGGCGTGATGAGCCCCAGCATGATGTTGACCACGCAAACGATTCCGAAATGGACGAGGTCGATGCCGAGCGCGTTCGCCGTGGGGATGAATACCGGGACTACGACCAGCAAGATCGTCGTGCCTTCGAGCAGGCAACCCAGCACCAGCAGGACAACGTTGACGATCAGCAGGAAAGCGATCGGCGTGAGCTCGAAGCCGGCCAGCCAGGCGCTGAGGGCCGCCGGAATGTTTTCCACCGTGACCACGTAGTTGAAGACCAGCGCTCCCGCGATCAGCATTCCGATGGACGCGGTGATGCGCGCGCTTGACAGAAGCGAGTGGTAGAGAGCGCGGGCCGTGACGCTGCGATAAAGAAGCGCCGAAACAAGCAACGCATAGAGGGCGGCAACGGCGGCGGCCTCGGTCGGCGTGGTTGCGCCGCCATAGATTCCGCCCAGCAGGACGACGGGCATCATCAAGGCAGGAAAGGCGCGCAGCGTGATGCCGGGCAGCTGGCGCACGGGCACGGGCGGCTCGACCGGAAAATTGCGCCGGCGCGCGGAGGACAGGATGATCGCGGCCTGAAAGAGCCCCATCATCAGACCCGGCACGACGCCGGCGAGGAACAGGTAGCCGATCGAGGCATCGGAGACGAGCGCGTAGATGACCACCGGGATCGAGGGCGGGATGATCGGCCCGATCACCGCCGACGATGCGGTCAGCGCGGCGGCGAACTGGGGCGGGTATTTGCCGCCCTCCGTCATCATCTTCTGCATCAGCTTGCCGGTGCCGGCAGCGTCGGCAATGGCTGATCCCGACATGCCGGCGAATATGACGCTTTGGGCCACGTTGACCAGGGCAAGCCCGCCTGGAAAGCGGCCGACGAACGCATTGCAAAAGGCCAGCAGACGCGTCGTCATGGTGCCGGTGTTCATGAGTTCGGCGGCGAGGATGAACAAGGGAACGGCAAGCAGGATATAGCTGGTGAACAGCCCGTTCAGGAGTTGTTCGGCCGCCGTGCCCATGTCGAGCCCTGAGATCATCAGATAGAGGATCGAAGACGCGATCATGGCGTGCCCGATAGGCAGGCCGAGGAGCGCCAGGACGACGATCGAAAGGACGCTGACAGCGAAGGGATCGAGCCCCATCATTGGGCGCCCTCGCCACGATGAGCGTCTTCGTCACTGCCCCGCAAAGCCTGAACGAGAATCCAGACGTAACGGACGATCACGGCCACAGCGAACAGAATGTAGATCGAATAGAGCCAGTCGTATCGTATATCGAGATACGATGTCTCCTGGATCTTCATGAAGGTGACGTAGTCCCAGACCGCAGGGAAGGAGTACCCATAGAGAAACAGCAGTGCCAGCGCCGACAGGATCGTCATCACCCGGCGCGTTCTCCTTCGGACCGTGCCGTAAATCAGGTCGAAGCGGATCTCCTCGGATTCCTTCAGAACGAAGCCCGCGCCCCAAAGCACAAGCCACAGCCACATGACGATGGTCAGTTCGGAGGCAGGGCCGGTGGGAAGATTGAACAGGTAGCGAAACGCCACCTGCACGATGAAGGCCACGAACATCGTCGCCAGCATCAGCGCGGCGAGATTCTCCGCCCGACGGTGCAGCCACCCGCCAAGTCTCAGCAATCGCTCTTTCATGGGTCCGCCAGTCGCAGGCGTGTCCGGCGCAACCGCCGGACACGTGGTGCAGCCACCCGCCAAGTCTCAGCAATCGCTCTTTCATGGGTCCGCCAGTCGCAGGCGTGTCCGGCGCAACCGCCGGACACGCCACATCAGTTACAGGGCGTTGATACGCTCGAGCATGCCTTCCGGCCAGTCCTTGGACAACTCGCTGTCGAGATACATCTGCTGGGCATGCTCGCGGAACGAATCCACGTTCGGCGTGTAGATCTCCAGCCCCTGCTCCTTAAAGAGATCGCCAAGTTCCTGTTCGCGCTTGAGGTGCTGTTCGGTCGACCAGGCGATGGCCTCGTCAGCAGCTTTCTCGAACGCCGCCTGCTGATCGGCATCCATGGCGTCCCAGGCCTTCTGCGAGATCACCAGAAGATCGTAGCCGACAAGGTGCGACGTCAGGACGAGTTGATCCATCACCTCGTAGAACTTCATGTTCTCGACATTGGGAAACGGATTATCCTGTCCGTCGATGGCACCGGTCTGCAGGCCCGTATAGACTTCCGCATAGGCCATCGGTGTCGGATTCGCGCCAAGCGCCTTGCCGAGGAACTGCCAGGCGTCGCCGCCGGGCATCCTGAGTTTTACGCCCGCCATGTCCTCCGGCGTCTCGATCTTCTTGTCGATGCGCAGCCCGACCTGACGCGTGCCGAAGTAAGTGGGCCCGAGAATGTGGATGCCAAGCTGGTCCTCGGCCATGGCCTTCATCTCGGCGCCCGCCTCGGAAGCGAAGAATTTCTTCAGGTGATCGGCATCGCGGAACAGATAGGCGGACGTCAGGATCGAGAAAGCCGGGATCTGGTTCGCGATATCCTGCGGGGCGACATTGCCCATTTCCAGGTTCCCGCGCTGGATGGCGACGATCTCGGTGCCCTGCTTGAACAGGTTGCCGCCGTAATAGAGCTCCATGTCGGCGATGTCGCCGGCCGACTTTTCAAGCCGCTGCATCATCTCGGCGCGGATATCCTGTTCGGAAAACACGGCCGAGAATCGCAGCGTTGGCTTGTCCTGCGCAATTGCCGGTGCACCCAGTACGATTGCGGCGGCGGAAAGCAGCCCCAACGCGGTTCTGCGAGTAGTGTTCAGCATGGATGGTCCTCCCTTTTGGTCCATGGGTTTCAGTTGCTTGGCGCCGATCCCGGCCGCATCAGCCGGGACTGCGCCGCCACCCGGTATGGCGCGTTTGGACCGCCATAACCGGAGTATCCGCCCTGCCTTTCGACGATCTCGAAAAAGATTCCGTCGCCGAAGGGGCGCGAATAGAGTTGCAGAAAGCTGCCTTGGCCGGTCCGGTCGTAAAGCAGGTTGGCCTTGCGCAGCCGCGCGACGAATGCCTCGTCCAAGCCGAAACGCGCGGCCAGGTCATCGTAGTAGTTGCCCGGGATCGGCAAGGGCTCGAAGCCGTTTTCTTCCAGTGCTTCGGCCGCTGCAAATATGTCGTTGGTTGCCAGCGCGACATGCTGGACCGACGATCCGAAACTGTCGGCAATGAAGCGGCCGGCGAATGTACGATGGGTTTCGGCCCCGTTCAGCGTGATCCGGAACGCGCCATCAGGGGATTCGATAGCCTGTGAGCGCACCAGCCCGCCGGGATCGACCACGTCGACCATCGGCTGCTTCGCCGTCTCGAACAAAGAGACGTAAAAGAGCGACCAGGTCAGCATTTCCTCGTAGTTCATCGTCTGGGCGACGTGATCGACACGCGTCAGTCCGGCGGAGCGGCCCGGCGCATCATCCTCGACCGGACGGAACTCGGTCCGCCAGACTTCCGACAATCCGCTCGTATCGTCGATGAAATGCATGATGCCCGCGCCCACGCCCCGGATCGCCGGAATGTCCATCTCGCCCGGCCCGACCGGCTGATGGAAGGGCGCGGCACCGAGCGCGCGGGCCCGGGCGACCGTGTCATGGGCATCGTCGACCTTCAGCCCGACATCGCAGATATTCAGTCCGTGGGCGATATGGGACGCGTGCGCAAACCCGTCGGGATCGGTATTGACGACCATCCGGACCTCGCCCTGCTGCCAGAGCTCGACCGCCTTGGCGATATGCCGCCCGACGCGCCGGAAGCCGAGGCTGCGCAAGAGCCCGGCCAGCATTTCGGTCTCGGCTTCGTTGGCGGCGAATTCGACGAAGGCAACTCCGTCGGCGTGGATACGCGCGGGCATTTCCGGCACCGCGATTGCGATATCCGGCTGCTGCCGCGATACCTGGTCCATCAGGTAGAGCAGCGAGCGGTGCCCATCCACGGCGATGGTGTGGGGGCTTCCGCCCCTGAACTGATCGTTAAAGACTTCCAGGCTCAACGGTCCGTCATAGCCCGTTGCCGCCACGGCCCGCATGAAACCGGCGACGTCGAGGTCGCCCTCGCCCGGCATGTTGCGAAAATGCCGCGACCAGTAGAGCAGGTCCATCTCGATCAGCGGCGCATCGGCAAGCTGGACAAAGAAGATCCGATCGCCGGGAATGGCGCGAATTGTGTCGGAGTCGATCTTGCGGGCCAGCGTGTGGAAACTGTCGAGGATCAGGCCGACATTCGGATGGTCGGCCCGGCGCACGACCTCCCAGGCGTCACGGTGATCGTGGACATGCTTGCCCCAGGCCAGGGCCTCGAAGCCGGCCCGTAGCCCGCGCCTGGCCGCCCTCTCGCCCAGTTCGGCAAAGTCGTCGGCCATCCGCGTGACACCGCCCAATGCCTCCGGGTGAACCGACGAACAGACCAGCATCAGGTCGGTGCCGAGTTCCTGCATCACGTCGAACTTCCGCTCGGCCCGCTCCATGGCGCGCCGCCGCAACGGCTCCGGCAACCCCTCGAAATCTCGAAATGGCTGGAACAACGTGATGTCCAGCCCATGGTCGCGAACCATCCGGCCGACATCGGCCGGCGAACCGTCAAAGGCGATGAAATCCTGCTCGAATATCTCGATACCGTCGAAGCCCGCGGCAGCAATCGCCGCCAGCTTTTCGCGCAGGTCACCAGCCAGGCAGACGGTGGCGATTGACGTCTTCAACCCTCCACCTCCGTCTCGAACGAAGAGAACGCCCGCCACATACGCTCGGGGTCCGCCTTCAGACCAGTGAACAGTTCAAATGCGCGCACGGCCTGGAACACCGCCATTCCCGCGCCCGACAGAACCGCGCAGCCCTTCGCGCGCGCCGTTGCCAGAAACGCGGTCTCCAGTGGAAAATAGACGATATCAGCGATCCAATGCCGCGTTTCGATCAACTTGTCGGCGATCGGCAGGCCGGGCAGCTTCGCCATTCCCATCGGAGTGGCGTTCACAAGTCCGTCGGCCGCGGCCGCAACTTCGGCCGGATCGCTGACGGCCTTGGCTCGCTCTTCTCCGTAGCGACCGGCCAAACGTTCGGCCAGACGATGCGCAGCGGCGTCATTCGTGTCGCAGATCAGGAGGAGCCCGGTTCCCTGCTCCAGTAGCGCGTTGGCAACGGCCGCGCCAGCCCCACCCGCGCCGATCAACAGGACCGTATCCCGTCCGGCATCCGGCAGACCACGGCGGAAGCTCTCGCCGAAGCCCCAGCAATCCGTGTTGTGGCCGCAGCGCCGGCCGTCACGGAAAACCACCGTATTCACGGCGCCGACGGCCCGCGCCGCCTCCGACAACTCATCGAGAAGCGGCAGGATTTGCTGCTTGTAGGGATATGTCACATTCAGGCCGTTGAAGCCCTCGTCCTGGAGGCGCACGAGCAATGGGCCGAGAGCGGTATCCGTATCGGCGCCGGCCGTGTCGATCAGCCTGTAGTCGTAGTCGAGCCCCTGTGCCCGCCCTTCTTGCATGTGCATTCGTGGCGTGCGGGACGGACCCACGTCGCGGCCGAGAAGACCGACGACTACGTTTTGTCTGACGTTCGTCCCCCCGCTTTCAACCATGTTCGCTACGCCTCCCCACGCTCGGCGACTCGCCGTACTCCGAACACATATTGTTCGCATCGGTTAATTCAGTCAAGAATGTTCGTGACAGTTAATATCGTCACAAGCTATGGAAAGATCGGTCGGTCCGGGCGATGATCGCGGCCGGAACCACGAAGAGCGGGACATGACCATGACGATTCAGGCCAGCGCCGACACCGTCGACCACCCCCGGCGAAGCTGGAAACAGGATCCCGATGGCGTGCGGGCAAATATCCTGCAGGTGGCGCGGGAAGCTTTTGCCAACAAAGGCCTGACGGGCGCGAAGATCGAGGAGATCGCGGCGCGCACGGCCACCTCGAAGCGGATGATCTATTACTATTTCGGAGACAAGGAAGGACTTTACCGCGAGGTCCTGGCCGATGCCTATCGTCGGATGCGCGTTGCCGAAGATACGCTCGACCTCGAAGACATGCCGCCGGTCGATGCGCTGCGCAAGCTGGCCGAGTTCACCTTTGACCACCACAGGACATCACGTGATTTTATCCGGCTGGTGATGATCGAGAATGTCCACAACGGCCAGCATATGCCTGACGCGGCAGAGATTTCGGGCCAGAACAGTTCGGCCATTCGCCTGCTCGAAGACATTTATGACCGCGGCCGCGAAGCCGGCCTGTTCCGGCCGGGGCTGAGCGCGGTGGAGTTGCACTGGCACATCTCGGCGCTGTGCTACTTCAACGTCTCGAACCGTGCGACCTTCTCGCAGATCTTCGGCGATGAATTGTTCAAGCCCGAAGGTCAGACAAACCTGCGGCGTCACGTCGGCGACATGGTTCTTCGTTTCGTCCTGATGCCCGACAAGATTGCCGAGATGCGGGGTTAGCCAAAACCTGATTGCAAGCCGTGCGTTGGAGCTGTTGTCCCGCCCATCCCGTAACGCACTACCGCGCCCGGCGCGCCTTGCGCTTCTTCCACCAGATGATGGCGCCGGTCACCGAAAGCACCGAAACGAGCAGCCCCATGCCGGTCGCCAGCAGATCCAGAGACCGCCCTCCCAGCTTGAACGTGCGCGGCGCGCCCTGCCTCAGATAGCCGCTTTGCGGCTGCGTGACCCAGTAGGCCGTGTCGGCGACGTTATCGACATTGAGCCACAGCGAGACCGGATGGCCGTTGACCTCCGTCTCGTAGCGCGCGCCCAGGTCGAACAGGGTAACGGAATCCACATGCCAATTGTTGTTTGCATCCACCGGCCGCTCGCCGAGATAGCGCATGCTCGCGGTCAAGGTCAGTGGAAGGTCGAACGGGCGATATTCCGTGTACGCGGCAGCCTGCCAGCGCGCCACGCCCTGTATGTGCTTGCCTTCGAGTGACGGATCCGTCGTTTTCTCGTTGGTCGCGTCGAGATGCATGAAGCTGCCGCCGACGAACCATTGCGGGGTCAGGCTGAACTTTCCGCTCAGTTCCACCCCCTGGTAGAGGGCCTCGCCGTCCTGCGTGAAGACATTGTCGTCGGTGGTATAGGTCAGTCCCCGCTGCAGGCGGAAGGCGGCGACACTCGCCGACCAGTCTTCGCCCTCCGCCTTGACGCCGATCTCGTACTGCTTGCTCACGAGCGGGGGAAAGACTTCGTTGGCATTCGTGGCGGTTATGGGGGCGGTGGCCCCCTCCTCCAGTGCCTCGACATAGCTGGCATACAACGAAACACCGTCGACCGGGCGATAGACGGCGGCAAGCGTCGGCGTCGTGGCGCTCTCGTCGTAGCCCGACAGGTCACTTTGCAAGCTGCCGTGACGCAGGCCGAGGATCACGTCCAGCCTGTCGCCGAAATGCAGCGTGTCGGCGACGAAGACCTCGCGCCGCCTGGTGCGCTCATACGGGGTCGTCGCCTCGTCGAAACTCACATAGCCGCCGAAGGAATTGTCGAAATCCACCGGATCGGCAAGGTTGCCCGAGCCGAAATCGCCAGCGTAATACGCGTCCTCGGACCACGAGCTTTCGGTCCAGATATAGGCTGCGCCGAACGTCAGATCGTGCGTGACCGGACCGGTTTCCCATTGTCCCGTCAGCGTTGCCTGCGAATGGCGGCTCTCGAAACGGTTCGAGTAGTTCGTGAAGCGCATGGCATAATCGCCCTCGGTATTGGCGAAAATGCCGGGCAGCAGGTATTCGCGGCCATTGTCTGAAACCCGGTGTGCGAGTGTCAGGTTCCAATCCGTCGCGAACTGCCAGGAAAGGTCGGTTCCGTAGCTGAGATGGCGCGATCCGTAGCGCGAGAAGGTGGGCGCCAGGCGGCGGCTACCGTCGATCGGCGACAGGGGCGCCGCCAGGGCATAATTGTTGGCGACACCGTCGGCATTGGGGATGACGGCCCAGTAGCCGCCATTGCGGATGTGCTCGCCCGCCAGAATATCGGCCCGCCAGACGAGATCGGGCGTTATGCGCCAGTCCATGGCCGCCGAGCCGGAGATGCGCCGCGACGTGCCGCCATCAACATAGGTGTCGCCGGATTCATGCGCCAGATTGATGCGATAGCCGATCGCATCGTCGGGGCCGAAGCGGCCACCGACATCGCCATGCACGAGCGCGAGGCCGCTATCCATCACCTGGGCATTCAGGCTGCGCAGCGGTTCGTCGGTCGGCCGCTTCAGCACATGGTCGACGATGCCGCCCGGAGCGCCGAAGCCATAGAGAAATCCGCTCGCGCCCTTGAGAACCTCGACGCGTTCGAAATGCTCCAGCGGCAGATCGTCGGCCCGCACGCGCACATTCATGCCGTCGATCTTCCGGCCGGTATTGCCGTCCGGCGTCAGGCCGCGGATGGCGAGCGCATTGTTCTCGGTGACGAGATTGTCCGACATGAGCCCGACCGAAGCATCGTTCTTGGTCGCGTCGGCCAGAGAGCGCGCCTGAATGTTGTCCATGAACTCGCGAGAATAGCTCTCGATGCTGTAGGGCGTATCCTGAAGCGACTTCTCGCCAAGCACGCCAACACCGACTTCGCCCACCCGGTAGCCGTCCGCCGCGGTTCCATCACGCAACGCGTCCTCGACCGTGATCCTTTCCAGTACGGTCGCCCCTTCGATCACACCGCCGCCGCCTTGCAGCGATACGGATTATTCCGTCGGTGCTGGTGACCGTTCCGTCGGCCCCGATCGTGAGCGTGCCATTGCCATCATCGCCGACAAGAAGGATGTCTTGGGAGATATTCCATGGCGAGGCGTGGTCGCCGGGCACGGTGACGGTCTCGCCACCATCGATGACCTCCAGCGCCTAAACCGGATGCAGGCCCGCCGCCGCGCAAAACAGCGCCGCAAGGGCCGTGGACACATAAAGCGTGCGCAAAGGCATCGCACCGGACAGCCCTGAGCCGACTCCGGAGCGCGTGCAACGCATGCACGTGGCGGTGCAAAATCTGTCCTGCCCGCTTGTGTCCGGTTCCCGATTGCTACGCTGCAAAACTTTGTACCCCCAATTCCCTTCTGCGATCACAAACGATCTCCGATCACCATGCCCGGCAGGTGAACAAGACATACGGCAGCGACGCACGAGGATTGGCGCTCGACAAGCTTTCCTGCCAGCAGCGCCGCCGCTCCGCCCGCGTTCCAGATCGCAAAGCGACGCCCAAAGGTCCCGAACCGTCATGCAAATATGCCCCTCGTAGCGTGCTGCCTGTTCGAGGGCCTCGATAGCAGAACAATCTCCCACCAATATTTGGTTGAGCCGGATTCCAGATTTTTCCGCACTCGGAACGGGATTTTTTTCCGTCAGAGCAGAAAAAATCTTACTTTGACCGTGACGGCCCGCCTATCGTGCCGCGCGATGGCAGGCAGACACGACACCGAATCAATAGGGGGACGGCTAGCATTCGGGAACGCAGGATCAGATTTCGCCACATTCGCACCTTCCTGGAGGTTGCGCGCCAGCGCAGCGTGAGCCGCGCGGCCGAGCGCCTGCATACCGCCCAGCCGGCCGTCTCAC
>NZ_WOAC01000002.1 GCF_009749525.1 Mesorhizobium xinjiangense | reverse complement strand
CCGTCAACGACGTCTTGCCATGGTCAACGTGACCAATCGTGCCAATGTTCACATGCGGCTTCGTACGCTCGAATTTACCTTTTGCCATGTGAAGTCTCCATTTCCTGCTGCCCGTTAAGGGCTATCGTTGAACCTTGCGCCAACCCGACGGGATTACGCATACTTCTTCTGAATTTCCTGGGCGACGGCAGTCGGCACAGGCTCGTAGTGGTCGAACTGCATCGTGTACTGGGCCCGGCCCTGCGACATCGAACGCAGATTGTCGACGTACTTGAACATGTTGGCCAGCGGCACCATCGCGTTGACGACCGTTGCGATGCCGCGAGCCTCCGTACCCTGGATCTGGCCACGGCGCGAATTCAGGTCGCCGATAACGTCGCCGACATAGTCTTCCGGCGTCACGACCTCGACCTTCATGATCGGTTCGAGCAGCTGTGCCCCGGCCTTCTGCGCACCTTCGCGGAAGGCGGCGCGCGACGCGATCTCAAAGGCGAGCACCGACGAATCGACGTCGTGATAGGCGCCGTCGATCAGCGTCGCCTTGACGCCGAGCATCGGGAAGCCGGCGACCGGACCGGACGACAGCACACTCTCGATGCCCTTCTGGACGCCGGGAATGTATTCCTTGGGAACCGAACCACCGACGATCTTGGATTCGAACACGAAATCCTCGCCTTCCGGGTTCGGCTCGAAGACGATCTTGACACGCGCGAACTGACCGGAACCGCCCGACTGCTTCTTGTGCGTGTAGTCGATCTCAGCCGCCCTGGTGATGGTTTCGCGATAGGCAACCTGAGGTGCGCCGACATTCGCCTCAACCTTGAACTCGCGACGCATGCGGTCGACGATGATGTCGAGGTGAAGCTCGCCCATGCCGGCGATGATCGTCTGGCCGCTCTCCTCGTCGGTCTTGACGCGGAAGGACGGATCCTCGGCCGCCAGACGATTGAGCGCCATGCCCATCTTTTCCTGGTCGCCCTTGGTCTTCGGCTCGATGGCGATCTGAATGACCGGATCGGGGAACTCCATGCGCTCCAGGACAACCGGCTTCAGCGGATCGCACAGCGTGTCGCCCGTCGTCGTCTCCTTCAGACCGGCCAGCGCCACGATATCACCCGCATAGGCCTCATCGAGGTCAGAACGCGAATTTGAATGCATCTGCAGCATGCGGCCGATGCGCTCGCGCTTGCCCTTGACCGTGTTCTCCAGCGAGACACCCTTCTTCACCACACCCGAATAGATACGACAGAAGGTGAGCGAACCGACGAAGGGATCGTTCATGATCTTGAAGGCGAGCATCGACAGCGGCTCGCTGTCCGACGACTTGCGCACAACCTCTTCCTCGGACTTTGGATCGACGCCCTTGATCGGCGGCACCTCCACCGGAGAAGGCAGGAAGTCGACAACCGCGTCGAGCAATGGCTGAACGCCCTTGTTCTTGAAGGCAGAGCCGCACAACATCGGGAAGAACTTCACCGCGATCGTGCCCTTGCGGATCAGCGCGCGCAGTTCGTCGTTCGACGGGATATTGCCCTCGAGGTAGGCCTCGAGCGCCGCCTCGTCCATCTCGACCGCCGTCTCGATGAGCTGCTCGCGATACTCCTCGGCCCGGGCCTGCAGGTCGGCGGGAATATCGACGACATCCCACTCCGCACCCAGGTTCTCCGACTTCCAGACGAGCGCCTTCATCTCGATCAGATCGACGACACCGGCAAAGTCGTTCTCGGCACCGATCGGCAACTGAATGACAACCGGCGTGGCGCCGAGGCGCGACTTGACCATCTCTACCGAGCGATAGAAATCGGCGCCGATCTTGTCCATCTTGTTGCAGAAGATCATCCGCGGAACGTGATACTTGTCGGCCTGGCGCCACACGGTCTCGGTCTGCGGCTCAACGCCGGCATTGGCATCGAGCAGCGCAATGGCGCCGTCGAGCACGCGCAGCGAGCGCTCAACCTCGATGGTGAAGTCGACGTGACCGGGCGTGTCGATGATGTTGAAGCGGCGCTTCTTGCCGTCGCGGCCTTCCCAGAAGGTCGTGGTGGCAGCGGACGTGATCGTGATGCCGCGCTCCTGCTCCTGCTCCATCCAGTCCATCGTCGCGGCGCCGTCATGGACTTCGCCGATCTTGTGCGACTTGCCGGTGTAGAAGAGGACGCGTTCGGTCGTCGTGGTCTTGCCGGCGTCGATATGCGCCATGATGCCGAAGTTGCGATAATCTTCGATAATGTAATCGCGGGCCATGGGAGTTGCCTTTCGCTTCTATTCTCGCGCCGCCGGTTACCAGCGATAATGGGCGAAGGCGCGATTGGCTTCCGCCATGCGATGCGTGTCTTCGCGCTTCTTGACTGCCGAACCCCGATTGTTGGCCGCGTCCATCAGCTCGCCCGACAGGCGGTCGACCATCGTCGTCTCGTTGCGGCCGCGCGCAGCACTGATCAGCCAGCGAATGGCCAAGGCCTGACGGCGCTCGGGACGCACATCGACCGGCACCTGGTAGGTGGCGCCACCGACGCGGCGCGACCGCACCTCGATATGCGGCGCGACATTGTCGAGCGCCTGATGGAAAACCGGGACCGGCTCCTGCCTGGTCTTCTCCTCGACCTGATCGAGCGCGCCATAGACGATGCCTTCGGCAACCGATTTCTTGCCGTGCAGCATGATGGCGTTCATGAACTTCGTAATCACCAGATCGCCGAACTTCGGATCCGGATTGATCTCACGCTTTTCTGCTCTGTGACGTCGGGACATGTGTCTTGTCTCTCACCTGCAAAGGCTCGGCGCATAAAAAAAGCGCCGAAGCCGGAAACCCCTTACTTCGGACGCTTGGCGCCATATTTGGAGCGGCGCTGCTTGCGGTTCTTCACACCCTGGGTGTCGAGCACGCCACGAATAATGTGGTAGCGCACACCAGGAAGATCCTTCACGCGACCGCCACGGATCATGACGACCGAGTGCTCCTGAAGGTTATGCCCCTCACCGGGAATGTAGCCGATCACCTCGAAGCCATTCACGAGGCGGATCTTCGCCACCTTGCGCAGCGCCGAGTTCGGCTTCTTCGGCGTCGTCGTATAGACGCGCGTGCAAACACCCCGCTTCTGCGGGTTGGCCTGCATGGCCGGAACCTTGTTGCGCTTCACCGGCGCAATGCGCGGCTTGCGGATCAGCTGGTTTACGGTAGGCATTAAACCTTCCTCTGTTACAAATTCCGTGTCTCAAGCCCGTTTCGGGGCCGCCAGAAGCGCTACTTCCATACGCAAAACCGGGCAAAAACCGCTAGCTGCGGGTCGCCCGATCAATAAAGCAGAGGAAGCGAGAACCGCTTCGTGCGCGCCGGAGATGTATTCGCTCGTAAAACGAACCCTGTTTGAGACGCTTGTTCAGGACGCGTCGTCCTCAACGGCCAAGTCTCACATCGGCTCAGACAGCGCGGTTAATACTCACAACATGCCGGATCGTCAAGCCTGCACGCCCGATAAATACGCGATTTGCGGCGCTTACGCGGCACCTCGCCGCTTTGCGCAATATTATTACTCAAATGACGCCCTCTTAACGGCATTGTTTCCCCGCATCCTCTGTCGCACGGTCGCGCTTCATGCGAAAAAAGACGAATGAGCACCGGAATAGGCGTGACACGCGAACGCCGGGAATAGGAATCACGACGTGAACGACAACGAAGAACCACCCATCACGATCATAACAGGCCGCGTCTGGCGCCAGAAGGGCGACGATTCGCTCGGCGTACACATTCTGCTTCGCGCGCCCGACGACGACAGCGCCGTGCGCACGGCACTGGAGGCGTTGGCCCGCGAAGGCTATGCGGAAGCCGAACTCGACCGGATCGGCGAACTGGAAGGCGAGCCCGACGAGGAGCCGCACCTGTCAGCCTATCAGGGCGCTGTGGAAGGCGAAGTGGCCATCGTCACCTTCGACGAGCCGTTCTGACACTCGTCCGCACATGCGGACGCAGCATATGCCACCTGGCCATCCACCCAGCATCGACAAAATCGACAAAAAAGGCCGCCCGGCGGGGCATTGCCCGGGCGGCCCAAAAGATGCGGCCGAGAGGTCGAAACCCATTCGCATGCCGCATCGTCAAGTATCGAGCATACGCTGCCGACGTATGTGAGATATTTCACCTTGGCGGTGGATGAGCGCAAATTTCCGGCGGCTTAGCGCGCGTTCGCTTCAAACGGAACCGTTTGAAGCAAAGATATGCGCGCCAGATCAATATGCTGGAACATGTACCTTTCGCTCAAACGATGCCGTTTGAGCGGGACATGTTCTGCGCGCGTTCGCTTCAAAAGGAAACGTTTGAAGCGAATGCGCTATAGACGACGCCAGTCCACCCTTGAACCGCCGCCTTGCATGACGATACGGGCAACAAAAAAGGCCGCCGGAACAGCCCGGCGGCCTTTTCTTCGATCCTTGCCGGTGCGATTACTCGGCCGGCGTCGACGACATGTCGGCCAGCATCGCATCGGCCGTATCGGCGCCGGACGACTTGCGCCGTTCGTCGAGGATCAGTTCGTCGCGCTGCGTGGCGATGCGCCGGATCTGGCTCATCGCGCCGCCCGTGCCGGCCGGGATGAGGCGGCCGACGATGACGTTCTCCTTCAGACCCTGCAGCGTGTCGGTCTTGCCGGCCACCGCCGCTTCGGTCAGAACGCGCGTCGTCTCCTGGAAGGAGGCGGCCGAGATGAAGGACGGCGTCTGCAGCGAGGCCTTGGTGATGCCCAACAGCACCGGCTGGCCCTGCGCCGGTTTCTTGCCTTCCTCGACCAGGCGTTCGTTGATCTCGTCGAACTCGATCGCATCGACGTGATCGCCGGGGATATAGATTGAATCCCCCTGATCCGTGATCTCGATCTTCTGCAGCATCTGGCGAACGATCACCTCGATGTGCTTGTCGTTGATCAACACGCCCTGGAGCCGGTAGACCTCCTGGATCTCGTTGACGAGGTAGGACGCCAGCGCCTCCACGCCCTTGATCGCAAGAATGTCATGCGGCGCCGGGTTGCCGTCGAGAATGTAGTCGCCCTTCTCGATGGTGTCGCCGTCCTGCAGATGGAACGGCTTGCCCTTCGGGATCAGGTACTCGGCCGGCTCGAGGCTCTCGTCGTGCGGGACGATCGAGATGCGGCGCTTGTTCTTGTAATCGCGACCGAAGCGGACCGTGCCGTCGATCTCCGCGATGACGGCGTGATCCTTCGGACGGCGCGCCTCGAAGAGCTCGGCCACCCGCGGCAGACCACCGGTGATGTCCTTCGTCTTGGCGCTTTCCATCGGAATACGCGCAATGACATCGCCCGGCTTGACTGTCGCACCCGGCTCGACCGACAGAACGGCCTCGACCGAGAGCATGAAGCGCGCGTCGCCGCCCTTCGACAGCTTGGCGATCTTGCCCTTGGAATCCAGCACCGTGATCGCCGGCTTCAGATCGGCTCCGCGCGGTGTCGTGCGCCAGTCGATGACCTCACGCTTGGTGATGCCGGTCGACTCGTCGGCCGTCTCCTGCACGGAGATGCCGTCGACCAGGTCCTCGAACTCCACCCGGCCCTCGAGCTCGGTCAGGATCGGGCGCGTGTAGGGGTCCCACTCGGCGAGACGCTGGCCGCGCTTGACCTTGTCGCCATCGTCGACGAACAGCCGCGAACCGTAGGTCATGCGATGCGAAGCGCGCTCCTTGCCGCCTTCGTCGATGATGATCACAGCCATGTTGCGGCCCATGACCACCAGATGACCATCCGAGTTCCGCACGACATTGCGGTTGCGGATCTGGATCGTGCCCTCGTAGGACGCTTCCAGGAAGGACTGGTCGACGACCTGCGCCGTGCCGCCCATGTGGAAGGTGCGCATGGTCAGCTGGGTACCCGGTTCGCCGATCGACTGGGCGGCGATGACACCCACCGCCTCACCCTGGTTGACCGGCGTGCCGCGGGCCAGGTCACGGCCGTAGCAGACCGCGCAGACGCCGACCTTGACGTCGCAGGTAAGCGCGGAACGAATGCGCACGGACTGGATGCCGGCCTTTTCGATGGCATCCACGTCACGCTCCTCGATCAGCGTTCCGCCCTTCACGATCACCTCCGCGGAGACCGGATGAAGCACGTCCTCGAGCGCCGTGCGGCCGAGGATGCGCTGACCGAGCGAAGCAACAACCTGGCCGGCGTCGACGATCGCCTGCATGGTCAGGCCGTTTTCGGTGCCGCAGTCGGTCGCGTTGACGATGCAGTCCTGGGCCACGTCGACCAGACGCCGCGTCAGATAACCCGAGTTGGCCGTCTTCAAGGCGGTGTCGGCCAGACCCTTACGGGCGCCGTGGGTGGAGTTGAAGTACTCCAGAACGGTCAGGCCTTCCTTGAAGTTGGAGATGATCGGCGTCTCGATGATCTCGCCCGAAGGCTTGGCCATCAGGCCGCGCATGCCGGCAAGCTGGCGCATCTGGGTCGGCGAGCCGCGGGCACCGGAATGCGACATCATGTAGATCGAGTTCATCGGCTTCTGACGGCCGCCGTCGTCGAACTCGACGGCCTTGATGCGGCCCATCATCTCGTCGGCCACCTTCTCCGAGCACTTGGCCCAGGCGTCGACGACCTTGTTGTACTTCTCGCCCTGCGTGATCAGGCCGTCATTGTACTGCTGCTCGTATTCCTTGGCGAGCGCTTCGGTATCGGCAACCAGCTTTTCCTTGGCGTCCGGGATGAGCATGTCGTCCTTGCCGAACGAGATGCCGGCCCTGCACGCATGGCCAAAGCCGAGCTGCATGATGCGGTCACAGAAGATAACCGTCTCCTTCTGCCCGCAATGGCGATAGACCGTATCGATCATGCGCGAGATGTTCTTCTTGGTCAGCTCCTGATTGCAGATGTCGAACGGCACATTCGGGTTCTTCGGCAAGAGCTCGCCGACAATCATGCGGCCAGGAGTCGTCTCGTAGATGCCGGAGACCGGGTTGCCCTCGGCGTCCACGGTCTTGAAACGACCCTTGATCTTGGTGTGCAGGGTGACCGCCTTGGTCTCCAGCGCATGATGCAGCTCGCCCATATCGGCAAAGACCATGCCTTCGCCGGGCTCGTTCTGGTTCATGATCGACAGGTAGTATAGGCCGAGGACCATGTCCTGCGACGGCACGATGATCGGTGCACCATTGGCCGGGTGCAGGATGTTGTTGGTCGACATCATCAGCACACGCGCCTCAAGCTGCGCTTCAAGCGACAGCGGCACGTGCACGGCCATCTGGTCTCCGTCGAAGTCGGCGTTGAAGGCGGTGCAGACCAGCGGATGAAGCTGGATCGCCTTGCCCTCGATCAGCACCGGCTCGAATGCCTGGATGCCGAGGCGATGGAGCGTCGGCGCGCGATTCAACAGAACCGGATGCTCGCGAATGACCTCGTCGAGGATGTCCCAGACTTCCGGACGCTCCTTTTCGACCAGTTTCTTGGCCTGCTTGACGGTCGAAGAGTAGCCCTTCGCGTCGAGCCGCGCATAGATGAACGGCTTGAACAGCTCGAGCGCCATCTTCTTCGGCAGGCCGCACTGGTGCAGCTTGAGTTCGGGGCCGGTCACGATGACCGAACGGCCCGAATAGTCGACGCGCTTGCCGAGCAGGTTCTGGCGGAACCGGCCCTGCTTGCCCTTCAGCATGTCCGACAGAGACTTCAGCGGACGCCGGTTGGCGCCCGTGATGACGCGGCCGCGGCGGCCATTGTCGAACAGCGCATCGACGGCCTCCTGCAGCATGCGCTTCTCGTTGCGGATGATGATGCCAGGCGCACGCAGCTCGATCAGCCGCTTCAAACGGTTGTTGCGGTTGATGACGCGACGATAGAGGTCGTTGAGATCCGACGTCGCGAAGCGACCGCCGTCAAGCGGCACCAGCGGACGCAGGTCCGGCGGAATAACCGGGACGATCTTCATGATCATCCATTCGGGCCGGTTGCCCGATTCGACGAAGTTCTCCACCACCTTGAGGCGCTTCAAGAGCTTCTTCTGCTTCAGCTCCGAGGTCGTGGTCGCCAGTTCGTCACGCAGATCGACGGCAATCTTGTTGAGCTCCATCGAGGCAAGCAGTTCGTGGATCGCCTCCGCGCCGATCATGGCGGTGAAGGAATCCTCGCCATACTCGTCGACGGCGATCATGTATTCTTCTTCCGAAAGAAGCTGATGCAGCTTCAGGTCCGTCAGACCCGGCTCGGTGACGATATAGTTCTCGAAATACAGAACGCGCTCGATGTCCTTGAGCGTCATGTCGAGCAGCGTGCCGATGCGGCTCGGCAGGGACTTCAGGAACCAGATGTGAGCGACGGGCGCAGCGAGCTCGATATGGCCCATGCGCTCGCGGCGCACGCGCGACAGCGTGACCTCGACACCGCACTTCTCGCAGATGATGCCCTTGTACTTCATCCGCTTGTACTTGCCACACAGGCACTCATAGTCCTTGATCGGACCGAAGATGCGGGCGCAGAACAGACCGTCGCGTTCCGGTTTGAACGTGCGGTAGTTGATGGTCTCCGGCTTCTTGATCTCGCCATAAGACCACGACAGGATCTTTTCCGGGCTGGCGAGCGAAATCCGAATGGAATCGAATGTCTGCGCCGGCGCCTGGGTGTTGAAGAGATTCATGACCTCTTGGTTCATGCCGTTCTCCTGTTCGAAGCCATGGGGCTTCCTCTATTCGAGCAATGCCGGGACCTGGTCCCGGGCTTGGTGTGCGGTCCGCCGGCTCGACTGCCAGGCCGGTGACCGCAGCATCGACTAGCCGGCGGAAAGCCCGCTGGCGGGGACGCATCGCGAACGCCTGGTCCGCGATGCGCCGCTTTTCCTATTCGGCCGCGTCGGGCAACTGCGCCGGCGTCTCGTCAATGGCCGAATTCTCCAATTCGACATTGAGGCCGAGCGAGCGCATCTCCTTGACGAGCACGTTGAAGCTCTCGGGAATGCCCGCCTCGAAGGTGTCGTCGCCACGCACGATCGCCTCGTAGACCTTGGTGCGGCCGGCAACGTCGTCCGACTTCACCGTCAGCATCTCCTGCAGCGTGTAGGCAGCGCCATACGCCTCGAGCGCCCAGACCTCCATCTCGCCGAAACGCTGACCGCCGAACTGTGCCTTGCCGCCCAGCGGCTGCTGGGTGACGAGCGAGTACGGACCGATCGAACGGGCATGGATCTTGTCGTCGACGAGATGGTGCAGCTTCAGCATGTAGATGTAGCCCATCGTCACCTGGCGGTCGAACGTCTCGCCGGTGCGCCCGTCATAGACTGTCGACTGACCGCTATTGTGCAGCCCCGCCCGCTCGAGCATCTCGTTGATGTCGGCTTCATGGGCGCCGTCGAAGACGGGTGTCGCGATGGAAACGCCACGCTTCACCTGGTCGGCGATCTTGAGCACGCCATCGTCGTCGTAACGCCTGACCGGCTCGTTTCGGCCGTCGTCCGGATAAAGCGTTTCCAGCGTTTCACGCAGCGGCTTGATGTCGGCACTCGCCTTATAGGCGTCGATCAGCTCACCGATCTTGCGTCCCATGCCGGCACACGCCCAGCCCAGATGCGTCTCGAGGATCTGGCCGACATTCATTCGGCTCGGCACGCCAAGCGGGTTGAGCACGATGTCGGCATGCGTCCCGTCTTCCAGGAACGGCATGTCCTCGATCGGCACGATCCGCGAGACGACACCCTTGTTGCCGTGACGGCCGGCCATCTTGTCGCCGGGCTGGATCTTGCGCTTCACGGCGACGAAGACCTTGACCATCTTCATCACGCCGGGGGGCATCTCGTCGCCGCGCTGGACCTTTTCGACCTTGTCCATGAAGCGCTGCTCGAGCGCCTTCTTGGAATCGTCGTACTGCCCACGCAGCGCTTCCAGCTCGCTCTGCAGCTTCTCGTCCTCGACGGCGAACTGCCACCACTGCGAACGCGGATAGTCGGCGAGCACCTCCTGGTTGACCTTGGAGCCCTTCTTGAACCCCTTGGGACCGGCGATCGCGGCATGCCCCGCCAGCATGTCGGCCAGGCGGCCGTAGACGTTGCGATCGAGGATCGCCTGCTCGTCGTCGCGGTCCTTGGCCAGACGCTCGATCTCCTCGCGTTCGATCGCCATGGCGCGCTCGTCCTTTTCCACGCCGTGACGGTTGAACACGCGCACTTCGACGATCGTACCGAAGGTGCCCGGCGGCATGCGCATGGAGGTGTCGCGCACATCGGAGGCCTTTTCGCCGAAGATGGCCCGCAGGAGCTTCTCTTCCGGCGTCATCGGGCTTTCGCCCTTCGGGGTGATCTTGCCGACGAGAATGTCGCCCGGCTGCACCTCGGCACCGATATAGACGATGCCGGCCTCATCGAGATTCTTCAGCGCTTCTTCCGAAACGTTGGGAATGTCGCGCGTGATCTCCTCCGGTCCAAGCTTGGTGTCGCGCGCCATGACCTCGAACTCCTCGATGTGGATCGAGGTGAAGACGTCGTCGCGCACGATGCGCTCGGAAAGCAGGATCGAGTCCTCGTAGTTGTAGCCGTTCCAGGGCATGAATGCGACGAGCACGTTGCGGCCCAGCGCCAGATCGCCCAGATCGGTCGACGGACCGTCGGCGATGATGTCGCCCTTCTCGATCCGGTCGCCCACCGTCACCAGCGGACGCTGGTTGATGCAGGTGTTCTGGTTCGAGCGCTGGAACTTCATCAGCCGGTAGATGTCGACGCCGGACTTGCCGGGGTCGAGATCCTCGGTCGCACGGATAACGATACGCGTCGCGTCGACCTGGTCGACGACACCGCCGCGGCGTGCGGCGATCGCCGCCCCCGAATCGCGTGCCACGATCGGCTCCATGCCGGTGCCGACGAACGGCGCCTCGGCGCGTACCAGCGGCACGGCCTGACGCTGCATGTTGGATCCCATGAGCGCGCGGTTGGCGTCGTCGTTCTCAAGGAACGGAATGAGCGCCGCGGCGACCGAGACCATCTGCTTCGGCGACACGTCCATCAGGTCGACGTTCTCGCGCGGGGTCATCATCACCTCGCCGCCATGACGGCAGATGACGAATTCCTCGGTAAAGCCGCCCTTCTTGTCGAGCGCGGCATTGGCCTGCGCGACATAGTGCTTGGCCTCCTCCATCGCCGACAGATAGACCACCTCATCGGAAACCCTGCCATCCTTGATCTTGCGATAAGGGCTCTCGATGAAGCCGTACTTGTTGACGCGGGCAAAGGTGGCCAGCGAGTTGATCAGACCGATATTCGGGCCTTCCGGCGTCTCGATCGGGCAGATGCGGCCGTAATGCGTGACGTGAACGTCGCGCACCTCGAAGCCCGCCCGCTCGCGGGTAAGACCGCCCGGTCCGAGCGCCGACAGGCGCCGCTTGTGGGTGATCTCCGACAGCGGATTGGTCTGGTCCATGAACTGCGAGAGCTGCGAGGAGCCGAAGAACTCACGCACCGCCGCAGCCGCCGGCTTGGCGTTGATGAGATCCTGCGGCATGACCGTGTCGATCTCGATCGAGGACATGCGCTCCTTGATGGCGCGCTCCATCCGCAGGAGGCCGACCCGGTACTGGTTCTCCATCAACTCGCCGACGGAGCGAACGCGGCGGTTGCCCAGATTGTCGATGTCGTCGATCTCGCCCTTGCCGTCGCGCAGTTCGACCAGCGTCTTGACGACAGCCAGGATGTCCTCCTTGCGCAGGACGCGTACCGTATCCGGGCAGTCCAGTTCGAGGCGCATGTTCATCTTGACCCGGCCGACGGCCGACAGGTCGTAGCGCTCGGAATCGAAGAACAGCGAATTGAACATCGCCTCCGCCGTCTCCAGCGTCGGCGGCTCACCGGGACGCATGACGCGGTAGATGTCGAACAGCGCGTCCTGACGCCCCTCGTTCTTGTCGACCGCAAGCGTATTGCGGATATAGGCGCCGACATTGACGTGATCGATGTCGAGGATGTTGAATTCCTGAAGGTTGGCGTCCATCAGCACCTTCAGAGTCTTCTCATCGATCTCGTCGCCAGCCTCGAGATAGATCTCGCCGGTCTCGTCATTGACAACGTCCTCGGCCAGGTAGTTGCCGAACAGATCGTCTTCCGTCGCCTTGATGGCTTTCAGCCCCTTCTCGGCGAGTTGCTTGGCCTGGCGCGCGGTGATCTTCTTGCCCGCTTCCACGACCACTTCGCCGCTATCGGCGTCGATGAGATCCGACACGGTCTTGCGGCCACGGAGACGGTCCGCTGAATAGGGAATGCGCCATTCCTCGCCGTCACGCTCGACCGTGAGCATGTTGTAAAAGGTCGAAAGGATTTCCTCGCCGTCCATGCCCAGCGCCTTCAGGAGCGAGGTGGCGGGGATCTTGCGGCGCCTGTCGATGCGCGCATGCACGACATCCTTGGCGTCGAACTCGATGTCGAGCCAGGAGCCGCGATACGGAATGACGCGCGCGGCGAACAAGAGCTTGCCGGAAGAGTGCGACTTGCCCTTGTCATGGTCGAAGAAGACACCCGGCGAACGGTGCATCTGAGAGACGATGACGCGTTCTGTGCCGTTGACGATAAAGGTGCCGTTCGACGTCATGAGCGGCATGTCGCCCATATAGACGTCCTGTTCCTTGATGTCCTTGATAGACTTGGCGCCCGTGTCCTCGTCGACGTCGAACACGATGAGACGCAGCGTCACCTTGAGCGGGGCGGCGTAGGTCAGATCGCGTTGACGGCACTCCTCGACGTCGAACTTCGGCGCCTCGAACTCGTAGGTGACGAATTCGAGCATCGACGTCCCGGCAAAGTCCGAGATCGGGAAGACAGACTTGAAGACCGCCTGAAGCCCCTCGTCCGCGCGCCCGCCTTCGGGCTCCTCCACCATCAGAAACTGATCATATGATGCCTTTTGAACCTCGATGAGGTTCGGCATTTCCGCAACTTCCGGAATCTTTCCGAAGAATTTGCGTACGCGCCTGCGACCATTGAACGTCTGGGTCTGGGCCATCGTCGCTCCTTGCTGCCTTACTGGCTCGTCTCTCAACCGCGCGCTGCAGAAAACTCCGCGGCCATCCATTCAAAACGGGTTGAAACCCGTTTCCTGTGAGCCGTCGCCGACCCACAGGAAATGGGTTTCCTCTCCATGCCCCGGCGGGCAGAACCGGCGAACGGCTCGCGCCGTCCGCCGGGTACGCCAGCTACTTCAGCTCGACCTTGGCGCCGGCCTCTTCGAGCTTCTGCTTGATCTCCTCGGCCTCGTCCTTGGAAACACCTTCCTTGACGGGCTTCGGCGCGCCTTCGACCAGGTCCTTGGCTTCCTTCAGGCCAAGACCGGTAATGGCGCGGACTTCCTTGATGACGTTGATCTTCTGGGCGCCCGCCTCGGCGAGAACGACGTCGAACTCGGTCTTCTCTTCGGCAGCCTCGGCACCAGCAGCAGCACCGCCGCCAGCAGCCGCGACAGCGACGGGAGCAGCGGCCGAAACGCCCCACTTCTCTTCAAGCATCTTGGAAAGCTCGGCCGCCTCGAGGACGGTCAGGCTGGAAAGGTCATCAACGATCTTTGCAAGATCAGTCATTTGTTCAGTTCCTTATCAGGTTCGAATGTGTGTAGGTGACAGCGAGGAACGGCCTCATGCCGCCTCGTCCTTCCGGGCATAGGCATCGAACACGCGGGCAAGCTGGCCTGCCGGTGCGTTGACGACCTGGGCGATCCGGGTTGCCGGCGTCTGGATCATGCCGACGATCTTGGCGCGAAGCTCGTCGAGCGACGGCAAGGTCGCAAGCGCCTTCACACCATTGGCGTCGAGAGAAGTTGCGCCCATAGCGCCGCCGAGAATGATGAGATTCTCATTCCCCTTGGCAAAATCGGACGCGACTTTCGGCGCCGTAACCGGATCCTCCGAATAGGCTATCAAGGTCTGTCCATTGAACAGATCCGACATGCCCTCGGATTCCGTACCCTGAAGAGCGATCTTGGCGAGACGGTTCTTCGCGACTTTGACGGTACCGCCGGCTTCACGCATCTTCGAACGAAAATCGTTCATCTGCGCGACGGTGATACCGGCATAGTGGGCCACGACGATCGAGCCGCTGCTCGCGAAAACAGCGTTGAGGTCCGTGACGAGTTCGCGTTTTTCCGCTCTGTCCACTGCCTATCTCCAGTTGGCAACCTGCCCTTGCGGACATGGCTGCCGGGTTGCCTTTTGCCGGCCGGGCGATCCGGACTTGCGGATTCCCGAACGACGCTCGAGGATCCTGTCCCCTTCTCGCCTCGCCGGCCCGCATGCGGACCGACGCGCTGACAAAAGGCACACACGGTTCGAACCAATCCGGAGCAAATGCTCCTAAAACCGGGTCGACCCCGTCTCATGCAGGCCCTTCAACAGAATTAAGGCGAGCCGCCTGCAATCTCGGACAGGATAGCTGGAAACCTTGCGGCTTCCGCCATTCGGGCCCGAGGGCCCGAATTCTTGTTGTGGAAGCGGGATGTTAGCGCCCGCTCCTCAAATATCGAATCAGGCCGCGCCGAGCGTGGCCACGTCGATCTTCAGGCCGGGGCCCATGGTCGACGACACGGCAACCTTCTTGACGTAGTTGCCCTTGGCGCCGGTCGGCTTGGCCTTGATGACAGCGTTGGCGAAGGCGCGCACATTCTCGGCGATCTTGTCGGCATCGAACGACGCCTTGCCGACGCCGGCATGCACGATGCCCGCCTTCTCGACGCGGAACTCCACAGCGCCGCCCTTCGACGCCTTGACCGCCGCGGCGACATCGGCCGTCACCGTGCCGACCTTCGGGTTCGGCATCATGCCGCGCGGGCCCAGCACCTTGCCGAGACGGCCGACGAGCGGCATCATGTCTGGCGCGGCGATGCAGCGATCGAAATTGATCTCACCCTTCTGCACCGTCTCCACGAGGTCCTCGGCACCCACAATGTCGGCACCTGCAGCCTTGGCTTCATCGGCCTTGTCGCCACGCGCGAAGACGGCGACGCGCACGTCACGACCCGTGCCGTTCGGCAGGTTCACGACGCCGCGAACCATCTGGTCGGCATGACGCGGATCAACGCCGAGGTTCATGGCCACCTCGATCGTCTCGTCGAACTTGGCGGTAGCGCGTTCCTTGAGCAGATTGATCGCCTCGGCCAGATCATAGGCCTTGTCGGCATCGATACCCTCGCGCGACTTCGCAATGCGCTTTGCAATTTTCTTCGCCATAATATCAGCCCACCACTTCCAGGCCCATCGAACGGGCGGAGCCTTCGACCATACGCATGGCCGCGTCCACATCGTTCGCATTGAGATCCTTCATCTTCGCCTCGGCGATCTCGCGTACCTTGTCGCGGGAGATCTTGCCGGCGGTCGACTTGCCGGGCTCCTTGGAACCCGACTTCAGGTTGGCCGCCTTCTTCAGGAAGAAGGTGACCGGGGGCGTCTTCATGGTGAAGGTGAACGACTTGTCCTGGTAGTAGGTGATCACCACCGGAATAGGCGCGTTCTTCTCCATCTCCTGCGTCTGCGCGTTGAACGCCTTGCAGAATTCCATGATGTTGATGCCACGCTGACCAAGCGCCGGACCGATCGGGGGCGACGGCGTTGCCGACCCCGCGGGAACCTGAAGCTTGAGCTGGCCCGCAATCTTCTTAGCCATTACTCGTCTGCCTTTTCTTCATGCCGGCCACCCTGTCGAACAGGCGGGCCAGCGGTTGCAGTTCGGTGGTACGGAGATCATACGGCCGGCCAAGCCGCCTTCTCCTTCCACCCGTTTGCCGCAGCCCCATGGGCCGGCGACCGTCATCCGCACAGCGGCGCGGCGACGACTGGTCAGCCCTTCTCGACCTGACCGAATTCAAGATCGACCGGCACGGCGCGCCCGAAGATCGACACCTCCACCTTCAGCCGCGAACGCTCCTCATCGACTTCCTGAACGAAGCCGTTGAAGGACGCGAACGGCCCATCCGAAACACGCACCTGCTCGCCAATCTCGAAGGTGATCGACGGCTTCGGCCGGTCAACGCCCTCCTGCACCTGATGCAGGATGCGGTCGGCCTCGGCTTCCGTGATCGGCACGGGCCTGGAATCACCAAGAAACCCAGTCACCTTCGGCGTGTTCTTAATGAGCGAGAACACCGCATCGGTGAGGTTCGCCTTAACCAGCACATACCCTGGAAAGAACTTGCGCTCCGCATCGACCTTGCGACCGCGACGCACCTCGACAACCTTCTCCGTCGGCACGACGATGTGCTCGATCTGGCCATCGAGGCCCTTCTGCTTCGCCTTGTGCTCTATGTCCTCGGCGACCTTCTTCTCGAAGTTCGAATAGGCGTGAACGATGTACCACCGCGCAGTCATCTCAGGTGCTCTCCGTATTTGCCGGTAATTATTGCCCGATGCCGAGAATGAGCTCGACACCCAGGGCCATCACCTGGTCGGCTGCAAAAAAGAATATCGCCGCTAGAAACGCGAACATCAGCACCATCGCCGTCGAAATCATCGTTTCGCGCCGGGACGGCCAGGTAACCTTCGCCGTCTCCTGACGCACCTGCTGCAGGAAGACAAAAGGATTCGTGGACTTTGACGCCATGTGCCGCTCTGCTTTCGAGAGCCCGTTTGCCGGGCCTTCTGGACGATCCCGACAAGCGGGACATTGCCGCATCTGGACGCAAGTCACTCGAATCAGAGCATCTTTCGCCCATGCAATAAGGGCGCGCCAAGCCGATACCCGGCTCCACGCACCGCGTGTTTGAATGCCCCTACATAATTGCGAACCGTCACCGTTGCAAGTGCTCAATTCGAAATTCAATGCAGCGGCCCCGGAACCATCCAATCGTTCCGGCAGCATCCTGGCCTTGCGCCGCGCGCGGCCTGGCAGGGGCAGAGGGGCTCGAACCCCCGACCTGCGGTTTTGGAGACCGCCGCTCTACCAACTGAGCTATACCCCTAGATCCAACGCATTTCGCGTACGGCAGCGCTTCCTATGAATTTCCGGCGCGTCTGTAAAGAGGCGAATGCCCCGGCGCGCGAAAAGACCGACGGGCGCGCTTCACTCCATGCGGCGAAACAGACCCGGATAATCGATCACGAAGCCGTCCGCATCGACCTCGATATCGCGGCAAAAATCGCTGTCGCGCGATTCGTAGCGGTAGAGCCTGTTTTCCTCCAGGCAGGTATAGCGTTGCGGATCGGCGAAGACCGCGAAATCGGGGAAGCTGACATAGGCGGTACGGATATCCGCGCTCTCCCCCTGGCTCAGGCCGAGGCGGCGGATGGGAAACGTGTTGGTGAGAGGCGAGACCGAGAGATCGGGCTCGAAGACCCCGTCAAGCGAAGGTGCGGCGCGGCCATTGCGCTTCCAGTGCCCCCGACCGTCATGCTCGAGCAATAGACTGCCCTGCCCGCCGATGATGGCCGCCTCGACCCGCTCGACGCGCCAGTTGGCCGTGCAGGCAATGTGGTATTCGACCGCGTAGTCCTGCCCGCCGGGAATGACCACGCCGTCGAAGAGGATCGCATCGCCTCGTGCGGCCATCACGAGATGCTCGAGACCGCCGCCTTCGACCTCGCGCCACCGCACGACCCTTGTGTCCGTTGCATCCATGAAGTGGCCCCGTCACGACAAACTTCACCGGGCATCATAGGAACTCGCGGGGCGGCAATAAAGAAAGGGCGACGTTTCCGCCGCCCTTTCCTGACATTGGTCTGTAATCCTCGTTCACTCCGTGATCGAAGCAACAATCCCGGCGCCGCCACACAGCGCGTCTCGCGCTGTGTCAGATCTTAGAATCCGTCGGCAGCTTTCGGGATTTTGCCCGATCACTCCGTGATCGAAGCAACAATCCCGGCGCCGACGGTGCGACCGCCCTCACGGATGGCGAAGCGCAGCTTCTCTTCCATCGCGATCGGCACGATCAGTTCCACGTCAACCGTCACATTGTCGCCCGGCATCACCATCTCCGTGCCCGCCGGAAGCGTCACCACACCCGTCACGTCCGTCGTGCGGAAGTAGAACTGCGGACGGTAGTTGGTGAAGAACGGCGTGTGACGGCCGCCCTCTTCCTTGGTCAGAATGTAGGCCTCGGCCTTGAACTTCGTGTGCGGCATCACCGAACCCGGCTTGCACAGGATCTGACCACGCTCCACACCCTCACGGTCGACACCGCGCAAAAGCGCGCCGATGTTGTCGCCCGCCTGGCCCTGGTCGAGAAGCTTGCGGAACATCTCAACACCCGTCACCGTCGTCTTCGACGTCGGACGGATGCCAACGATCTCAACTTCCTCGCCGACCTTGACGATGCCGCGCTCGACGCGACCCGTCACAACCGTGCCGCGGCCCGAGATCGAGAACACGTCCTCGATCGGCATCAGGAACGGCTGGTCGACCGGACGCTCCGGCGTCGGGATGTAGGCGTCAACCTCCTTCATCAGCGCACGGATCGCATCCTCGCCGATCTCCTTGTTGGAATCCTCAAGCGCCGCAAGCGCCGAGCCGGCAACGATCGGAATGTCGTCGCCCGGGAACTCGTAGGCCGACAGAAGCTCGCGAACCTCAAGCTCGACAAGCTCCAGAAGCTCCTTGTCGTCAACCTGGTCGACCTTGTTCAAGAACACGACGATCGCCGGAACGCCAACCTGGCGGGCCAGGAGAATGTGCTCGCGCGTCTGCGGCATCGGGCCGTCGGCCGCCGAAACAACCAGGATCGCGCCGTCCATCTGCGCCGCGCCCGTGATCATGTTCTTCACATAGTCCGCGTGGCCCGGGCAGTCGACATGCGCGTAGTGGCGATTCTCCGTCTCGTACTCGACATGCGCCGTCGAAATCGTGATGCCGCGCGCCTTCTCCTCAGGCGCTGCGTCGATCTGGTCATACGCCTTGAACTCGCCAAAATACTTCGTGATCGCCGCCGTCAACGACGTCTTGCCATGGTCAACGTGACCAATCGTGCCAATGTTCACATGCGGCTTCGTACGCTCGAATTTACCTTTTGCCATTTTGTCATTCCCTGGCGGCCAGAACTGTAATTCGGTTCGGATGCGGGGCGATTAGCGGCAAAGTCCACAAAATACAAGGCCCTTTTGGCCGAGAGGCGGTGCCTGGCCAACTACAATCGCTGCCGGAAATAAAATCGGGACTGGCGACGATGCCCCTCGACCATGGAATGAAGCCAACGTTGATGACGACTACGGAGGCAATACACAGTTGCGGTGGGCGCGCGGCGAAGGCGAGAGCAGCCGTGACGCGCTTGATTGACAGCTAATTGAGCCTATCCTTTTTGAGTACATCAAACCCCAATGGACGATTGGGCCGATAGCCCCCTGGCGGCTAAGATTGTCGCGCAATCAGGGGGTTGGCTTGTTATCGAATCTTCAGACGCTCAGGGGAATTGCTGCCCTGATGGTGGTCCTCCATCACGTGATTCACGCGGCCGGGTATAAAGACACGGAAATTTTCGCATCCGGCGTCGATCTGTTCTTCGTGATCAGCGGGTTCATAATGGTCTACACTACGCGTGCATCGGCCCCCACGATGATGGATTTCCTCCGGAATCGTGCCACACGAGTCATTCCGATGTACTGGCTGGTGACGATTGCCACGGTATTTGCCGTTCTGGCCGGTTTGCCGTTTTTCGGGCACCACGAGATTCAGGCATCCTACCTTCTCAAGTCACTGCTGTTCCTGCCTGAGTTCGACGGCAACGGCGTGGACCTGATGCCGATCGTGCTGGTTGGCTGGACGCTGAATTTCGAGATGTTCTTCTATGTCTGCTTTTCGCTGACGCTGGTCTGCGGACGCAACCTGGCGCATCGGGGATTGCTCGTCGTTCCGATCTTCGCGGCTTTGACCGCTGCCGCGGTCGTCTCCGGCGACAAGGTTCTCGGCTACTACGCCAACAATGTCATATGGGAGTTCGTGTTTGGCATCCTCATCGCATACTCTCTTCCCGCAATGACGATTTCAAAGACGCGCGATGCCAAAATCGGCGCATGGCTGTTGATCGCATCGAGTGTCGTCTGGCTCCTGGTAGCAGCGCAACATTCTCCCATGGAGGCGCGCTCCATGGCATTCGGCCTACCGGCTGCGGGGATCGTTGTCGCGGCCCTCGTTCTGGAGCGGAACGATTCGAAGGTTACTTCTCCTCTGCTGCTGCTCCTCGGAGCCGCCAGCTATTCGATCTATCTGCTCCATGTGTTCGTCTTGCAGATTATCAGCAAGATCATGGACGTGACGCAGATGAACCAGAGCTCGATTGGCCTGGGCGTGGGCTATATGGCGATGATTGTCGCGTCCGCGGTGGCGGGCATCATCAGCTACCGACTATTGGAAAAGCCCATCACTGCTGCCCTGCAACGGCGGCGCCTCGCGCCAACAGAAAAGGCAGCCCGCCACCCTCGAAACCAAAATGCATTCGCGCCTGCGGCTCGCTCGAAAGTGTGAGCAACTGACTGGTGCCTAACGAAGCCGGCAAGCAACCGCTACTCTGCCGCGCAGTGAAACGGCTCAAATGCTCGATCGTAAAAACAGAAGTGATTTCAAAAAGTTGCCTGGAGCGGGTAGCGGGAATCGAACCCGCATATTCAGCTTGGAAGGCTGCTGCTCTACCATTGAGCTATACCCGCAAGGCAATCAGCTCCGGATGTGCAGTGGTGGAGGGGGCTGGATTCGAACCAGCGTAGGCATAGCCAACGGATTTACAGTCCGTCTCCTTTAACCACTCGGACACCCCTCCGTACTGCGCCGGAGCCATGCGACGAGGTCTTCCAGCATGTAAATTCGGCCGCGTGGCCGCAACCGGAAATCATGCGAAGCGCCTTATGGCGACATGACTGCGCCCTGTCAACCGATAGTCGGAGCATGCGCGCCCCTTTTTGCCGCGCCTGCCCGCGGCACCGATCGCCGCATATCCAATGCGTGCGACAGGCGCTATAGAGAGTGCATGAGCGACCAGACATCACGCACCCGCAAGGACAGCCACTATGCACGGCTTCGCCGCGCCCATCGCGATGAGCAATCGCCGGGACGCAGCGAACACAAACCGGCACGTTCCCAGTCGCCGGCCCCACCGGGCGACGGGCTGGTCAGGCTCTACGGGCTGCACACTGTGCGCGCCGCGCTCGACAATCCCAACCGCACCATTCATCGCATGATGGTGACGCGCAATGCCGCCGAGCGGCTGAAGCTGGCCGACCCGGCCGGCCTGTCCTTTCCGGTCGAGATCGTAGAGCCACGCGCGATCGACCGCCTCACCGGCCCCGACGCCGTGCATCAGGGTGTTGTCATCGAAGCCGAGCCGTTGCGGCCAAAGGCGATTTCGGCGCTTGGCGACACGCCGCTCATCGTGGTGCTCGACCAGGTGACGGACCCGCACAATGTCGGCGCCATTTTGCGCACGGCCGTTGCCTTCGGCACCGGCGCGCTGATCACGACCAAGCGCCACAGCCCGGCCGAATCAGGCGTCCTGGCCAAGGCGGCCTCGGGCGCGCTCGAGCATATCGATCTGATCGAGGTGAGAAACCTGGCCCAGGCGCTGGACGAGCTCAAGGCGGCCGGCATCCTGACCATCGGTCTTGATTCGGAGGGGCCGAAGCGGCTCGAGGCGACGCTCGGCGGCGACCGCGTGGCACTCGTCATGGGAGCGGAAGGCAAGGGATTGCGGCAAAAAACGCGCGAAACCGTGGACAGGCTGGCGCGCCTCGACATGCCCGGCGCCATCCGCTCGCTCAACGTCTCCAATGCCGCCGCGATCGCGCTCTATGCAGCGCGCCGCCACCTCGACGAACCCGGCGAAACCCCCGCCGGCATCGGCCGAAAAGCCGGCGATGCGTCATGAAAATGTGGCACGCCTGCCTCAAAAAAGAACCGATTGCCGCCCAAAAAGGCTAAGCTGAACGAGAGGAGGCGCATCTGTGAATGTACGGCCAAGCAAGTATGGTGAAGGCGCGGCAGGCGCCATCGTCTGGACACCATGGGGCAGCATGCCGGCCGTCAGGACCGCACCTTCGGCAACGCCGATGCGTCGGGAGGAGGCCGAGGAGCGCTCGACCGTCATTCTCCAGCGTGCCGAATGGCTGCGCCTCGCCCGGCAGGCCAGGCCGAACTGAGGCTGCCCCGGACGCGCAAGAATGATGGGCACTGCGAGCACGTGAGCAGCAGTCTCGTCCCGATAACCGATGGTGCCCCCGGACGGAGTTCGCCAATTCTGCGAATTCAATGGCTTGCGCCTTGGTGTGGCGCCAACAGCGCGCACCAGTTTTCAATGGCTTAGGTGATACCCTGCCACACCTGCTTGACGAATATAGGAACATGATCCTATTTGATCGGCATGAGCAGAGGCATCGTCATAGACAGCATCCGGTCGATGATCGACTACGACCACAACCTCACCGCACACTGCAATGCATGCCGGCATCATTGTCGACTCGACCTTGAAGCACTCGGCCGCCGTCTCGGCTTCGAGCATTCCACGCTGGCACGGGCGCTCGCGCCGAAGCTCGTCTGCTCCAAATGCGGATCGAAGAACATTGCCCTGATCAATAGCGACGGCGCGGCCGATCGCAAGAAGTTCCACGCCGGCTAGGAAACGCACTCACTCGCCTGTTGGCTCATCACGTTCTTTCGGGACCAAATCCCAACCAGCAGGCAGTCGGAGGTTGATGTAGCCTTCGTAAGCCTTGTCCAACTGAATGCCAAGCTGCCCCGCTTCTGCAGTGAGACCCTGAATAGATGTCAAAATCGAATTGAAGTCGCTCACTGACCATTTCTCATGCGGTTCTCCCGAAAACGCCGATCTAGGCCTACGTATGATCATTCCTTCATACTTTTCAGAAACCATCCATGTGGAGTGAGCTACATTATTCCGACGTCTCTTTATTGATTTTAGCTTCTTACCTGACAAAAATTGTATCGCTTTCCACTTCTCTTCAGTGTCCGGCAGAGACTCAAGCGATGCCAAAATGATTTTTTGACGGATATCTATATTAACTACCGACAAAACTAATCGATAAGCCTGAAAGGCATCTTGCCTAAATGTTGATAGAACAATACGATCCAATGCGTCTTCGAATTCGGCCCAAGAACTAATTACCAGACCAATCATCGCCATATGATTGGGCCTGAGCGCCAGTGCTTGCGCGCCACAAAGGCCCTGGATCGGTCCCCTTATAGGTTGCGGCATCTCAAAAATATCCTCATAATTTCGGTAAAGCCAGTTGTCACCCGTCAAGGCCTTTTCGGCAATCATCTCAGATCGCCATGTGCAACCTGTACCATCACCGCGCCGGCCCGCAGATGATCCTCGATTTCACCCGGGCCATGACCAACCGCGCCGGCAACCTGGCGCCGGGCGACGTCTACCCCAACACCTTCGGCCCGATCGTGCGCAAGGGCGAGGACGGCAAGCGCGAGCTCGTCGCGGCGCGCTGGGGCATGCCCTCCCCGCATTTCGCTCTCAAGGGCAAGAATTACGATTACGGCGTGACGAACATCCGCAACACCACCTCGCCACACTGGCGGCGCTGGCTCGGCGTCGAAAACCGCTGCCTGGTTCCGGTGACACGCTTTGCCGAGCCGGACCCGGCATCGAAGGTCGAGGGCGGGCGAACCCCGATCGCCTGGTTCGCCCTGAATGAAGACGAACCGCTGTTCCTCTTCGCCGGTCTCTGGACGCCCTGGACGGGCAAGCGCAAGGCGAAGGAGGATCCGGCCGACCACGAGCTCTACGGCTTCCTGACCACGGAGCCCAACGGCATCGTGGGCCCGGTGCACAAGAAGGCCATGCCTGTCATGCTTACCGAGCCCGACGAGATCGAGCTATGGATGACGGCGCCGTGGGAAGAGGCGAAGCAGCTGCAGCGGCCGCTGCCGGATGAGCGTATGGTAAGGCTTGAACAGATAACGGCGTAGATGTGGCGGACAGCTCCCCAAAATGTGACTGAGCATAACGGGACGAATCGTCAAGTGTTCACTATAGCTCTCCAAGAAGACAAAGGAGAGTTCAATGGCATACAACCTGTTTATCGCTTACGATCTCATTCATCCGGGCCAAAATTACGATGGTGTCCGTGATGCAATTAAAGGGCTCGGAAAGTGGCATCAGTTTCAATTGTCACTTTTCTACGTCAATACGACCTACACGCCACAGCAAGCCTATGCGATCGTCAACGAAGCCATGGATGCCGGCGACAAGCTTGCAGTAATCGACGCACACGCAGGTATCGTGAGTACTTGGGACAAACCACCCATCTTGGAGATCAATTCCATCTGGTATGCTCCATGAGGTAGCTCCGGCCGAAACAAAAATAGCCCCGCAGCCTTTCGACCGCGGGGCTCTTTGCCTGAGAGGCGCGGCAGATATCAGTCTGCGCGCGTGAAGTCCATGAAATACTCGCCGCCTGTGATGTACATCTCGATCTGGCCGCCTGGCGTCCATTTCGACCATTCGGCGTTCACGCCCTTGCCGTCCTCATAGACGGGCATGAGATGCACACGGGCCATCTGATCATCCGGATCGGTCGATTTGTTGCGCTCAATCCGCCAGCACTTGAACTTCGCTCTTACCTGGACCGTCATCGGTCTTCTCCTTCTGATGATACCCGGAACCGCCGGGCGCGGATTTCGTCAAGGCGGCGGACGTCCCGTCATCGCGTACCATGCGCTGGCGGCACCGGCGGCCGCTGCAATCGGCCAGCGGGCGCTATAGTCGGGTACAATCCCGGGTGAGAGGCGGTTATACTTTTTGCCTCAAAACTACAATCAAGGCGGCGGCCGCGAGGTCCGGTTTTCGAGCCGCTGCAGTATCTCCCTCACAACACGCATGTCGGAGCTCAAGCCGTGGATGGCGCTCTCGACCGATCGCATGGCGTCGGCGGCATCGTTGGCCTGCTCTTCCACCGCGGTTATTCGCAGTTCGTGGTTGTCCAGAATGCGGGCCGTGGTTTCCAGCGACGTGACACGCTTGTCAATGCGCTCGATCTTTTCAGCGTTGATCCGTTGATTGGAGCTTACACGCTCCCACGTTGCCCCCCATGCGGCGATGCCGGCCACAAGGCCGACCAGAAGGACCACGGTGTTTAAGTTCCACGTCCATTGCCATGTCGGCGTTCTCATGTGCTGATCCTTCGTGTCTCCTGCCAATGCCCCGCTCCTGTGTTTCAATCCCAGCACCCCCGGCTCGCGCCGAAGGTGTTATGCCCCGCCACCTGCTCTGCGAACGGTCTGTCGTTCTCGATGATGAAGCTGCGCGTCTGCGACGCGGGGTTCAGTTTCCGCCACCCGTCGCAGTCACTCGCAGGTGCCGTCGTCTGACAACCGGCCACCGAGAGCAACGCAAAGCTGCCGATCATCCATGTCGCGAATTTGCTCATCGGTCGCGTTCCTTTCGCGAAGCAGTTCAACCGACTTCTGCAGGGCAGCCGTCCTTTCCGCCGCTGCGCCTCGCTGATAGGCGGCATAGTGCGTGTAGGCCATGACACCGGCCAGCACGAGAACGCCGGCCAGCGCTGCCCCGACGCGGGAGAATAGGAAAGCCATCATCGGTTCAGCCACCATTCGTTGGCGGCCCATGCGCCGGCAGACACGACGATGCCGGCCAGTACGGCCACGGCGTAGGGCAGGCCGAACACGGCCCATGTGGCGAGCACGGCAGCCGCCTTGATAGCAAGCGGGATCGCGAAGTACATCGAGATCATATCGATCAGGATGTCTCTGGTGTCGTTGCCGCCGCCCATCAGACCTGCTCCCCGTGGAACTCGTCCGGCTTGCGGGCTAGCGTGTCGTCACGGCGGCGGCGCAGGTACTCGGTCAGGATGCCGTTCGCCAGCAGGAACCACGGGAAGTATTCACCGAAGATCGGGGCGAATAGATACGGGTCTGCCGTGGTGACGATTTCAAGGATGATGCCGACGGCCATCTGGAGCCGGGCGAAGAAGATGGTCTCGCTGTCCTTGAAGAACGATTTGATGCGCTGCCACATGGTCACGCTCCTTCTGGCTTGGGGCCACGCGCGTAGCATCGCTTACAGATCGGCCGCGCGGGCTTGCCCGCATCGCCGTCGAATTGCGGCTTCCAGTCGTGCCCTATCTTTTGGACGTGATCGCCGGGACGCTGCGCGAATGCCGTCCCGCACTCGTCGCAGCCTTCGCAAGGTTGAGGCGGCATTCCGCTCTCGTATTTCTCGCACTTGCCGCACTCGCATCGCCAAAACTGCATGATCAGCCTCCGCACCAAATTCCGAACAAATTGCACGGCAGAGAAACCAGCCAAGCGCCCGCAGCCGCCAGCGCAGCTATAAGCGCGGCAATGAGCCCGCCCTTGCCGGAGGGGCGGGGCGTGGGAGAGGGGGCGCCGCCTTTCATCTCCGCGACCACATCAACCGGCTTGCCGCGGCTCCACAACACTTCGCCAGCCGAGTTCGCCGGGTAGAGCATTGCCGTTCCGCCGCTCGAATAGACGCCATCGAAAAACAGCGCCCGCTCCTTCTTGCGGCGGCCTATGATCTCCTTCGGCTTGCTCCAGTTCATGAACGCCTTGCGCGCCCCGGCCACATCGCCGGCATTGAACTTCTGCACCCATGTCGCGCGATCGATGCCTCCCGTGTTGAAATCGAACGAAACCGCCGCATCGAACTGGCGCTGCGTCAGCGGAACGGAGAAGGCATTACGTACCCGCGCCTCGAATGTGGCGATGTCCCGCGCGAAGATGTCCATGATCTCGTCCATGGAGTATTCGCCCCGCTTGGTTGCCGGGTCGGGCGGTCCAGCGCTGGCCGTATGGCCGATGCCAACCGTCCAAATGCCTCGACTGTCTCGATAAGGCGCATTGACAATGCCCTCGTGGCTCGCGATCTCCACGAGCCCGCGCTGGCTGACTTTCGTAGCCATGCCGTTTCCTTTCGGGTTTTCAGGGGTGGATTGCGCAGCTATCGTGCCGCGTCATGGATCCGTTCGAAGAACTTCGCCAGATGATCGAGAGCCCGTCCGGCCCGACCGAGGGTGCGGCCGGAAGAGCCAGACGGCTCATGCTCAAGGCCACGCTCGGCGCGCCCGAGACAGACGAGCTCGTGGGTGAGATCGACCTGTTCGCGGGCGACTACGAGATGATGATCGGCACGTTGGAAATGACCGGGCCGGGTGGCCCCATGCCGATGCCCGGCGTAAACCTCACGCCGATCCAGGACATGTTGCGCGCCAGGCTGGAGCGGATCATGACGATGTGTCTGCGGTCAGGCACGGTGCACTGAGGCGGCGATGCATCTCTTCGGCGTTGAGTTTTCAGATGGCGTGTGTGGTTTAGGGATCAGAACAACCAAGGGGATGCCAGTGATCCAGCACAGAAATCCGTTTGAGGGATTGAACCACCGGGAAATCTATGACGGACTGATGACCGGGCAATTTGGCCCTCTCTGGCCGGACGAAAAGCTCCAAGCCGGATACACCGCCATGAGCGGCCCCGGACTCGTGAAGCGCGCTTTCGACTTTATAGAAATGCTAGACAAGGATGGTGCATTCAAGCCGGGATGGCGCGGCCTGGATTACGGATGCGGATGGGGGCGGTTCGCCTCGACACTGCTATCCAAAGGACTGCCGGAGCAACTCGACCTATGTGATGCATGGCCGCACACATTGAGCATCCTCGCGAACGGCCGCTTCACCAACAAGGTGACGAAGGTTCCGGAGATCCTGTCCATCGGTGATATTCCGACGGGCGCCTACGATTTCATCCTCTCCTTCTCGGTGTTCACCCACCTGAACCCTACGTCCTTCGAGCGCAACATCCCCGTGCTGGTAACGGCCCTCAAGCCCGGAGGAACGTTCTACTTCACTGTTCGCCGAGATGAATTCATCGACCACAATTTCAAAGGCCGCGAGGCCGATCTACACCAGGTCTTGAACGACCGCGGCATCCTCTTCACCTCGTCGGACGGCGTGCTCGACGCCGACAAGGTGTTCGGCCACGCCGTGGTCACTGATGCCTATCTGAAGCGCTATGGGGCTCGCTACGTCGGGCAGCCCCATAGCCTCCAGCATGTCTACGCGATCACGCGAAGCTAGGAGGCCTTCCGCGCGATGATGACATCCTGCCCCTTGTAAGGAACGTCTTCGCGCCCTCCGGACCAGTTCGAAAGCTGCGTCTCGACGATCTCGAGCCCATGTTTTCGATGCAGTTCGTTAATGCCGTCCAGGCGCAGGCCAACGACCCATTCCGGCTTATCCTTCCATCCGACACGCCCGCCCTTGACCTCGTGTTCCATGCGCCGGCCATCCGACCGGGGGCGACCGTGCACCAGCGGTTCGGAGATCTCGTCGAGCAGGAGGTAGCTGTTCCAGATGCGCCCGCCCGGCTTGAGCACCCGCGACATTTCCCCCAGATAATTGTCGACCGCGTCGAACAGCATGTGAGTGAAGAGCGACGAGGACCAGACCACGTCGAAGCTGCCGTCTTCGAACGGAAAACGGTAGTTTTCAGCACTTACGGTCGCCTTCGGATTATAGAACTCGCTGTAGAGGTCGGCGTGGATGAAACGGAAGTTCGGCAGGCCGGAATACCGCTCCGCGCACCAGTCGATCGACGACTTGACGACGTCGACGCCGGTGTAGCTGCCGCTGGTCAGATATGTCGTGAATGGAGCCGCCACGCGCCCCAGTCCGCAGCCCATGTCGAGGATGTCGCTGTCCGGGCGAACGCCGGCCCGGTTTTTGAGCACCGTGAAGAGATAGGTGCCGATCTTCCGATACTCGGCAAGAATGTTTTCCTTGTCATGGATACCAACGTTGTTTTGCGCAATCAGTTCGACGGGTGGAGTAAGATGGTCCATGAGACCCCCTCTAAGTTGAAGAGGTTGCACGTCTATCAGTCGCCGCACTGCAACTCAACGGTGTGGGCTTCGATCGGCTAGGTTTTCCAGCGTTGCCACAATCACCCATCGTAGGGTCTGGATTATGACGGAACGACGACAGCGGAGCCATCGCAAACGTCCCATTGCGAACCGACAATGCCGCCACGCGCTACCATCAGGCGATGGTTTGTCGTGTCCAGGATGATTTTCCCGACATACTTGTTGACCGTGTTAATCGGGTCCGTGGCCGAGGCGATTTGCGTCGATGTAGCGCTCTGCACTGACAGCCCACCTGCGAAAGCGACACGGCCTTCGAACGATTGTTGTGCGAAACTTCCTTCTTCGCCAATTTCCCACTTGCCATGAAACGCAGCGAAGGAACCAGCGGCCTGATAGAATGCATCGTCGGGCACACTAAGACGACCGATCAACACCTCGAATTGCGATGCCAACTGGAATGTGCCGCCATCCGGAACCTGAGCAGCATGGCTGATCTCCAGTTCGAAACCCTGCAACTGGATCACGCCACCGCCGCTGACGGCGGCGGCGCGTAGAACGGAGGTCAACGAAGCGCTGTTGTCATCGGTGATTTTCAGATGGCGAATTTTCGATATGGCACCACCCACCCCACCGAACACGGTAACAAGTTCGCGCGTTGGCGGTTCGTAGCGCCCGGCAAGCTCGATGTGCCAATTCCAATCATCATCGCCGCGCGCGTCGAGACGATATTTGGCGGTGCTGTATGCCACCAGATAACCGCCTGCCTCCTTATAGAGCGCATTTTGACCAAGAACCGTCGCCGGGCCGGTATTGTTGCGCAGAATACCGCTTGTGAACGTTCCTGTCGTGCCAGTCGTATCGATGCCGGAAAGTTCGAACGTGCCCGCACCGACATTCAGGTTGGCGACAGTGAAGGTTTTCCATGAAAGCTGCTCAAGCCATGCGGGATTGGTGCCCTGAATGACATCAAGGAAGATGGCCGCACCATTCACGAGACCAAAATTAGCGTTGCCGTCGGCGGCGTCGGCAGGCGCAATGGTGACGACCGCCGGATTGCTCTTTGAGATGTTCGTAATCGTGTAGGCGTAGGCGCTGCCGCGCTGTGCGTTGTGGTTGTCGATGATGACCGACGCGAGAGACTGAGAGCCGAGACCGATCGTCTGGTAGATCGAAGTCGGCATGCCGCAGAAATTGGCGATCACATCCGAGTGCCCGACGAACGCATCAACGGCAGCATTTGCGGAGGGGTAGTTGTTAGCGCCCTGAGCCGTATCGATGTGCATGACCTCGGACGCCAGATTGAGAAGGCCGAACTTCTTGAACGTGCCGAAATACTCGATCACGCCGATGTCAAAGCCCTGAGCGGTCGGATACGGGATACCACCCCCATCATCGCGACGACCGAAGAAGAACCCGACATCAGGGGTATTGGTTGCATCGCCCTGCACTGTCGCATCATCGATCCGCCCGAACTGACTGTCGGTAAAATCGACCGCGATCTGGTCAGTGCATCGGGCCAAAAACTTGATGTTGAACAGGCCCCAGGAACGGCCTCGGATGCTCGTGAAATTCAATGACCGATCGTGCGCATACTTTGCGCTCTGACCGTCGACAACATAGGTGAATGTACTGCTGTCTCGGAAAGCGCGCATGAAATCGATGCATAGATTGATCGCCTCGCTGTCGTCGGTCGATGCACCGCCCGTTGCGCCAAACCACCGCGGATTTAGCCTGTTATCGGCCTGTCGTCGCACCCATGCACCTGAAGCACCCGAGATATCAGTTGCGGGCGTCACATAGACGCCCTGTGCGGCATCGTGATGCCATTTGACAGTTGTTGTGGTCGTTCCCGTCAAATTGACAGGCGTGCCGTCGTGCGCATCATCGAAGCTTGCGGCAAGCTGGAAGTTGTCGTCATCCACCTTGATAACGTAATAGATCGTGTTGGTGGCGAGCCCATTGACCGCAGCCGTGACGATAACCGCCTGACCGAGCATCAGGCCATGCCCGGCAGACGTAATCGTGTCTGTGCCATCATCGACAGACGACGACACGATGTCCGGCCCGAGCAGCGTGCCCGAAAAGTCCGATGCATCCCACACGAACTGCCCGGCGCGCGACGAATCGGTCAGATAGGCCACAGTGTTGACGCCGGTATCAACGGCTTGCAGGGCTGCTATGTCAGCCGGAAAGACGTTTGGAACCGCCGCTTGTGCTGCCGCAGCGCTCGCTGCTGCATCCGCAGCCGCCGCTTCCGCTGCCGCCTGGATGGCGCTCGCATCCCCGTAGCTGAAGAAGCGATAGTCGCCATTGCCATCAACGATGACAAGGGCAGCCATGCCAGGCTGAACATAACCGGCAGGGATCGGATCACCCGTATTCGTCACCAGGTCGCGCGGCGGCTCTTCGTTGAGCGAGAGCGTCATGGCATCATCGTTGGCAGCCACGAAATTGACGGAGATCAGCGCCTGGTAGGGATTGGTGTTGAAGCCGACCGGGATCGTGTCGGCCTGGACGGCGTTGGCCGTGCCAGCACCGGTGTTCGTACCGTTGATGATCTCATTCGGCAACCCGCCCACACGCCGCCAGCCGGCCGGCGAGGACGACCAGATAAAGGAGCCCTCATTGTCTACCGTGGCGCTGGTGACCGGATCGGTATGTGTGCCGGCATCCGGCCCGACCACCTGCGCCGGCTGGCCCTCAGTCTCGCCGGTGATCGCCGCGAGATCGGCCCAGGTCACTTGGTCGATGCGGCCGATGGCGGCGCCGTCGATCGCGCGCTCGGCCTCGGTCATCCAGACCTGCATTTCGCCATTGGCGACCTTGCGGGCTTCGCCTGCGGCGTCATAGGAGGCAGCAATGTCAACGCCGCGTTTGGTCCAAACGGTCATTCATCAATCTCCGAAATGTCAGGGTGAGGTCGATCGTGCGGCTGCCAAGACAGCGACCGCCGGAAAAAGGGATTGGTCGTTTCAGGTCAGGTGCGGCACGCCGGCCGCGTCAGTTTTCAAGCGCCACCAGTGCCGGGAATGATGACTGCCCCGCTGTCATAGGCACCTTGCGTGTTGTTTGAGGTGAAGCACGAAACCCGCCAGCTCAGCACCTGGTCGTCTTGCGCCTGCGGAAAGGGTATGGTTGTCCGGGTGACGCCTTGGTCGGGGCGGACGTTATCGACGGTCGCAAAAATGTTCCATCCGCCGCCGTCGTGATTGTATTCGAACAGCATCTTGACGACGCGGAGTTGCGTCGTGCGAGCCGTCACCTGCAGTTGGTAGCCCGTAAGCTGATCGCCGATCAGGCTGCCGCTCACCACCGGCGCGGCCGGAGATGAGTTGTTGATCGCAAGCGGCTCAACTTCGAGCTCTGGCGAGAAATAGCTTCCCTCGTCGTCATTGTTGAAGAACCTAGCCCGGAAATCCGCCTGCGGCCGGGCGTCTCCCGCGTCCCAGCCGTACCAAGCGCCCGAAGCACCCTGATATTCGGTCATGCCAGTCCATGGCTCGGGCAGTCCGCCGACATACTCCCGATAGTTCGCCTCGGCCGTGGTGCCGCCGGCAACGCCGGAAAACTTCATCCTGGTCTCGTAGGCCCCGCCAGGATACTGCACTACGGTCGCCGCGCTCGGCATTGCCGGTTGGTCGAGTTCGCTTTCATACTGGAACGCGGGCAATTGTGGCGGCGGTGCAACCTCCATCGTCGCCGGGTTCCATGCCGTCTTGAGTTCGTCCGGGATGATCTTGAACGGGATTTCGCAGGTGCCCTCGTCGTCATTGACGCGCACAGTGCCGAGCCTCGCCCTGACGAAGATGCTGGCCCCGTCCTCGCCCACGTCCGGGATTTCTATGTCGGCGGTGCGTTTGCCCCATGCCGCCACACCGGCGAAGGTGGTTTTCAGGATGCCGTAGTCGGCCCGCTCCATGTAGAACCGGCGCCGCGCGATCCTCTGTGCCTGGCTGGCATTGGTGCAGAAGATGAGCTGGGCGCGGTATTCCTGCTCGCCGTATCGATTGGCCTCGCTCTGCACCTTCGCCCAGGGCGCATTGGTCAGGTCGATCTCCGCGATCTCGTAGGCGCGCTCCGGCGAGAAATATTCCAGCTTGCAGACATTCGGCCGCTTCGCCCCTTCCGGCCCGGCCTGCGGGAAGATGTCGATGATGTGTCGGGCAAGGAAGGTGATTTCAGAATCCGGATAGTCCTCCAGGAAACGGAACGTCCATTTGCCATTGTCCTGGCGCACCATCTCGAGACCTGCGCTGTCGCGCATGTCGAGCACGATGTCGTGCGTCAGCGGCCCTTCCCATCCGCCCGAAAGCTGGCATCGCGGCGCGGTGCCCGAAAGCGTCGGCACCATGTCTTCCGCCTGATCGGCAACTGCCTCAATGGCGTCGAAATCGATGTTGCCGTCCGTCACGCCCGGCAACATGCGCAGCCAGTGCAGGCAATGCAGGACACCGTTCATCGTCCAGTCGGTCGAGGAATCGCGCGGGTCGAAGAACTCGCCCACGCGGGCCAGGATCTCCAGTTCCTTGATGCCGCCCTGGAAAAGCGTCGCGAAATCATCATCGGCCGTGCCGGGATTGATCGCCCGAAGCAGCACCTGCCCGATACCGCGAACCCTATGCGCCGAAGTCCAGAGCGTCGGGAAATCGTTGATAAGCTCCGGCCACGCGCCTTCGCTGCCCGTCCCGGCCTTCCATTTGAGCCACAGACGTGACCCGCCGCTGATCGCCCAGGGCGGGGAGGTGACGGACCCGCCGGGATCGACGGTCACGGAGCGGTTGTCGTAGAACCATTCCTCGATCGCCGAGATCGGCCCGAAGCAATTGAGCAGGAGCCGATAGATATCGTACTCGGCCGTATTGCCGAAGCCGATCTTGCCAGCCAGCCGTACGCGGCCGAAGGCATAGCGGCCGGGTCCCTCAGTGCCCTGCGTCGTGTTCTTGATCTCGCCAGGATCGACGGAGGGCTGGCGACCGAAGAGCGCGGCCGAAAGGCCAATCTGCGCCACCGTAGCGGCAATGCCGACCGTGGCGAGCCCGATCGCCGTGGCGCTGGCCGCCGGCAATATCCCCGCCGCGCCCACCGACAGCAGCGCCGATATCACGGCCGAGCCGATGGCGGAGAAGGCATGGGCGTGCGCTGTCATCGCCAGCAGCGACGTGCCAGCCAGAAGAGCCGTCTTCAGCTTCATGTCAGACTTGCCAGATCCTAACGATGCGGTGCGAGCGCACCCCGAGCACGCGCACGCCCTGATCGGCGCGCCACAGGAAGGTTTGCCCGTGCAGCCAGATACCGCCGACATGGCCATGGCTCGTATCGATGATGCCGATGTCGCCGATCTCCGGCACGTCGAAGCGCTCGATGAGCCCGAGCGACCGCACAACGGGCAGCCAGACATTCACCAGCCCGCCGGCCGCATCGATGATCGCCGCGGCTCCGTCGCGGCTGCCATAAACCGGCCAGTCAAATTCACGGCCGGTCACATCGGCCACCCATTGTGCCGGCAGCATCGAGCAATCGTCGACGCCGTATTCAACCGGCTTGCCCTTCAGGTGCTCCACGAGCGCCCGCAGCCGCTCTCCGCGCTCACGTTGCTCCGCCGTGATGGTCATTTCCGGTAGAACTCCGTCGCGGGCACGTTGATGTAGTCCAGGCCGGCATCGCCGGGATAGCGCGCCCGCTGGCCGGCCGGCGACCACATCGCGCCAGTGGCCGGGAAGTTCAGCCCCTCCCATTCCGAGACGATCGAAAGCTGGATCGCCCGGATCGTCGCCCCGGTGAAGGCGAATTTCGGCGCGGTGATCTTGCCGGGGAACATATGCTCCAGACCGGACAGCGCCTCACCTGTCTCGGCATCGAAGATCGCGAAATAGAGATCGCACGCCGCGCCTTCGACAGCGTGCCGATCGTCCCACATGGATTTGAGGAAGGCCTTGTTCGCCCCGGACATGACGACATCGACCTTCGGCGCCTGGCCGAAGTCAGGCTCCTCGATCGATCCGACCGAGACGAGCTGCCCGCCGAAGGGATCGGAAATGCCTTCCCAGGTAAAGCCGCCGATCTCCTTGGGCCCGAGCCCGGTATGGAGCCGGCGAAGGCCCGAAGGAAAGTCGACCGCGGCAAACCAGGCGCGCTGGATATGCAGGCCGGAGAGAGCGTCAAGATCGAGTGCCATGGTCAGCCTGTAAAATCGCTGCGCACGTAAGGGTCGATCACCTCGACCAGCGTGATGCTGCCGCCCGTGGCAACCAGGTCGCGCGGCGGTGCGACTGTTGTCCCCACGGCCTTCATCACGAGCGTAGGGTAGAGCGTGGCGTAATCCTCCGCCGTCAGCGCCTTTCGCAGACGCGGCCAGACCCTGTATTGCCCGGGCTCGATCACCTCAGTGACCATGTAGATACCGAAGTGGAACGGGAAGAACCCGAGATAGTCGCCATAGCCGAGCGTGTGCCCCCAGAATTCGTTGGCGAGGCGGACGATCCCGGTGTCGAACCCGGCCGCCGCCGCGACCGGCACGACCGGATAGGTGGGCGCCCAGCCCTCCCCGTTCGACCAGGGCTCGCCATTGCTCCAGTTCTGTTCCTCGGGGCACGACACGCCCGCCTCGGCCGGCGTCATGATGTCGGGATCGTTGAACTGGAGCCGCATGGCGTTGGCGCCGCTGTGCAGCGCCGTCACCAGGCCGCGCTGGCGCCGCGCGCCCGTCACGCCGTTCTTGGCCGAGAATACGAGCTCCAGCGCCACCAGGTCGCCGATGCCTTCGAAGGTCTGTTCGGTTCCGTCCTGCGCCGTGTTGCCGCCGGAACTGCGTGCCTTTGGCCCGCTGACCGGATTGATGTCGACAAAGCCCCACAGACCGTCGGGCCAGGTGATCAGTCGCAGCATCAGAACGGACTCCTTGGCCGGATACGCCGGACATCCCGGTTCTCGTTGCGCTGATCGACCTGGCTGTCGACGCTGCGGGCGACCCGCCCCGCCGCCTTCGTGCTTTCCTCGCGTGCTATCGAGGTGACGAAGGGCGTGATGTTGCCCGAATTGTCGACGTCGGATGCGACCGAGATGCGGAGTCCACCGCCGAGCCCCTGCATATCCCTGTTGGAAATCACGGTCCCGTTCGTGTTCGGGACAATCAGCTCTGGTCCGCGCTCCCCGACAACATACGGGTTGCCTGCGCTGATACCCCCTCCATTGGCACGAAAGCCAAGGAGCGATCCCAGCAGCCCCTGGAACAAGCCACCGCCGAACAATCCGGAGCTGCCGCGGGCAACATTGATTTCGTTCAGATAGCGAAGGAGCGACTGGCCCGCCTGAACGATCGCATCCTTCCAATCGAGCGTCCCTTTGACCAGCCCTTGAATGACCGATCCGAAACCCTCTCCAAGGGTTTCCTTGGCGTTCTGCATGGCCTCGGCCATCTTCTTCAGTTCGTCGCTTGCCTTCTTCGCCTTGCCGGACCCTCCCTTCTTGCCGCCGCCGCCGGAGCCGCCGAGGTCTTCCAGCTCATCGTTGACGCCGCCCACCGCCGCCCCGAAATTCTGGGCCCCCGCCGTCGCACCTTCGAAGGCAGAACCGATCTCGCCGATGTAGTCGAAGTTCAGCGCTGCGCTGACCGCCGCGTTCCGATTGCCGACCGCGCTGCTCAAACGGGCAGCCGCATCGTTCTGGATCCTGCCGATGCTAACAGCGCCGATCTGACCGATCTCCAGCCCGCCGGGCAGCGCCGACAATGCCGAATTCACCTTGGCAATGAAGGAGTCGAGCAGGCCGGTTGCGGCATTGATCATATTCTCCGTGCCGGCGATGACCGCGTTGGCGGCTCCGATCACGGCGGCACCGATGATGTCGGGGAAATTCGTCCAGACGAACTTGATGTCCTCATAGGCGGCCACGAATGAGCCGATCACGAGGTTTGCAGCGTTCCTGGCGAGCTGCACCACGTCAACGCCGATGGCCTTCTGGATCTCGTCACGGAAATGGTAGGCCGCCGTGACAGCAGCGGCGATACCGACAGCGAGCGCGCCGAGCGGATTGGCCGCAATGACCGCGGTCAGGGCGCGCACAGCACCCACAAGCCCGACCGCAATAGCCGTCGTCAGGTTGCCGAAGGCAGCGAGAATGGCCGGTGAGACCATGGCAGCGAGCGCCCCACCGGCAACGGCGGCATATTCCGCCAGTGTCGGCAGGTACTGGAGCGCGTCGACGAACATCTGCGCCAGGTTGACCATGGCCTCCGACACGACAACGAGGGCTGGTGCGAGTGCGGCGGTAAGACTGAGCGTGACACCCTGCAGGGCGTAGCTCATGCGCGCGAGGTTGTCGTTGAATATCTCGGCGGCCTTGCCCGTCTTCTGGCTGATCTCAAGCCCGAACGCCTTGGCCTCAAGCAGCAGGGAATTGAGCGCGGCCGAACCGCCGTTCAGCAATGGAATGAGATCGGCGCCGGAACGGCCCATGAGGTCCATCGCAAGGGCCGTCTTCTCGGCCCCATCCGGCATCTTTTCGAAGCGGTCTGCGATCTCGGCCAGGATCTGGCTGGAGGATTTCAGTTTGCCATCGGCACCGAGCACATTGATGCCCAGCTGCTCAAAGGCTTCCGCCCCCTCACCCACGCCATGCGCGGCATCGTTCATATTCTGGGAAAGGCGCCGGACACCTGTCGATAGGCCGCTGAGCGAGACGCCAGATAGATCAGCGGCATATTTCAGCTTCGACAGTTCCTCGATCGGAATGCCGATCTTCTGCGCCATCTTGGTCAGATCGTCGGCCTCGGTCAGGGAGCGTCGAACGCCGACCGCAAAGGCGCTGGCCATCGCGACAGCCGCCGCCCCGACGGCCGCGAAGGCGGTCTTTGCCACCTTCGCGAACCGTTCGGCACCGGTCTGAGCGTCCTTCAGACCGGTGTTGAATTGGGCGCTGTCGATGCCGAGGTTGACCCTCAACGCGCCGATGACCGATGAGCCTGCCATTTCACCTGCCCCTGGTAGCCGATGCGACCCACGCCTTCGCGGCGGCAAAGTCGTCTTCCCAGCTCGACCGCTTCGCGCGGTCGATTTTCTCGGTCATCATGAGCCTGTCCAGCTTGATGAATTTGCTCGGTTTTGCTGGGGGAAAGGCCGAGAGGAACGCCGTATGCCAAGCCTGCCAAGCCCGCTCATTGTGCGTGCGGCGCAGTCGCTTGGATTCGCCCTTCATGATGACGTTGATTTCGCGAAGCGTAAGACGCCAGAAGCGTTCATCGTCACGACCGGTGCTCGCCCATTCCTCGAGAAGCGAAAGCCAGTCTATCCGGCTTTCGCCTTCCGAGGGCGCGGCTTTCCCTTTCCCTCCGCGGCATCCGGGAACGCGAGCTGGAACGCCCGACCCAAGGCTTCCATGATCGCTGTCGTGCCGGCAACCGTGGCTATCTCGCCCGCCTCCTGGATCGTTGTGCCCGGATGGCAGTCCTGAAGCGCCGCCCAGATCACCGATCGAACCGTCGACATCCGGATGTTCTCGGGGTCGTTCAGCTCTTCGGCAATTCGAGCAACGGGGCGATCAAGCGCATCCTCGAGTTCGCAGATCGCATTGACGGAGAAGGACAGCGTATAGGCCTTGTCTCCCGCCTCGAGCGAGACCTGGCCGCGATGTGGATTGGCCATGGTTCACCTCACGCTGCAATAACGGCGGCGGTCGGATCGGACGTCGCTTCGGTGCTGAAGCTTGCGTTCGACCCCGTCACCTTGACGCGGATGAGCTCGCCGACATCGCCCGTAACCGGCACATAGGCCATGCCAGTGGCATCGGTGATGTCGACCCAGGACGCGCCGGCGCCGGCATCGTCGGAGACCTGCCACTGGATCGCGAAGTCCGTCGCACCGGCCCATATGCCGGGATCAAGCGTAAGAGGCACACCGACCTGCGCCGTGCCGGCGATCGACGGCGAGGCGATCGCGCGTGGCGCGGCGGCCGGCGTCTGGATCGGTTCCCCCGAGACCTTCCACGTTACCGTCGCTGTCTTCTTGTCGTCGGTCGGGGCGGATTTCTCATAGCCCTGACGTGTGCCGGTGAAGAGTACCTGCACGCCGTTCGGGAAGGTGATCCGATTCCACTTGCGCTTGCCCTTCGCCGCGATCAGCGCCAGATCGGACGCCGAGCCCGGAACATAGTTCATCTCGAACGAGGCCTCGCCCGGATCGGTCAGACCGTCGATGAATTCGCGCGTCTTGTTGGGCGATTGCATATGGGTGACGTCGACATTGTCGGTCGTGTCCGACGGCGGCGTGAGATTGTAGATCTCGGCGAGATAGGTGAAATCCGTTGGCGTGGCGACGTCCGCCATTTCGAACGTGATGCCATAGCCGATCGAGGCTTCCGTGTCGGGCATTGTCCTTACTCCGTGTGGTGGATGGTGAGGTCGAGGGAGATGCGAAAGAGTTGCGTCACGTCGCCAGCGTCGGACGCCGGCAGGTCGCGTTCGTCGTTGATGAAGGCGCCCCTAATCGCGCCGTTGCGGTAACCCGAGAGGATGGCCTTGACCTGCCGTACCGTGACCTCGGCACCCCAACGCGTGACGTCGTAGACATCGACCTGGAGCCGGCTTTCGACAAGGCCAGACGGCCCCTGCGTGTGATAATCGATAATGCCGTCAATCCGGTTCAATACCAGGTAGGGTTTGGCCGGCGGGTTCCCGTCGGACAGTTTCTGCGGCGCGGCAACCCAGTAGCGGCGGCCGCCGGCGATCGGCGCCAGCAACGCGGTGATCAGTTCTTTCATGGATTGATCAGCCCTTGGCCTTTGCGGCTTTCTTCGCCAGTCGCTTCGCGGCTTTCACGATCTCTTCGCCGAGATCGTCCTTGATCGTGTCGAGGACCTGGCGCTTGTTGGCATCCCAGGCCGGACGGGCAAAGCTCTGCGGACCATGCTGCGGTGCGCCGAATTCCTGAAGGTGCGCCTGTGGCAACGGCCCGGCACCGACGAAGATCTCGACCGACGCCTTGTCGCTCTTGAACATTTTGCGATGCTGTGACTTCTGCCGCTTCGAGAGCTTGGTCGACACCGCGATGGATGAGCGTAGATCATTGCCGCCTGTGTTCGGATCGTCCGGGGCCTTGTCCCGCATCGCGTCCGCCACCGGTTGTGCCGCTTTCCTCAGCGTGCGCCGCAGCACGTTCTTGCCCGTCGCCTTCGGCAGTTCGGCCAAGGCGCGCTCGAGTTCCTTCAGACCGTCGATCTTGACGCGTGTCGCCATCAGTCCTGCCTCGCGACCGCGTCGATCTCGGTCACCACACCGCGCCCGATCTCGCGAACGTCCGTTATGTTCCATTCCTTTCCCGCGTAGCGCAGCCGGTCGGTCACGCTCACGTCGCGATATCGGATATGGAAGGTCATGACCGCGCTGCCGGCGATCTGCTGGGCCGCGAACCGCTCGTTCCCCCGGTTCGGTCGCTGCTGCGCCCAGACCGTGGCGATATCGGCCCAATCATATATGTCTTCGTTGAGTGGATTGGTCCCGACGACGGTAAAGCGCCGGATCGTCAACCGCCGATCGATCTTGCCCGCTCTCATGATGAGCTCCGCCGAACCATCAGAACATCACCCTACGATAGGGTGTGATCAGCGCATTGACCGCTACGCTGTCAGGCAAGGGGCTTGCGATCGTGCCGATCACCGTTTCCTCGCGGTTCTCGTACCAGGCACCGACCAGGAGCAGGATGGCCTGCTTGATCGGCTGCGGCACGTCCGCGGCCGCACCATAGCCTGCCGTCATCGTCACCTGCACCGCGTCGGCGCGGTCATCGTTGAGAGCCGGGCGTGAGAACGTCTTCTTGAAGCGCACCACCGTGCCGGTTGCCGACGCGGCAAGTTCGTATTCCGATGACGACAAGGTCTGTTCCACGTCATCCTGATCGAAATAATTCACCGTTACCGACGACACGTCAGAGAACGGCAGCGCGATGCATGTTGCCGGCCAGGCTGGCAGATCGATGCGCCAGTCCTGATTGACCAGGCACCGGCCGAGAATGCCCGCCCAGCCGTCCAGATGCTCCGTCGCAGCAGCGATCAGGCCGGTGATAAGGCTGTCATCCTCGTTCGGCAGCAGGCTCCCCTCGCCTTCGGCATTGACGCGCAAATGTGCCTTGGCCTCGGCAAGCGTGACCACCGGTTCGGCGGGGGGAGCGACGCGGACGGGCTTCATGGCTTACTTCTTCGCCTCGTCCTGTGCCTTCGGGGGCCTCGGCTTGCCATAGGGCTTCGGATCGAGGCCAAGAGCCTTGGCCTTCTCGGCCGTCATGCTCTGTTTGCCGGTCGCGACGCTTGGCCGCTTCTTTGCGGAAGCCGCCGCCTTGTTCTGGTCAACCATGGATTTCCACTCCGTTGCAGTTGAAAAAGGGGAAACGAGCGGCCCGTGGGCCGCCCGCCTGGCGTTATCCTGATCAGGCAGCCGCCATCTGCAGGATCTTGATCGTCTCCGGGTTCTGGACGCCACCGCCGACGCGCTTCGTGACGTAGAAGTGCACGTAGGGCTTGTTGGTGTACGGATCGCGCAGGACGCGAACGCCGGTGCGATCGACAATCAGGTAGCCGCGCCGGAAGTCACCGAAGGCGATGGGCATGGAGCTCAGCGCAATATCCGGCATGCCGGGCATTTCGGTGACCGGATAGCCGGCGACCATGGCAGGCTGCCCGGCCTGGTAGGACGGCTGCCAGAGATAGTTCCCGTCGCCATCCTTCAGCTTCCGCACCTCGCCCTGAACCGAACGGTTCATCACCCAACGCGCGTTCTGGGTGAATGCCGACGGCAGCATGTAGATGAGGTCGATCAGTTCGTCCGAATCCAGGCCGCCACCGGCCACGGCCGATGTGAGAACCTCGATCGAGCCGAGCGGATTGGTCGCCGCGTTGGCGCCGCCCGTGGCGAAGGTGAGGAAACCGGCCGGCTTGTTCGTCCCGTCCCCGGAAATGGTGGCGAGGCCTTCCTGATAGGAAAACTCGGTTTCCACCTCGCCGGCGAGCCACTGCTCCAGGTTGATCTGCGCGTCATCCAGCATCTGCTGTGTCGCTGCCGGGTTGGCGTAGATCTCGCCAGGGATGAAGTCCTGAGAGCCAAAGGTCGGCGTATTGGTCTCGGTGCGAGCGGCCGTCTCGCCGACCCATCCGGATGCGGTACCGCGCAGATTGTAGACCTTCTTGAAGCCGGCCGTCGAAATCGTCTGCACCGACGCAATCTGCCGCATCGGAGAGACCTCGATCAACGCGTCGGTGATCGTCCGATCCCACTCGACGGGAGCGAGGTAGCCGCCCTCGGGATCGGTGCCCTTTTCAAGTGCCGCATTGACACTGCCCTTGCGGAAGTGGGCGCGAAAGGCCTCGGAGTATTCCGGGTCCTTGATCTCGCGCTCACTACCGGCGCCCACGGAAATGGCGGCGATCTTGGCGTTGGTATCGTCGACCAGCTTCTGGAGATCGGAGACGCTGGAATTGACGCGATCGAGCTTCTCCGTCGTGACGACGTCATCGAACTTTTGGGCGAGTTCCTTGTCCTTCTCGGCCATGGTGGCCTTGAATTCCTCGAACGCCTTGTTGAGGTCGGTGATGGTCGCCTTGATGTCGCCGGTCGCGTCCGCGCGCACAGCGACAATGCCGCGGCGCGGCATTGCAAAATGCTTGCTCATCGTTTTCTCCTATGAGCGGATTGTGGATCGAAGCTGCTCGAGGGCAGCATTCAGTGCATCGTCGTCCGCTACGGCAGGACGTTCGCCCGGCGCTACGGCAGACGGGCTTTTCACCTCACCGATGAGGCTACGGCGCTCATCGCGAGGAATTCCGGATTTGGCGAGAAGAGCGTCGACACGGCGCGTGGCATTCACCGCCTTGCCCGCCTCCGCCCTTGTCTTGTCTTCCGACACCTGATCGGCAGGAAGAAAGGCGTCGGCGAGACCTTCGGCTACGGCCTGCTCGCCATTGAACCATGTCTCGTTGTCCATCCACTCGGCGGCCTTGGCCTTTTTCACCCCGGCGCGGTCGGAATAGACCGTCGCCATGGCATCATCGAATGGCTCCATAACCTTTGCGGCCTCGACGAGATCGTGCCGATTGCCAATGGCGATCACCCATGCGTTATGCACCATGAGGAAACCAGCCTTGCCGATCTGGATGTCGTCACCGGCCATGGCGATGACGGATGCGGCCGATGCGGCCAGACCGAGGATTCGAACTGTCACCTTGTGAGGATGCGCGCGCAAGGCATTGTAAATCGCAACGCCCTCGAAGAAATCGCCCCCCGGCGAGTTCAGATCGACGAACACCTCCTGGTCGCCGATGGCCCGCAGCGCGGCCGCGACCCGCTTCGAGGTCACGCCACCGCCGGTCCAGAAATCCTCCCCGATCACGTCGAGGATGGAGATCGTGTTCTCCGGTGACTGCGCGGCCATGATGCCGGCGTTCCAGCGCTCGACCGCATCCGCATCCGGCTCGAAGGCGCAGATCGTCGGAAGTCGTTCGGCCTTGATCTCAGGCAGATTCTTGAGGCTCATTGCCATTCCCCGTGTTTTGCGCCAGCGCGTTCGGCGCGATCTCTTTCTCGGGAAGGTCCATCGTGTCGCGGACCTCCGCGTAATCCATCCATGGCTGATGGCCGCCGGATCCGAGCGCCTTGGCGAAGAACTCGCCCTGGTCCTTCATATTGCCGCGGATCAGAGCGCCGGCGTTGAACTTCACGTCGAGTTGTTCCTTCTCCGCATCCGTGAAGCACGACCGCTCGATCGCCTGCTCCCATGCCGCGAACCATGGGTTCAGCGTGTAGCGAACGAATATCTGGCCCAGCACGTCGATGCCGCTGCCCCAGCTCGTGTCGTCGAGGCCGAGGAACGGGCGCGGCACGCCGAAGACGCGGCCGATTTCCTCGATCTGCATCTTTCGGCTTTCGAGTTGCTGGCTGTCCTTCGCCGAGCTTGTGAACTGGTGAGGCTTCAGCCCCTCTTCGCCAATCAACCATTTGCCAGCGTTTTCAGAGCCGCTGTATTCGTCGCGCAAGGATGTTTTGAGGTTGTTGTAAGCTTCTGGGCTGAGCTGGTTGTCCGTTGTGAACATGCCACCGAGAAGCATCCCGTTCTTGAAGAACCGGGCCTGCGCCGTCTCCAGGTCGCGGGCGAGCTCGATTGCCTGCGCCGCAACCTTTACCAGCGACGTGCCGCATATCCCGTCCTCGGAATCGGCATAGACGTGCAAGACTTCGTGCGGTTGAAGAGTGCGTGTGCCGCCATTCTTCGGAGTGTATCGGTATTCGACCGACCAATCGCTGCGCTGGTGAGGTTCGACCATGGTCGGGTCGAGCGGTACGAGGCGAATGACCTTGTTGCCGCTGCGGACGATCAATGCATAGGCATTGCCGTTTACCAGGGCGCGGCGCTGCATCAGCACCCTGAAGTTGAATGCCGTCTGCCAGTTGTTCGGCTCGCGGCTCAGGAGCGGATAGAGCGGATGCTCCTTCGCCTTCTCCTTCGTGTCGCTGTTCAGCAATTGAAGCGGCAAATACCCGATTGCATAGGAGATCAGGCTGACGCTGCGGAACACTGCCGTGTTGCGCATGGCCTCCTTGACCGAAACCGATGAGGCGCCACTGCCGCCATTGCGGATGAACTCCTTCATCTGCGGATCGTCGAACCCGAAGAACTCGGCGGCCTCGGCCATTGAATAGACTCGCGGGGCTGCCGATTTCGGCTGCTCGCGGCGAAAAATGTTCAATAGCTTCATGGGCTAAATCACCAATATGCCGCGAGTTTCATAGACCGACGGGCCGTCGCCGCCCTTGTCCTTGGAGGCGATGCCTATTCCCATCACCTGGGCGACTATGCCGTCGATGCGTTCGGTCGATTTGTTTTTCGCCGGCTTGATGTCGCCGGCAGGGTTTTCCTCCACCGCGACCACCTGAGCATGGCGCCGCAGCACCGGATGGCCGCCATGGTGAAACCCGTTGCACAGCACCAGGCGCTCCAGCTCTTTCGCCGGTGCCGACATCGAGGCGAAGCCCTGGCCGAACAGCACGACGGGCAGGCCCTCCTGCTCGAGCTTCACCGCCGTCTCGGTTGCGTTCCAGCGATCGATGGCGATGCCACCCTCACCAGCCTCGCGTCGAGAATTGCCGACATGAGCGATCTGAAACCGTTCGGCATCCTCGTAGATCTGCTGCTGGATGAAGGCGTAGTCGACGACGTTGCCGGGCGTGGCTGTGATCGCCCCTTCATCGACCCAACGGTCATAGGGCAGCTTATCCCGGCGCGAGTGCTGCTTGATCAGATCGGCCGGCTTGAAGAAGCGTGGCAACACGACAGGCTTGTCCAGGCCGTCCTGCACCGGAAACCACCAGACCAGCGCCGACAGGTCGACCACGGCCGAGAGGTCTAGGCCGCCGAAGCAGCGTTTGTGCCGAAGCGTTTCCTCCAGATCCTTCCAGCCGATCGGGCCGGCGCAGTGATCCCAGCCGAACTTGTTTCCCTCATCGTCGACCGCGTCCATCGGCAGCCAGCGCACTGCCTGCTCGGTCCACATGTTGAGGTGATAGTTCTTGAAATGGTTCTCCAGGCGCGGCAGCTGACGGGCGCGGCGAGCATTGGTGCGCATCGTGTCGAGCTTCTTCGACACGCCGAGATTGGGATTCGCCTTGCGCCAGACCTCTTCCGAATGCCAGTCGTCTTCCGGATCGGCGGCGTATATCACCACCAGGGTTTCGGGATCCTCGAACGTGCCGTCGCGGATCTTGATGCACTCGTCCCAGACCTCTTCGCCGTAAGTGCCTTTCTTGCCCGCTGTGGAGATCAGGAACTCCAGCGGCTGCTGGCGCGAGTCTTGGGAATCGTGAACGAACTGGTATAGGTCGCCCGACGTCCATTCATGGATTTCGTCGCCGATCAGCCCCGAGGCATTCAAGCCATGCTTGCCTTCCGCCTTACCAGAGAGCGGCTTGAACGCGGCATTGAGCGCCGGGCAGTAGATCGACGATTTGAGGCAGACCAAGTCGTTGCCCAGGGTCTCCGACTTGCCGGCCATCGTGGCGGCCTGGTCGAACACCAGTCTGGCCTGCCCTTCGTGCGAGGCGATCGAATAGACCTCGCCGCCAAGCTCTCCGTCGCCGAGCAACACCAGGAGCGCGATACCTGCCGCCAGCTCGGTCTTGCCGTTCTTGCGCGGCACCCAGACATAGCAGCGACGATATCGCCGCGTGCCGTCTGGCCGCTTCCATCCGAAGAGTGGACGGACGATGTCGTTCGCCTGCCAGACCTCGAGGTGGAACGGGCGACCGGCCCATTCGCCTTTCGTAAAGCACAAATGGTTCGGGAAGAACGCAACCGCCTTGTCGGCCGCCTTCTCGTAGAACCAGAAATCACCCTCGACCCAACATTGCCGATCGTGGGACCAGACCGCATCGATCCCAACGCCGCCGGGTCTCGCGCGCGGTCCGTTCCGGTGCGCTGCGCGCCCGACCTTGGCAGCCATACGGCACCCCGGAGTGTCAGTTCAAAAACCCGACCGCGCTGCCATCCGGCATCTGCGTCGGTTTCTTGCCGGGCGCTTTCGGCTGTTCCGATGCGCGCGACGGCTCGAACAAGTCGCCGAGCGGATTGGCGGCGCGCGCCGCGAATATGCGCTGGCGCTCCGCGGGGTTGAGGCCGAAGCTCGCTTCTGCCGTTACAAGCTGACGCTCCAGGCGATCAGCGATCATGTAGGCGGGATCGGCGCGGCGTACGGTGCCGCTCGCCGTCTTGATCTCGTAGATCTCTCCCATCTCGTCGAGCCGCTGCTGCATCTTCAGCCAGCGAGCGAAATTCTTGCAGTAGCGGGCGAAGGTCTCGGCGTCGATCCGCGACAGGAGCTTCTGGCCGATCAGCCGCGGCGCCAGGCGCTTCCACACGACAAGCCCATCCTTCTTCAGCCAGGCCGGCGGCGACACGCTCGGGGCAGCCGCGACGTTCGTTTCCGCTTCCTGCGCCGTCGCGTCCTCACCGATCGGTCGGCGCGACGAAGCCTTCTGCTTCTTGATGCTGGCCGGTTCCGGCTTCGGTCCTCTGCGGCCCATGGTTCACCTCATGCCGGCGCCCCGCGTCCGAGGCCCCATAAAAAAATCTTCCGGAAACTCGCGCGCAAACTTTTTGTGGGAGACCGCCGGTCCCGGAGCGGGAGGCTGGAGACTTTTGCCCTCCCCCTCCCCGTCAGCGCGGATCGAGGTCCAGCGTCAGTTTCATCGCCGCGTCACTGTCGAGGCGAAGATCGGATTGCTTGAGCTTTCCCTGATCGAAGAGCAGTTCGAGACGCTGCTTGACCGCATCGTGGTGCCAGTGGCAGCTCGCCTGCCAGTTGGTCCTGTCCCAGAACAGCGCATTGTCACCGCGATGCGGAACAACGTGGTCAACGACCTCGGTCGGCTTCACCCTGCCAACAGCATGGCATCCGAGACACAGCGGATGCGAGCGTTTGAACCCGCGTGCCGCCTTGTCCCACGCCGTGGTGTACCCACGCTCGCGCGCACTGCCGCGCCGCTGATCGTGCTCGCGCCGTTGCTCCTGGCGCGAAGGCATGTGCTTCGGGCGAAAGGTGCCCGGCATCTGCGGCATGTCAATGATGTCCCATAGGTCCCCATCGCGGCAAAGCTGAGATCACTGATCGATCCGCTTTGCCTGGGCCCGATGGTGCTGCTCACCTGGAGTGCGACTCTGTCGGGTCTCCTGAGGCAGACTCGCTATTACGATTTCGCCAATTGCGCAAGATCGAGCTCGACGGGCGACATCCGCCCGAAGATCATCACCTCGACGCGCGCCCGTCCATCCTTGCCGATCTCGTCGATCGTGGCCGGGAACGAGGCGAACGGCCCTTCCTCCACACGCACCTTGTCGCCCTTGGCGAACATTGTGCCGGCGTTGCGCGGCAGGTCTTTCAGCGTCGATAGTTCCGCCTTGATTTTCAACATCGTAGCGTCGTCAATGAAGAAAGGCCTTTCATCCGCGCCGAGCACCGAGAGCGTGTGCTTTACGGTCGCGATCCCCGCCCAGGCCTCTGGCAGATCGGGCACCTTCACGAAGATGTAGCCGGGCCAGGCGAGCACCCAGATTGCGTCTCCATTGCTCCCAGTCCTACGCCCGCCGACGTTCTTGTCGGCCTTCCTCAGCGGCAGCCAATGCTCGATCAGTGCCGCCGACAGCGACTTATCCACATCATTTTCGCGGTTCGGCGCAACCTTGACGATTGCCCAGCGCCGCACAGGCCCGTCCATACCCGCTGCTGCAAGCAATGCCTGCTGACGACGGCCCACCTCCATCTGCCGATCCGATTCGGCATAGCACCGGTCGAGATTGATTGGTTTGGCCTCATTCAGCTGCTTGCCGCGTGCCGTCATCATCACTGTTCCCTCGCATCGCCGCTTCGAATTCGCTCAAGCCATCCGGGCCACCGGCCGGGAAGTAGACCACCCGCTGCCCGCCCGGGTCCGGCACCCATGGCCAGCCGCGCTTCTCGTGCTCACGCTCCCATGCCGCATAGATCTCCGAGCCCACCGGGACGGCTTCCATAAGCGCCAGAAGTTCCTTCCTGTGAAAACGCTCCGCGAACCGATGCCCTTGTCCGATGCGCGCTTTCCGGTTCAGATGCTCCACCAACTTCCAGCGGCCGTCTTCATCCGGACTGCCTGTCACCAGCATGTGCATCATCCGCCAGAGCCCCCACACCGGCCCGAAGGGCGGCGCGTAGTCGTCCGGCTTGCCCGCCATTGGGTTCAGCACCTCATCCGGCAGGTCGGTCCACTTGCGATCCCGGAAGAACACACCGAGGGAGACGGGACTGATCTTCTTCGACCGGCAATGGTTGAGATATCGATCGGCGGATTTCTCACCCTCTGCCCGTTCCGCGTCGGTCAGCCCGGCAAACTGGCGTACGGTCCATCCCGTCGAGGAGCCAGCCCAGCCAGGCCATGCCGTATCGGCCGCAACCTTCTTCACCCTCTTCTCGAATTTCGCAGGGTCATCGACCGATCCATTCCCCTCTTCTTCATTCCCTTCATCATTGAGATCGCCTCTCTCTCGCGTGCTCTCGCGCGCCATGGAGGGTTCATTGGAGGAGTCTGGAGGGGTTGGGTGACTCCTGATGTCACCCTTAAGGGTCGCCTGTGTCACCCTATCGGTACCGTCTACGTCACCCTTGGCACCTGCATCCAAGGGTGACTCCCTGTCACCCTTGGATGCGACATGGGCGTCCCAGCCCTCCCGGCAGATTTCGGCCAGAACGCCCAGGTCCATCGCATACTCGTTGGTCGAGCGCCGGCCCTTGCCGCCCTCGCGAACGAGGCGGAGCAGGCCGATCTCGACGAAGCTCTTGAGCTCGCGCTGCACCTGGCGGGTCGAGCACTGCGCCACCCGCGCCACCGTCGCAACGGCAGGGAAGATGCGCGTGCCGTCATTTTCGCAAGCATCGATCAGCTTCAGGAGCACCAACTTGCGTACACAGGTGCCCATGTCGGCGCTAAATCCGGTTCCCAGCAGCAAGGCGCTCATTCCGCTGCCTCCATGAATGGTGCCGCCTGCTCGCCCCATTCGAGCGGCGGCCGGTAGTTCGATACGATCACGGCCGCTGCGGGCTTCTCACAGACCGAGTTCCCGATCTTGTGCCGCTGCTCGGTCTCCGACAGCGGCTTGCCGTTGAAGATCGGATCGAGGACGTAGCTGTCCGGAAAGCCCTGCGCCCGGGCGAGCTCGCGCGGCTTCAACATGCGCATGCCAATGTCAACGATGATGAAGACCGTGCCGCGGATCGTCAGCGTCACGATCTCGCCGCCGTCCCAGCAGCCATGCGCGCGCAGGAACGCCGCGACCTGGCGCGCTCGTGCCCACTGCGCCGACGAGAGCGGCGGCATCGCCGCATCGACTTCCGTCAGGCCGAAACGCGCCTTGGTCGGGACGGTCAGTGATGGACTGTCGACGCGTGCGTGCTGCCCGCCGGTCGAATAGTAGGCCGTCATCAGCGGGAGCGTCACGACGGCCGAGTGCTGGCCCGAGGCGCAGACGGCCGGGTGAGGATCCTCGCAGGAACCGTCGCGCCTATCGCTGCCTTTGAGCGACAGCATCGACGCGGCCACCACCTGCTGCTGCGACGCCTCATGCGTGATGGTGGACAGCGGCTTGCCCGCCGGACGGCCGGGATTGACGCCCGTCACCCTTCGGCTGTCGTTGTTGTGCTGCGCGAGATAGACCGCTGCCAGGCTGCCCTGATTGCCGTCCGGTACCGGCGTCGGCGCAGGCCGATCGACACCCACACTGCGCGGCGCTTGCCCGTCGCGCTCGCCATAACGCGGGACGAGGTAGGGCACGACAATTTGGTTCTGGTCGCCGTCCGAGGCCGCGATCGTGTGCACCGGCTCGGTTGCCGGCCGATTGCCTCCGCCGTGCTGGCCGCGGCTGACGAAGGGCGAAATCGCCGCCTCCACCAAGCCAAGGGGAGATGCGCCACCAGGTCTGTTGATAAAGCTGTTGGCCGTGACGGTTGGCATAGTGTCCGTGACTGGCTTGCCCGAACTATCACCCCGGAACACCGCGACATGCGGCACCACAAGCCCGTGCGCATCGCGAGCCCGGGCAACCGTCGCGAACGGCTTCCCAAGCCCCTGCCCCCGGAAGCCGTCGCCGGCATGGTTGCAGGTCACCACAAAGGCGTCGTCGCCCGCGTCGAGCACATGGCGCTTGACGCCGTAAGCCAGCCGGGCATGCGTCTTCACCACCAGGGGCCGGATGATCCGCTTGCCGGTGCGCTTCGTGTATTCCCTCGCCTCCTCCTTGGTCATGAAGATCGAAGGGCAATCTTCCGACCAGTCGAGAATGTCGGCCGCAACCGGCCACGGCTTCAGCGCGCCCGATTTCACGGCCTCGGATTTCGGATCACCATGCGTTGCCTCGGGCCACTCGACCGGCAGACCGTCGCGCCGCGCCACCAGCTTCAACCGCTTGCGGATTGTCGGGGCGCCGTGATCGCAGGCGACGACCTCCTTCCAGCCGATCGAGTAGCCGTAGCGCGAAAGCGCGTGCACGAACTGGTGGAAGGTCCAGCCGAGACGGTCCGGGTCACGCATGTATCCCTGCCCGTCCGGCCGCTCGATCAGCGGCGACCATTTGGCGAACGCGCTCACGTTCTCCAGGCAGATGATCCACGGCCGCTGCCAAGCTGGTAGCTCTTTCAGATACTTGATCGCGACCCAGGCGAGATCGCGCACCGCCCGCGACGTGATGGGGCCGCCCTTGGCCGGTGAATGGTCGCGACAGTCCGGCGACAGCCAGAGAAGCCCGAACAAGTCGTCACCCAACATCTCGCGCATCGAGACCTGCCAGACGTTCGCCGGCAGGTGGATCGTGCGCGGATGGTTCACCTTGTGCATGGCGATCGCCGCGTCGTCGTGATTCATCGCATAGGTAACGTGCAGCGGGTGCCCGGCGGGCAGCAGTTCCATGGCATGAAGCTGCTCGAGCCCAGCCTCAATCCCGTTTGTGGCACCTCCTCCGCCTGCGAACCCGTCCGCGACGACGATCTTGCGTGCCCCATTCTTCGCCGGCGGTATTGACGGAACCGGCACTTTCGCGGCCGGGTATCGCCCAGGGCACGGCAGGCAGCGCCAGCGTGAGCGCGGGGGCCCCGACGGCTCAGAATCGTCCTCGAACAGGACCTTCATCCCCGCCCCTCCTTTATCCATTCGAAGAATTCGCCGCGCAGGCGCTTCCAGCGTGTCAGTGCTTCGCCGCCGTTGTTGATGTCGGCGCGGCTGGTGACGCCGAGCAGCGAGCGCAACTTTTGCGCCGTGCGTTCGGTGGTCATCGGCTTGTCCAGCCCGTGCCGCTCATGCAGGAACCGCTTGAACGCCGGCTCCTGGCACTTCATCGCCGCTTCGGCGGAATAGTTCTTGCCGGCATGCTCAGCGCGATCTTCGCCCGAGGCCGCCCCCGCGGAGGCCAGCGCCGAAGGCGCGGCACGGCCGTGAGCGCGAGAAGCAGCAATCGCCCGATCCACCAGCCCCAGCAGGAATCGCACCATTGCCGGTGCGTCCGTGATGAAGGCAACCTCGTCGGCCGTGGCGCCGGGATGAAACCGCGCGATCGGCAGGAGCTCGCCCTGCTCGCCGAAGGCCTCGACGAGCTCGCCCTCGGCATCGGCGGCGCGCTGCCAGCGGCCGGGCTCGATCGCCTCGAGGGCGGCGCGAATCTCACGCAGGCGCTCGCCTTCGGACATGGCCGGATTGTGCGCAGCCACAGTCATTCCGCCGCCACCTGCGTCTTCATCTCGACGATTTGCTTATCGCCCTCGGCGAACGGCCGGGCACGCAGCTGCCTGCACACCGCCTCGCAGATCTCGCGGCCCGTCATGAGCCAGACCATCTGCTGAATCATGAAGTGGCGCGTCGAACGTGAATTGGCCGGGATGCGATGACGCCCGCATTCTTCGCGAAGCTCCTCCGCCCAGAGCATGCGCAACATGTCTGTCGCTCGAGGCTGGACCTGCGTGTCCCGAAGCGCGTCGAAGGTCCACGGCTTGTGATAAGACTGGTTGGGCTTATCCGGTCTGGGAAACCGCCAGACGTGGAAGTCGTGCCACGGTTTGTCGAAGAACAGCGGATGGTCGAGATAGCGATAGGGAGGAAGGTCGTCGCGATAGTGTTTCGGTCGATAGTCGCGGAAATGCTTGTCATGGGCTGCGACGACGACGCGATGGCAGCACTTGCTGAAGGCATCCCATTGATCGGCGAGCCGGTCGAGCTTGTCCTTTTCGGACTTGATCTCCACGCCGACGATGGCCCGCGATGCCACGGCCGCCACGTCGATCCGGTTCGTTCCGGTGCCGGCGACGTTCAGCTCGTGGACGATCCGGGCGTTCGGCATCAGCTGCCGGAGCCGCGCCACGACGGCGTCGCGAATTTCCTTTTCCGCCGCCGATCTCATCCCTGCCCTCCCGGATCGAAGAAGCCGATGCCGGTCAGGTCGCTCGCCACCTGCCGTCCTTCCTCTGTCATCCGCCAGGCAGCGGGCACACGCGTTTCACGCGGGGCATGGCGCTGGATCAGCCCCGCCGCCTCCAGCTTGAGCAGCGCCTCTGCGATGGCGTCGGCCCGGCTTCCCTCGATCAGCGGCTCGAAATCCTTCGGCTTGAGCCTCGCGATGCCGTCGATGTCACAATGGATCGCGATGATGTAGACGAGCGCGCTGCGCATCGGGGTCATGACGACGGACGGCTTGCGCCGGCGCCGGCGCACCTTCAGCTGTTCCGCCAGCACCGGCAGGTTGCCGCTGGAAAGCCACCACTCCGCCATGGCATCGGCCAGCCGCTCCGGTGCGATGCCGGCGGCCTTGGCCTCGGCGCGCAGACGCAGCGCCCGCGTGCCGGAGAGGGAAACCGTGATGGGCTCGACCGCCTTCATTCCCCGCTCCCGGCGAATTCGGCCATGGAGGCGCGGACTTCCTCGAAAAGCGGATTCTTGTGCGTGCCATCAGCGCTTCGGATCGCGTGCCAGGCCGCGCGGCGCACGTCGATGAAGCGCAGCCCGAGGTCGAACCCGACCCGCCGGCAGGCGTCCTCATAGACATGGCGGTATTTCATCAGAACCTGGTCGGAGACGATCAGCAGCGCGCGTGCCCGAGCGCGGTCGTCCTCGGCCTCATGCATCTGGCGGATGATGGGAATCATGGTGTCGGTCACGAGCCACCCCGCTGTTTCAGTGCTATTCCCGTGAAACACGCGGCGGCCTCAGGCGGCGTATCGGCGCGTGAGGCAGGAGATTTGAACGAGGGCCGTGCCCGTTTGCGCGGCAGGGGCGCACCGCGCGGCGCCCTGTAGTAGGCGCGGGGGTCGAGCCCGGCCCAGTCGCAGATTGCGAAGATTTTCGCCACCGAGACGTCCTGGCCAGCCATCACGCGCGAAAGGTCCGGCGAGGTGACGCCGATCTCGGCCGCCAAGGCCCGCCAGCCGCGCCCGTCGAATTCCAGCATCGGCCTGAGCCGCCGGCCGAGCGCGGCGGTGTCATAGGCGGCCAGCTCGCCACAGCGGATCGGCCGAGGCGCGCGGTCGGCCAGTTCCTCGGCCCGCTCGTCGCGCTGCATGCGCCGCATCAGCGCTTTGCGCAGCCGCGCCATGGCGCGGTCAATGTCGGGCTCGCCGGTCATTGCGCCGCCTCCGCAAACAGTGGCGTGCCATGGCCGCCGGCATGGGCGGCGCGCTCAAGATCGAGCCGGCAGGACAGCGCAGGATTGAGCCACAGCACCTCAACCCGTTCGCGCGCGCCATCGGCAAAGGCCTTGACCTCTACCCGGCGCCAGTCGGCAAGCGTGTCGTCGTATAGCGGGTCCGGATAACCGGACAGCGCAACCATGCCCTCAAGGCCGCACAGGAAGGAGAGGAGGTCGGCATGATCGTCTCGGCTGAGTTCGTGGCGATACATGCGCCAGGCGAGGTCATAGCGATTGCCACGCGCCCGCGTCTCGGGGAGATAGGGCGGATCGACATAATGCAGAGTGTCCGACGAATCGTGCTGAGCCATCACCTGGCAGGCGTCGCGATTCTCGACAACGACAGCAGCAAGGCGTTCGATGAGGGCGGCCAATGCCGTCGGATAATTGGCCCAATCCTGCGCCGGCGTTGTACCGGAACGCGACGAGTTGGCGCGGAAACCTGTCGATCGATGGCCCTTGTGTTGCGAGCTATGGGCATTCGAGCCGAACCCCATATACGCGCGGACGATTAATCGGCGCGACCGCTCGACCGGATCGTCGGTCGGCTCATAGGCGTCGCGAAACTCCGTGCGGGCAAAAGGCGTGAACTCGAGCAATTCGACCAGCCGGGCTGCATGTTCGCGGTCCCGCAAAACGCGGAACAGCGTCACGACCTCGTCGTCGAGATCGTTATAGACCTCGGCATAGCTGCGCGGCTTGCGCATCAGCACGCTCGCCGCACCGCCGAACGGCTCGACATAGATCCTGTGCAGCGGAAAATGTGAGAGAATCCACGGGGCAAGTTTCCACTTGCCACCATGCCAGCGCAGAACCGGACGGGTCGGCTTGAGCGCATCTGTCATTGCGCTGCCTCCGCCGTTGCGTCACCACCGGCTTCAAACCCCCAAACATCCCAGCCCGGGCGCGCGTGGCGGGCGAAGAGCTCCAGCCGCGCAATGCCCGGATAGAGCCGCTCGATCGTTTCGGCGAAATAGTCGGGCTTGGCCGAGTGTGGGCCCTTCTTCTCGCGGTAGACCGTCTCGGGCTGCGTGCCGGGCAAGGGCGCGGCCACGTCGCCGCGCCGGCCAATCAGCAAGAGTTCGTGCCGGTCGCGGCCCCAATAGCCGTTGCCGATGTCTTCCTTGTCCCAGATCCAGTGATGCACATAGGCAAAGCCGCAGGCCTCCATGACACGCAGCGCGTCGGGCAGCATCGGGTTGGTCGCCCAAAGGAAAAGCACCGCGGGATTGTCGCCGGCAATCAGCCCGGCCATCAGTTCGACGATCTCGTCGGTCGTCATGGTGGGATAGTGGTTTTCGGCGCTCTTCTCGCGCCCAGTCACCTCCGAGCGCACGCCGAACTTCCACGGCGGGTCGGCGTAATAGACGGGATAGGCGCGGTCGAGCTTGCCCGGCGCATTAGCCCGGCCGCGCTCGGCGACCATGTCCATATGGGCAAGGCGAACCTGGTGGCGCGCATGCTGCTGCTCGGAGCGCAGATCCTTCGCCACCTTCATCAGCTCGCGCCGGTTGTCCGGATCCGGCAGATAGGCCGTGCGGATCGGCTTGCTGGCCGGCTGCCTGACTCCGTCGCGGCCCTCCACTTCGTCGTGGTGCGGAATTTCCGCAGCATCGACGAGCTGCCGGCGCACCTTGGAAACCGTCTTGTCGTCGACGCCCAGCATGGCAGCGATTGCGCGCGACGAGATCGAAGGCGTGTCGCGAAGCTGCCCCTCGATCAGCTCGCGCTTTTGCGCGCTGGTCAGGTGCCGGCGCGAAACATTGAGCTCGCGCGCCAGGGTCCGCTTTTCCGCCTCGTCCAGCCCTTTGCGCACGAAGCGCGGCCAGTCGACCAGGCCGAGGCTTTCGCACACCTGCACGCGGTGATGGCCGTCGAGAATATTGCCGTCCTCGTCATACTCGACGGGCACGAGCACGCCGTGCTCGACGATCGACGCCTCGAGCGCGGCGTAGTCTTCGGCCGAAAGCGGCGGGAGGAGCTGATACGTCCCCATCAATCCATCCCGAGCGCATGCTTGTAGAGATCGATGATCGCCTCGGCTTCCTGCCGTTCGCCCTGGTCCATCTTGCGCAGCTTGACGATGGTGCGAATGGCCTTGGTGTCGAAGCCCGTGGACTTCGCCTCGGCGTATATCTCCTTCCGATCGTCTGTCAGCTCGTCGATGTCTTCCTGCACGCGCTCGACCCGCTCGATGAAGGCGCGCAGCTGCCCGGCCGCGATTGTCTGCGGCCCGCTCGCCTCGCCTTCATCGTCCTTCAGTTTGGCGCCGGGTCGCTCGCGCGCCGGCCCGCGCGGCGCATAGGGGTCGTATGCCTGATCGTCAGCCATCACCAGGGCCTCCCGGGAAGCGCATGCCATGGGAAAACGATCGCCAGCACCGCGCCAACGGCGGCGACCATGGCGGGATAAACGACGAGGGCGAGGATGTAGCGGTTCACGCCGCCCTCTCCCGGCCGAGAACCTCCAGCGTTTTCGCTGCCTGCTGCTCGCCGCGCGTGCCCTCGCCCACCGAACGCTCGGCATGGTGCGCGCAATAGGAGGATCCCGGCGCGGCGGGATTGCCGCAAAAGAGGTGCCGGCCAACCGCCGCATCCGACGCCCCGACCGGGAAGCGGCAGTCGTGCCCATTCGAGCTCGGCAAGCGACACGTGCCGGCACGCCGCGTCATAGGTCGCATGCGGATCAACCATTGGCCCGCCCTCCATCGACCACCGAGAAGCCGCCCGCAGCCTTCGTGCCGGCGAGTGCGTTGCGCAGGTCGACGATCGATTGCTGCAGCCGGCTTGCCGCGCGATCGATCTCGGAGGCCTCCGCCGGCGTGATCTTGCCGTCGGCAAGCGCCAGGGCGCCGGCAGCTGTGAGATCGGCAGACTGGCGGGCCGCGTCGGAAAAGCGCGCCAGCACGTCGCCGACGCGTGCCTCATCCTCCGCCGGATCGGAAAGCCGCCTGCCCTGCAATCCGGCCATGGCCGAGGTGACGATCGGCACACCGACCTCCATCTCCAGCGCGAAGACGGCGGCAAGCGGCATGAGCTGCCCCTCGCCGGCCAAGTTCCAGCGCCCGACCTCGGATTTGGAGAAGCTGGTGAGCTCGGCCGTGCGCTCGATGCCGCCGGCCATCTTGATCAGATCGCGCTGGGCGGCCTTGAGCCGGTGAAACCAGGCATCGCCGAAATGAGACATTGCGACCTCCGTCAGGGTGCAAAAAGGTTCCCGCACCGGGAAACCCCGGCGTCGTTTCCCGTGGCGGGAAAGGCTGGTTGTGTTCAGAGTGCGGGCATGACGAAGAACGAACAGACGGCCCGCAATTCACATGACCTACGGCGGCTTGGGCGGCGACCGGAGGGCGCCACGCGGCACGCCCTCCGGCCCCTTCTCGCTCTCAGGGTTGTGGGTGGTTGCAGGGGCCGGATTTGCACCGGCGATCTTCTGGTTATGAGCCAGACGAGATGCTGCTTCTCCACCCTGCAATGCGAGATTGGTGATACCGATCGCCTCGGCGCGAACGACAACGGCGCGCGCAACGAACTCGGCCTGGCTGATACGGTCATGCGCAGCGACGACCGCGAGCAGCACCGACACGTCGTCGGAGAGCTCGAGCGGCAGACGCAGCCGACGACGCCGGGCACCCGTGGCCCCGACTGGGCCCCGGTCGTCGTCGACTGCTTCACGGCGCCGGGCGAAGGCCCGATCGCCATGGGGACAAACAGAAAATGCCGGCCCGGGCTTCGGGGTGGCGGGTACACCCGGGCCGGCAGTTGGCGCGGGCATGACACCGCGCTTGGGAGGTTTCGGAGAAAACGTCATTCGGCGGCCTCCGCGATGGGCCGCGGCACATCGCGCGGCCATTCCGCACCCTCCGGCCAATTGGTCGAGAGCCACAGGAGTGCCGCGTTAAACTTGCCCAGGGTGATGTCCGCGCCTTCGCGAAGCATCTTCAGCTTCTTGCTGTCGCCGAATACGCGAAAGCTCAGCGTCACCTCCTTGATCTGGGTGACGCGGATATATTCGCCGGTGACGGCCAGAAGGTCAGGAATACCGATCATGGCCGCGAACATTCGGTTATTTTCCCGAACATGTCAACGGTCATCTTCCCGATACCCAAATGCGCGGCTCTCGGAGAAAATCCCGAAATGTTGAAAGATATCCTTGCGCGCATAGACGCACGGCTCGAAGCCGTCGGACTGACCGAGTCCGCAGCTGCCAAACAGGCTGGCCTCAGCAACTCCGCGATCCGTGACATTCGACGCACCGTGAAGGCAGGCTCGAATGACCGCGGTGTCTCGACCCGTACGCTCGTAGCGCTTGCGCCAATCCTGCAGACAACAGCGTCCTGGCTGCTTGAAGAATGCGGCCCGGAGGTTGTTCCCAAAGAGTCGCAGAAGATCCAGCAGCTACTCCTTCGGGCGGCTAACGCTTCGCCCGAAGTTCGCGCCCAGATCGAGGACTATGCAGAGTTTCTGCTGTCCAACTACGAGAAGTCGCGGGCGACAGCCACGTAGCCGTGCTCATGGCTGACACGCACGATACATTCGCCGCCGTGCAATGCCTTCATCGACATCGCCAGAACTTCTGCTGCGAGTTCGACTCTCTCCTCCAGCGACAGCATCTCCTCCACACTGGCCGGTACTGCAGCCGCTGCCATGCCGCCAAGAAGCCCTCGGCGGCTGATCACCCTCCCTTCGATAAGCTCCTCGATTCCATCCGATATTTCGCCTGCCCTGCCCATCGCCTGCATATTGCGTAACCCTTTACCAATCCGCCCCTCATTCGCCCTCCCACAGCACGAAATCGGATCACTTACACACAAATGCGGCCCACCACGGCCGCCTTTGCAGTGTGGGACAAGCGATCCTGACTGTCCAATTTTAGGAAAATTGTCATTTGCTGATATGCTGTGAATAGCGGTGACAATGGTACCATTTTCAAAGCATTAGCCATGACTCTGGAACGATTTCGCATGGCAATCGTTTCGGCCATAAGTCGGGCATGTCTCAGCCCGAGAACCCGAGTTTCCATCTGCGATTGCCACCAGAGATCAAGGCGAGGCTCCTTGAGGTGAAGGGCGAGAGCAGCCTTAATTCGGAAATCGTCGAGAGGCTCGATCGTTCGCTCGAGCCCGACCCGGCCATGCAGCTGGCGGAAGTGTTTCGGCCGATCCTCAGCGATCTCGACGCGGCCGACCGCGTAAAGATGATCAAGCTCATCACCGACGCAGTCGAGATCCTGCAGAAGCGCCAGCCAAAGCGCCCTCGCCGCGCTACATCCGGCAAGTCCAGGCAGCGCTAGAGAGATATCCAACAATCGGTCTGAACATCGCTGCGCGTCGGACCGGGTGATAGATCTGCCTTTATTCCTTCGGTTTTTTTCCCGGCTCCCATATTGATAATCGGTATTTTTCCCGATATCCTTCGCCAATCGATACGCGGAATGGATGTCTGGATATGTTTAAAGACCTCGCATCGTTCATCGCCATGGCCATCTTCGTGGCTGGCATCGCCCAGCTGCTCGGAGGGCTGGCCGGATGAACGACAACAAGCGCTTCGAAGAGGCCGCCCGCTTCGGCGGCAATGACTGGCCCGAGCAGGAACAGGTTCCGGCGGCCGCGCGACCGACCAGGCTGCGCATTATCGACGCCCTGCTCATCTGCCTGCTGATCGCCGCCCTCGCCGTCGGCCTCGTCATGGGATGGCCGGCATGAGGGCCTTTCCCCATTGCGCCACCTGCGGTCGATCGAATGGCAGCCCTTATCGCAACTGCGAGGATTGCCGGGCCAGTTGGCGGAATGCCAAGCGCAAGCCCGGTGGCCCTGCCGAGCAACGCGAAATCCTTGCCGGCCTCGTCCAGGCGACGGAATCGCTGCTTCCCCATGCGATGGACGCCGGCGACGACACCGCAGTGTTCTGTGCGCGCCGCGCGATCGCGAAAGCCAAGGGAGCATTGAGGCGATGACGGCAACGTCGAAGATCACTCTTGCAGGCGTCGAAACGGCCATGCTTCGCGCATGGGCCGATGCCGGCATCATCCCCGTCCAACGCTATGTCGAGGAAATGCGCCGGCGTCAGGCTGAGCGCAGCGAGGGCGAGGAACAGCCACGTGAGGCTGACCAATGACCGCGATCGAATGGACACACCGCCCGGGCACCAAGGGCGAGACCTGGAACCCGGTCGCTGGCTGCTCGATCGTCTCGCCCGGCTGCACAAACTGCTACGCCATGAAGATGGCGGCGCGCATCGAGAAGATGGGTACCGCGCCGCACTATGCCGGCACGACGACGGCCTCGAAGGCTGGCGCGGTCTGGACCGGGAAGATCGCCGCCGCGCCCGACCGCATCCTGACGGCGCCGCTGCGCTGGAAGAGCCCGCGCACGATCTTCGTCAATTCCATGTCGGACCTCTTCCACGAGGATGTGCCGGACGAGCTGATCGACCGCGTCTTCGCCGTCATGGCGCTCACTCCGCAGCACGCCTACCAGATCCTCACCAAACGGGCGGAGCGGATGCGGGACTATTTTGCCCACGATGATGGATTCGGCCGCTGGGGTTACATCGAACATTGCGCTCGGCAGATGGCCCGTATCCCGGAAGGCAAGACCCTCGCATACTGGGGCGGCAAGAACCTTCCCAATGTCTGGCTCGGCATCTCGGCCGAGCGCCAGCAGGAGGCCGACGAGCGCATTCCGCACCTGCTGGCCACGCCGGCCGCCGTCCGCTTCGTCTCGGCCGAGCCGCTGCTGGGGCCGATCCAGTTTGATGACTTCTGCAACGGACACAAGTTCATCGACGCGCTTCGTGGAAACTGGTGGCACGACGTTCCCGACGATCATCCCGGAACCATCTCTCGCGGCCACGAAAAGCTCGACTGGATCATCGTTGGCGGCGAGAGCGGCCCGGGCGCGCGGCCGATGCATCCGGCCTGGGCGCGCTCGATCCGCGACCAATGCGCCGCAGCCGGCACGGCCTTCTTCTTCAAGCAGTGGGGTGCTTGGCTTCCCGGACAGAACGACGTGTTCGATGGCTTCGGCGACGGTCGCCGAGTTGCGCACTGGCAAGATGGCGGCTGGGGACCTCGTCACGTGCCGCCTCAGCTCGCCTCGCGAAATTACGTGATGTGGGATCCGGATGGCGCGATGCACACAGGTCTCAGACGTAGCCGGTATTTCGAGGTCTCCGCATGGGCACAGCGCGTTGGCAAGAAGGCCGCGGGCCGCACGCTAGACGGCCGCGAGCACAACGATTGGCCGGAGGCAGCCCGATGAAGGATACCCTGCTCGCACGCGCCCATGCTCAGTTCGTCGATTCGCTTGCCAGCGATATCGAATGCGGCTGGGTGATGGACAAGGACGGCCCGCGGCCGGGCACGTCCGATCGCGCGACGGCGGACCGCGTCGCCGAAACGCTCACCCTCATCCTCGATATCGAGATGGCGATCGGCCGGCAGGACATGTCCGGCCAGCCCGCATGGATGCCCGACGTCATGCATGCCGGCCGCCTCGACGCCGAACTGTTCGGAAAGGAGGGGCGCCCGTGATTGTGCGTGAGGAAGGCAAGAACCAGATTTGCTGCGATACCTGTCCGTCGAGCTATCCCAACACCTATGCCGACGAGGATTTCGCGGTGATGATCGCCGACGCGAAGACGGCGGGCTGGTCGATCCGCAAGGTCACGGACAATCTCGAGCGCGACGACGACACGTCGGACCTCTTCGGCACCGCCCGCAGGATAGCCGGCAAGGCCGAGCGCCAGCCATACAGCCACACCTGCCCCGACTGCCGCGCGGGCGATCGCGAGGGGATGTTCTGATGCGCTGCAAATACCTCTCACGATCGGACGAGGCCTATGCCATCTCGTCGAGCGGCATCGAGACTCCCGCGACGGTCCATCTATGCGACTGGCCCGACCAGCACCCGGAGCGATTCCGCAACGCACCGCGTTGGCTCCTGCGCCAGATCGGCCCCGGCCTGGCGATCGAGCCGGCCCGCGACTGCGCCGGCTGCCCGGCCTTCGCGGCGGCCAAGGGAGGCTAATCTGATGCAGATTGGACGCATACAGGGCTGCACGCGCGTGCTCGGCAAGAGCCAAGGATATCTCGGCCTGCCGGTCCGTGACGTGATCATAACCGAGGCCGTCAACGGCACGGGCACGCCGGCCATGGAAACGGCCTGGCTGCCCACGCCGGCCGAGATCGAGGCGATAAACAACGGCGCCCCGATCATCCTGCGCATTATCGGCACGGGCCACCCACCCGTGATGGTGGAAGTCGGCGAGGTGCCGGAATGAGCGAACTTCCCAAACTCGCCCTGTCGATCATGCAGCCATGGGCATGGCTGATCTGCAACGGCTTCAAATCGGTCGAAAACCGCAGCTGGCCGACACGCTATCGCGGCCCCGTCGCCATCCACGCCGGGCGGAAGATCGACACCGGCGCTCATAATTGGGTGACGGCCGGGGTTCATCCGGTCACCGGCGAGCGCACGCTGCTTGGGATCGACTATCCCGCATGCTACGGCGTTCCGATCGCCACCGGCGGCATCGTCGGTGTGGCCGAGCTCGTCGATTGCATTGACGGATCCGATGACGACTGGTTCGTCGGCCCTCATGGCTTCGTCCTGGCGAATGCCCGGCCCATCCCTTTCATTCCGGTGAAGGGCGCCCTCGGCTTCTTCGAGTGGCGCAAGAGAATCATGGAAGTGCCGGAGCCAGGCCATACTGATGACGGGAGTCTGCTGTGAGCGACCCTGCTCGACACCTCTCCAGGCCCGTCCCACGTGTCGGCCTGAACCGGATGGAAGTTGCCCTTTCCCTGGGCGTCAGCCCTAACACCGTCGACGCCATGGTTGCCGACGGCAGCCTTCCGCACCCTCGGCTCTGGAACCGCCGGAAAATCTGGCTATTGTCCGAGATCGAGGCGGCCATGATGGAATGGCCGACCGAAGCGGAAAGGAAGGGCGCCGATCTGTCCGGATGGAGGGCGTCGGCGTGATCGAGTTGGCCACGATCGATCTCAAATATGTCGAGCGGAACGTTTCGCGCCACGGCACCGTGCGGTGGTATTTCCGCGTTGACGGCCGGCGCGTCTGCCGCCTGCCTGACGACAAGGATTCGGAGGCCTTCATGAAGGCCTACTGGGCCGAACGTGCGAAGCTCGAGGAAGGCGGCGCGGGCGAGGATCAGCACCACGACGACATGAAAGGCCCGCCCAGGCCGAACACCTTCCGCTGGCTGTGCCATGCCTACCAGCAATGCGCGATCTTCACCGAGCTCGACCCGACAACGCAGTACAAGCGCAAGAGGATCATCGAATCGATGCTGCGCGAGCCGGTAGACCCGAAGAAGCCCGACGGCAGGATCTTCGCCGGCATGCCTCTGCCAGCGCTCGACGTGGCCAACATCACCGTGCTGCGCGATCGCAAGGCCGCAACGCCCTTTGCCGCCGACGAGCGGATGAAGACGCTGCGCCAGATCTTCGAGACCACACAGCCGGGCCGTGACGGCAAGGCGGAAAAGATCGTTCCGCAGAACACGGCCAAGCTCGTGAAGTCCTTCCGCAAGCCGACGGATGGCTTCCACACGATCATCGACAGCGAGCTCGAGCAGTATGTTCGCCATCACGGCGTCGGATCGAAAGCCGTCTTCGCTGTGGTGCTGTTGATGTACACCGGCATCCGCCTGTCCGATCTGCGGCAGATCGGGCCGCAGCATCGCCGGGGCGACAAGTTCGTGCTGCGTCTGTTCAAGAACCGCAACCGAACGCCGGTGACACTGGAGATACCAATTCACCCGGTCCTCGACGCCGTGCTCGCCATGCACCCGGTCAAGGGCATGAACTACATGCTGACCGAGTTCGGCAAGCCCTACACCACCAAGGGGCTCGGCAATCGGATTTCGGAATGGTTCGACCAGGCCGGCCTCAAGCACTGCTCGGCACACAGCGTCCGCAAGGGTCTGGCGACCAACCTCGCCGAGAGCGAGGCGACGGATTCGATGCTCGACGGCTTCTTCGGCTGGCGCGACGGCAAGACATCGAAGATCTACACGCGCAAAAAGCGCCAGGCGAAGCTGGCCAGACAGGCCGTCGCTCGTATCGATTGGGGTGAAATCGGGAACATTCTGCCACACCCTGCGGCGGCGGTGGCGTCCCGCGACGATGATGACGAGAAAAAGGTACGCAAAATCAACGGGTAAACTCTGCCGGTGTGGCAGCATGGTGCCCCCGGACGGGATCGAACCGCCGACCTTCGGTTTACAAAACCGCTGCTCTACCAGCTGAGCTACAAGGGCACGCGCGTTCCGTTATCACAATTGGCGCCGCAGTAAAGGGGTTTCGCCTCCCCGATCGGTGCGACCAACACTCTTTGCATGCCTCGCCCAGCGTGCTAACCCACGGCCCGTCAACGCGAAATCGGACCGGCCGGACGCCAGGATGAACAGCCAAGCGCCAACGCTCACCTTCGTTTCGGCCGACACGCCCGATGCACAAGAGGCGGCGCAGCGGTTGGCGACCCTCTATGGCCAGGAGCGCTTCGAGGACGCGGATGTCGTCGTCGCGCTCGGCGGCGACGGGTTCATGTTGCAGACGCTGCACCAGGTGATGAATTCGGGCCGGCGCATCTACGGCATGAATCGCGGCACTGTCGGCTTCCTGATGAACGAGTATCGCGAGGACGGCCTGCGCCAGCGGATCGGCGCGGCGATCGGCGAAACCATCCGGCCGCTGCGCATGCATGCCCAGACGGCCGACGGGCGCGAGACCGACGCGCTGGCCATCAACGAGGTGTCGCTGCTGCGCCAATCCTACCAGGCGGCGCGGCTGAGGATATCCATAGACGGCCATGTGCGGCTGAGGGAGTTGATCTGCGATGGCGTGATGGTCGCCACGCCCGCCGGGTCGACCGCCTACAACCTGTCGGCCCAGGGACCGATCCTGCCTCTCGACGCGCCGCTTCTGGCGCTCACGCCGGTGAGCCCGTTTCGTCCGCGGCGCTGGCATGGAGCCCTGCTGCCCAACCGCTCGGTCGTCGACATCGAGGTGCTTGAACCAGACAAGCGGCCGGTCAACGCCGTGGCCGATCACACGGAGGTCAAGTCGGTCGTTTCGGTGCGCATCCGCGAATCGCGCGACAAGACCGCGACCATCCTCTTCGACGCCAGCCATCCCTGGGAGGAGAGGATCCTCACCGAGCAGTTTCCCAATTAGCGCGCGTTTGCTTCAACGGAACCGTTTGAAGCGAAGACATGCGCGCCAGATCAATATGCTGGAACATGTACCTTTCGCTCACACGATTCCATTTGAGCGGGACATGTTCCAGGAACCGCAATCCAACCGGGCGGCAAGACACTCCTGCCCCATTTTGCGCCTATCGGTTGACAAATCGGCCGCATCGTCATATCGCCATGCGGCATCGTTGCCGCTAACGGCACCGCGACCGCATGAACGCGGCAAGATCAACAGCAAAGTCAGCCAAAGCACTTGTCCTCCGACGCCCAGAACGCTCAGGAAACGATCAAATTTTCCGACCTTGGCCTTTCGCCCAAGGTTCTATCCGCTGTCACCGACGCAGGCTATGTCGAGCCGACGCCCATCCAGGCCGGCGCCATACCGCATGCGCTCGCCGGCAAGGACGTGCTGGGCATCGCCCAGACGGGAACCGGCAAGACGGCGGCCTTCGTGCTGCCGATGATCACGCGGCTGGAAAAGGGCCGCGCGCGGGCGCGCATGCCGCGCACCCTGATCCTGGAGCCGACGCGCGAGCTCGCCGCCCAGGTTGAAGAGAATTTCGTCAAATACGGCAAGAACCATCGCCTCAACATCGCGCTCCTCATCGGCGGCGTGTCGTTCGACGAACAGGAGCGCAAGCTGGAACGCGGTGCGGACGTGCTGATCGCCACGCCGGGGCGCATGCTCGACCATTTCGAGCGCGGCAAGCTGCTTTTGACCGGGGTTGAGATCCTCGTCATCGACGAGGCCGACCGGATGCTCGACATGGGCTTCATTCCCGACATCGAGCGCATCTGCAAACTCATTCCGTTCACCCGCCAGACGCTGTTCTTCTCGGCCACCATGCCGCCGGAGATCACCAAGCTCACGCAACAGTTCCTCCAGGCGCCCGTGCGGGTGGAAGTGGCGCGCGCCGCCACCACCGGCGCCAACATTACGCAGCGCCTCGTCAAGTCCGGATCGAAGGCCTGGGACAAGCGCGCCGTTTTGCGCGACCTGATCACGGCTGAAGACGAGACGCTTAAGAACGCCATCATCTTCTGCAATCGCAAAGTGGACGTCTCCGAACTGTTCCGCTCGTTGACGCGGCACGAATTCGACGCCGGTGCCCTGCACGGCGACATGGACCAGCGCGCGCGCATGGCGATGCTGGAGAATTTCCGCAACGGCAAGCTGAAGCTCCTGGTGGCGTCGGATGTCGCTGCGCGCGGCCTCGACATCCCCGACGTCAGCCATATCTTCAATTTCGACGTGCCGATCCATGCCGAGGATTATGTGCACCGCATCGGCCGCACCGGCCGCGCCGGGCGCAGCGGCAAGGCCTTTACCATCGTCACCCGCGCCGACAAGAAATATGTCGACGCGATCGAGAAGCTGACCAGTCAGACGATCGAGTGGCTCGACGGCGACCTCTCCGCATTGCCCCCGCCCTCCGAGGATGACGAGGCGCCGCGTCGCGGACGCGGGCGCAGCGGCAAGGAAACGGCCAAGACCAAGCGCGCACCGCGCGGGAAGACGTCCGAGCCGGCCTCAACTGAAGCCACCGATGCACCTGAGACGGCTGAAAAGACGGCGCCGAAGAAGACGAAGTCCGATCACCGCGAGGCCATCAAGGCGGACAATTCGAACCGCCGGGGCAAGCAGCAGGACGGTCCACAGGAGCCCAAGCGGGAACGCCGCAAACGCGACGACAACCTCGATGACGGCACGATCGGCTTCGGCGAGGATGTCCCGGCCTTCATGAAGGTTTCGGCCAAGGTCTGAGGCCTGTTTCCAGTGTCGACGGTGGCATCTGGCCACCTGCCGCAGCGCGGCATCTCGAGACGAGCATCTGATTGAAATTGTCAGCAGCGGCATGCCGCGCCACGAGACGGACCTTGCCCGTCCCGCCAGGCAATGGTCTCGTTGGAGCCCCATACAGGTGCAAGGAGATGTCCCATGCCGATGCTGCTGAAAGGCTCCTGCCATTGCCACGCCGTGCGCTTCGAGGCCGACAGCCACACGCCGGTGCCTTATCAGCTCTGCTACTGCTCGATCTGCCGCAAGCAGCAGGGCGGCGGCGGATATGCGATCAACCTGGCCGCCGATGCCGCCACGCTCAAGATCGAGGGCGAAGAGCATCTTGGGCTCTATCGCGCCAGGATCGAGGACGAGGAACGGCCGCAATGCGAATTGTCGACGGGCGAGCGGCGCTTCTGCCGGCAATGCGGCTCGGCGCTATGGCTCTTTGATCCGACCTGGCCCGATCTCGTCCACCCCTTCGCCTCGGCGATCGACAGCGACCTGCCGAAGGCGCCGGAGCGTGTCCACCTGATGCTCAAATACAAGGCGTCGTGGGTCGAGCCCGATATCGCGGAGAACGACCAGAGTTTCGATCTCTACCCGGCCGAATCGATCGCCGATTGGCACAAGAAGCGCGGGTTATGGGTGGACTAAAGCAATTCCAGGAGAAGTGGAATCCGGTTCTCCGTCCGGAATTGCGTCGAATCAAAATGTTAGATCGGCGAACCGATTCCGTGAAAAGGTGAGCCGATAGCATCGGCACGTCGCGGGACACCGCGCCCTCGCCCTTCGACAAGCTCAGGGTGAGAGGCTGGATTCGGCCGTTCAGGGCGCGCCGGTGCGCGCTTCGGCCAGTGCCTTCAGATCGGCCGGCTTCAATTCCACCGATTCGCCACAGCCGCAGGCCGAGGACTGGTTGGGATTGTTGAAGGTGAAGCCCGTCCTGAGCTTCGTCACCTCGAAATCCATCTGCGTTCCGAGCAGGAACAATGCGGCTTCCGGCGCCACCCAGACATTGGCACCCTGATGCTCGACATGGTCGTCCTTGGGATCAGGCACGGTGACCAGATCGATCGTGTATTCCATGCCCGCGCAGCCGCCCTTTTTCACGCCGACGCGAATACCGGCGCCGCCTTCCCGCGCGGCAACGATCTCGCGCACGCGCTGTGCAGCGGTGTCCGTCATGGAAATTACGGCAAAACGACCCATTGAAACATCTCCATTGCGTGCGGGTTAAAGGCCCGCCGAATGATCATTCTGCGTTCAAGATGGTAAAGATTCGCCGACAGTGCAACCCGTCGGCTCAATACCATCCCAAGGCGACCTGTGCCTCTTCCGACATCCGGTCGGGCGTCCAGGGCGGATCAAAGACCATGCCAACCTCGACACCGGAAACGCCTTCGACGGCGCCGACGGCGTTTTCCACCCAGCCGGGCATCTCGCCGGCGACGGGACAGCCCGGCGCCGTCAGTGTCATGTCGATCTTGACCGCACGGTCATCCTCGATATCGATCCGGTAGATGAGGCCCAGTTCGTAGATATCGACCGGTATCTCGGGATCGTAGACCGTCTTCAGCGCCGAGACGATGTCGTCGGTCAGGCGCGCCAGGTCTTCCCGCGGAATGGCCGAAACCGGAGCGTCGCCCTCGGCCGCCGGGCCGGCGGCATCAAATTCGTCCATGTCCTTGCCTGTCGTCTGGTTCTCGATCATTGCGTTCATCCAAAAAAGGTGCGCGCCTTTTCCAGCGCTTCGGCCAGGCGGTCGACCTCTTCCCTCGTGTTGTACATACCAAAGGATGCCCGACAGGTGGAGGTCACGCCGAAGCGCTTCAAGAGCGGCTGGGCACAATGGGTGCCGGCACGCACCGCCACACCCGACCTGTCGATCACCATCGAGACATCGTGCGCATGGATGCCTTCGAGTTCGAAGGAAATGATCGCGCCCTTGTCCGGCGCATGGCCGAAGATGCGCAGCGAATTGATACCATGCAGGCGCTCATGCGCATAATCCTTCAGTTCCGCCTCATGGGCGGCGATGCGCTCGCGGCCGATCGTGTCCATGTAGTCGAGCGCCGCACCCAGGCCGATCGCCTGGACGATGGGCGGCGTGCCGGCCTCAAAACGGTGCGGCGGATGGTTGTAGGTGACGTTGTCCGTCGTCACCTCCTCGATCATCTCGCCGCCGCCCTGGAAGGGACGCGTTTCCTCGAGCATCTCCTTGCGCCCGTAGAGGATGCCGATGCCGGACGGGCCGTAGACCTTGTGACCGGTGAAGACGTAGAAATCGCAGTCGATGTCGCGCACGTCGACCGGCAGATGGACCGCCCCCTGGCTGCCGTCAATCAAGACCTTGATGCCGCGCTCATGCGCGATGCGGCAGATCTCCTTGACCGGCGTAACCGTGCCGAGGGCGTTCGACATATGGGTGATCGCCACCAGCTTGGTGCGCTCGGTCAGGCACTTCTCGAAATCCTCGATATGAAACCGGCCTTCGTCGTCGACCGGAGCCCAGACGAGCCTTGCGCCCTGGCGCTCGCGGATGAAGTGCCACGGCACAATGTTGGAATGGTGCTCCATGATCGACAGGACGATCTCGTCACCCTCGCCGATATGGGGCATGCCCCAGCCATAAGCGACGGTGTTGATCGCCTCGGTCGCGTTCTTGGTGAAGACGATCTCGTCGGTGCTTTCGGCGTTCAGAAAGCGGCGCACCGTCTCGCGCGCCTTTTCATAGGCATCGGTCGCTGCATTCGACAGGAAATGCAGGCCGCGGTGCACATTGGCATATTCGCTCGAATAGGCCTTCTGGATCGCATCGAGAACCACCTGAGGCTTCTGGGCCGAAGCCCCGTTGTCCAGATAGACCAGCGGCTTGCCGTAGACCTCGCGCGACAGGATGGGAAAGTCGCGGCGGATCGCCTCGACGTCATAGGGGATATGTTCGATCTTCTGGTCCACTGCTCAATCCTTGCGACCGTCATCCTCGGGCTTGTCTCGAGGATGACGGCGAATAAGCACGCGGCAGGGCCGCCACCGCCTCACCCGTGCGCGTCGAACCAGGCGTTCAACCGGGCCTCGAGAGCCTCGATCACCACCTCGTCGTCCAGTTCCTCGATGACCTCGGCCAAAAACGCCTTGACCAGAAGACCACGCGCGTCCTTTTCCGGCACACCGCGCGCCATCAGATAGAAAAGGTGGTTGTGGTCGATCTCGGTCACCGTGGCACCGTGGCCGCAGGCCACGTCGTCGGCGAAGATCTCGAGCTCCGGCTTGGTCGAGAACTCACCGTCATCCGACAGAAGCAGCGTGTTGCAGGCCATGCGGGCATCGGTCTTCTGGGCCCGCTGGGCAACACGGATCTGGCCCTGGAAGACGCCCTGGGCGCGGTCGGTCACCACATTGCGCAGCACCTCCGTCGAGGTCGTGTGCTCCCTGGAGTGGTCGAGCTGCATGGTGATGTCGCTGTGCGTCTCGCCGGCCAGCAGATTGACGCCGCGCAGCTGGAAGTCCGCGCCCTCGCCGGCCGCATCGACATTGACCTCCTGGCGCACCAGCTTGCCGCCGGCATTCATGATGAACAATGTCAGCCTAGCATCCTTGCCGAGCCGGCCCTGAAAACGCGCCAGATGGGTCGCGTCGTCGGGCTGCTCCTGCAGGATGATCCAGACGACCTCCGCGCCATCGGCGACATCCAGGCTGGAAATCGACGTGGCCAGCGCGTCGGCCGTTCCGGTCTGGCGTTCCACGATGGTTGCCTTCGAGCCGGCACCGGCGCGCACGTCGAAACGCACATGCGTCTGACCGCCAGCCTGCACGTTCTGCAGTTCAACCGGCGCATCGAGCGCAGCGCCGGACGCAATGGCGAGGGCGAACCCGTCGGCCACATAGGCGGTGTTGATGGCGCCGACGGCATCGGCCGCATCGAGCGTGCCGAGTGTGTCGGCGAGGCTGCCGTCGGTCAGCTTGTCCGCGAGACGTTCAACCGTCAGGCCGTCGATCGTCCCGACCTTGCCCGCCTGGCCGTTCAGCACCGCCAGCACGGACGAGCCCGCAACGAGCGGTTCACACGCCTCGGCGGCGAGCGTTCCGTCCCAGGCCGGCACGGTGGCCAGGAGGCGGCGCAGGTCGGTGTAGTGCCACGCCTCGACCTTGCGGTTCGGCAATCCCGTCTTCAGTGCCTCGATCGCCTCGTCACGCTTGACCGTGACGACAGAATCGCCCGGCAGATAGGAGACGCGCTCGCCGAATGCGTCGATCAGCGCCGTCTCGGCGGGCGTCCTTTGCGGTTGCGTTTGTATGTTCATGGCAACCACCTACGCAGCCTCGCCGACAATGCCGGCATAACCGTTTTCCTCCAGCTCGAGCGCCAGCGACTTGTCGCCCGACTTCACGACCTGGCCCTTGTAGAGGACGTGCACGCTGTCGGGCACGATATATTCGAGCAGACGCTGATAGTGCGTGATGACGACGATCGCCCGGTCCGGCGACCGCAGTGCGTTGACACCCTCGGCGACGATCTTCAACGCATCGATGTCGAGGCCGGAATCGGTTTCGTCGAGCACACACAGCTTCGGCTCGAGCAGCTTCATCTGCAGGATCTCGGCGCGCTTCTTCTCGCCGCCGGAAAAGCCGACATTCAGCGGGCGCTTGAGCATGTCCATGTTCATGTCGAGCGAACCGGCCGCCTCGCGCACCTTCTTCAGCAGATCGGGGATCTTCAGCTCCGGCTCGCCGCGCGCCTTGCGCTGGGCGTTCATCGCCACCTTGAGGAACTCCATCGTCGCCACGCCCGGAATTTCCAGCGGATACTGGAAGGCCAGGAAAATGCCGGCAGCAGCGCGCTCGGCCGGGTCCATCTCAAGGATCGACTCGCCATTGTAGAGAATGTCGCCCTCGGTCACCTCGTAATCCTCGCGGCCGGCGAGAATATAGGACAACGTCGATTTTCCCGAACCGTTCGGCCCCATGATGGCGGCGACCTCGCCGGCCTTCACGGTCAGGTTCAGGCCGCGAATGATCTCGGTGCCGTCCTCGGCGATGCGTGCATGCAGGTTCTTGATTTCAAGCATTCTTGTTCTTCCAAATCCGTTCAGACGACCGCGCCGCAGCGCGCGTCGATTTGATGTCGGCGAATGAGCGTCACCGCCTAGCCGACGCTTCCTTCGAGCGAGATGCCGATCAGCTTCTGCGCCTCGACGGCGAACTCCATCGGCAGTTCCTGAATGACTTCCTTGACGAAGCCGTTGACGATGAGCGCGATGGCTTCCTCTTCGGGAATGCCGCGCTGCATGACGTAGAAGAGCTGGTCTTCGGAAATCTTCGACGTCGTCGCCTCGTGCTCGAACTTGGCCGTTGCGTTCTTGGCCTCGATATAGGGCACGGTGTGGGCGCCGCATTCATTGCCGATCAAGAGCGAATCGCACTGGGTGAAATTGCGCGCATTCGCCGCCTTGCGGTGGGCGGAAACCTTGCCGCGATAGGTGTTCTGCGACTTGCCGGCCGAAATGCCTTTGGAGATGATGCGGCTCGAGGTGTTCTTGCCCAGATGCAGCATCTTGGTGCCCGAATCGATCTGCTGATGACCGTTCGAGACGGCGATCGAGTAGAACTCGCCGCGCGAATTGTCGCCGCGCAGGATGCAGGAGGGATATTTCCAGGTGATCGCCGAGCCGGTCTCGACCTGCGTCCAGGAAATCTTCGAATTGTTGCCGCGGCAGTCGCCCCGCTTGGTGACGAAGTTGTAGATGCCGCCCTTGCCTTCCGTGTCGCCCGGATACCAGTTCTGGACCGTCGAATACTTGATCTCGGCATCGTCGAGCGCGATCAGCTCGACCACGGCCGCGTGAAGCTGGTTCTCGTCGCGCTGCGGCGCCGTGCAGCCCTCGAGATAGGACACGTAGGCGCCTTCCTCGGCGATGATGAGCGTACGCTCGAACTGGCCGGTGTTCTTCTCGTTGATGCGGAAATAGGTCGACAATTCCATCGGGCAGCGCACGCCCTTGGGCACGTAGACGAAGGAACCGTCGGTGAAGACCGCCGAGTTCAAGGTGGCGTAGAAATTGTCGGAGACCGGCACCACCGAGCCCAGATATTTCTTCACCAGGTCGGGATATTCGCGGATCGCTTCCGAGATCGAGCAGAAGATGACGCCGGCCTTGGCAAGCTCCTTCTTGAAGGTGGTGACGACAGACACGCTGTCGAACACCGCGTCGACGGCCACGCGACCCGAGGCATAGACATTGTCGCCCGGTTCCTCGCCGTCCTCGGCGGACTTTTGCACGCCGGCCAGGATCTCCTGCTCCTTGAGCGGGATGCCCAGCTTTTCGTAGACACGCAGCAGTTCGGGGTCGACCTCGTCGAGCGATTTCGGACCGCTCTGATTCTTCGGTGCCGCGTAATAATAAAGGTCCTGGAAATCGATCTTCGGATAGGACACGCGCGCCCAGCTCGGCTCGACCATGGTCTGCCAGCGACGATAGGCGCCGAGACGCCATTCGAGCATCCAGTCCGGCTCGCCCTTTTTCTGCGAGATGAACCGGATGATGTCTTCGTTGAGACCCTTGGGAGCCTTGTCGGACTCGATTATGGTTTCGAAGCCGTATTTGTACTGGTCCACATCGATCTTGCGGACCTGCTCGATCGTTTCCTGCACGGCAGGCATCAGCGTTCTCCATCCATGCCGGGTTCAAGGCCCGGCCGTTTTCAAACTATGGCACCGCGCACACGGCGTATGCCTCATGTAGTGCGATCGCAGGCCAAAATCACCCTTTTTGGCGATTCTTTACCGCTTGCGACAACATTTCCCGCGCATCACTGCGCAATTCCGGCCGCATCACGCGGCGCGGGACCTTTTTCGCGCCTGGCGATCGGCGATTTCCGCCAGCGCCCGGCGGAATCGCACCACATCGTCTTGCGTCGTGACGGTACCGATCGAAACCCGCAGTGCCGTCGCCTCCTCGCCCTGCCCCATCGCCTTCAGCACATGGCTCGGCCCGACCTTGCCCGAGGAACAGGCCGACCCGGCCGACAACGCCACGCCCTGCAGGTCGAAGGCGATCTGCAACGTCTCCGCCTTGCTTTCCGGCAGCGAAAAGAAGCTGGTGTTGGGCAGGCGCGGCGCCGTTGTGCCGTGAATGATCGCGTCTGGCGCGCTATGCCGTATCGCGGCCTCGATGTCATCCCGCATCTGGCGCACGGTCGTCATGTTTTCAAGTTCCGACAGCGACTCGGCCGCGGCAGCGCCAAATCCGGCAATAGCGGCCACGTTTTCGGTGCCGGCGCGATGGCCCTTTTCCTGGCCGCCGCCGGACATCAGGGGGGCCGGCATCATCAAATCGGAGCGTCCGACGATGGCGCCGGCGCCCTTGGGGCCGCCCAGCTTGTGCGAGGAAAGAATCAGGAAATCGCCCCAACCCTCTGCAATATCGACAGGAATGCGTCCGACCGCCTGCACCGCGTCGACCACCAGCACGCCGCCGGCATCCTTGACCAGGCGGGCGATCTCGCCGACCGGCTGGATCACCCCGGTCTCGTTGTTGGCGGCATGGACCGCCACGAGCGCAAGGCCTGTCGATCCGTCATGCGCCGCCAACACCGCCGCCAGGGCGTCCAGGTCGACAAGCCCGTCGGAGCGCACGGCAAAGGTCTCGACCGCCTCGCCGGCAAAGCGGCCACCCGACAGCATGCATGGGTGATCGGCAGCCGATACATAAAGACGTCCCATCGTCAGCGGCGCCCGGCCCATGCGCCAATCGGGCGTAAGCAGCATGTTGGCCGCCTCGGTCGCGCCGGACGTGAAGACGACATGCTCGGCGGCGGCGTCGACGAGTGTGGCGACCTCGCGGCGCGCCCTTTCGACCAGCCGCCGCACGGCGCGGCCTTCGGCGTGAACGGAAGAGGCATTGGCGGCGTTGTCGAGTGCCGAAAGCATGGCCGTACGCGCACAGGCGCGCAGCGGCGCGCTGGCATTATGATCGAGATAGCTGCGTTCGTCGGCCATTTTGGTTCAATTTATCCCGCAATCCGAATTTGCAGAACGTCCACGCGCAATTTCCTTGAAATCGTAAGCCCTGACGTCCTATCTACCCGCTTTGTCGGATCGGCGGTGACGCCGGATTTTTGAACAGTTCTAAACTAGCTTCTATGAAGGCTCCGCCCCGACGTCAAGGCCGGAGCGACATTGAAGTTGCATATAGGCGTCCCTTTGGACGAAGAGTGGAGTTCTCATGCCCGAGGTCATCTTTGCCGGACCGGATGGTCGTCTCGAGGGCCGTTACCAGCCCTCGCCCGAAAAGAATGCGCCGATCGCGATCGTGCTGCATCCTCACCCGCAGTTCGGCGGAACGATGAACAACAAGATCGTCTACGATCTGTTCTACATGTTCCAGAAGCGCGGTTTCACGACGCTGCGTTTCAACTTTCGCGGCATCGGACGCAGCCAGGGCACCTTCGACCACGGCACGGGCGAGCTTTCCGACGCGGCCGCCGCACTCGACTGGGTGCAGTCGATGCATCCCGATTCCAAGAGCTGCTGGGTCGCCGGCTATTCCTTCGGCGCCTGGATCGGCATGCAGCTTCTGATGCGGCGTCCGGAAATCGAGGGTTTCATCTCGATTGCCCCGCAGCCCAACATCTACGATTTCTCCTTCCTGGCGCCCTGCCCGTCTTCCGGTCTGATCATCCACGGCGATGCCGACAAGGTCGCCCCGCCCAAGGACGTCCAGGTCCTCGTCGACAAGTTGCACACGCAAAAAGGCATCACCATCACGCAAAAGACGCTGCCGGGCGCCAATCATTTTTTCAGCAACGACTCCGAATTGCTGCTCGAGGAATGCTCCGACTATCTCGACCGGCGCCTCAACGGCGAACTGGCCGAGCCGAAGCCGAAGCGATTGAGATAGGGCGGAAAGGCCCGAGCGTCATGTACCAGCCGCCGCATTTCAAGGAAACGCGCCTGGAGGTGATGCATGAGCTGATCCGCGCGCATCCGCTGGGGCTCGTCGTTTCAAACGGCAAGGACGGGCCGATCGCCAATTCCTTGCCGTTTCTGCTCGATGAGGCGGGAACTGGACAGGGCGTCCTTCTTGCCCATTTCTCCAGGGACAATCTGCAGTGGCGTGCCATTGCCGACGATCCGCAAACACCGGTTCTGGTCGTGTTCCAGGGCCCGCAGTCCTATGTCACGCCCTCCTGGTACGAGACCAAGCGCCAGACTGGCAAGGTCGTGCCGACATGGAACTACGCAATCGTCCAGGCGCGGGGAAAGGCGGAGATCGTCGACGATCCGGAATGGCTGCGCCGACAGATAACTTCGCTCACCGCGACCCATGAGGACGGGCGCGAAACACCCTGGCAGCTCGCCGACGCCCCCGACGATTTCGTCCGCGCGCAGATCAAGGGCATCGTCGGCCTGCGCATCGAAATCGCCGATCTCGAAGGCAAGTGGAAGGTGAGCCAGAACCGCCCCGTTGCCGACCGCGAGGGCGTCGCCGAAGGGTTGGACAGCTCCGCCGATACCGACATGGCCCGCCTCGTGCGCGCCTATGGCGGTCTCGCGGACGGTCGTCAATAAAGCTTCATCTCCGAGTTCGGAAACACGCCCAGAACATGTTCGCTGGCGCGCAGCGCCTCCACGGCATTGGGCCCGGCCTCGATCTGGATGACGATCTCGTCGCCGCCGAGCGGCACGGCCTCGGATTGTGCAAGCTCTTCCGCGCCCGCCTGACGGACGATCGTGAGGCACGCATCCAATGACATGGTTGCCGGAAAAGTCACGAGCCACTGGTCCATTCGGTCCTCCGACGGCCGCAAGCACTGCCGTCATTATAGATCATTTCCCGTCTATCCCACAGCCGCCCGCTACCAAAAGCCGGTTGGGGCCGTCGGTTTCACGCCACGGGGACACCTTGCCCGCGCAGCCATCCGTAGGCGGCCGCCGCATTGAGGACGCCGTGGCCCGTACCGGCGTCCCAGCCGACGGTGCGGCCGAGATTAGTCGCCGAGCCGGTCAGGGCGCGCTTCATCATGTCGGGCGTGAGGCCCGCAATCGCGCTCATCAGGAGTGCCCCGACGCCTGCCGCGACCGGGGTGGCGGCGGAGGTGCCATTGTCGAAATTCGTGCCATCGGCCGGTCGGCCCGGCCCGAAATTGCCGAAGAAATGGCTGTAGCTGGCGATGTCGGGCTTTTGCGGCTCGAACATGCCCGGCCCCTGCGAGGAATAACCGATGCGTTCGTGACGGCTGTTGACGGCAGCCACCGTGATGACCTCGGCGAGGCTGTTGGAGGCGTGGACCGAGCGTCCGGGGCCGATGCCCGAATGGTGGCAGGCGCCGCTCGGGCAGTTCTCGCCGCAATTGCCGGCGGCGAAGAAGCAGGTGACGCCGGCAGTGACCACCTCGCGCACCTTGCGGTGAACGGGATGGTCGATGTTGTGCACCTCGTGATCTGGAAACTGCGCCGGATCCGGCACACCGACGAAACCGTAGGAATTGTTGGTGATGTGCGGCGTACCGTCGATGCCGCGCTGGTTGAGCACGGCCTGGAACATCTGCAGCGCGCCGCCTGAGCGCGGCACGCCAAGGAAGGGATAGTCGTAGAGCCGGCAATGCGGGGCGGCGACCAGCACGTCGGCCGCGCACATGGAGCCATGGCTGGTGACGGGCGCGCCACCCGGCTGCAGGCCGGCATCGGGCCGCGAAAAGCCGCCGATCACCGGATAAACGGACCCGTCCACGCCTTCGTCGATGATGCCGACAACGATGTTCTGCCCGCGATAGCCCTCGTTCCACAGCGCATCGACGGCAAGCAGCGCGCGCAACACCTCGATTTCGACCGCCGGCTTGAAGGGCCGGCAGTCGAGCCCCGAATCCGAGCGGGCCTCGTCAATGACATTGTCGAAGAGCGCCATCGGCGAATTGGGCCAGACCTTGAGCTCGGGCCGGCCCTGAAGCTGCTCCATGGCGGCAAGCGGCACCTCGGCAGGAACGACGACCGTATGCGAAGCGACTTCATCGCGGGCAGCGGCGCGGCCTTCGGTGGCGAAGGTTTCCAGAGCCGGCGGAGCCGAACCGCCACCCGGGCCGATCATCATGGGAACCGGCGCACAGAACTCGTCGAGCTCGATGCCCATGCCGGCCACCTGGTCGACGAAGGATTGCGCCTGCCGCACCGCCTCGAGCGGCGATTCGACGGCGGCCTCGTTCATCGAGAACGGAGCGGCCCCTTCCGATTCGAATTCCAGCAGTACCTTTTGCTTGGCCATGGCGCATGGTCTCCCGACAAACGGTCATGCCCCCAACTCCGTAAAGATGATAGGGCCTATGCGCTCTCAGCGATATGAAGTGGTACACATTTTCGCCGCACGGAAACATGCATCGCGCGATCAGGCAGCGGTCGCACCGCCCGGCAAGGCAAGCTGTCCGCCGGTGGCGGGGCGGCGGCATCCGGTCGTCGTCGGCCAGGTGAGCGCCAGCCCCTCTTGCGAGCGTACGGCGAGATAGGCCCAGGCTTCCGCCTCCATCGCATCGCCGTCGAAGCCGGCATCCTCGGCCAGTATGACCGTGGCGCCCATGCGCGCCGCGCCCTCGCGCAGATCCGCCACAATATGCGGGTTCTTGCGTCCGCCGCCGCACAGGACCCAGAGTTTCGGCGGCACCGGCATGTAGGCCGCGGCCTTCAGGATCGCCTCTGCCGATACGGCGGCCAAAGTGCGCGCGCCGTCGGCAAGCTCAAGTCCGGCGGCCTCCTCAAGCGTGAAATCGCCCCGGTCGAGCGATTTCGGCGCGCCGCGATCGAAGAAGGGATTGGCCAGGTAGCGCCCGACGACAGCCTGCGCGACACCACCCTCGCTGGCGATCATGCCGTCGGCGTCGTAGGGAACCCCGCCTTCGGCCATGACCCACTGGTCGATCAACTGATTGCCGGGCCCGCTGTCGAAGGCGACCGGATCGCCGGCGGCTGGAACGAAGGTGACGTTGGAAATGCCGCCTATATTGACGAAGACGGCGGGAAAGGACCCGACGTAGCGGTCGGGAAGCGCGCGGGCCAGCGCAGCATGATAGGCCGGTGCCAGCGGCGCCCCCTGCCCGCCCATTACCATATCCTTGGCCCGCATGTCGTAGATGACCGGAAGCCCTGTTTCACCGGCCAACAGAGGTCCGTCGCCCAGTTGCACCGTCAGTGCCTCTTGCGGACGATGCAGCACGGTCTGGCCATGAAAACCGATCACGTCGGGGCGGCAATCGGGGTGTTCGGCCAAGAACGCGCGCACGGCCTCGGCGTGGCGCAGTGTGATCTCGCCTTCGAGCGCGGTGAGATCGCCCGGCCGTTCGTCGCGTTTTTCAATCGACCGCGCCGTCTTCAGCGCGGCTTCGATGCGGCGGCGAAACCCCGCCTCATAGGCGAAGAAGGCCGAGGATCCGCGCCTCACCGCATATTCGCCGTCGGTCTCCAGAACGGCCAGGTCGATGCCGTCCATGGAGGTGCCGCTCATCAGGCCGATCGCGCATTTGAGCGCCATGGATGTGCGTTCCGCTTGTGATTCCAGTTGACACGATGCTAAAGGCGCGCATCCACGATTGCCATGGGCCTTGCGCCCGGCGTCTCACGTCCACCGAAAGAAGAAACGATGTCCGCCTTCAAGTCCGATTTCCTGCGCACCCTTTCCGAGCGCGGCTTCATTCATCAGACCTCCGATGATGCCGGTCTCGACGAACTGTTCGCCAGGGAAATCGTGACGGCCTATATCGGCTTCGACCCGACAGCCCCCAGCCTGCACGCGGGCGGGCTGATCCAGATCATGATGCTCCACTGGCTGCAGCAGACAGGTCATCGCGCCATCACGCTGATGGGCGGCGGCACCGGCATGATCGGCGACCCGTCGTTCAAGGACGAGGCGCGCAAGCTGATGACGCCGGAAACGATCGCCGACAACATCGCCGGCATCAAGCGCGTCTTTTCCAACTATCTCACCTTCGGCGACGGGCCGGCCGACGCGCTGATGGTCGACAATGCCGACTGGCTGATGGGCATCAACTATGTCGAATTCCTGCGCGATGTCGGCCGGCATTTTTCCGTCAACCGGATGCTCTCCTTCGATTCGGTGAAGACGCGGCTCGACCGCGAGCAGTCGCTCTCCTTCCTCGAATTCAACTACATGATCCTGCAGGCCTACGACTATGTGGAACTGAACAGGCGTTACGGCTGCCGGCTGCAGATGGGCGGCTCGGACCAGTGGGGCAACATCATCAACGGCATCGATCTCGGTCACCGCATGGGCACGCCACAGCTCTTCGCACTGACCTCGCCGCTGCTCACCACCGCATCGGGCGCCAAGATGGGCAAGAGCGCGGACGGTGCGGTCTGGCTCAACCCGGAAATGCTCGGCGCATACGATTTCTGGCAGTACTGGCGCAACACCGAGGACGCCGATGTCGAGCGCTTCCTGAAACTCTACACCACGCTGCCGATGAACGAGATCGCACGGCTCGGCGCGCTGGAAGGCGCGGAGCTCAACGACGCCAAGAAAGTGCTCGCGACCGAAGTCGCGGCCATGCTGCACGGCCGCGCCGCGGCAGAAGAAGCCGCCGAAACGGCGCGCAAGACTTTTGAGGAAGGCGCACTGGCCGAAACGCTGCCGACGATCGAAGTGCCGAAGGCCGAATTGCGCGAAGGCGTCGGCCTCTTGTCGCTGTTCGTCAAGGCCGGCCTTGCCGCTTCCAACGGCGAGGCGCGGCGCCACGTCCAGGGCGGTGCGGTGCGCCTCAACGACGTCGCGGTGAGCGATGCGAAGGCCGTCGTGAGCGACAAGGACCTTGCCGACGGCGTGGTCAAGCTTTCGCTCGGCAGGAAGAAGCACATCCTCGTCAAGCCGGTCTGACGGACGCAAATCCGCACTATGATTGAGGCCCCGGCCCGTTGGACCGGGGTTTCACCGTCTATGCGGTCCCCAACTTGCAGGTCATCCGAGCGGTCATGGCAAACATTCTTGTTCCGGAATTCGCGGTGTCGAACTGGCTGGCATCCAAGGACTTCTATTGTCGGATTCTCGGCTTCGAATGCCTCTATGAACGCCCCGAGGAAGGATTCTGTTACCTCAGCCTTGATGGGGCCGAGCTTATGATCGACCAGATCGGTCTGGGACGATCTTTCGATGACGGGCACCTGCCGAGGTCTTTTCCGTTTGGCAAAGGACTGAATGTGCAGATCAAAGTTCCGCGCATCGGGCCGCTTCTCAACGCCCTCGCGGCAGCCGAAATCCCTCTTCATCTTGATCCGGAAGACAAATGGTATCGAAAGCATGGTGGCGAGGTTGGCAACCGTCAATTCGTGGTTGCCGACCCGGATGGCTATCTGCTTCGCTTCTTTGAGGATCTTGGTCGGCGTTAGCTAGCCAACGGCCACTTGGCCGAACCCATCTCCAACCATGGCGACACAACCGCTGATTGGCACGCATCCTGCTTCCTATGCTTCATGCGAGGTTAACAAAGGAGAGGGAACTCGTGACAGACATCGTTCAGCAATATCGAATGCAGATGCGGGACCATGCCGAAAAGCGGTCAGAGCCGCGTCAGCGGGCCCTGAAAGGTGGTCTCGTGACCTTTTTCGGCGGCTACTGCACCCGTGAGGCCACCGTCAGGAGCCTGTCCCGAAATGGGGCAAGACTGGACTTCGAAGACACGCGAGGCGTTCCGCCCATCTTCGACGTTGCAATCGGAGAAGAAAACGTCACGCGCGCTGCACGTGTGCGCTGGCAGTCTTCGAAATCGGTCGGCGTTCAATTCGTGACCACGGACGGCTCGGCATGGCGTCGATGAGCACCGGCTGCGGCTTCGGCTGAAAGCAAGATGAACTTCTCGTCACGTCTCATCCAACTCAGCGTCATCCTCTGTATCCAGGTCGCTTTGGCAAACTATGTCGGCAGGAAGGCCGCTGCCGAGATCGAAGCGATCTACGCTGACGTCATCAGGCAACTCGAAGCGTCGATGAAATGATCGAAGCCCCGCTCAGGGGCTTCCTTCCCACCGGTCCGGCGAAGCAATCCGGCCGCGCAGGTCCCAGCATCTCCTCCACGGGACCGGCGAATTTGCGTCCCTCAATCGAACTCGAAGATCGAGCGGAAGATTCCCGGCGCGATGACAGAGATCGGGTTGACCTGCAGTCGCGGGTCCTTGGCGTCGCCTGACAGCTTGAAGGTGATGCCGATCAGCCCGCGGTCACGGCCGTTGCCGAGGATCTGGCCGAGAATCGGGATTTCGGCAAACAGCCGGTTGAACCCGTAGGCGGGCATGAAGGTGCCGGTCATCGCCATGTTGCCGGCACGGTCGTAGAGATCGCCCTGGAAGGTTGCTCCGATGACCTGCCCGCGCAGGACGCCGTTGTGGATCCTGAGATAGCCGCTTCCCTTCTCGATCTGTGCGAACCCTCGATCGAAAACCGCGCGGGTGACGTCAAGATCACGTCTGACCACCTGGTTTAGGCTGCGTCCGTCATTCTCCGGCAGCGGGGCCGACACGAGCGATTTCAGCTTCGGCTCGTTGACGATCTGGAAGTTGCGTGCGTCGGCCTGCCCGGCAAGCGGTCCCGTCGGCTCTCCGGCCAGCGACAGGTTGATCGTGCCGCCATGCATGTACTCATAGATGTCGAGAAAGCGCAGCACAGCGCCGGCGTCGGCCGACTGCATCGTCACGCGGCGCGCATTGCCGGAAACCTCGTTCGACAGGGTGACGCGCGAACCGCCGTCGGTCGTGGCATCGGCCTTGAGCGAACCGATGCGCGTGCCGCTGCCGGAATAGGTGAAATCGAGATTGCTCAGCCTTTCGCCGCCGAACCCGGTCGCGCTCCCCAGCGTGGCCTTGACGGTGACAGGGGTCGCCTCGGCCGCCTGCTCGGCCTTTTCCGTCTCCGACAGATAGAGCTTGATCATCGGCCGTATGTCGAGCGACGCGCCACTGGCCCTGACCGAGTAGCCGTTGCCGGAACGGGCGATGGACAGGCTGATATCGTCACCGCGATTGAGCGCGACATGGCCGAATTGCGCCTCGACGAGACTGCTCTCCTCGACCACGATACGGCCTGTGGCGCCGAAACTCGTACCCTCCAGGCGCAAGTCCGACAAGCGCGCCGTCGCGCCGTCCGTTTCGAGGCGGAAGCGCGCCTTTGCAGCCACGCCCGCCCCCTTGCTCCAGCCGGCCCAGGGGATGGAAAGGCGCGCCTGGGTGAGGTCGGCTTCCATGGCCTGGTAGTCCGGCCGCGAAGCGTCGACGCTCACGGTGACCGGACCGGCCAGAAGCGTGTTCAGTCCCGGCACGAGACGGGCGCGGTCGTCGTCGTCCAGGGTCATGACGACCTTGCGCCGCCGCTCGACCGGCGCTTCGCCCAGCGGCTCGGTCATCTCGACATGCGAGGCCGCGCCGTCCATGCGCGCATCGGCGACGATGACGGCCTTTTGCGGATCGACGACGATCGTGCCCTGGGCATCGGTGAACGAACGTCCCTCCACCGGCTTGCCGATCGCCAGGTCCTCGTAGGCGAGGTCGACCTTCCAATCGAGTCCGTCGACCGGAATGCCCCGCTGCAGCGGAATATCGGCCACCACCTTGCCTTCGACCTTGCCCTCGAAATCCTCGGGAACGAAGTCCAGGTGCCGCATGGCGTCGATCGGCTTGTAGGAGGACAGCTCGACCACGGAGGGCGCATTGCCGGCAATGTCGATATCCAGGGCGCCGATGAGCGGCCGCTCCTTTGCGTCGTGGATCGTCAGCGTACCGTTGCTCGCCGCCACGGTCCGCCCCGTCGGCATGTAGACCGTGCCCGACGAGAGTGCGATATCGATGCCGGTGCCGCGGAAATCGACGATGCCGTAGGCATCGCGCACCGGGGGAATGTCGCCGGCAACATCGAAGCGGGTATCCTCGAGCTCGAAATGACCCGAAATCTCCTCGCCATTGAGCGGCACGCCGTTGCCGAGCCGCCCCGCCGGCACACCGAGGCGCAGTTGGCTGTTCTTGACCGTGCCGCCGAAGACATTGCTCATCACCCATCGGCGCGCGCCACGCGCGGCATCGGTCGGCCATAATTGCTTGGCGTGGGAGACCGGCATGGCGGGAATGTCGAGCGCCAGCGCCATGGACGGTGCAAGGCCCTTGGGAAGGCCGATCGACGCCTTGCCGATCAGGTTGCCCGGACCGGTGCGGATGCCGATCTCGTCGGCATAGAGCATACGCGCGAGCGGATCATAGGTGCCGGCCACCCTGGCGATGAAGCGCACGGCCGGCTCGGGCGCGTCCTCGGCCGCAGCGGTCGAGCCGTCGCTGACGAATTCATAGCGATAGCGCGGCCCCTCATCCGTCTCGGCCGCCGGCGCCGGGCCAACCGCGCCGTGGAAATCAAGCTCGGAACGGCCGACGGCGAAACGCAGCCGCTCAACTTCTATCTTGTCGCTGCCGGCGACATGGACGGCGTGAATTGCCAGGTCGGCCTCGAACGCCTTGCCGTCGGGCATGGCGTAAAGCCCGTCCTCGGCCGTAAGCTGCACGGTGACGCGGTCGCCGCCCTCGGCCATCTGCTGTCCGCCCGACAGGGTGAGCCGCAACCCGTTCGACAGCCACATCCTCTGGCCGTCGGCCAGACGCCCCGTCATGGACGCCGGACGCTGCGGCGGTTCGACCTCGGCCTCGAGATCGACGGAGGCGATGCCCGCCGCACCGTCGCCCCTGACGGCTTCGCCGGAAATCGCCGCCTGCCATCCATCGATGACGACTTTGGCATCGATGGCCAGCGAACCGTCGGACTTCTGCGCAATGGTCGCTTCATCGACCAGCAGCTGGCGGGCCGAATCGTCGGCGCCCATCACGAACGCGACATTGCTGAGTTCGATGCTCTGCGTGGATCGCGTTTCGAGCATCGAGAAAAACCGGTCCAGCGCGGCGAACAGCCGGGCCATGACGAGATCGGGATCGATCAGGCCGCGCGAATTGCGAAATGCCACGCTCCAATCGTTGCCGGCACCCGGCGGGGCGTCGGCCGAGACGATGCGGGCATCCGAAAGCTGGACGCTGCGCAGTTCGACCTCGCCGGCAAGCAGCGGCAGGAGATGGAAACCGAAGCGCAGCGACCCGGCTTCGGTGAACATCTTGCCGTCATCGCCGGAAAGCAACCGGATATCGGGCACTTCGAGCGCAACGAACCGCGCCCGGTCGAGCGACAACCGTGCCGGTCCTGTCTCGACGTCGACTTCGCGCCCGGTCAGCGACTGGATCGCCGCCTCCGCCTCCGCGCGCAGCCTTTCGCTGCCGATGCCCGCCAGACCGGCGAGATAGAGCGTTCCCACAAGGACGGCCACGAGCACCGCGACCACCGCCGCCGTGCCCAAAACGGCGCGCAGAATCATCGATCCGAGGGGTCTGCGGCGGTGGGTCTCCTGGACGCAGGCCGAAGGCATCCCCTCCAACGCCTCGAAATCGTCGTGGCGAAAGCGGACCTTTTCGTGCGGTGCTGCCTGCTTGTCCACGGCCCTACCGTTGCAAATTTATCGTCCATGGACGAATCCTGCCGCAATACTATATGCCCGTGTCGCAAAGCGCGACGTGCAAAGAAGGACAACCACATGGCTTTACCGGGCATTGGACAGGAAGCGCCGGATTTCGAACTGCCCCGAGACGGCGGCGGCACAATCAGATTGTCGGACCTGCGCGGCAAGCCCGTGGTCCTCTATTTCTATCCGAAGGACGACACGAGCGGCTGCACCAAGGAAGCGCTCGACTTCAGCGCGCTCAAACCGGAATTCGACGAGGCCGGCGCAGTCGTGATCGGGATATCGCCCGATAGCGCAAAGAGTCATGACAAATTCAAGGCGAAGCACGGCCTGTCCATCGAACTGGCCTCGGACGAAGGAAAATCGATGCTCGAAGCCTACGGTGTGTGGGTCGAAAAGAGCATGTATGGCCGCAAATATATGGGCGTCGAACGCACCACGATGCTGATCGATGCCGAGGGCAAGGTGGCGCAGGTCTGGCCGAAGGTGAAAGTGGCCGGTCATGCCGAAGATGTGCTCGCCGCCGTCAAGGCCCTATGAGGAACGGCGGCCGGCCATGACCTCCGACGCGCCACCCTACAAGCCGACAAGCCTGCGCGGCGGCGCGATCGACGCGCTTGCCGCGGCCGATCTGGACCGCAAGGTCGCCATCACGCGCGACGTCTGCCGGCGCTGGCAGGCGCGTTCGATCTCGCTTGCAAGCCCGCTCGACGCGGCCGTGCCCGACAGGCCGGGCCGGCCCGACAAGCCGGTGCTGGTCGATCCGCGTCACGTGGCCAAGCGCTCGCTGCATACCCAGGAAGGGCGCATCGCGCTGATGCACGCGCTCGCCCATATCGAGCTCAACGCCATCGACCTGGCGCTCGACATCGTCGCGCGCTTCTGCGACGAACGCCCGCCGCAGACCTTTTTCGACGGCTGGCTGCAGGTGGCCTTCGAGGAGGCCAAGCATTTCTCACTTTTGCGCGAGCGCCTGGCGAGCCTTGGCGCTGCCTATGGCGACCTGTCGGCCCATGGCGGCTTGTGGGAGGCGGCCCATCAGACGCGCAACGATCTGCATGCCCGCCTCGCCGTCGTCCCGCTCATACTGGAGGCACGCGGCCTCGACGTCACGCCGTCGCTGATCGAGAAGATGCTGCAGACCGGCGACAAGGAGACGGCGGCGATCCTCGAGGTCATCTACAATGACGAGAAGAAGCACGTCGCCATCGGCGCCAAATGGTTCCGCTTCTACTGCGCCCGCGCCCGCATCGACCCCGCCCGACGCTTCCAGGAACTGGTGCGTGCCAATTTCCGCGGCATGCTCAAGCCGCCCTTCAACGACCGGGCACGCGCCGCCGCCGGCCTGACTCCGCTCTTCTACCGCTCGCTCACGGCAACGTCGCGGTAGCGGGGAGCATGGGGAAACGCGCGGCGTGCTTCGCCCTGCCCCTTCGCCGCGACAAATCTTTGTTAACCCTAATATTGTCTATTGGGTCAGCGAGGTTTGATTGCGACATCGGGGGGTCGCTGGATCGTGGGCACTGCGCGCTCGTCAGCCATTTTCGGACCGAAGAAGCCGCCACACACGGTGATCATCGCGCGTGGCGACACGATCCGGCATTTCACCTTGCGGCCATGGATGCTGGCTGTCGCCGGGTCGCTTTTTTGCGCGCTGGCGATCGCCTATCTCTCGGCCACCGCTTATCTGGTCCTGCGCGACGACCTCATCGGCGCCAGCGTCGCACGACAGGCGCGCCTGCAGCAGGCCTATGAGGACCGCATCTCGGCGCTCAGGGCGCAGGTCGACCGTGTCACCAGCCGCCAGTTGCTCGATCAGCAATTGATGGAAGGCAAGGTCAGCGAGTTGCTCGACCGGCAGGAACGCCTGTCGCGACGCAACCTGAAACTCGAACCGCTTCTCCACAGGGTCGACTTTGCCGGCGCCAGGCTGCCTGAGGAGGCCCCCCTGCCTCGCGCAAGGCCGGATCTGCAGGCCGGCAACGTCCCATCGCTCGACCGGTTCGATCTGCGCATCACGGGTGCTTCGCAGCTCCGGCTGACGGCGCTCGGCGACGCGGCGCCGAAAGCAGACCGGACGCTCATGCAAGCCGAGCGGGCGGACGCGCTGTTCATGGAGCTCGGCCGGTCGCTGCGCCGCATCGAGGACCGCCAGATGGCGCGCATCCGCAGCCTGACCCAGAACGCCTATGCAACGGCCGAGACGATCGGCGAGGCCCTTCGCTCGGCCGGCCTACCGGTCGCCGACGACTATGGCGCGGCCGGCACAGGCGGGCCGCTGATTGCGCCCGAAGCGCCGATGAAATTCGACGATCAGGTCGACGAACTCGACGAGGCACTTTCGACACTCGACCGGCTCAAGGCCACCCTCGAGAAGGCGCCGGTGGCCAATCCGGCGGACGGCATGAGCGTTTCCAGCGGCTTCGGCATGCGCAAGGATCCGATCCTCGGCCGTCCCGCTCTTCACAGCGGCATCGATTTTCGCGGCCGTTCCGGGCACCCGGTCAAGGCTGCCGCCGGCGGCACGGTGATGCGCGCGGGCTGGGCCGGGGGTTACGGCCGGTTGATCGAGATCGATCACGGAAACGGGCTCAGCACGCGCTATGCGCATCTCAGCGCCCTGAACGTCGAGAAAGGCGCGAAAGTCGAAGCGGGTACCGTGATCGGCCGGGTCGGCAGCAGCGGGCGCTCGACCGGCCCGCATCTGCATTACGAGGTGCGCAAGGACGGCGCGGCGGTCAATCCCCTGCCCTTCCTCAAGGCCGGAAAGCGCATCGGCCAGGTGATGTAGGTGCACGGTCAGTTTCCCGGCTGGTCGCCAGGCTTCTGCCCCCAGACCTGAAAAAAGAGATGTGAAACGACCAGCGTCTCCGGCCTGGAGACATGATCGAGAAGTTCCTTCCTCAAGGCGGCAAACTCCTCTCTCGTAACCATTGACGCTGCGATGAGCCTTTCGCAGATATTGTCGGCAAACTCGCATGCGATAAATCGGCGTTCGTGACCCAGCGGATAGACATGGATGATGGGCTGCACGCCGACATCGTGTATTCCCGCGGTTTCGCGAAGCAATCGCGGCACCCGCCTTCCGATGTTCGGGTCGATCCCATTTCTGTTGCAGTAATCCGAGAACAATTCCAGGTACCTGGCCCATGCATCTGAAGGGGGATCGCACATGAAGGTCAGGTAGTCTGCCTCATGCAATGCGATCCATCCCCCCGGCCGCACCAAAGCGACGGCTTCCGACAGTATTTCCTCGGGCTTGGGGACGTTCACCAAGACGAGCCGCAATGTCACCAGGTCAAAGGCATTCTTCTCCAATTCTGTCGAGCGGCCATCACGATGAACAATCTCCACATTCGCCAGCCCGCGGTCACGAACCATGTTCCTCGCCAGCGATACCGCATCCTCGTTGCGCTCGACCCCGATCACCTGACCGGAACCGCCGACACGCTCGGACAGAATATCGAGGCATCCATGCGGGCCGCATCCGATCTCAACGACGCGGCTACCGGCGTTCAACGGTATCCGGTCAAACAGGAGGCGCGATTCCTCGGCCAATTGCCGTGCCTGCGCCTGCAGGCGAACCTGCTCTTCGGCCCGATAGCCCAAAGCGTAGAGATCCTGCTTCTGCATGCGTCACCTCCCGAATGCAGATTCACCGCCACGCAACGGGCGCTGGCTGCGATTGCGTGTCGGCGCTAGCGCGCATTCGCTTCAAACGGAAACGTTTGAAGCAAAGATATGCGTGCCAGATCAATATGCTGGAACATGTACCTTCCGCTCAAACGATTCCGTTTGAGCGGGACATGCTCTAGCGATGGCTGGCAACGAGAAAAGGAGTGAAACTGCCCAACTTCTCCTTGGTTTCCGTCAATTCCCGATCAGGCATCGACTGGGCAATCACCCCGGCGCCGGCCTGGATCCACCGCCGTACCGGATCCTGGAACACGGATCGTAATACGAGTGCGGCCTCCAAGCGTGACTCTTCTTCCAGGAACAAGACCGCACCCGCGTAGAGTTCGCGCGGGGAGGCTTCCAATCGCCCGATGGCGGAAAGTGCGGCCTGCTTGGGAATCCCGGACGCAGTGATCGCCGGGAACAATATGTCGAAAGCGTCCCAGGCATCCTTTCCCTCAGCCAGCGTTCCCTGCACCCGCGACCCCAGATGCTGAACGCGGCCGCGTTCACGTATGGACATGAAATCACCGATCACCACGCTTTCAGCGGTGCACAACTCGCTCACATCCTCTACCGCCGCCTTGACCGAGAGAACATGCTCCACAATCTCCTTCGCATCAGATTGCAGATCGTGGCGCAGGCGCGCGTTGTCGTCACCTTGTTCGGCGAGGCGGCGTGTCCCGGCCAGAGGTTCCGTGAACACCTGGCTTCCTTTGACGGCCATCACCAACTCGGGACTGAACCCCACCGCTTCGAAGCAACCGTGCTTGAAAAGAAACGATCGCGCCGGCGAGTTGAACCTGCGGCCATGACACAGTGTCGAAGCCAGGTTGATTGCGCCATCCAGTTCGATTGCGCGCGAGATGATGATCTTGGCGTACGCACCTTCGGCTATTTCAGCCAGTGCCTGGGCCACGCGCGCTTCATAGTCGGCTTCGTCCGCCGACAAGTTGACCGGAAGGGTCGTGGGGTCGGCCTTCGCGTCAAGGTCTGTGCCGAGCGCCATTGCGCGCAGTTCCTTTGCGGCATCTTCATCACTCGCCCGAACGACCATGACGCCATTGCACATCACGATCTCGTTTTTTGGTACCATGAGGACAAGAAGCGGCCATCGTCCGGGCTGAAACGTCTGCCCCCTCGAATGTGCCGCGTAGTTGAACCCTACCTGTCCGAACATCCGGTGACATTTCGGCAAGTGACGATCAACGAAGTCTCGAGCAACAGCCGCCATCCGCCCGTTCAATTCCTGGAAGCGCCTCTCGCCGTTCGAGTGCACAGCGGCCTTGGTGCCGGTTGGATCGATCGACAACTGCGCCCGGGCCCCTATCCCGATATACCACCAACCTTCCCGTTCGTACGCGTAGCAATCTTCGCCAGAATACCGCCCCAGAATACGCTCGACGAGGCCCAAGACGTCTCCAACCGGAACAGTAAGGGTTTCTTGCATCAAAGGCTCCATGGTTCGCAGACACAGCCATTCCGACTACCGCAATCCTGGAGAGCCGAGCGTATAGGATCGGTACTCGGAAGCGACCATCGGAAAACTTGATGCCCAGATTCAAAGTGCCAGGGCGCTCCTGGAGCATGTCCCGCTCAAACGATTCCGTTTGAGCGAAAGGCACATGCTCCAACATATTGAACGAATATTCGCCACTGCGATTGCAAGCCAACTCTAACAACCTGCAATATCAGTACCTAAATAATATCGCGCTATGGTAGCAGCGTCAACAAATGCTTGCCACCGGACACCTGCTGCCCGCCAATCAGATACGCGGCTCTCTCATTGAAGAAGTAGACTACGACACAGAACTTGGCCGCCAGGGCGCCGTGCATCCATTCGGATGCGCAAAGAATGCTCTGTCACTTGGAAAATAAACGCATCGCGCTTTCCGAAAATCGATTCCGATTCTCGGGCCTATGCGATGAAGCGCCGAGCGCTCCGAATGGTGGCAACAGCCTACTCGATATCCGCCACTTCCTCGCCCGACGCGCCTTCGACGCGGGCCGACAGGGAGGCTTCCATGAATTCGTCGAGATCGCCGTCGAGCACGTTTGAAGGGCTGGTGTTTTCGACGCCCGTGCGCAGGTCCTTCACCAACTGATAGGGCTGCAGCACATAGGAGCGAATCTGGTGGCCCCAGCCGATATCGGTCTTGGATGCCTCCGTCGCGCTTGCCGCCTCCTCGCGCTTCTTGAGCTCGTCCTCGTAAAGCCGCGCGCGCAACATGTCCCAGGCCTTGGCGCGGTTCTTGTGCTGCGAGCGCTCCTGCTGGCAGGAGACCACGATGCCGGTGGGAAGATGGGTGATGCGCACCGCGGAATCGGTGGTGTTGACGTGCTGACCGCCGGCGCCCGACGCGCGATAGGTGTCGATGCGCACATCGGATTCCGACACGTCGATCTGGATCGAATCGTCGATCACCGGATAGACCCACACGCTGGCGAAGGAGGTGTGCCGCCTGGCGTTGCTGTCATAGGGCGAAATGCGCACCAGGCGGTGCACGCCCGATTCCGTCTTCAGCCAGCCATAGGCGTTGTGGCCCTTGATCAGCAGCGTCGCGGACTTGATACCGGCTTCCTCGCCGTCGTGCATCTCCAGCACTTCGACCTTGAACTTCCGCCGCTCTGCCCAGCGCGTATACATGCGCAGGAGCATGGAGGCCCAGTCCTGGCTCTCCGTGCCGCCGGCGCCCGCATGCACCTCAAGATAGGTATCGTTGGCGTCCGCCTCGCCCGAAAGCAGGGTTTCGATCTGGCGGGCGGCGACCTCGCCCTTGAGCGAGCGAATGGCGGCTTCGGCATCGGCAACGACTGCGTCGTCGCCTTCTTCCTCGCCAAGCTCGATGAGACCGACATTGTCTTCGAGCGCCGCGCCCAGTCGCTTGATGGCTGCCACGGAATCCTCGAGCGACTGACGCTCGCGCATCAGTTCCTGGGCCTTCTGCGGATCGTTCCAAAGCTCGCCGTCCTCGGCGAGCAAGTTCAAATAGTCGAGACGTTTGAGGGCCTGATCCCAGTCAAAGATGCCTCCTCAGCAGGCTTATGGCCTGCTTGATTTCGTCGACCAGATATTGGGTTTCCGTACGCATGGCAGTGAGCCTGCTCTTTCTTTTCGAGGTGTTCAGAAGAATCGCGGCCGGACCATAGGGAGACGGTCCGACGCTGTAAAGGGACATCGCCGGCGACTTCAATAAAGACCGCCGCCGCTGCCCGTGTTGATCGCGCGACTGGCCGAGGGAGACAGCTCTTCCGCCGAGAGCCCGAATTCACTGCCGATGACCGCATATGTATCGGCCGGACCGGTGCCCGGCTTGAAGGCTTCCATGATGACCCCGCCTTCGCCTTCCGACGCGCGCATCCCCGTCTTGCGGTTGATGGCGATCATCTTCATGCCGTCAGGCGCATGGAAGTCGACCGGCCGCATGTCCTTCAGCGCGTTGGCCATGAATTGCTTGAACACCGGAGCGGCGAGGCCACCGCCCGTCGAACCCCTGCCCATCGGTTTGGGCTGATCGTAGCCCAGATACAGGCCGACGGCGAGATCAGGCGTGAAGCCGACGAACCAGGCGTCCTTCTCGTCATTCGTCGTGCCGGTCTTGCCGGCGATCGGACGGCCGAGCTCGGAAACGGTAACCGCCGTGCCACGCTGGACGACGCCCTGCAGCATCGACGTGATCTGGTAGGCGGTCATGGGATCGAGCACCTGCTCGGAATTGTCGATCAGTTCAGGCTCCGGCTGATCCATCCAGCTCTCTGCATTGCAGCCCTCGCATCCGCGCTCGTCATGCTTGTAGACCGTCCTGCCGTAGCGGTCCTGGATGCGGTCGATGAGCGAGGGCTTGATCGAGCGGCCGCCATTGGCGAACACCGAATAGCCGGCAACCATGCGCATCACCGTGGTCTCACCGGAACCAAGCGACATGGCGATCAGCGGCGGCATCTTGTCGTAGATGCCGAAGCGCTCGGCATATTCGGCCACGAGATCCATGCCCATATCGTTGGCCAGCCGCACCGTCATGAGGTTGCGCGATCGCTCGATGCCCGCGCGCAGCGTCGACGGCCCGGCGAATTTGCCGCCATAATTCTTCGGCTGCCACAGTTCGCCGCCCGCCTCGATCGCGATGGGCGCGTCAAGGACGACCGAAGCCGGCGTATAGCCGTTGTCGAGTGCGGCGGCATAGACGAATGGCTTGAACGAGGATCCCGGCTGCCGGTAGGCCTGGCTGGCACGGTTGAATTCCGATGCCGCAAAGGAGAACCCTCCGACCATGGCCAGCACGCGCCCCGTGTGGGGGTCCATTGCCACCATGCCGCCATTGATCGCCGGCACCTGGCGCAACTGCCAGCCGCCGTCGTCTTCTTCTTCGACATAGATCACGTCGCCGGGTTGCAACACCTCCGCCGGCGAACCCGCCTTGACGAGCCGCCCATCCACGACATGGCGCATTGCCCATTTCATGTCATCGAGCGCGACGGTGGCTTGTTCGCGCTCATCGGAGATGTCGCCGGACACCTCGCGCTCCGGCTTGAGGCCGACGGTCAGGCCCTCGCCGGACGCGTCCAGAACGACGGCGACCTGCCATTCCGGCACGTCGCTCAATCCGGGAACCTCGGCCAGCGGAATGCCCCAATCGCCCGAAATGTCGATCTGCGTGATCGGCTCGCGGAATCCGCGCAGCGTGTCGTAACGGATAAGGCCGTTCTGCAACGCCTTGCGCGCCATGACCTGCAGTTCCGGGTCGAGTGTGGTGCGCACCGACAGCCCGCCTTCGTAAAGCGCGTCCTCGCCATAGCGCGAGATGATCTCGCGGCGCACGTCCTCGGTGAAATAATCGCCCGCAAACAGGTAGCTGCCGCCGCGCCGCGGCGTGACGTCGAGGCCGGTCGCCTTCGCCTTCTCGCCTTCGGCGGCATCGACATATCCATTGGCGACCATCTGGTCGATCACCCAGTTGCGACGGCTGATCGCGCGCTCCGTATGACGGAAGGGATGATAGTTGGACGGCGCCTTGGGCAGAGCGGCGAGATAGGCGGCTTCGGCCACCGTCAACTCGTTGACCGACTTGTCATAATAGGCCAGCGCAGCACCGGCGATACCGTAGGAGCCGAGCCCCAGATAGATCTCGTTGAGATAGAGCTCGAAGATACGATCCTTGGAATAGGCCTGCTCGATGCGGAAGGAGAGGATCATCTCGCGGATCTTGCGCGAATAGGTCTGCTGCGAACTCAGGAGGAAGTTCTTCGCCACCTGCTGGGTGATCGTCGACGCGCCGACCGGACGGCGACCGGTGCCCATATTCTGCAAATTGGTCACAACGGCGCGCACCAAACCGGTCACGTCAACGCCGGGATGGCGGTAGAAGTTCTTGTCCTCGGCCGAAAGGAATGCCGCCTTGACGCGATCGGGGACCGCCTGGATCGGCAGGTAGAGGCGCTTTTCGCGCGCGAATTCCGCCATCAGCGCGCCATCGGCGGCATGCACGCGCGTTGTCACTGGCGGTTCGTAATTGGCAAGCACCTCGTAGTCCGGCAGTTCCTCCGCCAGATTGCCGACATAGATGCCGACGGCTGCTGCCGCCAACAGGGCAAGCATGATGCCGATGCCGAAGAAATAACCAATCAAACGAATCATGCCGTCTCCCGCCGGAACCGTTGCGTCCCGTCAATATACATGCACATGCCGGCATGACGCCGGCCCTACGCCACATGTTCCGGCCGCTGTGTGCGCGCCGGATGTGGGCAAAATGGGGCATACAACCCGCACGGCGCCGGGTCGAGACGAATCACAGCCCGTCTGTGCCCGAAATGCAACGAGGCGCCGCGGTGCGGCCCGCGTCCTCATCCACCTGCTCCATTCCGTAGACCGGCAAAACGCCTGATCGCCGCCGCCATGCTGTCGATCGCCCTGGCGCGCCAGTCCGCGTCAAGGAGCTGCGCCTCGTCCTTCTTGTTGGAGAGGTAGCCGAGCTCGACCAGAACGGAGGGCACATCCGGCGCCCTCAGCACCCTGAATCCGGCCGAGCGGTGGGGATTCTTGATCAACTGGACCGTATCCGACATCTCGCGGATGAGCGAGCGGGCGAAGCCGACGGAAAAGCCATGGGTCTCGCGGCGCATCAGGTCGACCAGAATGTCGGCCACCTGCCGATTGTCCTCGGCGACGTCGACACCAGCGACTGAATCGGCGAGGTTCTCGCGATCGGCCGCCGCCTTGGCCACCGCGTCGGACGCCCGCTCCGAGATGGTGTAGACAGTGGCCCCGCGGATGCCCTTGTACCGGATCGTGTCGGCATGGATCGAAACAAACAGGTCCGCCCCAGCCTGGCGGGCGATCCTGACCCTCTCGTCAAGGCGCAGGAACCGGTCGCCGTCGCGGGTCATGACCACCGATATGCCAGGCTTGTCCTTGAACGCGTCGCGCAGCTGGCGGGCGAAGGCCAACGTGACGTCCTTTTCCTGCGTCCCGCTGACCCCTTCGGCGCCGCCGTCGATCCCGCCATGCCCGGGATCGATGACCAGCGTGAACGTGTCGTCGCCGGTCTTGGCCGGCACTTCCGGGTTGCCCGCCTTGGGCGCCTTCACCGCCGAGCCCGCCGGCGCCGCCTGCTCGGCCAGCGCCGCCTCGAAGGCCTCTTCCGACGCCGCAACGATGTCGGCGACCATCCGATAGCCAGGCGACGTCTCGTTGCGCAGCATATCGACGCGCTCGACCGCAAACGGGCCTTTGACCTCCAGGATCATGCGCGAATGGCCGTCATAAAGCTTGCCATAACGGATATTGGAGACCAGGCCGCGCGGCTCCAGCGCCTCTGAATCGAAGGCGAAGCTGGATTCGGGCAGATCGACCACCAGCCTGTGCGGTCCGCGCAGCAGAAACCACTGAAAATCAGGCTCGCGATCGAACTCGACCACGACCCGCATCCGCGTGGCGTCGCCGGCCATGCGAAAGGCATGCACGGAAAGCGGGTCGGCCGCCGCCGGGCGAACGTGCATGCCGATGACGACGAGGACCAGCAGCAAGCAGGCCATCGCAGCGCGCCAAAACGATTCACCGCGGCGCGAATGCTGAGGATTGCGACCCGAGACATGCCCTCGGTAGAGATCCCGCTTCAATTCATCCCCTCGTCCACAGGCTCCGACACGCAGCGGCGCAAATCGTTAATGGATCGTAAGTTGCGATGGTTTACCAACCCTTACCCCTGTCACTGCCCATTTGGACGGCATCGGAATCGGGGTTGCCAATAGCGCACGCAAATCATAAAAGCGACCCAAGGTTACTTCAACGCATGGAATCACGCCAAGCTGCCCGCCCCACACCCCCGGGACAGAAATGCGGACAGACAATGGCACGACAGTCAGGCGGTATTCCTCTGCACTTGTAGCCGGAAAGAATTTCTTCAAGGCGGTTTCGCCTACGAAGCGAAATGCCTTTGCGTGAGGAAACGGCCGACCCGTTGGGGCGTGCCGGCTCAAAATGAGCAAATGAAGCTGGTCCGGCTCGACCGGGCTTTGGTGTAATGGCTTCGCCGGGAACGCGATGAATCCGAGAACAGCGTGCGAAATATCCGACAACACCCGCGCCGTGATGGCAGCGGGCGGATATTCCTCCGCATCCGGACAGCGCTTGGCGAACAAAAAATCATCCGGCACGTATATTCCGTTGCGTCCGCGGACGTGCGCCTCCCAGCGCCCGACGCAGACGGCGGCTGCCGGGGAGACAATCGGTAATGCCAAACAAAATGCTAATAGACGCCTCCCACCCGGAGGAGACACGCGTTGTCGTTACACGCGGTAACCGTATCGAAGAGTTTGATTTTGAATCTCAAGACAAGAAGCAGCTAAAGGGAAACATCTACCTGGCCCGGGTCACCCGGGTGGAACCGTCGCTACAGGCGGCCTTCGTGGAATATGGAGGCAACAGGCACGGTTTTCTGGCCTTCAGCGAGATTCATCCCGACTACTACCAAATTCCGGTCGCCGACCGCCAGGCGCTGCTGCGCGCCGAGGCCGAAGATGCGAAGGGCGAGGACGACGAGGACGACGCCGAGGCGGCCAGTCCCCGGCGCAAGCGGGCCAGCAGCCGCAGGCGTTCGAAGAAGGATGCAGCCCCCCAGGCGCAGCCGGACGACGACGCGAGCAACAGTGACGACGACAGCCCCGCCGTCACCATGGCCGCGGCTGTCGCGGCCGACACCGTCTCTGACAACACTGTCTCGGACAAGGACGAGGCCGCGAACGGGCACGAAGAATCCAATGACCGCGACGACGAGAACGACGATGACGTCGAATCGGTCGGCGCGGAGGATGCGCTGGAGGAAGTGCCCAACCGGCGCAGGTCCGACCGCAAGCAGTACAAGATCCAGGAGGTCGTCAAGCGGCGGCAGATCCTGCTCGTCCAGGTGGTCAAGGAGGAACGTGGCAACAAGGGCGCCGCGCTGACGACCTATCTGTCGCTTGCCGGACGCTATTCCGTCCTGATGCCGAACACGGCGCGCGGCGGCGGCATTTCGCGCAAGATCACCAACGCCCAGGACCGCAAGCGGCTGAAGTCGGTGGTCAAGGACCTGGAAGTGCCGCAGGGCATGGGCGTCATCCTGCGCACCGCCGGGGCCAACCGCACCAAGGCCGAGGTCAAGCGCGACTACGAATACCTCATGCGGTTGTGGGAAAATGTCCGCACCCTGACCCTCGAATCGACCGCCCCGACGCTCGTCTACGAGGAAGGCAGCCTTATCAAGCGTTCGGTGCGCGATCTCTACAACAAGGAGATCGACGAGATCCTGGTGGCGGGCGAGGAAGGCTACCGCGAAGCCAAGGACTTCATGCGCATGCTGATGCCGAGCCACGCCAAGGTGGTTCAGCCCTACCGCGACATCGTGCCGATCTTCGCGCGTCAGGGCATCGAGGCACAACTCGACCGCATGCTGCAGCCGCAGGTGACGTTGAAGTCCGGCGGCTACATCATCATCAACCAGACCGAGGCGCTGGTTTCCATCGACGTCAATTCGGGGCGCTCGACGAAGGAGCACTCGATCGAGGACACGGCGCTGCAGACCAATCTGGAGGCGGCGGAGGAAGTCGCCCGCCAGCTCAGGCTGCGCGACCTGGCCGGGCTGATCGTCATCGACTTCATCGATATGGAGGAAAAGCGCAACAACCGCGCTGTCGAGAAACGCCTCAAGGACCATCTGAAGCACGACAGGGCGCGCATCCAGGTCGGCCGCATCTCGCATTTCGGCCTCCTGGAAATGTCGCGCCAGCGCATCCGCGCCAGCGTGCTCGAATCGACGATGAAGCCGTGCCCGCATTGCGGCGGCAGCGGGCATATCCGCTCCGATTCCTCGATCGCGCTGCATGTCATGCGGGCCATCGAGGAATATCTGCTCAAGGATGCGCGCTTTCATATCTCGGTGCGCACGCCGGTGGCGACGGCGCTCTACGTGCTCAACAACAAGCGGGCCAATATTGCCGACCTGGAATCGCGCTTCGGCCTGACGATCACGATCGAGGCCGACGAGAATGTCGGCAACCAGCACTATGTGATCCAGAAGGGCGCGCCCGTGGAGCGCCCGGTCGAGATCACCACTCCGCCGCTCGATGGTCCGAGCGAAGCGCTGGAGGAGGAGACGGAGCCGGTCGATGCCTCCGCCGCGCCCGGGCAGGAGAACGCCGAGGGCGAGGACGGACGCGGACGCAAGCGCAAGAGACGGCGCCGGCGGCGCGGCGGGCGCGATCGCGACCAGGTCGAAGCCGACCAGCAGACGCAATCCGACGAGACGGTCGCCGCCGAAGCCGGCGACAAGGCCGACGAGGATGCTACGGCGGACGAAGAAACGGTGGACTCCTCCGAGCAGAAGAAACGCCGCCGCGGCAAGCGCGGCGGACGCAAGAACCGCAAGGGCGACGAAGGCGTGACCGCGGAAGCCGCGGACAATGCCGACGCCGAGGCTCCGGCTTCTGCGGAAGCTGCAGTGCCGGCGCCGACGGACGAAGCCGCGGCTGCCGAGGCGGAGCAGCCTGCCGCCGAGACACCGGTGAGCGTGGTCGAGGTCGAGGCCAAGGCGGAAAAGCCCAAGCGCGCGCCGCGCCGCCGCAGCAAGAAGACAGCGGCCGACGAAGCCGCCGTCAGCGAAGCTCCTCAGGAGGACGTCGCCAACGCGGCCCCGACGGAAGAGCCCACAGAGCCGGACACGGTACCTCAGGCGTCCGATGCCGCCGCCACGCCGGAAGGCGAGGCAGTCCAGGAGCCCCCCAAGAAGCCGCGGCGCGGGCGCAAGCGGGCCGACGCCGAGCCCGTTCCGGCCGATCCTGTCGTCACCTCCACGGCACCTGTGGAAGAAGATGCACAGGTCGCAGAGGACGAGTCCAGCCAACCGAAGCGCAGCGGCTGGTGGCAGCGCAAGGGCTTCTTCTGATCCGCGCGAAATACGAATTACGCTGAGAAAACCGGGGCTTGCCCCGGTTTTCTTTTGTCCTGATTCACGTATTCAGCCAGATCTTCAGCCGTTCGACCGCCTGCTCCATCTCGGCCGGCTCGCCGGCATAGGAAAAACGCATGGTGCGGTGCCCCTCGAGCGGATCGAAATCGTGGCCGGGCGTCGCCGCCACATGCGCCTCGGCGATCATTCTTCGGGCAAAATCCATGCTGTCATTGGTGAACGCCGAGACGTCACAATAGGCGTAGAAGGCCCCATCCATGGGCGAGGCAAGCTTTAGACCGATCTGCGGAAGGCGCTCCGCGAGCATGCTCCGGCTCAACCGGTAGCGCTCCTTGATCCGGTCCAGTTCGTCGGTCGCCTCGAAGGCCCTGGCAGCGGCAATCTGGGAGAGCTCCGGTGCCGAGATGTAGAGGCTCTGCTGAATGCGTTCGACGGGCCGCAAGAGCGCCTCGGGCAGAACCATCCAGCCGATGCGCCATCCGGTCATGCAGTAATATTTGGAAAAGGAGTTGATGACCGCGACGTTCTGGTCGAAAGCCAGCGCCGTCGTGTCGGGCCCGCTGAAGGTCAGCCGGTGATAGATCTCGTCCGAGATCAGGCTGACGCCGAGATCGCGTGCGGCGGCAACCAGCGCTGCCAACTCGTCATGCGGGATGACGGAGCCGGTCGGATTGGCCGGACTGGCGAAAAGCAGCCCCTTGAACGGTCTCTCGCGCCATGCCGCCTCCAGCCTGGCGGGTGTCAGGTTTGCCTGCCCGTGCATGGGGATTTCCACGACCTCGATCCCGAGCGCCTTCATGATGTTGCGATAGGCGGGATAGCCGGGAGCGGTGATGGCGACGCGGTCTCCCGCATCGAACATGGCGAGGAATGCAAGGTTGAAGCCGGCCGAGGAACCTGTCGTCACGACAATGCGCGAAGGCGGCACATCGACGCCGTAGTGGCTCGAATAGTGCCTGGAGATCGTCTCGCGCAATCCTTTCAGGCCGAGCGCGTCGGTATAGCCGATCCGCCCGTGCTTCAACGCGGCGGCTGCGGCGGCACGCACAACGGCCGGCGCCGGATCGGACGGCTGGCCGACGGCCATGGAGATAATTGGCTTGCCCATGGCCTTGAGCCGGTTCGCCTCGGCCAGGACATCCATTGCGTGAAAGGGCTCGACCGCGCTGCGCTGCGACACCGATATCATGGCAACTCCCGAACAAACGAATCACACGCCGCACAATTGCCCGATTGCTTGAGGATCACAAATCCATGAACCGGCATGCTCTGTCTTTCCTTTGTGGTTACGCTCGTTTACCTGTTGATCCGTCATGCTGAACAAGATCAAGACCCGTTTCACCACCAGATTCGCCACCCATGTCCTGGCGGGCGGCTTGGCCGCGGCACAGTTCCTGGCACCCTCGAGCGCCGCACTGGCTCAGCAGCGCAGCCTGCCCATCGTCCGCGACGCGGAGATCGAGACGCTGGTGCGCGACTATTCGCAGCCGATCCTGCGGGCCGCCGGCCTGTCGAAATCCGGCATCGACATCGTCCTGGTCAACGACCGCAGCTTCAACGCATTCGTCGTCGGACGACGCATGTTCATCAATACCGGCGCGCTGATGACGGCCGAAACCCCCAACGAGATCATCGGCGTGATCGCGCATGAGGCCGGACATATCGCCGGCGGGCACCAGGAGCGCCTGCGCCAGCAATTGGCGCGCGCCCAGACCATGGCGATCGTCGCCGGCCTGCTCGGCATGGGCGCCGCGATCGGCGGCGCGCTGAGCGACAGCGGCGGCCTTGCCGGCGGCGGCGCCGGGCTGGCCATGGGCGGCGCGGAAATGGCGCGGCGCAGCCTTTTGAGCTATCAGCGCACCGAGGAGACGACGGCCGACCGCTCGGCCCTGCACTATCTCGATGCAACCGGCCAGTCCGCTCAGGGCATGCTCGATACGTTCAAGCGCTTCGCCAGCTCGCTGGCGTTGTCGGGAGCCCAGGTCGACCCCTACCAGATCAGCCACCCCATGCCGCGCGAGCGCATCGCCAACCTCACGGCGGCAGCGCAGGCAAGCCCCTATTTCTCCAGGAAAGACCCGTCCGATCTGCAGCTTCGTCACGACATGATACGGGCCAAGATCGCCGCCTACACAGGCGGCACCGGGGCGGCGGCACGCATTTTCAGGTCCAATCCGCGCAGCCTGCCGGGGCGCTATGGCGACGCCATATCGACCCATCTCTATGGCAGCCCACGCAATGCCCTGTCCAAGATCGACGGGCTGATCAGGGAACGGCCGAACAACCCCTATTTCCATGAAATGCGCGGCGAAATACTGATGAAGGCCAACCAACCGGCCGAGGCCGCTCGGGCCTATTCGGCAGCGCGCAAGCTCGACCGCGCCAATTCGCCGATCATCCAGATCGCCTACGGGCAGGCCTTGCTGGCGACCGGCAATCGCGATTCCGTGCGCGAGGCGGTGCGCCAGATTTCCGCCGCGCTCGACCGCGACCGCGAAATCCCTTCCGCCTACCGCTACCTCGCCCAGGCGCACGGCCAACTCGGTGAAATCGGCGAAGCCGAACTTGCCACGGCCGAAGGTCACTATTATTCGGGCCAGATCCAGGACGCGCGGCTATTCGCCACCCGCTCGCAGCAGAAATTCAAGCCCGGCTCGCCAAACTGGATCAGGGCCCAGGACATCATCAACGCCAAGCCGCCGCGCCGGCAAAATTGAACCGCTGCGGCGAATGGAGAAATTGAAATGAAGAATGCTGTTGCAATCGGCGCCGCCGCGATCGCGGTTTCGGCCGCCATGCTGGCTGCCGGGTTCGTTTCCGCACGCCAGGCGGCCGATGCCGGCCCGCCGGCCACCCGAACCGCCGGCAAGGCGCCGGTCATGGCGGATGCCGGGCGCGAAAACATCGAGACGGTCGTGCGCGACTATCTCTTGTCCAACCCGGAACTGCTGCTCGATGTGCAGGAGGCATTGCAGATCAAGCAGGAAGAAGCGAAGAAGCTGGCACAAAGCACGACCATCCGCGATGCGGCCAAGACGCTGTTCGAAGCCGAATATGACGGTGTGGTCGGCAACCCCGACGGTGCGTTCACCGTCGTAGAATTCTTCGATTACAATTGCGGCTACTGCAAGCGCGCCCTGCCGGACATGGAGGAAATGACGGCAACGGACCCGGAGGTCCGCTTCGTGCTCAAGGAATTCCCGATCCTGGGGCCGGATTCGCAGGCCGCCCATGTCGTGTCCATGGCCTTCCGCAATCTGATGCCGGAGAAATACGACACGTTCCACCGCCAGCTTTTGGGCGGCGCCGGCCGGGCCAATGAGGAAAGCGCCATGAAACTCGCGCTGGAACTCGGCGCCGACGAGAAGGCGTTGCGCGCGGAAATGGAGAACCCGGCCATCATGCAGGCCTTCAACGAGACCTACGAGCTTGCCAATCGCCTCGCCATCACCGGAACGCCTTCCTATGTGGTCGGCGAAGAAGTGGTGTTCGGCGCGCTCGGCCGGGACGTTCTAGAAGAGAAAGTGGCCAATCTGCGCGAATGCGGCGCAGCGGTCTGCTGACGGACTCACTTCATTTTAACCATAAAGTGCTTCTGTGGACGGGCGAACTTGGCGCTTGCGCTCTTTCCTGCGCCGACTATGCCCACTATAGAGGGTCCGGCGCGCCGCCAGGGTCGGCGCACATCCCGAGGTCCAGATGTCGAAAACTGTCTTCATACTCAACGGTCCCAATCTCAATCTGCTGGGCAAGCGCGAGCCGGGCATTTATGGTGGCAAGACGCTTGACGAAATCCGCGACGATTGCGTGGCGGCGGCGCGGGATCTGCAGATTTCGACCGAATTCCGGCAAACCAACCACGAGGGCGTGCTGGTCGACTGGATCCAGGAGGCGGGAGAAAAGGCCGGGGGGATCATCATCAATCCGGGCGCCTACTCCCACACCTCCATTGCCATTCACGATGCGATCCGAGGCGTCAAATTGCCGGTCGCAGAAGTTCATCTGTCCAACATTCACGCCAGGGAAGCGTTCCGCCACACCTCGATGGTCACGCCGGTCGCCGTCGGCATGATCTGCGGCTTCGGGCCGCTCGGCTACACGCTTGCCCTTCAGGCACTCGCGCCACAGCTCCAGGCGCGTGAAGAACAATAAGGATTGCACGACCGATGCCGACCAAGAAACCGGGAATCGACAACCAGCTCATTCGCGAACTCGCCGACATATTGAACGACACCAACCTGTCGGAGATCGAGGTGGAGCAGGACGACCTGCGCATTCGCGTGTCCCGTCAGGGCACCGTCGTCAACACCGTCGCCCCCGCGCCGGCACCGGCCATCGCCGCACCCGCGGCGCCTGCGCCGGCGCTCGAAGCCGCCGCGCCGGCTCCGGCGGCGAAGTCCAAGGCCAATTCCAGCAATGCCGTGCCCTCGCCCATGGTCGGCACGGCTTACGCCTCCGCAGCACCCGGCTCCCCGCCCTTCATCCAGGTCGGCCAGCAGGTGGGCGAAGGCGAGACCCTGCTGATCATCGAAGCCATGAAGACGATGAACCAGATCCCCTCCCCGCGCGCCGGCACGGTGACCGAAATCCTGTTCGAGGACGCTCAGCCGGTCGAATATGGCGAGCCCCTGGTGGTGATCGAGTAGAGCCGCCATGTTTCAGAAAATTCTCATCGCCAATCGCGGCGAAATCGCGCTGAGGGTGCTGCGCGCGGCCAAGGAGCTCGGCATCCCGACCGTGGTCGTGCATTCAACAGCCGACGCCGACGCCATGCATGTGCGCCTGGCCGACGAAAGCGTGTGCATCGGCCCGCCGCCGTCACGTGACAGCTATCTCAACATCCACCAGATCGTCGCCGCTTGCGAGATCACCGGAGCCGACGCCGTGCATCCGGGCTACGGCTTCCTGTCGGAAAACGCGAAGTTCGCCGACATCCTGGCGGCCCACAACATCACCTTCATCGGACCGACAGGCGACCATATCCGCGTCATGGGCGACAAGATCGAGGCCAAGCGCACGGCAAAGCGCCTCGGCATACCGGTCGTGCCGGGCTCGGACGGCGCGGTGAGCGACGAAATTGAGGCCAAGCGCATCGCCGCGGAAATCGGCTATCCCGTCATCATCAAGGCATCGGCCGGCGGTGGCGGACGCGGCATGAAGGTCGCCCGCAACGAGGCCGACCTGCAGATGGCGCTGGCAACCGCGCGATCGGAAGCCGGCGCAGCCTTTGGCGACGATGCGGTCTATATCGAGAAATATCTGGAAAAGCCGCGCCACATCGAAATCCAGGTCATGGGCGACGGTCACGGCCAGGGCATCCACCTGGGCGAGCGGGACTGCTCCTTGCAGCGGCGCCATCAGAAGGTGTGGGAAGAGGCTCTTTCACCGGCACTCAATGCCGAGGAACGCAAGCGCATCGGCGACGTCTGCGCCAACGCCGTCGCCGAGCTCGGCTATTCGGGCGCCGGCACGATCGAATTCCTCTACGAGGACGGCGGTTTCTACTTCATCGAGATGAATACGCGGCTTCAGGTCGAGCATCCGGTGACGGAGGCGATCACCGGTATCGATCTGGTGCACGAGCAGATCCGCGTGGCCTCCGGTGCCGGCCTGTCGGTCACGCAGGATGAGGTGCGCTTCGACGGCCACGCCATCGAATGCCGCATCAACGCCGAAGACCCGAGGACGTTTGCCCCCTCGCCCGGCACGATCAGCCATTTTCACACGCCGGGCGGCCTCGGCATTCGCGTCGATTCGGGCGTCTATTCCGGCTACCGGATTCCGCCCTATTACGACAGCCTGATCGGCAAGCTGATCGTCCACGGACGCAACCGCGTGGAATGCATGATGCGCCTGCGCCGAGCGCTCGACGAGTTCGTCGTCGACGGCATCCAGACGACGCTGCCGCTGTTTCGCGACCTCGTCGGCAATGCCGATATTGCAAACGGAAACTACGACATCCACTGGCTTGAAAAATATCTGGCCAAGGAGCAATAGGCGGGTGAGATGGGGCTTGGGATCGCCCGCCGGGCGGTCCTATATTGTTGACTGCATACGGCAATGCCCGTCACCGGCAACGGTATGGGCAAAGCCAAGAGCGGAGACCGACATAAAAGTCGTTTGGCCATGACACGCCCCTTCGCGCCCGGCTATCGCATACCCACCGACCTGTTGCTGAGAGCCTATGCGTCGGGCGTCTTCCCCATGGCCGAAAGCGCCGACGACCAGGAAGTTTTCTGGGTCCGGCCGGAGACCCGGGGCATCATACCGCTCGACGCCTTCCACATCCCGCGAAGCCTGCGCAAGGCGATACGCCGCCACGCCTTCGAAATCGCCTTCGATCACGACTTCGACGGCGTGATCGACGGCTGCGCGGAGGTGCGCCAGGAACGTTTGAGCACCTGGATCAACGGGCCGATACGCGACGCCTATGGACGGCTGTTCGACCTCGGCCACTGCCATACCGTCGAAGCCTGGCAGGACGGCCGGTTGGCCGGCGGGCTCTACGGAGTGACACTGGGACGGACCTTCTTCGGCGAAAGCATGTTTTCGCGCGTCGCCGACGCCTCCAAGGTGTGCCTGGTCCATCTCGTCGAGCGGCTGGCCGCGCACGGCTTCATCCTGCTCGACACGCAGTTCACGACCGAGCATCTCAAGCGGTTCGGAGCGATCGACGTGCCCAGGCGGCAATATGAGAAGCTGCTCGCAGAGGCGATCAAGGGCGAGGCGCGGTTTTAGCGCGCGTTCGCTTCGAACGGAAATGTTTGAAGCAAGGATATGCGCGCCAGATCAATATGCTGGAGCATGTACCTTTCGCTCAAACGATTCCGTTTGAGCGGGACATGTTCTACTGGGCCTTCGCCTCGGGCGCAGGCACGTCGGAGGCCTGCTTGCAGGTCTTCAGCCAGACGTCATAGACGGGGTGTTCCACGGCATTGAGGCCGGGGCTCTCGGCGAACATCCAACCGCTGAAGATGCGCCTGATCTTGCGGTCGAGCGTGATCTCGTCGACCTCGACGAAGGAGTCCGTTTTCGGCTCCTCGGTCTCGGGGCTCGAATAACACACGCGCGGCGTAACCTGCAGGGCGCCGAACTGCACCGTTTCGTCGACATAGACGTCGAACGTGATGATGCGCCCGGTGATCTTGTCGACGCCGGTGAATTCGGCGACCGGATTCTTGATCCGCTCCGCCTGCGCCGGTCCGGCCAATACGGCTGTGAAGACCGCGCCGGCGATCAGGAATGCTTTTGCGTTGAGACGCTTGTTCACCGGATCATCCACCCGTCGCATTGTGCCGAACCATCAGTCCGTCATTCTGGCTAGCTGCCAAATGTGGCGACAAAAGATCGTCCGCCGGCTGGCCGGCGGGCCCGCATCAGCCGCCCGGCGTCCAGGCATCGTAATCGCCCGTCACGCGCGGGCGTTCGCCGGGACGCGCCAGCGAACCGGGCGGACGGTAAGCCCCGGGCGTGCCGGTCAGGTTGGGCAGATGCGGCTTTTGCCATTCACGCGGCTTGTAGTTTTCATCCGCCGGCGACGTGTCGACGCGATGGTGCATCCAGCCATTCCAGCCGGGCGGGATGATCGAAGCCTCCGAATAGCCGCTATAGATGACCCAGCGGCGCGTGCGGCCCTCGGAATCCTTGCCGCCTTGGTAGTATGTGTTGCCGAATTCATCCTCGCCGACAAAGGTGCCCTTGCGCCAGGTATGAAAGCGCGTGGCGAGCGTCTGGCCATTCCACCAGGTGAAGAATTGCTTCAGGAACTGCGACATCGTCATCCTCTGTGTTTTGCGCGTCCAAATGAGACGCACGGCGCTCGAGGGCGTTATGGCGTCAGCGGCCGGCGAACGCAAGTGGAGGTTGGCCAACCCCCGTTACTCGGGGCAATCGCGTATGGATTTTGTCTTGCGGTATTACCCCCGCTCCTACCTGTTAGCGGACCGTCTTCGCATAGACGAGTGCGGGAATGCCGGATCCCTGGCAACCGCAATTGGCGGTGTTGCCGACGCGCTGGAAACCGAGCGCCTCGTAAAACGCAACGGCGCGCCGGTTCGCCTCCTCGACTTCGAGCTCGATGCGCCTGGCCTCGGGGAAGCTGTCGACGATCTCCTCGAACAACAGTCCGCCGGTTCCCTTCCCCTGAAACCCCGGCCGGACATAGAGCTGGCGCAGGCGCACCGTCTTTCCGTCCTCGGCCGCAACCGCGAAGGCCAGCCCGGCGAGGCGCGTTCCGTCATCGGCCACTACGAATTCCGAATTGGGTGCCGTAAGCTGCGCCCGCAGCGCCGGCAGCGAATGCCATTCGTCGGTGATCGCCGTCACCTTTTCCCGGCCGTAGATGGCGTCATAGGTGTCGTGCCAGGTTTCGACGAGCAACGCCCGCACAGCTGCCAGATCGGCCTCGCCGGCCGTGCGCAAAAACATCGTCACTCGACCCCGAGCTTGGCCTTCACCAGCGCGTTGACGGCCTGCGGATTGGCCTTGCCGCCGGTCGCCTTCATCACCTGGCCGACGAACCAGCCGGCGAGCGTCGGCTTGGCCCTGGCCTGCTCGACCTTGTCGGGATTGGCGGCGATGACCTCGTCGACGGCCTTTTCGATGGCGCCGGTGTCGGTGACCTGCTTGAGACCGCGGCTCTCCACCAACTCCTTGGGATCGCCGCCCTCGTTCCAGACGATCTCGAACAGGTCCTTGGCGATCTTGCCGGAGATGGTGCCGTCCTTGATGAGGTCGATGACGGCGCCAAGCTGGGCGGCCGAAACCGGAGTCTCTTCAATGGTTTTGCCAGTTCTGTTCAAGGCGCCCAGGAGGTCGTTGATGACCCAGTTGGCGGCGGCCTTGCCGTCACGCCCGGCCGCAACCTGCCAGAAAAAGTCGGCAATTGCCTTGTCGGACACGATGATCGAGGCGTCATAGGCCGAAAGGCCGAGTTCGGCGACGAGACGCTTCTTGATCTCGTCGGGCAGTTCGGGAAGGTCGACCGCGAGCGCGTCGACATAGGCCTGGTCGAATTCCAGCGGCAGGAGATCGGGGTCGGGGAAATAGCGGTAGTCGTGCGCTTCCTCCTTGGAACGCATGGACCGCGTTTCGCCCTTGGCGGGATCGAACAGCCGGGTTTCCTGCGCGATCGTGCCGCCGTCCTCCAGGATCGCGATCTGACGACGCGCCTCGTAGTCGATGGCCTGGCCGATGAAGCGGATCGAGTTGATGTTCTTCATCTCGCAGCGCGTGCCGAAATCCCCGCCGGGCTTGCGCACGGACACGTTGACATCGGCCCTGAGCGAGCCTTCGTCCATATTGCCGTCGCATGTGCCCAGATAGCGCATGATGGAGCGCAGCTTGGTCACATAGGCCTTGGCCTCGTCGGCCGAACGCATGTCCGGCTTCGACACGATTTCCATCAGCGCGACGCCCGACCGGTTCAGGTCGACATAGGACATGGTGGGATGCTGGTCGTGCATCGACTTGCCCGCATCCTGCTCCAGGTGCAGCCGCTCGATGCCGATCTCGATGTCCTCGAAATTGCCTTGCCGGTCGGGACCGACGGACACGACCACCTTGCCCTCGCCGACGATCGGCTGCTTGAACTGCGAGATCTGATAGCCCTGCGGCAGATCGGGATAGAAGTAGTTCTTGCGGTCGAAGACGGATTTCAGATTGATCTCGGCCTTCAGGCCAAGCCCGGTGCGGATTGCCTGCTTGACGCATTCCTCGTTGATGACCGGCAGCATGCCGGGCATGGCCGCGTCGACCAGGCTGACATTGGCATTCGGCTCGGCGCCGAAATTGGTCGGCGCGCCGGAAAACAGCTTGGATTTCGAGATGACCTGGGCGTGGACCTCGAGGCCGATGATGATCTCCCAGTCGCCGGTGGCTCCGGGAATCAGGCGTTTGGGGTCGGGCGTGCGTGTATCGACGATGCTCATAGCGTTCCGGATCATGTCTGGCGGGTACTGCCGGTTCGCTAGACCAATCGTGCCGTCGAGGCAAGACTTTCGGAGCGCCGGACGGGGCGGACCTGACTGCATGACGGCGCGGCATCATTCATGCGACGCTATTGCCGATCGGACGGAAGCGCTGCGCGCCGAAGCCTTGAGTTCGCCGGCGCGAGACAGTCACGCGGCGAGGTCGATCAGGATTTTCAACTGCGCCTTTTTGCCCGACCGGTCGAGCAGAGCATCGAATCCTTCGACGACGGCTCGATCGAGGCCGATACGCTTGGTGATGACCTTCTTGGCCGGCAGCAGCCCGGACGCAATCAGGCGGATAACACGCGGCCAGTAGTGAGTAGGGCAAGCCCAGGAACCTCGCACGTCGATGTCCTTGAAGGTAACCTGAAACCAGTCGAGTGGATTTTCGTGCGGATGGAGCCCCGTCTCGACAACGATGCCCTGCTTGCGCACGGCGTCGACGCAGTCTTTCAACGCATGCTCGTCGCCGACGCACTCGATCGCCACGTCGCAACCCACCCCACCTTCGGTCCGGGCGCGCACGACCTCGCCCGGCCGCTCCTGGTGTGGATTGATGGGGATCACCTCGGGCAGGATCGAGCAGGCCAGTTCGAGCCGTGCCGGGTTGGTCGACGACACGAAGAGCGGTTCGGCACCCGCCGCACGAGCGGCAAGCAGGGTAAGCACGCCGATCGGTCCGGCGCCGGTGACAAGAACGCTGTTGCCGGCCATCACGCCGCCTCGGTCGCAGGCATAGACCGCCACCGCCGTCGGCTCCACCAGCGCAGCCTCTTCGTCGGTCATCTCGTCAGGAATCTTCTGCACATTGTAGTCGTTGAGCATGGCATATTCCGCCATTCCGCCCCATGGCCAGCTCAGGCCGGCCAGCGCCAGATTCTCGCTAAGATGGAAGAGTCCGCGATCGGTGTAAGAGTCACCGGCGCGCGGCATGATGAGTGGCTGCACGGACACCCGGTCGCCGGCTGCCAAGTCGCTAACCCCATCGCCCACCGCCTCGACGACACCGCCGAATTCATGGCCAAGAATTTGCGGCCCGTGCGCACCTGTGAAGGGATGCGGCTCGACCGGGATGAAGATCGGGCCATAGGCATATTCGTGCAAATCCGTGCCGCAGATGCCGACGAACCGGTTGCGAATCAGAACCTGGCCGGCAGGAGGCTGTGCATCAGGATTGTCGACATGCTCGACGCGCAGGTCCTTCGCTGCATGGAAACGGAGTGCTTTCATGGTGTCACGCCTTCTGACTTGCGGCGCTTCGCATCGAGGTCTTGGCGCCGTCATCGCAATCGGGCCGTTCCGAGCAGCCAGGTCACTGCAATCGCGGCCCTGTCTGATACACATACCTTAGGTTGTTGATTGCTACTTTGCCCTCTATAGTAGCGGGCGTCGAACAGATTGTCTACGATTTGCTCAAGAGCATGCGATGAAAGGCAAGACGACGCGGTCGGCACTGCCGCGGCGCCGAACCGCAACTGCGGTCATGAGATCAATTGTCCGCAACGAGATACGGATTCGGCATCATGAACACCGGATCCTCGGGCGATCAGAAAGGCGGGCTACTCCTAGCGCGCATTCGCTTCAAGGTGCTACGCGGTCGCGATATAGGTACGGATCTCTTCCGCTTCCTTCTCGACTTCCTGAATGCGCCGCTTGACGACGTCGCCAATCGAGATGAGGCCCACCAGCCTGCCGTCGCGTTCCACCGGCAGGTGACGGAACCGACCCTCGGTCATGATCTCCATGACGTCGTGGACAGTGTTGCCTTCATGACAGACCTTCACCTTGGACGTCATGGCGAAGGAGACCGGTTTCGATAAAAGGTCGGGGCCGCCGGCAGCCAGCGCGCGCACGATATCGCGTTCGGAGATGATGCCGGCGATCTTGGCCTCGCCCCTGGTCACGACGATGGCGCCAATCTTGTGCACGGCGAGTGTGTGCACCGCCTCCGACAAGGGGCGATTGGGTGCGATCGTAAAAACATCTGTGCCTTTCTCGGCTAGGATGGATTTGACGGTCATGGCGTCCTCCTGGGCATGATGCCAAGTCTGCCCCCTTCCACATCTCCGGCATGGCATGGTGCGCCGGGTTTCAAGCCTTTGCAAGTCCATGGCGCCGATGCCGACAATTCATGCCGGCAGCTTCCGGTCGAACAGGCGCACGCCGAGAAAGCCGGCCAGGAATCCGCCGATATGGGCTTCCCAGGCAATCGTCGCCACGCCGCCGGGCGCCGCGCCGGCCAGCCCGGTCACGATATTGATGACCATCCACACGCCGAGAAAGGTGGCGACGGTGCGCGAGCGCAGGATGTCCGGCAATCCCAGGATCGGCCCCGCAAATATCGAGCGCCCATCCGTGCGGTCGATCCAGAAGCCATAGCGCGCCGCCGCCCCCATCATGCCCGAGATCGCACCCGATGCGCCGACCAGCGGCGCATCGCTGAGTGGGTGGAGAACATAGTGCAACAAAGCCGCGGCAAGCGCCGTGACGGCCCAGAAGGCAACGAAGCGCAGATTGCCCTGCCGGTTTGCCAGCGGCGAGCCGAATGCGGCAAGCCAGATCATGTTGACGACGAGATGCGCCACGCCGCCATGCATCAGCGAATAGGTAAACGGGCTGGTGAAGGCGTAAAGGTCATAGCCGTAATCGCCCGAATAGCGCAGCGGGATGAAGGCGCCGGCGATCAGCAGTTCGAAATTCTGCCGCGGCGTCAGAACATAGGCCTGCAGCAGGAAGATGCCGACACACAGGGCCGCGAAGACGAGGACGACGCCGGGAATGTTGAATGCCGGCTCACGACCGCCCCGCCTGCCGCCATCGTGCCTGTTCTGCATGGGCTGTGGACTGTTCGGCATGGATGGTCTCTCTCGGCCTAGTCGTCGTTGATGTGGCTTGCGGTAACAACCGTTAAAAAATGGCCGTTTGGAGATCGCAGCAAGCAGCCCCGCAAACGCCGCTTTACCGTCACCATAAATGGCATTTCTCTGGCAGACCTGAAGAAATGCCGGCGAACCGGCTGTTCATGGCGTAGAGCACGCCGCGCGCGGCCTGCGCAATATCAACCATTTGTTAACCACGATTGAAGCGCTCCGTGAACAATTCGTTAATTCGACTGGCACGCTTCCTGCTCAGTCCGTCATGTATCACGCAGGCAAGCACCCCCTGTGCACTGGTGAGACACCCAGGACGAATTTGAAGGGCGGGAACAGATGAAACACCAAGGAACAGTCGCACTTTTCCAGTATTGGGACAGATTGCGTCAAGGACGGCCGGCGCCGCAGCGCACGCAGATCGAGCCGGCGGCGATCAAGGCGCAGTTGGCCGACACGTTCATCCTCGAGCAGGATCTGCGCGGCGAGGCGGTGTTCCGGCTCGCCGGGACGCGGCTTTGCGCCACGCTCGGTCGTGAGCTCAAGGGCTTCTCCTTCGCTTCGCTTTGGGCCGCGCCCGACCAGGGAATGATAACCAGCCTTACCGACGCCGCCCTGACGTCGAATAGCGTCTCCGTGCTGACCTATGACGGCCTCACACGTCATGGTCGCAAGCTTGGGTTCGAACTGATCCTTCTCCCCCTCGACGGCAAGGGGCAGGACGGACGGATCCTCGGCGTGGCAACGCCGGCCGAAAAGACGGTCTGGCTGGGCGCCGAGCCGATCGTGGAAAACCGGATCAACGCCATGCGCTTCATCGATCCGGAGCGTGAACGCCACTTTCTGGGCAGCCGCCCCGCGCTTGCCGTGCCGCCTCTTGTCCCGAGCGACTCCAGTCTCGGAGCGGCCGCAACCGACGGCACCCGGCGTATCCGGCACCTCGTCGTGCTGGAGGGCGGACGCGAGCCGGAGTGATCTGCCGCCATACATGGTGAACGCAGGCGGCCCTGTCGTGCCGCGGACTTACCGCTTGTTAACCGACACACCAGTATTTTGACCAAAGCGAAGCGCGCTGCGCTGCGCAGGGGCAAAGAGGTGGGCGGAACAAGATGATGTCAGCGGCGATCGAATCCGTGCCGTCGCGTCCGGAGCGGCGCTATTTCCAACGGGTGAGTGTCACGATCTACGGTCGTTTCATGCTCGAGGACAGAAGCGAGCACGATTGCCAGGTGATCGACATGTCACCGGGCGATGTGCTGTTTCGTTCGCAAAGGGTTGGGCATCTCGGCGAGAAGGTGATCGCCTATCTCGACCATATCGGTCGGGTGGAAGGCGTGATCACGCGCAAGCAGGACGACGGGTTCGCCGCCCGCATCATCGCCTCCGAGCGCAAGCGCGACCGTCTCGCGGCACAGCTCACCTGGCTCGCCAACAAGCACGAGCTGGATCTGCCCGAAGACCGCCGCCACGAACGCGTCACGCCGCGCAACCCGATCAGCGCGATCAGGCTGGAGGACGGACGCGAATTTCGCTGCCGCATCGTCGACCTATCGATGTCAGGTGCGGCCATCGAGGTCGAGACGCGCCCCGGCGTCGGCACACCGGTGACGCTCGGCACGATGCGCGGGCGCGTCGTGCGGCATTTCGAGGAAGGCGTGGCCATCGAGTTCGCCATGATCCAGCGGCCCGAAATGCTCGAAGCGCAATTCAGCACGGTCAACCAGCGCTGAACCGTCGTTTGAGAGCGCTTGCCGTTCGCATGGCGCGTTCCCCGGACGTTCCGATATCTTACCAAAACCTAACGGATTTCTGTCCAAATCCTTTATTTCTTTAGTCAAATCCGCGCACGGCGCTTTGCGTGAAATAAATCCGGCGATGCCATTGTCTCCCTCAACTGAGGAGACATGTTCATGCGTAAAATCGTCGGTATATTGCTTGGCGCATTGCTTCTCGCACCCTTCATGGCACATGGTGCCGGCGCAACGCCTGCCGGCGCGTTTATGCCCACCGGCAGCAGGACCTCGCAGCCGATCGGTCATTTCGAGCTGTGCCAGCGCGATCCGGCGGAATGCCGCCGCAGCGCCGGCCGTGTCGCGCCGGTCAAGCTTTCGCCCAAGCTGTGGGACGCGATCATCGAGATCAACGACGAGGTGAACCGGTCCGTCACCCCGATGACCGACCGCGAGATCTGGGGCATCGAGGAATACTGGTCCTATCCCGACAGCGTCGGCGATTGCGAGGATTTCGTGCTGGAGAAGCGCCGGCGGCTGATCGCGCTCGGCGTTCCGGCGGCCAACCTGCTCATCACCGTGGTCAAACAGCCCAATGACGAAGGACATGCGGTGCTGTCGGTCCGCACGGATCTCGGCGATTTCATCCTCGACAACATCGAGTCGCGCGTCCTCGCCTGGACGGATACCGAGTACCGCTATCTCAAGCGCCAGTCGGAGCGCAACGCCGGCGCGTGGGTATCGATCGAGGACGGCCGCGACGTGGCCGTCGGCAGCGTTCGCTGAATCGAACGCAGGGTTCCCGGTCGAGTCCCCACCCTCCCCGTCCCCACCGACCGGGTAAAAGGAGCCGGCCCGTTCCCCGGGCCGGCTCCGCTTTATGGCCGGCAGGAACCACCATCGTGATGGGCCTATAGAGGCTCCAATCCCGTCATGAAGCGTCGGCCGTTTTCGACATAATGATCGGCCGTCCATTTGAGGCCGGCTTTGGCCTCGTCGTCGAGTTCGCGCACCGGTTTGGCCGGGCTGCCGACGATCAGCGATCCGTCCGGAAAGGATTTGCCCTCGGTGACGAGCGCACCGGCGCCGACAATGCAATTGTCGCCGATGTAGGCACCGTTGAGGATGATGGCGCCCATGCCGATCAGGCTGTTTTCGCCGATCGTGCAGCCATGAAGCATCGCCCGGTGCCCGATGGTGCAGCCTTTGCCGATGGTGAGCGGGAAACCCATGTCGGTGTGCATGATGGTATGCTCCTGCACATTGGTGTCGGCGCCGATGGCGATCTCCTCATTGTCGCCGCGCAGCACGCAACCGAACCAGATGCTGACGTTGCGTGCGATCGCCAGCTTGCCGATCAGCGACGCGTCGGGCGCAACCCAGTTCGTCGAACGGTCCTCGAACCGCGGCTCGTGTCCATCCAGTGCATAAACAGGCATGCGCACTCCCTCGTCTCATCACTCAGTGTTTTCGGGCCACGCACATTGCAGCCGCCGCATTTACCGGTGCTTTACCATAAAAGTGGAGGCTCGCGGCAGGGCTGAACGTCGCTTGTCCGAATGACGGCGCGGCGCATTGGGGGGTAAAATTGCAGCAGGCTGCAGACCAGGACGATTTCGCGGTCGCCATCGGCCGCACGCTTGCCTTACGGACTTTCACCGCATTCGCCGCGCTGGCCGTTCTGTCGCTTGTCGTCGGCGCCGCCGGCCACTGGTTCGGCCAGACGCTGTCGGAAGGCGGGCACACGAGCGACATCGCACCCAAGCGCATCATCATCGGCGCCAACATGCTGAGCGTGCCCGCCAATGCGATCCGATTCGCGAGCGAACGCCGCAACGGCGCCGCGCAAAGCGTGCATCTCTATGTGCATTGGCCCGACATGGAAGGCTATCGGCCCGATACGCGCGATGCCTTCAACCATACCGCGGACCGAACCGATATTCTCTTCCTGAGCCTTCGGCCGCAAACGATGTCGCGCGACATGTCCGGCCGTCTCGCGCCCGTCTATCGCGCGCTGATGGACCCTCGATCCAGATCCGGCCCGGCCGGCCTCGCCTTCCATGACCTGAAGGCGGAGGCAGGCTATGACAATGAAATGCTCGTTATCGGGCCGGAAGAAGAAGGCGGGCGTTTCGTCGCCCGCTGCCTTACGGGTCCGCTTGCCGGCCAATCCCTTGCCGGCTGCGAGCGCGACATCCTGATCGGAACCGAGCTCAGTCTCGCCTACCGGTTTCACGAGCACCTGTTGAAGGACTGGCGCGCACTCGATGCGGCCGTGCGCGCCTATGCGGCCCGGCTGCTTGACGCCGGCCGATAGCCGGCAGGGCCGCCAATCGTCAAAGATCGATGTCGAGGATCGCCATCGAGAAATTGTAGGAGAGCTCGCCCTCCTCCTCATCCTTGAAGATGATGCCCAGGAACTCGTCGCCCAGATAGAGCTCGCACGAATCGTCCTTGCGCGGCCGCGCCCTCACTTCCAGCGTGGGGTTTTGAAACGTGCGCTTGAAATAAGCATCCAGCTTTCTGATTTCGTCCGGTTTCAATCGACTTCTCCGTTGGGCAATCGAGGCGCACAGCGCGCTGTTGGAGCCGGCTTCTGCCATGCGGGCCGTCGCAGTGTAAACCCCGCCGGTCTCCTTACAATCGCTTTCGGACAGGAGGCCCGCGCGGGCCGTCCTACTCCTGCACGGAAAGAAGCTGGTCCATCTGCCGGGAAGGCTCTTGGCAACCGGCCTCACCGACGATGCGTGCCGGCACGCCCGCGACCGTCTTGTTGGCCGGCACCGAGGCCAGCACCACCGAGCCGGCCGCCACCTTCGTGCAATGGCCGATCTCGATATTGCCGAGGATCTTGGCGCCGGCGCCGATGAGAACGCCATGGCGGATCTTGGGATGGCGGTCGCCGCCCGCCTTGCCCGTGCCACCGAGGGTGACGCCGTGCAGGATCGACACGTTGTCCTCGATCGCCGCCGTCTCGCCGACGACGAGGCCGGTGGCATGGTCGATGAAGATACCCTTGCCCATCCTGGCGGCCGGATTGATGTCGGTCTGGAAGATGGCCGAGGAGCGGCTTTGCAGATAAAGGGCGAAATCCTTGCGGCCCTCGCGCCACAGCCAGTGGGCGAGCCTGTGCGTCTGGATGGCGTGAAAGCCCTTGAAATAGAGCACCGGCATGATGAACCGGTCGCAGGCGGGGTCGCGGTCGTAATAGGCCTGGATGTCGACGCGCACGACGGCACCCCAATCCGGATCGGCGCGCTGCATCTCGCGGAACGTCTGGGCGATCAGATTGGCCCTGATGTCGGAATGATCGAGGCGCTCGGCGATGCGGTGGATGACGGCGCCTTCCAGCGTGTCGTGGTTGAGCACCGATGAATAGAGAAACGCCGCAAGGAGCGGGTCGCGCTCGGCCGCTTCCAGGGCCTCCTCGCGCACGGCATCCCAGATCGGATCGACGGGATGGATTTCGCTCGACCTTGCGGTGCTGCGCGTGCTCATCGTCTCTGCTCCCTGACCAAGGCTGCTTGCGAGGTGGCCGAACATACGTCAGAACGACCGCGGATTGAACCGCGATTTCCTCAACCCTTGTTCAATGGGATTGAAATGGCCGAATTTCAAGCCGACGCAGATGGCGTTTTCGCGGGAGCCACTTGTTTTCCTGTTTTCGACCACTGCCCTGCCGAGCGAGCATAAGACCGGGACGTTCCAATGACCTATGTATTCCCGCCCCAGCTGATCCCCAGCCTTGCCGTATTCGGCGAGGAAGCGCGTTTTCCGGTCCGCCGCATCTTCTGCGTCGGACGCAACTACGCCGCCCATGCCCGGGAGATGGGCAAGGATCCCGACCGCGAGCCGCCCTTCTTCTTCACCAAGCCCGCAGACGCCGTGGTCGGCGATCAAGAGATCGTGCCCTACCCGCCTTTGACCGAAGATCTCCACTATGAGGGCGAACTCGTGGTGGCGATCGAACATGGCGGTTCCGACATTTCCGAGAGCGAAGCCCTCAATCACGTGTTCGGCTATGCCATCGGCAACGACCTGACGCGGCGCGACCTCCAGGCCGAAGCGAAGAGGCTGGGCCGGCCGTGGGACTGGGCCAAGGGATTCGACCATTCGGCGGTCTGCGGCCCCATCCATCGCGCCAAGCAGGGGGATCATCTGTCCGGCGGCAGGATTTCAAGCACGGTCAATGGCGAGACGCGCCAGGATGCCGACCTGGCCGACATGATCTGGTCGGTTCCCGAGATCATCGCGATTCTCTCGCGGTCGATGCGCGTCTTTTCCGGCGACCTGATCTATACGGGCACGCCGGCGGGCGTCGGCGCGCTCACCGCAGGCGATGTGTGCACGGTCACCGTCGAAGGGCTCGGCTCGATATCGACCAAGATCGGATCGCGCGACTGACGGCGGATCGTTTTCCGCCGCCCGAGGCATTGGACCACGCACGCCATTGACGCTGGCGTTAGAAATGCCCGATGAATCGCGGCATTCTGCCCGCCGACAACGCATCAGCCGGCCACGATATGGAGCCGGTCACCCATATGAGGAAACTGTCCCATGGTGGCAACAGCGCCACGTCCGGCCTTTGCCGTCGACGGACCGCATGCCTGGTTCCGCCTCGCCATTGCCATGCTGCTCGGCACGATCGGCAGCGTCGGTATGTGGGGCATCATCGTGATCCTGCCGGCCGCTCAGGCCGAGTTCGGCGTCGACCGTGCGGACGCCTCTATCCCCTACACGGCCACCATGATCGGCTTCGCGCTCGGCAATGTCGTGATCGGGCGCATGGTCGACCGCATGGGCATCGCCGTGCCGGTGGCGCTGGCCGCGGTCGTGTCGTGCGCCGGATTCCTCGCAGCCTCACTCGCTCCCAATGTCTGGATCATGTCGGCCGCCCAATGCCTGATCGGGCTGGGCACGGCAGCAACCTTCGGCCCGCTGATCGCGGATATTTCGCGATGGTTCGAGAAGCGCCGGGGCATCGCGGTGGCCGGCGCGGCCACCGGCAATTATATTGCCGGAGCCATCTGGCCGCTCGTCATCCAGTTCTTCATGCAAAGCGACGGCTGGCGGCTCACCTATGCCGGCATCGGTCTGTTCTGCCTGGCATCCATGGTGCCGCTGACGCTGCTCCTGCGCCATCGGCCGGTCGAATCCGCTGAACTGGACGGTGTTGCGGCACCGCGGTCGCGACCGTCGCTCGCCGATGCCGGCATATCGCCGCGCATGCTTCAAATGCTGCTGATCGCGGCCGGCCTGGGCTGTTGCGTCGCCATGTCCATGCCGCAGGTGCACATCGTCGCCTATTGCGCCGATCTCGGCTATGGCGTCGCCAGGGGCGCGGAAATGTTGTCGCTGATGCTCGCCGGCGGCATTGTCAGCCGCTTGGTGTCGGGCCTCATCGCGGATCGCATAGGTGGTGTAAGGACATTGCTCATCGGCTCCGTTCTGCAGGGAATCTCGCTCCTCCTCTACATACCCTTCGACGGCCTGGCGCCGCTTTATGCCGTTTCGCTCGTCTTCGGCCTGTCGCAGGGCGGCATCGTACCGAGCTATGCGATGATCGTGCGCGAATATCTGCCGCCGCGCGAGGCCGGCCAGCGCATCGGCATCGTCATCATGGCAACGATCGTCGGCATGGCCTTCGGTGGCTGGCTGTCGGGCTGGATCTACGACCTGACCGGGTCCTATCGCGCCGCCTTCATCAACGGCATCGCATGGAACGTCATGAACGTCTCGGTCATGGTCTTCCTGCTCCTGCGCACGCGCGCGAAGCGGCCGGCCATGGCCGATCTCGGCGTTCGGCCGTAGGTCTCAGCTAGAACGCCTTGAAGGTCAACGTCGTCAGCGAGCGCACGATACCCGGCACATTGGCGACGTTGTCGCTGATATATTTGCCGATATCGACGCCGTCCTCGATATAGATCTTCATCAGCAGGTCGTAATCCCCGCTGGTCGAATAGAGTTCGGACACGATCTCGCGCTTGAAGATCTCGTCGGCCACCTCGTAGGTCTTGCCGGGCGTGCATTGAAGCTGGACGAAAACGGCTCTCATGGCGTCTTGCTCTATCCCAGTCGGGCGTCCAATGGACGCCGCCAATCATCGAATCCACCCTCTGTCACGGGCGCGTGGCCAATGCAAGCTTCAGCCCGTCAACAAGGTCCGCGTCAAGGCATGATCGGGATCGGCCAGTCCGTCTATGACGTTGAAATGATGCCGGTCCGGCTCCTCGACGGCCATGGTTGTCGCTGCGCATCCCGTCCACACATTGGCAAGCAGCGCGTTCTGGCGGATGAACTCGGAGCGCTCGCCGGCACCAACCCAGCAGCACAGCCGCGCCCCGGTCATCGGCTCGAGCAGGGCCGGGCTTTCGGCCCGCGCCTCCTCCTCATCGATCTTCAGCGTCGCGTTCATCGCCGTCTTCATGATCGGGCGGAGGTCGTGCACGCCCGAAATCGAAACGGTGTTGCAGATGCGTTCGCCGACCGCCGGTGACAGCGGCGACGTCGCGGAGATCATGCGCGTGACCAGGTGTCCGCCGGCGGAATGGCCCGTCAGATATACCGGTCCATCGACCTGCGCGGTCGCGGCCTCGATGGCCGCAGCGATCTCGCTGACGATGCCGGAAATGCGGATGTCGGGACACAGCGTGTAGGCCGGCATGGCGACCGCATAGCCATGCGCCAGCGGTCCTTCCGCCAGATGCGACCAGAAACTCTTGTCAAGACGCAGCCAGAAGCCGCCATGGACGAAGACGACCAGACCATGCGGTGCCTCGCGCGGCAGGAAGAGATCGTAACGGTTGCGCGGCCCTGCACCATAGGCAATGTCGAGCCGCGCCCGTCCCTCTCCCGTCAACCTGTCGCGAAACGCCTTTGCCGGCGCGACCCATGCCTCGGGCCAGCGCTCGCCGCCGGCAATGTTGGCGCCATTGGCATATGCGTCGTCCCAATCGGTGATTTGATGGTAGATCAAGCCTCGCCTCCGCTGTTCCCGCCCCGCAATATGCAGCACACTCTTGTGCCCGGCGCCAAGCCCGGATTTCATATCGAATGCCAGCATGACACCGGGCAGGAAGATATTTCAACCTTGAAATTTCATACTTGAAACAATCGCCGATCGGTGCGATGCTGCCTCCAGCATAGATGCAGGAGCTGAGCGGCATGAAGATCGCAGTGCTGGGTGGAGGTCCTGCCGGCCTCTATTTCGCCATTAGCATGAAACTGCGCGACGCCGCGCACGACGTGACGGTGTTCGAGCGCAACAAGGCCGACGACACCTTCGGCTGGGGCGTGGTGCTGTCCGACGAGACGCTCGACAATCTGGCGGCGAACGACGCGACAAGCGCCGAGCGCATCCGCGAGCATTTCGCCTATTGGGACGATATCGCCGTCATCCACAAGGGCGTGCGCACGCTCTCGACGGGCCACGGTTTCTGCGGCATCGGCCGCAAGCGGCTGCTCACCCTGTTGCAGGAGCGGGCGCGCGAGCTGGGCGTCGAAATGCGCTTCGAGACCGAGATCGACGATCCCCGCCCCTTCATGGCCGAATACGACATGGTGCTGGCCAGCGACGGGCTGAACTCCAAGGCGCGCCAGACCTTCGCGGACGTGTTCAAGCCCGATATCGACATCCGCAAATGCAAGTTCGTCTGGCTCGGCACGCACCAGAAGTTCGACGACGCCTTCACCTTCATTTTCGAAAAGACCGAGCATGGTTGGGTGTGGGCGCATGCCTACCAGTTCGACGAAGACACGGCGACCTTCATCGTCGAGTGCTCGCAAGACACCTATGACAGGTTCGGCTTTGCCGACATGACGCAAGAAGTGTCCATCGCCACCTGCGAGCGGATCTTTGAAAAGCACCTCGGCGGCCACAAGCTGATGTCGAATGCCAGCCACATTCGCGGCTCGGCCTGGATCAATTTCCCGCGCGTCCTGTGCGAGCGCTGGTCGCACGAAAACCTTGCCCTGATGGGCGACGCGGCGGCGAGCGCGCATTTCTCCATCGGCTCCGGCACCAAGCTGGCGCTCGAAAGTGCCATCGCGCTGGCCGACTATCTGCACACGGAACCGACGTTGAAGGACGCCTTCGAAAAATACGAGGATGCGCGGCGGCTGGAGGTGCTACGCCTGCAATCGGCGGCGCGCAACTCGCTGGAATGGTTCGAGGAGGTCGAGCGCTACCTGCATCTCGATCCGGTGCAGTTCAATTATTCGCTGCTGACGCGTTCGCAGCGCATCAGCCACGAAAACCTGCGCCTGCGCGATTCCGAATGGCTTTCCGGTGCCGAGTCCTGGTTCCAGCAGCGCGCCGGCGTGGCCGCCAACACCAACCGGCCGCCGATGTTCGCCCCGTTCAAGCTGCGCGGACTGGAGCTGAAAAACCGTGTCGTGGTTTCGCCCATGGCGCAATACAAGGCCATCGACGGCTGCCCGACCGACTGGCATCTGGTGCATTATTGCGAGCGCGCCAAGGGCGGTGCGGGCCTCATCTATATCGAGATGACATGCGTCAGCCCGGAAGGCCGCATCACGCCCGGCTGCCCCGGCTTCTACAAGCCCGAGCACGAGACGGCCTGGAAGCGCATCGTCGACTTCGTGCACGCCGAGACGGAGGCCAGGATCTGCGCCCAGATCGGCCATTCCGGCCCGAAGGGATCCACCCAGCTCGGCTGGGAGGAAATGGACGCGCCGCTGAAGGACGGCAACTGGCCGCTGCTTGCGCCTTCTGAAGTCGCCTGGTCCGACAAGAACCAGATGCCGAAGGCGATGGACCGTGCCGACATGGACACGGTGCGCGACCAGTTCGTCGCTTCGGCCGAAATGGCCGAGCGCTGCGGCTTCGACATGCTGGAGTTGCACTTCGCCCACGGCTATCTCTTGTCGGCCTTCATCTCGCCGCTCACCAACAAGCGCACGGACGAATATGGCGGCAGCCTTCAAAACCGCATGCGCTATCCGCTGGAGGTCTTTCACGCCGTGCGCGCGGCATGGCCCGAGGACAAGCCGATCTCAGTGCGCATTTCGGCCAATGACTGGGTGGGCGACGACGGCATCACGCCGGCCGACGCCGTCGAGATTGCCCGCATGCTCCAGGATGCCGGCGTCGACATCTGCGACGTGTCGGCCGGCCAGACCTCGACGCAGGCGAAGCCGGTCTATGGACGCATGTTCCAGACGCCGTTTTCCGACCGCATCCGCAACGAGACCGGCATGGCGACCATGGCCGTCGGCAACATCTACGAGCCCGACCATGTCAATTCGATCCTGATGGCGGGCCGCGCCGACCTTGTCTGCCTGGCCCGGCCGCATCTTGCCGATCCCTACTGGACACTGCACGCAGCCGCCCAGCTCGGCGACCGCGGCGTGACATGGCCCGATCCCTACCGCGCCGGGCGCGACCAGCTCTACCGGCTGGCCGAGCGCCAGGAAGCCATGACGGGGAAGGTGTGATGGCGACGATCTCCGGCGCGCACGCGCTCGTCACGGGCGGCGGAACAGGCGTTGGCAGGGCGATCGCCGAAGCGCTCGCCGAAGCCGGTGTGGCCGTCACCATTTGCGGCCGCCGCGCCGACGCGCTGGAAGCCGTGGCGGCGGCGAGCCGGAATATCCACGCGATTGCCGCCGACGTGACCGACCAGGCCTCGGTGCAACGGCTCTACGAGCAGGCCGAGGCCGTGCGCGGTCCCTTCGATATCGTCGTTGCCAATGCAGGCATTGCCGGCAGCGCGCCGGCCCACAAGGTGACGCTCGAGGACTGGCAGCATACGCTGAACGTCAACCTCACCGGCGCCTTTCTCACCGTCCAGCCAGCGCTGGCGGGCATGGCCAAGCGCGGCGCCGGCCGCATCGTCTTCGTCGCCTCGGTCGCCGGCCTGAAAGGCTATGGCTACGTTGCGCCCTATGTTGCCTCCAAGCACGGCGTGATCGGGCTGATGCGCGCGCTGGCGGTCGAACTGGTCAAGACCGACGTGACGGTGAATGCCGTGTGCCCGAGCTTCGTCGAGACGGACATGCTGGAGGACTCGGTCCGCCGCATCATGCAAAAGACCGGGCGAAGCGAAGCGGAAGCCCGCGCCAGCCTGTCGGCCGGCAATCCCCAGGGTCGCTTCATCCAGCCCGAGGAGGTGGCGGCATCCGTACTGTACCTGTGCGGCGATACCGCCGGGTCCGTCACCGGCCAGACGATCTCTATCTCGGGAGGCGAGACATGGTGAGCGCGCCGCTGACCTCGCTCGATAGGCCGCCCAGGAACAAGGAACGGCTCCGGCTGTGGATCCGCATGCTGCGCGCCTCGCGCATCATCGAAGGCGAACTGCGCGAGCGGCTGAAGACGCGGTTCAACTCGACCCTGCCGCGCTTCGACGTCATGGCCGCGCTTTATCGGCAGTCCGACGGCATGCTGATGAGCGACCTGTCGCGCTTTCTTCTGGTGTCGAACGGCAATGTCACGGGCATCGTCGACCGCCTCGTCACCGACGGTTTCGTCGTGCGCACGAAGCGCGAGGGCGACCGCAGAACCTCCATCGTGCGCCTGACCGCGCAAGGCACGAGCGCATTCGAGGAAATGGCGACCACGCACGAGGCCTGGGTCAGCGAGCTCTTGAGCGGCGTGGAGGAAGAGGACGCGCGGCATCTCTCGTCGATGCTGAAGACGTTCAGAAGCAATTGGGAGGACGAACATTGACCCAGATGGCCGGGCTGAAGCCCAAGCATTTCCTCTGGCGGGCCGAAGGAAACGTGGCCTATGTCCAGCTCGATCGGCCCGAGCGCAAGAACCCGCTCACCTTCGATTCCTATGCCGAGCTGCGCGACACCTTCCGCGCCCTGCCCTATGCCGACGACATCGATGTCGTGGTCTTTCTGCCCAATGGCGGCAATTTCTCCTCCGGCGGCGACGTGCATGATATTATCGGGCCGCTGACGAAGATGGACATGAAGGGCCTTCTGGCCTTCACCCGCATGACAGGCGATCTCGTCAAGGCCATGCTCAACTGCTCCAAGCCGATCATCTCGGCCGTGGACGGTGTGGCGGTCGGTGCCGGCGCCATCGTCACCATGGCCTCCGACATCCGGCTTGCCACGCCGGAGGCCAAGACGGCCTTTCTGTTCACCCGGGTGGGTCTCGCCGGCTGCGACATGGGCGCCTGCGCGATGCTGCCACGCATCATCGGCCAGGGCCGCGCGGCCGAACTGCTCTATACGGGGCGCTCCATGAGTGCCGAGGAAGGCGAACGCTGGGGCTTCTATAATCGCATCGTGGCCGCCGACGCGCTCGAGGCGGAAGCCGCGAAGCTTGCGCAATCAATCGCTTCCGGCCCGACCTTCGCACATGGAATCACCAAGACACAGCTCAACCAGGAATGGTCGATGGGGCTCGACCAGGCGATCGAGGCGGAGGCCCAGGCCCAGGCCATCTGCATGCAGACCAGGGATTTCGAGCGGGCGTACCAGGCTTTCGTCGCGAAGCAAAAGCCGGTGTTCGAGGGGGATTGAATGCCTGACCGCTCCTTCCTCTCCTGGCCATTCTTCGAGGACCGCCACCGCGAGCACGCCGAAAAGCTGGAGGCATGGTGCGAGAAGAACCTGCCGGTGGCGCATGACGACGTCGACGCCGCCTGCCGTGACCTCGTCGCCCGGCTTGGCCGCGACGGCTGGCTCAAACCAAGCGCAATCGACCCGGACGATCCCGCGCCGCTCGACGTGCGCACGCTCTGCCTGGCGCGCGAAACGCTAGCGCGCCACGACGGCCTGGCCGATTTCGCCTTCGCCATGCAGGGGCTCGGCACCGGCGCCATCAGCCTCTTCGGCTCTCCCGAGCAGCGGCAATGGCTGAAAAAGACCCGCGCCGGTCAAGCGATTTCAGCCTTCGTTCTATCCGAGCCGCGCTCGGGCTCGGATGTCGCCAATATGGACATGACGGCAGCGCGCGACGGCGAGGATTACGTGCTGTCGGGCGAAAAGACCTGGATTTCCAATGGCGGCATTGCCGATGTCTATACAGTCTTCGCGCGCACCGGCGAAGCGCCGGGCGCCAAGGGCATATCGGCCTTCATCGTCCCCGCCGACACGCCGGGACTGGAGGTCGCCGAACGCCTGGACGTGGTTGCGCCGCATCCGCTGGCCCGCCTCGCCTTCAACGCGGTTCGCGTGCCCGCCTCGGCCATGATCGGCAAGCCGGGCGAAGGTTTCAGGATCGCCATGTCGGTGCTCGACGTTTTCCGCTCCACCGTCGGCGCGGCGGCGCTCGGCTTTGCCCGGCGGGCGCTCGACGAATCGATCGCGCGCACCGGAAGCCGCGAGCTCTTCGGCGCGCCGCTCTTCGACCTGCAAATGGTGCAGGGCCATATCGCCGACATGGCGCTCGACGTCGATGCGGCCGCATTGCTCGTCTACCGTGCCGCGTGGACCAAGGATTCGGGCGCGCCGCGCGTCACTCGCGAAGCGGCGATGGCCAAACTCTTCGCCACCGACCGCGCGCAGGAGGTCATCGACAAGGCCGTTCAACTGCATGGCGGCGACGGCGTGCGCAAAGGCCACATCATGGAAAGCCTCTATCGCGAGATCCGCGCGCTCAGGATCTATGAAGGCGCCTCCGATGTGCAGAAGATCGTAATCGCCAGGCAAACAATGAAATAAGGGGAGCGCCTGATGCTGGGACCAACGGGGCATATCGACACATTTTCACGCGACAACCTGCCGCCTCAGGCGGAATGGCCGGAACTGCCGCTCGAAGGCTTCGGCTATCCCGACTATCTCAACGCCGGCGTGGAACTGACCGACCGGCTGGTCGAGCGCGGTTTCGGCGATCGTACGGCGCTCATCGGCAATGGCAGGCGGCGCACCTACAAGGAACTTGCCGACTGGACCAATCGGCTGGCTCATGCGCTGGTTGAAGATTACGACGTAAAGCCCGGCGACAGAATCCTTATCCGCTCTCCCAATAATCCCGCCATGGTCGCCTGCTGGCTGGCGGCCACCAAGGCCGGCGCCGTCGTCGTCAACACCATGCCGATGCTGCGCGCCGGCGAACTGGCCAAGATCGTCGACAAGGCCGAGATCGCGCTGGCGCTCTGCGACACGCGCATCAAGGACGAGCTGGTCGCCTGCGCCAAGGACAGCCGTTTTCTCAAGCAAGTGATCGGTTTCGACGGGACGGCGAACCATGACGCCGAGCTCGATCGGGCCGCACTCGACAAGTCGGTGCTGTTCGACGCCGTTCGAACCGGCCGCGACGATGTCGCCCTGCTCGGTTTCACCTCCGGAACCACCGGTGTGCCGAAGGCGACGATGCATTTCCATCGCGACCTTCTGATCATCGCCGATGGCTATGCCAGAGAAGTGCTCGGCGTGACGCCCGACGACATCTTCGTCGGCTCGCCGCCGCTCGCCTTCACCTTCGGCCTCGGCGGCCTGGCTATTTTCCCGCTGCGTTTCGGCGCCGCCGCGACGCTTCTCGAAAACGCCTCGCCGCCCAACATGGTCGAGATCATCGAGACCTACAGGGCGACCATCTCGTTCACCGCGCCCACCGCCTACCGCGCCATGCTGGCGGCGATGGACGACGGAGCCGATCTTTCCTCGCTGCGGATCGCGGTCTCGGCCGGCGAGACACTGCCTGCGCCTGTCTTCGAGGAGTGGACGACGAAAACCGGCAAGCCGATCCTCGACGGCATCGGCGCCACCGAAATGCTGCACATCTTCATCTCCAACCGTCTCGACGACATGATGCCGGCCTGCACCGGCAAACCGGTGACCGGCTATGAGGCCAGGATCGTCGACGACGCGATGAAGGAGGTGCCGCGCGGCACGATCGGCAAGCTGGCCGTGCGCGGGCCGACCGGCTGCCGCTACCTGGCCGACGAGCGCCAGAGCGACTATGTCAAGGACGGATGGAACATCACCGGCGACGCCTTCGTGCAGGACGAAGCGGGCTATTTCCACTTCGCCGCGCGCGCCGACGACATCATCGTGTCGGCCGGCTACAACATTGCCGGCCCGGAAGTGGAGGCCGCGCTTCTCGCGCATGAGGATGTCGCCGAATGCGCCGTCATCGGCGCGCCCGACGAGGCGCGCGGCCAGATCGTTCAGGCGCATGTCGTTCTCGCCGAAGGCTGCGAAGGCGACGACCTGATGAGGAAGAAGCTGCAGGATCACGTGAAGGCGGCGATCGCGCCCTACAAATATCCGCGCTCCATCGTCTTCGTTGACGCCCTGCCGAAGACGCAGACGGGCAAGATCCAGCGTTTCAGATTGCGCGAGGGACACCAAGCGTGACCGATTTCGCCCAGACCCGCGCCCGGTTCGACCTGCCCCAAGGCGTCATCTATCTCGACGGCAATTCGCTCGGACCGCTGCCCAAGGCGGCCGGGGCACGTGTGGCCCGCGTCCTGTCGGAGGAATGGGGCAAGGACTTGATCCGCGGCTGGAACGCAGCCGGCTGGATGGGCCAGCCGCGCGCAATCGGCGACCGTATCGGCCGCCTCATCGGCGCGCCGCAGGGCACCGTGGTCGTCGGCGACACGCTGTCGATCAAGGTCTACCAGGCACTCGCCTCGGCACTGGAACTGCGTCCCGAACGCAAGGTCATCCTGTCGGACAATGGCAATTTCCCGACCGACCTCTATATGGCGACGGGTCTCATCGATTCTCTCGACAAGGGCCATGCGCTGAAAGTGGTGGCGCCGGAGGAAATAGAGGACGCGATCGACGAGACCGTCGCCGTCCTCATGCTGACCGAGGTCGACTACCGCACAGGCCGGCTGCACGACATGATGCGGCTGACCGAGAAGGCGCATGCAGCCGGCGCGCTGACGATCTGGGATCTGGCGCATTCGGCCGGCGCCCTGCCCGTCGACGTGAGCGGCGCGAAGGCCGACTTCGCCGTCGGCTGCACCTACAAATATCTCAACGGCGGGCCCGGCGCTCCGGCCTTCATCTATGTCGCGCCGGAACTGGCTGAAAATGCCCGCCCTGCCCTGTCGGGCTGGCTTGGCCACGAGGCTCCCTTCGCCTTCGATCTCGACTACCGCGCCGGACAAGGCATCGAGCGCATGCGCGTCGGCACGCCTCCGGTGATCGCCATGGCCGCGCTCGATGCGGCCCTCGATATCTGGGACGGTGTGGACATGACCGACATACGCCGCACCTCGATCGCCCTTTGCGAGACGTTCATCACCGAGGTCGAGAAGCGCTGTCGCGACCTGAGGCTCGGCTCGCCGCGCGATCCCGAGCGGCGCGGCAGCCAGGTCTCCTTCCGGCATGAGGAAGGCTACGCCATCATGCAGGCGCTGATCGCGCGCGGCGTGATCGGCGATTTCCGCGCACCCGACACCATGCGTTTCGGCTTCGCGCCGCTCTATGTCAGCGAGGCCGATGTGCGCCGCGCCGTCGACATTGTCGAAGAGATCATGGCGAAACGGCTTTGGGACGATCCCGAATTCAAGACCAGGGCGGCCGTGACATGAGCACCCGGCACGATCCAGGCCAGAGCGGCGCGGTCACCGACTTCTCCGAGCGCATGTCCTATTCGGACTATCTGCATCTCGAACGCGTGCTGGACGCCCAGGAACCGCTGTCGGGTTCGCCCGACGAGCTGCTCTTCATCATCCAGCACCAGACGTCGGAGCTGTGGATGAAGCTCGCCGTCCACGAGATTTCGTCGGCCATGGAGGCCATCAGGGAAGATCGCCTGGAACCGGCCTTCAAGATGCTGACCAGGGTGGCGCGCATCTTCGAGCAGTTGAACAGCGCCTGGGACGTGCTGCGCACCATGACGCCGAGCGAATATACGAGCTTTCGCGCCGCTCTCGGCCAGTCCTCCGGTTTCCAATCGTGGCAGTACCGGGCGATCGAGTTCCTGGCCGGCAACCGCAACCTGGCGCTGCTCGCCCCGCATGCCCATGACGGCGAAATCACGGCGCGGCTGGAGGCAATCCTCGCCAGGCCGAGCCTCTACGACGAGGCGATCAGGCTGCTTCAGCGCAAAGGCTTCGATACGGGCGAGGAGACCGAGCGCAGCGACTGGCGGCAACAGCGCATCGAGAGCGACGCCGTGCTCGCGGCATGGAAGGCGGTCTATCTGGAGCCGGAGCGCCACTGGATGCTCTACGAGCTGGCCGAGAAGCTGGTCGATTTCGAGGACTATTTCCGCCGCTGGCGCTTCAATCACGTCACCACGGTCGAGCGCATCATCGGCTTCAAGCGCGGAACCGGGGGAACGGCGGGGGTAACCTATCTCAGGCGAATGCTGGAGGTGGAACTCTTTCCGGAATTGTGGAAAGTGCGAACGGAGCTGTGAAGCCAGGCCGGAATGGGCGGTCCGGATACAGTGAGGGCCGGCGCGGCGTTGTGGAAACGACGATGCCGGACGACAAGACGCCAAGAGGGCGAACAAAAAGGGAGAATGACATCATGAAAAAGATCATAGCGGCCGGACTTGTCGGCCTGGCCATGGGCGTATCCGGCACGGCGATGGCCGAGCCGATCAAGATCGGCATGATCACCACGCTTTCGGGCGGCGGGGCAGGCCTGGGCGTCGACGTGCGCGATGCCTTCGAGCTTGCGATCGAGAAATCCGGCAACTCGGAGATCGAGGTGATCACCGAGGACGACGCGCGCAAGCCGGAATTGGCGGTGCAGATCGCCGACAAGATGATCCAGAGTGACGAGGTCGATCTGATGACCGGCATCATCTGGTCGAACCTCGCCATGGCGGTCGTGCCGAGCGCGACAGCGCAGGACGTCATCTACCTGTCGCCGAATGCCGGCCCGTCGGCGCTCGCCGGCGCCAATTGCAACGAGAACTACTTCAACGTCGCCTACCAGAACGACAATTTCCACGAGGCGATGGGCAATTTTGCCAACAAAGACTACAAGAAGGTCTTCATCCTGGCGCCCAACTATCCGGCCGGCAAGGACTCGCTCACCGGCTTCAAGCGTTTCTACAAGGGCGAGCTCGCGGGCGAGGTCTACACCAAGCTCGGCCAGACCGACTACGCCGCCGAAATCGCGCAGATCCGCGCCTCCGGCGCCGATGCGGTGTTCTTCTTCCTGCCGGGCGGCATGGGCATCGCGTTCACCAAGCAATATGCCCAGTCGGGCGTCGACCTTCCGCTGATGGGTCCGGCCTTTTCCTTCAGCCAGGACGTGCTGCCGGCGATGGGCGATGCCGCGCTTGGCATCAAGAATTCCGCCTCCTGGTCGCACGACCTCGACAACGAGGCCAACAAGGCCTTCGTCGAAGCCTTCAAGGCCGAGTATGGGCGCCTGCCGTCGGTCTATGCCGCACAGGCCTGGGATACGGCAAACCTGATCCTGGCGGCGGCCGAAAAGGCCAGCGTGAAGGACAAGGAGGCTTTCCGCGCGGCGCTCAAGCAGGCCGATTTCGCATCGGTGCGCGGCAAGTTCTCCTTCAACACCAACAATCATCCGATCCAGGACCTCTATGTCCGCGAAGTGGTGAAGGAAGGCGACGTGCTGACCAACAAGATCGTCGAAAAGACCTTCACCGACCACGAGGACGCCTACGCGGCCGAGTGCAAGATGTAGGCATCACCTTGGCGTCCCGCCCTCGTGGTTCGACGAGTTCGCCATGAGGGCGGCTTCCGCGCCGGAAGCTTCGAAGCTGCAACCGACAGCGAATGTTGAACCTTTACCCTCATGGTGAGCTCGTCGAACCACGAGGGTAAAGGCACGCACCCCAACCAGCGAACCACATCGTGTCCACCGCCCTTATCATCGAGCAAACCCTCAACGGCCTGCAGTTCGGCGTCATGCTTTTCCTGATGGCCGCCGGCCTGACGCTGATCTTCGGCGTCATGGGCCTCATCAATCTCGCCCATGGCTCGCTCTACATGGTCGGGGCCTTTGCCTGCGCGGTCGCGGCCGCCGCCACCGGTTCCTTCTGGATCGGCCTTGCGGCAAGCCTCGCGGCGGCGGCCGCCGCCGGGGCGCTGATCGAGGTGACGGTGATCCGCAAGCTCTACGAGCGCGACCATCTCGACCAGGTGCTGGCGACATTCGCCCTCATCCTCGTCTTTTCGGAAGGAACGCGCTGGATCTTCGGCTCCTTTCCGCTCTATCTCAACATTCCGCAGCTTCTGGGCGGCGTCGTCACCCTGCCCGGCGGGCTCCCCTACCCCGCCTACAGGCTGGCGATCATCCTCGTCGGCCTGGCGGTCGCCGTCGGCCTCTACCTGCTGATCTCGAAGACCCGGCTCGGCATGCGCATTCGCGCCGGCGAGTCCGACCGCGAGATGATCGGGGCGCTCGGCGTCGACATCCGCACGCTCTACACCGTCGTCTTCGCGCTCGGCGCGGCGCTTGCCGGGCTCGCCGGCGCGCTTGTCGGCCCACTGCAGTCGGTCCAGGTGGGGATGGGCGAGCCGGTTCTCATCCTGGCCTTCGTCGTCATCGTCATCGGCGGCATCGGCTCCATCAAGGGCGCCTTCATCGGCGCCATCCTGGTCGGCGTCATCGACACGCTCGGCCGCTTCCTGTTGCCGCTGGCCCTTGGCGTCTTCCTCGACCCCTCGCAGGCCGCCGGCGTCGGCGCTGCCCTCGCCTCGATGCTGATCTACGTCTTCATGGCGCTCGTTCTGGCCTTCCGCCCGACCGGGCTGTTTGCGGCGGGGGACTGAACATGCGCCAACACTTGCGCCGCGAAACGCTCGTCAATGCCGGCCTGGCGGTGCTGCTTCTGGCAGCGCCGGCGATTGCCGCCATGGCCGGCGAGCCCTTCTACGTCACGCTTGCCACGCGCATGGCGATCCTGGCGCTGGCCGCCGTCGGGCTGAACTTCGTCCTCGGCCTGGGCGGGCTGGTCTCCTTCGGCCACGCCGCCTTTTTCGGCATCGGCGGCTATGCGGCCGGCATTCTGGCCACGCATGCCTTCAACCAGGAACCGTTCCCGTTCGGCCTTTCGGGCACCAACCAGATGCTCGTCATCTGGCTCGCCGCGCTCATCGCTTCGGGTATCGTGGCATTGCTGATCGGACTGGTGAGCCTGCGCACGTCGGGCGTCTATTTCATCATGATCACGCTCGCCTTCGCGCAGATGATCTACTACTTCGCAATCTCCTGGCCCGCCTATGGCGGCGAGGACGGGCTGTCGATCTATGTGCGCAATGCCTTTCCCGGCGTGAATACGCTCGACCCGCTGAGCTTCTTCCTGATCTGCTACGTCCTGCTGATGATCGTGCTCGCGTTCTTCGCGACCTTGCGCAATTCGCGCTTCGGCGCCGCGCTTCAGGCTGCGCGGCAAAACCCGGTCAGGCTCGCCTCCGTCGGCGTCGAACCGTTCCGCATCCGCCTCGTTGCCTTCGTCATCTCGGGCATGATCACAGGGCTTGCCGGCGCGCTGTTCGCCGATCTCAACCGCTTCGTCAGCCCTTCCATGCTGTCCTGGCACATGTCGGGCGAGCTGATCGTGCTCATCATCCTGGGCGGTACGGGCCGGCTGTTCGGTCCGGTCGCCGGGGCGATCCTCTATATCCTGTTCGAATATTTCCTCGGCGGGATCACCGAACGCTGGCAGCTCTTCCTCGGCCTCATCCTGCTGGCCGTGGTGCTTTTCGCGCGCGGCGGGCTGATCGGCCTCCTGGCAGGCAAGGTGCGCCATGACTGAACCGCTGCTCGACATCCGCAATCTGTGCAAGAATTTCGGGGCGCTGAAGGCGACCGACAATGTCAGCCTCGATCTCAGGCCCGGCGAAATTCACGCCCTGATCGGCCCCAACGGCGCCGGCAAGACGACGCTCATCCATCAGATCGCCGGCACATTGCAGCCATCGAGCGGCACGATCCGCTTTCTCGGCCGCGATATAGGCGGCATGAGCATGCCCGGGCGCACGCGGCTCGGCCTCGGCAGGACCTTCCAGATCTCGTCGCTGACGCTGGAATTTTCCGCCCTGCGCAACGTCATGCTGGCGCTGCAGGCGCGCCAGGGTTCCAGCTTCCGCTTCTTCAGGCCGGTCATGCGGGATCGCTCGCTGACCGATCCGGCCTATGAAACGCTGGAGCGCGTCGGACTGCACGAGCGCGCCATGGTGGCGGCGGGCGAGCTGTCGCATGGCGAGCGCCGCCAGCTCGAGATCGCGATTGCGCTGGCGCTCGGCTCAAAGGCCTTTCTGCTCGACGAACCGATGGCGGGCATGGATTCGGAAGGCTCGCAGGCGCTGACGCGCTTTCTCGACGGGTTGCGCCGCGAGGCGCCGATCCTCCTGGTCGAGCACGACATGGACGCCGTCTTCGCGCTCGCCGACCGGATTTCGGTCCTGGTCTACGGGCGCGTCATCGCGACCGGCACGGTGGAAGAAATCCGCCGCGACCCGGAAGTGCGCCACGCCTATCTCGGGGAGGACGACTGATGCTGCTGGAAGTGTCGGCCATCGAGACCTTCTACGGGCCGTCGCAGGCTCTGTTCGGCGTCGATCTGACGGTCGACGAAGGCGAGGTCGTGGCGCTGATGGGGCGCAACGGCATGGGCAAGTCGACGACGATCCGCTCGATCTGCCGGCTGACGCCGCCGCGCGCCGGACGCATCAGCTTCGGCGGCGTCGATCTTTCCTCGATGCGTCCGCACAAAGCCGCCCGGCTCGGCATCGGCCTGGTGCCGGAGGGCCGGCGCTGCTTTCCCAACCTGACGGTGGAAGAAAACCTGGTTGCCGCCGCCCGCAAGGGAAAATGGACGCTGGAGGCGGTCACGCAACTGTTTCCGCGGCTGGCCGAGCGCCGTACGCAGTTCGCCAACTCGCTTTCGGGTGGCGAACAGCAGATGCTGGCCATCGGCCGGGCGCTGATGACCAATCCGCGCCTCATCATCCTCGACGAGGCGACCGAGGGTCTGGCGCCGGTGATCCGTCACGACATCTGGGCCTCGATCCGCACGCTGAAGCAGGAGGGGCAGTCGATCCTCGTGGTCGACAAGACGATGAGCGAGCTCATGCCCGTGGCCGACCGCTGCACGATCCTGGAAAAGGGGCGCACGGTGTGGACCGGGCTGCCGCAAGATCTGAGCGAAGACGTCCGCAACACATATCTCGGCGTCTGACAGGGAGCCTTTCGCCATGAACCAATCCGACCGCGTGCACCAATTGCTGCATCCCGCCAACTGGAAGGCGGCCAAGGGCTATGCCAACGGCATATTGGCCGAAGGCCGCACAGTCTATGTGGGCGGCCAGATCGGCTGGACAGCCGACCAGGTGTTCGAAACCGACGATTTCATCGGCCAGGTCCGCCAGACATTGCAGAACGTCGCCGCCGTGGTTGCCGAAGCGGGCGGCGAGCCGCATCATATCGTGCGCATGACCTGGTACATCACCGACAAGGCGGAATATCTCGCCCGTCTCGGCGAGATCGGCGAGGCCTATCGCAGCGTCATGGGCAAGCATTTTCCGGCCATGACCATGGTCCAGGTCGCCGCGCTCATCGAGGACGCGGCCAAGGTCGAGATCGAGGCAACCGCCGTCCTGTCGCAATGATGCCGATCTGGCCCAACGAATAATGCGCTCGCGTTCTTGCCGCCCTGGCGCAGCTTTGCCACACAGACTTCATGAGTGCCCAACCATCCAATCTGAAGGCCGCCCTGTGGATGGGCGGCTGGCTGACGCTGATGCTGACCATGACCGTGGCCGGCCGCGAAGCGGCGCGCGAGCTGGATGTCTTCCAGGTCATGCTGCTGCGCTCGTTAATCGGCATCGTCATGCTTGCCCCGATGATCTGGATGGCCGGCGGAATGTCTTCAGTGCGTACGCAGAAGCTGCCGCAGCATGTCGGGCGCAACATCGTCCACTACGCGGGGCAATATGCCTGGCTCTATGCGCTGACATTGATCCCGATCGCGCAATTGATCTCGATCGAGTTCACCATGCCAATCTGGACGGCCATCCTGGCGGTGCATTTTCTCGGCGAGAAGATGGGATCACGCAAGATCGCCTCCGTCGTCCTCGGGCTCGTCGGCGTCTTCGTCATCGTGCGGCCGGGCGCGAGCCAGATCGATCCTGGGCAATTGATCGCGCTCGGCGCCGCGCTCGCCTTTGCCGTCTCCGTCATCATGGTGAAGTCGCTGACGCGTCACGACAGCGTGCTCACCATCATCTTCTGGATGCTGGTGATACAGTCGGTCCTCGGGCTCATACCCGCCGCGCTCGTCTGGCAGGCGCCGTCGACGCAGGACTGGCCGTGGGTCATCCTCGTCGCCTTTTGCGGCACCTTCTCCCACTACTGTATGGCGCGGGCGATGGTGCATGCCGACGCAACAGTGGTGGTGCCGATGGATTTCCTGCGCGTGCCGCTGGCGGCCGTCGTCGGGTGGCTCGTCTATCAGGAGGCCATCGACGTCTACACCGCCGTCGGCGCGGCGACGATCCTGTGCGGCAACCTGTTCAACCTCGGCCAGGCCGGAACGGCACGCATCCGCAAAGCGTAGACGGCAGTCGGGCCGGAAAGCCTCGACTTGCCGGCCGGCGGCACGCGCCTTTTGCTTGTCAACAGGCGCCCACGCCGTATATGACCCATCAGTTGCCGGTCCTCGAAAAATGGCGGTGGATAAACCGCAGGCCGGCATGGGGAAGGCAAGAGTTTCAGGCACGGCAGTCATGGCGGCTATGATCGACGTCCAGGACGTCACCAAACGTTTCGGCAATGTGCTTGCCGTCGACCATTGTTCGCTCAAGGTCGAAAAGGGCACCATCACCGGCCTCATCGGACCGAACGGCGCCGGCAAGACGACGCTGTTCAACATGGTCGCGGGCACCTTCCCGCCGAGCTCGGGACGCATCCTCCTGGAAGGCGAGGATGTCACCGGGCTGAAGGCGCACGAACTGTTCAACCGCGGCCTGCTGCGCACCTTCCAGATTGCCCAGGAATTCTCCCACATGACGGCGCTTGAGAACCTGATGATGGTGCCGCCGCATCAGCTCGGCGAAAACATCTTCAATGCCTGCTTCCGTCGCCACATGGTCATGGATCAGGAGAACGAAACGCGCCGCAAGGCCGAAGACGTCATGGCACTCGTCCGGCTCACCCATGTGAAGAACGAGAAGGCGGGCAATTTGTCCGGCGGCCAGAAGAAACTGCTGGAGCTCGGCCGCGTGATGATGGCCAATCCGCGCGTCGTGCTGCTCGACGAGATCGCGGCCGGCGTCAACCGCACCCTGCTCAACGACCTGGCAGCCGTGGTGCAGCGGCTCAACCAGGAGGAAGGCCTGACCTTCTTCGTCATCGAGCATGACATGGACCTGATCGCCAGGCTTTGCGATCCGGTCATCGTGATGGCGGCCGGCAGCGTCATGATCGAAGGGCCGATGTCGGAAATCCGCGAGAACCCGGAGGTCATCGAGGCCTATTTCGGCGGCACGACCGCAGCGGCCGAGTAGCGCCGATGCCGCTTCTGGAAATGTCCGACATCCATGCCGGCTACGGCGGGGCGAATATTCTCAACGGCGTCAGCATCGCCATCGAGGCCGACGAGATCGGCGTCATCGTCGGCCCCAACGGCGCCGGAAAATCGACCAGCCTGAAGGCACTGTTCGGCCTCCTGAAGGTCAGCGAAGGCGCGATCGTCTTCGACGGCGAGACGATCACCAACGCGGTGCCGGAAACGCTGGTGCGCAAGGGGCTTTCCTTCGTGCCGCAGGAATACAACGTCTTCCCGACCCTGTCGGTGGAGGAAAACCTGGAAATGGGCGCCTATGTGCGGCGCGACAGTTTCCGCCACCTGATCGACATGGTCTACGGCTTCTTCCCGCCGCTGAAGGAAAAGCGCCGCCAGCCGGCCGGCGAACTGTCGGGCGGCCAGCGCCAGATGGTGGCGATCGGACGCGCACTGATGAGCGAGCCGAAGCTGCTCCTGCTCGACGAGCCGACGGCCGGACTGTCGCCGCGCTATATGGGCGAGATCTTCGAGCGCATCCTGGCGGTCAACGCATCGGGTGTCGGCATCCTGATGGTCGAGCAGAATGCGCGCCAGGCGCTCGGCTTCGCGCATCGCGGCTTCGTCCTGGCGAACGGCCAGAACCGTTTCACCGGCACCGGGGCGGAGCTTCTGGCCGACCCGGAGGTCGCAAAGAGCTTTCTTGGCGGAGGAGACTGACGATGCCCGAGGCCGGTCTTCTTTCGGTGCTGCCGATCAACGAATTCGTCTTCTTCATCAACAAGGTCGTGATCGGCGGCCTCATCATCGGCTCCGTCTACGCGCTGGGCGCCATCGGGGTCACGCTGATCCTCGGGATCCTGCGTTTCGCGCATTTCCCGCATGGCGACATGATGACGGCAGGCGCCTTCTTCGCGCTGGTCTGCGCCAGCCTGGCGCCGCATGTCGGCGATCCGTTCGGCCTGCCCTCGGCTTTCGTGCTGATGCCGGTCGCCATGGCCGCCACCGCCGCCATGGCTGTCTGGCTCGACAAGGCGTTCTACGCGCCGCTGCGCCGGGCCAATGTCAAGCCGGTGGTGATGGTCATGTCGTCGGTCGGCGTCATGCTCATGCTGCAAGGGCTGATTCGGCTGTTCGCCGGCACCGGTACGCGCCAGCTCGATCCCGGGCCGAAGGACATCTACCGCATTCCGGCGGGCGGCCGCGACTTGATCGTCACCCAGCCGCAACTGCTGTTGTTCATCTTCACGGCGGTCGCCGTCGTCGCGCTGCATTTCTTCCTCACCCGTTCGCGCATGGGCAAGGCGATGCGCGCCGTCGCCGACAATGCCGAACTGGCCCGCGTCTCCGGCATCAGCATCGACCATGTGGTGCGCACGACCTGGATCATCGCAGGCGCCCTGGCGGCCGCCGGCGGCACGCTGCTGGCGCTCGACGTCACCTTCAAGGCCGACCTCAGCTTCAACATCATCCTGCCGGTCTTTGCCGCCGCGATCGTCGGCGGCGTCGGCCATCCCTACGGCGCGGTCGTCGGCGGCATGCTGGTCGGCTTCACCGAGACGCTGGCCGTGTTCAACTGGTCGGTGCTTCTGCGCCCCTTGCAGCCATATCTGCCCGAATTTGTCGAAATACCGTCGAAAATCGCCTTCGTGCCGACCGAGTACAAGATCGTGATTCCCTTCTTCATTCTCATCGCCGTCCTGATCTGGCGGCCGACAGGCATCTTCAAGGGGAGGACCAACTGATGGCAGTGCCGCCCCTCGCCCACCGGGAAATCCCGCTCTTCGCCGGACTGGCGGTTGTCATCGCGCTGGTCTTCGCCTGGCTCGGTGCTGCCTATGGCGTGCGCATGCTGGTCGAGGCGAGCTGCTACGCCATCATCGCGCTCGGCCTGACGATCCAGTGGGGCTATGCGGGGCTGTTCAATGTCGGCGTGATGGGCTTCATCGCACTCGCCGCCTTCGTCACCGTGCTCGTCTCGTTCCCCGTCAACGCCGCGTTCTGGAACGGCGACGGCCCGGCGCTGCTCGGCTGGACGGCGCTCTACCTCGTCATCGGCGTCGCCATCACCTACGGCCTGAGCCGCAGCCACCGGCTCGGCCTGCCGAAATCGCTGCGCACCGCGCTGACGCTGATTGCCGGCGCGGTGACCTATCTCGCCGTGCAGGGTACGCTCGACCCGGCGGCGAGCGTGATCGAAAGCGAGGCCGGCTTCATCGGCGGCTTCGGCCTGCCGGTCTGGTTCGGATGGCTTGTCGGCGGCGTCGCCGCCGGCGGTCTGGGCTGGGTGATGGGACGCATTACCCTTGGTCTGCGCGCCGATTACATGGCCATCGCCACGCTCGGCATCTCCGAGATCGTCAAGGCCTTCCTGAAAAACGCCGACTGGCTGACACGCGGCACGCTCACCGTCTCGCCCCTGCCCTGGCCCGTGCCCACGCCGCAAGAACTCGGCTTCGTGTTCTCGCGCTCGGCCTATCTGTGCGTCACCGCGGCGATGATCGTGGTGATCTACGTGCTTTTGCAGCGCGCCTGGGCCTCGCCCTGGGGCCGCATGATGCGGGCGATCCGCGACAACGAACTGTCGGCCGCCGCCATGGGCAAGGACATCAACCGCCGACGGCTGGAAATGTTCGTCATCGGCAATGTGATCATCGGCATCGGCGGCGCGGCGCTCATCACCTTCACCAGCATCTTCGATCCCTCCGCCTTCGCCCCACTCAACCACACATTCCTCATCTGGGTGATGGTCATCCTGGGCGGCGCCGGCAACAATCTGGGCGCCATCTTCGGCGCCTTCCTGGTCTATGTCATCTGGATCATGTCGGAGCCAGTGGCGCTTTTTCTGTTCCAGCAGGCCGAGATCTGGGGCGACGAACTGTTCGGCTGGCAGGCGCCGGGCGACCTGCACACCCGCGCGCTGCAGATGCGTGTATTCATCATCGGACTGACGATCACGCTGGTGCTACGCTACGCGCCGCAAGGGCTGATCCCGGAAAAGGTGATGAAGCACGATTGAGCATCAATGCTTCAATTCCGGAGCACTACCACCGGATGTACCTGTTACCGAACCGCAACATCCAGGAGAAATACTCGAGACGGCATTTCAAGTATACTTTTATCAGCTAATATGCGTTCTTTGGGGGGCTCCTTTGGAGGGAGCTCAATGCGCAAATCCGCATCTTCGTCACCGGTTGTCTGCCTCCGGTCGGCACTGAGGATTTCGACCGCACTGACCCTCGGAGGTTCGATAGCGATCACGCTATCATCCCAGACGGCCGAAGCGCAAACGGTGGGCCCTGGTGCGGTTACACCTCCGGTTAACGTCGCGTCGGGCACAACCACGATGCTCGACGGAACCACCGTCACAGCCACTGGTACCACCAACGCCACGAATGTCATCGGTGGGATGCTCATTGTGCAGCCGACGGTCAATATCAGTACCGTCAGCGGCCACGCATTTCTGACCAACGGAACGTCCGCCAGAATCCTCATCGACGGCGCATCGGTAACCACCAGCGGCGTAGGCACGGGACTCGCGGCAATCGGTGGAACAATCGATGTCACGGACGTCGCCCTAACCGCGACAGGCAATAATTCCACAGGATATGGTGCGATCGCTCAGGACAGCGGCACTATCACTCTCGGCAACGGAACGACAATCACGCGGGGCACGGCCGGCCGCTTCGGAAATACCATCGGAATCGGCGCCTCTGGTACGGACAGCAGCGTGATGGCCGGCGCAGTGGTGCCTGTGACGATGAACGGTCGCGGCGCAATGGGCCTCTATCTGCATGACGGCGGGCAGGTCTCGCTCGTTCGCGAAACCACCATACAGTTGAACGGCACGACGAGTGTCGGCATCTCGATTGACAACACCGAGGTTCCATCCGGCTCTCTCGATGGCCTGACCGTCAATCTTGCCGGAACAGGGACCGGCGCTTCGAGCACCGGTCTCGTCGCGATGAACGGCGGCGATATCACCATCAGCGACTTGACCGTAGAAGGGTCGAATGCTGGCGCGGGCGTGTGGGCACACGCCGACAGCAGCATAACGCTCCAAGGCAACAGCGTAATCAAAATCAATGCAACCACAAATCCTCAATTTTTCACGCTTAATACCGACTACCTGATTACGGCCAATGGCAGCATCCGTGGAATCTTCGGGGCGACGGCCGCCACCCCCGGTGCCGGTCTCATGGCCCGTTCCGGCTCGATCACCAGCATCGGCACCAGCGTGACGGTAGACTCTTCTGGCCAGTTTGCCGGCGCCTTCACAAATGACGGTGCGATCAAGATGACGAACAATACGATCGTCACCAAGGGCGCGCTGACGCATGGCATCTTCGTCAACACCGGCAGTGTCACGGCGCACAACTCGAGCATCACCACACAAGACGGGCCGTCCGCGCTGCGGATCAATTTCGGAACAGGCCTGATTGACATGACCAATACTACGGTCGAGGCGACCGGGCCTGGCACACTCGGCTTGATTACTCTCAACGGCACCGACTCCGGGGAAAATACAGTGCGTCTGTCGGGCGGTAGCCTAACAAGTGCCCAGAGTGCCGCCGTCATTGCACGCGGGCCTCTGAACATGACCGTGACCGACGGTGCGGTCGTAACGGGCGGTGGCGGCTTGCTTCTGGGGGCACTGGATCAAGGCAGCTTCTACCCACAGCAGACAATCGTGAACCTGGATGCTTCTGGCGGCAGCGTGCTGACCGGCAGTGCCGGCGCGGAACCTGACAGCATCGCCAACATCAGCCTTTTGAGCGGCGCGCAATGGACCGGAGCAGCCTTCGACGTCACCAATGTCGACATCGGCGGGGGCAGTCTATGGACGGTGACGGACAGCTCGGTCGTCACCGGGAAAGTCAACAACGCCGGCACCATCAATTTCACCGCACCGGCAGACGACCCCGCCGAACTCGCCAGCTACAAGACCTTGGCGACGCCCGACTACACCGGTGCCGGCGGCACGCTGGGGCTCAACACATTCCTTGCCGACGACGCCTCGCCGTCGGACCGGCTGGTGATCGACGGCGGCGCCGCAACGGGCTCGACCGGACTGGCAATCACCGATGCCGGCGGCGGCGGCGCGCTGACCAGCGGCGACGGAATCCTGGTGGTCGACACCGTCAACGGCGGCACAACCGACGCAGACGCCTTCACCCTTGCCGGCCCGGTCGTCGCGGGGCCGTATGAATACAACCTCTTTCGCGGCGGCCTCGACGCCACAACGCCGCAAAACTGGTATCTGCGTTCCGAAGAGGGAATTGTCGATCCCTGCCCCGATCCGGATGGTGACGGTGACGGCAATGGCGGAGAGAACGGCGGCGGAGGGAACGGTGGCAACGGCGGCGACGGTGGCAACGGCGGCGGCGGCGGCGGAGGGAACGGTGGCAATGGCAGCGGAGGAAACGGCGGTCAGGCCGACCCATTCCGCCCCGAAGTCGCGCTCTACGCCAGCAATCCGCAGCTTGCCTTGCGCTATGGCTCGACGCTGCTGGATACGCTCCACCAGCGCAGGGGCGACGACAGGGCGGCAGGTCTCGGGAGCCAGGCCGCGGGCAGCCAGGCATGGGCACGCACCGTCGCCCGGCATGGTTGGCAGAGTTGCGCGGCCAATCTCGACAAGCGCCTGGATTACGATTTGCTGGCGTTTCAGGGCGGTCTCGACCTCTATCATTCCGATGACGCCGACGGCGCCAGCGACGTGGCCGGCATCTATGGCGTGATCGGCTGGGGATGGGGCGACAGCGAATTGTTCGACGAGAAGGTTGGCTCCAACACGCTCGACGCCTACACGATCGGCGGCTACTGGACGCATTACGGCAAGGAAGGCTGGTATCTCGACGCGCTTGTGCAAGGCACCTGGTACGACCTTGAGGCCGATTCCGTCCGTCCGTTCTCGCTGGCGACGGACGGCGTCGGATTTGGCGCCTCGCTCGAGGCCGGCTATCCATTCCCGCTCGACGACGGCTGGATCATCGAGCCGCAGGCCCAACTGACCTATCAGACGATCTCGATCGACGATGCCAGCGACGGAACGGCCACGGTCAGCTACTCGGATATCGACAGCCTGCGCGGTCGCCTGGGGGTGCGGTTGGCCAGGGCTTGGGAACTCGATCCGGAAGACCCCGAGCCCCGCCTGATTACGGCGTGGTTCCGCCCGAGCCTTGCCTATCAGTTCCTGGAAAAGCCGGTCACGACGTTCTCGTCGGCTGCCGGCCCCGTGCCGTTCGACGCCGATTTCTCCGGTGCGTCAGTCATCCTGAACGCCGGCTTCGACGCCGATATTCGTGACAATGTCGCGCTTTACGCCAATGCGGATTACGAGATCGCCTTCGATCAGATGGGCGAATCGATCGGCGCGGAGATCGGGCTGAAGATCCGCTGGTGACACATGAGGCAGGGCGCGATCGGCGATCGCGCCCTGCCAGATTGGAATGCCGGCCCGCAGCGTCAGTTGACCTGCTGGACTTCCTTGAATCCGGAACCTTCGACCATCATCTCGATGATGACGCCCGGCACGTCGCCGTTGTCGTCGAACTCGTGGGTGCCGGAAGCGCCTTCGTAGTTGATGTCGGTGCCTTCCTCCAGGAGCTTCTTGGCCTTCTCCCACTCGCCGGGATAGACCACCTCGCCGGGCTCGGACGCGACCGCGCGCAGCGCCTCGTTCAGCCCGTCGCGGGTGGCGCTGCCCTTTTGCTGGATGGCCAGCGCAAGCAGAAACGCCGCATCATAGCCCTGCGAGGCAAAGGTTGCCGACGGGTTGAAGCCCGCCGCCTCGGCCGCCTCGGTGTATGCGGCTGTGCCCGGCGTCTCGGCGCTGCCAATCTTGGTGGCGATCATGCCGTCGAGCCGCCCTTCTCCGACGGCCGTGACCAGCGTACTGCCGACCATACCGTCGCCGCCGGCGAAGTCGGCAAAGTCGCCGGACTCCAGGGCCTGCCGGATGATCGTCTGGCCCGATCCGTCGACATAGGCGAGAACGACCAGCGATTCGGCGCCGGCCGAGGCCAGCGAACCGATCTCGGCCCGGTAGTCGGCCTTGCCGTCCTCATGCGCCTCCTTGGCCACGACCGTGCCGCCCTCGGCCTGGAAGGCCGCTTCGAGCGCGTCGGCAAAGCCCTTGCCATAGTCGTTGTTGACATAGGTGATGGCGATATTGTCCTTGCCCTTGCCTTTGAGGATCCTGGCCAGGACCTCGCCCTGATAGGCATCCGACGGAGTGGTGCGGAAGACGAGATCGTTGTCGTCCAGATCCGTCACCGCCGGCGAGGTCGAGGCCGGAGAGACCAGGACGACGCCGCCCGGAATTGCGGCGCTGTTGGCTGCTGCGATCGTCGCGCCGGAACACAGCGCGCCGACGATGCCGACCACCTTTTCCGCATTGACCATGCGATCGGCGGCGTTGGACGCAGCCGTGGCGTCGATGCAGGTCGTATCGGCCTGGACGAGGACGAGATTGTCGCCGTCCAGAAGTCCGCCCTGTTCGTTGATCTGGTCGACAGCCATCTTCGTCGCCTCGAAGATCGGCGGCGTCAGGCTCTCGATCGGTCCCGTGAACCCGCCCAGAAAGCTGAGCTTGACATCGGCGGCGCTGGCCGCGCCGGCCGCGACCATCGCCAGCCCTGCAACCGAGGCGGCGATGGACCTGCGATAGGTTGTACGCATGAATTCAATCTCCCTGATGTCCGATGATTGGTTTCTCCTCCCGTGCGCCGGACATGCGCCGGGAACCCTGTCGCCGATATTGGTTTTACCGCAAGGCTTTGTAAAGACAGGCCACGGCCCTGAAGGATGAGGGGAGAATGCGGTGCCGGCTATCGCGGCCGAGCCTTCCTCTCCCCGCCGGTGTGTTCGGACCGGAGAGATTGTGGGCGGGTGTTCGAAGACAGGGTGGATGGTTTCGACGGCACAGCAAAAAGGTGTCCGAGCGGACGAGAGACTTGACGAACGTAATAACATTACATAGTGGTCAGCCGCGCTGCCGCGGCAGCATTTCGGTCAACCGCCACAAGGAGTCCCCCATGCGCCGGATTTTCACCCTCACAGCCCTTGCCGCAGCGCTGTCCTGCTCGACCTCGATATCGGCCATGGCGGCGGACAAGCTGCAGGTCGTCGCCAGCTTTTCCATCATTGCCGATCTGGCAAGGAATGTCGGGGGCGAGCGCATCGACCTGACCACGCTCGTCGGCCCCGACGGCGACGCCCATGTCTACGAGCCCAGGCCCCAGGATGCCGCGGTTACTGCGCAAGCCGATATCGTGCTGGTCAACGGTCTCCAGTTCGAAGGGTTCCTCCAGCGCCTGGTCGAGGCAAGCGGCACCAAGGCAAAGATCGTCGAACTGTCCAAGGGCGTTGAAACGCTGAAGCTTGAAGAACACGGGGAGCATGAAGGCGAGACGCACGACCATGCCCACGAAGAGTCCGACCATCACGACGAACACCGTGCAGACGAAGCCGGCCACGATCACGACGAGGCGCATGAGGACCATCACCATCACGGCGAATACGACCCGCATGCCTGGCAGTCGGTCGAAAATGCCGAGATCTATGTGAGAAACATCACCGAAGCGCTCTGCGCGGCGGACGATGCCGGCTGCAACGCCTACAAGGCCAATGCCGATGCCTACCTGGCCAGGCTGGAGACATTGGACGCCGATATCCGCGCGGCGGTCGAGGCGATCCCCGAGGCGCGGCGGACGATCATCACCTCGCACGACGCGTTCGGCTATTTCGAACATGCATACGGCATCCGGTTCCTGGCGCCCGAAGGCGTGTCGACCGAATCCGAGGCGTCGGCAGCCGACGTCGCGGCGCTCATCCGGCAAGTGCGCGAGGATCAGGCCTCGGCGATCTTCGTCGAGAACGTCACCAATCCACGCCTGATCGAGCAGATCGCCGGCGAGACAGGGCTCGAACTCGGAGGCAGTCTCTATTCCGACGCGCTTTCGGATACGAACGGCCCGGCTGCGACCTATATCGAAATGATGAAGCACAACATCACGACCATCGCCGGCGCGATCTCGGGAAGCTGACCGCCACGCCGATCGAAGGGCGTAACCCATGCGCCTTTCGATCGGCTTCACAACGGTATGGCGGTTTCCTGCTTGATGTTCTTCAGCACAAGATTGGTGCGCACATTGGCGATGCCCGGAAGGCGGAACAGGAAGCCTTCGAGGAAGGCGTTGTAGTCGGCCAGATCCGCGCAAACCACCCTGAGATGATAGTCGGCCTCGCCCGTGGTGGCGAAGCAGTCGAGCACCTCCGGACGCCGGCCGACCTCGGCGATGAAGGTCTCGACATGGCTGTGATCGTGCCGCGTCAGCGTCACATGCACCATCGCGTGAAACGCCATGCCGGCCTCTGCAGCGTCCACCAGCGCCACATAGCGCCGGACAACGCCCGCCTCCTCCAGCGCCCTGACGCGGCGCCAGCAGGCCGAGGCGGACATGCCGGCCTTGCCCGCCAGGTCCTGGTTGGAGATACGGCAGTCGTCCTGCAACGCGCGGAGGATCGTTCTGTCCTGGTCTTGCAAAATTTCCGTCCTTCCCTGTTCGGCTGGTCAAATGTCCCGAGAATGCATTCTACGCTGAACAACATTTTCAAAGAATAGCCCATCGGCTCCCATTCTGGGCAAAATTGCCGGCCGGGATCGGTTACAATGACCCAAGCCATTGGGAGGTTACCGTGACGGCTCATCGTCCCATTCGCGATCTCGCCCGCTACACGCTCGAGGACCGCTACACGCAGACGCGCGGCCGCGTCTTCCTGACCGGCACGCAGGCGCTGGTCAGGGTGGCGCTCGACCAGGCGCGGCGCGACCGTACCGCTGGCCTGAACACGGCCGGCTTCGTCTCCGGCTATCGCGGCTCGCCGCTCGGCGGTGTCGATCTGGAACTGTGGCGGGTTCAAAAGCTGATTGCCGAAAATCGCATCGCGTTCCTGCCGGCGGTCAACGAGGATCTGGCGGCAACGGCCGTGCTCGGCACGCAGCAGGTGGAAACCAATCCCGACAAGACCGCCGATGGCATGTTTGCCATGTGGTACGGCAAGGGGCCCGGCGTCGACCGATCCGGCGACGCGCTCAAGCACGGCAATGCCTATGGCTCCTCGCCGCATGGCGGCGTGCTGGTCGTGGCCGGCGACGACCATGGCTGCGTGTCCTCCTCCATGCCGCACCAGTCCGACGCCGCCTTCATCGCTTGGTTCATGCCGACCCTGAACCCGGCCAATGTCGGCGAATATCTCGAATTCGGCGAATGGGGCTACGCGCTTTCGCGCTTTTCCGGCATGTGGGTCGGTTTCAAGGCGATCTCGGAGACCGTGGAGTCGGCCGCCTCGGTCGAACTTGCCCCCGACCGCAGCTTCGCCGCCCCCGACTACACGCCGCCGCCCGGCGGACTGCACTATCGCTGGCCCGACCTGCCCGGCCCGCAGATCGAGGAGCGCATGGAGGCCAAGAAGCAGGCCGTCTACGCCTTCGCCGAGGCCAACCCGATCGACCGCCACGTCTACGACGTGAAACATGCCCGCTTCGGCATCGTGACGACGGGCAAGGGCCATCTCGACCTGATGGAGGCACTGCGGCTTCTCAGTATCGGCGAGGCGGAATGCCGCGAACTCGGCATCGACATCTACAAGATCGGCATGGTGTGGCCGCTGGCCCGCCGCGACGCGCTGGAATTCGTGCGCGACAAAGAAGAAGTCCTCGTCATCGAGGAAAAGCGCGGCATCATCGAAAGCCAGTTCAAGGAGTATTTTTACGACTGGCTGGGCCACAAGCCGCGCGTGATGGTCGGCAAGCGCGACGAAAAGGGCGAGCGGCTGGTGCCGTGGACGGGCGAATTGTCGCCGCGCCAACTCGTGTCCATCGTCGCCGGGCGTCTCGAAGGGCTCTTTCCGGGCCACGGCTTTGCCGCAAAGGCGGCGGCGATCGCAAGCCAGCCGGCCATCTCGATCTCGGTCGAGGGCGCAACCCGCACACCCTATTTCTGCTCCGGCTGTCCGCACAACACGTCCACCAAGGTGCCGGATGGCTCCAGGGCGCTGGCCGGTATCGGCTGCCATTTCATGGCAAGCTGGATGGACCGCGAAACCACATCGCTCATCCAGATGGGCGGCGAAGGGGTCAATTGGGCCGCCTCATCGCTGTTTACGGGCAAGAACCACATCTTCCAGAATCTCGGCGAAGGCACCTGGTATCACTCCGGTTCCATGGCGATCCGCCAGGCCGTCGCGGCCAGGGCCAACATCACCTACAAGATCCTCTACAACGACGCCGTCGCCATGACCGGCGGTCAGCCGGTCGACGGGCCGGTGAGCGTCCAGGCGATCGCCCATTCGGCGCGCGCCGAGGGCGTGGAGCGGATCGCTTTCGTCTCCGACCGGCCGGAGAAATTCCGCGTCGGCGACTTTCCCGCCGGAACCACGATCCACGGGCGGCGCGAGATGGACGCCGTGCAGCGCCAACTGCGCGAGATTCCGGGCGTCACCGTCCTGATCTACGAACAGACCTGCGCCAGCGAGAAACGGAAGCGGCGCAAGCGCGGCACGATGGAGGACCCGAAGAAATTCGCCGTCATCAACGAGCTCGTCTGCGAAGGCTGCGGCGATTGCTCGGTGGAATCCAACTGCCTTTCCGTCGAGCCGGTCGAGACCGAATTCGGCACCAAAAGACGCATCAACCAATCCTCCTGCAACAAGGATTTTTCATGCGTCAACGGATTCTGCCCGAGTTTCGTGACGGTTGAGGGCGCAACCCGGAAAAAGAAGACCGGCGCCGCGGTCGATTTCACGGCGCTTTCCGCCGATCTGCCCGACCCGCAACTGCCCGGGACCGCCGAACCCTACGACCTGTTGATCACCGGCGTCGGTGGCACCGGCGTCATCACCGTCGGCGCATTGGTGACGATGGCGGCACATCTGGAGGCCAAGGGCGCCTCGGTGCTCGACTTCACCGGCTTTGCCCAAAAGTTCGGGCCGGTGCTGTCCTATGTCCGCATCGCGAACACGCCCGAGGCCATCAACCAGGTACGCATCGATCAGGGTGCCGCGGACGCGCTCATCGGCTGCGACATCGTCGTTTCCACCTCGCCCAAGGCCTCGGCGGCCTACCGGCCGGGCATGCGGGCGGCGGTCAATCTGGCCGAGATGCCGACCGGCGATATCGTGCGCAAGCGCGATGCGAGCCTTGCCGTCGATAAACGGCTGGCGGCGCTCGACGGTTCGGTCGGCGAACTGGCGAGTGTCGACGCCAACCGGCTGGCCAACACGCTGATGGGCGATGCCGTCTATGCCAATGTCACCATGCTGGGCTTTGCCTGGCAGCAGGGGCTGGTGCCGGTCTCATTGGAAGCGCTCGCCCAGGCGATCGAGCTCAACGGGGTGGCGGTGGAGGCCAATCACCGCGCCTTCCTCATCGGCCGCATCGCCGCCGCCTTTCCCGACCGGCTGAAGGACATGTTGGAGCCCTCGACCCCTGTGGCTGCAACACTGGACGAAGAGATCGCGCGGCGCGAAGCCTTCCTCACCGACTACCAGGACGCCGCCTATGCCGCGCGCTACAGCAAAGCCGTCGACAAGGTGCGAGCGGCGGAAGCGGGCCTCGGCACGGCACGGCTGACGCAAGCGGTCGCCCGCTCGCTCTTCAAACTGATGGCCTACAAGGACGAATACGAGGTCGCCCGCCTGCACATGCAGACCGGGTTCGAAGATCGGCTGAAGGCGGGGTTCGAAGGCGATTTCCGCATCGTCCACCACCTTGCCCCGCCCTTCCTGCCCTCAAGCAAGGATGCGCGCGGCCGTCCGGTCAAACGGGCATTCGGCCCCTGGGTCCGCCTGCCCTTGCGCCTGCTTGCACGCATGAGGCGGTTGCGCGGTACGCCTCTCGACCCGTTCGGCTATTGCGCCGACCGCCGGCTGGAACGCGAACTGATCGGCTGGTACGAGCACAAGATCGATCGCGCGCTTGCCGAGCTTTCCGCGGAGACCATCGACCGCCTGGCCGACGCCATGGCGTTGCCGATGCAGGTCCGCGGTTACGGATCGGTCAAGGAGGAGGCCGCAAGGGCCGCGAAAGCGGAAATGGAGACGCTGCTGCCGGGGTGATCGGCGCTCCATTCCGGTCGGCGCCTGGACCGTTTCAGGGGAAAACATCTGCAGTTTACCTACAAAATATTGACATTTTGTCATCGTGTGCGACGATCCGCGGAATCCGCCGAGTTTAGGGGAACCGCATGGCATGCAGCACGGCGAGCGCGAAAGGGCCGAATGCACCGCCCGTCGCCGTGATCGGCGCCGGCATTGTCGGCGTTTCGACGGCGATCTGGCTGCAGCGCGAGGGACACGACGTCATCCTGATCGACCGCGCCGCGCCCGGCGAGGCAACGAGCTATGGCAATGGCGGCGTGCTCGCCTCGTCTTCCGTCGTGCCCGTCACCGTACCCGGCCTGATGCGCAAGGCGCCGGGCATGCTCTTCGACCCCGGCCAGCCGCTGTTTGTGAAGTGGTCCTACATGCCGAAGCTGATGCCGTGGCTGCGCCGCTATCTCAGCCACTGCAATGCCGAAGACGCGCGGCGCATCGCCGTCGCCCTCCTTCCCATTATCGGGGACAGCCTTGCCGATCACCAGTTGCTGGCATCGGGCACGGCCGCCGAAAAATGGCTGAAGCGCTCGGATTATGTCTTCGTCTATCCCAAGCGCGCGCATTTCGATCGCGATGCGTTCGGCTGGGGCGTGCGCAAATTTCTCGGGTTCAAATGGGACGAACTGGAAGGCGACGCCCTTCGCGCCTATGATCCTTGCCTTGCATCCAGTGCAGACTTCGCAGTCCGGCTGGCCAATCATGGATTCATCACCGATCCGGGGCGCTATGTGAAGGACCTCGCGGCGCATTTCGAGACCCAGGGCGGCCGGCTGCTCAAGGCCGAAATTACCGATTTCGCGCAGGAAGACGGGCGTATTACAGGGCTGCGCGCCGATGGCGAGACGATTGCCTGTTCGGCGGCTGTCGTGGCGACCGGCGTCTGGTCCAGGGCGCTGTGCCGCAAGCTTGGCCTCGACGTGCCGCTCGAAAGCGAACGCGGCTATCACATCGAGCTGTGGGAGCCGAGTGTCACGCCGCGCGCACCGACCATGGTCGCCGCCGGCAAGTTCGTCATGACGCCGATGGAGGGCCGGCTCCGGCTGGCCGGCATCGTCGAATTCGGCGGGCTCGACGCACCGGCTTCGCGCGCGCCCTTCGCGCTGCTGACGAAACAGGCCAAGGCCGCCCTGCCCGGCCTGTCATGGAAGAAAAAGACGGAATGGATGGGACACCGCCCGGCGCCGTCCGATTCCATCCCCGTCATCGGCGAAGTGCCGGGCATCAGGGGTGCCTATCTCGGCTTCGGCCATCATCACGTCGGCCTGACGGGCGGTCCGCGCACCGGGCGCATCCTGGCTCAGATTGTTTCGGGGAGAAAACCGAACCTGGACCTTGCACCCTATTCGCCTTCGCGGTTCCAATAGGCGAGGAAAACGACCGGAACACTGAAAACAATTCATCGCAAAAATGGGAGACTGAGACGATGAGACGACTGACGACACTTCTGGCCACCGCCGCTATGGCAACAGTTGCGGCGGGTGCGGCCCATGCCCAGAAATGGGACATGCCCATGGCCTATCCGGCGACCAACTTCCACTCCGAGAACGGCGCCACCTTCGCCAAATGCGTGACCGACGGGTCCGGCGGCGCGCTCGAAATCGTCACCCATCCCGGCGGCGCGCTGTTTGCCGGCAACGACATCAAGCGCGCCGTCCAGACCGGCCAGGCGCCGATCGGCGAGCGGCTCCTGTCGGCCCACGCCAACGAGAATCCGCTGTTCGGCGTCGATTCCATCCCCTTCCTCGCCACCTCCTACGAGGATTCGGCAAAGCTGTGGGACGCGGCTCAGGACAAGGTCAAGGACGTGCTCGACAGCCAGAACCTCGTCTACGTCTATTCCGTTCCCTGGCCGCCGCAGGGGCTCTACGTGAAGAAGGACGTCAATTCGGTGGCCGATTTGGAAGGCGTAAAGTTCCGCGCCTACAATGCGGCAACCGCCCGCATCGCCGAACTTGCCGGCATGGTGCCGGTTCAGATCGAGGCAGCCGAACTCAGCCAGGCGCTCGCCACCGGGGTCGCCGACAGCTTCATCTCGTCGGGATCGACCGGTGTGGATTCCAAGGTCTGGGAAAGCCTGACCCATTTCTACAACGTGCAGGCCTGGCTGCCGCGCAATGCCGTCTTCGCCAACAAGGACGCCTTCGATGCGCTCGACGAAGACACGCAGAAGCTGGTGATGGAGTGCGGCGCCAAGGCGGCGGCCGATGGAACGGCGAAATCGGAGGAATTGACGGCGGGCTATTTGAAGACGCTGGCCGAGAACGGCATGACCGTGGCGCCTCCCGGTGATGAGTTGAAGGAAGAACTGGCCGGCTTCGGTGAGACGATGACCGGGGAATGGATCGAGGCCGCCGGCGAGAACGGCAAGGCGATCATCGACGCCTACAAGGCTCAATAAACGCCGACTGCCGCGGGCCCGGCCTGTCCGGGCCCGACGGTTCACCGCCTTACAGAACGGGGAACCTCATGACCTCACCCATCCGGCGGGCGCTCGACGCGCTCTACGCCGCTGCAGGCGTTGCGGCGGCGGCCTGCCTCGTCCTCATCCTTGTCGTCATCGTGCTGCAGATGGCGGCGCGCTGGGCCGGCGTCACCTTTCCCGGCTCGGCCGAATATGCCGGCTATCTGATGGCATCGGCGTCGTTCCTGGCATTTTCCAGCGCGCTCAACGCCGGATCGCATATCAGGGTCGGGCTTTTCCTTACCGCCCTGGGGGAAAAGCGCTTCTGGGGCGAATTGTGGTGTTTGCTGATCGCTTCGGCCGCCTCGACCTATCTGGCCTGGTACGCGATCAGGGCGGTCTACTGGTCCTACAAGCTGGGTGACGTCAGCCAGGGCCAGGACGCCACGGCGATCTGGATCCCGCAAGTGCCGATGGCCGCGGGCGCGGTGCTCCTGGCGGTCTGCTTCCTCGACAACCTCGTGACGCTGCTTGTGACGCGCAACGACAATATCAGGCCCGGCACCTTCGACCAGCCGGGCGCGGAGTAGAAGCGGTGGAACAGTTCTACGCCGTCGGTATCTTCCTTTTCGTCCTCTTTCTGCTGCTTGGCACCGGCGTTTGGGTGGGGCTCGCCCTGCTCGGCGTCGCCTGGGTGGGCATGGAGCTCTTCACGATCCGCCCGGCCGGCGACGCCATGATGACCATCATCTGGCGCACGGCCTCTTCATGGACGCTGACCGCGCTGCCGCTGTTCATCTGGATGGGCGAAATCCTCTTTCGCACGCGGCTATCGGAAGACATGTTCCGCGGCCTGTCGCCCTGGATGGCCAGGCTTCCCGGCGGGCTCTTGCACACCAATATCGTCGGTTGCACGGTGTTCGCCGCCGTGTCGGGATCATCGGCGGCAACGCTGACGACGGTCGGCAAGATGTCGGTACCGGAACTGCGCAAGCGCAACTATCCCGAAAAGATGGTGATCGGCACCCTGGCCGGTGCGGCAACGCTGGGGCTGATGATCCCGCCCTCGCTGACGCTGATCGTCTATGGCGTCACCATCAACGAATCGATCACCAAGCTGTTCATCGCCGGCATTGTTCCCGGGCTGGTGCTCGCCACCATGTTCATGCTCTATGTGGCGGCAGTGTCGAAATTTTCCGCCGACTACCGGCCCGATGCCGAAACCGGCACATCCTTCGTCGAACGGCTGAAGAATTCGCGTTTTCTCCTGCCGGTCCTGGCCTTGATCGCCGTCGTCATCGGCTCGATGTATCTGGGCTATGCGACGGCCACGGAGGCCGCGGCCATCGGCGTCATCGGAGCGCTGCTGCTGGCCTTCGCGCAAGGCTCGCTGAGCTGGCAAAGCTTCAGTGAAAGTCTCATCGGCGCCACGCGCACCTCGGCCATGATCGCCCTGATCCTGGCGGGTGCCGCCTTCCTGTCGCTGTCGATGGGCTTCACCGGCCTGCCGCGCGGCCTCGCCGAATGGATCGGCTCGCTGGAACTGTCGCGCTTCGAGCTGCTGATGATGCTGCTCGTCTTCTACATCATCATCGGCTGCTTCCTCGACGGCATCTCCGCCGTCGTGCTGACCATCGCGGTGGTGGAGCCAATGGTGCGTCAGGCCGGGATCGACATCATCTGGTTCGGCATCTTCGTCGTCGTGGTCGTCGAGATGGCACAGATCACGCCCCCGATAGGCTTCAACCTGTTCGTCCTGCAGGGCATGACCGGCCACGAGATGAACTACGTCGCGCGCGCCGCCCTGCCGATGTTCCTGATCATGGTGGCAATGGTCTTCGTGCTCATCGCCTTCCCGGAACTGGCGACATGGCTGCCGCAGAACATGCGTCCCGCGGCGGGCGGGTGATGGAGGCGGTCTTCACCCTGCTGGCGCTGGCGGCGAAACATGGCCGGCTGGTGCTCGTGGCAGGGCTTGCCGCCGGCATCGCCTTTCCCGGCGCGGCGCTGGCGATGAAGGAGTGGATCGCCGAACTCGTGGCCGGCCTGCTGTTCGTCGCCGCGCTGCGTGTCGGGCCGCGCCAGGCGCTTGGCGCACTGGCGGACCTGCGAACGTCAGCCGGGTTCCTGATCGTCTACCAGATCGCCTTTCCGATTGCGGCGATCCTCACATTCGCACTCGCCGGATGGACCGGTGCGCTCGCCACGGGTCTGGTGCTTATGCTGGCCGCGCCGCCGATCTCCGGCAGCCCCAATCTGACGCTTCTGACCGGCAACGATCCGGCGCCGGCGCTACGGCAGATGGTGCTGGCGACCGCGCTCCTGCCGCTCACGGTCATTCCGGTCCTGTGGCTGGCGCCGTCGCTCGGCGACGCGGCAGCGGTGCTCGGCGCCTCCGCCAGGCTGCTCACCATCATCCTGGCGGCCACGGGTGCCGCCTTTTTAATCCGCGGCTTCGTGCTGCGCTCCCCGTCGCGCCGTACCTATGCGGCCATCGACGGACTGTCGGCCATCATGATGGCAATCGTCGTCGTCGGCCTGATGTCGGCCGTCGGTCCGGCGCTGGTCGGCGACCCAACACGCTTTGCCACAGCGCTGTTCACCGCCTTCGCCGCCAATTTCGGCCTGCAGATCGCCCTGGTCGTGATCCTGCGGCAAAGCCGCTGGCGCCGGCTCGCGGCACCGATGGGGATCGTCGCGGCCAACCGCAACATTGCGCTGTTTCTGACCGCCCTGCCCGCTGCCGTCACCGACCCGCTTCTTCTGTTCATCGGCTGCTATCAGATCCCGATGTATCTGACGCCGGTGCTGCTTGACCGGCTCTACCGGCCCGGTCCACCACGGGATGCGCTGCCGTAAGGTTCGAGCTACTTGCTCTTCCACATGCGCCCGGCTTTCTTGAATTCGCGCCAGGCCGCGATGAGTTCGGCTTCCGTGTCGAGAAGATCGCGGGCCTGCCAGCCGATGACGGCTCCGCACGGCCCGGCAAGCTTCGGCGATGCGTCCCCTGCCTGCAGTTCGGTCAAAAGGCCTTCGGTGGTCGCCATGTCGTTGTATTTTCCGAGCAGATCCTGGAAGCGCCGGAGAAATTTGGCGTAGGCGGCCACCTTCCTGCTTTTGCCGAAAAGCGGCAGGAAGAAGTCGGCCGCGTAGCGCAATTTCTTCATCGCCAGGCGCACCCTGTGGCGCTCGTCAACGCTCAACCGGCCGAATTGACGGCCCCGCTTGATCACCTTCCGATGCAAGCCGGCAAGTACCTTTTCGGCATAGAGCCGGGCCGGTGCGGAAAGCTGCGCCAGGCCATCGGCGTCGACGCTCGAGCGCCAGCCGCGTTGCTCGATCCACAGCGCCATCTCGAGCTGAAAACGGCCCGAGCGCGGATCGTCGAAGGCCGCGCGGTCGGTTTCATAGCCTTTTCTGCGCTTCGCCTCCGCTGCGGCGCGCAATTCGGCAAAGCCCTTCACCGCCGCGCATTTGTCCTCGATCGGCGGCAGGGTCTCGCTCAAGAAGACGTCCCAATTGCGCGCATCGTTCATGGCCGAGGCAAGGCACTTTGCCTGGTCGCGAAAACGTTCGCTCGCCTGTGCGCCGGTGGTGTCGGCAAGGATCTTGAGCATCGAGCGCAGGCGCCTGAGCGCAATGCGCGCCTGATGCACACCCTCGGGATGGCTGCCGTCGACTGCGGCGGCCTTGTTGTCGAGCAGATGCTGAAGCGCAGAGCGCAAGATGGCCGCGATCACCTCGTCCAGACTTGTCGCGGCATCGAAACGCAGCTTCGGTGCCTTGGAGAAACCAGGCGGCACGCCGCGCGCCAGATCGATGCCGCGCGCCGCCTTGCTGCGCGGGCTCGGATCGAGGCGGGCGGAATCGCTGAGCGCCAGGGCCAGTTCGTACAGGGCCGAGGCGTCGCCCTTCATCAGTTCCAGCTCGATCTCGTTGATCGGCTCGCTGCGCTCGCCCGCGACGACGGAGCCCTCGTCGGCTGCGAGCTCGATGGTCGCATAGGGCAGGTCGAGCAGGCGCGTGCGCCGGCGCACGCTGGTCGTATACTGCGCCACGAGTTCGGCATCGCCCAACGCGGCTGGAAAGTCGTCGGGCAACTGGCCCATGAGACGCGAAATGTCGGGCTGCAGGCCGTCGACCGGCACCTCCCATTCGCCACGCGCCAGCGTGCCGGGCGCCAGCGTCCCGCTCGTCTTCACCGTCATCACATACCGCCCGCCATTGCGCCGCACCCGCAGCGTGTAGCCGGCCTTTTGAAGTGCCTGATCGGACGTGTCGTAATAGGCCGCCTCCAGGCGCCGCACGACGCCCTTGTTGCGCGCGCAGGCCTCCACCGCAGGTGCGCAAGCCAGGGAACGCACGCTTCCGGCATCGGTCACGAGTTTCAGTTCCAGTTCGCGCGCCGCCGGCCCGGCGGTTTCTGCCGACGGCGTCAAGGACGCCTCGCCGTTCAGGGAGCCGGTCATGTCAGATGCCACGTATCCTGCTCTCCCGCGCAATCGTTCCCGACAGGCCCGCAGATCACCTGAAGGCCGCATGTCGGCCGTGCTCTGCTGCCGTGGCTTTCACGATGAATGGACAGCCACGATAGTTGTCGCAGAAGCTTCACACAAGCGGCGTGCGAGGCAACGCGGATTGCCGAACGGGACGAGGCTGGAGCACGCGGCAGCGTGACATTGCTGCAACACTACTGGGCAAATGCCTGCCGGGGCGTCATGTTTGGCCAATCATATCGATTAGACGACTTGTGGTGGGTGGCGTATCCGCATTCACGCCATTAAGGGGTTCGCGTCCTTTCTGGCGCGCGTTCGCTTCAAACGGAAACGTTTGAAACAAAGATATGCGCGCCAGATCACTATGGTGGAGCATGTGCCTTTCGCTCAAACGATCCCGTTTGAGCGGGACATGTTCTGGGACAGCGGCGCTTCGACAGGCATGCCCAACGACCCCCGCCTGACGCATGCCTGGCGGGAGCCGCTGGGGCAGTCTGGCCGGCCAAATGCAGAGGCGACGGCAGACTGCCCCGCATTACCAATCAATTTCGTTCCTTCAAACCTAAAAAATTATACCGGCAACACTTCCGTCACGCCTTGCGGTCCACTCCCCCTCGACAGAGGGCTTTCATGGCACGGCACATCGTCCTATCCGGGTAGGGCAAACCGATTCCCGGCGGAGCGAACGATGAACCGTACTGCATCTGCATTCCTGATCGTCGCAGGACTCACCGCCCTTCTGGTCGCGCTCAGCTTCGGGCTGCAAATGAAGGGCTATGCCTTCGCCAGCCTTGGCATTACGCGCCTCGACGGGCTTGCCAATTCGAGAACCTTCATCCCGCTGGCCGCGATCTACGCCTTTGCCGGCGCTCTGATTACGATCGCACCGATCCGCCTTGCGGGTCTTCTCCACGTCAGCGCAGCCAAACCGATATTTTCGACGTCACTGGTCCTGCTTGCGACCATAGCGGGCGTTCAAATCGCCCGCTTTGCCTTCGGCTATGACGCCGCGCTTCAGGTTCTGATCGACTGGCAGTTCCTGTTCGCCGCAGGCATCATTGCCGCCCATTTGTCGTTGGAAACGCTGCGCCGCGGCGCCCTCCTGCGCACGCTGGCATTTATCGGCTTCATCGTGGCGATGCTGGCCTGCCTGTACTGGACCTTCCGGTTCTAGAAAATAGCCGCCGGGGTTCAGCTCGTTGACGAGCCTCGCCACATTCGCGTCGTCATCCTCGCCCCCCCTGTGCCGAGGATCTATAAACATCAGTAGGTTAGCAGATTCTCGGGACAAGCCCGAGAATGACGAAAGATCATTTCTGCACCGCTGTCGGCAGCCTGAGCCCCGGCCCATATTGCCGGGGCTTAAAAGAGCGTCAGGCGCTCTTTTGGATCTCGACCGCATGGGGATAGGGAATGGAAATGCCCTTCTTGTCGAAGGCTTCCTTGATCTGCTTGGTCATGTCGAATTTGAGATCCCAGTAATCTCCGGCGTCACACCACAGGCGCACGCCGAGATCGACCGACGATTCACCGAGATTGACGACCCTCACCCAGGGGGCGGGATCATCATGGACACGCGCATCGGCGCCGGAGATGTCGGTGATGATCTTGATGGCCTTGTCGGCGTCGTCGCCATAGTCGATGCCGAATTCGAGATCTAGCCGCCGCGTCGCATGCGCCGAATAGTTCCTGATGATCGAGCCCCACGCCTTGCCGTTGGGAACGATGATCTGAACATTGTCGGGCGTCACGAGCTCCGTGACGAAGAGGTTGATATCCTTGACGGTGCCGGCCGTTCCATCGATATCGACATACTGGTCGAGCTTGTAGGGCCGAAAGACGATCAGCATCACGCCGGCGGCGAGATCGGCCAGGGTTCCCTGCAGGGCGAAGCCGATGGCCAATGTTGCAGCGCCGAGGACGGCGATCAGGCTCGTTGCCTCGAAGCCGAAAATCTGGAGAACCGCAATAAAGACAACGATCAGAATCAGCCACTTCACGAGAGACGCGAAGAAGGTGCCGAGCGTGTTGTCGATATGCTCGCTGCGCGTCACCTGGCGGCGCACGAAGCCGCTGATGGCATTGGCAACGATCCAGCCCACGACAAGAAAGACCAACGCCTTGAGCGCGCCGACGACCAGCGGACCATAAGCGCCCAGTTGCCCTGCAAGTCCTTCCATTTTCATCCTCCCGGGCGATGCCCATTTGAACGTCGCAATAAGAGCGGGTCGGACCGAAGAGAGTCAAGGTGATGCTAAAGATCGACCTGATATTCCGCCTGTTTCGCGGACACAGGCAGCGGCAAGCCTGCGCGTCGCGCCAACATTGAAACCGGATCGGCGGAAAGTTGAAACTCTCCGGCCCATCAATGTGTCAGAATGCTTGAAGAAAATGGCGCGAGTGACGGGGCTCGAACCCGCGACCTCCGGCGTGACAGGCCGGCACTCTAACCAGCTGAGCTACACCCGCGCTTTGGACGTGGCCACTTGCCGCGGCCGCTGTCGTGGCGGTGAATTAAGCGCTTCGACGAACCCTGTCAAGCGGCCATTGGCGCTTTGTCACCATCTTGCTGGCAAAGTTCACCGCGGGCAATTTCACGGTGTTGCGCGGCGTACGGAACTCGGGAGAAATCGGCATAGGCAATGCCCGCCCCTGCCCATGGTCGATCGACCGCACCAGGCACCGCCCGGCGTTGCATGGCCGCGCACTTCCAGAGAAGTTCCTTTGCATTTTTGCCGATTCGGCTTGCGCATGGACGACGAAGCGCTTAAATCGCGGCGGTTCAGGGGGCGATTAGCTCAGTTGGTAGAGCGCTTCGTTTACACCGAAGATGTCGGGAGTTCGAGTCTCTCATCGCCCACCATTATTTCAATGACTTAGGTCGAAAATGGGAAGCGTGCGGCGGGTTCAATGAATCTCCCGCGCCATCTGCGTGCGACGCCGCGCGATCGCCGCAATGTCCGCTGCCGGCATCAATGAACACCCGTGATCATGGAGACGATCTCGTTCTTGTCGGTCTTAGCCGTCTCGCGCACGCCGATCTGTTGCCCGCGCCGCAGCACGCAGATGCGGTCGGAGAGCCTGAACACCTGGTCGAGACTGTGGCTGATGATCAAAATGGCGAGATTGCGCTCCTTGAGCGCATGCACGTTCTTTTCCACCTTCGCCGTCTCGGCCACGCCGAGGGCTGCGGTCGGCTCGTCGAGCAGGATCAGCTTTTTCGCCCAATGCGTCGCGCGGGCAATCGCCACACCCTGCCGCTGGCCGCCCGAGAGGTCGCGGATGATGGCGCCGGCCGACGGAATGCGCACATCGAGCTCGTCGACAAGCTGCTGCGTCTCCTCGATCATCGAGCGCCGGTCAAGCATGCCGAAGGCCTTCAATTTCTCGCGGCCGAGAAACATGTTCATATAGACCGATTGCTGGTCGGCCAGCGCCAGGTCCTGATAGACGACCTCGATGCCGCTCGAGCGCGCCTTGCTGGCATCGGAGAAACTGACCGCCTGCCCATCGAGCGTGATCGAGCCGGCGGTCGGGGCATGGACACCGGAGATGATCTTGATCAGTGTGGACTTACCGGCGCCGTTGTCGCCCACCAGCGCGACGATCTCGCCGGCATGCAGATCGAGAGAGAAATCATCGATCGCCACAATGCCGCCGAAGGCCTTGTGGATGTTCTTCAATTCGAGAACCGGGTTGGAGCCGGCATGCGTTTTTTTGGTCATGGCGCTCACCTGAGATTCGGCCAGTCTTCGGGCTGACCGAAGATGTTCTCGATCGTTTCCACTTTCGGATCGCCCCGCGAAATCCCGGACACGCCGACGGTGAAGGCGCGGGTGACGAAGGCCTGGCCGCGAAAGCCGAACACAACCGTGTCGCCGGCCTTCGGCTTCGCCGGACCGGTCGCATCGATCATGCCGTAATAGTCGATTGCCGAGGGTGGCGGAATCTCGACGCTGGCGAGGGCCCGCTCCGAGGTTGTTGGCGCATCGGCGACGATCGCCTTGACATCGTAGTCGGGAAAGACCGGGTCGATATAGAGCCCGCCGCCGAAGCAATAGGCGCGGTCGGCATGGAGATGGGAGACCTCGGTGAGATAGAGGACCGCCGGTCGCTCCGGCAGATCCTCGATCGCGTGGAGCGGTGTCGTGCCGTGCAGCCCGTTGCCGGGCTCGCATTGCGTGGCCCCGGCGTCGGCCAGGGTGTCGAGCACGGCGGATGACGTCGTGCCCGGTGCGTTGACCTCGATGTCGCTGCGGCCGGCCTTCACCAGCGCTTCGGCGGCTTTGGCGAGCGTTGAAAGATTGTGCGTCGGCAGCACCGTCTTCTTTTCATTGTCGTAGAGCAGTGCGGGAAAACTCGTAAGCCCGGCAAAGCGCGCACCGTCGAGACGATCGATCATGTCGGCGACCGCCGCGATGTCTTCGGCCCGGAACCCGCCTTCATGGCCACGGTAGAAGGTATCGCCCTCGGTGTGAATGCGGGCAAGCAGCGCCTGCTTGCGCCCTGCCTTGCTGGCGGCCGCGCCAGCTTCCCTCGCCTTTTCCTCGCTGAAGACGGTCCAGTAGTCGGGCCGCAGGCGGCTCGCCGCCATCTCCGCCTCGTCGCGCGGCACCTGGACGAGGTGGCCGAGATGACCCACCTTGAGCCCTGCCCGGTCGCAGGCCACGGCACAAGCCATGTCGACGGCGACGGCGCGGTCGATGCCGCCGCGCATCACGGCTCGGCAGAAGGCCGAATTGCGGCCGACCTGCTTGGTCATGGCAAAGACCTTCATCCCGTGCCTGCCGGCCTCGGCTTTGAACAGGCGGGCATTTTCCTCCACCGCGTCAAGGTCGAGCACGTAGGCGTTGGCCGGAATGCGGCCCTCGCGATGCAGCTTGATCGCGGCTTCGACAAAGGCGGGGTTGCGGCGTCTGAGAACATCGAGAAACATGGCGTCTCCTTGTACATGTCCCGCTCAAACGGAATCGAGCGAAAGGTACATGTTCCAACATATTGATCTGGCGCGCATATCTTTGCTTCAAACGTTTCGGTTTGAAGCGAACGCGCGCTAGCGGTTGGTGTCGCGCAGCGAGATAGCGACGGCGACGAGGATGATCAGGCCGCGCACGATCATTTGCTCGGACACGGCAAGACCCATCAGGATCAGCCCATTGTTCAGCATGCCCATGAGCAGCGACCCGACCAGTGCGCCGATCACCGATCCCTTGCCGCCCTTGAGCGCCGTTCCGCCGACGATGACGGCGGCAATGACGGTCATCAGATCGCTCTCGCCGAGCGTGTATTTGGCCGCCTGCAGACGGCCGGCATAGAGAAGGCCGGCGAGCCCCGCGCAACCGCCGCTGATCATCAGGACTGCAAGACGGATACGCGGCACCTTGATGCCGGAGACCTGGGCGGCGCGCGGATTGTCGCCGGTGGCGATCACATGGGCGCCGAAGCGGCTCTCGCGATAGATGAGATGGCCGATGATCACGGCGACCAACGTCCACAGGATCAGCGACGGAATGCCCATCAGCGAGCCGGAGCCGAAGAAGCCGGTGAACGCGTCGTTGATGACGGGAATCGAGCGCAAATCTGTCATCGAACGTGCGACGCCGGCAAAAAGTCCCATCGTGGCGAGCGTCACCAGGAAGGACGGCAATCCCAGATAGGCGACCATCGCGCCGTTGAAGAAGCCGATGGAAAGCCCCGCGCCGAGACCGGCCAGGATGCCCAACAGCATCGAATGTTCCTGCATCACGACGGCGGCAGAAAGCGCAGCCACGGCGAAGATGGAACCGAAGGACAGGTCGATCTCGCCTGCCGAAAGGACAAACACCAGGCCGATCGCCATGATGGTCGCCGGCGCCGTCTGCAGCACGATATTGGACAGGTTCCGGGTCGTCAGGAAGCCGTCGTCGGCCAATGTGACGGCGAAGAAGAGGAAGATCGCCAGGAAGCCGATGTAGAGCACATATTGCTGAAGATCTATGCGTTGCAGCAATGCCGGCCGCCACCTGGCGGGGCTTGCGTGCTGGGTGGTCTGGGTTGCCATGGATGCCATCCGTCGGGCCGCCGCAGCTTGCGGCGGCGGTCCTCATCAGGAATTGCCGCCCGGATGGAACTCCCACAAACCGGGCAGCAGGTTGAGCTATCGCGCCGAGAGCACGCTCTCGGGTGCCGCGCGATGCAGCGATTGCTGCCACGCCTCGCCAACATTGTCGGCGGTTACGGTGATGGCGGGCGCAACGACAAAGGGCGGTGTCTCCTCGCCAGCGAGGGCTCGCGCGCCGGCTGCCGCCATGGCGCGGCCCAGCTCGTAGGCCTCGTCAGCGACGATCGCCACGAAGTTTCCGTCCTTGACCATGTCGAGCGCAATCGGCTCGGACAGATCCAAGGTGACAACCTTTGTGGTCTTGTTGCCATTGGCGCGCAACGCGGCGAGCACGCCTTCCGCCGGCCCGGCCCAGGTAACGTAGATACCGCCGAGATCCGGGTTCTTCAGCAGCATCGCATTGGCGATGTCCTCGGCGCGTGCCGGGTCGCTGATGCCCTGTTCGGCGACGATCGAGATGTCGGGATAGTCCTTCTCGATCGTCGCCTTGAAGGCATTGTCGCGCTGGTTGGTCACGTAATAGTCGGCATCGTGATAGATCCAGCCGACCGTGCCCTTGCCGCCCATCGCCTTGGCCAATGCGTCGGCAGCCTGCTTGCCCATCTGGAAGAGATCGTCGGTGACGATTGCCGCATAATCGCCCCCATGCTGATAGTCCTTCGGCACGTTGGACAGGAACACCAGCTTCACGCCATTGTCCCTGGCCTCCTTGAAGGCCGCGGCGGACGTCACCGGATCGAGCGGCAGCGACAGGATGATGTCGGGCGATTTCGCCATCGCAGTCTCGATGTCGCTGCGCTGCTTGGCAGCGTCGAAACCGGCGCTGGTGGTTGCCACCACCTCGATGCCGAGGCGGGCGAATTCGTCGTTTGCGCCGGCCGACACCGCATTGACGAAATCGGACTGCTCGTGCCACAGGAGCGCTGCCTTGTGACCGCCCTTATTCAAGGCGGCCGCCTTGTCGTCGGACACGGTGACCGAGGCGGACGGCGTGGCCGTTTCCCCCTTCGGACCAACGGTCTGGGCGAACGCCGGCGCTCCGACCAACAGGCTCGCAACCGACACGGCGGCAATCAATGATCTTATCGTCATAGGATGATCCTCCTTTTGTTCCCCTGATAGCAGGCGTCATCTCATGGCGAGGCGACGCCGCAATAGCCGGCGATGAAGGCTGCGAAGGCGACGATGCCGGCCAGGTATTCGTCGATGTTCACCCGCTCCTCGAGCGTGTGGCAGTTGGTGATGTCGCCCGGCGCGCAATAGACGGTCGGACAATCGATCTCATTGATGAGAAAAGGCGATTCCGACCAATAGGGTGCGCCCTCGATCGACCCGCGGCCGGGCATCGCCTGGTCGAGCACAGATGCCAGCAATGCGATCTCGGCCCTGTCGGCCTCGATCTCGGCCGGCGATCCGCCGTAGCCATGGTCGCGCCCGGCGGGATATTCGATTGCAACCGAGATCCCCTCGCCTTCCGCAGCGACGCGAATGACGCCCTCGAGCGCCTCGACCGCCGCATCCAAGCTCTCGCCGGGCAGCAGCTTGCGGATCAGCGAAAAGCGGCATTCGCCCGGCACGGCGATGTAGCCGCCGCCATCGATGCCGGTCACCAGCGCGAAGGCTCGGCCGACGAGGTCGTGGCTGGCCTGTGCTGCGATCTCGTCGGAATGCCGCCAGATCGCCGAAAGCGCATTGTGCGCGACCTTCAGCGCATCGACCCCTTGCTCCGGCACACCGAAATAGGCCGACTTGCCGGTGATCGTCACATCAGCGATGAAGAACCCCATCTGCGCGGGAAAGACCGAAAGCCGGGTCGGCTCGACATAGATGGCGAAGTCGGGACGCGCGATTTCGCCGGCCTTGACCCGGCGCGAGAAGTCCTTGATGCCGGCGCTGACGCCTGTGCCGGGCTCACCGCTTTCCTCGTCGCCGACAAAGGCGAAGGCGACGTCGCCCTTGAGCCTCACACCGGCCCGGTCGAGCAGATCGAGTGCCGCAAGTCCGGCACAGATCCCCGCCTTCAGGTCGCCCGTGCCGCGCCCCCAGATTTCGCCGTCGACGATGGCGCCGCCGAACGGATCCTCTCGCTCTGTGCCGGCCCAGCGTTCCGCCCAGCCGCGCACATGGACAGTGTCTGTATGTCCGATGAAGAGCAGCCGCGGTCCGCCGCCTTCGCCCGTTCGTTCGCCCCAGACATTGGGGCGGCCCGGCAGGAAATCGGCGCGCTCGGGCGCAAGGCGCAAATCGCGCATGCGCTGCTCGAGATAGTCGACGACGTTCGCCTCATTGCCGGTGATGCTCTGACGCGCCACAGCACCCTTCAGGAGGTCGAGCGCGTCCGCCTTGTCCAGGACGCCGTTCAAACGTTGGACCAGGACATCATCAGCCTTCATTGCGCTGCCTCCACCAGCTTGACCACGTTGGCCGGCGGCAGCGTGATCGCCGCGCCGGGAACGCCGCCGGAGAACAACGTGGCATGAAGATGGGTGAGGCCCACCGCCGCGCCGCCCACGATGGCGACCTTGGTGCCAAGCTCCGAGGTGCCGATCTCGACAGGGTTGGGAAAGCAAAGCGGCAGCAATGCGCGCACGCGCGATACGAGTTCGCTGCGACCGCCGATCGAACCGCCGAGCACCACCTTGCCGGGATTGGTGATGGCGCAGATTGCCGCCACCGTGCGCGCGACATAGCGCGCCGTCTCGTCAAGAACTTTGATGGCATGCGCATCGCCCGTTTCGGCGGCGTCGAAGATGGCTGGAACCTCAAGCGGCTTGCCGCTCAACTCCTTGTAGCGATTGCGCATTCCGAACGTTGCCGCCACCCGCTCGAGCGCGCCGTATTTGAGCGAGTCGGGCTCGAACGGATCGGCGCCGAAGGGCAGAAAGCCGAGTTCTCCCGCAGCATTGGAAAAGCCGCGCACGAGTTCGCCGCCGACCATGATCCCAGCGCCGATGCCGGTGCCCAGCGCGATATAGACCAGATCGTCGACGCCGGTTGCGCTGCCGATCCAGTGCTCGCCGATCGCGGCCAGGTTGACGTCGTTTTCGAGCATTATGGCGACGCCAAGCTCCTTGCCGAGCGCCGCCTCGACGTCGATCTCGTCGAGGCCGGGAATGTTCGGCGCCATGAGAATGCGGCCGGTGGCGCGGTCGGGTGCACCGGGCACGCCGACGACGGCAAGCCGCACCTTCTCCATGGCGATATTGTTGGTCTTCGCGGCCTCCCGGCACAGACGCGCAATCTGGCGCACCACGTGCAGACCGCCACGGCTGTCGGTCGGTTCGGTCAATTCGCCCAGCACCTGGCAGGCGAGATCGGCAATCGCCGCACGCACCTTGGTGCCACCCAGATCCACCGTCGCAATGCAGGCCGATTCCGGCACGATCTCATAGGTGATGGCAGTGCGCCCGACATGGCCGCTGGTGCGCCCCGTCTCGCGGATCCAGCCGTCGTCCTCGAGCTGGCGCGCGATCTCGGAAATGGTCTGCTTCGACAGCCCCGTCTGTTTGGCAATGCTTGCGCGTGAGATTGGTCCGCAATGGACGATGGTTTCCATCACCATGCAGAGCGAAAACTGGCGCGATATGCGAGGCGTGTCGTTCACGGTGCTTCTTTTAATTCGTTCCCTTACCGAATTAATTACATAAACCCACTGGCGCGTCAATTGCGGATCGGGCCACCCCGTGGCGGTACCGGACTGAGCTGCCACGGGCGGGATGGCACAGTTTTAGAACATGTCCCGCTCAAACGGAATCGTTTGAGAGAAAGGTACTGCTCCAACATATTGATCTGGCGCGCATATCTTCGCTTCAAACGTTTCCGTTTGATGCGAACGCGCGCGAGCGGCTTTCGCGCTTAAGGATTGGCGCATATACTCGTTGGACAACCCTGCTTGCGAAAATGGTGACGGGCGATGAAGAACTGGCTTCTTTGGTTTCTGATCGGCGTGGTCTCCATTCTTGGCGGCCTGATGGCACTCGCAAACCCTCTCGCCGCCACGCTGGCGGCCGAAAAGGTCGCCGGATGGGTTTTTCTCCTCGTCGGCCTGTTGCAGATCGTATCGGCCTTTCGCGAGCAGGCCCTGGGCGCAACTCTGTGGGCCGGCCTGATCGGCGTGCTCGGCCTGTTCGTCGGCATATCGCTTCTGGCCAATCCGCTCGCCGGAGCCGTGTCGCTGACGGCGCTGATCGCCATCCTGTTCGCCGTCGTCGGCGTGGCCAAGTTGGTCATGGCGTTTCAGATCCGCAGCACGCGGTTCTTCTGGCTGGTCCTGGTCTCGGGCGGCGTGTCGCTTCTGCTGGCGCTATTGATCGTCAGCTTTCCCCAATCCGCGGCACGCATACTGGGTCTGTTCCTCGCCATTGAGCTCTTGTCGAACGGCGCCAGCCTCATCGCGCTCAGCCTGACCCGGCGTCCCACCGCATGAAACGGCGCGCCCGCTTCCAGTAGATCGAGCGGCGCCCGGCGCCCTCCGCGCCCCGGACCGGCCACCGGCCGACAGCCATAAAAAAGCCGGGCAGCGACGGCCCGGCCTTCTTGTCGATTTCCAGAGCATGTCCCGCTCAAACGATGACGTTTGAGCGAATGACACCTGCTCCAACATATTGAACTGGCGCGCATATCTTTGCTTCAAACGTCTCCGTTTGAAGCGAATGCGCGCTAGCGCAGCGGCGCTATCAGTTGACGGCGTCCTTCAGGCCCTTGCCGGCCGAGAATTTGGGCACGTTGCGGGCCGGGATCTGCACCTCGGCGCCCGTCTGCGGGTTGCGGCCTACGGAAGCCTCGCGCTTGGAGACCGAGAAGTTGCCGAATCCGACCAGGCGCACGTCCCCGCCCGACTTCAGCTCCTTGGTGATCACGTCGAACACCGCTTCGACCGCGCCCTGGGCATCCCCTTTCGAAAGACTTGTCGCCTCGGCAACGGCGGACACCAGTTCGTTCTTATTCATGAAACCCTCTTTCATTCAAAAAACCGCATTACGGAGCGGCTTCCCGCCGCGCCGGAACTTTAGTGATAACTGCTACCACAACCAAGCAGGAATATCGTCTGAATCGCGGAAATGCTGGGTTTTCCGCTGATTTTTGCAAAAAAGCCGGGCGTGAAGCCCGGCTTATTCAACTTTTGAGAGAAAAATACGCCGATGCGCTCAATGCGCCAGCGAGGCCGCACCCGAATCGTCGGCCCCGGCCTTCTGGGCCGCAGCCTCAACGGGCTCCACCCATTCGATCGGCTCGGGCATGCGCGTCAGCGCATGACTGAGAACCTCGCCGACACGGCTGACCGGGACGATCTCCAGACCGCTCTTCACATTATCCGGAATGTCGACCAGATCCTTGGCGTTTTCCTCCGGGATCAGCACCTTCTTGATGCCGCCGCGCAACGCCGCAAGGAGCTTCTCCTTCAGCCCGCCGATGGGCAGCACCCGGCCACGCAGCGTGATCTCGCCGGTCATCGCCACATCGGCCCTGACCGGAATGCCCGTCAGCACCGAGACGATCGCGGTTGCCATGGCCACGCCGGCGGACGGTCCGTCCTTCGGCGTCGCACCTTCCGGCACGTGGACATGGATGTCCGTCTTGTCGAAGGCCGGCGGCTCGATGCCGAAATCGATGGCCCGCGAGCGCACATAGGATGCGGCCGCCGAAATCGATTCCTTCATCACGTCCTTCAGGTTGCCGGTCACGGTCATCTTGCCCTTGCCGGGCATCATCACGCCCTCGATGGTGAGGAGTTCGCCACCGACCTCGGTCCAGGCAAGTCCGGTCACGACGCCGATCTGGTCCTCTTCGCCTTCGACCTGGCCGAAGCGGAAGCGCGGCACACCAAGATAGTCGTCAAGGTTCTTCTCCGTGATCCTGACCGTCTTCTTGTCGGTCTTGAGGATCTCGGTCACCGCCTTGCGGGCAAGCTTCATCAGTTCGCGCTCAAGGTTACGCACGCCGGCTTCCCGCGTATAGATGCGGATCACCGACCGCAGAGCCTCGTCGGTGACGGAGAACTCCTTGGGCTGCAAGGCATGATCGCGCACCGCCTTTGGCAGCAGATGCCGCTTGGCGATCTCCACCTTCTCGTCCTCGGTGTAGCCGGCAATGCGGATGATCTCCATGCGGTCCATCAGCGCCGGCGGGATGTTGAGCGTATTGGCGGTCGTCACGAACATCACGCTCGACAGGTCATATTCGACCTCGAGATAATGGTCCATGAAGGTCGCGTTCTGCTCCGGATCGAGAACCTCGAGCAGGGCCGATGACGGGTCGCCGCGGAAATCCATGCCCATCTTGTCGATCTCGTCGAGCAGGAAGAGCGGATTGGACTTCTTCGCCTTCTTCATCGACTGGATGACCTTGCCGGGCATCGAGCCGATATAGGTGCGCCGGTGTCCGCGGATCTCGGCTTCGTCGCGCACGCCGCCGAGCGCCATGCGGATGAACTCGCGACCGGTCGCCCTGGCGATCGACTTGCCGAGCGAGGTCTTGCCGACGCCGGGCGGGCCGACGAGGCACAGGATCGGACCCTTGAGCTTCTTCTGCCGGCTCTGGACGGCCAGATATTCGACGATGCGCTCCTTGACCTTGTCGAGCCCGAAGTGATCGTCGTCAAGTACCTCCTGCGAAAAATGCAGATCGTGCTTGACCTTGGAATTCTTGCCCCACGGGATCGACAGGATCCAGTCGAGGTAGTTGCGCACGACGGTCGCTTCCGCCGACATAGGCGACATGGTGCGGAACTTCTTCAGCTCCGCATTGGCCTTTTCGCGCGCTTCCTTGGTGAGCTTGGTCTTCTTGATGCGCTCCTCGAACTCGGCCGCCTCGTCGCGACCGTCCTCGCCCTCGCCGAGCTCCTTCTGGATCGCCTTCATCTGCTCGTTGAGGTAATACTCGCGCTGCGTCTTCTCCATCTGGCGCTTGACGCGCGAGCGGATGCGCTTTTCCACCTGAAGTACGGAGATCTCGGCTTCCATGAAGCCCATCGCCTTTTCCAGGCGCTCGCGCACGGACAGCGTGGCAAGCATTTCCTGCTTTTCGGGAATCTTGATCGCCAGATGCGAGGCAACCGTATCGGCCAGCTTGGAGTAATCCTCGATCTGGCCGGCCGCGCCCACGACCTCGGGCGAAATCTTCTTGTTGAGCTTAACGTAGTTCTCGAAATCGCTCACGACAGAGCGTGCCAGCGCCTCGATCTCGACCTCTTCCTCCTCGGGCTCGGGCAGGAGGTCGGCGACAGCTTCGTGAAACTCGTCGCGCTCGGTGAACGACGCAATCTGCGCCCGCGTCGTGCCCTCCACCAGCACCTTCACGGTGCCGTCGGGGAGTTTCAAGAGCTGCAGGACATTGGCCAACGTGCCGATATCGTAGATGGCGCCCGCCTCGGGGTCGTCGTCCGCCGCATTCATCTGCGTGGCCAGCAGGATCTGCTTGTCGGCGCCCATGACTTCTTCCAGCGCCTTGATCGACTTCTCGCGGCCGACAAAGAGCGGCACGATCATATGCGGGAAGACAACGATATCTCGCAGCGGAAGAACCGGATATATGCCGTTTGCCGACGCAGTTGGCTTTGTGGTTTCTGACATTGTCTCGCCTTTCATTCCGCGGCCGCCATCAGCCAACCGCGAATCTCATATTAACGGCTGCACACCGTTCCGCCTATGATCGCATTGGGAGTATGCGGGAAGTTAGCACGAAATTCGACGTTGCAGCCCGATAGCCCATAGGTGGATGTGGGTGGTGCAAAGGTCAAGGGCAGGAGGCGGAGCCACACACCTGCCCGCAAGCGCAGGCCGCGAACGAGCCGCCTGTCGCTGCGACGGGCGACCCATGCGATCAGGCGCTGGCGTTCGCCTTTTCCTTCTTCGGTTCGGCGTAGATATAGAGCGGCCGCGCCTGCCCCGTCACCACCTCGTCCGAAATCACCACTTCCTGTACGCCTTCCAGCGCCGGAAGCTCGAACATGGTGTCGAGCAGGATCGACTCCATGATGGAGCGCAACCCCCGCGCGCCGGTCTTGCGCTCGATCGCCTTCTGGGAAATCGCCGTGAGCGCCGATTCCTGGAAGGTCAGTTCCACATTCTCCATCTCGAACAGCCGCTGATACTGCTTGACAAGGGCATTCTTGGGCGCCGTCAGAATCTGCACCAGCGCATCCTCGTCGAGATCCTCGAGCGTTGCCAGCACCGGCAAGCGGCCGACGAATTCCGGGATCAGCCCGAACTTCAGCAAATCCTCCGGCTCCACCTGACGGAAGAGGTCACCGCTGCGGCGATCTTCGGGCGCCGCCACATTGGCGCCGAAGCCGATCGAGGTCTTGCGGCCGCGATCGGAGATGATCTTGTCCAGACCGGCAAAGGCACCGCCGCAGATGAACAGGATGTTCGCCGTGTCGACCTGCAGGAACTCCTGCTGGGGGTGCTTGCGTCCGCCCTGCGGCGGCACCGAAGCGACCGTTCCCTCCATGATCTTCAGGAGCGCCTGCTGCACGCCCTCGCCCGACACGTCGCGGGTAATCGACGGATTGTCCGACTTGCGCGAGATCTTGTCGATCTCGTCTATATAGACGATGCCGCGCTGGGCGCGCTCGACATTGTAGTCGGCCGACTGCAGGAGCTTGAGGATGATGTTTTCGACATCCTCGCCGACGTAGCCCGCCTCGGTCAGCGTGGTCGCGTCGGCCATGGTGAAGGGCACGTCGATGATGCGCGCGAGCGTCTGCGCCAACAGCGTCTTGCCGCAGCCGGTCGGGCCGATCAGCAAAATATTCGATTTGGCCAGTTCGACGTCGTTGCCCTTGGTCGCGTGCGCCAGCCGCTTATAGTGATTGTGGACGGCCACGGACAACACGCGCTTGGCGTATGCCTGGCCGATGACGTAGTCGTCGAGGACCTCGATGATCTCCTGCGGTGTCGGCACGCCTTCGCGCGACTTCACCATGGAGGTCTTGTTCTCCTCGCGAATGATGTCCATGCACAGTTCGACGCATTCATCGCAGATGAACACAGTCGGGCCCGCGATCAGCTTGCGGACTTCGTGCTGGCTCTTGCCGCAGAAGGAGCAATAGAGCGTGTTCTTGGAATCACCGCCGCTGTTGCTGATCTTGCTCATGCCAATATTTCCTTCTCAGTCCCGATCGGCCGCTTGGTCGACCGCTGCCCGATTCATTCGGCAGCGAAGCCCTGAAGGCACGTTGATGAACGAAACACACTTTGCGCCGCGCGGCAACGCTTCGTGAAACTCCGGCTAACGATACCACCCGCCAAACTCACGTCAGCCTTAACGTAGGACGCGCCGCGCGTCGAGAAAACACCCATTTGTGTCTGAAATGCCGCAGGCCGCAGCAAATCAACCTGCGCCGCACGAGATTTCTCCCCCGCGGCGCCTGCAAGGCAACGCCGAAGCGTTCAGACGGTTCAGGCCTTTCAAGCAACCGTATCCGTGTCAGCACCCTCGGCTGCCTGACGCGAACTCATCACCTTGTCGATCAGGCCGAATTCCTGCGCCTCGTCCGATGTCATGAAATGGTCGCGGTCGAGCGTCTTTTCAATGGTCTCGTAATCCTGGCCGGTGTGCTTGACATAGACCTCGTTCAGGCGGCGCTTGAGCTTGATGATGTCCTGGGCATGACGTTCGATGTCGGAGGCCTGGCCCTGGAAGCCGCCCGAAGGCTGGTGCACCATGATGCGGGCATTCGGCGTGGCAAAACGCATGTCTTTTTCCCCGGCGCACAGAAGCAGCGAGCCCATCGAGGCCGCCTGGCCGATGCACAGCGTCGAAACCGCCGGCTTGATGAACTGCATCGTGTCGTAGATCGCCATGCCCGAAGTCACCACGCCGCCGGGTGAGTTGATGTAGAGCGCGATCTCCTTCTTCGGGTTCTCGGCCTCCAGAAAGAGAAGCTGGGCGCAGACCAGCGTCGCCGTTCCGTCCTCGATCGGGCCGGTAATGAAGATGATGCGCTCCTTGAGGAGTCGTGAAAAAATGTCATAGGCGCGCTCGCCGCGATTGGTCTGCTCGACGACCATCGGCACGAGGTTCATCGCGGTCTGCACTGGATCTTTCATTGGGCATTCCCTTTTTCGAGGTCTCCGGCCGTTGCAGGCTGGAATCGACCGAACTCTTGTCGCAGCTAGATAAGGCGGTGAGTCCTTGTAGTGCAAGGGCCGGGCATGGCTTCCTGCCTCAAAAGGCAGGAATGGTTTACACCGCTTCGGTGCGCAACCAGCTCGACAGGTCGGCAAAATCGCCCGCTTCGGCTTCGGGCAAAGGAAAGCCCTACCACCCGGTGCCCTCCTTCAGGCCGCCGCCCGAGGGCGGAACGACGCAACGTCCGTGTCGTAACCGACCGCGCGGCAATGTAGACCATGGCGCAGAGCTGACAACCGAGTTATCGAGCCCATCATGCAGCACGTTGCCCGCCCACCCTATCTCGACTTCGATCCCGCCAGCCGCCACGTGCGCATCGACCCGCACGACGATGGCTTCGTGCAGGACCCGTATTCGGCCTACGCCTTCCTGCACGCCCACGCACCGGCCTTCTTCTGGGAGGAGTTCGGGATGTGGTGCTTTAGCGCCCACGAGCCGGTCAACCGCCTGCTGCGCGACCGCCGTTTCGGGCGCGAGAACCGCTGGGGGCCGCCGCGATTTCCCGGCGAGCATCGCGCGCATCTCGCCGATTTCGATGCGGTGGAAACGCGTTCCATGCTCGAGCTCGAGCCGCCCGTCCACACCAGGCTGCGGACGCTGGTCAACCGGGCCTTCGTGTCGCGGCAGGTCGAACGGTTGCGGCCGCGCATCGAGGCGTTGGCGCATGAACTGATCGACCGCATCGAGGACAAGGGCGAAGCCGACCTCTTGCCTGCCTTCGCCACACCGATCCCGATCACCGTCATCGCCGAAATGCTGGGCGTGCCGGTCGCAATGGGGTCCGAGCTCGTCTCGTGGTCGAACCGCATGGTCGCCATGTATATGCACGGCAGGACACGCGCCACGGAGGAAGACGCCAATGCCGCGGCGCGCGACTTTACCGAATTCCTGCGCGGCTATGTCGAAAGGCGCCGCAGCGAACCGGGCGACGACCTGTTGAGCCTGCTGATCGCGGCGAACGAGGACGGCGACAGGCTCAGCGAAGACGAGCTCGTCTCCTCGGTCATCCTGCTGCTCAATGCGGGGCACGAGGCGACCGTGCACCAGACGGGCAATGCGGTGCGCACGATCCTCGCCCAGGGAGGCGACCCGCGGCGCTTCTTCGGCACGCAGGAGGAAACGGCGGCGACGGTCGAGGAATGCCTGCGTTTCGATGCGCCGCTGCACATGTTCACGCGCTATGCCTATGAGGAGATCGAGATCGAACCCGGAATTCTCGTGCGGCCGGGCGAGCAGATCGGCCTCATGCTGGGCGCGGCCAACAACGACCCGGCCGCCTATGCCGCGCCGCGTTCCTTCGATCCGCAGCGCGGCGACCAGAAGAACGTCTCCTTCGGCGCCGGCATTCACTTCTGCATCGGCGCGCCGCTCGCCCGGCTGGAACTGCAGGTCGGGCTGAAAGTGCTGTTCGACCGGTTGCCCGATCTCCGGCTCGCCGAGCAGCCGCGCTACCGCGACGTCTATCATTTCCACGGACTGGAGGGGCTTTTGTGTGCGTGGCGCTGAATGTGCCGGGCCCTGCTGTCAGGGCAGCTTCATGCAACATGATCCAAGCCCAAAAACAAGGAAAGCACTGGGATCGCTCCCAGTGCCTCCCTGTTCAGATCAGGATCCGCCGCACACGTCCAAAAGGTCACGCACGATCCAATCCTAATTCTGAGCCGGCCGCCTCTGCACATTCCCGAAAGATATGCGCTTCCTCGACCCCGCCTGGGCAACCACCGTGGATGGTTTCCAGACGCACCATCGAAGGCTTTGTCCGGCCTTCATGGCAGCATCGGTCCGCCTTTGGCGTTCCAGACCGCTTTTGGGCGGGTCCGCTGGACATCCGGCAACCGTTTGCGGCTTTGGCAGGCCAGGCCCACCGCCGCCCAATCGGACCGGAGCGGCCTCAGAATGATCCCTGCAACGTGGTTCCCGTTGTCCCTGCGGGCGCTGCCGGGCATCTGAGTTGACTTAAGAGTAACCAGAACAAGGACTTCCCGCAATGCGCAACTGCTTGTGAAAAGCGTGAATATCGGGGAAGAATTGCAAATATATCCACAATCGATCGACCGCGAATACCTGGCGCCCTGCGCAAGCGCGGGTCGTATATTCGTTTCCGGTCGGTTGCGCAACGCGCCGCTCCCCAAGCCTCACAGTTTTGCGAGCGCCTGGTCGAGGTCGGCAATGATGTCGTCGACATCCTCGATACCGATCGACAGCCGCACCACGTCGGGCCCGGCACCGGCGGCAATCTTCTGTTCGTCGGACAATTGCCGATGCGTGGTCGAAGCCGGGTGAATGACCAACGAGCGCGTGTCGCCGATATTGGCAAGGTGGGAGAACATCTCCACCCCCTCGACGAATTTCACGCCCGCCTCGAAGCCGCCCTTCAGGCCGAAGGTGAAGACGGCACCGGCGCCTTTCGGCGAATACTTCTTCATCAAGGCGTGGTTGGGGTCCGACTCCAGCCCCGGATAGGACACCCAATCGACGGCCGAGTGATTGGAGATCCATTCGGCAACCTTCAGCGCATTGTCGCAATGGCGCTGCATCCTGAGCGGCAGCGTCTCCACGCCCTGCAGGATCATGAACGCGTTGAAGGGCGATATGGCCGGGCCGAAATCACGCAGTCCCAGCACGCGGCAAGCGATGGCGAAGGCGAAGTTGCCGAACGTCTCGTGCAGCACGATGCCGCCATATTCCGGCCGCGGCTCCGACAGCATCGGGTAATTGCCCGATTTCGACCAGTCGAAGGTGCCGCCGTCGACGATCATACCGCCCATGGAGTTGCCGTGCCCGCCGATGAACTTGGTCATGGAATGGACGACGATATCGGCGCCGTGCTCGATCGGCCGCAGCAGGTAGGGGCTCGCCATCGTGTTGTCGACAATGAGCGGCAAGCCGTGCCGGCGCGCGATCTCGGCGATCTTCTCGATATCGACGAAGACGCCACCCGGATTGGCCAGGCTTTCCACGAAAATGGCGCGGGTCTTGTCGTCGATCTGGTTCTCGAAGGTCGACAGGTCGTCGACGTCACCCCAGCGCACCTCCCAGCCGAAATTCTTGAAGGCGTGTCCGAACTGGTTGATCGAGCCACCATAGAGCTTCCTGGCGGAGATGAAGTTCTCACCCGGCCGCATCAGCGAATGGAATATGAGAAGCTGCGCCCCATGCCCGGAGGCGGTCGCCAGGCCCGCCGTGCCACCCTCAAGCGCGGCGATGCGCTCCTCGAGCACCGCCTGGGTCGGGTTCATGATGCGGGTGTAGATGTTGCCGAACGCCTTCAGCCCGAACAGCGACGCCGCGTGATCGACATCGTCGAAGACATAGGAGGTCGTCTGGTAGATCGGCGTGGCGCGCGCGCCCGTTGCCGGATCCGGCTGTGCGCCGGCATGAATGGCGAGGGTGCTGAAGCCGGGCGTGGATTGCGTCATGTAGTTTCCTCCTGCACGTCGTTGTCGGTTCCATTGGATTGATTGCAAAGGCCGTCGACAAAGGCAAAGGAGAATTTTCCGGTCTGCCGAAGCTGAGGGGATATCGTTACTCGCCGATCAGCGTCCTTCCCGGCCTTTCTTCATCGTGTCGTTGGGGCCAATACTCTTGAGCACGCGTCGCTTCGGCTCCATACGCTCATGAAGTATGCGCAGCACGACAATGTCTTGCCCGGCCTCTCCATCCGTCATGGTCTTGTAATAGAGGTGATGCGCTGCGGCGGCGCTTCGACCGGCAGCCAGTCCGAGATGAAATGACCGTATTCCTGCCGCGATGTCCGGACGTTCGCGCGACGATGGGCGCATTGGATCTTCCGCGATCATATCCAGCCCGCGCCCGATGAGAGAGGCATAGGCGCGCACCTGACCGGCCCCGAAAGACAGCAGGGTTTCACGCAGTATGTTCTCGATATCCGCGTCGGCCTGTCTGGTCAGACGCAACCGCATTCATTCAGCGTCGGAAAGGACGTCTTCGGCAATCTGCTCGACGGTGCGCTGCGAGAACTCCCGCCTGTTTGCTTGCGTCAGCCCGATATCGACCGCCGCCCGCAGCATAGCCGCCCTTTCATCCTCAAGGTCACGGTCACGCTTTAGAAGGCGCAGCGCGTCACGCACGACTTCGCTCGCCGACACGTAATCGCCGGTCGCCACTTCTCCGTTGACGAATTCGGCGATGTCCTTCGTCAGGCTTACATTCATCGTAACCATCATATCGCTCCCGAACATTCGGAATCTGACATTATGGCAAAGTTTGTCAAACTCTATTTCATCCGGATGCCGAAGCTCTGGAAACCCTTGCGCAGGAGCGGTTTTTTCGAGGAGATGATGCGGCTGTTGACGCCGTTCCAGCCGATTTCGCCGGACAGGCGGCCGTATTCGATCTTCGGGCAGCGGTTCATCACAACCTTGACGCCGGCAGCTTCGGCCTTGGCGGCGGCGATATCGCTGCGCACCGAAAGCTGCATCCAGATCACCTTCGGCAGAGGCTCCAGCGCCAGCGCCTCCTCGACCACAGGCAAGACCGCATCCGAGGCGCGGAAAATGTCGACCATGTCGACCGGTTCGGCAATGTCGGCCAGCCGCGCATGGACCGGCCGGCCGAGGATTTCGCCGCCGGCGCGCCCCGGATTGACCGGATAGACCGTGTACCCCTTGTCGATCAGATATTTGGTGACGAAGAAGCTGGGGCGCACGTCGTTGGCCGAGGCGCCGACGATCGCGACCGTGCGAACCGAATTCAAAATGCCGGAAATATAGGCGTCGTCGTAAAAGTCGTGATTCATTGCGGCAGCGCGATCCGCCCTTCAGTGTCGATCGGAAACTCGGGATTGTGGGCTACTTCCCAAAGATTGCCTTCGGTGTCGGTAAAATAGCCTTGCACGCCGCCCCAGAAGGCGCGGGCGGCCGGCCTGAGAATGCGTCCGCCGGCCGTCTCGGCCTGATCGAGGATGGCCGCGACTTCGGCTTCGCTGCGCGTGTTATAGGCCAGTGCGACTCCGGAGAACCCGGGCACGGCCTCCCCGCCGGAAGCCGTCGGAGGTGTGTCCGCAAGCCCGGCGTCCTTCGCCAGTTCCGCGCGCGGCCATAGCGCCAGGATCATGCCGCCCATCTGGAAGAAGGCCACGCCTTCGGTGAACTTACGATTGCGCTCGAGCCCCATGGCGTCGTAAAAGCCGGCCGCCCGGTCGAGATCGTCGACGCCAAGCGTGATGACGGAGATGCGTGGTTCGAGCTTCATTCGCCTTTCCACTCCGGCTTGCGCTTTTCGATGAAGGCGCCGATACCTTCCTCGGCGTCGCGCGCCATCATGTTTTCCACCATGACGCGGGCGGTATAGTCATAGGCTTCCGAAAGGCCCATCTCTGCCTGCGCATAAAAGGCTTCCTTGCCGATCTTCAGCGTCAAAGGTGATTTGGAAGCAACGGTTTGCGCGTATTTCATCACGATCTGATTCAGATATTCCGGCGGCACGACGCGATTGATCAGGCCGAATTCGCGCGCCGTCGTCGCCTCGATCAATTCGCCCGTCATAAGCATTTCCATGGCGTGCTTGCGGCCGATATTGCGCGACAGTGCAACCATCGGTGTGGAGCAGAACAGGCCGATATTGACGCCCGGCGTGGCGAAGGTCGCTTCCGTCGAGGCAATCGCCAGATCGCAGCTTGCAACGAGCTGGCATCCGGCCGCCGTCGCCGTGCCGGCAACCTCGGCGATGACGGGCTTGGGCAGGCGCACGATCGTCTGCATCAGCCGCGCGCAGGTCTGCATCGTCACTTCAAAGAAGGCCCGGCCGTGGTCGGCGTCGGCGCGGTGCGCCGTCAGTTCCTTCAAATCGTGCCCGGCGCAAAAGACCTTGCCGGCGGCATCGATGACGACGACACGCACGGTCTCGTCTTCACCTGCGCGGTCAAGTTCGTCCTGAAGGGCGGTCATCGCCGCCATCGACAACGCATTGGCGGGCGGATTGGACAGGGTGAGCCGCAATATGCCCCCGCCGAAAGCGACGGTGACCGGATTGGCGGATTGCTCACCCTGCTTCATCGCCACGATATCGGCCATCGGTCAACTCCTTGAGACTTGCACCGATCAAGCCGCACTGTCCGCGGCCGATCCGGTTCGCGCCAAGAACTAGCACGCACGGACTTGATGAACAGCCACGAATTGTCGATTGTGATTGACGTTTACGCAAAAGGAAGATGCCACTCAGGCAAGGCCGGGAGGATGAATTTGGCCAAGGTTCTCTACGAAAAGGACGGGCGCATTGCGCGCATCACACTCAACCGGCCCGAGGTTCTGAACGCCATCGACGACGATTTGCCGCGCGAGCTCGAGGAATGCGTGGCGCGCGCCAATACCGAAGACGGCGTGCACGTCATCGTGCTGTCGGGCGCCGGGCGCGCCTTCTGCGCCGGATACGACCTCGCCTACTATGCCCAGGCCGAGGAAGGCCGTGGTCACGAGATGACGCAGGCGATGCCGTGGGATCCGATGAAGGACTACGCCTTCATGATGCGCAACACCGAGTGCTTCATGGCGCTTTGGCGCAGCTACCGCCCGGTCGTGGCCAAGGTGCACGGCTTCGCGGTCGCCGGCGGGTCCGACATCGCGCTGTGTACCGACATGATCGTCATGGAGGACGAGGCGGAAATCGGCTATATGCCGGTGCGGGTATGGGGCTGCCCGACCACGGCCATGTGGGTCTATCGGTTGGGCGCCGAGCAGGCCAAGCGGATGCTCTTCACCGGAGACAAGATCAAGGGCAAGGAAGCCGAGCGCATCGGGCTCGTGGCGAAGTCGGTCCCCGCAAATGATCTCGACGCCGAGGTCGAGCGGCTTGCCGAGCGCATGGCCGCCGTCCCGGTCAACCAGCTCATGATGCAGAAGCTGGTGATCAACCAGGCGATCGAGGCGATGGGACTGAAACAGACGCAGATGTTCGCCACCGTCTTCGACGGCATTACGCGCCACTCTCCAGAGGGTCTCAACTTCAAGCTCCGCGCCGAGGAGACGGGCTGGAAACAGGCCGTGCGCGAGCGCGACCTCGGGACCTTCGACTGGACTCAAAACCGCCCGATCAACTCATCCAAGGCCTGAAGAGAGGGACGCCGCAGTGACGAAACACGACATGAAACCGGTGATGACCGCCGACGAGGTCAATACGTTCCTCAAACAGGTTTATCCGCAGCTCAACGACGATTTTGCCGCCTATTTCGCCGTCGACGTATTCTCCGGCGGCTGCACCGTGCGGCTCAACGCCGATCACCGCCATCTGCGGCCGGGCAATACGGTCTCCGGACCGTCGCTGTTCACCCTGGCCGACATTGGCGGCTATGTCTGCGTGTTGTCGCATGCCGGGCCGGAGGCCTTGTCGGTGACGACCAACCTGAACATCAATTTCGTGCGCAAGGCCGAGGCCGGCCCGATCGACGGTCATTGCCGCATCGTCAAGCTCGGCAGGAGCCTGATGGTGTTCGAGATCGACATGAAGGCAGGGCCGGACGGCCTGACGGTGGCGCACGCCACAGGCACCTATTCGATCCCGCCGAAACGCGACACATAGGCGCGGCGATCAGACCAGTTCGTCGATGGTGACCTTCAACGCCTCGGCGATCTTCTTCATCGTGCCGATCGTGCCATCGCGCTTGCCGCTCTCGATCTGCGACAGATAGGCCTGCGATATGCCGGCCGCCTCGGCGAGCGCCCTTGCCGAAAGGCCGCGATATTCACGCCAGACGAGAACCGGGCTTTCGCCTTCCAGCATGCGGTGGACGAACTCGGCCGGGACAAGCTCCTCCTCGCCCGCGGCGAGTTTTTCCTCGAACCGGTGGATCGCCGCCAAATCTTCGGCCTCCTCCGCCGCCTCGAGCAGACTTTGATATTCACCCTCGGGCAGGACAACCATGCGCTCGCCGTTCGGCGTCGTGATGATCTGCTTGGTCATGATCGGTCCAGTTCAATCATAGGCATCGCCTCGCGGCGCCACTCTGATCACCGCGACAACTGCGCCATCATCGCGAAATATGACACGCCAATCGCCCACGCGAAGACGAAGATAACCGGGTTTGCCCTTCAGCGCCTTCACATTGTTGGCAAGAACGACCGGGTCAGCGGCAAATTGCTCGATCTTTGCAATAATCCGCCGCCTTATATTCGCAGGAACCCTGCGCAGCGCCTTCCGCGATTCCTGCGAATAGGTTACCTCCCGCATCCCGAAGCGATAGCATATTGCAAAGTTTCGTTCCAGCAACGATTTGCATTGAGATCCGTCTGGGCGCTCGGCAGTATGGTATTATATTACCGCTACCATAACGCATTGATATCTTTGTCTTATTTCAAAACGCGTCGGCCACAACGGTATTGACGCCTGCCCCGCCCTCCCCTATAAGCCGCGCCATAGCAGCGGCCCGTGCGGTCGCCGTTTCATTTTGGGCCGGTGCTCCGGCTCAAAGCAAGCAACAAGAAACGCCTTCCTGCGGGAAGGTCCGAACCGAAAGCACGAAACCATGAAAACCTTTTCGCAGAAGCCTGCGGATGTGGAGAAGAAGTGGGTGCTGATCGACGCCGAGGGTCTCGTCGTCGGCCGCCTCGCCTCACTCGTCGCCAACCGCCTGCGCGGCAAGCACAAACCGACCTTCACCCCTCATGTCGACGACGGCGACAATGTCATCGTCATCAATGCTGAGAAGGCGGCGCTGACCGGCAGGAAATACACCAACAAGACGTATTACTGGCACACCGGCCATCCCGGCGGCATCAAGGAGCGCACGGCGCGCGACCTGCTCGAAGGCCGCTTTCCCGAGCGTGTGGTCGAAAAGGCCATTGAGCGGATGATCCCGCGCGGCCCGCTCGGCCGTCGCCAGATGAAGAATCTTCGCGTTTATGCCGGTGCCGAGCACCCGCATGACGCCCAGCAGCCGGAGACGCTCGACGTCGCCGCGCTCAACCGCAAGAACAAGAGGGCCTGATCATGGCTGAACTCAACTCGCTCGAAGAGCTCGGCGCCGCCACCGGCGTGGTCGACACCCAGCCGGAAGCCCCGGTCCATGTCCAGAAGCTCGACGCCCAAGGCCGCGCCTATGCCACCGGCAAGCGCAAGGACGCGATCGCCCGCGTATGGGTCAAGCCCGGCAGTGGTAAGATCATCGTCAACGACAAGGAATTCGACCAGTACTTTGCCCGGCCGGTCCTGCAGATGATCCTCAAGCAGCCGATCATCGCCGCCGACCGCGACGGCCAGTTCGACATCATCGCCACCGTTGCCGGCGGCGGACTGTCGGGCCAGGCGGGCGCAGTGCGCCATGGCATTTCCAAGGCTCTGACCTATTACGAGCCGGCGCTGCGCGGCACACTCAAGCGCGGCGGGTTCCTGACCCGCGACAGCCGTACGGTGGAACGCAAGAAGTACGGCAAGGCAAAGGCCCGCCGGTCCTTCCAGTTCTCCAAGCGCTAAGCGCGGCAACACACGCACAAGAGAAAGCGGGCCTTCGGGTCCGCTTTTTTGTTGGCGCGTCCTCCCCTTCCCATGGTCGGCTTAATCGCATGCAATCACCATGACTAGGTGTGATTAAGTGAGGTACACCATGGATGCGAAGGTTCTCACCGCGCATGTGCCTTTGCCGCTCGCGGAGAAGGTAGACGAGATGGCCACGCGCTGACCCGCCTGGGTCGAACAGGAAGGCACCGCTGCGCCTGCTTGAACATCCACGCATGGGCGAGCGCCTTCATGAATTCGAACAGCGCGAGGTCCGCCGCATTCTCGTCGGGCATTATGAAATGCGCTACGAAATCCGAGACTCGACGATATACGTACTCCGTGTATGGCATACGCGCGAGGATCGGTAGACCGCCAACAATAATCAGCCGACAAGCGGCGCCGGCAGCTCAATTCGTCAGCCCATAAGGCACGCGGTAGCCGTTTTTTTCGAGCCACTCGATCGCCTGGCTGGGCGCATCCGTCTGGATCATCGTCGCGCCCTGCTCGGCCCAAAAGCCATAGGTCTCAGCCGGCATGCCGGCATGAACGGCGAGCTCGTCGCCGCGACCGCCGGCCAGAAAACCGGTCGGCTTGCCCCCGATCACGATCGTGTTGACCCACAAATGCCAGTCGCCGCGTGCCGCGACCGCCCTGGCCCGCGCGCCGAAGAGAATGCCGCCCTCCTCGGCGATCCCCATGCCTTCGCGGCGCCAGTTGATCATCTCGACCGCATCGGGCGCGAACTCGCGCGTGACCTGCTCGAGAAAGGCGATGTCCCTCACCGCATCGTCGGCCATGATGGGCATGAAACGCACGCCCTCGCCCATCCGCTCCGCAACCCGCCGCATCTCGGCCACCTTGCCGGCGCTCCACAGGTTCTGCTTGACGAACACCTCGCCGTCGGCGCCGGCCGCACGGACCACCGCCGCAATGGCCGGCAGATCATCGAGGCCCAGCTTGTTGTCGACATTGGCCAGGATGCGCCCACGGGTGTGTTCGAGCATGGCCTTCAGGCTCGGCACCGTCTCCAGCGTAACGCGCCCGCCCCCTTCCACGACGAGACGACAGGCCGCGAGCGCGGCAAAAGTCTTTTCGGCAACCGGTCCGCGGCACGTCGTCGTGCGGTCGAGCCGCTGGTCGTGCAGGACGACAAGGACGCCGTCACGCGTGCGTTGCAAGTCGATCTCGACCATTTCCGCGCCCACCGAGACGGCGTGCTCGACGGCGGCGGAGGAGTTTTCGGGAAAGCGGCCCCGCCCGTCCGCGACACCGCCGCCGCGATGGGCGACGACCATCACATGGTCGCGCCAGTGATTGGCGTTTTCCAAACGGTCAAGAATCTGCGCGGTGCGGCGCACCTCGCCCGCATTCGCGGCACCGCAGCTCAGGACGATGAACGCAGCCAACACGGCGATGAAATGCATGGGACTCACTCCCAACCTGAAATCCGACCGCTGGATAAGCAGTGTGCGTGACAGGCGGATGAAGTAAGCCGGGATGGAATTGGGCACTGCGGGGTCGCAATTCGCTGAGGAATGTCGAATATGAAGGTCTTTCAAGAGGGAGACCGAGGGGAACGCCGCATGCCGTCCAAGTCGATCGATCACGCATTCACCGGCCGCTCAAATCTCGGCACCGCCGGCGACCCGACCTATGCCGGCGCCTTGTCCTTCATGCGCCGGCGCTATACGAAGAACGTCAAGGGCGCCGACGCGGTGGTGTGGGGCATTCCATTCGACGCGGCGGTCAGCAACAGGCCGGGCGCGCGCTTCGGCCCGCAGGCAATTCGCCGAGCCTCCGCGATCTTCGACAACGACCCGCAATATCCGTTCCACCGCGACCTCTTCGCCGATCTCGCGGTCATCGATTGCGGCGACTGCCTGCTCGACTACGGCAACCATCAAAAGACCCCCGGCACGATTGAGCGCGAGGCCGCGAAGCTTATCAGATCAGCCGCGTTCCTGGTGTCGCTCGGCGGCGACCATTTCGTCACCTGGCCGCTCCTGAAAGCCCATGCGGCCAAGTACGGGCCGCTGGCGCTCGTCCAGTTCGACGCCCACCAGGACACGTGGTTCGACGATGGAAAGCGCATCGACCACGGCTCCTTCGTCGCCCGGGCCGTGCGCGACGGCGTGATCGACGCCGAGCGCTCCATCCAGATCGGCATCCGCACCCACGCGCCGGAGGATTGCGGCATCAGGATCCTGTATGGCCACGAAATCGAGGAGATGAAGGCGGCTGACATCGCCACCGCGATTGCAGAGCGCGTCGGCGATGCAAAGACCTACGTCACCTTCGACATCGACTGCCTCGACCCCGCCTTCGCGCCGGGCACCGGCACGCCTGTCGCCGGTGGGCCGTCGACGGCGAAGATGCTGTCGGTGCTCAGGCAACTGGGCGGTCTCGATATTGTCGGCGCCGACATCGTGGAGGTCTCGCCGCCCTACGACCACGCCGACATCACGGCCATTGCGGGCGCCACGGTGGCGCAGCATTATCTGGGCCTGCTGGCGGAGAAAAAGGCCAGGCGATGAAGCGCCGCTCCAGGGCCGATTGCAGACGCGTGCGAAGCGAGGCCTTGAAATTCGAACCTCACATGCCGATTCAAGCCGTTACCGAATTGATTCAACCAATGACGGCAAACCATTGAAAGCGGATTCGTTTTGGGCATAGAAAAGAAGTCATGAAACCGAAAATCTTCATCGACGGCGAACACGGCACCACCGGCCTGCAGATCAGGACGCGGCTTGCCGGGCGCGACGACCTCGACATGCTGTCCATTCCTCAAGCCGAGCGGCGCAATCGCGCCCTGCGCGAGGACATGCTCAAGGAAGCCGATATCGCCATACTCTGCCTGCCCGACGAGGCTTCGCGCGAGGCCGTGGCGATGCTCGACGGTGTCAATTCGACCCGCATCATCGACACGTCCACGGCGCACCGCGTCCATCCCGACTGGGCCTACGGCTTTGCCGAAATGACGGCTGGCATGCGCGACAAGATCGCCGGCGCGCGGCTGGTTGCCAATCCGGGCTGCTATCCGACCGGCGCCATCGCATTGATCCGTCCCCTGGTCGAGGCCGGCATACTGCCCGCCGGCTACCCCGTCAGCGTCAATGCGGTGTCGGGCTATACGGGCGGCGGCAAGCAGATGATCGCCCAGATGGAGGATGAAGACCGTGAGGATCACATTGGCGCGCCGCATTTCCTCTACGCGCTCACGCTTGGCCACAAGCACGTGCCGGAAATGCAGACACATGGATTGCTTGCGCGGCGGCCGATCTTCGCCCCGAGCGTCGGCCGTTTCCCGCAAGGCATGATCGTGCAGTTGCCGCTGCATCTGGCCGACCTCAACGGCACGCCCACGCTTGCCGACCTGCACGCCGCGCTCGAACGCCATTATGCGGGCCAGGAGATTGTCGAGGTGGTGTCGCCGGAAGACAGCGCACGGCTTGCCCGGCTCGACCCGACAGCGCTTGCCGGCACTGACGGCATGAAGCTGTTCGTCTTCGGCACCGAGGGCACCGGCCAGGCCAATCTCGTCGCGCTGCTCGACAATCTCGGCAAGGGCGCCTCCGGCGCGGCGGTGCAGAACATGGCGCTGATGCTTGGCAAGGCGGCCTGACAAGCCGCGCCCATGCACTACTCGTAAACGATCGCCGGTGAGCCGGCCATCTGCCGCTCCTCGCCGATGCGCGCCCAGACGCGCTCGGCGATCTCCTTGAAGACACCGGCGTGCGGCCCGTCCGGGCTTGCCACAACGATCGGCGTCCCGCCATCGGAGGTCGTGCGGATTTCCATGTCGAGCGGCACTTCGCCCAAAAACGGCACGCCGACGCGCTCGGCCTCATCGCGTGCGCCGCCATGGCCGAATATGTCGTGCCGGCCGCCGCAATCGGGACAGACGAAATAGCTCATGTTTTCCACCACGCCGAGGATCGGCACGTCGACCTTGCGAAACATGGCGAGCCCCTTGCGCGCATCGATCAACGCGAGATCCTGCGGCGTGGAGACGATGATCGCGCCGGCCAGCGGCACATTCTGCGCCATGGTCAGCTGGGCATCCCCGGTGCCGGGCGGCATGTCGACCACCAGCACATCGAGCTCGCCCCACTCGACCTCGCGCAGCATCTGGGTGAGCGCGGAAATCACCATCGGCCCACGCCAGATCATGGGCGTTTCCTCGTCGACCAGGAACCCCATCGACATGACTTTCAGCCCGTATCCCTCCATCGGCTTGAGAATACGCCCCGTGACGGTCTGCGGACGCCCCGATATGTGCAACAGGCGCGGCATGGACGGGCCGTAAATATCGGCGTCGAGCACGCCGACCTTGAGACCGTTGGCCTGCAGCGCCAGGGCAAGGTTGACGGCGGTGGTGGACTTGCCCACCCCGCCCTTGCCGGAGGCGACTGCGATGATCGCACCGATGCCCGGAACGCCCTGCCTGGCGGGCGGCGCCTGCGGGGCGGGGCGTGCCGCGCGCGCGGCCATGGGCGGGGGAACATCGCCCGCCTGCGCCGCGCTCGGTCCCGGGCGAACGGCGCGTGACGGCGCTCCGGCCTTCTTCGACGCCGTCAGCACCACGCTCGCCTTTTCGACGCCCGGAGCGCTCATCGCAGCCTTTTCGGCCGCCGCGCGCAAGGGTTCGAGTTCCTCGGCGCGCTCGGCAGGCACGGTGAGGGAAAAGAAGACCGACGCGCCCGAAACGACGATCTCGGACACCAGGCCGAGATCGACGATGTTGCCCGTCAGTTCGGGTCCCTTGACCTTGCGCAATGCTTCGAGAACGTCTTGTCTGGCTATGTCCACCGCGATGCCTCCCGTCGACTCTCATCCCAAGACATAGCGCAACCGCCCCGCACGGCCAATGCGTGCCTCGGTCGCGTGTCAGCCTTGAAGTCGACGCCGAATGGAGACCCGGCCTTTCGGGCGGGTGACGCCGTCATCGTCTTGCCAATGTGTTTCCTCGGCGGCCAGGGAGGGCGCCTCGGCCCGGCCTTCCGGCTCGAACGCCTCTTGCGGATTTTCCGCAGCCAATTCCTCGCTCTCATCGTCGGTCTGCGTAGCGGACGCCGTAGCCTGCTCCGCGGCGGCGGGCGGCGTCGCTTCGGTCTCATCGCCTGCCAGCAGGGTCGAGACCTCTTGCTGCTCGCGGTCCAGATAGCCGCGGCCGACCTGCCACAGCGAACTATAGACCTTGGCCGACGGTGCGTTGAAATCGGTGTCGTAGTCGTTGAGCCCGTCGAGATTGGCCAGCACCGGGTTGGTCCGCCACAGCTTGCGCAGCGCCCTGTTCTTGAGCGCCGGCGGCACGCCGCGCCTGAAGAAGACGGAAAAGTCGTCGCCCTTTTCCAGGGCATCGATGTCGACCGCTTCGGCGGCCCGCCGATTGGCCTCCATTTCCGCCCGCGCCGCCTCATTCTCCGGCGGTTCGGCATCGCCGGCCGGTGCCGTCACAGGCTCTTCGTTGGAGGCGGCGTGTTCCGCCGCGCCGGCCTTGCGCTTGCGCCGCGACCAGCGCTCCAGAAAGGCTTCCTTCCTTTCCTCAACCATCGAGCCGGCCTCCCCCGGGTCGTCCCCGGTTCAGGAAGATCGGCTCCTTGCCGAATTTCTGCACCTCGGTGTCGACCCTGTCGCGGCGGCGCTTCTTGAACGTCTCGTCCTTGTGAAAGACGGCGACAAACTGATCGATCGCCATGGCGATTTCCGGCGGCATCGCCACCCGCTCGATTATGTCTTCGCCGACATCTTCGAACTCCTGCACCTGAAAGGGCGAGGCCGTCACGCAATGGACATACCAGGGCAGCGGATGGCTGCGATCCGCGTCGCGCCTGAGAACGACGAAGAGCGCCGGGTTCCGGCTGTTGAAATTGTGAACGTAGGCCTCCGTTTCGGCCGCGTAGCAGGTAAGCTCAGCGAGGCCCATGAAATAGCGTGTCATGCGATCGTCGCTGACGACCACATCGCCGGCAGAAAATCCGCTTACGCTCGGCGTCACGCCGACCGGCACCCAGATCTCCTTGACCCAGCGCGAAACGGCCTTACGCCGTTCAGCCAGCACGCCGACCGTCATTTTCAGTTCGCGGCTCAAGCCTCCACCCATTCCTTGTGCATGCAGTTGCATGACGCGCCTGAGAGAATAAGGTGATAGAGTCGAGGCAACAAGGGCAATGCAATGAGCTTTCCGAACCGGCGCCTGCTGGTGTGCAATTGCGAAAAGTCCATGACTGTGCGCGGGCCGACGATCGCCCATGCTTTTGGCGCGGAGGACCTTCGCGTCCACACGCAGCTTTGCCGCAGCGAGATCGCCGAATACGAAAAGGCGCTGGAAGGCGGCGAACCGCTGTGCGTCGCCTGCACGCAGGAAAGCCCGCTCTTTTCCGAGATCGCCGAGGAAGCGGGCCGCGAGGCGCCTTCCTATGTCAACATCCGCGAGATGGCCGGCTGGAGCGCCGACAATGCCGACCCATCGCCCAAGATGGCGGCCCTGATGGCGACGGCCACGCTGCCGGTCAAGCCGGCCCGGCTGCGCACCATCGAGAGCGACGGCTTGTGCCTGGTGATGGGCGGTGGCCAGGCGGCACTGGAGGCGGCACAACTGTTGAACCGCACATTGTCGGTGACGCTGCTTCTGACCGACCGGGACGACGTCATTCTGCCCCCTGTCCTCGATTTCCCGGTCTTTTGCGGACGTCTGCGCTCGGCGCGCGGATCGCTGGGTGCCTTCGAAGTCATCGTCGACGGCTATGCGCCAATGCTGCCCTCCTCGCGCGGCGCGCCGCAATTCGCCATGCCCCGCGACGGGGCGGCGTCGAACTGCAGCGTCCTGTTCGACATGACCGGAGGCGCCGCGCCGTTTGCGCGCACGGAAGGGCGAGACGGCTATTTCCGTGCCGATCCCGGTGATCCGGCCGCCGTCATGCGGGCAATCTTCGAGGCGAGCGGCTTTGAAGGCGAATTCGAAAAGCCGATCTATATCAGCTACGACGCCTCAATCTGCGCCCACGAACGCTCCAGGAAGACGGGCTGCACGAAATGCATCGACAATTGCCCGCCCGGCGCCATCACGCCGGACGGAGACGGGGTGAAGGTCGATGCCGGCATTTGCGGCGGCTGCGGCAATTGCGCAGCGCACTGCCCCACCGGCGCCGTCTCTTACGAATATCCGCAACGCGGCGCGCTCATCGAGCGTATCCAGACGCTGGCGCGCATTTATCTCGACGCCGGCGGCGAGGCGCCAGTGCTGCTCATTCACGACGGCGAATACGGCACGCCGCTCATCAACGCCATGGCGCGCTTCGGGCGCGGCCTGCCGGCAAATGTCATCCCGCTGGAACTGCATTCGGCGAGCGGTGTCGGGCATGACGCGCTTGCCGCCGGCCTGGCCGCCGGCTTTCGCGCCATCCGGGTGCTTGTCGATCCCCGCAAAGGCGGCGAACTCGGTGCGCTGGAAGAGGAAATCCGCCTGATGGACGCGCTTCTTGCCGGGCTCGGGCTTGAAAGCGGGCGTATCCGGGTTCTTCCCGACAACGATCCTGATGCGCTCGAGGCGGCCCTTTATGCCGCCGACACGCCGGGCGAGATCGCACGTTCCGCCTTTACGCCGGTGGGCGGCAAGCGCGAGGTGGCACGTGCCGCGATCGCCCTTCTTGCAAGCGCCGGTGCCCCGGCGGACGAGATCATCCACCTGCCCGAGTCGGCGCCCTACGGCGCCGTCGAAGTCGACAACGACAAATGCACGCTGTGCCTGGCCTGCGTGTCGTCCTGCCCGACCGATGCCCTGCGCGACAATCCCGACAAGCCGCAACTGCGTCTGGTCGAGGCCGCCTGCGTGCAGTGCGGCATCTGTGCGGCGACCTGCCCGGAAGACGCGATCGCGCTGGCGCCGCGCTACAATCTTTCGGCCGGCGTCATGCAGCCGGTCACGCTATACGAGGACGAGCCGGCCGAATGCATCCGTTGCGGCAAGCCGTTCGCCGCGCGCGGCGTCCTGGACCGGGTCAAGAGCGAACTCGGCGGCAAGCACTGGATGTTCCAGTCCGCCGAGCGCGTCGCCCTGATCGAGATGTGCGACAATTGCCGGCTCGAGACGCTGTCGGAAGGCGGCCGCGATCCCTTCGCCATGGCCACGCGGCAGCGCATGCGCACCACCGACGATTACGTTCAGGCCGAGAAGAAGGGCCTGTCGATCGAGGATTTTCTGAGCGAAGAATAGCTTCGCTATCCAGCGCGCCTTCGCTTCAAACCGAAACGTTCGAAGCAAAGGTATGCGCGCCAGATCAATATGTTGGAGCATGTACCTTTCGCTCAAACGATTCCGTTTGAGCGGGACATGCTCTAATTGCGCTGCACGCAGAGAGAACGCGCATTCTGCAGCGAGAGCCGTGCCGCGTCGGCATCCATGAACCCTTGATCGACAAGGTTGTTGATGTCCGCCGTGCGGCGGTCGATGCAGTCCGAAACAGCCTGTGGAACGCCCAGGGCCGGCAGCGTATCGGCCGCGGGCGGCACGGCCTTGAGGCGCGCATCGGCGTTCTGCCAGACAAACCATGCCGCAAGGGCAAGCAGGATGGCGAGCACCAGGGCGACGAGGCGCATCCACGGTGCATTGGAGATGTTGGCTGCGGAAGCGGTCATACCGGATTTCTCCTTCACTGCACCGGGTTCTTCAAGGGAAGATTCGTCAACAGGTTCTGCGGCTTGAGCCTGACCCGCTCGTCGTCCGTCATGGCCAAGCCGAGATAGGCCGGCTTGCCGCGCATCGTCTCGATCAGCCCGTCCTGCTCCAGGAATTCGAGGCGGAAGAGCGCCAGCAGACGCTGCAGCTCCGCCTCGTCAACTGTTTCGCCCGTGTAAAGGGCATTGAGGATAGTGGTCGCCTGCGAATCGAGCCCGATATGCCAGCTCCAGCGTTCATCGGTGATCGAGCGCATCGCCTGCACGCGCACCGGCAGGGCCGCGAAATGGCCGAGCCAGCGTTCCACGACACGCGCCAGCGCGTCCTGGCCGGGCTGGGTGAAGCGGAAATCGAGGGCGAAATTGAACTGGTCGGCGCGCTCCTCGTAGGTGGCCGCATTGTCCTCGCCAAGCACATCGAGTGAAATCTCGCGCATCGGCGTTCCTGCTTCCGTCAAAAGCGCGCCGAGGCCGCCCAGCCCGCCGGTCTCGGTATACATCTCGACAACCTCCGCATCGGCCAGCATCAGCTGACCCTCGGCAAGCGTCACCTTCTGTTCGCGAAAGAACAGCTCGCCCGCCCGCAGGACGAAGGCGTCGTCCTCGCCGTCGAGCATGTTGGCGACGATCAGGTGCGCGAGCTGTTCGATGAAGACGGGAGGCACCTGCGGCGCGCCGGGACGAAACAGCGCCAGATAGGCGGCCTCGACAGAGCCGTGTCCGACAAGGTGGTCGCGATAGGCGAGCAGATGGCGATAATTATCCGCCGCATCCGGATCGGCGATCGCCGCGATCTCATGGTCTGCAACCGGTGCGTCGGGCGTTTCCATGAGCTTTTCGAACAGACGGTGCTCGTTCGCGCAGCTCTCCTCGATCGGATGAATCTCGGGCCGGGTGTAATAGGCGCGCAGCAGGTCGGGCGAGACGGCGAGCCAGCCATTGTCGAGCCGGTGCGTGAGATGAAGACCGGCCGATTTCCATACCGGCCGCCCACCCAGGGCTGGTCTCTTGCTGCGCACGATCGCCGGTTCCATGTTCAATAGCGCTCCATTGCAGCCGCGAGCGGCACCGAAATCATCTCGCCGTCATGATTGAGAATAAGACCGCCCTCCTCGTCCAGGCCGACCATCGTGCCGGCCCAGCGGCCGGCCGGCAAGGCGCACTCGATCCATCGGCCCGTTTCCTCTGCCCGCGTCACCCACGCCCTATGCACCGGACGAAAACCGTCCTGAAGCCAGGTGTCGACCCAGGTGAGAAAATGCCGCGCCACCGCGCCGATCAATGCCCGGCTGTCGATATCGCCGCAGCCCTCCTCATGAAGGACCGTGACATCCGGATCGAGACCCGGGTCGCGCACGCCGTCGGGAAAGCGAAGCGCGAGATCGAAGCCGACGACAAGCCGGTCGGGCACCTGCGACAGGGCCGTGTCACGCGGGGCGGCCAGGGCGACGCCGCCCGCCCGGCCGGCATTGACAAGGAGGGTCACCGGCCAGCGATAGGTGACGGGGAGGCTCGGCGGTCCGAGCGCGCCGAGCGCGTCGCCGGTCGCCACCATCAGCGCCGGCGCCATCTGCAAAGCCGACGACAGGGCAACCTCGGGCTCCAGCACGATTGCCGCCGCGGCCCGGTCCGTGGCGCGCGACCAGAAGATGTCGCCGGCATCGGCCATATCCGTCGACGCGGCGGCGACGGCAGCGTCAATCGGCTCGCGCCCCGTCTCCACGGCATGGCCGGTAAACACGGGTGGGAAGACAGGCTCCGGCGGGCTGGTCGCGACCATGGTCACGGCAGCTCGATTTCTCCGGAAACGACGTGGTTCAGCGATGTGCCCTCGGCGGTCAGCAGCATCTTGACCTTCACCTTGCCGCCCGACATATCGCCGGAGCGCACGAGCTTTTCGATCTCGCGCTGCGAGGTCACGCCGACCTGCTTGAGAAACTTGCGCAGGGACATGTTGAATGCTTCTTCGCTCATTTTCCTGGCTCCTCGATCATATCTGCAAATGGTTGTGATGCCGGCGTCCGCGCGCTCACTGAATCCGGACATTGCCGCTGGAAAAAGCCGTTTCGGCGGAAGTCTCGAACTGTGAATGAAACAGAAAGCCGGCGCCCAGGGACACCACCAGCAGGACGACGATGCTCAACAGAAATGCCTTCATGGTTGCCTGTACTCCCGCCCACCAGGGCCTTGCACATGGTGCGCCCGCATCCAAACGGCCGCGTTCGATTCCCCGATCCTACTCGCCATCCTCTCGACGTACACCCGGAGGCGAGGCGATGCCATCCGGCGCGGTCGCCTCAAGCAGGAATTCGATCAGCGCGTCGCGCCGCTCGACGCTCTTCAGCCTCTGGATCGGCATCTTGGTGCCCGGCGTCACGACGTCGGGGCCATGGTCGAACAGAAGCGAAACCGTCTCCGGCGTCCAGATGATATCCGATTTTGCAAGCGCTTTCGAATATTCATAGCCCTCGACCGTCCCGGCGACCCGTCCGAACAGTCCATAGAGCGTCGGCCCCGCCCTGTTGGCGTCGTCCGGCGTCAAGGTGTGGCAGACGGAACATTTGCGCAGGAACTCGATCTCGCCCGGATCCTCAGCGTCATGGGCCTGGAAGCGGCGCGGATAGACCGAGCGGACGGGCTCGACCGGCTCTGACGGCCTGATGCGCCAGCGGATCGCGAAATCGTCCAGCCCAGCGCGATAAAGGTGGCGACCGTCCGGCGTGAACGACAGCCCCCAGACCGGGCCATAGATGTCGTTGTAATCCTCCACGCGGTTTCCGGTCTCGATATCGAATATGCGGATATGGCCGTCGGCGCTGCCGGCGGCGAGCCAGCCGGCGCGCGGCGAAACGGCGAGCGACAGGATCGGATGCTCGTTCGACGAAAGCGTCACATTGTCCAGTGTTCGAAGGTCGACGACCCCGACGACGCCGTTGAGCGTGCCATAGGCAATGAGCGACGCTCCGGGCAGCGGCGCCAGCACGTTGACGCCCCAGCCATGATCGAGAACCAGCCGCGGCGCGCCGGCAATCACGCCGTCGGCGAGCCGCCATGCGCGGATCGTGCCGTCCTGGGAAGCGGTGAACAAACGGCCCCCGTCGAGCGAAAAGGCGACCGCGTTGACATTGCCGCGGTGCCCCTCGGCGCGCGCGATCTCCCTCTCGCCGGCGATATCGAAGATCCGGGCCGTCCCGTCCCAGCGGGCGGCGGCGGCGAAGCGTCCATCCGGACTGACGGCGACGTCGAGCACCTTGACCGGGCTGTCCTCGATCAATGCCAGAAGACGGGCCCGCTCCAGGTCCCAAATGGCAAGGGCTCCATCGTCGCCGACCGAGACCGCCTTGCGCGCTCCCGGCACGAAAGCGACATCGTTGACCGGCGCCTTGTGGCCGATCAGCCGGGCCAGCACCTGGCCTTCACCGCCTTCGAGGCGCCAGTGAAGAACCGAATAATCGAAAGACGCGGTCAGCGCCGTCTCGCCGTCATCCGACAAAGTCACCGCCTTGACCGGTCCGCCATGGCCGACCAGGCGCTCCGGCCAGCCGGCCTCAGCGGCCACGGCAAGCGGCCACATCATCAGGGCTGCGGCCGTCATCGCCAGGCAGGCCGACCGGGCCATGGAGCGACACCCCGGCCTATTCCGCCGGCTGCGTCTTGGCGGGTGCTGACGGGCGAGCCTCCGCCTGTTCCATCTGCTCGACCCAGAGCGAGTGATGCTCCCTGGCCCAGTTCAGGTCGACATCGCCGCTGCCCATGGCATCGAATGCGCCCTCCATGCCGATCGTGCCGATATAGATGTGGGCGAAGATCAGGCAGACCATCAGCACCGCCACGATGGCGTGCCAGATGCTGTTGAACTGCTGCTCCTGGATGACCGAATAGGGCGGCTCCGGCAGCCCCAGCCACGCCGGAACGTCGATGCCGATCGACGACAGGGCAATAAAGGTATCGCTGAAGAAGTGATGCTGGAAGGGAAACAGGAGCGCCCAGCCCGACAGGCAGAGCGACAACCCGCCGATCATCACCAGCCAGAATATGACCTTCTGGCCCGCATTGAACTTCCAGGCCGGCGGATGAACGCCCTTGCCGATCATGCCGCCGCCCTTGGCGAACCAGACGAGGTCCTTGCCGTTGGGGATGTTGTGGACGACCCACAGGACGAAGGCCACGGCCAAGCCCAGCATGAAGGCGAATGCGACGTAATTGTGCGTGTGTTTCAGGAACCACGCCATCGGGCCGAAGGCCTCCTTGCCCATCAGCGGCATGATCAGTTCACGGCCGAAGGAAATGTTGAGGCCGCTGATGGCGAGAATGATGAAGGACAGCGCCATCAGCCAGTGCGCACTGCGCTCGATCGTGCCGAAGCGCTTGATCCTGGTTCCCGACATGCCGTGCTCGACGCGCACCCGGCCGCGGATCGCGAAGAACAATGCCAGCAGGATCAGCGTGGCGATCATGGCGAGGCCGAGAAAGTCGAACAGCGGCCCGTTGCGCATCAGCCGCCAGGACTCGCCGTCGGACTGAACCAGGACCGCCGCCTTCTTGTCGGGTATCGAGACAGTGCCGGCCACGCCCTGGCGCACCGCGCGCCAGATCTCTGAATCGGAGGTCGTGCCAAGTGCGTCGCCGGGCACCGCCCCGCCAACGGCGCCGTCGGAGTTCGTGTTTACCGCCCCTTCCGGCGGGCGCACGGAGCTTTGCGCCAGCGACGTTTCGGACAATGCCATGGACACGACAAAGGCACAGGCCAGGACCGGCAGGATCGGGAAAAGGCGCGCAAGCGAGACGCACATCGTCCTCAGGCTGGACATCTTGCTTTCCTCCAATGCACGAAAGAATTGTGCCGCGCGGCAGGATCGAGCGCAAGCGTTCGTGGCTTCATGCGCCTTTTCCATCGCCCCCGCCGCGACGACAGCGGGCGGCCGCCTGGGCGACCGCCCGATCCGGACGGATCAATCAGCCGCCGACCTTTCGCTCGTAGGCCGTGCCCCAGCCCCAGGCGCCGGCACCGAAGCCGCGCGCCACGATGCGTTCGCGATAAATCGACGAGACGACATCGCCGTCGCCCGCCAACAGTGCCTTGGTCGAGCACATTTCCGCGCACAGCGGCAGCTTGCCTTCAGCGAGCCGGTTGCGGCCGTATTTCTGGAACTCGGCCGCCGAGTTGTCCTCTTCGGGACCGCCGGCGCAGAAGGTGCATTTGTCCATCTTGCCGCGCGAGCCGAAGTTGGAGGCCTGCGGATATTGCGGGGCGCCGAACGGGCAGGCGTAGAAGCAGTAGCCGCAGCCGATGCACAGATCCTTGGAATGCAGCACCACGCCATCGGACGTCTGATAGAAGCAGTCGACCGGGCACACGGCCATGCACGGTGCGTCGGAGCAGTGCATGCAGGCGACCGAAATGGAACGCTCGCCCGGCTTGCCGTCATTGATCGTGACGACCCGCCGCCGGTTCACGCCCCAGGGCACTTCATTCTCGTTCTTGCACGCGGTGACGCAGGCGTTGCATTCGATGCAGCGTTCGGCGTCGCAGAGGAATTTCATTCTTGCCATTGTTCTTCTCCTCCCCTTACGCCCGTTCGATCCGGCAAAGCGTGGTCTTGCTTTCCTGCATCTGGGTCACCGAATCGTAGCCGTAGGTTTGTGCGGTGTTGGTGGATTCACCAAGGACATACGGGTCCGCGCCGGCGGGATATTTGTCCCTGAGGTCCTGGCCCTGGAAATGGCCTCCGAAATGGAACGGCATCCATGCCATGCCCCGGCCCACCCGTTCGGTGACCATCGCGCTGACCATAACCTTGCCGCCTTCGGGGCCGTGGACCCAGACGGCGTCGCCATTTTGTACGCCGGCATTGTTGGCGTCGAACGGATTGACCTCGACGAACATCTCCTGCTGCAACTCGGCGAGCCACGGATTGGACCGGGTCTCGTCGCCGCCGCCTTCATATTCGACCAGCCGGCCCGATGACAGGATCAGCGGGAACTCCTCGGAGAAGTCGTTCTTCTGGATCGACGCATAGGCCGTCGGCACCCGCCAGAAGGTCTTGTCCTCATAGGTCGGATAGTCGGCCACGAGGTCGCGGCGCGGCGTGTAGAGCGGCTCGCGGTGGATCGGTACCGGATCCGGGAAGGTCCACACGACGGCGCGCGCCTTGGCGTTGCCGAACGGCGCGCAGCCATGCTCGATCGCAACGCGCTGGATGCCGCCCGAAAGGTCGGTCTTCCAGTTTATGGCGTCGATCGCCTCCTGATCGTCGGAGCCGGCCACGGTCCTGATCGCCTCCATCTCCTCGGCCGTCAGGTCGCCGTCCCATCCCAGTTCGCGCAGCATCGCCATGGTGAACTCGGGATAGCCGTCCTCGATTTCGGAGCCGACCGGATAGACGCCCTCTGCCAGGAGGTTGTCGCCATTGCGCTCGACGCCGAAACGCGCCCGGAAGCCCATTCCGCCGTCCATGACGGACCTGCTCATGTCATAGAGCACCGGCGTTCCGGGATGTTTCATTTCGGGCGTGCCCCAGCACGGCCACGGCATGCCGTAATAGTCGCCGTCGGCCGGTCCGCCCATGGCCCGCAGCGTCGTCTTGTCGAACGTGTGCTGGTTGGCCATGTGCATTTTCAGCCGTTCGGGCGACTGGCCTGTATAGCCGATCGTCCATGTGCCGCGATTGAACTCGCGGGTCACGTCCTCGACCACCGGGACCGTTCCCTCGACCGCGATGTTCTTGAACATCTCGTCGGCGAAACCGAATTTCGTGGCCAGGAGGTAGAGAATCTCGTGGTCCGGCTTGGATTCGAACAGCGGCTCGAACACCTTTTCACGCCACTGCACCGAGCGATTGGACGCCGTCACCGAGCCGGCACTCTCAAACTGCGTCGAGGCCGGCAGCAGATAGACATTGTCGGTGCGATCGGAAAGGACTGCCGATACCGTCGGATAAGGATCGATAACTACGAGAAGGTCGAGCTCTTCCATCGCCTTCTTCAGATCGCCCTGGCGGGTCTGCGAGTTGGGGGCGTGCCCCATATAGACCATGGCGTGCAGGTTCGTCGGCTGTTCGAGATTTTCCACCGGCTCCAGCACCGCGTCGAACCAGCGCGACTCGGGCACGCCATTCGCCTCCATCAGCTCCTGGGAGGCAAACTTGCCTGCCAGATAGTCGTACTCGACATCCCAGACCCGCGCCCAATGCGACCAGGCGCCCTTGGACAGACCGTAATAGCCCGGCAGGCTGTCGGGCAAAGGCCCGAGATCGGTTGCGCCCTGCACGTTGTCGTGTCCGCGGAAGATGTTTGTCCCGGCGCCGGCGACGCCGACATTGCCGAGGGCAAGCTGCAGGTTGCAGTAGGCGCGGATGTTGTTATTGCCGGAATGGTGCTGGGTTCCGCCCATGCACCACACCAGGGTGCCGGGGCGGTTTTCGGCCATCAGGCGGGCAACGCGCTGGAGCTGCGAGCCGGGAACGCCGGTCACGCGCTCGACCTCGTCGGGCGTCCAGCGACTGACCTCCTCCCTGATCTGGTCGAAGCCCCAGACGCGGGTGCGCAGGTACTCCCTGTCCTCGAGCTGCTGGTCGAGCACATGCCACAGGATGCCCCAGACCAGCGCCACGTCCGTGCCCGAACGGAAGCGCACATATTCGTCCGCATGCGCGGCCGTGCGCGTGAAGCGCGGGTCGCAAACGATCAGCGGCGCGTTGTTCTCCTCCTTCGCCTTGAGGATGTGATACATCGCCACTGGATGCGCCTCGGCTGCATTGCTGCCGATGAACAGCATCGCGCGCGAATTGTGCATGTCGTTGAAGCTGTTCGTCATCGCGCCGTAGCCCCAGGTGTTGGCGACGCCGGCGACGGTGGTGGAGTGGCAGATTCGGGCCTGGTTGTCGGTGTTGTTGGTGCCCCAGAAGGCGGCGAACTTGCGATAGAGATAGGCGCCCTCGTTGCTGTGCTTCGAGCCGCCCATCCAGTAGACGGCATCGGGTCCGTTCGCCTCCCGGATCTCCGACAGCTTGTCGCCGACCTCGTTGATCGCCTCGTCCCAGCTGATGCGCTGCCATTCCCCGCCCACGAGCTTCATGGGATATTTCAGCCGCCGCTCGCCATGGGCGTGCTCGCGCACCGATGCGCCCTTGGCGCAATGGGCGCCGAGATTGAACGGCGAATCGAAACCCGGCTCCTGCCCGATCCACACGCCGTCGGATACTTCCGCGATCACGGTACAGCCGACCGAACAATGCGTGCAGACAGACTTCTTGATCTCGACATTTCCGGCTTCAGCCGTTTGCGCCTCGGCCTTGCGCACCATTCCACCCGAAAGGGCAGAGATGCCGGCCGCCCCGCCTATGGCGAGACCGGAGCGTTTCAGGAAGGTGCGGCGATCGACCGCCGCCCTTCCAAACTCCGACAGCGCGGATGACAGGCGGGGGCTCCTTGCCGCTCCATTTGCCTTCTTCCTGAGCATCGTCGTCTCCGTTTCTTCTTACGTCACCCGCAAGCGCCTATCGTCGTGCAGCGTCACAAGCGCGCCGACTTGTAATAGGCCTGGATGTGATCGGTTTCCTTGTAACCGGCGCCGTCGGTCCCGGTCTTCGCCTCCGCCGCTTCGCCCTTCTCGCCGGTCACGAGCGCGGCGCCGCCGGCGACGCTCCCGAGCCCTGCCAGTTTCAGGAATGAGCGACGATCCGTCTTGGCTTCATCTGCCTTGGACGTCATGCTGTTCTCCCTTCCGTTGCCCCTTCGATCGGGAGCTCCCGGCCGGGGCGTGTCGCCGGGACCAAACCATGAGACGCGCCGCTACATCTCGAACGCCGTCTCCTCGATATGCATGAAAAGCAGGCCGATCCGCCCGACCGGACGAAACAGGCGCGCCGCGCGCGCCCGTTCCAGGTCGGCGAAGAAATGCGGCATCCACGAACCGATATGCTTGTCGAAAAAGCTCTTCTGGACGGCGAGCGGCTGCGGCGTGCCGAAAGCGCCGTCGATCAGACCGGCCATCATGTCCATCAGCGCGCCGGCATGGTCCTCAGGATCCTTTATCTCGGGCGAGCGCGCAATGCCGAGCGGCGCCATGTCGCGGCGCAAGCGCGCCAGCGGCTTCTCGTGCAAAAAACCCGTCAGATAATAGGAACCGTACGGAACCAGTTCGCCGCGGCCGATGCCGATGAAGAGGTCCTGAAATTCTCGCCGCGCCTCGTCGATCGACATCGCGCCGGCGGTCTCGCTCAACTCGCCGATAACGGATCCCAGATCCGTCTCGTCACCGGACATGCCGCTCAGCATGTGCAAGACCTGCGCATCGGCGGGCGCAGAAAGCAACCGTGCGAGCAGTCGATACAGATCCGCTCGCAATCGTTCAGATTCGGCCAACATTTCTGCCTGAGCAAAATTCCGGTCCGGCAACTCGTACCTCCCGGCATGATTAAACCAACAAAAAACGCGTTTTACAACGATATTCGAGATCAAATTCTCAAATGTTTGGGATAACAACTTATCTTGACTGACATAGTCATGTTTAAATATTTGCTGAAACACTATTCCAACACCAAAATGCCCCTGTCCACCGCATCCTTGCGGCGGGTCATATCGCCAGTGGAAGCGCGAAATGCGCATTGCCGGCGGGGCGGCAGCACGGTTGCCCGGTGCTTCGGCTGCACGACTCAGGTCCATTTTTCGTGGTGGACTCTTCGTGTCTTTCTAGACATAATTTGCCAATCTGATCGCCGTGGCGAATGAAATAGAGAATAATGCAGGATTTTGCAGATTCGCTCCTTCTGTCCCTGAACCTGATCGTCTCGGGCAACCCGGAACTCTGGTCGATCGTGCTCTTGTCGTTGCGGGTGTCGTTAACCGCGGTCGCCTTGGCCGCGGTGATCGGCATGCCGCTCGGTGCGGCGCTGGCTGTCGGGCGGTTTCCCGGCCGGCCTGCCGCGATCGTCCTGGTGAACGCGCTGATGGGCCTGCCCCCGGTCGTCGTCGGGCTGGTCGTCTATCTCTTTCTTTCCAACAGCGGCCCGCTCGGCGTGCTGCAGCTTCTCTACACGCCCACGGCGATGATCATCGCCCAGGTGGTCCTGGTGACGCCGATCATCGCCGCGCTGACCCGCCAGGTCGTGGAAGACCTCGACGCCGAATATGCCGAGCAGTTGCGCTCCATCGGCGTGTCGCGTCTGGCCTCCGTTCCCACCCTCCTGTGGGACGGGCGCATAAGCCTGCTGACAGCATTGCTCGCCGGCTTCGGCCGGGCGATCGCCGAGGTCGGAGCCGTCATCATCGTCGGCGGCAACATCAACCATGTCACGCGGGTCATGACCACGACCATCGCGCTCGAAACGTCGAAGGGCAATCTGGCACTCGCCCTCGCGCTCGGGACAATTCTGGTCGTCATAGCCATCGCGGTGAATGCGGCAGTAGGGCTGATAGGCCCGGCCTCGCAAAGGATCGCACATGCCTGACGCCGCTGCCCTCACCGTCGAAGGAACCAGCGCCGACCTTACGTCGCGCGCGGCGGCGAAGCGGGCCGGTTCCATCCTGCCGCTCGGCGTGCACGGCCTCGTCTATGCCGTCGGTGGAAAGAGGCTTGTCAATATCGACCGGCTGACGCTGCAGCCAGGGGCGCCGACGGTCATCCTGGGACCGAACGGCGCAGGCAAGAGCCTGCTCCTGCGCCTCATGCACGGTCTGATCGAGCCGGCCCAGGGCACGGTCCTGTTCAACGGCCAGCCGATGAGCCCGGCCATCCGGCGGCGCCAGGCCATGGTCTTTCAGCGCCCCGTCGTTCTGCGCCGTTCGGTGCGCGCCAATATCGACTACGCGCTCGCCGCGCACCGCCTGCGCGGCACCAAGCGGCACCGGCGGCTCGACGAGTTGCTGGAGATGGGCGGACTTTCGGCCATGGCGCACCAGCCGGCACGCTCGCTCTCGGGCGGCGAGCAGCAGCGGCTGGCGCTGGTGCGGGCCGTCGCCGCCGCACCGGAACTCCTGTTTCTCGACGAGCCGACCTCGAGCCTCGATCCCGGCGCGACGCAGCGCATCGAGGCACTGGTGCGACGGTTCGCACAGGACGGCATGAAGATCGTCATGGTGACGCATGATCTCGGCCAGGCCCGCCGTCTGGCCGACGAGGTCGTCTTCATGCATCGCGGCCGCATCGCCGAGCAGACGCCGGCGGCGGCATTTTTCGACGAACCGGCATCGCAGGCGGCGCGCGACTTCGTCGCCGGCGGCCTGCTGGTGTGAGCAAATTCCGCAAAGGGGGATAAACTGTGAACAGGCGTCTTCTCGTTAACCTGGCTGCTGTGATTGCAGCCGTCACCGTCCTTGTGCCGTTCGGCAGCATGGCGCAGGACAAATTCATCGTCGTGCAGTCGACGACATCGACGCAGAACTCCGGCCTGCTCGATGCCATCCTGCCGCAATTCACCGAGAAATCGGGCATCGATGTGCGAGTCGTCGCGGTCGGAACCGGCCAGGCGATCAAGAACGCCGAAAATGGCGACGGCGATGTGCTGCTCGTCCATGCAAAGCCGGCGGAGGAAAAATTCGTCGCCGACGGCTGGGGCGTGAAGCGCCACGACGTCATGTACAACGATTTCGTCATCGTCGGCCCGGCGGACGATCCGGCCGGCGTGGCGGGCTCGAGCGACGCTGTCGCCGCACTTGAAAAGATTGCCGAAAGCCAGTCGGCCTTCGCCTCGCGCGGCGACGATTCGGGCACCCACAAGGCGGAGCTGCGCTTGTGGCGCGAAGCCGGCGTCGATACCGCCTCCGCCTCCGGCGATTGGTACCGTGAAACGGGATCGGGCATGGGCGCCACGCTCAACACCGGCGTCGGCATGGGCGCCTATATCATGGCCGATCGTGCCACGTGGATCTCGTTCGGCAACAAGGGCGATCACGAGGTGCTGGTCGAGGGCGATCCGAAGCTTTTCAACCAGTACGGCGTCATCCTCGTCAATCCGGACAAGCATCCGGTCGTGAAGGCGGAGGAAGGCCAGGCCTTCATCGACTGGCTGCTCGGTGCGGAGGGGCAGGCGGCGATCGCCGATTTCAAGGTCGACGGGCAGCAGCTGTTCTTCCCGAACGCGGATTGAAGGGAACCGCCCTTAGCGCAGCAGATCAATATGCTGGAACATGCATCTTTCGCTCAAACGTCACCGTTTGAGCGGGACATGTTCTAAGCCGCCGCGCCATTGAAATGGACCGTGCCGAGGCCGCTCATGTCGTAGCCGGCGAGATCGGCGGCGCGGTCGGCGAATGCCGGCGTGGCGACAAAGCGCAAGAAGGCCTGGAAGGGGGGATCGAAATAGTCGCGCCGCCACACCAGTATATCGAAACGCTCCTCAAGCAGCGGCACGAAACCGAGCCGATAGCGCGCCGCCATGGCTTCCAGCCCGAAGGCGGCGTCGGCCTTGCCGTCCAGGACGAGCATGGCGACGTCGTCCTCCGTGCGCGCCGGCGCGGTCGGTCCGGCGAGCGCCGCCGGATCGATGCCGGCCTCGGCGGCAAGAGCCTCGAAAAGACGTTGGCTGCCGGCGCTCGACTGCCGCTTCGCCACGCTCAAGGGGGCCAGATCGCGCAAGGCGGCGACGTTTTGCGGATTGCCGGCAGCGACGATCAGTCCTCTTTGCCGGCGTGCGAACTCGATCAGCACCGCCGGCCGGTTGCCAAGCGCTTGACGAACCGTCGCGCTGTTCCAGCCTCCCTCGTCTTCATGCACATGCAGGCCACAGGCGATCGCCTCGCGCCGCGCGAATCGCTCGACACCGTCTAGGCTGCCGTCGAAGAATGCGGCAATGCCGCTGCCGGATTCGCGCAGCGCCCATTCCAGAAGCGGATCGTGACTGCCGGCAAGAACCAGCGGCACGGCCGGCTCCGGGACGACCGGCCCGGAACGCGACGCGGCAATCCATGCGTCGATCTCGTGGCGCGGGAACAAAAGCTTGCCGACGACTCGTATGCAGGGCACCTCGCCACCGGCCGCCAGATCGTAGACCTTGCGCTCCTTGATGCGCAGAAGGTCGGCGAGCTCGCGCGTCGTCAGATATTCGGCCCCGGCGGTCGTCGTGTCACCGTTCATTCGCCGCCGCCTTTTCAATGAGGAAGACGATGTGCTCGCCCTCGCGATGCTGATCCGCCATCCGATCACCGGTCTCGTTGAGCAGGTTGGGAATGTCGATCGAGGCCAGCGGATCGGTGCAGCGCACCTCCAGCATGGTGCCGGGCGGCAGGCGCCCCAGCACCTTGCGTGTCTTGAGCGCCGGCAGGGGGCATTTCAGTCCGGTCAGGTCGAGGTGTTCGGTCGGCATCGGCAAGCTCTTTTCGCGGCAGCGGTCAAAACAGGCTGGAATAGGGAATGAAGCGGACGCGGTCGCCGGGGCGGACCTCGAGCGTATCCTCGGCGAGTTCGACGAGACCGTCCGTGTCGACCAGGGAGGAGATCAGCCCCGCGCCTTCCTTCGGATATTTGACGGCCGCGACATGGCCATCCTGCCCGCGGCGCAGGCCGGCGCGCACATATTCCCGGCGTCCGGGCTTCTTGCGATAGCTGAAGGCGGCCGGCAGAGGCGTGAAGAGCGCGGGCTCTTCGCGCGCCCCGGACAAAGCCGTCACCGCCGCACGGGCGACATGGGCGAAGGTGACGAAGCTCGCAACCGGGTTGCCCGGCAGGCCGATGAACGGCGTGCCCTTGACGACCCCCATGGCCACCGGGCGCCCCGGCTTGATCGCCACGCGCCAGAAGACCAGCGAACCCGCGCTTTCGACGCCGGCCCGCACATGGTCGGCCTCGCCCGTCGAAACGCCGCCCGAAGCGAGAATGAGGTCGCAATTGCCTGCCGCGTCCTCGAGCGCGCCGGCGATGCGTGCCTTGTCGTCGCGCAGAATGCCGAAATCCTCGACGGCGCAACCGAGCCGGCGCAGCATGGCGGCGAGCATGTAGCGGTTGGAATCGAAAAGCTGCGCCCTGCCCCGCGCCGCGCCCGGCTCGACCACCTCGTTGCCGGTCGAAAACAGGCCCACCTTGACCGGACGGCGCACGTCTAGCGCGCTCAGACCGAGTGCTGCGGCCATGGCCACATCCTGCGGGCGCAGCCTTCGCCCGGCCGGCAGCACGGTGTGGCCCGCCTCCACATCCTCGCCGGCCGGACGCACATTGGCACCACGCTTGAGACCGGCCGGCAGGAGAACGCGGCCATCGTCGAGATTCTCGACGTCTTCCTGCATGAAGACCGTGTCGGCGCCTTCGGGCATCGGCGCGCCGGTGAAGATGCGCACCGTCTCGCCGGCCTTGATCCTCACCTCCTCCGATGCACCTGCCTGCAGCCGTCCGGACACGGCGAATGGCTGCGCCGAGCCGTACGGCACGTCGTCGCCGGCGAGCGCATAGCCGTCGACGGCGGAATTGGTGTAGGGCGGCAGCGCGATCGGGGCGACGATATCGGCGGCGAGCACCCGGCCGTCGGCCACGGCAAGGGAAACGCTCTCGGTTTCCTCGACCGCGTCGAGGCGGTCGCGGATGAGCCCCACGGCGTCGTCGACCGGCATCAGGGGGCCGCCGAAGGCGAAGCAATCGTCGGAAAGCTGCGCCATGACGTCAGGTCCCCAACCGGTGTGCGCCGCCGACACGGCCGTCCATGGAGATATATGTGCGTCCTGTCATCCGCCCTTCCCGATAATGGCTGACCCAGACTAGCAAACCCTGTAGTCTCGGCGATAGGCCATGCGGAGGAGACATGCACAACTCGCTCGAACAGGATGAAATCCCGGTTATCATGCCCCAGCCCGCCGACCCGCGTCTGACGGAAGCGGTGTCGGGGATCGACCATACGGGCGCGGCGGTCGGGATCAACGTGCCCGTCGAGCGCGCGTTGACGCTCTATCTCAATTCCCAGGAGATCGTCACTATGATGACGATCAACGACTATCCCGAATATCTGGCGCTCGGCTATCTGTTGAACCAGAACATGCTGAAGCCGGACGATGTCGTGACGGGCGTCGACTATGACGACGACATCGAGGTCGTGGTGGTGCGCACCGAGCGCGACACCAATTACGAGCAGAAGCTGAAAAAGAAGACCCTGACCTCCGGCTGCGCCCAAGGCACGGCCTTCGGCGACCTGATGGAGGCGATCGAGCATGCCGAACTGCCGCAGGCCGAGCTGCGTTCCTCCTGGCTCTACCGGCTGACCCGTGCCATCAACACCATGCCGTCGCTCTACCTGGAGGCCGGAGCCATTCATGGCTGCGTGCTGTGCCATCAGGACCGGCCGGTCTGCTATATGGAGGATGTCGGACGCCACAACGCGGTCGACAAGATCGCCGGCTGGATGTTCCGCCACGGCGTCGATGCGGGCGAGAAGATCCTCTACACGACCGGGCGGCTCACCTCGGAAATGACCATCAAGACGGTCAGGATGGGCATTCCCATCCTGGTGTCGCGGTCGGGCTTCACCGCCTGGGGCGTGGCGCTCGCGCGCGAGGTCGGGCTGACGCTCGTCGGGCGCGCCCGCGGCAAGCGGTTCATCGTGCTTTCGGGCGAGGAGAGGATGGTCTTCGACCTCGACCCCGACGTGATCGAGGAGGAAGCCCCGCGCCACCATCGCAAAGGGGGCACGCAATGAGGCCTGATCCGATCCCGGCGGTCGGCGTCATTCTCGCCGGCGGGCTGGCGCGGCGCATGGGCGGCGGCGACAAGCCCATGCAGACGATCGCCGGACGGCCCATTCTCCAACATGTCGTCGAGCGGCTCGGCCCGCAGGTGAGCGCCCTCATCATCAACGCCAATGGCGATCCGGCGCGCTTTTCCGGCTTCGGACTGCCTGTGGTGGCCGACCCGGTGGCGGATTTTCCAGGGCCGCTGGCCGGCATTCTCGCCGCGCTCGACTGGACAGCGCAAAACCGGCCCGGCGTCGACTGGGTGGTCAGCGTCGCCGGCGACTGCCCCTTCCTGCCGCGCGATCTCGCCCAGCGGCTCGACGAGGCGCGGCGGACGGCCAATGCGGAACTGGCGGTTGCCGCCTCGGGCGGACGGGCGCATCCGGTGATCGGGCTGTGGAAGGTCGGGCTGCGCGAGGCGCTGCGCCGGGCGCTGATCGACGAGGAAATGCGCAAGATCGACCGCTGGACGGGGCGCTACCGGCTGGCGCGCGCCGACTGGCCAAACGAGCCGGTCGACCCCTTCTTCAACGTCAACACGCTCGACGACCGGGCCGCGGCGGAACGGCTGGCGGAGCTTGCGTCGGGTTGAGCTCAAGCCGGCCGGAATCCCGCCTCTTCCAGGGCGCTGCGGCATTCGGGCGAATCGAGCGCCTCGAGGAATGCCTTGACTGCCGGTCTCTCCTTGCGCGCCTTGACCAGCGCAAAATCGTAATGCTCCTCGGTGAGTGCGATGAAGCCGAGACCGGCTGCCTCGGCAATCGGGGCGATCGTCACGCCCCAGTCGGCGCGGCCCTGCGCAACCGCTGCGGCAACCGCATTGTGCGAGCGCGGCTGGTTCCAGTAGCCCTCAGGCCGCGCATCGCCGAGAAGGCGATCGATCAGGATGCGGGTGCCCGCGCCCTGGTTGCGGTTGACCATCATGCAGGAAGGATCGGCGAGCGCGGCGCGAATGGCTGCGGCCGCGTCGCGTCCCTCGAAGCGTTCGTCACCCTTGCGAAAGACGACGCCCTGCATGCGCCGCCAGCCCGGCACGAGTTCCAGTTCGTCGGAGAGGAAGGGCGCGTTGTAGCTCTGCGTCTGGTCGTCGAAGAGATGGATCGGCGCCAGATCGCATTCGCCGCGCCGCGCCGCCGCCAGGCCGCCGAGACTGCCGACGGCGATCGAGCGCACGGCGAGCCCCCGGCGCACGAGCGGCGTGAGCACGCGGTCGAGACCCGAGCAATGGCTGCCGATGATGGCAAGGTCGGGCGCGTGCAGATGCGGTGAAAGCAAGGTGATCTCGGCGCGCGCACCCTGCGGCATATGGTCGGCCAGGGCATCGATGCGCAGAAAGCCGTCGGCCTGGCCGAAGGAGGTGATGGCGCCGGAGCCCTTGCCCGTCGGGTAGGCAACGAGCCCGTCCCGCCCCTCGACCAGCGAGACCATGACGAATTCGGTGCGTCCGAGGTCCGATGGAATGCGCACCGGCACCGTCGCGCTCACATGCGCGTCGCTGCGCGGCGGCAGGCCGGCCATGCGGCGCAGCACAGGCACGATCATCGCGTGGAAGGTGAACATGGCCGATGTCGGAAATCCGGGCAGCACGACCACCGGCTTGCCGTCGCACACGGCCAGGCAGAGCGGCTTGCCGGGCTTCAGTGCCACACCGTGGACGAGAATGCCCGGCTGTCCGAGACGCGACAGGATGCGATGCGTCAGGTCGCCCGCCCCCTTCGAGGTGCCGCCCGACAAGATCAGCATGTCGTGCCCGGCGAGCGCGGTCCACATGGCGGCTTCGAGCGCCGCCTCGTCATCGCCGCAGGCGCCGAGGAAGCGGCCCTCGCCGCCGTTCTCGCTGACGGCCGCGGCAAGGATGGCGCCGTTGGTGTCGTAGATGCCGACCGGCGGCAGCGCTTCCCCCGGCTGCACGAGTTCGTCGCCGGTGGACAAGATCGCCACGCTCGGTCGCTTCACGGTCTCGACCGACGCGATGCCGCACGCGGCCAGCATGCCGATCTCGCGCGCCCCAATCGGCGTTCCAGCGCGCAGCAGCGTCTCGCCGCGCGCCATGTCGGAACCGGCAAAGGCGACGAAGCCGCCGGGGGCGATGCTGCGCCGGACCTCGATCGCATCGTCGCCGGCCGGGTCGGTGTGCTCGATCATGATGACGGCGTCGGCGCCGCGCGGCACCGGGCCGCCGGTCGCGATCGGCGTGGCGGTGCCCGGCGTCACCGGCAGCCGGGGCACAACACCGCAGGCAACGCTTTCGTCGTTGAGGGTCAGCCGGCAGGGATTCGCCTCGCCGGCCGCGGCAAGGTCGGCGGAGCGTACGGCGAAGCCGTCGACATTGGCCCGGTCGAAAGGCGGCACGTCGATGGGCACGGCCACATCGTCGGCGAGCACCGCGCCGAGCGCCTCGGCAAGCGGCCGATCTTGCCGCGCCAGTTGGCGCGGGAAAAGCGCGGCCTCGAAGCGGGCCATCGCCGTTTCGGGCGACACGACATCGAGAAACTGATCCTGGGCGCGATCGCCCGAACCGCGCGGCGTGAACTGATCCGTCATGCAAGAGCCTTTTCACGCAACCGAAAGGCGCCGACGACGCTTCCCGCAGAATGGCCTTCGCTGGCGGCGGGCACCAGCAGCCAGGCGTCGGCGGCGCTCAACGCGCCCAGCGGCAGATCGCCGACCGCAAGCGGCATCCAGCCGTCATCGTGCCGCCGGACAAGGGCGACCTCGGCCATGCCGACCGTCGACGTGATCTTGCGCGCCAGCGGCAGCGCGAGCGGCCGCGGCGCGGCTATTGCGGACAGGCGGCGCAAGACGGGATCCACGAGCGCGAGGCAGGCGCCAAAGGCCTGTCCCGGCAGGCCGGGCAGCGCAACGACCAGGCGTTTGCCGGCGCGCGCGACGGCGGTCGTCTGCCCCGGGCTCAAGGCAATGCCGTGAGCGATCAAAGTGCCGTCGGCGGCAAGCGCCTGTGCCGTTTCATCGCTCTTGCCTGCGCCGGTTCCCCCGACGAGAACGACCAGATCGGCTTCGCCCGACCGCAATGCCTTGGCGATCGATGGCGCATCACGGTCGCAGGGTTCGACCGGCAGGCAGTAGGCGCCCTGGCTGGACAGCCAATCAAGGACAAGCTGCGCCGTCGGCCCGCCCGCGCCCGACGCCACGTCTACGATCCGCACGACGGGCCGGCGCACGCTCAGCGCGTCGACGCCATGGCTGCGCGCCAAGAGGAGATCGATCGCGGCAATCCGTCGGCCCGCCTCGAGCAGCGGACGGCCGGCGGCGAAATCCTCACCCGCCCGGCGCACCCCCTGCCCCGGCGCTGCTTCGCCGATTGCCTGCCAGTGCGCTCCGGCCCGTTCCACCAGCGAAGGGTCGAGCACGCAATCGCAGCCCTCCGGCAGCGTTTCGCCGGCCTCCACCCAGACGGGCGGCGCCGCGAGCGGCAGCGGGGAGAAGGCGGACGATCCGGTCAGGTCGAGCGAGCGAAAGGCCCAGCCGTCGATCTCAGCACGGTTCGCCGGCGGCAGCGGCGGCAATTCTTCCTGCCGGTCGGAGGCGACGCAGCCGACGGCATCGGCCAACGACACCAATTCCGGCTCCACCGGCGCCAGCCCTTCGAGCAGGCCGGCCAGTGCGGTTTCCAGCGGCGTCAGGGCGCCGGCTGCGGCATGCGGTTCCAACATGCCGTCTACACTGCGCAATCCGCTCCCATTTGCAAGCGCGGCGAAGGCGCAATGCCCGGCATTCAGTTTCGCACCTCGACACCGGTGGGAACGGGATAGCTGCCCCTCGTGCCGCGCCAATGGGCGGCGGCGAATATGAGCACGGCGAGCGCGCCGCCCTGGTGCAGAAGGGCCCAGCCCAGCGGCACATGCATGACTAGGGTGGCGACACCGATCGCCGCCTGGACAAGGACGAGATGAAACAGGACAAGCGCGCGGCGGGCATGGGTCGTGCCGGGCTCGGCGCGGCGCACGGCGATCATGTGCCAGAGCGCCAGGATCAACACCAGATAGGCCATGCAGCGGTGGACGAACTGCACCGTCTTCGGGTTCTCGAACAGGTTGAGCCAGACCGGCTGAAGAACGCCCAGCCCTGCAGGCACCAGACCGCCATCCATCAGCGGCCAGGTGTTGTAGGCAAGCCCTGCATTGAGCCCGGCGACGAGGCCGCCGAGATAGATCTGGACGAGAGCGGCGACGACGAGGATGCCCGCAAAACGCCGTGTATCGGCGCGCGCAGGGCCGGCGCTGTGCGGCGCCAGCCCGCGTGCCACGACCACGATGGCGGCAATGATGATGCAGGCGATGGTGAGATGCGTCGCCAGGCGGTACTGGCTGACATCGACCCGCCCGACGAGGCCCGAGGCGACCATCCACCAGCCGATTGCCCCTTGCAGGGCGCCGAGCGCCAGAATGCCGAGCAGCTTCGGCCCCAGCCCGTTCTCGATGCGGCCGGTCAGCCAGAAGAAAGCCAGCGGCAGCGCGAAGACGAAGCCGACGCCGCGCGCCAGGAGGCGGTGGGCCCACTCCCACCAGTAGATCGTCTTGAACTCGTCGAGGCTCATGCCCTTGTTGATCTGCTGATATTGCGGGATCTGGCGGTACTTGGCGAGTTCGTCCTGCCATTCCGCCTCGCTGAGCGGCGGGATCACGCCATGGATCGGCTTCCACTCGGTGATCGACAGGCCGGATTCGGTCAGCCGCGTCGCGCCGCCGACAAGCACCAGCGCGATCAGCACCAGAACGACGAGATAGAGCCAGCCGCGCGCCAGGGCGCGGTTGTGTTCGGTTCGGGCGATCACGTCGCCAAGGTCGGGCGCGGCGGTTACGGCCATGCGATGTCTGCCTCGGAAAGCTTGTCTCGGAGCGGATAGGTGTACCATTGCGCGCGCCCTGGCAAGCTTGCGCGCCGCGCGACACGCCGTCGCGGAGCTTCGAATCGGCAAAACGGACTTGCCATCGCCGGCCGGGGGCGCAATACCGGCGACGAAAGGAACCCGCCCATGCCGCTGAGGCTGAAAAAGCTGATCGGCACCATCCTTCTGGTGCTGCTGGTCATCGTCTACGCTCTGCTCGCCACCGCCTTCGCGACGGCCAAGCTCGGCGAGGCGGGCGCGTTGGTGCACCTTGCCTATTTCCTCTTTACCGGCCTGTTGTGGATCCTGCCGGCCATGGCGATCATCAAATGGATGGTCGGCCCGCCACCGCAAGCGTGACCGGCGCGCCTATACGGTGACCACCCGGCGGCCGCGATTGGCCATCGGCGTGGTGATGCCCGACAGCATCGTGTCGATGTGACGGACGTTCTGGTGGCGGCCGTTGACCGAAATGCGCGGCAATGCATGCAGGTGGTCGGCGTGCTCGGCGTGGATCAGCCCGTGCCGCGTGGTCACCGCGGTGGCGAAGCCTGCCTCGCCGGCAAGGCGCGCCTCGCGCTCGCCGGCCGCCGCCGCATAGCCATAGGGAAAGGCCAGATGACGCGGTGCTGAACCGAGCCTTTCCTCCAGGATCGCCCGGCTGCGCGCGAGTTCCTGTGCCGCCCCGTCTTCGCTCAAGCGCTTCAGATTGCGATGATGCACGGTGTGGGCGCCGATCGTCACCAGCGGATGGCGGGCGATGTCGGCGATCTGGCGCCAGTCCATCAGCCGTCCATGCATGAAGGCGGCGCAGTCGATGCCGGCCGAACGGGCGAGCGCCAGAACGGCCGCGTGCTGGTCGGCTTCGGGCACATTGCGGGTGAGATGATCCTGGATGATGCGATTGGCCTTGCGCTTGCCGGCCAGCGTCGAGCAATCGAGGCTGCGCATTCCTTCCGCACCCGGCAGGTCGACCCGATCGAGCCGGGCAACCACCTCCTCGACAACCTCCCACCACAGCACCGCATCACCGTCGATGAGCCCCGGCGCGACATAGATGGTCAGCGGAGCCCCGTGCCGTTCCAGGACCGGCAAGGCTTCAAGCAGATTGTCGCGATAGGCGTCGTCGGCGGTAAAGGCGACGAAGCGCGCGCCGCCACCGGCCGAGCGAACGCGCTCCAGGGCCTCGTCCATGGAGGCAAAAAGATAACCCTGGTGCCGCAGATGAGACAGCAGCCGGTCGAGAAAGTCGGGGTCTATGACAAGATGATCGTTGGCGCCGATGCGTGTTTCAGGCGTGGCGGTGACGCTGTGCAGCATCATGATCGCGCCGAGACCGCCAAAATGCGGTCGCGCCAGAGACGCCAGGCCTCCCGTTCCGGCCAGGCCGAGCGCCATCTCGTGCATCCATCTGCGCCCGTCGATCATTCCTTCACCTTTTCTGCCTAGCGTCGCGCTGCCGTCCTTCCGGCGGCAGGCTTCACACCCACCGACTTACAAGGGAAGGCTGAATGCATGGTTGACGCACAAGCGGCGCTGACGGCTCCAAGAACCGGAACGACCCGCGCCAGAGCATTGCCTGAAAGCCGCGCGGGCGAGGTGAGCGTGAACGTGGCCTCGGGTCCGCCGGCCCTTGAGGCCTATCGCGCCCTTTCGCGTAACGCCGTCTTTGCGCCGCCGCAAAACCCGCACTGGGTCGAATGCTGGACGCGGGAAGTCAACGGCGACTGCGCGATCGCAACCATCGTGGTCGATGGCAGGGCGGCATTCGCACTGGCTCTCGAAATCGTGCCATTCGGCCCGCTGACGATCGCCCGTTTCATGGGCGGCTCCCATGCCAACGGCAATTTCGCGATGACCGTGCCTGGCACGGCGACGCCTGCGCCTCAGTCACTCAAGTCCGCGCTGGTCGCCGCGTTTCGCCATGCGCGCCCGGATATCGACATGCTGTGCCTGGAGCGCCAGGTCCCTGGGCTGCATGGTGCGGCCAATCCGCTTGCCGTACTGTCTACGGGCCCAAGCCCCAATCCGGCACTGGCGGTCGACCTGTCCGGCGGCTTCGAGGCCGTGCTTGGACAGCGCAACGCCTCGCGCAAGCACAAAAAACATCGCTCGCAAACACGCAAATTCGAAGCGGCAGGCGGCTGCGCACTAGTCCGGCCCGGCAGCCGCGACGAGTCCGACAGGCTGTTGCGGGCCTTCTTCGACATGAAATCGACCCGCTTCGCCGACAAGGGCATCGACAACGTCTTTGCCGATGCGAAGGTTCAGGCGTTCTTTTTCGACCTGTTCGGGCGGTGCGCCGGGCAAGACCGTCCGCAATTTCTGCTCCGCGGGCTCGAGATCGGCGGCAAGCTGCGCGCGGTAAACGGCTGCAGCCGCACGGCCGACAGTCTCGTTTGCGAGTTCGGCACCTTCCGCATTGACGAGCTTGCCTCGGCGAGCCCCGGCTCCTTCCTTGATTTCGAATGCATTCAGGCCGCCTGCGCGGAAGGACTGTCGATTTACGACTTCAGCGTCGGCGACGAGCCCTACAAGCGTCAGTGGTGCGATATCGAAACGCATCATTTCGACATCATGCTCGGGCTTTCGGTCGCGGGGCGCACCGCAGCGGGGTTGATGCGCGCCAATGCGGCAGCCAAGCGCCGCATCAAGGCAAGTCCCGCGCTCTGGTCCCTGGTCAAGCAACTGCGAAAGCTGCGCGGCGCCTGACATCTCAGGCCGCCTGCTGCAGCATCACGAGGCGGGCTGAGACGTACTCGCCGTCAGCGGAGGGAAGACCGCCACCTGGATGGCTTTGCGCAGCGCCTCCCCGTCCACCGGCTTGTGCAGCACCGTGTGGCCGCTGGCCATGATATCCCGCAACCGGGCTGGCGACGTATCGCCGGTCATTATGATCGCTGGAACGGAACGGCTCAGATGGCGGTCGAGAACGCGCACCGCATCCAGGCCGGTGCTGTCGGGGCCGAGCCGGTAGTCGACGAGCAGCAGGTCGATCTCGGCGGGCTCGCCACCGCCTTCGGCCGCAAGCGCGCGCACGACCTCGTCCGCCGACCGGCCCGCATAGACGCGGTGGCCCCAGAGCCCCAAAAGGTCGGCCAGCGCATCGAGCACATCGCGCTCATCGTCGATCGCCACGATGGCCAGCGGCCTGTCCGTGGCCGACGGCGCGGTCCGGTACCGTTCGACCGGCATGCGGACGAGCGGCACGGTCACCGAGAACATCGTGCCCTTTCCCGGGGTCGAGACCAGCCTGATCCGGTGACCGAGGAGCTGCGCCGTTCGCCGCACGATCGAGAGCCCCAGCCCCAGCCCCTTTTCACGATCGCGCTCGGGATTGTGAAGCTGATAGAACTCGTCGAAGATCGCCGACTGCTGGTCCGCCGGGATGCCTATGCCGGTGTCGTAGACCTGGATCTCGATCTCCGCCCCTCTCCTGCGGCAGCCCAGCAGGACCCGGCCTTCCGGCGTGTAGCGGAAGGCATTGGACAGGAGGTTGCCGAGGATGCGCTTCAGCATCATCGGGTCGCTGTCCACAAAGGCGCTGCTACCGACCGCACGCCAGTCAAGGCCGCATTCCTCGGCCATGCCGGAATATTCGGTACGCAAACCGTTTATCAGGTCGCGCAGGCAGACCGGCTCGCGCGCCGGCGTGGCGACGCCGGCATCGAGGCGCGAAATGTCGAGCAGGGAATCGAGCAATCCGGCAAGGTTCGATGTCACCGATTTCGTCCGTGCCGCCAGGCTGCGCGCATCCTCGGCGCGCACGTCGCCGCGTTCGGCCAGTGCGCCGAAGGTGGTGTTGAGCAGGCCAAGCGCATGGATCGGCTGGCGCAGATCGTGGCTGGCCGCGGCCAGGAAGCGGGTCTTGGCGCGGTCTGCCGCCGCGGCCGCGTCGCGCTCCTTTTCGAGGCTTTCGATCAGACCCTCGTTCTCGAAGCGCAACCTGATCGTTTCGTAGAGGGACCAATAGGTGTTGCGGCAGTAGTAGAGATTGACGCCGGCAAGGCAGGCAAGAAAGAACAGATAGGCGTGGTAATCCTCTCCCTCGCCCGCGATGCAGCGCAGCACGGCCGGTGTGAGCATGGCGGCGATCGAACCGAGATAGGCCGGAGGAAATGCCGACAGCGAGGGGATCGCGCCGCACAACAGGCCGGTCAACACCACCACGGTGAAGGTGAACAGATGAGGCGTACCGGGATCGAAACCGACCCAGCCGACCGCGCCCCACAGCATGCTGGAGACCCAGGAAAAGCCAGCGGCCAGCCACGCCCAATGCATCGCCGAGCCGGCGATCGATTGCCGCCTGGCGAAAAGGCGGATGGCCAGGAGACGGACCGTGGTAACCGCCACCATTGCGGCAAGCCAGTTGACGAGCCACGTCCGGGGAACCGCATCGCGGAAGATATAGGCCACAACGAACGGTATGGCGAAATTCGCGAAGATGATCGCCCTGGACTGGCGATAAAGGAACTCAATGAGCGCGTCGCGAATCTTTACGTTGTGCACAGTGCCCCACGCTGCAAAATCGTCCGTCTCGAAATCTATGGCGTTCATACGTAACTTGCTGAACCAGCAGCCAGCCTATATAGCGTCAAAATCCAATTCACCACTGCGCCCCCCGGAACTCGTGCACAGAATGCGCCAGCCCATAACGGCAGTGATCGCCGACGATCATGCCATCGTCCGCGACGGATTGCGGCTCCTCTTGTCCGCCATCGGCGCGGTGAGTGTCGTGGGAGAGGCCCGCGATGCGCAGAGCCTCGTCCCGCTGCTCGACGAGACGAAGCCGGGCCTGCTGATTCTCGACCTTGGCATGCCCGGCTTTCCGGGTTTCCAGTTCATCGAGGAAATGCGCACGCGACATCCGCAAACCCGGATCCTGGTTCTTTCGGCCAATGTCGAGCCGCGGTCGGTCAGGGCGGCACTTGCCGCCGGCGCCAGCGGATATGTGGCCAAGGACGGTGCCTCGGACGAAATCGCCGCCGCCATCGAGGCAATCCGCACAGGCGAGACCTATGTGGCCGAAAGCCTGCGCTTTGCCGTTGACAACCAAGGCGATGCCAGGGCGGTGGAACCCGCCGCCGGAATCCCGGCCCATGTTTCGCTGTCTCGCCGCGAGCAGCAGATTCTGGCGTTCATTTCGCATGGCGTCACCTCGCAGGCGATTGCCGACCGTCTCGGCATCAGCCCCCTTACGGTGCGCAAACATCGCGAGAACCTGATGCGCAAGCTCGACCTGCACAGCAGCGCCGAGCTTGCCGCCTATGCGGTCAGGCTCGGGCTGCCGGCCGGTTGAAGGCGGAGCGTGCCCCGCCTTCAAATGGACATCCGGCATGGCGTCAGGCGTCTCCCGAGTCGCCTGGCGCAGGCCGATGTCCCATCAGGATCCGCACATAGGAGACAAAGATTTAGGACACCACCTGCGCACAAAGGTTCTCCGCACCGGTCCCTTGGCCAGAATGATGCTCTCCTGCGCGGCGGCCTTCGCCGCGACGGTGTCCTTGGCCAGCCCGGCGGTACCGGCCGGCACCGCCGCGCTTGCCGCACCGGACAACGCCAGAGACATGCCCATGGCGATCAGTATTTTTCTGGTCATTGCATTTCCTTCCATTTGTCTTGTCAGACACATGGCGCATTGTGAGGGCGCGTGAAAACGCCCGGCCCGCCCGCACCCATGACGGCTTGGCGGCAGAAGCTAGAGAAGGGCGAGGGGAAATGGCATACGGCAAATGCCGTATTTCGACAGACGAGAGTGCTTTAGCGTTAAGAAATCGTCGCTTCAGGCAAGTGGCGCCGATCGCGACCGGGCCGTGTCATGCGGCGCGGGATTGGCATTGGCGCCCGGCAATACCAGAGCGGCCCTGCCGAAGCCCTCCGCCACAAGCGTCCTTGCCGCCGCGACCACCGTCTCGTCCAGGTCGTCGATGGCGCTCAGCATCACTTCCGCGCCGTCGCCGACAACCCGCCGCAGCCGCGCGGCATCGACCTCCCCGCATTCTATGACGACGAGATCGTACGCCGTCGTCAGGGACTGCAGGACGATCGGCAGCCGGTCGATCGCCCGCATGGCTTCGGCAGCATCGCCGCGGCCGGCCGGAATGACGTGGCAATGCGAGTAAAGGTCGGCATGGATGATCTCGCCGAAGGAGGCCTCGGCGCACAGGAGATCGGTAATGCCCTTCGGCGCCGCGCCGTCGAGCATGGCGGACGAGGCCGCACCCGATGTCGTCAGGTCGAGCAAGAGCACGCGCAGGCCGGCATCGGCGGCCTCGCGCGCCACCATGGCGGAGACCGCGGCGGCTTCGTCGCCTTCGGGCGAGACGAAGACGGCGCGTGGCGATCCCTTCTCGGCGAGGCGCCGCGCGGCCGCGGATACGGACAAACGCCCCGGCCCGTCATGGTTGCCGGCACCAGCCGAATATGCGCCGCTCGATGCCCTCCCCGCACCATTCTGAGCCGGGAGGGGCATGACGATCTGCGCCACCGCGGGCGCGGCCGACGGGCGCGGCGCGGGACGCATGGCGCGACCCGAAAACAGCTCTGCCAGCAGCGTCGCGACCGCCATCAGAAGAAGCGACCCGGCAAAGGCCGCACCGGCGATCGGCACGGGCTTGGGGAAATAGGGCTCGGCCGGCACCGTGGCGCGCGAGAAGATGCGCGCATCGACCGGCAGGTAGCTGCGGTCCTGGCGCGAGACGGCCTCGCGGTAGCGCGCGAGATAGGTTTCGAGAAGCTGGCGCTGCGCGGCCGCTTCGCGCTCCAGCGCCCTGAGCCCGACCTCTTCCTGGGCGACGCGGTTCGATTCGACCTTCAGCCGATCGAGCTCGGCGACGAGCTCGGTTTCGCGCAGCGCCGCCGCCCTGGCCTCCGTCTCGAGGCCCTTGAGCACCTTCTCGGCTTCGGCGCTTATCTGCCGGTCGAGATCGGCGAGCTGCGACCGCAGCGCCCGGATGCGCGGATGATTGCCGAGCAGCGTGGCCGACAGATCGGCAATCTCTGCCTTGAGCTGGACCTGGCTCTCGCGCAGCCGCTGCACGAGCCCGTTCGACAGGACCTCCGGCAGGGAATCGATCGGCGCACCCGCCGCGAGCGCGTCGCGAACGGCGCGCGAATCCGCCTCGGTTGCCGCACGATTGGCACGCACACGCGACAGTTCGCTCGACAGTTCGGACAGTTGCTGCGTAGCGAGCGCCGAATTGTTGTTGCCGATCAGGAGATCGGAGCTGGCGCGAAAATCGGCCACCTTCGCTTCGGCGTCGCTCACCTGGGCCCGCAATTCGGCGATTTCCGGTTGCAGCCATTCGGTCGCGTCGGCGTTGGACTGCAGTTTCGCGCCCTGCTGCATGGCCAGATAGGCATCCGCCACGGCGTTGGGCACGAGCGCGGCGAGTTCGGGGTTTTCGGAGGAAAACTCGATGACGATGACGCGCGATCCCTCGACCTTGTAGACCGTCAGTTGCTCGCGAAACGCCTGCAGCACGCGTTCTTCTTCGGGAACATCCGCATTGCCATCCTTCAGCCCGGCAACGCCCAAGAGGCGCGACACAAGCGACGTGTCGTCGGCGGCGTTGAATTCCGCCCGCCCGGCCAGATCGAGCTCGGCGGCGACGGTCTTCAACAGATCGCTCGAGGTGATGATCTGGACCTGGCTGGTCACGCCCTGGTCGTCGAGCACCGGCGAGGCGGCGCCTGCCGTCTCCTGCGGCCGCGTGAACACCGATTCCCGGGTCTCGATGACGATGCGCGTTTCGGCTTTGTAGTGGCGCGTCGCCATCGTGGCGAGCATGAAGGCCACCGCCGCGACGCTTAGGGTGACGACCAGGATGCGCAGCCAGTGCGCGCCCAGGCTTGCAAACAGCGCCCGGACGTCGATGTCGATATCCTGGTCGTGGCTTTGAACGCCGGCCATGCGATGGAGCTCCCGATAATCGGGCGCAAGCCTAAACCGGCATGGTAACCGGCCGGTTAATCGCCGCCCCTTCGCGTCAAGCACACGAATCCGTCCATACACGACGAGCCGCCCCTTTACCGCGCATTAACCCTGACGACCGGATAACGGGGCCGATCACGCGTCCTTGGGGGGCCGCGACATTCAGGGGTAGGCAACGCTTGACCATGCGCCCAACATTGAGATCGGCAGCGCTGCTGGCCGTGCTTGCGGCGTCCGGGTGCTCGGGCTACCGGCCGGCGCCGGCGGCTTTTCACGAATCGCTGACGCAGTCCTATGTCATCGATTCCGGCGACCGCATTCGCGTCACCGTGTTCGAACAGGAGGGGCTGACCAACAGCTACAGCGTCGACCAGGCCGGGTATATCGCGTTCCCGCTTGTCGGATCGATCGCCGCACGCGGCCATACCGCCGATCAGATCGAAACGCTCATCGCCGACAAGCTGCGCAAGGGGTATCTGCGCGACCCCGACGTCTCCGTCGAGATCGACCGCTACCGTCCCGTCTTCGTGATGGGCGAGGTGGGCGCTGCCGGCCAGTACGCCTATGTGCCGGGTCTCACCGTCTACAAGGCCGTCGCCATGGCCGGCGGGTTCTCGCCGCGCGCCAACCAGGGCGATGTCGACATCACCCGGGACATCAACGGCAAGGTCATGAACGGCCGGGTGCCGACATCCGACCCGGTACTGCCCGGCGACACGATCTATGTTCGCGAACGTCTGTTCTGACCACGGCGGGGCGGGGAAACGTGGAAGGCAAACTGCGCATCGTACACTGCTTCCGCTCGCCGATCGGCGGCATCTTCAGGCATGTGCGCGACCTGTGCGCCGCGCAGGCCGCTGCCGGACACGATGTCGGAATCGTCTGCGATTCCTCGACCGGCGGCGCCTATGAGGACGCGCTTTTCAGACAGATCGAGCCGACCGTATCGCTGGGCGTGTGGCGCACCCCCATGCAGCGCCAGATCGGACCCGGCGACCTCGTCGCGGCCCGGCACACCTTCACGATCCTCAAGCAATTGCGGCCCGATATATTGCACGGACACGGCGCCAAGGGGGGCTTTTATTCACGCCTGTTCGGCTCCTGCCTGCGGGTTTCCAGGGTTCGCGCCGCCCGCCTCTATTCCCCCCATGGCGGCAGCCTGCACTACGATGCAGCAACGCTGTCGGGTCGCTTCTATTTCCTGCTTGAGCGTATGCTGGGGCATCTGAGCGACCATGTGCTGTTCGTCTCGCGCCACGAGATGGAGACCTATCGCCGCAAGATCGGCACGCCGGCCTCGCCTTACAGCGTCGTCTATAACGGATTGGCGGCAAGCGAGTTCGAACCCGTGCCGCTGGCGCCGGATGCGGCCGATTTCCTCTATATCGGCATGATGCGCGACCTGAAGGGCCCGGACATCTTCATCGAGGCGCTGGCAAGGACACAGGAGGCACTCGGGCGCCCGCTCAGCGCCGCCATGGTGGGCGACGGCGACGGCCTGCCGCGCTATATCGAACGGGCCCGGGAACTCGGGCTTGCCATCCGCTTCTTCAAACCCATGCCGGCACGCGACGCCTTCGCGCTGGGGCGCATGATCGTGGTGCCGTCGCGCGCCGAGGCGATGCCCTATATCGTCCTGGAGGCGCTGGCTGCCGGCAAGCCGATGATCGCAAGCGCCGTCGGCGGCATTCCCGAAATCTTTGCCGGCCACGCGAGCGGCCTGATCGAGCCGGATGTCGCCGATTTGAGCGCGCGCATGGCACACGCACTCAGCGACGAGGCCGCTTTTGCCGCTGCCATGCCGCCGGCGGACAGTCTGCGCTCGCGTTTCGGCGCCGACGTCATGGCGGCGCGCATTGAGGACATCTACCGCGGCACCCTTCCCCCGGCGCGCCTGAAACCGACCCGTCGGCCGCAGGACGCCTCGCAGCCGGCGGAATGATTAAAAATCGCCGCTTTGTCTTGAGCGCCGTTTAACCAACCCTGCCAGATCCGCTGCCTCAACGGCGGCGTTCGCATCGCCACCCCCGCGCCATCAATGGTTTCTTAGCGTGCCGGCGCTAGGCCGATCTCAATGCGGACGAACGATTGCGGTTTGCCGCGGAGGGCGGGACAATGAACACAATCGATCCGGCGACCCGGTTCGAGACGGATTCCAAACGTCATCATGACAATGACGAGCCGACGGCGGATGACGGCGGGCTGAGCCCGGACGCGCGCCAGGTCGCCCGGCACTATCGCCGCGATACCTTGTCGCCCATCATGGTCAGCGGCGTGCTGCGCATCCTCGAATGTGCGCTATTCCTGCTTCTGGGCGGCGCCATCCAGGCCGTCTATGTCGGCTATATCCCTGAAATGGCGTGGGAATATGCGATCGCGATATGTGCCGGATCGCTGATCGCGGTTGTCCTGCTGGAGATGATCGACGCCTATCAGATGCCGGCGCTGCACAACCCGCTCGGCCATGCCGGCAGGATCATTCTCGTCTGGACGGCGACCTTCGCATTGCTGGCGCTCGCCGGCGTCCTGTCGAAGACGGCGCAGGAGTTTTCGCGCGTCTGGTTCGCTGGCTGGTATTTGTGCGGACTGGCGAGCCTGTTTGCCATCCGGCTCGTCGTCTCCGGCGTCCTCCGCCGCTGGACGCGCAACGGACGCATGGAAAGGCGCGCCGTGATCGTCGGCGGCGGCACGGCTGCCGAGACGCTCATTCGCTCCATCGAGCAGCAACCCTTCAACGATATCCGCATCTGCGGCATCTTCGACGACCGCGACAACCGACGCTCGCCACCGATCGTGGCCGGCTATCCCAAGCTCGGCACCATCGCCCAGCTCGTCACCTTCGCCCGCATCGCGCGCATCGACATGCTGATCGTCTCGCTGCCGATCACGGCGGAGGCGCGGGTTCTGACGATGCTGAAGAAGCTCTGGGTATTGCCGATCGACATAAGGCTGTCGGCGCATTCGAGCGAATTGCGCTTTCGCCCGCGCGCCTATTCCTTCATCGGCGCGGTGCCGCTGCTCGACATATTCGACAGGCCCATCAACAATTGGGACCGGGTGGCCAAGCGCGCCTTCGACATCGCCTTCTCGCTCCTCGGGATTGTCGTCTTCTCGCCGGTGATGCTGGCCACGGCCATCGCCATCAAGCTCGACAGCAAGGGCCCGATCCTGTTTCGCCAAAAGCGGCACGGCTTCAACAACGAGGTGATCGAGGTCTTCAAGTTCCGCTCGATGTATGTCGACGAGTGCGATCCGAGCGCCAAGCAGTCGGTCACCCGCAACGACCCGCGGGTCACACGGGTCGGACGCTTCATCCGGAAAACCTCGATCGACGAGCTGCCGCAATTCTTCAACGCGCTCTTCGGCGGCCTGTCGCTGGTCGGCCCGCGCCCACACGCCGTCGCCGCGCAATCGCACAACAGGCTCTACACGGAAGTGGTCGACGGCTACTTCGCGCGCCACCGCGTCAAGCCGGGCGTGACCGGCTGGGCGCAGATCAATGGCTGGCGCGGCGAACTCGACACCGACGAGAAGATCCGCAAGCGCACCGCCTACGACCTCGACTATATCGAGAACTGGTCGCTGTGGCTGGACCTGAAGATCCTGTTCCTGACGCCGATCCGGCTGGCCAACACGGACAACGCGTACTGAGTGGGCCAATTGAGCGCAATCAGCCGACACATGCCGCGACAGGCGGTCGACGCCAAGCTCGTCTCGATGATCGCGGCGGCCGCGCTGGCGCTCGGCGTGCTCCTGTCCGGATTCGTCATCTCCGAGCCCGCGCCCTACGAGCTCTACATGATCGCCCTGATCGGCGCGTGGTCGCTCTTCGGGCTGAAACTGTCGCGCGCCGCCTCACCGCTCATTATCCTGCTCGTCATCTTCAACATCGGCGGTATGGCGGCCATGACGCAGATGAGCGCGCTCTACGAGACGCCGCTTTATCTCGCCGTATCATTGTTCCTGGCCCTGACGGCGATCTTCTACGCCGCCGTGTTGGAAGCCAGGCCGGCCCTCTACGGGGTTGTCGTCGGGGCGTGGACGGCCGCGGCCGTGGGAACCGCATTCTTCGGCATATTGGGCTATTTCCACGCCTTTCCCGGCGCCGAGATGTTCACCAGATATGACCGCGCCGCCGGCGTCTTCGAGGATCCCAATGTCTTCGGCCCCTTCCTCGCCCTGCCCGGCCTGGTCCTGCTCCACCGCATCCTGACCGGCCCCCTCTCCCGCATTCCGCTCTATCTTCTGCCGCTCGGTGTCATCGTCTTCGGGCTTTTCCTCTCCTTTTCACGCGGTGCCTGGGGCCTCTTCGTATTCGCCGCCCTCATGCTGACATTCATCCTGCTCGTCAGGCATCGCAGCGGCGCCTTCCGCATGCGTATCCTCCTGATGTGCCTCGTTGCCGCAACTGTGTTGATCATCGGCCTGGCGATCGCATTGCAGATTCCGGCCATATCCGACCTGTTCCTTGTCCGCGCCCAGCTCGTCCAGGACTATGACGGCGCGCGGCTCGGGCGCTTTGCGCGCCACATCATCGGGTTCCAACTCGCCATGGAGCGGCCGCTGGGCATCGGTGCGCTGGATTTCGGCCGGCTCTACGGCGAAGACACGCACAATATCTGGCTGAAGGCGCTGCTCGATTACGGCTGGGCCGGCTTTGCCGCCTATTTCACCCTGATCGTGTGGACGCTCGGCGCCGGCGGGCGCATCCTGATGCGCGAGCGGCCCTGGCAGCCCTATCTCTTGTGCGCCTATATCGTGCTCATCGGCCACATCCTGCTCGGCACTGTCATCGACACCGATCACTGGCGGCATTTCTACCTGCTATTGGGCATGGTTTGGGGCGCGATCGCCCTGGAAGCGCGCCATCAGCACGATGCGGTCGCAAGCCGTGCGATGGCGCCTGCCTGAGAGGTTCGTGAGAGGTTGTCGCGATATCGGTCAGATTTCGATTGACCGGCCGCGTCAAGTGGCGATAGACAGCACCCGGTTCGGAGCGTAGCGCAGCCCGGTAGCGCACTTGACTGGGGGTCAAGGGGTCGTGGGTTCGAATCCCGCCGCTCCGACCAATAAATTCAAATGCTTAGCTACTTACCGGGAACTGGCTACAAAATTTATAGCCACATTGTAGCCAGGGGGGGCGGCTTAGCGCGTTCGCGCGGCGTACCTCTGTTTCCGCATATTTCCAGGGCGCTTGAAAAAGCCGTCGCCCGGTATTGCCTTCGATTGGGCGAACGACGGCTTGTGGCGATGCCGAGAACAACGGCGCGTGCGTGAAGCATGGGAACCTTGGCAAAGTTGAAGCGGCCCGGAGCGGGCTCAGAACGCAGGTGGTGCTTTTCATCCGCTCTCTGAGCCTCTCGCCTCGATGCATGGGGCATCTGTGCTGAAACCATGCATCCTATGCCGATATTCGGTCGTGTCTAGCCTTCGGAGGGCTGAGCCGGGGCCTCCACTTGCCGCATCGGCAATTCATCCATCGCCGCGATCTGATCGGCGCAGCGGTCGGCAGCACTGGGGATCGTATCGTCGATGCCGGCAAATGTTACCCATCCGCCGTCTTCGATGAGGTTATCGCGTTCCCAGGTCGATGCTTCCTTCAGCGCGGCAAAATGCTTTGCTGCCTCATCAGACACGACGAAGCGTTCGACGCAGAAGGTCGCCGCGAGATCCGCCTTGGCATCGCGCGCGGCCTGCTCCGCCATCAGCTTTGCCGACCCCCCTGTCGTCCATCCGCCGGCGGTGAAGCCGAGCAGGACGGTGGCAACGACCGCGCCTACAACTGACCAAAGCCAGACTGCCTTGGTGGGGCGACACTGTTCCCAGCTTTGCATGAGAACGTTTCGTTCACGCATGTTCCTCTCCTCCGCACGCAATGTTTCGTTCCGTTACGTTTTGAGGGTAACACATGACATTAGGATGTTAACCGGGTGGGGAAGCCCTTGGGTCGATTACGAAAGGTCCGCCCTAATGGGCAGTCTTCCGTTGGTGTGCTCACGCTTGCCGGTTGCTGCTTCTGGTGCTCCCATGCAATTCTCACTATCAGGCGGAGGGCTGGCACGCCGTCCAATCAACGGAGGGGAAATATGACCCAGCGCAATTGGATTATTCTGGCCGCCGTTATTGTAGTCCTGTTGATCGGCTATGCTGTCTGGCCGAGTGGCGAAGAGCCGGCCACGACCGGCGATGCGACGACCACTGAAGAATCGACGGATTAGCGGACAGGAATGGCTCGACGCGCCTTCACCGGTGGTGGGAGGTGATTATCAGCAAGGAACTTGCGATGAAATCGAGCATCATGTGGCTCATCGCGTTGATTGCCTACGGAAGCTTGCCGGCGATTGTGCATGGGAGCGACCTTGCCGAACGCGAAGTGAATATTCAGGAAGTCATAACCGCGCTTGAGACCAACGATATCAACGCGAACGAACTCCGTGCGATTGATTCCTATGTTCGTCTTGATGTCGTGGACCTGAACGCCTTCAAGTCAAGTGACTGGTATCGGGCGATCGAGGATGCTCTGGCCAAGACTGATGACGGTTGGGCGATGATGCAAACTGCGATCATAAGCAATGATTTGATCCAACAGGAACTCAGACGCCGCTCGGTCGAAATTGGACGCGTCGTCACCGCGACAATGAATGACGAAGGGGTGCTTACGATTTATATCCGCTGACGCCCGCCCGCTGTCGGCTTCTCGGCAGTGGGCCATAGAAGGAAATATCCGGCAATTACGATGATCACCGCCGCCTCCACGGCGGCGATGATCCTGTCTTGAATGCTCATGGGTTGGCCCTCCTTTACCACTCGGCCATTCGCTCGTCGCGTCAGGAGGGCCATGTGCAGAACGAGACTTTTAGGTTTTAGGTCATAAACACGTAAAGAATCGTGGCGGTCACGCCGCCGACCATGAGGATCACGAGCCAGAGCGACGGTTCTGTCCTTATTCGATCAATGTATCTCATCAGATGCTGCCTTTCGGGTAGGGCACACGCACCTCAGATCGAAAATGACGACGCGGTCGTGGAGTCGACGGAATTGCATGAGAATTCTTTCTGGGGCCGGCGCGTAGGGCGACCACGTCTTCAATGTAGCACATTTCTCACTCCACTAATAGAAAATTCACAATTATTATTCGGCAATCTAAAATATCAATTTAATAATTCTCTCATTTTCATTTCATTCCATCCAAATGAATTATTTTCTCTTCTCAAAGAAAGTCCTTCTCACACTTAAGTGGAGAAACAATTTGGTTCCATGATCGAAATTAAATTGGGACGACGCCTTGTTTAGAACAATATTTAAGTGCATTTGTGAGACACGTTTATTTGGCCGAATCGGCTTCGCGGTGTCAGAGACTTCGACCCGCCATTCACCACCGAATTCTCGACAACGAATGCATGGCGTCAATCCGGCGCGCATGCCGCCCGTTCCAACCCTGGAGCGTACCCCGCCGCTACCCGTGGCCTAGAAGTCGTTCCGGTTCGGATAGGCACAATGCAGGAGGCGCATCGGCGTGCTCTTGCGGAGACATCCGACCATGACAACACGCACCACGCAGACCGTTGCCCGGTTCTCTTCGCCCTTCCTACTGCCCGGCTTCGACACGCCGCATCCAGCCGGAGACTATCGCGTCGACCAGGACGAGGAACTGATCGATGTACCCTTCCGCGTTGCCTGGCGACGTGTCGGCGCCTTTATCCACCTGCCGGCCATCGGCACGAATGCTCCGACACGTCAGATGGTGCCGATCGACCCGGCCGTTTTAGAAGCCGCACTTGAAAAGGATCACAAGCAGTCATGACTACTGCAACCATCGGGCAAAGAAATGCCAGTCAGTTCCGCCGCGAGGCTTCAACGCATGTTTTCGCCGTCGGGCAGTCTGTCAGGCTCAAGAGTGGCTTCGGACGGACGGCGGCCGACATCTACCACATCACCGGCACGCTTCCTCTGCGAGGGAACTCACCGCAGTACCGCATCCGCAATGACGGGGAACGTCACGAGCGGGTGACGACGCAGGACGATCTCGAACCGGTCGTCATTTCGCAATCCGGTCCATCACTCATCGAAAGGACGTTCGGCCATGGCCAAGGGACAGAAACGAAGCAATCGCGAGATCAGAAAACCGAAGCAGGAAAAGGCTCCGCCAAAACCTGAAAGCACCTTTGGCAACCAGATCAAGCCCGCCGCGTACGCCAATGCCCCACGTGGCAAGCGCAAACCCTGAGGAGCATCGTGCCACTGCAATATGCAGAAGGACTGCTATGAAGATCGCGATCGAATTCCACCGCACCCGTGACGCTGACGACGCACATGCCATTGTCGGTCGCGAGTCTGTGGAAGCTGCTGATCTCGACAGCGCGATCGGGATTGCCCGGCAGCTTTCGCAGACCTCGAAATGCCACAGCGGCCGGAGTGGTGACAATCACCGACGAGAAGGGCGCAACGCTCTATTCCGGCATTCTTGAAGCTGAAGCAATGGACGAAGGAAGGCTGCAATCATGAACCTCTGCAACGATACCGAGCAAATGCGCAACGTTCTCGAGATCGGAGTCTGGGAGAATGAGGGCGGCGCATCCGGCCGCAATGCCCTGGACAAACAATATGGCCGCCGCATCGAAGCGGATCGGTCCTGGACCGTCTACCATGTCTTCACCGGCGTTCCAGGGCATGTAGACGGTCAGACCATGACTGGCCTGAGCCAGTCGTACGCAACCGATCGCATGTTGTCCCTCAACCGCCGCAACCAGGGGCGTCGCAAGGGTCGGGGCGGCCTCATGCCGCGCACCCCGATCGAACGATATCCAATAGAGGATTGCTAGCCATGACGCTGCAGTTTCCCAACCGGAGCCGCAGGTTTGACGAGGTTCGAAATGCCGTCCGCTTCATCGGCCATGACGGCATGTTCGAGGTGCCGTTCTTCGTCGAGGCAGCCGCACTAACACTGCCGGGCAGCATGGAATTGTCCGAAGCGGATTTCCTTACGGCTTTCGACGCAGCACGCGGGTCGATCCACGATGTCGCACGTGAAGCCTATTCTTATGGACGCCGCACCTCCTACACCTTGACAGAAGCCGATTTCCGTTAGGCGGTTTCGGGAAACGACATTCTCCCCGACTTTCCGGTATCAACCTGCCGCGATTACAGACCGGCGCGGTGCAGCGTTTCGCGTTCCGCGGCGCCAATGACGCGGCGCACCGTGCCGTAAGCTGCGCATCTGACCAAGAATCGAGATCAGCGAGCCGCAAAAGTACGGGCGCAAACCAGCTTATTCCGCGTACCTGGCCGGGCCAGTCACGGCGGAAAGTGTGGATCACGTCTTCGGCCGGCACACGGCGGCGCTGACGCTGGAACCCCGCGTCCAATCCGGGTGGATGGTCGAAAATGTGGTACGCAACGCGCTGCCCGTGTCTGTCGAATTCGACGCCGCTGATGACGCGCGCGCCATTGTCGAGTGCGACGGTGTGCGAGGCATCCAACTGTTCGGGATCGAGTACCCTGATGCGCAACCCGGCCGGCGTCGAGATCATCAGCGCCAAGCCTTCGCCGGTCGTGACCATTGATTTGAACAGGTCGGCTTGGACGCCGTAAAAGTCCGTTCTGCCCTCATCGTCAGCCTGATCGGTCCATTCGGTGAACCTTGCGGTAAGGGCATCACGCGTGCCGGCATCGGCATGCAGGCTGCTGGGTTTGATACCCACGCCGACCGCCTGGCTGACCCACGCCTGGACGCCAGCGGCGGCAAGCGGGTTATTGCCGACCAAATATCGCGCACGTGCCGCAAGCGTTCCACGGGCCGCGTGTGCGGCGGTGACGGGTGCGCGCATGGACGGCGTACCGCGCCAGCGTCTGCCTCCTTGTGCGGCGTCGTAACTGCGAAGGCCAAGGAACTTGCGGAGACGTTTAAGCATGGCTGCCCTCCCTGACATTGGCCATCATCTTCACGGTGGCATCGAACAGCACGTGCGCGCTGACGAACACGGCGGCCACGCCGGTTTCATCCCCCTTGATGATGAACGGCTCGGTCGGCGGCTCCGGCGCTTCCGCGAACTTGACGATCGCATTGAGCACTTCGTGGCCAACCGGGTAGCGCAGGCGCTGCAGCGCGGCCGCAATATGGAAGGCGTAAAGTTCGCGGGCGCTGAAGTGCCATTCGCCGCGGAACTTGGCGCCGAACTCGTGGCCGGCCGCGCGGATCAATCGATGCCACGTGTACAGCGTATCAAAGGCCGTACCGGTGGCGTGCGATAGCTCCGCGAAGTTGATGTCCCTTTCGGTCCACCATTTGGGTATTGCCGCAGGGTGCGGCAGGTCTTGCGGCATAGTCTGCTCCATTTTGATGTGGGTTGCTTTGCGGGCTCAAAATGATGAGCCCAAAGAAAAGGCAGCCCCGAAGGGCTGCCAAAATTCAACGCCCGCGCAGCGGGACGAGAGGCGCGCGCGGGCGGAACCGCGCGGCAACGGCGATGAAAACGGCCGCGATTGGGGAATTGGTGCCGCTGCGGAAGGCAGCGCAGCGGCTGCGCTCGGAACAAGGAGGAGGAGACCGAGCGCGAAAACTGGTTGGGGATCGTTGCCCTTACATATTATACGCGCCCGCTCGGCGCGATTTGGCACCTACGCCGCGATTTTTTTCATCGCGTTATCGTTTGCGGTCACCATCTTCTTGGCTTCTGCAAGAAGCGCCCGTTTGCCGGCCCGATCCGCATAGCCGCCACGATAGCCCAGCAGCCTGCCGATGCTCGTCAAATTTCCCCGCGCCGCGACCTCCTCTATGACCGGCGACAAGGGTTTTGCCTCCGGCTCGTGCCATGCCGGCGCCGGAACGGAAGCCGTCTGTTTCGCGCCGACAATGCCGGCTATGAACCGTGCGCCCTTGGCGATCGCCGGTGGGCATTTCGTTACCGCCGGCGTGTTGTCGTTGGCATATGCTTCGGCAAGCACGGCGCGTGCCTCCTCGACGCCAGGCAACGGGTCGTACATCGCCGGCAATGCCGGCGCGCCGGACATGGGGCGCTGGTAGCCTTCCGTGCGCAAGGGCGACGCAGCGGCTGCAGGCCGATCCAGGTACGCCTGCACGGCCGCCTTGGTGCGATGTGGGCGTTTGCCGCCACGCGGCTTGTTGGCGGCGTATGCGGGCCGCCGAACGTTACCATCAGCGTCCGTGTAGGAAAGCATCATCCCGCCCTCGACGCCGCGTCGGACTTTCGGGCGTAGATAGAACGTCATGCCGGCCAGGAGGCCCGTGTCGCCGGCGAAGGTGGGCTCGGTCGCCATGCCGTCGACACGATGAACGATGCCGTCCGCAAAGCGCGTGACGCGCACGCGCAGTAGGTCGGCCAGCATGTCGTTGATGGAAGGGCCGATCTCGTGCAGCCGCTCGGGCGCGATTTCATCCGGCCCATCGTTCCGCGGCTCGGCCAAGGTTTGAGGGCAAAACGTCAGGTGCAAAAGAAGAAGAGTCGGGAGTAAGGCCAAGAAAATGACGAGTGAACCGCCGCAGCACAATCTCACGGCCATACTCGCCGATATTGCGGTCAGGCTCCTGTTCGTCGGTGCTGGCTGGTTCCTTCTGTAGGCGACCGATGGACTTTTGCTCAGCGCCATGATGATATTTCAGCCTGGGCGTAAATAGGGGCTAAGCGCTGAATGGAGAGGGACGTATGGAAGGACTTATTGCACAGCTCGTTGGCGGCGTGATCGGCGGTGCTGGCGGAGGAAAAGCCGTCAAGGATTCCGATCTTGGAAACATGGGTAACATGATCGCCGGCGCGGTTGGTGGTGTCGGTGGTGGCACACTTCTCAGCTCAGTCATGGGCCTCGCCGGTGGCGCTGGCGGAATGGACATTGGAGCCATGGTCGGCCAATTGGTCGGAGGCGGCGTTGCAGGGGGCGGTTGTCCAGATCGTGGTGGGACTCATAGTCAACAAGGTCATCCGCAAGGGCTGATTTGACGTAACGTCACCGAATCGGTCACGGTCAGGTTGCGGCGGACTTGAGGGGGTAAGTCCCGCCGGGCCGGCGCTTCATTTCTCCTCCCAGGGCGTCGGCCCGTTTATTTCTGGAAGCCGCTCAGTGGCTCACAGAAGCCCGCTGACAGGATTGCCTGAGTGGGCCTCTCTCCCGCTGATCCCGGCCCTTGCTGATAGGGCACATTGAAGGTCGTAGAATCGTTGGCCTTCTGATAGTTGCCCCATGTACAAGACCCTGTCGCGCTTCGTCGCCCGATAGACTTTTGCTCATTCCCGTGGTGATATTTCAGCCCGAGCGCAAATAGGGCTGAGCAATGAGCAAGACTGTATTCTTCCTGTTGGCAGTTGTTGCGGCCGGAGTCGGGGTCGGCATTGCCGAAATCCAGATACGGTATGGCGACCAGATAGCTGATTACGCAATGACACTGGCAAGTCGCTGACGACGGCCCATCAGTAGGTATTCAATTGTCCTTTGCCGCCACCGCGCGTAACTCCACGAGGCCGCCTGGAACGATCAACTCGCTCACCCCGACGGCCGTCCAGGCTGGATAGGGTTCGCCTATGTAGCGATCTTTTATCTTCACGAAGGTATCCATGTAGCGTCGAATTTCGACGTGATAGGTCACAAGCTCGACGACATGGCCAAGTCCTGCTCCTGCCTCGGCCAAGATTGCCGCGAGCACCTCGAAAGCGGTGCTAAACTGCTGTTCGGGGTCATCAACGGCCTTGAGATCGCTCAAGGAGGCTCGACTATCCTGCAGTGTTGACCGGACTCCGTCGAACGCGCTGGCATCGTCTCCTGCCTGCCCGTCCGCGCTCGTGCCAATGATGCCCGAACAGTAGATCATCCCGTTTGAGATCACGGCTGGGGCGAAATGCCAGTTCGCGTAGACGGCTTCGAGCTCGGTTGGGATGATGGTCTGCCTTGACATCGCGCTCTCCTGTCCGCCGAGAAATGCGGGAAGTAGCAGAGAACCTGTTCCGCGTCGATCTTACGGCAGGAAGGCCCGCTTTCTTTCTCCTTCCCGGTCTCCCACTGGCACCTGTCACGAATTCAACGTTGAAATCCTGGACCAATACGATGCTGGATCTTGTATTTGACGTAACGTCATCGAATATTTCACGGTTAGGTTGCGGTGGCCTGAGGGGAAACCGTCGGGCCGGCGCCCTTTAATCCTCCCAGGGCGTCGGCCCGCTTATTTCTGGAAACTGCTCAATGACTCACAGAAGCCCGCTCTGAGCCCAAGGCAGTCGCTTTGCTCATGCCCATGCAAATATGCAAATTGAGCAGAAAGCTTACATCGCGCGTTGCACGGACAGGAGGGCGCAGCATCTGATGTTGCGGAAAAGTCGCTGTTTGCAGACAGGGCTTCCCTGCAAGCGTCATACGCGTTCCAAACGATTGTCGCTGTTGGTCAGCGCGTCGTTTCTGCAAGCGTAGTAGTCGTAGTCGAATATTTCCTGAAAATTTTGAGAGACGGAGTCAATCAATGTCCGCAAATTCGGGTTTGCCATGCGATGGCTGGCAAACAGCGCATACATCGGTACCTCTGGCGAGCGCCATTCCGGCAGGACGGGTGTCAACAGGCTGTTCGCGACTTCGAGACTGGCAAAAAATGTCGGCATGAACGCGATGCCGTGATCGTGAATGGCGGCGAGTTTGAGCACCCAATAATCGTTGGTGAGAAATTTCGTGCTGGGGTGAAGACTGAATTCCCGCTCCCCGTCCTTCAATTCCCACAAAGTGGTGCTTTCGCCGTTGTGGAACCCGATCAGCTCATGCGTCCTCAGTTCTGACGGCGACTGCGGCACGCCGTTTCTGGCCAGATAGCTGGGGCTTGCATAAAGGCCGAAGGAAAATCGGCCGAGCAGCCTTGCCGTCAATTCTGCCACTTGGGGCATCGGCGGTTCGCCGAGATAGAGAATGCAGTCGAGACTGTCGCGCGAACGCAACAAGGCGTCGCCACGCAGCACCATGACCTCCAGCCGCAATTGCGGATGATGCCGCGCGAAGTGAAGGACAAGCGGGCCGACGAGGTTCGACGAAAATTCCCCAGACGATGCCACCCGCAGCGTGCCGAAGGTGATGTTGCGACTGCGCCGGGCGGCGTCGATTCCGCGCTCGCACGCGCGGCGGATGTTCTTGGCGTGATCGAGAAAGCTCAGGCCGGCATCGTTGAGCACGAGCTTGTTGGCCGAGCGCGTGAACAACTCCGTGCCCAACTCCTCCTCGAGCCTCCGGAGCTGGTGGCTGATGGTCGCCTTCGGCTTGTAGGCGGCGCGGGCAGCCGCCGACAGGGAGCCCGTCGAGGCGATTTGAAGGAAAACAAGAACGTCGTCGATCTGCATCAGGATAAGAAGTGTTCAATGTTTTCGTACATCCGTTTCAAAATATCCATCTGTGCGCGGCGGTCAATCATTCATAGGCTCGGTCAAACACCAAGAATCGTGTCGGCAAGCGACAGGCGCGACAAGTGAAGGGAACAAAGCGTTGGGAGAATTCCGCGATCGGTGGACTGCCGTCGGCCTTGAGCATCAGGTCGAGCCCGGCTCATCCAACCCGGCAATTGTCGACGGCCATCCGCTCGCCATCTGGCGTGGTGAGAACGGGCAACCGAATATCTGGCACGACCGATGCCCGCACCGTGGCATGCGCTTGAGTTTCGGCTTCGTACGCGGCGACACCTTGCGCTGCATCTATCACGGCTGGGGTTATGAAAGCGGCGGCCAGTGCGTCTCGATCCCGGCGCACCCGGAATTGACCCCGCCCAAGACGATTTGCGCCAAGGTCTACCCGGCGACGACGCGCTACGGCATCTTGTGGACGAATCTTGCCGACGAGCCCTCCTCTCCTCTACCCGATCTCGGCCCGGAAGAGGGATGGCACCCCCTGCGCAGCCTCTATGTCAACTGCCCGGCCGAAACCACCGCTGACCGGTTGCGAGGCGCCGACTGCGGCGTTCCCGACGCCAAAGCAGGCAATGGCGGCGACGGAATCGCGACGATCGAGACCGGCAGCGGCCTGACCTTGCTGATCGCCATCCAAGCCGTAGGGGCGGACAAGGCCGGGCTGCATGTGGTTGCCAGAGGCGAGGATGCCCGGGCATCCGGGCAGCGCCTGGAACTGGCACGAAAGATGCAACGCCTGCGCTGCGCCCTGGAAGCGCAATAGCGACCTGAAGAAGGAGGCTGATATGGCGGTAACGACGGACCAGGTCGTGCTCAACGAATGGGTCGCCTGCGGCTGGCACGGCCAGGTGCCGATGGGCCAAAGCTACGACACGGTGATCTTCGGACAGGAAATCTGTGTCTCGCGCAAGGGCGCGGAGGAATACGAGGTGGCCGTCATTGAGGAAAACGGCGCCACCGGGCGCACACTTCCTGTGCAGGTGCGCTACACCTGCATCTTCACCACGCTCGGCAACCCGACACGGCCGCTACCGGTCATCGCTGAATTCGACGAGGATGATCGCCGCATCATCGGTTGCGGCAGCGTCGGCGTGCGCACCAGCCCCTACCGCATCATTGAGAATTTTCTCGACATGGCGCATTTCTCCTTCGTGCACACCAATGTGTTGGGCGCGCCGGATCAGACGGAGGTGCTGGCCTACAAGACCGAGCACCGCAAGGATGTCGACGAGATCTGGGCGCTCGATTGCAAGTTCTATCAGCCGGCCGCGTCCACGGCTTCGGCCGGCGGACAGATGACGGACTATGTGTACCGCGTCATGTCGCCCTTCAGTGTCATGCTTTACAAGAACGTGTTCGGTGATCCGGCACGCAACGACGCCATCTGCCTCTTCGTGCAGCCGATGGCCGAGACCGAATGCCTGGCCTACATGCCGATGGCGCTGGTCGACGAGATCAGCACGCCGGAGGGCATCATCGATTTTCAGCAGGGCATCTTCCTGCAGGATCGGATCATTCTGGAGAACCAGCGCCCCACCCTTTTGCCACTTGACCCGACGATCGAACTGCCGACCAGGGCCGATGCCAGCTCCATTGCGTTCCGGCGATGGCTGAAGGCGATGAATCTGCAATTCGGCATCTACGAGAAACAGGCGGCCTGAGGGACCATGGCAATCAAGCTTCATGACTATGGGCTTTCGGGAAGCTGCTATAAGGTGCGCCTGCTGCTCGATTTCCTCGAACTCGATTACGAGGTCGAGAAGATCGACTTCTACCCCGGCCGCCAGCACAAGAGCCTCGACTTCCTCGAAATCAATCCGCTCGGCCAGATTCCCGTCCTCGACGATGATGGCACAAGGCTGCGAGACGCTCAGGCGATCCTGTGCCACATCGCCAACAAATACGATGCAAGCGGCCGGTGGCTACCGCACGATCCTGCGCGCTTCGGCCAGGTGATGATGTGGCTGATGTTCGCCGGCGGCGAGCTGATGGCAGCATCCGCAGCGCGGCTTCACGACGTGATGGGTTACAGGCTCGATATCGAGGCTGCGCGCCGGAACGCCCATGCGGCCTTCCGAATCCTCGACGACCATCTGACGGAGCGGGAGATAGAGGGCGGCCAGTGGATCGTTGGTGAAGAACCTACCGTCGCTGACATTGCCTGCTTTCCCTATACGGCGCTTGCCGGCGACGGCGGCATCGGCCACGAGGACTATCCGGCCCTGCGCAACTGGATGCGCGCCTTTCGCCGGCTGCCTCGCTTCCAGCCCATGTCCGGAATTGCGGAGTTTACCTGATGGCCGGGGAGGCGGGCGAACTGGAGGTCATCGTGAAGCGGGTCCGAGCCGAAACCTCGGAGATCCGCAGCTTCGTGCTTGCACCGGTGAATGGCGGTGCACTGCCGCCCTTCGAGGCGGGCGCCCATATCGACGTCTATCCCATGCCTGGCCTGCAGCGGCAATATTCCCTGGTCAACGACCCGGCCGACTGCTCCTGCTACGTTCTCGGCGTGAAACGCGAGGAAAACGGACGTGGCGGCTCCAATGCCATGCATAGCCGGCTTACGGAAGGTGCCACGGTGCGCATAGGTCGGCCCAAGCACAATTTCGCGCTGAGGCAGAACAGGGGCCGCAGCCTGCTGCTGGCCGGCGGCATCGGGGTTACGCCGCTCCTCAGCATGGCGCAGGCGCTGGCCGCGCGCGATGCGGATTTCCAGCTTCACTATTTCGCCCGCTCCAACCAGGAGCTTGCCTTCCAGGATCTGATCACCAAAAGCGCGTGGGGGGAGCGCGTCTTCTACCATTTCGGCCTCGTGCCGCCGCTCCTGAACGACGCGCTCGATGAAATCCTGAGCAGTCCGGCCGAAGACGACGCGATCTATCTGTGTGGGCCGAATCCGTTCATGGACGTGGTGCGCGGTTCTGCCGAGGAAGCCGGCTGGCCAGCGGGATCGATCGTACTTGAGCATTTCTCGGCCGAGCCGCCGAAACTTGAGCCTGGCAAGGGCGAGTTCGTCGTGCGGCTTGCTAAGCGCGGGATCGAGCTTCTCGTCCCCTCCGACAAGCCGATCATAGAAGTGCTGCGCGAAGCCGGAGTGGAGATCAAGACGAGTTGCGAACAGGGCGTGTGCGGCACATGTCTCACCCAAGTGATCGAGGGCGAGCCCGAACACAACGACCTCTATCTGACAGACGAGGAACATGAGAGCGGACGGCTTATGACGCCATGCGTGTCACGGGCAAAATCGAAATTTCTGGTGCTGGATTTGTGACAATATGCACGTTCCCACCGGCGATAAGAACACAGACCTGCCGGCCGTGAAGGGAATGGGAGACTGAGAGAATGAAGGCGGATGTGGCCACGCGTGAACGGATCAAGGCTCCCGAACTCCGTGAGCCGCTGCTCGAACTGGCCGGCGTGACGAAATCGTTCCCCACGGTCGTCGCCAATGCCGACGTCTCGCTCACCGTCCATCCGGGCGAAATCCACGCCATCCTCGGCGAGAACGGCGCCGGCAAAAGCACGCTGATGAAGATGATCTACGGGGTGCTGACGCCGGATGCCGGCAAGATCCGCTGGCGCGGCGAGGACGTCTCGATCCGCAATCCCGCCCATGCGCGCAGCCTCGGGATCGGTATGGTGTTCCAGCATTTCTCGCTGCTGGAAACGCTCACGGTCGGCGAAAACATCTCGCTCGCCACGCGTGACACTGCGGCCAGGCTTGCTCCGCGCATCGTCGAGATTGGCGAGCGCTTCGGCCTGCCGGTCGACCCGCGCTCGCTCGTCCACTCCCTTTCGGTCGGCCAGCGCCAGCGGGCCGAGATCATCCGCTGCCTATTGCAGGAGCCGGCTCTGATCATCATGGACGAGCCCACCTCGGTCTTGCCGCCGAACGGTATCCCGCCACTCTTCGCGACGTTGCGAAAGCTTGCGGCGGAAGGCTGCGCCATCCTCTTCATCAGCCACAAGCTGGAGGAGATCCGCGCTCTCTGCCACACGGCCACCGTGATGCGGGCTGGGCGGGTGGTCGCCAAGGTCGATCCCTCAAACGAATCCAACGAGACGCTGGCCCGTCTCATGATCGGCCATGATCTGCCGCGCTCGCATCGCACCGCGCCGCATCCGGGAGACCGGCCAGCGATGGAACTTCGCAATCTGAACCATCAGCCGGAAGATCCATTCGGCACCAGACTGAAAGAGATCGACCTCCCGCTCTATCCAGGCGAGATCGTCGGCATTGCCGGCGTTTCGGGCAACGGACAGAGGGAGCTTGCAGCAATTCTTTCCGGCGAAACGGTGCTGCCTGCCCTTGAGCGCGCAGCCCTCGTCATAGACGGCAATCCGTGCGGCGATGTGGATGCCGGCGCACGCCGCAAGCTCGGCTTGGCCTTCGTACCCGAGGAGCGCAATGGGCGTGGCGCTGTTCCTGAAATGAGCCTGACGAAGAATGTTCTTCTGACGGCACACCGGCTTGGCATGGTGCGGCGCGGCATGATCGCCTTCGATTCGGCGCGCGCATTCGCGGAAAAATGCATCAAGGAGATGGACGTGCGCTGCGGCGGATCGGATGCCGAGGCGCAAAGCCTTTCCGGCGGCAATCTGCAGAAGTTCATCATTGGGCGCGAAATCCGGCTCAAGCCGAAAATCATGATCGCCTCGCAGCCGACCTGGGGCGTCGATGTCGGTGCCGCGGCTTCCATCCGCCAGCAGCTCATCGACTTGCGCGATCAGGGCACCGCCATTCTGGTGATCAGCGACGAGCTCGAGGAACTGCTGGAAATGGCCGACCGCGTCCATGTGCTCTTTCGCGGCCGGCTGTCGCCGCCAATCGCGCGGAGCGAGGCCAGCACCGGGCTGGTCGGCAGCTACATGACGGGCGATTTCCTGAGCGCAGAATCTTCCCGGAAGGCCGTGCTGGCATGACCCGCCTCCCCTGGATCGTCGACACCAGAGTCCATCGTACCCGCTACACGGCGCTGCTCGCGCCCTGCACCGCCATTGCCGTCACCATTGTCGGCGCGCTTATCCTCATGAGCATCATGGGCGTACCGCCGCTGCGTGCGCTCTACTATCTCTACGCCGCGCCGCTGTCGGGCCGCTACAACATCGGCGAAGTGCTATTGAAGATGTCACCGCTGCTCCTTATCGCCCAGGGCCTGGCGATCGGCTTTCGCGCCAAGGTCTGGAATATCGGTGCGGAGGGGCAGCTCATTCTCGGCGCCATCGGCGGCAGCCTGTTACCGATCTATTTCAACGACAGCCAATCGGCGCTGATGCTGCCGGCCATGGTGCTCGTCGGGGCGAGTTTCGGCATGGCCTGGGCCGCGATGGCGGCCTTCCTGCGCGCCCGCTTCAACGCCAACGAGATACTGGTCACACTGATGCTGAACAGCATTGCGCTGCAGCTTCTCTACTACCTTGTCTCCGGCCCGCTGCGCGATCCCTTCGGATTCAATTTCCCGCAGTCCGCCCTCTTTCCAGACGCCGCAATGCTGCCGATCCTTGTCGGCGGCACCCGCGTCAACGTCTCGTTTTTCATCGCGCTGATCGCCACGGCGCTGGCATGGTTGCTCGTGCGCCGGAGCATGATCGGCTACAAGCTCGAAGTGGGTGGAACGGCGCCGAATGCGGCGCGTTATGCGGGCTTCAGCGAGAAGCAGGCGGTGTGGCTGAGCCTCCTGATCGGTGGGGCCGCAGCCGGCCTCGCCGGCGTTTTCGAGGTCGCGGGACCGCTTGGCCAGCTCCAGCGCGTGATTTCGCCGGGATACGGCTTTGCCGCCATTATCGTGGCGTTTCTCGGCGGGCTCAACCCGGTTGGAATTCTGTTCGCCGCCTTCTTCATGGCCGTTATCCTGGTCGGCGGTGATATTGCACAGACCGCCGCCGGCGTGCCCTATGCACTCAACACCGTGCTGCAGGGAATCCTTCTCGTCACTTATATCGCCGCACGGCTCTTCGTCGACTATCGCGTACGCCTGAGACCCCCCGCCCCGGCAAGCGAGGCACAGATCTGATGCAGACGATCACCTTCGTCCTCGCCGGTACCATGCTCGCAGCCACGCCGCTGCTAATCGCCGCTCTGGGCGAGCTCATCGCCGAAAAGTCAGGTATCCTCAATCTCAGCGTCGAGGGCATGATGGCACTTGGCGCGGCCATCGGCTTCATCGTCGTTATGGAAACAGGGAGCTACTGGCTGGCCTTCCTTGCCGGCGGGCTTGTCTCGACCCTTCTTGCCGCCCTTTTCGGCGCCGTTGTGTTGCTCGCGCTCGGCAACCAGGTGGCGACTGGGCTTGCCGTCGGCATTCTCGGCGTGGGGCTCGCCGCACTGATCGGCAAGCCCTACGAGAGCAAGACCGTGCCGCCGATGCCCAGGATGCCGATCCCGTTCCTTTCGGATATCCCGGTCATCGGTCCGGGCCTCTTCAATCACGTGGTGCTGGTCTATCTCGCCCCGCTCGCCGCCCTGGGCCTGTGGTGGCTGTTCAGATATTCGAAGCTTGGCTTGATCATCCGCGCCGTCGGGGAATCGCCGGAGGCCTCCCATGCAATCGGACACAACGTCATGCTCGTCCGTCTCCTGGCGGTGCTGGCCGGCGGATTCCTTGCCGGGGTGGCCGGCGCCTTCATCTCGGTGGCCTCGACCACGCTGTGGTCGGACGGCATGATCGCCGGACGTGGCTGGATTGTCGTGGCACTGGTCGTCTTCGGCACCTGGCGCGTCGGTCGCGTGATGATTGGCGCCTATCTCTTCGGCATCGCCTCCATCGCCGAGCTTCTGGTGCAGAGCACCGGCATCGGCGTGCCCTCGCAACTGCTAACCAGCATCCCTTACGTCGCCACCATCGTCGCCATCGCCCTTTTGTCGATGGATGGCCGCCGTATCCGGCTCAATGCTCCCGTTTCCTTGGGCCGTGTTTACAGAGAGGCGCAATAAAGCGTCCTTGAGACCATCAGAGGAGAACGAAATGAGATTAAGAAAGAGAATAGTTGCCTGGCTCGCAGGCGCCGCAGCCGCGTTTGTCGCTACGGCCACTCAGGCGGAACCGGTGAAAATTAGCTTTCTCTACCCCTCTCCGGTGGCCGATGTCGGCTGGGCGAAGCAACTCGACCTCGGCCGCGAGGCGATCGAGGAAAAGTTCGGCGATGCGGTGGAGTCGATCGTCGTGGAGAATATTCCCGAAGGTCCCGACGCCGCACGCATCATGAACCAGATGGTCACAGATGGCGCCAAATTCGTGATGCTGGGCTCCTTCGGCTACATGAATGATGGCTTGCGCCTGGCGCGCCAGCATCCGGACATCGCGTTCATCCACGCCAGCGGCTTCAAACAAACCGACAATTTCGGCACCTTCACTGCCCGTAACTATGAAGGTTTCTATCTCGGCGGACTCGCCGCCGGCATGGTGACCGAATCGGACACGATCGGCATCGTCGCCGCCTTTGCCATTCCGGAAGTCGTGGCGGCGGTGAACGCCATCACGCTCGCAGTTCACAAGGTGGATCCCGATGCCAAGATCAAGATCGTGTGGCTGAACTCCTGGTTCGACCCACCAAAGGCGCAGGAAGCCGCCCGCGCCCTGATCTCGCAAGGGGCCGACGTGCTCTTCTCGCTACATCAGGATACGCCCTCGGTCGTCAACGTGGCCGAGGCCGAAGGCGTCTATGTGGTCAATACCTCGTCCGACATGAGCGCCTATGGACCCAACAGCGTTCTGGCATCGGTGATAAACGACTGGAACGACTATTTCATCGAGAGCTTCCAGGCCGCGCTCGACGGCGATTTCAAGGGCGCCGACTTCCGCGGCGGTCTGGCCTCCGGTGCCGTGAAGGTAGCGGCCTGGAACGACGATCTGACGGAGGAACAGCTTGGCACGATCAAGCAGGCCGAAGCTGATCTTGCCAGCGGAAAGACGCATGTCTTCGCCGGCCCACTCAAGGATCAGGACGGCAATGTCAGGGCCGAGGCCGGCACCACCCTGCCCGATCAGGAGATCTTCGGCATGAACTGGCTGGTCGAGGGCGTGAGCGGCTCGTTGCCGAATTAGGTGCGCGTTTTGGCGCTGCTGGTGCCCGCGGCCGCGCCGAAGGGAGGCATTCGAAGTGGACTATCTGACCGGCGATCTGGGCAAAGGCGGAGCGCACAAATGCGCAATCGAGTTGCGGTTCGAAGGCAAGCTGGGCGAGGCCTTTGTTGCCTTCGCCGTGGCGAGAGCGCAGCGGCTTTGTCTGAGCGGCTGGGTCGAGGTGCGGGGGGCCGACGCCGTTACGGTGGTTGCAGAAGGTCCTGAAGCGCTGGTCGATGCATTTGAAATATCCTGCAGCCTTGGTCCCATAGAAGCACATGTAGAAAGATGGGTGCGTGCCGACCGCAACATCGGCCTCAATTTGAACACCTTCAAACGCCGTGGTTGATGTCGGGGCGCCCCCTCGCCCCGCGACCTGGTGCTACGTCGCCACAGCGTCCTCCGAACCGGGCCAGACCTCGGGCACCGGCTCATTCCATTGAGCCGAGGTGAACTCCATCCGATCGCCGACAAGGTAGTGTTTGATCGCCATCAGGTCGGTCCATTTCCTGCGTCTGACGCGAGGGCAAAACGTGCTGCAAGTGCATTCTGTCCACGCCTACCAGTTGGCGCTACGCAGCGGCAGGAGCATCGACTGGCTCACGAGCCGCGTTGCGTGCCTTTCGCTCCTCGTCGGCACGCTCGCCGCCATTGTACTGGCAAGAGCCAGTCTCGCTGTCGATCTCATCGCTGTGGCCGGCGGCATCATGGCTACCGCGCTGGCTGTTTTCGTCATGCATGGGTCGCCCCACCGGCACCTGGCGCGGACGGGTGTCAAGTTGCGGCTTGTCTTTGGCTGCCCAGTTGTGGTTTGAGTATTTTTCCGACAATCCGCGAAGGGAATCGTTGTACGCTGACGCGGTGAAGCTGGGCTGATTGGCCATTTCACAATCGAGGGCGACGAAAATGCGACAGCGTAGCAGTTGGATACTGACGTGCATTTTGGGGCTGGCACGCTAAACGGGGACGAGATCAAAGGGTGCCAATTGCCCGAAGAGCGTTTTCAGAGATGACCAATCTGCTGGAATTCATCTCCAAATTGAATGCCAAGGCACGACGCTGGCTGATCATGCTGCTGGATGTCGCGATGGTGCTCGTCACTATCCCGATCAGTCTGCTGCTTTCGCGCTCCAATCTGGCATTCGATCCATTTTCGGCCGAAGGCTTGGCCGTTTGGACTGGCGTAGCCCTGTTCAGCCATCTGCTGTTCCGCTACAGCGGCTTTTACAACACTGTGTGGCGCTTCGCGTCGACACCTGACTTCTTCAGGATTATCACCAGTTGCGGCATTCTGTCGCTCGCGCTTTATCTGGCGACACATGCGGTGAGCAACATTATCCCGCAGACCGGTCTGAACGAACGCCAGTTCATCGTCTTTTTCCTGGTCGCCTTCACCGTCATCTCGGCACCCCGTCTCATTTACCGTTATCTGCGCGAAGGCGCGGGCTGGCACAGCCTCGGGCTCGACCGGCGCAGCGATCGGCGCAAGCGCGCCCTCTTCGTGGGTAAGCCGGACGAGGCGGACGTGATCATCCGCTTTGCGGAAGCCAATGTGCAGGACGGCAATCGAATCGCGGGGATTCTGGCGACGAATGACGATGTGTCCGTTGGCACCCGTCTGCGCGGCGTGCCGGTCGTCGGCAGCCAGCCGCGGCTGCGCGAAGTGCTCGACGACTACACGAAAGGCACGAGCAGCATCGATCTCCTGATCTTCGGCCAGGGCGTCGAGAAGGAGCTCAAGGAATTTTCCGAGCTCATCCGCATCGCGCGCCAGAACGACGTTCCAGTGGTCCAGTTCTCGGGTTTCTCGCAGGTGCCGCGCGGCGGAAAGATGGTACTCGAAGCCATCGAGATGGAAACGATCCTGCGCCGTTCGACGGTGCCGACCGACGTCGAGCGGCTTAGCAAGTTCCTCAAGGGCAAGCGAATCCTGGTCACGGGCGGTGCCGGCTCGATCGGCCGCACGCTTGTCCGGCGAAGCCTCGAGATGCAGGCGAAATCCGTGCTGGTGGCTGACATTTCCGAATTCGGCATCTTCCAGCTCAAGGATCATGTACGACAGCAGGATCTCGACCGCTTGTCCTGCCGTATCCTCGACATCGGCGACCGGCAGCAATTCACCCGCATCGTCGGCGAATTTCGTCCGGATGTGATCTTTCACGCCGCCGCGCTGAAGCATGTGCCCATCCTGGAGCAGAACTGGGAGTCGGCGATCAAGACGAACGTCTTTGCCACGCTGGCCTGCGCAGAGGTGGCAGCCGAATGCGGGGTGCCTCATTTCGTCATGATTTCCAGTGACAAGGCGGCCGATCCGACCTCGATGCTGGGCCTGACGAAACGCCTTGCCGAGCAGATCGTCAGCGCGCTGCACTACACGAAGCGTGGACCGCGCAAATCCGGCCAGAAGCGCACCAATTTCGTGGCGGTGCGCTTCGGCAATGTCTTCGGCAGCGATGGGTCGGTGGCGACTATATTCCACAAGCAGATCCAGGCCGGTGGTCCCGTCACCATCACCGACCGGGCGATGACACGCTATCTGATGACGATCGGAGAGGCCGTCGATCTGGTGCTGATGGCGGCCGCCGATTCGCAGACCCGCACCCGCTTCGACGATTTCAGCGTCTATATGCTCGACATGGGCGAGCCGGTCTCGATCCTCGATGTCGCCGAGACGATGATCCGGCTGGCCGGCAAGAGGCCCTACAAGGATATCCAGATCAAGTTCACCGGCATCCGCCCGGGAGAAAAGCTGCACGAAGCGCTCAGCGCACAGGGTGAAAAGGTGATATCGATCGACGTGCCTAAGGTCTTCGGACTGCGCACGGGGCTTTTCAACTGGCACGAAATCGCCTGGACGATCGAGCAACTTGCCAAGGCGATCGAACGCGACGACAAAAAGGCGGCAGTTGGCGCGATGAGCAAGCTCGATCGTCCCATTGCCGATGATGGCTCCGAACCCGTTTCGGTCGCTGTCTGAAGCCTTTTCCGTCGTCCGCCTCGATGCCGATATCGACCTCAGCGTGATCGCCCTCGCCACGGCAGCAGCGGACCCGGCGGGCCACTGCTCACGGCCCGATGTCACGCGGCTGTTGCTGCACAAGACGCCGGGCAACCGGGTCACTACGAAGTGGAACGTATCGGAGGAAATGCAACGAAGCGGTGAAAATGCGCCGACGGTTGCATCTTCTCGCACCAAGGTCTTGTCAGGGAAATCGGAGCAGGCTGCCGACGTGACATAGCATTCTACTGCGTCGCTATTTGAGTCGCGTCGGAATGTTCTCGCGAAAGATCACTTCCATGCCGAGCGGACGCTGATGTGTGTCGCCGTTTGTCCGCATATCCGGCGCGCGCGCGAAACGGGCGAGCGTCTGGGTTATGATCTGATCGGGATCGGAATTGATCACCACGTCCATCGTACCCTCGATCAGCAGGCGCCGGGTATCCGGCGTTAGGCCGTGACCTATGAAGACGATGTTGCTCCCCCTGCCCTGTTCGCGAAGAGCCCGGCCAATACCGTCGGACGAGCCGCCGACATTGTAGATGCCGACGAGATCGGCATTCTGCTCGAGCAGCGAAAGCGTATGGCGATAGTTCTCATTGCGGTCGTCGTGACCCTCGCGCATGCCCACCACGCGCAGACCGGGATGTGCTTCTTCGAGCAGGCTCAGAAAACCCATCTCGCGTTCGGCGTGGGCGCGGTAATTGCGGCTGCCTGCGACCAGGGCGACACTGCCCTCGCGCATCTGGCAGAATCGTCCCAAAAGAAACGCCGCAGTCCTGCCGGCGGCCTGGTTGTCGAGCCCCACATAGACCTCCCGCCCTGGATGCGGCAAGTCCGAAACGATGGTGACCAGCCGCGTGCCGCCAGCGCTCACCTCCTCGGCCGCCTCGCGCACCAGCGGATGGTCGATTGCCATGAAGGCGATCCCGTCCGCCCACCCTGCGTGATGACGCAGGGCCGTGGCCAGCGCCTCTGCATCAAAGCCTTCTATGAAGAAGCAGCGCACCGGGATCTCGTCGCGCAGCCTCGTTTCAGCGATGGCGCGCACTTTCTCGCCCAGCAGCCGCAGGTAAGGATTGGCACCTTTGGGCAACAGAAATGCAATGTTGGGTGGGCGCGGCTCGGACAACAGCTTGCGTTCCTCGACCTCGATATAACCGAGTTCCACGGCAGACTTGAGCACGCGGTCGACCGTGCGCGGTTTGACACCCTTGCGGCGGTTGAACACGCGGTCGACCGTTGCCAGCGACACTTGTGCCGCGGCCGCGACATCCGACATCGAAGGCAGGTTTCCACGATCTGATGACACGTCAAAAAACCTCAAAAATGAATGTTTGACGTGAAGCATGACGCTTCCTAGCCTTCTGTCAAGAGGAGGAGAAGTGGCTCGACCCCGCCGTCGAGGCCCCTCCAAACACATCAAGGGAGGTTCGCATGACAAGGCACACGAATTCATTGACCCGTCGCGGAGCGATGGCTCTCGGTCTCGGCGCGGGTGCACTCGCGATGACTCCGCGTTGGGCGGCTGCGCAAACACTGACCCTTCGCTACGGTCACAATAACGAGCCGGCGAGCGTTGCCGGCGCACAGGCAGACTGGTTTGCCGAAGCCGTCGCGAGGCATTCGGGCGGCGACATCGCGGTTCAGGTATTCCCGTCCTCGCAGCTTGGCAAGCTGCAGGAACTGGCCGAAGCGGCGTCGCTCGGAACGATCGCTTTCTCGCACAACACGGCGGGCGGCATCGGCTCGCTCTATGAGCTTTTTGGTGCCCTAGACACGCCCTATCTTTACCGCGATGTCGACCATCTGATGAAGGTCATGGACGTCAACTCGCCGGTGATGCAGGAACTCAATCAGGGCCTGATCGAGGCAGCCAATATCCGCGTCATCTACGCCCACTATTTCGGGCGCCGGAATCTGACCTGCAACAAGGCCATCTACAAGCCTGCTGACCTTGCCGGCGAAAAGATCCGCGCCGTACCGTTTCCGATCTATCAGACCGCCGTGGAGGGTATGGGCGCCGCCCCCGTGCCGGTCGACTGGTCGGAGGTGCCGACCGCGCTCGCCACAGGCGTGGTCGCGGGCCAGGAGAACCCCGTCAACGTCATCCTCAATGTCAAGCTCTACGAGGTTCAGTCGCATCTCATGCTGACGGGCCATATGTCCAATGCCGAGGTGGTCGTCATGAACGAGGACGCCTGGCAGGGGTTGACCGATGCGCAGAAGGATGCGGTTTCCACGGCTTCGCTCGAGATCCGCGAACGCGCGACGAAGGCTATCCAAGAGAATGAGGAAAAGGAAACCGAAGAGCTGCGCAAGCTTGGCATGACGGTGATTGGTCCCGAAGACGGGCTCGACATCGAAGCTTTCCGCGCGTCCGTCTCCAAGCTGGTCGATGAGCGTTTCGGTGAGAAGTACGGTTCGCTGTACGAGAAGATCCGCGCAATCGGCTGATATTTGCTGAGGAGAGGATGCGGCCATGAACGATGGTCTCACGGATCGAGGTGGCGCTCTCAACAGGGCGGTAAGTGCATGCCGCGTGCTGGCGATGCTCCTGCTCGCTCTCATCTGCGTGCTCGTCGTCGGCCAAGTGATTGGCCGCAACCTATTCAACACCGGCATGCCGTGGGCCGATGAACTGTCGCGCTTTTGCGGTGTGGCAATCGTCTTCCTCTGCGTTCCGCTTCTAGCGCTTCGCGATCAGCACGTCGCAGTCGATATGGTTCCAATGATGCTGCCGGAGAAACAAGGCCGATGGATTTCATATTTTACCGAACTGATGGTGCTGGCATTCGCCTGTCTCATGCTGTGGAGTCTCTACGCCTTTCTCGGCCGCGCCTGGAAATTTGCAACGCCGACGCTCAGCATCCCCAACTGGGTATTCTATGCGCCCGCAATCATCAGCTTCACGCTGCTTGCGATCGTCACGATATCGCGGCTCGCAACGCCTTCCTCCAGGCGCTCGCCTGAATCTCCCGACAGAATGTTGCCATGAGCCTTGTCCTGATCGCCATATTCGCCGTCGGTCTGGTCGCCGGCGCGCCGATTGCGGTTGCGCTGGGCCTGGCTTCGGCCGTCACCATCGTGGCGTTCGGATTGCCGGTGCATGTGCTCGCACAGCGATCGGTCAACGCATTGGATTCCACGCCCCTGCTCGCGGTGCCGTTGTTCATCCTTGCAGCCAGTCTGCTCAATGCGATGGGCGTCACCAGGCATATCTTCGAACTGGTACGGCTCGTCGTCGGACGCATTCGCGGCGCCGTAGCGCAGGTGTCAATCCTCGTCAGCCTGATCTTTTCCGGTGTCTCCGGTGCTGCACTCGCCGATATCGGCGCGCTCGGCAAGATCCAGATCGATCAGATGGTCGCCCAGGGTTACCGGCGCGAATTCGGCGCGGGTCTGACCATCGCGGCCGCCACCATCGGTCCCATCTTCCCGCCATCCATCCCGCTCATCATCTACGCCAGCGTGACCAATGTCTCGGCGGTTCAACTGCTCATCGCAGGGATCGTCCCGGCGCTGCTGATCACCTTGTTCCTGATGGCGCAAGTCGCCGTCATGGCGCGCCTGGTCGATCTGCCGCGCGATACAGTGAGCCCCTCGTTGCGCGCCGTCGCGAAAAAGGCATTCATTTCGCTGCCGGCGCTCGCTGCCCCGATCTTGCTCATCGGCGGACTTTTGAGCGGCTATTTCGGGCCGACCGAAGTCGCCGGCGTGACGGTCGCCTACGCGCTGCTCATCGGCTTTTTCGTCTACAGGACACTCACCTTCAAGGCAGTGTGGGAGAGCCTGCGGGAGACCGTGGAGGCGACCAGCGGCATACTCTTCATCGTCGCAACCGCCGCAGTCTTCGCATGGGTATTGACGCTCGATCGCGTGCCGGCGGTGGTCGGGGAATGGCTGCTCGGCATCTCGGACAATCCGTTGGTGCTTGTGCTGCTGGTCAATCTGCTGCTGCTCGTCGTCGGCATGTTCCTGGAATCGATCGCGGCAATCCTGATCATTGCGCCGATCGTCGCGCCGGCGCTCCACGCTGCAGGCTTGGATCCGCTGCAACTCGGAATCGTGTTCGTCCTCAACCTGATGATTGGCCTGCTGACGCCGCCGATAGGCATGAGCCTCTACATGATGTCGATCATAGCGCGGATGCCGGTGCACAGGGTCATCATAGGTGTCTTGCCCTTCTTCCTTCCCCTTCTCCTTTCGCTGCTGGTCGTATCGACGGTTCCCGCCGTCTCGACCTGGCTTCCCCAACTTCTCTCACGGTAGGACTTCTGATGAGCAGGTTTCTGGGCGCTATCCGCCAACTCGGTTATGTCGTCGACGACATCGAATCGGCCATGACGCATTGGCACAAGATGATGGGCGTCGGCCCGTGGTTCTACAACCCGAAAGTGCCGATTGAGGACTATTGCTACGACGGCAAGGCGTACGAACCGCACAATTCGGTCGCGCTCGCCAACAGCGGTTTCATCCAGGTCGAACTGATCCAGTGCCGCAACGATGCGCCGTCGATGTACCGCGACTTTCGCGAGGCCGGCCATCGTGGCCTGCAGCATGTCGCCTATTGGACCCAGGATTATGACCGTGATCTCGCCCGCATGGAGGCCGACGGTTTTCGCCCGAAAATGAGCGGCAAGGTCGGCGAGAACGGCCGTTTCGTCTATTTCGATCGCGAAGCGCACCCGGGGACCGTGATCGAGCTCTCCGAGGTCGTGGGCCCGAAAGGCCGCATGTTCGACATGATACGGGCGGCATCGGACGATTGGGACGGCAGCGACCCAATACGCCCCTTCCCCGATCTATCGGCTATTTGAGGCAAGCCATGCGCCCTGACACGATCGAAGCGAGCTATCTCGTCGAGACCCCGCTGGACCCGGAAAGGGTGGCAGCGATCATGGCCGGCGAACAGTCGAGCGGCACTTTCGTGCGCGTTGCCGGCGAAACGGATGCGTTGCGGGAACGCGCTGCGGCGAAAGTCCTGTCCGTCGAGGAAATTGAAGGCGCCTCATCGCCAAGCCTGTCGAGCGCATATCTCGAACGCAAGCAATTACCGGGCCCCTGGCGGCGGGCAATTGTCCGCATTGCCTACCCGGTCGCCAACATCGGCACCAACCTTCCGACACTTGCCGCCACCGTTGCCGGAAATCTCTACGATCTTGGCGAGGTGACAGGGCTGCGTCTCATCAAGGTGGCGCTTCCGCAGGCTTACCGCGATCGCTTCGAAAGGCCTCTTGTCGGCATCGAAGGCACGCGCAAACGCGTCGGCGCATATGAGCGGCCGCTCTTCGGCACGATCATCAAACCCAATGTCGGCATGCGCCCCCGCGAGATAGCCGATCTGGCCGAATTGCTATGCGAGGCCGGCGTCGACTTCATCAAGGACGACGAGATCTGTGCCGACCCCGACCATGCGCGGCTCGCGGAACGCGTGCCGGCAGTGATGGCGAGGGTGCGGGCCTTTCGCGACCGCACCGGCCGAAACGTCATGGTGGCTTTCAACATAACCGACGAAACGGACGCCATGCGCCATCATGCCGATCTCGTCGAAAAGGAAGGCGGCACCTGCGTGATGGCAAGCCTCAACTGGTGCGGGCTCTCGGCCATGCAATCGCTGCGCCGCGCCACGCCCCTGGCGGTTCATGGCCACCGCAACGGGTTCGGCGCCTTCGCCCGCCATCCGCTGCTGGGCATCGGTTTCGACGCCTATCAGGCGCTCTACCGCCTCGCCGGCATCGATCACATGCATGTCCATGGCATCGGCGGCAAGTTCTCCGACCGGGCCGAAGAGGTCGAGGCGGCGGCACGCCGCTGCCTTCAACCGCTGGCCGTCGATGCTCCAGATGCTTCGGATGCGGTGATGCCGGCATTCTCGTCCGGACAGTGGGCGGGGACCTTGCCGGTCACGGCAAAGGCAGCGGGTTCCGGCGATTTCCTGTTCATGGCGGGCGGCGGCATCCTCGCCCATCCGGACGGACCGGCGGCGGGCGTGAAAAGCCTGCGGCAAGCCTGGGATGCAGTCGCGGCCGGCGAAGATCTCGACACCGCGGCGGCCAACAGGCCGGAACTGGCGGCCGCGATCGACTTCTTCGGCCATTGACATGGCCGACACCGTTTTCATCGGTGACGATTTCACCGGCGCCTCCGACACGCTCGCCACGTTGGCCGAGCGTGGCGCCAGGGCCCGCCTGTTTCTCGACGCGCCCGAGGAGAGCGAGACTGCAGGCCTCGATGCGGTCGGTATCGCGACTGACTTGCGGGCCCGCTCGCCCGAAGAAGCAACGCTGCGGCTCAATTTATTGGCGCAAGCAATGCATGGTCTGGCGCCGCGCTACATTCACTACAAGGTCTGCTCGACCTTCGATTCCGCGCCGCATGTCGGCAGCATAGGCGCTGCGGTGTTGGCACTTGAAGCCGCATTCGCGCCCTCCCGCACGATCGTCCTTGGCGGCCAGCCGAGCCTCGGCCGCTACTGCGTGTTCGGGACCCTATTCGCTCGCGCGCCGGATGGTAAGACATATCGGATCGACCGACACCCGATCATGAGCCGGCACCCGGTGACGCCGATGGACGAAGCGAACTTGCGTATACATCTGCGCAGGCAGGGTCTCGACAAGATCGATCTCATCAGCCGGTCACAACTGCAATCTGCATCGAACGAGGTGGCAGAGACGATCAGGCTCTCGGGCCGCGTATTGATCGACGGGCTCGACCTCACCGATATGGAGCGGATCGGTGAAATCCTGCGCCGGATCGACACCGAAGCCGCACCGCTGCTCCTCATTGGCGCCAGCAGCGTTGCCGAAGCACTCTATCCGCCGTCCGACGCGACGCCTTTACAAAGCGCAACCAAACGAGCCGACGGTCCACGTCTGGCGGTAGCCGGCAGCCGGTCCTCGGCGACTGCCGCTCAGGTCGCAGCGGCAACAAGCTATAAGTGCCTGCCGCTTCATCGCGATCATCTCGAAGCCGGCCAATCACGCTTTGCAAAATCCTGCGCAGAACTGCTTGCCTCGGGTCGAAACGTGCTCATCCATCTCCGGCCCGATCTCGACTACGGCCTGGCGTCCGCGGCACTCTCCGAGCGTTTAGCGGCCCTGACGGCGACGATCGTGCAACTCCAGCAGGTGGCCGCCATCGCAGTCGCCGGCGGAGACACATCCAGCGCGGTCGTCAAACGTCTTGGTTTCCGGAGCCTTTCCTTTGTCGAACGCGCGGGCGCTGGCGTGGCTGTCTGCCGCGGGGATGCGGCTGGATGTGACGTTGACGGAACGCTTCTCCTTCTCAAGGGTGGCCAGGTCGGCGATGTCGGCATGCTCGAGCGCTTTGCAACTGACAAATGACCCAGCAATTGTTGGTGCTGCAGCCAGTTGCCCATCCATGGCATTTTACGACGTCGACACGAACCGCTCGCCCGTCTTCTACGTCGGGCCAAACGACCGAGGCTGCGCCGCGTGTGGATGGCGCTCGCACGTGGGGATATCGGCGACCGGCAGCAATTCACCCGCATCGTCAACGAATTCCGACCGGATATGATCTTTCACGCCGCCGCGCTGAAACACGTGCCCATCCTGGAGCAAAACTGGGAGTCGGCGATCAAGACGAATGTTTTTTGCCACGCTCGCCTGCGCCGAGGTGGCAGCCGAATGCGGCGTGCCTCATTTCGTCATGATTTCCAGCGACAAGGCGGCCGATCCGACCTCGATGCTGGGCCTGACGAAACGCCTTGCCGAACAGATCGTCAGCGCGCTGCACTATACGAAACCTGGACCGCGTAAATCCGGCCAGAAGCGCACCAATTTCGTGGCGGTGCGCTTTGGTAATGTCTTCGGCAGCGACGGGTCGGTGGCGACCATATTCCACAAGCAGATCCAGGCCGGCGGTCCGGTCACCATCACCGACCGGGCGATGACACGCTATCTGATGACGATCGGAGAGGCCGTCGATCTGGTGTTGATGGCGGCCGCCGATTCGCAGACCCGCACCCGTTTCGACGATTTCAGCGTCTATATGCTCGACATGGGCGAGCCGGTCTCGATCCTCGATGTCGCCGAGACGATGATCCGTCTGGCCGGCAAGAGGCCCTACAAGGACATCCAGATCAAGTTCACCGGCATCCGCCCGGGCGAAAAGCTGCATGAAGCGCTCAGCGCACAGGGCGAAAAGGTGATATCGATCGACGTGCCCAAGGTCTTCGGACTGCGCACGGGCGTTTTCAACTGGCACGAAATCACCTGGACGATCGAGCAACTTGCCAAGGCGATCGAACACGACGACAAGAAGGCGGCAGTCGGCGCGATGAGCAAGCTCGACCGCCCCATTGCCGAAGATGGCCCCGAACCCGTTTCGGTCGCCGTCTGAAGCTCTCTTCGTCGTCCGCATGCGCCACCTGACTCGGGGCCAGACCGCGCCACGAAACATTCCGGCGGAGCGTGTCGACGAGCCCTCGATCGGGCTCGAGCCGCGATTCATCGACATGATCTTCGCGATCCTGCAGGATCTCCAGCGGCGCAACGGCAAGTCGATCCTCATGGTCGAGCAGAACGCCAAGAATGGCCTGGAGTTTGCCGATGTCGGCTATGTGCTGGTTTCCGGCCAGCTTGCCCGTGCCGGACACGGCGCCAACCTTGCCGCCGACCCGGAGGTCGACCGCCTCTTCCTTGGAGAGTAGGTTATGCATGAAATTTTGAACGCTCGCGACAGCTCTGGCCCAATACTGTCGCCTTGACTTCGTACCTCCAATGCCAAAAGCTTTAAACTTAAAGCAATGGAGTTTGATGGGAGGAACGAATATGACGGTTCATACCTTTCTCAGGAAAATGGCCTTGCTCAGTTTTGTGAGCGCTGTCGGCATTGGTAGCGCACACGCTCAGGACGGTGCGTCCGACCAGGCCGCTGACATGATCCTACGAAACGGAAATATCCTGACGGTCGATGGTGAGTTCAGTGCCGCTTCGGCCGTGGCGATCGATGATGGCAAATTTGTTGCCGTGGGGTCGGACGAGGAGATAGCGACTTACAAGGACGATGATACTCGGGTCATCGACCTCCAGGGCAAGACGGCCATTCCTGGTCTGCTCGATAACCACCTTCACCAGAACCGCGCAGCCCTGAATGCGCCGCTCGTCTCGCTGCTCGAAGCCAGGTCGATTGCGGATGTTGTCGACGCAATCGGCAGTCGCGTTGAACAGGCCGAGCCGGGCGAGTGGGTCCAGGCCTCCAGCGCCTGGCATGAGAGCACGTTGGAGGAAGGCCGGCTGCCTACTCGAACAGAACTCGATGAAGTCTCCCCGGACAATCCTGTCTTCATTCCCAGAGGCGGGCACGTCGTAACCGTGAATTCAGCGGCATTGGAACTCGCCGGGATAACGGCTGAAACGGAGGACCCCGAGGGCGGTGTCATCGTGCGCGATGAGAACGGCGAACCGACGGGTGTGCTGCTCGAGCACGCGACCGAGCTCGTTGAAGATGTGTTGCCGCCCCCGCCTTCGATCGCGGAACAGACAGAATTGCTGAAGGACTTCATGGCCCAGCTGAACGCGTACGGCGTTGTTGGCGTTGTGGAGCCCGGCCTCAATGACGATCAGATCGCGACCTATCGGCAGCTCCATGAGGCAGGCGAAATGTCGGTACGCACGCATATGCTCTATCGAATACAGGGCATGGAAGGTGCGCAGCATTTTGTCGACACCTACGATCGCAGCGGCAACGACGGCATGCTTTCGATAGATGGTGTGAAATATCTGCTCGATGGCGGCGTGGAAGGCGCACGTCTCTACAAGCCGTATCAAGTCGTCGAAGGCGAGCAGCCGGACCCGAATTACCGGGGCGTGTTGCTCCTCCCGAAGGGTGGAGAGGAAGAACTGGTCAACGCACTTAGCATGGTCGCGAAAGACAACTGGCAGGCTCAAATCCATGCTGTTGGCGACGAGACGATCGATACGGCCCTCAATGCAATCGAAAAGGTCGATCAGGAGATCCCGGTTGAAGATCATCGGTGGGCCATCATGCACATATTCCTGCCCACCGACGAAGCGATGCAGCGCATGAAGGATATGGATATCCTGGCCACCGTTCAGGACCATGCCTTCCTACTCGGGCACAACCAATTGCGCTATTGGGGCGATGAGCGTGCCGGCTATGCGATTCCAATCCGTTCATTGCTCGATGCCGGCGTGGAGACCAGCGGCGGAACAGACGCCCCTGTCCTGCCCGCAAATCCCTTCTACTCCATCTCGTGGATGGTGACGCGCGAACTCCTCAATGGAGATGTTCTCGGTCCGGAGCAGGCGATTTCGCGTGAGGAAGCGCTCAAGCTGTGGACTATCCGCAGCGCCTATCTAATGGGTGTCGAGGATGAACAGGGCTCGATCGAGCCTGGCAAGCGAGCCGACATCGCCGTGCTTTCTGATGACATCATGTCGGTACCCGACGACAAAATCGCCGACATCAGTGCTGTCGCGACGATCCTGGACGGCGAGATCGTCTACGGAGAAGACCGCCTCTAAATCATGAGATCGTCAGCATTCATTGCGTCGGCCTCCACCAGCTTACCACATTGGCCGGCGGCAAGGTGATCGCCGCGCCGGGAAACAAGGTTGCATGAGGATGGGTAAGGCCAACCGCCGCGCCGCCGATTGCAACCTTGGTGCCGAGTTCCGAGGTGCCGATTTCGACAGGGTTGGGGAAACACAGCGGCAGCAACGCGCGCACGCCGATACGAGTTCGGCCCGACCGCCGATCGAACCGCCAAGCACCACCTTGCCGGGATTGGTGATGGCACAAATTGCGACCACCGTGCGCGCAACGTAGCGCGCCGTCTCGTCAAGCACCTTGATGACTTGCGCGGGTTGTAGATCGTCGGTGAAGACGATGGCCAATACGGCTCGGATTCTGTCTGGATATGCGCTTTGCAATCCGTCCTGCCTATGCTACCTGCCCGCAGCCCTTTACGTGAGGACGAATGGCCAAGGTAATTGCAAGCGCGCTCGCGGATATCGGCGCCGGCCTCAAGATGAGGCGGGTATGGATGGCGCTGGCGCAGGAAGATATCGGCGACCAGCATCGGCGCACGGCACTTGGGCCGGTCTGGCTGCTCCTCAACTATCTCGCCTTCGCCGGAACCTTCATCTTCGTCTTCCAGCGCGGCGACTCCAGCGCACCGCATTATGCCGCCTATGTGGCCACCGGATTGCTCGTCTGGTTCTACATCATGGAGACCCTGACCCAGAGCGTCACATTGTTCGTGCGCGAGGAGAATTTCATCAAGGGAACGACCCTGCCTTTGTCGGTCTATATCATGCGCATGGCGACCCAATCGGTCATGCGGGCTGGTTATGCGCTGATCGGATGCCTGGCGATCCTCGCCATGAGCGACGTTGCATTCACGCCGATGTGGGCGTGGTCGGCGCTGGCTGTTCTCCTCATTATATTCACCGCTCCGGCAGCGATTACCACCTTCGCCTTTCTCGGCGGCTATTTTCCCGACAGCCAGTTCCTGGTGTCGAATCTGATGCGCATCGGCATGTTCCTGACCCCCGTCTTCTGGACGCCCGGCGGCCACGGCATCCGCAACGCCTTCTACTACTTTAACCCCTTCACCTATTTCTTGGAGATCGTGCGGATCCCCATCATCGCCGCCAATGTGCCGGTGCGTTCCTTCATCTTTTGCGCCATTATCAGCGCATTGTTGTGGGGTGTGGCGCTCATCCTGCTCGGGCGGCTGCGCAAACAGGTGGTCTTCGTTCTGTAATGGTTTCCATTCGCGTCGAGAACCTCAGCCTTATCTACCGGCTGCGCCAAAAACTCACCTTCAGGCCGCGTGACAATCGCATACCTGCGGGCGGACGCATCGGCGGCAAGGGGCGCACACGCTTCGTCACAGCACTAGATGGCGTCAGCTTCGCGCTCGAAGCCGGTGACCGGCTGGGCCTCGTCGGCTCAAATGGCGCGGGCAAGACAACGCTCCTGAAGGTGCTCTATGGCATCTATGAGCCGACGTCCGGCACGGTCGACATCGACGGTCGGGTTGACGCTCTATTCAATATCAATCTCGGCTTCCGACGCGAGGCGACCGGCCGGCGCAACATCGAGTTGCGCGGCCTTATCAACGGCTGGAGCCCCGAGCAGATCGAAGGGCGCATGGCAGACATCATCGAGTTCAGCGAGCTCGGCGACTTCATCGACCTGCCATTCAAGAGCTACAGCCAGGGCATGGCCGCACGCCTCGCCTTTTCGATCGCAACGGCCATGGAGCCGGAAATCCTGCTCATGGACGAATGGATCGGCGCCGGCGACCCGGCCTTTCAGGAAAAGGCGAGGGCGCGCATGGGCGAATTGGCCGAGAAGGCGGGCATCATCGTACTAGCGAGCCACAATCACGGGCTCTTGAGTAAGACGTGCAATAAGGTGCTGGAATTGGGGAACGGAAGGTCAAACTATTTCGGATCGTCGGATGACTTCTTTGAAGGGAGGAACGGCGCGACATGATCGGAGTCTATGGCGCAAACGGTTTCATCGGCCGTCATCTGGTCAGGCGTCTCGTCGCGACCGGCCACCCTGTTCGGGCAGTTTCCCGGCGATACGACAAGCCATTCATCGAAGAGTTTGAAAGCCGACTCGAGCGTGAGGAAGCCGACCTGCGCCAGCCGATCGCGATGGCTTCATCACTACAGGGTATCGAAACCGTTGTACAGCTTGTAAGTACATCAAGCCCAGGGCTTGGAAACGATCACGCTGTCTCTGACATTAACGAAAATGTGGTCCCGCACGTCGAATTCCTTCGAAATTGCGTAAAGGCCGGCGTGAAGCGTTACATATTCCTGTCTTCCGGCGGTACGGTGTACGGTCCAGAAGCGCCGGTCCCCACGCCCGAGACTGCGCCAACCGATCCAATAAGTTCGCATGGGCTGACAAAGCTCATCGTGGAGAAATACATCCAGATGCATGGCCATGTGGATGGGCTTGAGTATGTCATCTTGCGTCTGGCAAACCCGTATGGCCCCGGCCAGGAATTCCGTAAAGGGCAGGGTCTGATACCAGCCATTTTCGACCAGTATCGAAGGCGATTGCCCGTTCGTATCCTTGGTGATGGCACCGCCAGGCGCGACTATGTCTTCATAGAGGACGTTACCGACGCCATAGTTGCGTCGGTCGAACTGTCCTTTGCTCCGCAATTGGTGCTCAACATCGGTAGCGGCGAGACGAAATCGGTAATCGACGTGATTGAGACAATCGAAGACGTTACCGGTCACCGCTTCGAGCGCAACTACGTCGATGCGCGCAAGACCGACGTCACCATCAGCAGGCTGGAGATTGCTCAAGCAGTCAGAGTTCTGGGGTGGATGCCTCGAACCACTTTCCGGGAAGGCATAGCGGAAGTTTCAGCAAACATGGCGCGGTAAGCATGGTCGGTACGGGTTTTGACATGAGCCAGGGCAAGAATGATCACTGCGTCGTATTGCCAGCCGAGCACCATGTTCCGCTTGGCAACTCATCGGATGGGATGACGATCAGATGTAGCATGTAGGTGGCGAAGCTGCGAAGTTGATTTCGCCGAGCTTTGAACGGGCATTAGTTGGCTTGGCCGACCAAGTTTAGAACCTGTGCGCGACTGTAGAGGCGCTCAACGATTGATGGCCTCAATGCTCGTTTCATTGCCTTTACGTCAGGGGAAAACGGAGCCCAAAGCGGGTCGTCGTCGTACCGCTCCAGGTCGAAAAACTCTCTAACGTTGCCGAGTTCGAATTCTTGAACCACCTGCCGATAGTGAGCGTCGAATGTATTGTTGAACCTCCTGCGATCACTTGGGGAACGGAAATAGCGGGCCGGGTCCTTCGGCAAAATGGTGGGGTTGCTGGATATCCTCTTTAGAACGGATCGCTTCTCCTGTATTGGCGTACGAGATAGGAGGTGGATTGCGGGTCTACTGAGCATCGCGTTGACCTTGCTCCCCACCAAGCTATTCACATCCTGCCAGACTTCAGGACGTCCAATTGCGGCAAAGAAGTCTGCGCCGATGGATCCATTTGGCCAGAGTGCCTTGCTGTAGGGACGAATTACGATGTTCGGCTTGCCAACGGCACGGACGAATGGGTCGAGTTTCGCAAGAACATTAGTCGGATAGAATACCTCGCTGATGCTGCCACAAAAATTGACCTTAACCACCTCTGAATAGACACTCTCGATGATGTGGTCGAATCTCCTGAGGTAGAAGATGAACCGGACTTTAGCATTTGGGAAAAGCGCAACGAGCCGATCGGCCGCCTGTGCCTGGAGCGCGGGCTTGGCAAATCCTTCTGCCGAAAGGAGCAAGGTATCACATTCAGATTCCAAATCGAGCCGTTTGGCGATATGCACAGCAAAATCTTCGCCAGCTGAGTAGGTGATGAACGCAATGCTATGATTGCCTTGGTGGCGCTTGGATGGCTCTATGGCGGGGTAATGGATTGAATGCCGGGCCAAATGAGAAGTGTTATGTAGAAACAATCGCTGCAAAAAGGAGCTTCCTGTCTTAGGAAGTCCACAATGCACAATTACTTGCTTGTATCGATCTGTCTGCATTGGCCGTCCCCATGTGCCGATAACAGACGTCTTGCATAGGTAACGTCATATTTCAACTCTTGACTGTATATTAATGTCTTTGATCGCAGGCGGCAAGATCGGCGGTGAGCATAGGGTTATCTGGAGAAATCTTTGAGTTCGATCACTGGTTCCTGCTCCGCCCAATTTGGCTTCTGTCATAAGCGCGGGAATACGGATAGCGGCTCCGCGAGTTGGTCTGCGAACCCCGCAAGGTAGATCATCAACCTCTCCTGGGACGGCTCAAACGGTGTCCAGTCGGGATCGTCGGAATAGTCGTGGAGGTTTAGAAATTCCGCGATGCTGCCAAGCCGGAATACGTCGGCGAGATGCTGGTTCGCGGCCTCGAGAGTCTTGTTCATGCGCTGCCGATCCTGCGGAGAACGGAAGAACCGAGCCTTGTCGCGGTAGTCAGCAAGCGGATATTCGACCAAGCGTCGCAGAAGAAGTTTCTTCGCAGCCGGTGATCTCAACCGGGACAGCAGGAACGTCTCGGGCCTTGTTAAGGCCTCGTTGACCCGATCGTCCTTTGCTTGCTCCATCTCGGTCCAGGCCTCCGGCGCGCCGATGGCCCCGAGGAAATCAGCACCGAGGGAACCGTCTGTCCAAAGCAACTTGTTGTAGGGGCGCAAGATGACATCGTCCCTGCCGAAGGCGGCGATGAACGGTGCAAGCAGATCGTTGAAATTCAGCGGATACGGTGCATCCGTGATGTCGCCGCACAGGTCCTGTTTGGCGCGCTGGATGTAGACGCCTTCGATGAGGTGGTCGAAGCGGCGCAGATAGAATATCAACTGGATTCTGGCATTTGGCGCTGATCTCCTCAGGCTTTCCAAAAAGGCCGAATGGTTCTCGATCTTCAGGAACCCTTCGCCAGAAATGAGCAGGCAATCACAATCAGACTCGAGGTCGAGTGACCGTGACAGGGTCGCTTCCACTTGGAGCGATTTGTTGATTCCCGCGACCGTGACGCTGTGATTGCCTTCGTAAATGTCGCCGGCAGGCGACTTGAAAGACGGATAGTGGATGGAGTGCCTAGCAAGCGCAACGCGATTGGCGAAAAACATCTGCTGCAGGTAGGATGTGCCTGTCTTGTGCAGGCCGCAATGGATGATGATATCTCTATAGTTCCCAAGCATAGGTCCCGGTCACATCTTTGCTCGATGCCGCAAACATCCAAACATCTGGTAACTCTAGCCTGTAGGTGACCGCATGCTAAATCACATAGTTGCATGGCGACTACAGAGAAGAGGCAGCGCAGGCCGCAACGACCCTATCGCCCCAACAACGCCGTCTGACGTCGGAATAGTCAACTAGATTATCTGCAATTTGCGTCCTCGCAAATCCGAATGCCCGCGATCAAGATCGATGGTCCCTTTCGCTTCTCCAGCCTTCTCAACAACTACCATATCGCGAAGGACGGTTATCTTGTCCATCAGATGACTGTTTGGCATGTTTATCACGAGTTCCAAGACGAGATTTGTCAGTGCTGGTTTGTCGTGCCAAGGATGCGTCTCTAGTTGGGAAGAATGTTTGTGTGACCAAGACCAGTCCTCCAGAACGTATAGTCCTCCTGGCTTGAGAAGTGGAAATGTCAGTTGAAAGGTGTCGCGCGACAGCGTGTAGTGATGCGACGCGTCGTCAACAATCAGGTCGATACCTTCGGGGAAATGACGACTAAGAATTCTCGGAAGGTCCGCACTATCCTGCGACACGCCATATAAAGTGTCAATGTATGGCCTGTCTCTACGGTATTCATCAAGCGCGGGAATAGATTTGCGGATATCGATGCCCACCAGCTTATCAGGGTTGTAAAGCTTGTCGAATAGCACCATAGAGCCGCCTTCAAACATACCAACTTCAAGGACGTGTTTTGGTTTTCGGCTTCGTAGACCTCTGTAGAAATCAAGAAAAATATCTGTCTTTACAAGGATAAATTCGTGACATGTGGACTTTCCGCGATCCTTACCAGCACGGTTGTCCTGGACGAAACGAATACCATCCATTTCAAAGGTTTTAAGCTGATTGGCCGTCATTTCTTTCCCTTTTTGTGCATTCCGTATACAAGTTCAGTAAGAAATTCTAATTGCTGACGCTGTACATCGCTATCTGAAACATGGTAATAGTCGCCTTCGACTACTGGTGAGAATAACTCTCCTGGCGTGTCGGGAAAATAGCTATCCTTTACCCAACGATTCGAAACAGCATATTTCTGAACGATAGCGTGCCGCTGAGAAAATGTAAGCGATGATTCCTTGCTGTTCTTAAAAAACCTGTCACCTGTCATTGCCTGCACGAAATTGTAAAAATCATTGTCATGCGCATCCCTAAAGATCGCACTGTTTCCTTTAACCAAGTTCATTACGGCATCGGCGTAACTTGGGTTGATTTGCTTTTTGGGATACGACAATTCTGAAAAGGGGATCGATAGATCAAGTAAGCCGTAGAAGTCAGCGACAACATCGCCATCCACAAGTTTCTTGCGGTCAAAAATACGAACTTTAATATTTTTTCGCGGGACGACTGTCTCCCATCTCTCCAAGTAGGTGCGCCAGTTGCCGAATTGGCCGATTGCGCTGATCGCCCAGGCCCAAAAATCGCTATTCGTCTTGGAATGCCATTGCTGCCAGCTTGACGTGAAATAGTCATCCTGACGCCGAATATAGATGACGATTTCAATGTCGTACTGCTGCGCCAGCTCCTTGAAAAGAGCAGGAGCGACCGGATTGGCCGTCAGGTTTTCGGCGCTAAGAAGCACTGCAGATGCGTTCGGTTCAAGTGCGAATATGTCATGTAGGGCGCCTGAAAGAACTTTTGCACCTTCGCTCGGATTGTCAAATAGGAGTTGGAAGCTCCAAACATGATGCCCGTCTATTTTTCCAGACAGTTCGAAGTTTGTACCAGGAACGACAATACCCGCATCGCGTAGCCTTCTTGCATTTATGGAAATGAAATTCTGTATTGCGGAACTTCCTGTTTTGTTTGCTCCGATGTGAACTACTATCCTCTTTTTATTCAAAAGCCGCCTCCAGAATTGAAGAATATAGTGATGAATAATCATCTGCAATATTTTCTATCTTATATGATTTCGCAGCCTTGATGGCGGATGCGGAGTATTCTATTCTCGATTCTTCAGGCAGCATCAGTTCCATTGCGTTCTCTAGCGACTTGGTGAATCGCGCAGTATCGCGGACTGGCTCCAGTAGTATGCCAGTGGGGCGAGTATTTGGCGGCTCGATCATAGACGCAATCTCGCCGATGCGGGTCGAGATCACAGGGGTTCCGGTTTGCAGCGCTTGGATCACACAAAGTGGAAATGACTCGCCGGCGAAGCGTGTTGGGACAATTGCGACGTCACTTAGTCGGTAGAGACCATGAATATGCGACTGGTAACCGAGAAATGTAATGTTTGGGTCGGTGCCATGAATTTCCTTGTGGCGATCAGCCTGTTCACCCTCGCCGCACAGCAATAGATGGAGCTTGTGTTCTGGATGCCTGTCTCTCAGCTGCGCGAATGCGTTGATCGATGCCCTCCAGCCTTTTCGGGGAATGCCCCGAGCGACCAGAGTGAAGACGATCGCATCCTTTGGGATGCCCATTTGGGCTCGTGTCTGCGGGAAAGGCCTGTGGTCGATTGGCATGCCATTCTTAAGTTTGGTGCGATTTCCCTCCGGGAGTGGAACGGATTCGATTGGCGTCAAGTTCTTGTCGGCCGTGTACACCCAGTGTGTTACCCTTTGGACGATCTTCGACAGGCGCACCTTCTCCAAGCTACCAGACTCATAGGAGCCGTGCAGAGTAACAAGATAAGGAATCCTCGTCTGCATTCGGCATTGTTCAAACAAGAAAATCTCCAAAGAAACCATGTGCGAATGAATGAGTGATATTCCAGCCTCGGACAGGAAGCGGTCTGCACCGATCTCAGCGACCCAGGACGCATCGTAAACGGCGATTGCTGGGTTTAACGATTCCAGCATGTCGCGGTTCACATGACTCATGTCGAGGGCCAGCATGGAGACCTGGTGGCCCTTGGCGTATAATTCGTTCGCAAGATTGATCGGAAATACTTCGCCTCCACCGGAATGAAAGCCAAGAAAGGCCATAAGAATATGTGGCCTCTGGCGATCGATCGTCAGCAGCTTGTCTTTGTCGAGGTATTGTCTGAGCGGCCCCAGCTTCTTCTCCAGTTTGAAGTGCCGGTACTGAGTTTCGACCTTGGAGACAAACTTCTCGACGGTTGCGGCCGGCACACCCCAAGTGCTGCGAAGCAGGGCCATCAGCCGGTAGTGTTCCTCATAGTATTGCGGTGTAACGAAGGATGAAACCGAGGTGTTGGAGCCGTGCTGACGGAAATAGGCGATTGCGGCGGGGTCGAAGACAATCTGCCCCCCCTGCGCCAAATGGCAATACAAGAACCAATCACCGACAACGGAAAAAGTCTCGGCTTCCTCCCACACGGATGAAGGGAGGTCCTGGCGGCGCCAGATGCAGCCGCCGACATTGGCGATGACGTTATTAACACCAAACCCACCCACAAACCACCGATGCGCTGGTCTCACGAGGGGTTCGTTCCATATGCCGCCTTCAGCGCCTTCGCGGTATTGGTCGAGTCCGGCTTGTGGTTTCCCTTCGCTGTTGCAGAACTGAATACATCCAAAGGCAATATTCACGCTTCTATCGCGAAAATAGGGAACCAGATTTGCAAGAAAATCTGGTTCGCAGAAATCGTCGCTTTCGCAAATCCAAGCGAGGTCACCTTCGCTGTTCTCGACTCCTTTACGCCACTGGCGAAAGACATTTCCAGAATTCTTCTCGTTGAAGATCGCCCTGATCAGATTCGGAAATCTGGTGCGATAGCTTTCTATTATGTTCCGACTATCGTCACTCGAACAATCATCGAGAATGATGATCTCAAAATTGCGGTAACTCTGAGCAAGTATCGAGTCGATACGCCTTTCAAGAAAACGCGCATGATTGAAGTTTGGAACGATGACTGAAATTTTCGGCTGGAATTCCATTCTCTCCAGCCGCTTTTGATGCGGCAATGGAGAACGTTTTTCCCGCTGGCCGTGCAGAATATAGTGGACGAAAGGGTTTGTTCCAGCGCGCGCGATATCGGGATAGCGGCGCAGATAGAACAAGACCGAAAAATTTGTAGAAGGGTCTCGTCCTTCCCGCCAGCCCTGACACATGAAGTGCTCAAAAGGGTCAATCTTAGCTTGTGCTACGTCCGGATTGTTTTGGAGATAGTATTCGGAATCGAATGCGTTGCGTACACGATCGGCTTCTATTGGAGAGTAGGATTCCAGCATCTCCGCGAGACTGCTTGGATTGGAGAGCCTACCTTCGCGCAGCAGAGCGGGAAGACGCGTAATGCCTCTACGCATCGTTGATACAGTCAGTTGCCTTTCCCGAAACAGGTTCAAGGCTACAGCTGTTGCGGTGCGCAACTGGGTAGTCGTTTGTCTAATCGTCCGCATTGGTCGTGTTACGCGCCACGAGGCACTTGTCTGGATCGCTGACAGGGCTTGACGTGCATTGTCGCGCTCCAATGCAGCCTGCCTCGCATGTTTTATGGTAGTTTCGACACGGTCCTCTAGCGCGGCGTAGCGCTCTTGCAAATTGGCCGCTGCCTCCCGAGTTTCCGCCAGTTCCTGAGTGAGGCGATCTATGGTGCCTTTCTGTTGGCGCAGCTGGTGTTCTCGAATTGCGAGCTGTTGCCTCCAGGACTTCAGCACCTGAGATGCCTGGATATCCTGCTCAAGCATACCTCCATCAATTCGGGGCAACTCCTCATCGGAAGCCACACCTATGAGATACCGCGCCCTTGCTACTCCAAAGTCGGGGGATCTCGGCGCCTCCGATAGGTCGTAGTTGACGAATCGCGAGGAAGATCTTTCTGAGATTATTGCAGAGCCATATAGTATTCTTTGTCCGAAAACATCGAAATTCTTAAAATACCGTGACAACAACTCAAAGAAATCGCGCTTGTATAGCTCTTTTACATGGAAAGGATTGGAGTAGCCGGACTTTTCGGAATACTCTAGCTTGTCTGGGCTCGATACAATCAGAACTCCATCAGTGCGTAATACGCGCTTGATCTCCGACATCATTTGCTCATGTTCATCGTGATGCTCAATCGTTTCGAAACTCACGACCACATCAACACTATTGTTCTCTAGCGGGATTGAAGAACAAGAGCCAACATTGAATTCTATACCAGCTTCTGAGTATTTCCCGCGCGCGTGATCTACCGCCTCGGACGAGATGTCGACGCCGAAGACTTGAATTGCATGGCGAGCCAGAATTGCGCTTCCATACCCCTCGCCGCAGGCAATGTCCAAGACCGACTTATCTTTTACGAGTTGGCAAGCCAAGAGATACCGATGGATATGTTCTAACTCGATCTCGCCTTGCAATTCGGGAACATAGCGCTCTCCCGTAAATTGCATTTGGAGAATGTCGGCTTTCGATAAGGCCTCACCGGTCATGCGTTCTCCGTCCCCTTTTCATTTGCGCTCACCAGCCGCGCCACAACCACTTCCGTCGATCTCTCCCACTTCGGTGCCGTCCAACCGAACCCCCGCGCCAGCTTCCCCGTCGCCAGCCGTGAGTTGGCCGGGCGGTTGGCCTTGGTTGGGAAGTCGCTGGTGGCGATGTCCTTCACCGTAGCGCTTGCCCCCCCATAATGGCTGTTCGTTGCCAGAATGTGGCGGGCAAAACCGGCCCAATTCGTCTCGCCCGTACCGGCAAGGTGATTGATACCCCAAGCGTCGAAATCGGAGTCCTCGCGCAGCCGCGTGGCTACGTGCAATATGCCATCAGCGATGTCCAATGCCGAGGTCGGGTTGCCCCACTGGTCGGCAACGATCGTCAGTTCGTCGCGTTCGGCGGCCAACCCTAGAATGGTTTTGACGAAATTCTTGCCAAACGGGCTGTAGACCCAGGCCGTTCGCAGGATGAGGTGATGGGGGTTGGCGGCTGTGACTGCCTCCTCGCCGGCAAGCTTGGAGGCTCCGTAGACACCCTGCGGCGCAGGGCGGTCGTCCTCCGTATATGGCTCGGCCTTCTTGCCGTCGAAGACATAGTCGGTCGACAGGTGGATCACCGGTACGCCAAGGTCAGCCGCTGCCGCCGCGACATGGCCGGCGCCCGCTGAATTGACGGCGAAGGCCGTCTCCGGCTCGTCCTCGGCCTGGTCGACCGCCGTATAGGCGGCGGCCGAGACGACGATATCGGGCTGGACGGCAGCAATCGCCGAACGGATCGTATCGGGCTTGAGAAGGTCGAGTTCCGGCCGGCCCAGCGCAACGACCTCCATGTCGGGCCGGGCCTCGGCACGTTCCAGAAGGCTCTGGACGACCTGGCCTTGTCTACCGGTGACGGCGATCTTCATTGCGCCTCCGCCATTGCCTTGCCGAGGCGCTCGCCGCCATAATTTCCCTCGCGGATCGGGCGCCACCACCAGTCATTGTCGAGATACCAGCCGACGGTGCGGGCAAGACCGCTCTCGAAAGTCTCCTGCGGTTTCCAGCCCAGTTCACGTTCGATCTTGGAGGCATCGATCGCATAGCGCCGGTCGTGTCCCGGCCTGTCGGTGACGAAAGTGATCAGTTCGCGATAGCGTTTGCCGTACACGCGCGGGCGTATCCCGTCGAGGGTATCGCAGATCGCCTCGACGACCGACAGATTGGTGCGCTCGGCCCGTCCGCCGATATTGTAACTTTCGCCAAGCGCCCCTTTCGTCAACGCCAGTTCCAGGGCACGCGCGTGATCCTCGACATAGAGCCAGTCGCGCACATTGGCGCCTGCGCCGTAGACCGGCAGCGGCTTTTCCTCGAGCGCGTTGAGGATGACCAGAGGGATCAGTTTTTCGGGGAAATGATAGGGGCCGTAATTGTTGGAGCAGTTGGAAAGCACCACCGGCAGGCCATAGGTTTCATGCCAGGCGCGCACGAAATGATCAGATGCCGCCTTGGAAGCCGAATAGGGCGAAGACGGTGAATAGGGCGTCTCCTCGGTGAAGATGCCGCTGTCGAAGGGAAGATCGCCAAACACCTCGTCCGTCGAGACGTGATGAAAGCGGAATGCTTCCTGCCCCTCAGAAGATAGGTCGCGCCAATGGGAAAGCACTGCGTTCAACAGCCGGAACGTGCCCACGACATTGGTCTCGACGAAAGCGCCTGGCCCATCGATCGAGCGGTCGACATGGCTTTCGGCGGCCAGATGCATCACCGCGTCCACCTTCTCGGCGCGCATGATGGCGAGCATTGCCTGGTCGTCGCAGATATCGGCCTGATGGAAGACGTAATTGGGATGGTTCTCGATCGGCCTGAGCGAGGCGAGATTGCCGGCATAAGTCAGTTTGTCGACATTGACGACCCGAATCTCCGGCCTGTTCGCAAGATGGCGGCAGACCGCCGATCCGATGAAGCCCGCCCCTCCAGTCACCAAAATGGTCTTCATCAATCCCACCCGTCAATCGAACAGCTCGGCATCGCCGAGGATTGGCGCGTTCCTGTCCTTCTCGGACAGGGTCAGTTCACCGGCCGATAAGGGCCATTCGACACCGATCGCCGGGTCGTCGAAGCGAATCGACCGGTCGTGTTGCGGCGAATAGAAGTCCGTCACCTTGTAGATGACCTCCGTGTGGTCTTCGAGTGTGACGAAACCATGGGCAAAGCCCTTGGGGACGAAGATCTGGTTCCATTTTTCGGCCGACACGATCAGCGAGACCCATTTGCCTAAGTTTGGCGAGCTTTTGCGGATGTCGACCGCGACATCGAGAATGGAGCCGCGCACGACACGCACCAGCTTGTCCTGGGCGCGCGGCGCAAGTTGGTAGTGCAGGCCGCGCAGAACGCCGCGGGAAGCGGAATAGGAGTGATTGTCCTGGACGAAATCGACCTCAATTCCGGTTTCGGCGAAGCGCGCCTGATTATAGGTTTCGGAAAAGAAGCCGCGCTCGTCGCCGAATTTATTCGGCGCGATCTCGACGACGCCATCCAGGCCAAGGGGTGTAACGGTCGTCATGCTTCGAAGATTTCCCTCGCCCGCCGCCTGAGATAGGCGGCATATTCGGTCTTACCGAGCATATCGGCGCGCGCCAGCGCATTCTGCGGATCGAGCCAGCCCATTTCCATTGCGATCTCCTCGGGACAGGCGATCTTGATACCCTGGCGATGTTCGATCGTGCGTACGAAGGAAGAAGCCTCGTGCAGGCTGTCATGCGTGCCCGTGTCGAGCCAGGCATAGCCGCGCCCGAGTTGATGAACGTGCAGCGCGCCGCGCTCGAGATAGACGTTGTTGACGGCAGTGATCTCGAGCTCGCCGCGTTCGGACGGCTCGATCGAAGACGCGATGTCGACGACGTCGTTGTCGTAGAAATAGAGCCCGGTCACCGCCCAGTTGGATTTCGGTTTCTCGGGCTTCTCTTCGATCGAGGTAGCCTTTCCCGTAGACTTGTCAAATGCGACGACGCCGTAGCGCTGCGGATCATCCACATGGTAGGCGAAGACCGAGGCGCCGCTGGTTCGCCTGGCCGCTTCCTGGCAAAGGTTGGAAAGACCGTCGCCGTAATAGATGTTGTCGCCGAGGATCATGGCGACATCATCGTCGCCGATGAAGTCGCGCCCGATGATGAAAGCCTCTGCCAGCCCGTTCGGATACGGCTGTTCTGCATAGGACATCGTCAGGCCGAACTCGCTGCCGTCACCCAGAAGATCCCTGAAGCCACCGAGATCGCGCGGCGTCGATATCACCAGGATCTCGCGAATGCCCGCCAGCATTAGCACGCTCAACGGATAGAAGATCATCGGCTTGTCGTAGACCGGCAATATCTGTTTTGACACTGTCAGCGTGAGCGGGTAGAGGCGCGTTCCGCTTCCGCCTGCCAGAATGATGCCTTTCACAAAACCCTCCAATCGAACACGCGGGTCAATGGCGCTTCATCGATCCCCCCCATCGATATGCCGTCCATTAAGGTCTGCGACTACAGTCTTCCTAGATGGATTGCAACGCACAGCATGATATTCGGCGCCAATGTCTGGCGGTTCTCGCAAGAGATCGCCGACCTGCAATACGGCAACCTGTGATCAATCGGCCCCATGGTGCTCATAGAGCTCGTCCATGCTCAGCGATCCCAGATCGGCCAGCGGGGTCTGTCCTCTCACGCGACCCGCGCTCAGGATCACGACATCATCGCAAAATGAGATCGTGCTGCGGTGATGGCTGATGACGATCGTCGTGCGGCGGCCGGCCCTCGACCTCAGCGTCTCGACGATCGCGGCCTCGGACAGGCCGTCCATGGCATTCGTGGCTTCGTCCAGAATGAGTATGTCGGGGTCGCGGACCAAGGCTCTTGCCAGCGCGATTCGCTGCCGCTGCCCGGCCGACAGATTGACGCCCCGGTAGCCGACGACGGTTTGGTATCCCTGCGGCAGCTTTTCCACGAACTCATGCGCCTCGGCCAATATTGCGGCGCGCTCGGCCTGGGCTGCCGTGGCCTGTTTCCGGCCGTAGGTGATATTGTCCAGAATGGTGCCATCGACCAGTTCGAGTTCCTGGCTGGCGAGCGCGATCTGGCCACGCCATTGGACCGGATCGATCCGGCTCAGGGGCAGACCGTCGATGAGAATGCTTCCCTCGTCGGGCTCGATGAAGCGGCAAAGAAGATTGACGACGGTCGTCTTGCCGGCGCCCGAACGGCCGATGATCGCCGTCGAGCGGCCCTTGCGGATTTCAAAACGCGCCGAATGCAGCACCGCCGCGCGGGATCCGGAATCCGGATAGCGGAACGAAACGCCGTCGAATTTCACTGCCCGACTGAGGCCATGGAAGGGGAGGACGCCGGCGGGCGGTTCGGGTTTGTCCGACGGATCGAGCAGCCACCGGACTTCCTCCATCGACCCGCTCCACCCCTGCAACTGGCTCCAGGCCATTTGCAGGGATCGCATATGCGGCTGCAGCCTGTAGAGAAGCACGACGAATGCCACGATGACCGGGAAGCTCACACTGACGAACCAGGCGCCCACAACCACGCCCAGGAAGAGCATCGCATGGAGCACTTCCGTCAGCAGCGGCAGGGCACCCTGACGCGTCTGCAGGACGAAGCCGGCACGGCGAACGGCGTCGGATGCCCTGTCGAACACGGCCTTTTCCTGTTGCTCCTGCCCGAAAATTCGTATCAGCCGGCCGGCATGCACGAGATGGAGCATCTTCTATGCGAGCGCGCTGTTGTTGAAGGTAACGCTGCGGCTCGGCGCTTTCAGGCTGGCCGACAGAACGGCATGCGCGAGTTGGACCATGGCGAGGCCGAACGCGACCAGCAGCGTCATCTGCCAGGAAAGCAGCAGCAGGAAGATCAACAGAATGACGGCGGCCGAGGCATTCACGATTGCGCCAAGGACGGTCTGTACCGCATCCGAGGCGCGCCAGGATTCGTTGGAGATGATGTTGAGCAGCCGGCCGGGATCCTGTTTCAGGAAGAAGGGATAGCCGACCCTCAGGAGTTGTTCCGACAGGGCGCTGCGGATGGCATGGCTCGCCTTTCCATAGATGAATGTCGTCAGCACCGTGTTCGAGAATGCCAGGATGTTCTTCAGCACGATCAAGGCGAGGATGACGGCGGAAATCACGACCAGCCGCTCGCCGTTGTCGAGCCCTGATCCGACCTTCTGGAAGAAGGCGGAGAGGCCGCTCATCTGTGAACCATCCTCCTGGCCGACGATGATGCTCAGCATGGGGATGACCAGGCCGATACCGACACCTTCCAGTGTGGAGGCGACCAGGCCCAGAACCACCACGGCGGGAAGCAGATGCATTTGCCGCCCCAGCGCTTCGCGCAGCACCGGCAGTCCTGGCAATACTGATCGCAACATGGCGCGCGTCACCTCAACTCTGCTGTTGCTTGTTGCACCTGTCGCACCTTCGCGCGCTCGGGCCGCCTGGTGATCAGCAGCCCGACGAATCTTGCGGCTCCGAGCACATTCATGACCACGATCGGCCAATGAGACAGGTGCAGGTCGGGATCAAACCGCGGGCCGCCCACCAATTCCCTACAGGCCGATCGCACGGCCCAGCAGAAATGGAGAAGCAGCCAGGGCGCCTGGCGGACATGCTTCATGCAAAGTCCCCCATTGCCGAGGCTGTAGTCCCGGTGGAGCGTCTCGACCGCCTGGCGGGCGTTGCGGCGGTGATGATGGAAAACGGTCATGTCGGGCACATACTCCACCGGAATGTCGAGCAGATATGCGCGCAGGAGATAGTCCGTGTCCTCTGCCGAGCGCAGCGGACCGCCGGCGCCGAAGCGCTCGTCGAAACAGCCCACGAGAGCTGCAGCCTCGCGATGCATCGTCATATTGCATCCGAGCACGAAGCCGCCGGGATGGACGTCACGCGTGAGCCGGGCGCGTTTTGACGAGCGCTTGATCGTGAACGGCAGGTCCTTTGGATCGCCCAGTTCGACACGGCCGCCCCGGATGACGCACGTCTCGCCGCTTGCGTAATGGCGTTCCAGGTCGCGGAGATAGTTGCGGTCGATCTCGCAATCGTCGTCGACAAAGACGAGTATGCGGCCACGAGCCTTCTTCAGCCCGGCATTGCGCGCGGCGGCCAGTCCGGGCTTCGGTTCCGAAACGAGGGTGACTGCGATGTCCGACCTTGCCGCAATGCGTGCCAGATAGTCCGACGTCCCGTCGGTGGAGCCGTTGTCGACCACGACGAGCTCGGCCGTGACGGCGCGGTGCGATCGGCATGCGGCCTGAATGGACCTGATGCAGATGGGGTGATTGGGGTCTGAGCCAAGCCGAATGAGGCGGCTGCTTCTGTCGTGATGTGAGAACGTGGTCGATGTGGAATCGCCACAAACATCGGGAGGGAGCAGCCATGACGTACTTTGCCGGACTTGACGTGTCCTTGGAAGAGACTTCGATCTGCGTCGTCGACGAGAGCGGCCGGATCGTGAAGGAAGCACGAGCAGCGAGCGAGCCTGGGGCATTAGGCGAAGCCTTGCGGGAAGTTGATCTGCCGCTGGAGCGGATCGGGCTGGAAGCTTGCTCGCTGACGGCGTGGCTTCACGACGGGCTGCGTGCCGAAGGGCTGGCGGCGATCTGCATCGAGACGCGGCAAGCCAATGCGGCGATGAAGACGATGCCCAACAAGACCGATCGCAACGATGCCCGCGCGCTGGCGCAAATCATGCGCACCGGCTGGTACCGGCAGGTGCATGTGAAGAGCCGGCAATGCCGGTTGTGGCGCTCTTTGCTGGTCGCCCGCCGCACGGTGCTGAACGAGATGCGTTCGATCGAGAACGTCGTGCGAGCGATGCAGCGCGAGGCCGGCGTCAAGCTGGGTTTGCCGTCGCGGAGCGCCTTTGCCGGCCGTGTGCGCGAACTGGCCGGCGGTGACGCGGAGGTGATGGCGATGGTCGAGCCGCTGCTGTCGGTTCTTTCGACCATGCTGCGCGAGTTCGCCCGGCTGACAAATCGGGTCCTCGACATCGCGGGGCTTCTTTTGGTTCTGCGATCAATCTGGGCCGATAAGATGCGGGCTGTCTGCCGTTGCCTTTGCAATTGGCCGGCTAGTGGATTGAAACCGCAATTCACACCGTACCGTCGAGCGTGGCAAGCAACGCGGCCATCAGGCGACCACGCTCAGCGAGGCTTTCGATCACGATATGCTCGTCCAATGTGTGCGGGCCGTCGCCGCGCGCACCAAGACCGTCCAGGGTAGCGATTCCCATCGCGCCGGTGAAGTTCCCGTCCGACCCGCCGCCGGAACTCTGATGGGGAATCTCGAAACCCAATCCGCGCGCCAGCCCTGCGGCGTGCTCGTAGAGCGACCATGAAGCGTCGCTCGCCGTCCAGACCGGCCGCACCACATCGCGCGTCACGGCCACCTGTACATCCGCGCCGACCGGCTTCAAGGCGCTCATACACTCGGTCGCTTCAGCCAGCTTTTCGTCGGTCGTGGCGGAAACCAGCGCCTTGGCCCGACAGGTGGTCGACACGCAGTTCGACCATTGGCCGCCATTGATCACACCCACGCTGTAGCCCGCGTTGGCATCGGTCATCCCTTCAATGGCAATGATCTGGTGTGCCATTTCGCGAATTGCCGAAACGCCCTCGCCCAGTCGTAGTCCGGCATGGCTCGGGCGGCCGCGCGTCTCGAGCTCGAAGCGAGCAATCGCATAACGCCCAGTGACCACCCCGCCGTTCCTGCGGGCAGGTTCGGGCACCAGCACATAGCGATGACGCGCGGCCTCGGCCTCGATGAGTGCCCGCGTGCTGGGGCTGCCCACCTCCTCGTCGCTCGTAAAAAGGACCGTCACTGGCAGCGGCGTATCGAACCCTGCCCGGCGGAGCTGGCCGATCGCTTCGAGCGAAAGATAGTTGCCGGATTTCATGTCGAGCGCGCCGGGGCCGTAGCAGCGCTCGCCCTCCTCCCGCCATCCGAAGTGATCGAGCGTGCCGAGCGGATGCACCGTATCCAGATGTCCGAGAACGAGGATTCCGGGTTTCTCACGGCATGGATGCGCGAAGCTAGCCTTCACGCAATCGCCGTAACCGAGCGTCCCCGGAATACGCTGTATCTCGGCACCGAGGATGACTAGTTCGCGCGTGGCGACGTCCATCATACGATTGACTGCTGCACTATCATAGGTCGGGCTTTCTGTCTCGACCCACTTGCGCAATCCAGTCGTCATACTGCGGGCATCGAATGCAAGCTGCGTCACATCGATGTCTACTGCGGCGGAGGTTGTCATTGTTTGCGTATCGCTCTGCAATGTGATTACATTGCACGAATATAATGCAACGTATTCGTGATGGTCAAACCGAACCGGATTAACGTGGCACATGAGCAAGCCGGATGACTGGGCCAGCGCTAGGAGGAAAACGTGACTGCAAGCAATACCGGCGCATTGAAACCTCCAACCACAGAAACGGAAATGCTGGAACCAAAGAATGACCGGCTGTTCGTGGAAGCGCTCGCGCGTGGCTTCCGGGTGCTTGAGGCATTCGCCGACAATCCCGTTCCGATGTCATTTTCTGAAATCGCCGCAGCAACAGGGCTCGACAAGAGCGCGACCCAGCGTCTCGTCCACACGCTGGTGCATATCGGATATCTGGAAAAGACGCCCACCGGTGTCGCGCCCAGTCGGCGCATTCTCGAGCGTTCCTTCGACTATCTTCGCTCCAACCCCCTCGTCAACCGAGCTGTCCCTATCCTTGCCAACCTGCGCCGGACCATAAAGGAACGCGTCGACCTCAGCCTTTTCGACGATCTTTCAATGCTTTACGTGGTGCGCATGCAGAGCAAGCGAGACACGTTTTATGCTCATCTAATCGGTCGGCGCGTTCCGACATTCTGTACCTCCGGCGGCCGCGCAGTGCTCAGCCATCTTGACCATGAAAAGGTCCTCGACATCCTGCACCGTTCCAACCGGCGCAAGATCACACCGCGCACGACGGTCGAGATCGAGAAGATACTCGCCCGCATCGAGGAAGTGCGGGAGACGGGTTATTCGCTTGCAATTGAGGAGATTCTTATCGGCGAGATTGCCGTCGCGGCCGCAGTGCTCGACGGTGCGGGCCGACCGGTCGGCGCCATCCATGTCGCGGCCTCTCTGGCGGAATGGAAGCCGGATGAATTCGTTGCCCGCGCCGGCCCGCTCGTCACTGCCGCGGCCGCCGGATTGCAGCAGGTCTGACCAATGCAGTGCGGGAAGGCGCTTATCCAGCATTGGTTGACAATACAAGATACAGATACGTATATTGCCGATTGCAGTTCGACCGTATCGCACAACAATACGGATTGGGGAAATTGAATGACGGCAGTATCCAGCAGACGGACTCAGATCGGCCCGGCCGATGACATGCTGCTGCAGGTTTCTGGCCTGGCCTACGATTATTCCGGCGTCGGCGCTGTCTCCGACTGCTCGCTAGAACTACCCCGCGGCAAGATCGCGGCGTTGATCGGCGGCAATGGCGCGGGCAAGTCGACCAGCGTCAAGATGATAGCCGGCGCCCTCAGGCCGCGTTCTGGCAAGGTCGTCCTCGACGGACAGGACATCACGGCCATGCCGGCCCACAAAACCGTCGAACTCGGAATTGCTCTCGTGCCCGAGGGCCGTCTTGTCTTTCAGCACCTCACGGTGCGCGAGAACCTCACCTTGAGCGGGCATGTGCGGCGGGCACGCGAGAAATTCCAACAGAACCTTGAGCGGGTGTTCGACCTGTTTCCGCGGTTGCGTGAACGAGAGGCACAGAATGCGGGCTCGTTGTCCGGTGGCGAGCAGCAAATGCTGGCGATTGGCCGCGGCCTCATGACGAGACCGCGCATTCTAATTCTGGACGAGCCATCGCTCGGGCTCAGCCCCATTCTTGTTTCGCAGATGTTTCTCCTCATCCGCAAGCTCAACGAGGAAGGCATCAGCGTCCTACTCGTCGAGCAGAACGTGCACCACACATTGGCAATCGCAGATTACGCCTATGTGCTCGAGAAGGGGCGGGTCGTCCAGGAAGGTGAAGGTCGCGCTTTGCTCAAGGACCCAAAAGTTAAGGAAGCCTATCTCGGACTGGCCTGACAACCAATAAACACAGGGCCGAAAGCGCAATGGGAGTCGACAAATGAAAAGACGAACTTTTCTGCAGGGAACAACAGTCGCTATGATGGCTGGCGTGGCGCCGAAGCTCGCCTTCGCCCAGGACAACATGATCACTTTCGGCGGCTCTGTACCGATGACAGGAGCAGCAGCCGAGACCGGGCAGAACGTGCTCCAAGGCTATCAGTGCGCGGTGAAATTCATCAATGAGGAGATGGGCGGCGTCGAGATAGATGGCAAGAGCTATCAGCTAGGCCTCAACATCTTCGACGATGCGTCCGATCCGGCTCGCGCCACGACGCTCATCCAGCGTCAGGTCGACGAGGGCATCAATTTCTTCCTCGGGTCCTTCGGTTCCAACATCGTGCTGCCCACCTGCGCGATCACCGAAGGGGCGGGCCGCATCATGGTCCAGGCCGGTGGCGGCTCCGATCTGATCTTCACCCAGGGCCGCAAGCGCGTCTTTGGCATCTTTCCGCGGGCGTCGCTGCAATTCGTGTCGTCTGTCAACATGTTTACCAGTCTCGACCCGGCGGTGAAGACGGTGACGATCATCTACACGAACGACGCCTTCTCCGAATTTCAGGCAGAAGGGGCGCGCGCCAGCCTCGATGAAGCGGGAATCGAGGTAATTGACTATATCGCCCTTCCCGCCGAAGTCAGTGACGTGTCCAACGTTTTGTCCTCGGTCCGCAACAACCCGCCCGACGTTCTAGTCTGCACCACGCATGACCAGACGTCGATCCTCATCGCGCGTCAGATGGTCTCGACCGACACGAACGTGCCCATGCTTTATCAGACGCTCGGCCCGCAGACCTCGGCCTTTCGCGATGCGCTCGGCAACTATGCCAACGGGGTCGTCACCCAGGCCTACTGGTCGGAGCGCGCGCCATTCTCGGGCGACTATTTCGGCTCTGCCGCCGACTTCGCAGCATACTTCAGGGCGAATTTCGACCGCGAGCTGACCTACCATATGGCGAGCGGCGCCGCGTGTATCGTCGCTTACATCGAGGCTGCCAAACAGGCTGGGTCACTCGAGCTCGACGCCGTACGCGATGCGCTGGCCGCCCTCGATTTCGAGTGCTTCTATGGCCAGGTGCGTTTCACCGACGACGGCGATGGCGATGCCTCGCTGCTCGGGCCGTTGCTGATTCAGCGCCAGGACGGGGAAATGGAGGTTATCGCGCCGGCCGAGGGAGCCTCAGCCGATCCGATCTACCCTGCTCCGACCTGGGAAGAACGCGCCTGACGTCAGGCATGACCGCGGCAGCCGGCCACCGGCCGGACGCCGCCTCCATTCTAAATTGAAAAGTTATCGAGCGCAGCATGGCAGCACTTCCACTCTTGGAGCTTGGCCCCGATCCGCGCGAACGCGGTCGCATCCACGGGTCGACATTGGCGAACGCGATTAGGGACAATGTCGAAACTTATCTGGCGCGTTTCGAAGCGGCTGGCGCCAAGCGCGAGGCGATCCTAAAGCAAAGCGAAGGTTGGCTGGAATTCATCCGCGAGGACAACGGCGAATATGCCGACGAGATGGCCGCCATCGCCTCGGCCTCGGGTATTTCGCCGGTGGAAATAGCGATGCTGAACGCCCGCTACGAGATCACCTATCTCGCATTCGGGACCGAGGCTAACGTCGCCAACACACGGCTGGAGCAGGAGGGCTGCACGTCCTTCGGATTGCTTCCGGAGGCGACTGCCAACGGCCGAACCATCCTTTGCCAGAACTGGGACTGGCTCGCCAATGTGCGAGGACGTACATTCATCCAGCGTGTCAGCCGCGCGTCTTCGCCCGCCGAGGGCAAGCCGGATTTCGTTGGGTTTAGCGAGGCGGGGATTGTCGGCTCGAAGATGGGAATGAATGCAGCGGGGATTGGTCTTTGCGTCAATGGGCTCGTCACTCCGCGGGACGGAACCACTGGGATGCGCAAGCCTTTCCACGTGCGGTGCAAGGAGATCCTCGACGCCTGGAGATTCGACCAGGCGTTGTCGCCGATCGTCCAGACTGATCGCACAGCATCGAGCAACTTTCTGCTGGGCCATCGCGAGGGCGAGATTCTGGATATTGAAGCCACGCCGGAACATTGCGCCTATCTGTCGCCGGTCGACGGAGTCGTCGTGCACGCCAATCATCTTGTGAAGGAAACGCGCGCTACGTCGCAGATGGAGCGTATCGCGCCCAACACGCTTTATCGTGGTCCGCGTACCGAGCGCATGCTGCGGCGTCAACTCGGCCGCATCGATCGCAACGCCATCCAGGACGTGATCAACGACCACTTCTCCGCGCCCGCCTCGATCTGCCGTCACGCCGATCCGGCGCTGCCGCCGGAAAAGCGGGTCGTCACGGTGGCCGCCATCCTGCTCGATCTCGACGAGCGTGTGCTTTATGCGACCGACGGACCGCCTTGCGAAGCGCCGTTCCAGGCCTTTCCGCTCTACGCCGACGAAATCAGTACCGACGCAGCCTGAGGAGAAATCCCGTGGACGACATGACACCCATCGAATGGCCCAATGGCGCGCGCTGCGCGGTCATGCTGACTTTCGATTTCGATGCCGAAACGCTGTGGCTCTCGCGCAATCCTGACAATGCCCGCCGTCCCGGCGTTCTCTCCCAGGGCATCTACGGCGCCAAGACGGGCGTGCCCAAGATACTGGAACTGCTGCGCGAGGAAGATCTCAAGGGGACCTTCTTCGTGCCCGGCTGGACCGCCGAAAAATATACCGACCGGATGGAGGCGATCGTCGCCGACGACCATGAAGTCGGCCATCATGGCTATCTGCATGAATGGATCGATCCGGACTTTCCCGACAAAGAGCGCGAAGCGCTCGAAAAGGGTCTCGAAGCTCTAAAGAAGACGGTCGGTGTCAAGCCGCGGGGCTACCGGTCACCTGCGGGCGAGACATCGCAGAACATGATCGGCCTGCTGCAGGAATATGGCTTTATCTATGACAGCTCGCTGATGGACCAGGTCAGCCCCTACAGACATCAATTGCCCGACGGAGCGCATGGGCCTGTCGAACTGCCGTGGCACTGGAGCCTCGACGACGCCCCCTACGCACTTTTCGCGATCCAGTCTCCACGACCAATCCACACCAATGATCACATCCTGAACATCTGGAAACAGGAGTTTGCGGAGATCTATCGCTGGGGGGGACTGGTGAATATCGTCACCCATCCGCAGATCATCGGTCGGCCTTCGCGGCTGGCGATGCTGCGTGAATTCATCGCCTATATGCGCCGCTTTCCAGATGTGTGGTTTGCGAAGGGCGAAGAGGTAGCGACGGCCTGGGCCGCCAAGGAAAATGGCTAGAGGCTGCTCGTCACGATGACACTGTTCCTGCAAACAATCCTGAACGGCCTTGTGCTCGGCGGAATCTATTCGCTCGCCGCGGTCGGGTTCTCCCTCGTCTTCGGTGTGCTCGGCATCGTCAATCTGACGCATGGGATCTTCGTGATCGCAGGCGCTTATGGTGCCCTTCTCCTGTTCAAGCAGTTCGGGATCGACCCGCTCGTGGCTATCGTGCCGATCGGGCTAGTCCTGTTCGTGACGGGCTATGTATATCAGCGCACCATCATTCAATGGGCGGTTTCGCGCGCCTCTCTCGTCGCCTCGCTGGTCGTCACATTCGGCGTTGCCATGATGGCGCGCAACGGGTTGCAGCTCGTCTTCGGGCCGGATGTCCACACGATCACGCCCGCTTATAGTTTCATGAGCGTGACCTTCGGCCCCTTGCGCATCGACGTGGTGCGCATCGTCGCCCTTGGCGCGAGCCTCGTCCTGCTCGTCGTTCTTGCCCTGGTCCTTGCGCGGACGCATTTCGGACGGGCAATCCGTGCGACAGCCCAGCAGCCTTTGGCAGCCGAGCTGTCCGGGCTCAACGTCCGCAACCTGCACGGCCTTACCTTCGGGCTCGGCGCCGCGATGGCGGGCGCTTCCGGGGCTATCATCGGCATTGTTCAGCCCTTTACCGCGTCGAGTGAGGTCGCCTGGACCCTCAACGCGTTCATCGTCGTCGTGCTCGGTGGCATAGGCAGCCCGGCGGGTGCACTCGTCGGAGGGCTGCTGCTCGGGCTCATCAACGCTTTGACCGCACAATATGTCGGACCATCACTTACCCAGGCTGCCATGTTCTTGGTGTTGGTTCTGATGCTTCTGGTGCGACCCGCCGGGCTGCTTGGAAACGCGTTCGGAGAAAGCCGATGAACCGTACCCTCGCCCTTCTCCTGGGCGCGATCGTCATTATCGCGGCCGCGCTTCTGCCGATCTGGATCGGGCCTTTCTATACGCGTGTGATCCAGCTCTTCTTCTTTTCCGCCGGCCTCGCCATTGCCTGGAATATTCTCGGCGGCTTCAGCGGATATTGGAGCTTCGGCCATACCGTATTCATCGGCATGGGTGCCTTTGCCGCCGCCCACATCGCACCCAACCTTGGCCTCATCGGCACTGGTCCGATGTCGATGCTCGTGGCCATTCTTCTCGCTGGCCTCTTCTGCGGGTTGTTTGCCGCGATTCTCGCCTATCCGATCCTGCGCCTGCGCGGCATTTATTTCGCGATCGCCATGTTGGGCGTCAGCCAGGTCGCCGGCGAACTCGTCAACAATGTAGGCTGGTTCAAGGGCGGCATTGGCGTCTTTCTTCAAACGCCCCTTCCCGCCGGCATGGCTACGGAAGATTTCTTCTATTACATCTTCGGCGCGCTTCTGTTGCTGTGCTTCATCATCTCGATGGCGGTGCGCAATTCGCGTTTCGGCTATGCGCTTCTATCGATTCGCGAGGACGAGGACACCGCGATGATGCTGGGCGTAGCGACGGAACGCTACAAGATCATGGCCTTCGTGCTTTCCGCCACCCTCGTCGGCATATTGGGCGCCGTCTACGGTTACAGCGTCGGCTATTTCACGACCTATACTGTCTTCCGCCTCGACCTTTCCTTGAACCTGATCGTCTTCTGTCTGATCGGCGGCATCGGCACATTGTTCGGCCCGATCGTCGGAACGGCTATCATGCTCTTCATCACGCAGGTTCTTCTGTCGCGTTTCCTCGACATCCATCTTCTCATTACAGGCGCTATCGTGGTTGTCATCATCCTGCTGATGCCGGGCGGCATGATCGGCGCCTTGCGCAAATGGCGGCGCCCGAAGGAACGCAGCAGTACGGTAACCGCGGAGGCGAGTGCATGAGCGAGAATATCCTCTCCGGGCGCGGCGTCACCAAATCCTTTCGCGGCCTGACCGCCATTCAGGATGTCGATTTCGACGTTCCCGCAGGTGCAATCTTCGGACTGATCGGCCCCAATGGTGCCGGAAAGTCCACTCTCTTCAATCTCATTACGGGATATTATCCGCTGACCCGGGGGGAGATCCGCTTTAGCGGCGAGAGCATTTCCCCCTTACCGACATACCGACGTAACCAGATAGGCATTGCTCGGGCGTTTCAGATCTCGAAACCCTTTCCCGCACTCACGGTACGCGAGAATGTGCGCGTCGGCGCAATGTTCGGCAGGCCAGGCGGCAGCGATCCCGAAAAGGTGGTCGATGAGGCGCTCGCCATTGCAGGGCTCGAGGAACTGGCCGACCGCACAGCGGAAGGTCTGACCGTCGGGTCGCTTCGCAAACTCGAGATCGCGCGTGCCTATGCGACGCGGCCATCGCTCCTTCTCGCCGATGAGCCATGCGCAGGCCTCAACCCCACCGAGACCGAGGAAATGGTCAACTGCCTCCGTAAGGTGCGTGACCGGGGCACGACAGTATGGCTGGTTGAGCATGACATGAAGGCCGTCACCAGCATTTGCGACTGCATTCTCGTGATCGATGCCGGCCAGAAAATCGCCGAGGGAACGCCCCAGGAGGTCGTCGCCGATCCCAAGGTGATCTCCGCCTATCTCGGCGAACCGCTGGAGGAACAGGTCGACTGAAGGACGGCCCAGGCACGCACACACTGACATCGACCATCATGGACCCAAATGGCATGAACCACTTCGGCGGCGGAGGCAGCGGCACGAACCGCATCGGAGTCGAGATCGGCGGCACATTCACCGATCTTGTCTGGTCCGGACCTGATGGCCGGCTGCATACGGGCAAGACGCCCTCTACACCGGACGCCATTCACGAGGCGGTGCTGGCAGTGATTGCCGAGGCAGGTATGCCGCTCAGCGAGGTTGCCGGGATCACGCATGGCTCGACGGTCGCCACCAATGCGTTGATCATGCGCAAGGGGGCATCGGCCGGACTTCTGACCACGGCCGGCTTCCGTGACGTGGTGATCGTCGGACGCGGTGACCGTGACCACGGCATCTACGACATGCAATACCGCCGCCCCGCCCCTCCGATCCGGCGCAGCATGATCCGCGAGGTTTCCGAACGCATCGGGCCCGACGGCGAGGTGATCGTTCCGCTGGATCTGGCGGCGGCGTGGCGCGAGGTCGAGGCTTTTCTCGCGCAAGGGGTGGAGGGCATCGCGATCAGCCTGATCCATGCCTATCGAAACCCGGCGCACGAGAAGGCGCTGGCGGAGATGATCCGCGAGCGCGCACCGCAGATCGCCGTTTCGGCAAGCCATGAGGTGTCCCCGGAATTCCGCGAATATGAGCGAACCGTCACAACCGTCGTGAATGCCTTTGTCGGGCCGGTCGTGGAATCCTACATCAACCGTCTCGATGCCGGTCTGCGCGCGGACGATTATCGTGGCGTCCTGAAGATCATGCAGTCCAATGGTGGAGCCATGCCGGCGGAGGCGGCAGGTGCCAATGCGGTGCGCATGCTCCTGTCGGGCCCGGCGGCCGGCGTGCGCGCGGCAATGTGGTTTGCCGAGCGCAACGGGATCAAGGACGCCATCACGCTCGACATGGGCGGAACGAGCACGGATGTCGCGATTGCGCCGGGCCTCATTCCAAGCACGGTGCCCGAGCTGAAGATCGATGGGCTGCCGGTGCGCACGGCATCGGTCGACATGGCCACGATCGGCGCCGGCGGCGGCAGCATTGCGGCCATCGACCCCGGCGGCTTCCTCGCCGTCGGCCCGGAAAGCGCAGGCGCCCTACCGGGCCCGGTGTGCTACGGCCGCGGTGGCACGCGGCCGACCGTTACCGATGCGCAGGTGATCGCCGGCCTGTTGCAGCCGCAGCAATTCTTCGGCGGGAAGATGGAGCTTTCTAGCGCGGCGGCGGAAGCCGCGCTTGCGCCACTCGACCGGGACGGCAATGCCAGGTGTGCCGCCGACGCCGTGCTTCGGCTCGTCAACAGCAACATGGCTGCAGCCGTGCGGCTGGTGTCGACCGGCCGGGGGATCGATCCGCGCGATTTCACCCTTATCGCCTATGGCGGCGGCGGTCCCTTGCATGCGGCAATGGTTGCCGACGAGCTCGGCGTCTTCCGGGTGCTTGTGCCATGGTCGCCCGGCCTAGTCAGCGCTTTCGGCCTCCTGATTGCCGATACTCTAATTGACGTCGTCCAGAGCGATCTGCACAGGCTGGCTGAGACAAGCCTCTGCGCAGCGCACTGCGCCGATCTGCGCGTGCGCGGCTGCGATCTCGCCAAGGCTCACGGCGTGGGGGAAAGCAGCCATGAGGTCGAGATCGGCCTCGATATGCGCTATGCGGGACAGGCTTTCGAACTGACGATCTGGACGGAAGGGCGAGCGACCTCGAAAGAGGAACTACGCCGGCTCTTCGAGGACGAACACCGCGCACGATACGGATATGCGCGCTCAGGTCTGGATGTGGAAGTTGTCTCCTATCGCATCCGCGTGACGGCACGCTCCGACGCCCGGATCTCCACGCCGCTACCCACAGGCACCGGCGGCGTGCCGGAGCAAGTCCCGATCTCGATCGACGGCAATGATCTTGTAGCGCATGCGCTCTGTCGCGACAGCCTTGGCGTCGGCGGCAAAGTTTCCGGCCCTGCGATCCTTTCGGAACCGACCTCGACAACCGTCGTGCCGCCGGGATGGGAAGCGCAGTGCCTGGCGACCGGCGATCTCGTCCTGCGGAGGATATCATGAAAATCGACCGCACGCTGATGGTGATCCTGGCGCGCGCCCTGCAGGCGGCTGCCGACGAGATGGCGGCGAACCTTATTCGCTCGGCTTTTTCGGCCGTGGTCCGTGAGGCGCGCGACTGCTCCACCGCCCTGCTCGATTCGCAAGGTCGGGTCGTGGCACAGGCCGACATGATTCCCATGCAGACGGCGGCTCTCAGCGCCTCCTTCGCCGCTGCGGTCGAGCAACTCGATCTCTCAAATGCAGGGCCACGCAGCTTCGTCCTGATGAACGACCCCTACAGCGGCGGCCAGCATCTCAACGACATCATTCTGTTCACGCCGATCTTCTACGGCGAGGAACTTCTGGGCTGGAGTGGAAGTACGGCCCACCATCTCGACATCGGAGGCGGCTCCGCCGGCGTCAACACGACCGCTCACGAACTGATCCAGGAGGGCATCGTCATCCCGCCACTGCTGCTCGACATCGATCGCGACTGGCACGGCGGCATGACCGAGCGGCTGATCTTCGCCAATATCCGCACACCGGAGATCGGGATGGGCGACATGGACGCCCAGTTTGCCGCCAACCACGTCGGCGCGCAGCGCGTACGCGAACTCGCCGAGAGATACGGCGTTGAGACATTCCGCGACGCCGTGCGGGAAGCGCTCGACTATTCGGAGCGGCGCATGCGCGCGGCGATCGCCGAGATCCCTGACGGAAGCTGGCGCGGCGAAGCCTTTCTCGACAGTGACGGGCGCGAGCCTGCCGGCAAGCCGATCCGGATCGTCGCCACGGTCTCGATTTTGGGAGACGAAGCCACGCTCGATTTCACCGGCACCGATCCGCAGGTGCGCACCATGTTCAACGCGCCGCTTGCCAGCAGCATTGCCGGTGCCGTGACCGCATTGCGCAGCGTTCTCGGCGACACCGAAATGCCGGCGAATGACGGCTGCAACCGGCCGCTGACCATGATCTTTCCCGAAGGCTCGGTGCTCAATCCACGACCCGGCGCGCCGGTGCGGGCACGCGCGACGGCCTGTTGCCGCGCGCTCGACGCCGTTCATGACGCACTGGCCAAGGTGCTGCCGGATCGCGTGCCCGGCGAGGGCGCCAATTCCACGACAGGCTTCTTTCTCGCCCACAAAGGACCCGAGGGCGGCATCGCCATCCATCTCGACGTGCTCGGGGGCGGTTGGGGTGGGGCCAACGGATATGACGCCATCCACGCGACCGATCACGTCCTGTCCTCTTGCCGACTGACCCCGTCCGAGGCGATCGAGCAACTCAACCCGCACGTGCGCATCGAGGGGTTCGGGCTGATCCAGGATTCCTGGGGCGAAGGGCGATTCAATGGCGGACAGGGCATCTTCCGACGTTTCCGCATCCTCAAGGACGACGTCATGCTCAGCCTCTATTCGGATCGATTCCGGCTTGCGCCCCGCGGGCGTGCTGGAGGTCGCAACGGATGCAGCGCCGAGTTAACCGTGGAACGGAACGGCGAGTTGATCGAACTGGGCGCGACAAGCACTTTCGCGCTCCGGGCAGGCGACCTCGTTGAGATCCGCCTCCCGGGCGGCGGCGGCTGGGGCCCACCCGAGGAGCGCGACCGGAACGCGGTGCGGCGCGATCTGGTGGACGGCTTCATCTCATCTCACGTTGCGCGCAACGTCTACCGGCTGGACATACCGGATATCGCAGGCGCGGCCGCCTCCTGAAGCAGGATAACCAGATCGGGAAAGGGAAGACCCATGTCTGAGAAATTCGAACAGGATCTGCCGCGCGTGGACGAGATCGACACCGAGGCTCTAGTCGAGGGGATCGTGCGCTGGGTGGAGATGGAGACGCCCTCGGATCGGCCGGATCTGATCGACCTGCTTCTCGATCACGTCGAGAACTCGTTTTACGGACTGCCTGTAGAGATGCGCCGCATCGCTTCCCGCGACGGCTGTGGCGGCCAGCTTATCATTGAATACAGACCGGAGGGCTGCGAAGGCCAGCCGGCACTCCTTATGGGGCACATCGACACCGTCTGGAACGCCGGCACGCTCGCGGAGCGGCCGGTCAGGCGCGAGGGTGATCGCCTGCACGGGCCCGGCATTTTTGATATGAAGGCCGGCTCCTATCTGGCTACCGAGACGCTACGGCGCATCACCGAAGAGAGACGCGTGCCGCCGCGTCCGATTCGTGTCTACCTCAATGGTGACGAGGAGATCGGCAGTCCAACCTCGCGCGAAACGATCGAGGAACTCGCCTCCGACGCCGCCTTTGTCCTCGTCCCCGAACCCGCCTTCGAGGCGCCGGGCACAGTCATCACCGCGCGCAAGGGCTGGGCCCGCTTCTCGCTGACGGCTCATGGCGTCTCGGCGCACGCTGGCGGCAACCGCACGGACGGGCGAAGCGCAATCCACGAGATCGCCCGCCACATCATGGACATCGAGGCCATGAACGAGACCGAAGAGAGGGCAACCTTCAATGTCGGCACTGTGACGGGCGGAACCCGCACCAATGTGGTGCCGGACCTCGCCAGCATCGAGATCGACATGCGCGCTGACGACATGGCGGCGGTCGAACGCCACGTCGCGGCGATGCTGAAGCGCCAACCGATCGGCAAGGATATTCGTCTCGAGATCGAAGGCGGGCTGAACCGGCCGCCCTTCGTGCGTTCCGCCGAAGTTGCCAGGCTCTATGAAGCGACACGGGCGTTGGCCGGCTATCTCGGCCTGCCGATGGACGAAACCTCGCGCGGCGGCGTCTCGGACGGCAATTTTGCCGCAGCGCTTGGCCGCCCTGTGCTCGACGGGCTCGGCTGCAACGGCGCGGGCGCTCATGCAGTCCACGAACATATTCTGGTGTCTACCGTGGCTCCGCGGGCCGCGTTGATGCATGCCATGCTCATGTCGCGGCATTTCCAGAATCTTGCGACCGTCTAGTCTGGCCATTGCCAATTTCCAGTATCCAGAAGGAAGGTCCAATTGAGCGCGCTGTTTTCCCCGATCACCCTGCAGGGCCTGACGCTGGCCAACCGCATCGTCGTCTCGCCCATGTGCCAATACAGCGCCGAGGACGGCTCAGCGACGGACTGGCATCTCGCCCATCTCGGAACACTGAGTGCATCCGGGGCGGGACTGCTTGTTGTGGAGGCAACCGCCGTGGAGCGGGAGGGCCGCATAAGCCATGGCGATCTCGGCCTTTATGACGACGCCAACGAAGAGGCGCTGGCGCGCATTCTCGCCCATTGCCGCACGCATGGCACGGCGCGGCTCGGTATCCAGATCAGTCATGCCGGGCGCAAGGCTTCCGCACAGAAGCCGTGGGAAGGCGGACGCGCGCTGAGCGAGGACGGGAACCCCTGGACAACTTTCGCTCCAACCGCGCTTGCCTTCGGGGAGGGTTGGCATGTGCCGCGCGAAATGGACCAGACCGATCTCGAGCGCGTGAATGCGGCGCATGTCGGAGCCGCCCGCCGGGCCGAACGCCTAGGCTTCGACATGCTGGAGATTCACGCGGCGCATGGATATCTCCTGCACCAGTTCCTTTCACCTATCGCCAATCAACGCCGCGACGCCTATGGCGGGAGCGCGGAAAACCGCATGCGCTATCCCCTCGAGGTGGTGCGCGCCGTCCGGGCCGTCTGGCCGAAGGACCGGCCTCTCGGCTTGCGGATCACCGGGCGTGACTGGGTCGAGGGCGGCATCGAGCCGGAAGATGCCGTGGCCTTCGCCAGCCAACTGAAAGACGAGGGCGTCGACTTTGTCTGTGTGACGAGCGGTGGCGTAGTTACCAATGCCGTTCCCAAAATCGGGCCCGGCTATCAGGTAGCGTTCGCGGAGCAGGTGAAGCGCGAGACCGGCCTTCCCACACGCGCTGTCGGCCTTGTCGCTACCCCACGACAAGCCGACGCGATCATCTCGGAGGGCAAGGCCGATATGGTCGCGCTCGCCCGCGCCTTTCTGGATAATCCCCATTGGGGCTGGTCGGCAGCCCGTTCCCTCGGCGCCGAGATCGAGCGGCCTGTCCAGTATGGGCGGGCGGCGGACAGGCATTGGCCCGGCGCGGCTTATGCCATGCACTATTGACCCGTTTATCGACCTCCTCGAAGCTCGACTCGTGACCGACATGATGACGGTGGCGCTGTCACATTGTCTCTTTGGAGCCGGAACAAGATCGGTATGAAATCGATGGGTTGGGAGGCTCCCCGTCGGTAGCGTTCGAATGGCTTTCTACCGTTGGCATTGACCTCGCGAAATCCCGAGCGAGGAACGGAAGGAAGATTGATCCCATGAGGCGGCGGCCGAGGAATCTGATGCGAACGCCTTAAGGACGGATCGTTTCGGGTTGTGTGCGTCAAGTTCTGCACACTACCTCGTTTCGTGGGCCGCGACACTGCACTGGCAGCATTTATCGATATGCCGAAGCGAAGGCCCAGCGGAAAACCGAACGCCAATCTGCGTAGCTGTTCAGCTGAGGCAGGGTGCGAGGGCACTGGTAGCTCCATTCATATCCGTCGCCCGATCTCCCTACAACCTGACCACAAGTTGACGTGATATCGTCCGCCCGGCAGGAAACCTGTATTTCGACGCAAGAGTTACGACGGAGCCCGTTTACCTCACCGAAGTCGGTGCATAGCGGCTGCCGAGCGAATAGCGGCTGCCGGCATAGATGAGCCTGTTCACCGTCGCCACTGTTGGTCCCGACCAGGTACGGCGATGCAAAAGCAGGCAGGGTTCGCGCGGTTCGAGCATCAGGAGCCGAGCTGTCTCGGCATCGGCGGAAATGGCGGAAATGACGTGCTCGACCTCGGTCAGCGGCGTGGCCTGCTGCAGATAGTCGTAGGTGGTGATCGTCTCGAAATCCTGGCTCTCATAGTCGGGCACGAGTTCGGCGTTGACGAAGCGTTCCTCGAGTTGCACCGGCACGTCGTTCTCGCAGTGCACGATGACCGAGTGGCCGACGGATGCGCCGCTGGCGAACTCGAAGGCCGCGACGAGATCGGCCGGCGGTGCGATCTTTTCCAGAACGATCACCTTTGCCTTGTGCTGTCCGCCGCGCCGCTCGATCTCGGCGGCGATGTTGTTGATCTCGATCAGGGTGGATTGCGGCTTGGGCGGGGCAACGAAGGTGCCCACGCCCTGTATGCGCAGGAGATAGCCTTCAGAGGTCAGTTCGCGCAGCGCCCGGTGCACGGTCATGCGTGAGACGCCCAGCGCAGCGACCAGTTCGTTTTCCGACGGCAGCTTCTGGTCGCGATCCCAGCGCCCGCTGCCGATATTGGCCAGTACATAATCCTTGACCTTTTCATAGAGCGGGCTCGCCGAAGCCGGAAGTCCATCCGGGTCGGTGAAGTTACCGGTCGTTCCCCCGTTTTCGGCCATCAGCCCGCTTCCTCCATGCGGATGATCGTCTTCAGGCCGCGGCTTTGGCCCGCCAGCAGTTGGCGATAGGCGGCCGGAACCTCATCGAGGCTGATCTCGGCGTCGATCAGTTCGCCGAGTATCGGTGCGAACGAAGGCAGCATGGCCACCGCCTCAGGCAACTCGTCGGCAAAGGCATGGCACCCGACAAGCGCGATTTCACGTTCCACCAGCAGATTCGGATCGAAATCCAACCGTCCATGGGCAATGCCCACAAGAGCAAGAGATCCGCCGCCGGCCAGGAGTTCGAGCAGCGACTGCAGCGCGGCGACGCTGCCCGTTGCATCGAGCGCATAGCGCAATGGGACGCCGCCAAGTGCCTCTTCGATCGCACCCTGGTCGAGATCCACCACGCGCGCGCCGGTAACCCGGGCGACAAGTGCGGAGCGCAACGCGTTCCTGTCGGCAACGAGAAGCGGTCCTTCGTGCTGGCGCGCAAGAAGGAGCGCCGCCAGGCCGCCGATCGGGCCGCAGCCGGCAACGAGAACCGGTTCACCGGCAGGTACGGCCTGCTTGCGCAGCGCATGCAGCGCCACCGCCAGCGGCTCGGCCATGGCGGCAATGCCCGCATCAAGCGTAGAATCATGCTTGATGAGCAGACGCGACGGCAGCACTGTCGCCTCGGCAAAGCCGCCGTCACAGACCTCACCGACGAAGCCGAGATCGGCGCAGACATTGTGCCGGCCGCTGCGACACGCCGGACACTTACCGCACCAATAGCGCGAATCCGCGACGACTCTGTCGCCCGGTCGCAGCCCGTCGACTCCTTCACCAACCGCTGCAACGATGCCGGCGAATTCGTGACCGGCAACCGACGGCGCGCGGCTGATCCAGGCGCCGGTGCGGAAATTGTGCAAATCCGACCCGCAGATGCCGGCTGCGGAAAGCGTCACCAGCACTTCGCCAGGTCCGGGCCCGGCCGGCGGGTCGATATCCTCGACCCTCAGATCACCCGCTGCGTAAAGCCGTGCCGCCTTCATCCGCCCGCCTCACAGATAGGTCTTGCGCACATCGGAAACGGCGTGCTCGTGCGCGGAAAATCCCTCATAGCGGGCGAGCGTGCGGGCGTGTTTGGCAAACTCTGGATAGGCGGAGGCCGTCACATAGCCGATCGAGGAGCGCTTGACGAAATCGCCCACCGAGAGAGGCCCGAAGGTGCGCGCCCAGCGGCTCGTCGGCAGGACAGCGTTGGGCCCGAGGCCGAAATTGGCGATTGAGACCGGCGTGTGCGGTCCCATCAGGATCTCCGAGGCTTCGGTGATATGGCCGAGATGAGCGAAGGGATCGGTCGACAATATCTCGAGATGCTCCGGCGCGTAGTCGTTGACGAAGCGGTAGCTTTCCTCGAGTGAAGGCGTCAGCACGATGCCGCCATAGGGGCCGGACAGCACTGCCTCGGAGAACTCGACGCGTTGCTCGCTCATGCGCACCCAGTGATCGGGCAACGCGGCCAGCGCTTCCTCAGCCACACGGCGCGAATGGGTGACCAGCCAGGCCGAGGAATCGGGTCCGTGCTCGGCCTCGATCAGGAGATCGAGAGCCGCCAGGCCGCCCTTGACCGTATCGTCGGCGAAAATGATGGACTCAGAAGGACCGGCGGGCAGACCCGGATCGATGACCCCGGCCAGAAGCCGCTTGGCGGCCACCACCCAAGGGCTACCGGGGCCGACGATCTTGAGGGCCTTGTTTACCGTTTCGGTGCCGTAGGCGACGGCGGCGACGGCCTGCGCGCCGCCGCATTTGTAGACCGTTTCAACGCCGGAAAGCCGGGCCGCAACCAGCGTCGCCGCATCGACCGAGCCGTCCGGCGCCGGTGGCGTAACGATGGCGAGCTCCGGCACGCCGGCGACGACGGCCGGCACCGCCGTCATCATCGTGACGGATGGAAAGGCCCCCTTGCCGCGCGGTATATAGAGCGCGACCGAACGAATGGGCGTAAAACGGTCGCCGGCATAGGCACCAAGGCGCATTTCCTTCAGCCACATGGCTTCCGGTTTCTGCTCTTCGTGAAAGCGGCGGATATTGTCGATGCCGAACCGGATCGCCTCGATGACCTCCTCGTCTACCTTGTCGAAGGCGGCATCGAACTCCGCCTCGCTCGCTTTCAGGCCGTCGACCTCGACCTGCGACTTGTCGAAATCGCGCGCAAAGCGAACGAGCGCGGCGTCGCCTTCGCTCCGCACCGCCTTGATGATCGGCTGCACCTTGTCGATGAAGCCCGACAGATCGGCCTCGGAGCGGCGCATGAGGGCAGCGCGCCCCTCGGCGTCGAGCGTGTCGAGTTCGTAATAGGAGATGTCTGGCATTTCAATTTCCTGTCGGTTGGCCGGCCATGTCACTTCGATTTCAGGAACACATCGAGCCCCACCAGCCGGTCGAGCAACGCGACTGCGCCGGCCGCGCAGATGATGAACACCACCGAGATGGCGGCGAGATCGGGCGTGATGATGGAGCGGATGGAATTGTAGATATGCACAGGCAGGGTAACGATGCGCGCATCGACCAGGAGAAGGCTGACCAGGAACTCGTTGAGCGCCAGGATGAACATCAGCAAAGAGCCGCTGATGACCCCGGGCATGACGGCAGGCAGGGTAACATGAAAGAAGGTTTGCAGGGGTGGCGCGCCGCAATTGGCGGCCGCGAGCTCGAGGTCGGGATCGAGCGCCGACGCGCTCGCCGTCACCGCCCAGATCATGAAGGGCAGGTTGATGACGCAGCAGGCGAGGCCGACCGGCCAAAGCGAACCGAGCACCCCGGCATTGCCGAAGACCAGCATCAGCCCGATGCCGGAACCGATGAGAGGAATGGTGAAGGGCAGCAGCAGATAGGTTTGAATCGTCTTTTCAAACCGCACCCCGTATTTGGCGAGCGCGACACCGGCCACCGTACCGGCAGGGATGGAAATAATTGTACACACGGTGGCGACATAGACCGAGCGCAGGAATGCCTCCCACAGTGCGCGCGCCCCGGCAAGCTTGGCGTACCATTTGAGCGACAGCCCGTCGGGCGGGAAGGTGATGATATTGCCGGAGGTGAAGGAGGCACCCAGAACGACGATCGTCGGCGCCGAGAGCACGATGAGCGCAATGCCGATCAATAGCCACAGGGTCAGCGTCTTGCCGAGAGGAGCGTTCATTCACGCGCCCTCCCCATGGCCAGCGTGCCCGCGCCAAACAGGGTGAAGATCAGACCGACCAACAGCGACCCCACAGCCACCAGCATCAGTGCCAGTGTCGCGCCGAGACCCTGATCGGAGGTGCGGAAGAACTGGTCGTAGATGGCATTGGCAATGAAGTCCTGCGAGCCGCCGCCGAGAATGGCCGGCATGGCGAAATCGGTCAGCGACAGCGTGACCACGACAAGGCCTGCGCCCGTCAACCCCGGCCTGGCCAGCGGCAGGACCACATGGAAGAAGGTGCGCAGCCAGTCGGCGCCGAGCGAGCCCGCCGCCGCTTCCAGTTCCTCGGGAATGGCGGTCAGCGCCGGAGCAACCATGAGGACGGCGAATGGCAACATATATTGCACGAGGCCGAACAGGACCGCCGGGTAGTTGTAGAGAAGCCGCATCGGCTCCACCCCGACGAGCCCCAGAGCCTCGTTGACCATGCCCTGATTGCCGAGAATGATCAGCCAGCCATAGGCGCGCACCACCTGGCCAATGAAGAAGGGCAGGAAGAGCGCGATCAGCAGGAACTTGCGCAGGGCCGGCGATGAGGTGCGCACCATCACATATGCATAGGGAAAAGCGAAGACGAGCGTTATCGCCGTGACGATCAGAGCGCCGAGAAGACTGCGCGCGGCCACCGCCGCGAAAAGCGGCTCGGTGAAGGCGCGCTGGTAATTGGCCAGCGTATATTCTTCCGACAACAGGAAGGTGCTGGTGTCGAGCGTTCTCAGGCTGGTGTCGCCGATCTGGATCAGGCCGAGAACGAGCAGCCCGACGAGCAGCACTGCCGGCGCCAGCATCAGGTAGGGCACCGCGCGAGTCCAGTTCGCAGGCCACACCGTGGCCGCGAAGGCCTCCAGCGCATCCATGATGCGCCATGTCACCGGATAGGCTGTTCGCGCGCTTTGCATGAGGAATTCCCGGGACAGTCACGATTGGGCGCGCCGCCGCCCCACCCCGGGCAACTGCGCGTGCAGGCGGTCAACCCTGCATGATGGCCTTGAACTTGGCGAACCAGTCGCTTTCGTTCTCCACCTGGACCTTGGAGGAGATGCGGATCAGATCGGCGAAGTCCTCTTCCTTCGTCGGATAGGACGGATCGTCGACGAGATCCTCAGGCGGCGTGAGACCTGGAACGACGCCCGGCAGGCCGAGCCCGTCGAGCCAGACCTGCTGCGCATCCTTCGTCAGCGCGAAATTGATGTACTGCTTGGCCCAATAGAGCTCGTTTTCCGGCAGGCCCTTGGGGATCCACAATCCGTCAGTGTCGAACTTCGCACCTTCCTCCGGCACTACCCAGGCGATGTCGATGCCGTTCTTCTTGGCCTCGCGCGCATTGGTGGAAATCGTGCAGGCGGCGTCGATCTCGCCGTTCTGGAACCAGGTCGTGAAATCCGGGTCCTCGCCCAGCAGCGGCTCCTGCGCCTTGATCTCTTCTACGAAATCCCAGCAGGGCTGCATGTTGCCGGGAATATCGTCCAGGGAGCCGCCGCCGGCCACCTGGGCCGGGAAATGGAAGCCGATGCCGTCGTTATAGAGCGCGATACGGCCCTTGAATTTCGGATCGAGTAGGTCCTTCCAGGATTTCGGCGGGCCGTCCGGAAAGGCCTCTGGGCGATAGGCCAGCACATAGACATAGCCGTAGGTGTTGACGATCGGATAGCCGTCGAGCCCGACCGGCTTGGCGAGATCGGTCACATTGGCGAGATTGGGCAGGTCCGACAGGTCCTCGGTCACGCCACGCAGGGCCGACTTGGTGGCGTTGGTCGTCGTGTCCCAGTTGATATGGATCGGGGGGACGCGGTTCTGCGCCACGGCAGCCCAGACTTTGGGCTGGATCTCGTTGTCCTCGGTCAGGTCATGGCGCACGGCGATGCCGGTCATCTCGGTGAAGGGATCGGAGACACCCTTCTCGAGGCTTTCCACCCAGCTTCCGCCCCAGGCACGCACGATGATCTCACCAGGCTTCTCCGGTTCCTGGGCAAGTGCGTGCGGCAGCCCCAATGCGGTCAGCCCGGCAGCGGCGCCGGTCGCAGCCGTGCCGCGCAGGAAGCGGCGGCGGTCGAGCGGATAAGACAGAAAATCGCGTCTGGTCATTTCATTCTCCTCTGTTGGCTTGCCTGGTTTTTCTGCTTGGTGGTGCCTTGTGTCATGGATGGCCGGCCTCATCGTCGAAGACCAGCACGTCATCGGGATTCCAGCCGAGATAGACTTCATCGCCGACTGCGATCGTATCGTGCGGTCCATGGTCAAAGACACGCATGAGAGTATCCCCCAGATCAGGAAGGCGCACCTCGTAGACGACCCGCTCGCCCTCGAAGATGGCGTCCGACACGATACCGGCATGGCGGCTTCCTGCGCCTTCCAGTGCCCTGCCGTCCCGTGCGATCCGGATCTGTTCGGCGCGAATGGCGCCGCGGACCGGTGCGCCGACATTCAGCGGGCAGGCCTTATCACCGATCACGCCGGTCCATTCCGATTCGCCGACCCCGACAACGACCGTGTCGCCGGCAAGCGAGCGCGCGTCGCCCGCGATGAAGTTGGTTACGCCAATAAAACTGGCCACGAAGGCGTTGCGTGGGCTGCGATAGGTCCGGGAAGGTTCGGCCTTCTGCTGGATGACCCCATGGTCCATGACAATGATCTCGTCGGACACGACCAGGGCCTCCCGCTGATCATGCGTGACATTGATCGTGGTCACGCCGAGCTCGCGCTGGATACGCCGGAATTCGAGCTGCATTTCCTCGCGTAGCTTGCGATCGAGCGCGGCGAGCGGCTCGTCGAGCAGCAGGAGATCCGGCTCGAAGACCAGCGCCCTGGCGATCGCGACGCGCTGTTGTTGACCGCCCGAAAGTTCGTGAATGCGCCTTTGCCCAAAACCGCCGAGCTTCACCAGATCCAGATAACGATCAACGCGTTCCGGGATCTTGCGCGCATCAGTTCGCCGCATCTTCAGGGGAAAGGCGACATTCTCGGCCGCCGTCATATGCGGAAACAGAGCCAGGCGCTGAAACACCATGCCGATCGACCGCTTGTGTGGCGGCACGGCGTTGACGCTCGTTCCGTTGATCAGGATATCGCCCTTCGTGGGCTTCTGGAAACCGGCGATCAGCCGCAGCAATGTCGTCTTGCCCGACCCGGATGGCCCGAGAATGGTGAGGAACCTGCCCCGGGGAAGATCGAACGAGGCGTCCCTCACAGCATGGACGCCATCGTAGACCATGCTCACATCAAGAACGGAAACGGCGACCGGCTGGCTGCCCTGCGCCTCCCGCGCGCCGGCATCCGTGGTGGCATCATGCATTCTGTTCCCCTGTTTCGGACGACGGCACCGCCGGACAGCGCCTCGCCTGATAAAGTATATACAACCATGTACAACACGGGACAAGCATCGCACAAACGCTTCAGACTGATGCGAGATAGCCGCCGTCAACTGGAATGCAGTGGCCGGTCACATAGGCCGAGGCATCGCTGGCGAGAAACAGCACCGCACCGGCGAGATCCTGCATCTGCCCGAAGCGCTTCTGCGGGATCTTGGCCAGCATCGATGTCTGCCAATCCTCGTCCTGATAAAAGCCGTCAGTCATGGCGGTGCGGAAATAGCCGGGGGCAATGGCGTTGACGCGAATGTCATACGGCGCCCATTCGGCGGCCAGTGCCCGGGTCATGCCGAGTAGCCCTGTCTTTGACGAACCATAGGGAACCGCCGTCGGAATGCCGACATAGCTGGTCAGCGAGCACAGATTGATGATAGCACCGGGTCGCTCTTGCTGGCACATCTGGCGCGCGGCGGCCTGAGCGCAGAAGAAGGCGCCCTTCAGGTTGGTTGATACGATACGCTCCCATAGCGCCTCGTCGACCTCGAGCGACGGTCGGACTTCCTCATAGCCGGCATTGTTGACGATGATGTCGATCCCGCCGAGGGCCGTTGTCGCCGTATCGATTGCCTCGCCGCAGGCCGTGACATCGCGTACATCGAGCGCAAGGGGCTCGGCTCTCACACCGCTTGCCTCAATGCGCCGGCATGTCTCATCGAGAGAGACTTTCTCGCGTGCTGTCACCGCGACATCGGCGCCGGCCGTTGCCAATGTTTCGGCAATCGCCTGGCCGAGCCCGCGGCTCGCTCCGGTTACGATTGCCTTGCGACCCGTCAGGCCGAAGAGCCTTAAAATGTCCATGGCCCGTCTTGCTCACCTCGTGACATCTGGAGGGCATTCTGACGTAGTACGGTCGCGCGAAGGTCCCCAGATGTCCGCCAGCGACAAATAAGGCAATTGCGTGAGTTGTGGCAACCGATAATGGATAGTCGTGAAGCCTACCTGGTACGCTGACCGTGTCAGTCAGCCAGACGATGAGTGTCGCCCGCTGCTGGACTGCCAAGCGGTGAGAAACTACCCAAATAGCAGCGAGGCGGGGTATTTCCCCGCCTCGCTTGGTCGATCAGAATCGAAAGTTCAGTCCAACCTTGATCGCGTGGAAACTGACATCTTCGTCGATGGCAAAGGTACCGTCGTTGTAGATCGTGTCTTCGCCCAGATCGGTGCTGCCGTCTGATGTGCTGGACGTCCCGATGCCGGTCGATGCGGCCAGCCACCTGTCGCGCTGCCGGCGTGATGGGAAATGAGCGATCTCGGCCTTTCCCGGGTGAACAGCGCGCCCGAATTCCGATGAGCGCCGACATGACTCAAGGTTGCGCGCGCGGGATGTGGCCTTTCGAAAGCATGACGACGAAAGCCTACCGGGAGCAGGCAAGGCAATATCCGAGCGGAAACGCTCGCCTCGATCCACGACACTATTGACATCTCATAGGATGTTTCCAATATCTCCCGATGAGATTGGTCTTGGACACGAATGTGATCGTCGCGGCCTTCCGCAGCCGGAACGGCGCAAGCAATCTGCTCCTGCGATTTGCCGATCAGGATCTGGTTACGCCGCTTTGTTCGACGGCACTGTTTCTGGAACACGAGGCGGTGCTCAGCCGTATGGAGACGCGGGCGGCGACGGGGCACACGTTGAAGGATGTCGCGCAGGCCATGAGCGCAATTGCAGCCATCGCCGAGGGCGTCGACATCTCCTTTCGCACCCGGCCCATGCTCAGCGATGCCTCGGATGAGATGGTCCTGGAGGCTGCACTGAACGGAAACGCTGATGCCATCGTGACGCACAATGTCAAGGATTTCAGCCCGGCCGGCAAACTGGGCGTCACTGTTGCGACGCCGGCCGATATCGTGAGGAGGTTGAAGAAATGACCCAGGCCCAACGCTACAAATATCCGCTGCATCTGCCGCAGTCCTTGAAGGAGACGGCGGCGCGCATGGCGCAAGAGGACGGCGTGTCGCTCAACCAGTGGATCGTGGCGGCGGTCGCGCAAAAGATCGGCGCGGTGCAAACGGCGCAGGACTTTCTCAAAGCGCGCGCGTACAAGTCCGCGCGCGGCGATCTCACACGGCTGCTCGACAAGGCGCCCGACGTGCCGCCGTCACCGGAAGATGCTGTGTAGGCGGGATATGGCGGCTCAGCCGCCAGATGATTGGCGCGGAAGGCCGCATACCAAAGGTTTGCATGGCACCCAGCCTCTTGGCGCTACCGTCAAGTATCAACTTTCTTGCGCGGCCAGTGGCTACAGTCGTCCCAGAAAGATTGCAATACACAGCATGATATTGGCCGCCAATGTCTGGCGGTACATACCCGATCGGAGATAGCTGACGACCGCCCCGGCATGGCGGCTTGCCCTGATGGATTTGAACTGCGCCATGGTGGCGCGCGCTTCCTCGGTCAAAAGGTCCGCGCATTTGTCCAGCCCGCTCAGGTTCTCATCGTTCCACTTGGCGAAACGACCCGTCAACAGGCGCTTGAAGCGATCGGCGCGGGCACGCACGCTCATATTGTCGCCGACGAGATTGCCCGTGTGCTGGCGATAGCCGATCCGCGGCGTCGGGTCATAATGAACATAGCCGCCGGCACCCGAGATGAGCAGATAGCACCACCAGTCGTGGCTGACGAAGGACGTGCGCCGCGCGCTTTCAGCCATGAGCGACCACGCCCGGCGATTCAGGACCATGGTGTTGCCGCCGCCGATGCTTTGCACGATGGCGTTGCGGAAATGCGGCGGCCGGGCAAAGAGCGGCGACTGTCCGATAGTCTGGCCATCCTCGCCGATAATGCGTGTGCGCGAGCAGTATAGACCCAGGCGCTCATTGGCGTTGCTCTCCAGCACCGAAACCGCAGCGGAAAGCTTGTCCGGGTCCCAGATATCGTCCTGATCGCAAAATGCGAAATAATCCGCTTCAATGTCCGCATTGGCCATCAGGCTCCTAAAATTCTCGGCAAAGCCCTTCGACGGACCCGACATGATGTGAAAGGTCCCCTTCTCCCATTTGCTTTGCCAGTCATGGAGAATGGTGCGTGAACGATCCGTCGAGCCGTCATCGCTTACCCAGATATCGATGTGCTCGACCGTTTGCGCGGCGAGCGATTCAAGCTGCTCCTGCAGATATTTCTCGCCGTTGTAGACTGCGACTAGGATCGCAACCCGACATATGCCGGCAGGCCTTCCCGTAGCCGCCCGATATTCTGCCCCTTCCGTGCGACTGGTCTCTGGCCCGGCACCGGTCCGTGAGGCGTATCCGTTGGACAATTGCACTGCTTCGCCGCTCTGACTTCAATTTACCTTTGTGGCCAATACACATCCCTGTGCTGACCGTCGACGTCTCTGTTGATTTCGCGCTTTGGATCTCGAGAATGAAATGGTGGCTATTCGACGAAATTTTCGCAATACGAAACCGCACTGGTGGGCATGGTGATCACCCGATCGTCGACACGATCGGCGTAGGTACCCAGCGAATCTATACGTGACTGGGTACAGGATCGGCGAGCCGATCGCGCCAAGGCAGGCGAAATGTCCTCGTCGGATTAGCGATCGCGTATGGCGGAGAAAAGCAACTTCAACGAGCAGCCGGGGTCGCCTCGTCAACAGCCTTTGAAGGTGGATCAGGCGATGGTGACACTCAAAGCCATCATCGAGGTGAAGCGATTCTTCAAGGTAATCTGAAATGACTGCAAGCCCAGTTGGCGGTTACGTGGCCGCGAAGATCGCATTTCCAGATGGAACCATTGGTCTGCGCGCCTTGCGCCGCGAGCGCGACGCGGGTCGACTTGTCACGGAAATCATCGGCGATCGCGAGTTCCATTAAATGCGCGCCAATCTGGCCTTTTCGTTACCTGGCACATGAAGTCGCCGATCAGAGGTTCGGTGAAGCTCGGGCTCTTGCTCTAATTCAGAGAGGACAGGTTAGGGTCGCGTGGTTAAACAGCCTTGCCGCGCGTGCGTTCAGGTGCCTGCTTGGCTAGCTTTTTGTCGATGTACGCCGCGAGTTTTTCTTCAGCTCTTGCAGTCTCGCCATTGCCGCAGCCCGTGCTGTAGAGATTCGTTCCGTCTCTGATCCACCACCCGGCCGGGCTCCTGACTGTCCCGTCTTTCCGAATGCTTTTCTTTCGCCAGATGAGGCGGGCACCCTTGGCTGCACGCGGCATAGCTCGATCATCCTATCGATCGCCGCGAGGGTGACGTATTCCTTGCGCGCGATGATATGCGTTTCCAACCGCCCGGCGTCGCGTTCTCTGCGAAGACCCTTTGCGGTCATCGTTCCGTCCGGAAATGCGATTTTGACCGCCCTGTCAATGCGGATAAGCGCGTCCTTGTCAAAGTCGCAAATTGGTTCCACGGTCATTTCAAGTTCCCTTCATTGAACGCCGCCCTTTTGGTTCCACGCGTCATTGTAATCCTATGGCACGATCAGTTTTGGTCGATCCTCGGTGACGTCCCGGGACGTGTAGATTCGCCGAGGCCTGCCAAACGTGGCCTTCATGACCTCCCGTATGCCTTGCCGATCAGCGTTCCGTCGTGGCGGCAAAATGGTCTGTGCAAGGCAAGGTTTCATGCTGCGGCCTTGTCCGCATCGACCACAATGATTCGGATCGCGCCACCGTTGCTCGCTCCGGCATTGTCCGACGCAAGCAGGTTTTGTTCTGCCAGGAACATGGCGACCGTTCCGTTTCGTTTCGCATGGCGGAGCAGGGCACGGCGGATTTTCAATTTTCCTTCGGCGAGCCCTTGTTCGATCGCTTCAGATGCTTCCGGCGATCTGTTCAAGAAGGCTCGGAAGCTGGATAAGGAGATACGAAGAAACCCCGCCATTTCCTCTTGCGGACAATGAAGGCGAGCGAGATAGCGCAGCTGCCAAAGCATCTCGTCGGTCGCCTCGTTCGCGAAGCGTGGGCAGACGCGCGCCATACTTTTCCCGCCGGCATTCTTCTCGATTTCGGTCCCGCCATCCTGGTCGATCACGATTTGGATCGCACCGCGGCCGCCCGTTCCGGTCTTATCTGACTGGAGCAAGTAATTCTTTGCCAAGAACACGGCCATGCCGGAGTCTTTCTCCGCGACGCGGAACTGGGCACGACGGATTCTCACCTTCCCTTCGGCGATCCCCTGTTCGATTTCTGCAACCGCCTCCGGCAATTGCTCCAGGAAATCTTGAAAAGCCGATAGAGAGACCCCGAGCACACCCGCCATGGTATCTCGCCCCACCAGAAGGCGAGCGAGATAGCGCAGCTGCCAAAGGATCTCGTCAGTCACTTCGACCGCAATACGGCGCGCGCCGTACGCCTTTCTTCGCCCGGGGGCATTTCTGTGGATTTCGGTCCTCGACTTTATTTCGTCGTCGAGCATGGGCTTCCCTTACCTCGGACAATTGCGAGCCGTCGCGCCCAAGGCACGATCGTCTCTGGTTCAATTTGTTCCGGTGGTAGGTGCCCGCTTCCGAGGGCCAGAATGATCAGTAATATACAGATTTGTAGACCGCGCGCAAATGATTGTTCGTATTATGTTCCGCGCCCTCTTGTATCGTGCAGTGACCAATCCTTCCTGTCAGCTTGGCGGTCACCACTCGGACCTTAGGAACGCGCTAGAAGTTGGGAAGCGAGGTTCGGCGCGGCCCTGCTGCCCCGGTGCTCGTGGTCAGACTGGTTGGCGGGTCGTGGCAATGGCGCGCATCTGGTTGACCCCGCACGAGCATATCAATCGCCGGATGCGACGGTGATCCAAGGTCAAACCGGTGATCGCCCACATCGAAAACGATCACAGAATGGACTGCAGCCACCTCGCATATGTAAAAGGCGTTGCGGCCGACACCATCCTGGTCGGCGGCTACAATTTCTCTCCTGCTCAGCTGGCCGAAGGGCATTTTGCGGCTGATGGTCGCCGCGCCACCGCCCGAAAGCCACTCGCCACACATGATTGTTGCATTGGGTTTTGCACCGAATCACTCTTAAGGCTATGCGTTACTACGAGTTCATCAAGCATGACTTAACCAATAAGAACGATTTTGATGAAAATTTCATGAAATTAATGGTATCAAACAAGAAAGAAAGTCAGTGACCAAAAATTCCATCCCTCCAATGCGAAATGTAGAACCGCCATCACGAGGGGAATCCATTGTAATTCCGGACTATATCCAGGACGTGTTGGGACATGCACCGGTTATTTCAACCGAAGATGTTTCTCTCTATCGGGATTTTCTGACTCTGTTTGCGGTGGAATTTGATCCGCAGACACCAAGCGAATGGTTTCTCGTCAACGACCTTGTCAACGCAAATTGGGAAATTTTACGCTACCGCAGGGCAAAGACGACCCTCATCCGGCTTGCCTGCCCAGACCGCGCATCCGAGCTGATTGAAAATAGTGTCTTTCATCGCGATGGATTTTCGCATGGGCAGTTTCGATCTCAACCAACCGCTGTTGGACGGTCACAGGTAGCAGAGAAACGGCTCGCCGAGTACGGGCTGACGGCCGAGGACGTCGTTGATTCGGCCATGATCGAAAACCTCGACAAGGTCGAGCGTTACGACACAATGATCGAGAGGCTGGAGGATCGCCGGGAAAAGCTGTTCCGCGAGTTTCATGCCCACCGTTCTCTCAATCCTCAAACGGCGAAGCAGAAGGCCAATGCTATTGTTGACCAGTTTGCGGAATCTGTTGAGCCCGAAGAATCGTCTCGGTCATCGTCGCTGGCAACATGAACCGAATCCGACCCACCTCAAGTAGACCGCCACGGCCCAGTTCCCGAAATGCGACCAAGCATGGGCTGACGGCCCGTTTCGACATTTCTTTGGAGCGCCGGCAGGCAACATCGAAGTTGACGGATACATTTTCCAGGGGGAGTCGAAACCCCGAGATCCTGCGCGCTGCCGAACATCTTGCCGACCTTCAGTTGACCCTTGTGTCGATACGCCGCGCAAAGGCTTCCCTGATCAACAGTTCGATGAGTTCTGAGGGTTCCGAGCTTTCGCTGGAATCCCTTGAGGGAAATGCGATCGCCAACAGTCTCGAGAAACTGGCAACACTTGACACATACGAGCGACGCACGCTGTCGCGGCGACGCAAGTCTGGTTTTGCTCTGTTGCTGGCCCTCGAGCAGGCCTCCAAAAGGAACGAGTCACTTGTATGAGAATGGGGAAGCAACTATTGCTTGCATTTTGGCGAAACGCCGAGTACAGTCGTCCCAGATAGATTGCAACGCACAGCATGATATTTACGGCGAGCGTCTGGCGGTAACCGACTTCACCCTGTGCATGACGTCAGTCATCTCAAGTGTCAAGGTTGCGCCCTCCGGGAAGCGCTCATTCTTCCGATTGATGGAGGGCGTCCGAGGTTTCCAATGACCCCGAATGGGGACGGACGGGAGAGGCAAGGCCGGATGCGGGCGATGAGCTGAGCGCCTGTCGTAAGGCCGCGCGCTCGGTCGGGCTTGAAACGAACCACTAGGCTTCTGTTCCGCCAGGCTGACTGCACGCGAAGCCATTTCAGTGCCGTTGCAAACAAATGCACGGCCCGTTTCGGAGACACGGATTGCATTTCGAATCCGGCCGGGTTTCGCGGAAATGCCGTCGGTTATCGGCCCGCTGTACGAAACATGGCTCACGTTCCGCCAAAGCGCCCGGTGTGAGCCGCCCTCTACGAGCGGACTCACACCGGGACCGGCACCGGAAGGGCGGGGGCGGAGACCGGCACCGGTCATGAAATCTGTCGCGCTTTTGCGGCGCATGTCAGATGCCTTTTCGACGTAATGCCACCATCGAAGGGGCAATTTTGACGCGGCATTGCGTCACTTCCCTTCCCGGTTGGAGGTAAAAGGCTTGCAAAACAGGCGAATATGGCCTTTGGTGCGCCTGGGCGGGTTGGTGTTGTATTGTACGATTGCCAGCGTATGCCCATGCAAAACAGACGCTTTCACCTGCCGGTCATTGTCCAGCCGGGCCGTCTAGACCGTACCATCGTGGTCACCGACACGCGCAGCGCGGCCGACATTCTGGTTCGCCGCTGGCGCTGGCCGCGCACGCAGCGCTACATGCGCGCCGCCGAATGTTGCCTCGAGGTCGCCAAGGGCCGCAAGCCTCCCCATCTGGCGCGCCGCGCGTTCATTTCGGCTGCCAGGGAAGCCCGTATCCTGATCGACGATCGCCCCGACCAGAGCGCCTGAATGCCGCGGCACTCACGGCAATTTCATTATGCCGGTGCGCTAATGAAGCGCTATGATCGCCTTCCAGCACGGTATTCGTGCCTGCTTGTAGGGGAGCAGCGACATGCGCATTCAGGTCGCGCCGGCAAAACGCCTCGGCGTGAAGACGACCATTTTCAACGCACCGCTAGAACTTAACTCGATCGCCAATGGCAACAAGGAGGAGGTCGAGTTCAGCTTTTGCGCCGCAGGTGTGTACGATCCACGATCGAAATACCGCTACACGGTCAATCTGTCGCGCAATGAACTCGAGGCGCTGGCCGTTGTGAACGCGAACGCGGAGCAATTTGGCGATCGGTAGCGCGCGTTTGCTTCAAACGGAAACGTTTGAAGCGAAGTTATGCGCGGCAGATCAACATGCTGGAGCATGTATCTTTCGCTCAGACGATTCCATTTGAGCGGGACACAGCCTAGCGATAGCCGACGCGGTGTTAGAGCAATTCCAGGAGAAGTGGAAGCCGGTTCTCCGTCCGGAATTGCGTCAAATCAAAGAGTTGGATCGTTCATCGATTCCGTGAAGCGATGAACCGATCTAGGGCCGCAAGAACCCAATCTGAATCGGGCAGAATATCCTGCCAGGCAACGCGCACTGCCTGGACAGCCCCCCGGCCCTGCCTTGGGTGAATTTCGAAATCCGCACATTTTGACGCGTGATCGCTGTGTTCAACAATTTGCGCGTTTGCATACTTGACGAATATGCGTATTTGCCGCTTCGCTGCAATGCAGCATTACACGACAACGAGGATCTCCATGAGCATCAATGAAAGCACCGAGCGAAACAGTTTGATCATTCCGGCCCTGTCGGGACTCTATTCCAGCCTTCACACCACGGCGGAGACGCTGCTTCGCGTGGTCGCCGGTCTCGCGCTCGCCGTGCATGGCTCGCAAAAGATAGTCAATCCGTTCGGCGCGGCCGGAATGGTCGAAAGTCTCGGGTTCTATCCCGGTGAGTTCTGGTCGTTTGTCTTGTCCTGCACCGAGTTCTTCGGCGGCATCCTCATCGCCATCGGCCTTCTGACGCGCCCGGCGGCCTTTGCCGGCATGATCGTGCTTCTCGTCACGGTCTGGTTCCACTGGATCACCCAGGGCCAGGGCTACCCAGGCGCAGAAAAGTCGATCCTTTGGGCGGCGATCCTGTTCTTCTTCGTCATCCGCGGGGCCAACAGCCATTCGGTGGACGCGCGCATCGGCCGCCAGTTCTGACACGGCTCAAGGGATCCCCTGCGCCGCCGGTGCGGGGATATCCTGGATCGCTTCACGGAACCGGTGAAGCGATCCGATCTTTTGAATTGACGCAATCCCGGACGGAGAACCGGCGTCCACTTCTCCTGGAATTGCTCTTTGTTTCACGCAATCCCGGACGGAGAACCGGCGTCCACTTCTCCTGGAATTGCTCTACCGGACCTGGTCGAGCAGGCGCTTACACTCCAAGAGGTCGAACAGCGCCTCCTGGAGCAGGGCGCGATTGTCACGCGACAGCTTGCTGTCGCCGCCCTGAACGGGCCCCTCCTCCTCCGACTTGCCGAGACCGAAGAAGCGGCGGCTGGGCTTCGCCTTCGCCTCGCCCACCAGCATCTCGTCCTCGCCCGCCTTCCTACTCTCCGCGGCGGCTTCCTGCTGCTTGCGCTGGGCAATCGCCTCGACGGCAGCGAGATCGCCGCTGCCGATCGCGATCACGAACTGGTTGCCGTTTTCACGCAGGAGCTTCTGCACGCCCTTGATGGTGTAGCCCTGGTCGTAAAGCATGTGGCGGATGCCCCGGATGAGATCGACATCCTGGGGCCGATAATAACGTCGTCCACCGCCGCGCTTCAGCGGCTTGATCTGGTTGAAACGCGTTTCCCAGAACCGCAGCACATGCTGCGGCAGGTCCAGTTCCTCGGCCACCTCGCTGATGGTCCGGAAGGCGTCAGGGCTCTTTTCCATGACTTTCACCGTCGCAATGCACCGGAGCGCATTGAGAGCGAATGGGACGCAGCTCCGCTTCGCATCCCGCTCCCGTTGGCAGGCTCGGCCTCCCACAATCCGCGTCGCCCCGCTTCACAAGCTCAGGCGCGACCGAACCGATTCGCCTATATTTCACAGCTTTGAAGCGCTTTGCACAAGCCCTGGACGATGCCGCTCGAGGCGACGTATCTTCCAGCCGCGTCAGCCCGACTTGCCACGCGCGTTCTTGTGGGAGTCGAGGATACGGTTTTTCAGAACGTTGGACGCCTTGAACGTCATGACACGGCGCGGCAGGATCGGCACCTCCTCGCCGGTCTTCGGGTTGCGGCCGATCCGCTCGTTCTTGTCGCGCACGTGGAAGGTAGCGAAAGACGAAATCTTCACCGTCTCGCCACGCACAACCGCGTCGCAGATCTCGTCAAGGACCATTTCGACCAACTGGGCGGATTCGGTACGCGACAGGCCGACATTCCGGTAAACGGATTCGGCGAGATCGGCGCGAGTGATTGTCTTTCCCCCCATTCGACGGTCCGTTCTAAATTTGTCAATTGATACAAGGCGCTGAAACGTTAGGGAATTGGGCGTTGAAGGTCAAGGACGAAGCTTGCCGCCACGCGCGATTTACAACCTACCAGCGCAAGAGAACCGCGCCCCAGGTAAAGCCGCCGCCCATGGCTTCCAATAACACGAGGTCGCCCTTCTTGATGCGCCCGTCGCGCGCCGCCTCGCACAAGGCGAGCGGAACGGAGGCAGCGGAGGTATTGCCGTGCTTGTCAACGGTTACAACGACCTTTTCTTCGGCGATGCCAAGCTTCCTGGCAGAGCCGTCGATGATGCGCCTGTTGGCCTGATGCGGCACGAACCAGTCGAGATCGTCGGCCGTGATGCCGGCCTGCGAGAATGTCGATTCGATCACGTCGGTAATCATTGCGACAGCATGTTTGAACACTTCCCGGCCTTCCATGCGCAGATGGCCGACAGTTCCGGTCGTCGACGGCCCCCCATCGACATAGAGCTTTTCCTTGTGTGCGCCGTCCGAACGCAGGCTCGCCGCCAGCAGGCCGCGATCGGCGATGGTGCCCTCGCCTTCGGCCGCTTCGAGCACCAGCGCGCCCGCGCCGTCGCCGAACAGCACGCAGGTCGAGCGGTCGGACCAGTCGAGGATGCGTGAAAATGTCTCCGAGCCGATGACGAGCACGCGCCGCGCCATGCCGCCGCGAATATACATGTCGGCGGTGCTGACGGCATAGACGAAACCGCTGCACACGGCCTGCATGTCAAAGGCGAAGCCATGCCGCATCCCCAGGCGATCCTGGACCTCGACGGCGGTTGCGGGAAAGGTGTTGTTGGGCGTCGAGGTGGCAAGCACGATCAGGTCGATATCGTCCGGCGTCAGGCCGGCATTGGCGAGCGCATCGCGGGCGGCCGCCTCGGCCAGCGAGGCGGTGGTCTCGTCGTCCGAGGCTATATGGCGCTGGCGGATGCCGGTGCGCTGAATGATCCACTCGTCCGAGGTTTCGACAATGCCCTCGAAGTCGGTGTTTCGCATGATCTTTCGCGGCAGCGCACAGCCGACACCGCGGACAGTCGAACGAATCATGATTAGCCCCTGTTTGCCGCAAGCCACGGCCAAATCCTCATTTGCCGCCTTCGGCGGCCGCATCTTCCATAACCGGCCGCGGGTGCGGTTCGCGGGAATGGAACAGATCGATATCGACCCGGATTTTGTCGATCAGCCGATTGCGGACCATGTCATATCCGAGCTCGACGGCGGCGGCAAAGCCTTCGTCGTCCGTACCGCCGTGACTCTTGACCACGATCCCGTTGAGCCCGAGGAACACGCCGCCATTGATCTTGCGCACGTCCATCTTCTCGCGCAACCGGTCGAAGGCGCCCTTGGCCAGGACGTAGCCGATACGCGCCAGCAGGGTCCGGCTCATGGCGGCGCGTAGATATTCCGAGATCTGCCGGGCGGTACCCTCGGCGGATTTCAGCGCGATGTTGCCCGAAAACCCTTCAGTCACCACGACGTCGACCGTGCCCTTGCCGATGTCGTCACCTTCCACGAAGCCGTGATAATCCATCGTCTTCAAGGCGACGTCGCGCAGCATCTGGCCGGCCTCGCGGACCTCTTCCTGGCCCTTGATCTCTTCTACCCCGACATTGAGCAAGCCAACGGTCGGCCGCTCGACCTGGAACAGGGCGCGCGCCATTGCGGCGCCGAGAATGGCGAAATCGATGAGCTGATGGCTGTCGGCGCCGATCGTCGCACCGACATCGAGCACGATGCTTTCACCGCGGATGGTCGGCCATATGGCGGCAATGGCCGGCCGCTCGATGCTGGCCATGGTACGCAGGCTGAATTTCGACATCGCCATCAGCGCGCCGGTGTTGCCGGCCGAAATGCAGACCTCGGCCTGGCCGCTCTTGACGGCCTCGATGGCCTTCCACATCGAGGACTTCCAGCGCCCCTGGCGCAGCGCCTGGCTCGGCTTGTCGTCCATGCGCACGGCAACGTCGCAGTGCACCAGCTCGGAAACGGCCGCCACGCGCGGGTGCCTCGCCAGTTCCGGCGCGACGCTGTCCTCGCGGCCGAATATCAGGAAACGTAGATCCGGACGGCGTTCGACGACCTTCTGCAAGCCGGGTATGACGACGGAAGGGCCATGGTCGCCGCCCATGGCATCGATTGAAATTGTGATCACGCGCTTCCCATTCTGTTGCCGGGCCCGTGGCCCCATCCGAAAGCCCGGCGAAAATAGCGTTTTTGCGCCGCCGTACAACCGTCTTTGCGTTGAAGCATGATTGTTCAGGAATTCTTCTTGAGCTGCCGCAGCTTGGCGAAGGGGCTCTCCGGCGCCTTTTCGGCCTCCGGCTCCGTGCTCACCGCGACTGCGGCCCCGGATGCGCCGGGCGCGCGCGGATAGGGATCGATGCCGAGTTCCATGAATTCCTCCGCCAGCGCGCCGACATCGATCGTTTCCCCTTCGAACGTCTCGGGCAGATCGGGTCCGTCGGGATCGACCATGATCTCTTCCTGGCGCAGCGCCTCACGGCGCGCCAGTTTCGAATTCTCCGGCACGAAGACAGCCTCGACGGCCTCGCGAATGGTCGACCTCAGCGGTTCGAGCGTGGCCACGCATGCCTGCACGATGTCGGCCTCGACGGTGCCGCTGACCTTTACCCCGTCGCGCTTCCATTTCTCGACCTTCAGTTCGGCGGTGAACCGGTCGACCTCGACAAGTTCGTGCTCGCGCGCCAATGCCTCCAGTTGCTCAGGTGCGGCTTCAATGCGCACCGGCAGGCCCTTTTGCGGCAGCCGGGCAACATTGACGCGGAACGATACGGGACTTTCGGAGGTCGGTTTCATATGTCCTTCTCCTCGCGGGCCGACGCGGTGGGAAACGCCAGCCGCCCTTGCAGGAAATCCTCAACGGGCTGTCGGTTCAAGGCTTCGCTGGCTTCAAGCGTGTATCGCGCCAGCGCCTCGGACTGCGGCCAGTCGGCGCTTTCCGGCATCACATTGCGCCGCAGCGCCTCTCCCAGGGCCGTAACATCGCCGGCGTCGACTGCGCCGCCATAAGAAGCGGTCCGGCCGTAGAACATGCGCGCCAGTTTCTTCATGCGTTTGGGGATGCCCATATCGCCAATGCCCAGCGCGCGCAGCGAATCATCGACTTCGGCGAAAAACCGATCCGTGAGATCCTGCGCCAGGTCGCGCACCTGGCCCTCCTCGCCCTTGACGCGGTGCAGGAAGAGGAACATGTGCAGCGACAGCATTTCGAAGCGCCCGAGCGGCGTATCGGGCACCTGCCAGGCGGCGTAAAGCTCGGGTTGCCGCGCAGCCGCCACGATATCACCGTAGAGTGCATCAATGATCGGCTGGTTTGCGTTGCGGCCAAGGCCGAACAGCTTCTTGAACATGTCGGTTATTCTCTTGATTGGCCGCATATCGAGCGGCCTGGTTGCATCGGCGCCGAAGCTGGTTTACCGAGTTCGCGTTCAGGCGCAAGCCGAACAGGGCCAGATCCTATGGAGATGTCGTTGCCGTCGCCTGTTTTCAATATGCATTTGAGCCGTCGTAGAGGAATCCTCGTTGCCGCCCTGGCGGGACTGGCACTGTCGGGATGCAATGCCGGCAGCACGCTGTCGCCCACCGAGACGATCACACAGGGCTATGTCATCGACGAACAGCAGCTCGAGCTGGTTCCGCCCGGATCGAGCCGCGAGCAGGTCCTGCTTGCGCTCGGAACGCCCTCGACCACGGCCACCTTCGACAACGAGGTCTTCTACTACATATCGCAAAAGCGGGTGCGCCCGGTCGCCTTCATGAACCCGCGCATCGTCGACCGCAAGATCCTGGCCGTCTATTTCGGCGAGGACGATCGCGTGACGCAGATCGCCAATTACGGCCTGCAGGACGGCAAGCTCTTCGACTTCATCTCGCGCACGACGCCGACGGCCGGCAAGGACACCAATTTCATCGGCCAGATGCTGACCGGGCTGTCGGGCACGCCGCAATTGCCCGGCTCGCAGGGCGGCCCGCCGCGCTAGCGCGCATTCGCTTCAAACGGAAACGTTTGAAGCAAAGATATGCGCGCCAGTTGGAGCATGTACGTTCCGTGCCGCCCTCCACGGTGCAAAATGAAACCCGCGGAGCCGACTGCCCCGCGGGTTCTTGGTTTTAGGCTCCGCGTCCCGGTCAGTGCGCCAGCACGGCCAGCAGCAGGAGCGCCATGATGTTGGTGATCTTGATGGCCGGATTGACGGCCGGTCCGGCGGTGTCCTTGTAGGGATCGCCGACCGTGTCCCCGGTGACGGACGCCTTGTGCGCCTCCGATCCCTTCTCGTGCTTGACCCCATCCTTGTCGGTAAACCCGTCCTCGAAACTCTTCTTGGCATTGTCCCAGGCGCCGCCGCCCGAGGTCATGGAGATCGCCACGAAAAGCCCATTGACGATAACGCCGAGAAGCGTCGCGCCGAGGGCGGCAAACGCCGCCGACTTGGAGCCTGAGATCAACAGCACGCCGAAATAGACCACCAGCGGCGCCAGCACCGGCAGGAGCGACGGCACGATCATTTCGCGGATCGCCGCCCTGGTCAGAAGATCCACGGCGCGCGCATAGTCTGGCCGTACCTTGCCTTCCATGATGCCGGGGTTCTCGCGGAACTGGCGGCGCACCTCCTCGACGATCGCGCCCGCCGCCCGGCCCACCGCCGTCATGGCGATGCCGCCGAACAGATAGGGAATGAGGCCGCCGAACAGCAGACCGGCCACGACATAGGGGTTGGACAGGGCAAAGGAGACGTCTCCCATACCGGCGAAATAGGGAAACTGATCCGGATTGGCGGCGAAATATTCCAGATCGTAGGAATAGGCGGCAAACAGCACCAGCGCTCCGAGCCCGGCCGAACCGATCGCGTAGCCCTTGGTGACGGCCTTGGTCGTGTTGCCGACGGCATCCAGGGCGTCAGTCGACTGGCGCACCTCCTTGGGCATCTCCGACATTTCGGCAATGCCGCCGGCATTGTCCGTCACCGGTCCGAAGGCGTCGAGGGCGACGATCATCCCGGCAAGGCCGAGCATGGTGGTGACGGCGATCGCCGTACCGAACAGGCCGCCGAGCTGAAAGGTCGCCAGGATGCCGCCGATGATGACGATGGCAGGCAGGGCGGTGGCTTCCAGCGACACGGCCAGCCCCTGGATGACGTTGGTGCCGTGGCCGGTAACGGACGCCTGGGCGATGGAATTGACCGGCCGCTTGTTGGTGCCCGTGTAGTATTCGGTGATGACGACGATCAGCCCGGTGACAACGAGGCCGACGATGCCGCAGGTGAACAGATCCCAGCCGGTGATGGACACGCCGTTGATCGTGCCGAGCGCGCCCCAGCCGACGGTGAGCGAGGTCGCCGCCGCGATGCCGATGATGGTCAGCGCCCCGGTCACGATGAGCCCCTTGTAGAGCGCTCCCATGATCGAGCCGTTGGTGCCGAGCTTGACGAAGAAGGTGCCGATGATCGAGGTGATGATGCAGGCGCCGCAAATGACCAGCGGATACATCATGGCGGCCGAAAGCATTTCGGAACCGGCGAAGAAGATCGCGGCGAGCACCATGGTCGCGACCACGGTGACGGCGTAGGTCTCGAACAGATCCGCCGCCATGCCCGCGCAGTCGCCGACATTGTCGCCGACATTGTCGGCAATGGTGGCCGGATTGCGCGGATCATCCTCGGGAATGCCGGCTTCCACCTTGCCGACGAGATCGCCGCCGACATCCGCGCCCTTGGTGAAGATGCCGCCGCCGAGGCGGGCGAAGATGGAGATGAGCGAGGCTCCGAAGCCGAGCGCCACAAGCGAGTCGATCACGGTGCGGTCGGACGGCAACAGGCCCATGGGGCCGATGAGGACAAGGTAGTAGACCGACACGCCGAGCAGCGCGAGGCCGGCCACCAGCATGCCTGTAATGGCACCCGACTTGAAGGCGATGTCGAGACCGGCGGCAAGGCTGTTGGAGGCGGCTTGAGCAGTGCGCACATTGGCGCGCACGGAGACGTGCATGCCGATGAAGCCGGCAGCACCCGAAAGCACTGCCCCGATTGCGAAGCCGACGGCCGCCGCGCTCGACAGGAGCAGCCAGGCAAGAATGAAGACGACGACGCCGACAATGGCGATCGTGGTGTACTGACGCGTAAGATAAGCCTGCGCCCCCTCCCGGATGGCGCCGGCGATTTCCTGCATGCGTGCACTGCCCTGGTCGGCCGCGAGGACCGACTGCGTCGCCCAAATGGCATAGAGGACAGAAAGCAGGCCGCAGGCGATGACGACGTAAAGCATGGTCATTGCCGATTATCCCTGGGTTAGGTCCGAAAATCCCCTCCCGGACCGTTCTTTATATGCGGGCCGGATAGTGCTGGAACGCACTGCGAGACCGGCCCGTCACCGGGGATTAAGGCGACACCATGCCGCAGCGTCAAGATAGGACAGCGCTTTTGCCCTGTTTTCGCCTGCAGCGGCAAGCCGGCACAAGCTTCTCGCCGACCCGCACCGGGTTACTTGCGCTTGACCTGGACGACGCCGCCGCCATTGGCGCTCGATCGGCGCAGCTCGACCTTTTTCATCGCTTCCATGAGATTGCTCAGTTTCCTGAAGCCGTAGTTGCGCGGGTCGAATTCGGGCATGCGCTTGGTCAGGATCTGGCCGACTTCGCCCAGATTGGCCCAGCCGTCCTCGCCGGAGGTGTCCTCGACCGCGGTCAGGATCTCGTCCGACGGCAGGTCGGCGTCCTCCACCTCTGCCGCCGCCTCCTCGCGGCGCTCCTCCTTCAGCAGGCGGTCGCAATAGAAGAACCGGTCGCAGGAGCGCACATAGGGTTGCGATGCCTTCTGCTCGCCGAAACCGTAGACGGAGACGCCGTCTTCGCGGATGCGGCTCGCCAGGGTGGTGAAGTCGCTGTCGCTCGAGGCGATGCAGAATCCCTCGATCTGGCCGCGATGCAACAGGTCCATCGCCTCGATCGCCAGCTTCATGTCGGTGGCGTTCTTGCCGACCGCTGCCGGCGGGATGTGCACCGGCGTCAACGCGTAGTCATGAACCAGCGGCTGCCAGGCGTTCATCGATGAGCTGCCGAAATGGCCGTAGACCCGTTTGACCGTGACCGTTCCCAGCGCCGAGGCCTCGCGCACGATGATCGGCAGGAAATCGGCCCGGATGTTGTCGGCGTCGATCAGCAGCGCGAGTCGCGCGCGCCGCGGCTGAAGGTCGGTGGACATGGCGCCTCTCTGTTTGCACGTGCGGGAGTAAACCACGTTCGCGCCGCTCGGGCCAACCCGTACCAACGGATCCTGCACCGCCACGGGGCGGCAAGGCTCATTCGGCCGGGATACGGCGGCGCCTGCGGACGGTCGCGAGCCCGCCAAGGGCGGCCAGGCAGAGCACGCACACCGGCAGCACGATCCAGTTCAGCATGTCCCAGCCCCAGGCGTTGTAGACCTGGCCCGACAGGAGCGAGCCCAGGGCGACCGAGCCGAACAGCATGAAGTCGTGCACGCCCTGCACCTTGCCCTTCTCCGCCTCATTGTAGGTCTCCGACACCATGGCGGTGGCACCGATGAAACCGAAGTTCCAGCCGATGCCGAGCAGAATGAGCGCCGTCCAGAACTGCCAGAGGGCGATGCCGGAAAGCGCCACGACCGCGCAGCCGACAAGCAGCATCAGACCGACCGCGACGATGGTCTCCTTGCCGAAGCGGGCGATCAGGCGCCCGGTGACAAAGCTCGGCGCGAACATGGCCATGACGTGCCAGGAAATGCCGAGCGCGGCTTCGTCGGGCGTGAACCCGCAGCCCACCATGGCGAGCGGCGCACCGGTCATGACGAAACTCATCAGCGCATAGGACCCGACGGCGCACAAAAGCGACACGATGAAGCGCGGCTGGCGCAAGATACTCCCGAGCGGCCGGGCCTGGGGCTGGACCCGATCCGCATCCGCCTCCGTGTGCCTGACCTGCCTGGCCGGCAGACGCAGGAAGGACAGGATGACCGCCCCGAGCATCGCCAGCACGATGATGGCCGCGAAGGAGCCTGCAAACATGACGGGCGCGAAAAGCTCGCGCGTGAAGATGGCGACCTGCGGACCGATGATGGCCATGGCGACGCCACCGGCAAGAACGGTCGAAATGGCCTTGGCCTTGAAGGCCGCCGGAGCACGATCGGCGGCAGCGAAGCGATATTGCTGAACCGAAGCGCCGCCGACGCCGACCACCAGCAATCCCAGGGCGAAAAGCCAGAATGCGCCGTTGAACAAGCCAAGCGCGGCCACGAAGCCGCCGGCGGCGGTCGCCACAGTGCCCGAAAGAAATCCGTTGCGCTGGCCGAGCCGGCGCACCAGGAAGGCAAGCGGGATCGCGCCGAGCGCGACACCGACATTGTAGGCCGTGACAGGCAGCGTCGCGAGCGACTTGTCCGCACCGAGCAGGTAGTCGCCGGCCAGCGCGCCCATGGAGATCGAGATCGGAGCGGCGGAACCGACCACGGCGTTCGACGCGGCCAGGATCAGCGCGGCGCGGCGCGCCTCCCTCTCAACCGAACTCATCGCGCGCCCTTGCCGCCTTCTTCCTTGCGCACGCTGCGGGCGACGCGGTCGAGCACGGCATTGACCAGTTTCGACTCCTCGCCGTCATAGAACGCCTTGGCGATGTCGACATATTCCGACACGATAACGGCGATCGGCACGTCGAAGCGCAGCATCAGCTCGTAGACGCCGGCGCGCAGAATGGCGCGCAGCGTGGAATCGATGCGCGACAGCGGCCAGTCGTCCAGAAGCGCCTGGCGGATTACCGGATCGACCTTCTTCTGGTTTTCCACCACACCGGCCAAAATGGCGCGGAACCATTGCGGATCGGCCTCGCGATAGAGCGCCCCGTCGACCTCCTTGCCGAGACGGAACGCCTCATACTCGGCCGTCGTCTCCAAGAGCCCGGTTCCGGCGACATCCATCTGATAGAGCGCCTGCACGGCGGCAAGGCGCGCCGTTCCGCGCTTGTTGGCAGGGCGCAGCGGTTTGTCGGTGCTGTCGGGGGCGGGCGTCAAGGTATCAGGCTCCAAGTTTTCTTCGCAGCGCGATCATGGTCAGCGCCGCACGTGCTGCAAACCCTCCCTTGTCCCCCTCTTCGCGCCTGGCGCGTGCCCAGGCCTGCGCCTCATTGTCGACGGTCAGGATGCCGTTGCCGATGGCCGCCGATTCCTCCACCGACAGCTCCATCAACGCGCGCGCCGATTCATTGGCCACGATCTCGAAATGATAGGTCTCACCACGGATCACGCAGCCGAGCGCGACAAAACCGTCATAATCCGGGCCGTCACCTTCGGCCCCGTCGAGCGCGAAGGAGATGGTGGCGGGTATCTCCAGTGCGCCCGGCACGGTGACGACATCATAGCCCGCACCCACTTCCTCGAGCGCCGCCTTGGCGCCATCGAGCAGCGCGTCGGCAAGGTCGTCGTAGAAACGCGCCTCGATGATCAGCAGGCGAAGGGGCTTGGTCATGTCAGTCTCCGGCGAACCGGTCCATTAGGCCGATCCGGCGCACTCCGCAAGGCGCAGAATGGCATGGCCGATCTTTTTCGACTCGATGGCCCGATGGCGCAACGGGGGTGAGCTGAAGATTGACCGACACTAAAGTCCCTGCTCCGAAGCCTCCTTCAGCCTGGCCGCATAGCGCGCCATGGTGTCGATCTCCATATTCACCAGATCGCCGACTTGGCGCTCGCCCCAGGTCGTCACTGACAGCGAATGCTGGATCAACAGCACGTCGAAGCGCGTTCCCTCGACCGAATTGACGGTGAGCGACGCGCCGTCGAGGGCGACAGAGCCCTTGGGCGCGATGAATTTCGCCAGATGGCGCGGCACTTCCAGCGTGAAGCGGACGGCGTCGCCTTCTGCCTCGCGCGCAACGATTTCCGCCGTGCCGTCGACATGGCCGGAGACGATGTGGCCGCCCAGTTCGTCACCGATCTTCAACGCCCGCTCCAGGTTGATGCGCGTTCCCTCGCCCCACTGCCCGGCCGTCGTCAGCCTCAGCGCCTCCTCCCACGCCTCGACCTCGAACCAGCGCTGGTTGGAACCCGCCTCGGGCAGGCCGACCACCGTCAGGCAGACGCCGGAACAGGCGATCGAGGCGCCGATGTCGATGGTTGCCGGGTCGTAGTTTGTCTCGACGCGCAGCCGCATGCCTTCGTCGAGCGGGATGAGCGTATTGACCGTTCCAATATCGGTGACGATACCGGTGAACATCAGTCCTGCCTCACATATTCGCGATAGTGATCGTCGCCGAAGCGCGCTTGGCGCAACAGCCGGAAACCGGCCGGCACCGGATCGCCGGTGAACGGCGCAGGCACGCCTCCCTCTCCGATCTCGTTCGGCCCGGTGAAAAGCGCGATGCGGTCGACCAGCCCCTCGTCCAGGAAGGCGCGGGCCGCCTCCGCGCCGCCTTCGACGATCAGGCTCGCAAAGCCTTTGGCCGCCAGATCCTCCAGCAGCTCCGGCAACGCGATCCTTCCGTCATAACGCTCCGTGGCCAGCACATCGACCCCCGCCGCCTCCAGTGCGGCTCTTGCCGCGGGGTCCGCGTCCTCACCCACCGCGAGCATCAACGGCACAGCGCCGGCCGAGCGCACCAGCCTGGAGCCGAGCGGCAGCCTGGCCCTGGAATCGAGCACGATACGCGCCGGCGACCGGCTTTCGAGCCCCGGCAGCCGACAGGTGAGTTCGGGATCGTCGGCCAAAACCGTGCCGATGCCGACGAGAATGGCATCGGCCTCGGCGCGCATGACATGCACCTGCGCCCTGGAGACGGAGCCGGTGATGGCGAGTTGCCCCTCGCCCCGGCGGCCGATCATGCCATCGCTCGATACCGCAAGTTTCAGAATCACTTCCGGCCGTTTTTTCACATGGCGCGCGAGGTAGCCCGCCATCAGATCCGCCGCTTCCCCGGCCAGCACGCCTTCGACGACCTCGATGCCGGCATCGCGCAGGATCGTGTAGCCGCGCCCGCTCACCCGGTCGTCGGGGTCGCTCGCCGCACCGACCACGCGGGCAATGCCGGCACTCACCAGCGCCTCCGCGCAAGGCGGCGTGCGGCCGTGATGCGCGCAAGGCTCGAGGGTCACATAGGCCGTGGCGCCGCGCGCCCTCTCGCCGGCCTCGGCCAGGGCCTGCGGTTCCGCATGCGGGCGCCCGCCGATGGCGGTCACGCCGCGGCCGACGATCACCGGGCCCGAGCCGTCATCGGCGACGATCAGCGTTCCCACGGACGGATTGGACGCCGTACGGCCGAGATGACGACGCGACAGGCGGATGGCGGCGGCCATGTAGCGGCGATCGGCTGCGGCTTGCAGCTCGATATCGCGCCCCGCCGGCGTGGCTGTCACTGCTCGACCTCCTCGCCGTCGCCGAGCTCGCCGAGCAATTCCTTGAAATCCTTGGCCTCGCGGAAATTGCGATAGACCGAGGCGAAGCGGACATAGGCGACGTCGTCGAGCGACTTGAGCGCTTCCATGACCAGCCGCCCCACCTCGTCGGAAGCGATCTCGGTCTCGCCGGAACTTTCGAGCTGGCGCACGATGCCGGAGACTGCGCGTTCGACGCGTTCGGGCTCCACATTGCGCTTCCTGAGCGCAATGTTGAAGGACCGCATCAGCTTGTCGCGGTCGAACGGCACCCTGCGGCCCGATTTCTTGACCACCACGAGATCGCGCAGTTGAACGCGCTCGAAGGTGGTGAAGCGGCCGCCGCAATCGGGGCAGACGCGGCGGCGGCGGATCACGGCGCCGTCCTCGGCCGGCCGGGAATCCTTCACCTGCGTGTCTTCAGACTGGCAGTAAGGGCAGCGCATGTGTTCCCTTCGATTCCGACTGCGAGGTCTCTGTTTAGCCCAGATGCGGGTAGAGCGGGAAGCGGTCGGTGAGTGCAATCACCTTCTTCTTGACCGATTCTTCGACCGCGGCATTGCCCTCGTCGGAATTCACCGCCTTCAGCCCGTCGAGCACTTCGGTGATGAGATTGCCGATCTCGCGGAACTCGGCCTGGCCGAAGCCGCGCGTGGTGCCGGCCGGCGTACCGAGCCGCACACCAGAGGTGACGAACGGCTTTTCGGGGTCGAAGGGAATGCCGTTCTTGTTGCAGGTGATGTTGGCGCGCCCAAGCGCGGCCTCGGCGCGCTTGCCGGTGGCGTTCTTGGGCCGCAAATCGACCAGCATGAGATGGTTGTCGGTGCCGCCCGATACGATGTCGAGCCCGCTTTCATCGAGGCTTGCGGCCAGCGCCTTGGCATTGGCCACGACATTCTTGGCATAGGTCTTGAAATCGGGACGCAGCGCCTCGCCGAGCGCCACCGCCTTGGCGGCGATGACATGCATCAGCGGGCCGCCTTGAAGGCCGGGGAAGACGGCCGAGTTCATCTTCTTGGCGATATCCTCGTCATTGGTCAGGATCATGCCGCCGCGCGGCCCGCGCAGCGACTTGTGCGTCGTCGTGGTGACGACGTGGGCATGGGGCAACGGCGAAGGATGCACGCCGCCGGCGACCAGGCCGGCGATATGCGCCATGTCGACCATCAGATAGGCGCCGACCGCGTCGGCAATGGCGCGGAAGCGCTGCCAGTCCCAAATGCGCGAATAGGCCGTGCCGCCGGCGAGGATGAGCTTGGGATTGTGCTCATGCGCCAGCCGCTCCACCTCGTCCATGTCGAGAAGATGGTCGTCGCGGCGCACGCCGTAGGAGATCGGCCGGAACCATTTGCCCGACATGTTGACCGGCGAGCCATGGGTGAGATGGCCGCCTGAATTCAGGTCCAGACCCATGAAGCTGTCGCCGGGCTGCAAGAGCGCCAGGAAAACGGCCTGGTTCATCTGGCTGCCGGAATTGGGCTGAACATTGGCGAACTTGCAGTCGAAGAGCTTCTTGGCGCGCTCGATCGCCAGGTCCTCGACGATGTCGACATACTGGCAGCCGCCATAATAGCGCCGGCCCGGATAGCCCTCGGCATATTTGTTGGTGAGCACCGTGCCCTGCGCCTCCATGACGGCGCGGCTGACGATGTTTTCCGACGCGATCAGCTCTATTTCGTGACGCTGGCGGCCGAGCTCCTTGCGCACGGCGCCAAAGATTTCCGGATCCAGCTCTTCGAGCGGCAGATCGAACGGGTTGGCGGTCGCGGAAGCGGCGGTGGCTGTTGCCATGATATCTTGATCCTCAGCGTTTGGGGGTGGATTCAGACAGGGCGCGCATTAACACAACTCGTCTCCGACTGCCACGTCGCCTGGCGAAATTTGCTGGCCGCCTTGCGCCAAATGCCGTGGCCGGCGCCATCTCGGCGTCCGCGCCGCGACCCGCCGAAAGGACATATTTCACATTCGCCCGCAAATGGATCAGGCATGTTGTCCTCGGGTCGTATTGCGGACGTGACGTCGATGACAAGTACATCGATCAGGCGTCGTCACAATTTGCAGCGCGCAGCTTCCGGCGTGTTCTTATTTGCACGTCTGCATGATAGTATCCGCGCCCGGTAGGGAACCACGATGGAACACAGGCTTGCCGCCGTACTGGCTGCCGACATGGCGGGTTATTCCCGCCTCATGGAAGCGGACGAAAAGGGCACGCTGGCGCGGCTGCGCACCCATCGCATAGAACTCATCGACCCGGCCATCGCCAAGAATCACGGCCACATCATCAAGACCACCGGCGACGGCATGCTGGTGGAATTCCAGAGCGTCAGCGACGCGGTGCACTGCGCAGCGGAAATCCAGGACAGGATGCGCCGGCGCAATGCGGACGTTCCCGAAGACGGTCGCATTCAGTTCCGCATCGGGATCAATATCGGCGACATCATATTCGATGACGGAGACATCTACGGCGACGGCGTCAACATCGCCGCACGGCTCGAGCAGCTCGCCGATGTCGGCGGCATCTGCGTGACGCAGGCCGTCCACGACCAGGTCCTGGACAAGGTCGGCCTGTCTTTCGAAGACCTGGGCGAGAAAAGTCTGAAGAACATCTCGCGCCCGGTGAAAGTCTGGCGCGCCGTCCTCAACGGGCAAGCGGGAACCACGAAGACCAAGGCCGACGGGATGAAGGGCACGACGAGCGCCCGCACCTCGATCGCGGTTCTGCCCTTCGCGAATATGAGCGGCGATCCGGAGCAGGAATTCTTCGTCGACGGCCTGACCGAGGACATCATCACAGAACTGTCGCGCCGCCACGAACTCTTCGTCATCTCGCGCAACTCGAGCTTCGTCTACAAGGGCCGGGCGGTGAACATACGCGAGGTGGCGCAAAAGCTCGGCGCGCAATATCTGGTCGAAGGCAGCGTGCGCAAGTCGGGCGAGCGGTTGCGTGTCACCGTCCAACTCATCGACACCGCCAGCGATGCCCATATCTGGGCGGAACGCTATGACCGCAAGCTCGACGACGTCTTCGCCATCCAGGACGAGGTGACGGCGGCGATCGTGGCCACCTTGCCCGGCCGCGTGGAGGCGGCGCAGCGCGACCAGATCGCGCGCAAGACCCCGGCCAACCTCGCCGCCTATGAATGCGTGCTCGCGGCCAAGGTGCTGCATCACCGGTCCACCCACACCGACAACAAAGAAGCACAGAAGCTGATCGGCCGGGCCGTCGAACTCGATCCCGATTATGCGCACGCCCATGCCTGGCGCGGCTGCATACTCGGCCAGGCTTGGGTCCATGGCTGGTGCGACGACAAGGACGCCGTCTTCGAGCAGGTCGTCTCGGAACTGGAAACGGCGCTGTCGCTCGACGATAATGACGCCGACGTGCACCGCATCCTGGCGGCCATCGCGGTCAACCAGAATGATCTGACCCGGGCGCGCCACCACCAGGAACGCGCACTGGCGCTCAATCCGAACTACGACCTCGTCGTCGTCCAGCAGGGCGAACTGCTCACCTGGCTCGGCCGACCGCAGGAAGGCATCGAGTGGATCTTGAAGGCGATGCGGCTCAACCCGCACCATCCGGAGCGGTTCTGGAGTCATCTCGGCAAGGCGTATTTCAATGCCCGCCAATATGGAGACGCCATCGAGGCGTTCATGCATCTTTCGACCATGGACGCCTTCCAGCACGCCTTTACGGCCGCAGCCTATTCATGGCTCGGTGACGAGACCGCGGCCGCAGCCCATGCGGCACGGGCAAGACAGGCCGATCCGGCGTTCACCTTCGAGACGATGCACGCCACGCTGCATTACGGCAAGGAAGAGGACGTGGACCACGTGCGCGAGGCACTGGTGAATGCCGGCATTCCCATAGGTTGAACGACCGCGGCACCGCGCGGAGAAGAAACGCGCGGTGCCGACTTACGCCCCCCAAAAGGCGATCCAACTCATTGCTTGTCAGCAATTCCACACGGAGAACCGGGGGCCACTTCTCCTGGAATTGCTCTTTGTCTCACGCAATTCCGGACGGAGAACCGGGGGCCACTTCTCCTGGAATTGCTCTTTGTCTCACGCAATTCCGGACGGAGAACCGGGGGCCACTTCTCCTGGAATTGCTCTATCCGCCAAACTTGTAGCGGAAGCCCACGGAAATGATGTCGACGCTGCCCTCGGCCGTACCGGCATAGCGGATGCCGGCCGTCGTCTCGTCAATCGGGCCGTCATCGACGAACAGATGCGAATAGCCGAGGTCGAGGGACAGCTTTTCGTTCCAGTCGTAGCTCGCCCCCACGCTGGCCCAGATGCGGTCGGCGTCGGGCAGGCGAATGGAGCGGTGCTCGTCCTCGGTCGGGGCGATCTCGTAGCCGACGCCGGCGCGCAACGTCAGCTCGGGATTGTACTTGTATTCGCCGCCAAGCGAGAAGAACCAGCCGTCCTCGTAATTGAGCGCCAGATCCGCGCCGACGGGCGAGCCCTCGAACGGAACCGTCTGGATGCGGCTCCAGTTCGTCCATTCCATGCCGGCCATCATGGTGAAGCTCTCGGTGATACGCTGGCGCAGACCGACCGAGATGGTTTCGGGCAGGTCGATATCGGCGCCGATCGGGTAAGAACCGGCGGGAACCAGCCCGCCGCCGACGGGAATGTCGAAGGACTGCGTTCCTTCGAGCGACTGCTTGATCATCGAGCGGTAGCCGATGCCGATCGTCGTGCCGTCCATCGGCGTGAAGGTCAGGCCGGCCACGAAGCCGATGCCCCAATCGTCGCCCGAAACACGCTGTTTGGGCGGCCCGGCGATCGGCGCCAAGGCCGACTTGATGTCGACGTCGAAATACTGCACCTGCAGACCCACCGCGATGCTCAGCATGTCGTTGATCTTGACGCCGACGATGGGCGTGGCGTTGAACGACACCGCCTCGGCCTCGAGATGGCTGATCATGCCGACCCACGGCGCATCCGACGTCGTGGCCAGGCCGTAGGGCGCGTTGATGCTGAGACCGAAATACAGCCTGTCGTTGACCGGCATGGCGAAATAGGCCGTCGGCACCACACCGATCTCGCCGACATTGCCGCCATTGCCGAAACCAAGTGGCGCCAACGTCGAACGGGTCGGCTCCACGTCCAGTTTGGAACGCGGGAAGATGCCGGTCACATTGCCTTCCACGACGATGCCGTCGACGATCGTCACCGCGGCCGGATTCCAGAACATCGAGCTGATCGAATCGCCCGGCGCCGCCATGCCGGCAAAGCTCGAACCCTGACCGTAGGCCGACTGCTCGCGAACCGCAAAGCCGCCCGCATCAGCCGTTGCAATCCCCGCCACCATTGCGGCCAATGCAGTCGATGCAAAAAGAGAAGCGCGCATGCGTCTTCACCCTCCCTCAATTGCTGTCCATACGCCATCAGGCGATGGGCCGTCCTCCGAATTGATGGGCAGCTTGCACCAAAGTTTGGCGGCCAACAATTGCCGTCACCGAGGTGTCGGACCGGCCATCGGCCGGCCGTGTCGACTATGCCGTTACGTCAAAACCGGTTCGAATTTTCAATGAATTCATCGATGTGATCGAAATCGCTGGCATGGCGCGCAATGCTGGCCACACGGGACGGCGCAGACGGCGGGGCCCACGCATTTCTGCCGTACGTTGCAAAAACGTCACATTTGCCGAGCGCTGAAGCCCACCCTCGTCACCGGGAGCCCGGCATGGCGATTCGGCGCAACGCATTCGGCGGCGACGCCGCCTGGCGTCATCGCCCCTTGCCTCGCCGCGCTCGTGCAACCGGCGCGGCGGCGCAGCCTGACCTCAAAGCGCCGAGGAGATCTTCAGCTCTTCCACCCCGTCGCGGCCATAGATGTCGTCGCGGAAATGGACCACGCGATTGCCGGTCGACCAGGCGGAAACATAGGTGAAGTGGACGGGAACGGGTTTGGCCAGTTGGACCGGCACGCTTTCGCCGGTCTTGATGGTCTGCTCGAAACGCTGGCGCGACCAGCCGTCGGTGTCGCGCAGCAGCCAGGTCACGAGGTCGCGCACGTTCTGCACGCGCACGCAGCCCGAGGAATCGAACCGCATCAACTCGTTGAACAGGCCCTGCTGGGGCGTGTCGTGCATGTAGACGGCATGCGTATTGGGGAAATTGATCTTGACCGAGGCCATGGCGTTGATGGCGCCCGGATCCTGCCGGAACCGGTAGTTGACAGCCTCGTCGGTCGACCAGTCGATCGTTTCGGGCGCAACCTCGTTGCCATTGCCGTCGATCAACCGAATGTGGTTATTCGTCAGATAGCTCGGGTCCTTGCGCATCAGCGGAATGATGTCCCTGCGGACGATCGACACCGGCGCATTCCAATACGGATTGACGATGATCTCGTTGATCTTGGAGTCGAGGATCGGCGTCTGGCGGTCGACCTTGCCGACAATGGCGGTATGGCGCAGCGTCACACGGCCGTTCTCCACCGCCTCGATCTGGGCGGCCGGGATATTGACCATGACATAGCGATCGCCCAGCGGTTCGGGCGCGTTGCGCAACCGCTCCAGATTGGTCTGGAGCTGGCCGAGCCGCACACTAGCGCCGACATTCATCGCCTTGTAGGTGTATTCGCCCATGACGCCGTCGGCCGGCAGGCCATGGCGCGCCTGGAAGCGTTTCACCGCCGAATCGACATAGGAATCGAAAGCCGGCGACATCCCGGCACTCGTCGACAGATCGCCGGAAATCATCAGCCGGCGGCGCAGGATCTCGACGTCGGGATCGGTGACGCCGAGCTGCAGCTTCTTCGTCGCCGGCACGACCGGCCAGCCGCCCTGGGCGACGATCCCCGAATACTGGGTGATTGCCTGCTCCACATAGGCGATGGTCTGCGCGCTGAAGATCGGCAGCCTGGACGACACCTGATCGCCATCGGAGGCGCGTGCGTCGAACTGCTCGTCCCAGGCGCCGCGGCGCGGTGCCTGGATCAGCTCGCGGATAATGTCCTGTGCACGCACAGAACCGGAAACCGCGGTTGCAGCAATGGCGGAAGCGCCGGTGAGGAAGAAACGTCTGCTTGTCTTCATCTGTCCCGTCAGCCAGTTGGTCGGGGCGCTCGTGCGCGCCGGATCATTGCCTGATGCGGGAAGCTTACGCCGGCGCTGTTAACAAATTGCCAACCATATTCCCGCGCCGGCACGGCATGGATCATGACCGTGCCGACTACTCAGATACGCATCACTCCAAAACTGAGCGTTCCTAGCCATCGGATTATGGCCGCAACATGACCCGACCATCGGCGAAGCCCGCACGAAGATGTGAAGACCAAACCGCTCACATCAACACCTACATGCGATAGGCGATGGTGTCGTTCCAGAAGCGGTCGAGCCTGAGCAGAGCCTTGTTCATCTGCTGAAACTCGTCGACATTGATGCCGCCGACCTGCTCGATGGAGCCGACATGCCGGTCGTAGAGCCCGCCGACGATCTCGGCCACTTCCTGCCCCTTCTCGGTCAGCGAGATGCGGACCGAGCGTCGGTCGATGCGCGAGCGCTGGTGATTGACGAAACCGAGATCGACAAGCTTCTTAAGATTATAGGACACGTTGGAGCCGAGATAGTAGCCCCTGGAGCGCAACTCGCCCGCCGTCAGCTCGGAATTGCCGATATTGAACAATAGCAGTGCCTGGATGGCATTGATGTCGGAGCGGTCGTTGCGCTCGAACTCGTCCTTGACGACATCGAGCAGCCGGCGGTGCAGACGCTCCACGAGCTGCAGCGATTCAAGGTAAAGCGCGCGCAGTGCGTCCGCGCGGTCGACATGATTCGGATTGGCCCTGGGGGCCTGTCTTGAAGTGACCATGGGTATTCGCCTCTCGTTTGACGCCGGTGAATTGTTTTTCGTTTTCACCTTGGCGCCAGATTAGCGAATGCCTCTAAAATTCGACTTAAACACCAGCCTTAACAAGGCCTTACGCAGGCCGGATCAATATCTGCGTGAATCTTGGGTTAACGCCTGCTCCTTGCGCCGCTCGAAATGAATGGCGACACGGAAGGCGATGTAGAGGGCCGCCACGAGCACATGCGCGACAACCAGTGCCGACTTGTGTCCGAACAATTCGGGAAAACCGGCATACATGGCCGCCTCGATGGCGGCGCACAAAAACCAGATCACCGGTCCCCAGGACGCCATCATCCACAGGCCGATGCCGGCGAAGGGAAAGAGCACGGCCAGCGACACCGCAGCCACCTGCCAGTGCACCGGCATCGTGTCGAAGCGCCATTGCAGCCCATCGTAAAAGCCGACCAGGCGCACCCAGTATAGAATGCCGAAGACGAGGCAGAAGGCGGCAACGATGCGCAAGAACCAGACGAAGGCGGAATCGACCAGCGTCGGTCCGAGACGCGGCGTCTCCAGGCCGTCTTCCGTCACAATGCCAGTTCCTTTTCGCCAAGGGAGGCGAAATAGGCGTCGATGCCGGCCGGTTCAACGTCCTCCAGACGCGCCGGCCGCCATTGCGGCGTCGCCGCCTTGTCGATCAGTGCCGTACGGATCCCCTCGTAGAAATCATGCCCGGCAAGCATCCGGCTGACGATGCGGTATTCCATGGCCATGCATTCGGCCATCGTCAGCTTCGCGCCGGACGATATCTGGCGCATCGTCACGTTGAGACTTGTCGGCGAGCGTTCGGCAAGCGTCTTTTGTGCCGATGCGGCGAAAGCCTCGCCCTTGGCGGCCGCATCCCGCAGGCTCTGCAGGACATCCTCCAGCGAGGCGTGACCGAAATGTCGCGCAATCGCTGCAAACACCGCCTCTTCAGTCTCCGGCGCCGGTGTCGCGGCATGTTTGTCGAGCACGGAATCGACGGCTCCCGTCTCGGCCAGTTCGGTCTCGATGGCGTCAAGGTCGGCCTGCGCGGCGGCGTGGGTCGCCACGCCCGCAAACAGCGCGTCGCCATATTTGATACGGTTGCCGGTCAACCCCAGCCAGAAACCGTATGCATCCTTCAGCCGCGGCAGGAAATAGCTGCCGCCGACATCGGGGAAGAAGCCGATGCCCACTTCCGGCATGGCGAAGGCGGCATTCTCGGTCATGACGCGATGGCTGCCGTGAACCGAGACACCGACGCCGCCGCCCATGACGATGCCGTCGATCAGCGCGACATAGGGTTTCTTGAATTCTGAAATGCGCAGGTTGAGACGGTATTCGTCGGCGAAGAAGCGGTAGTCCGGCCGGCCCGCCCTGCCCGTCTCATAGATATGCAGGATGTCACCGCCGGCCGAAAACGCCCGGCCCTCGCCCTTGATGATGACGAGATCGACCGCATCGTCGCCTTCCCAGGCGTCCAGTGCCCGCGCGAGCGCCAGCACCATTTGATGGGTGACGGCGTTCAGCGCCTTGGGCCGCGTCATCGTGACGATGCCGGCGCGCCCCCGGCGCTCGAACCGGATCTGGTCGCCGCCGCCGAAGTCCATCCACACTACTCCTCGATTCCCATCCGTTCGGAGGGTTAAGCGGCGGGCCCGGCAAGGTCAACAAGGAAGGCGTGTCGGCGGCGTGGCACACCCCGTTCGCCTGCGACGGCAGGTCCTTTGTCGCCCGTGCCCGAGCGTGCTAACACTCTGCCGATCAAGGAGAACACCCATGAACAGGATGTTGCGCGAGCGCCATGGCGCGGCCCGCACGGTCGATGAGATCACCGGCTCACGCCGCCTGCGCCGCATGCGCAAGGCCGGCTGGTCACGGCGGCTGGTGCGCGAAAACCATCTGACGGTCGACGACCTCATCTGGCCGATCTTCGTCATCGACGGAGAGAACCGGCGCGAGGAGATCGAAGCCATGCCGGGCGTCTGGCGCCTGTCCCCGGATCTGGCCGCACGCGAGGTGGAAAAGGCGGCAAGGCTCGGCGTGCCGGCAATTGCCACCTTTCCCAATGTCGATCTGTCGCTGCGCGACGAGAGCGGCTCGCATATTCTCGCCGCCGACAACATCATCAACAAGGCGACCCGCGCCATCAAGCAGGCGGTGCCGGAGATCGGCATCATCACCGACGTGGCGCTCGACCCCTTCACCAGCCACGGCCATGACGGCATCCTGCGCGACGGCGTCATCGTGAATGACGAAACGGTTGCGCAGATCGCCGAGGCCGCAGTGCTGCAGGCGCAGGCCGGCGCCGACATCATCGCGCCGTCGGACATGATGGACGGGCGGGTCGGCGCCATCCGCGAGGCGCTCGACGCGGCCGGCCACCACGACGTCGCCATCATGTCCTATGCGACGAAGTTCGCCTCCGCCTTCTACGGCCCCTATCGCGAGGCGATCGGCACCGGCGGCCTGCTCAAGGGCGACAAGAAGACCTATTATGTCGATCCGGCCAATTCGCACGAGGCCGTGCGCGAGGCCGAGCAGGATCTGCTCGAAGGCGCCGACATGCTGATGGTCAAGCCCGGCCTGCCCTATCTCGACATCATCCAGAGGCTGAAGGACGAGTTTTCCGTGCCGACCTTCGCCTATCAGGTGTCGGGCGAATATTCGATGATCCGCGCGGCCGCCGCCAATGGCTGGATCGACGGCGAAAAGGCGATGATGGAATCGCTGCTCGCCTTCAAGCGCGCCGGCTGCGACGGCATTCTGACCTATTTTGCGCCGGAGGCGGCCGCGTTGCTGTCGGCAGGAGCATAGCACTTCTGCAATGGCCCGCGGCCGGTCACGGCACGGTGTCGAGATCGGTCTGCCTGAATTCGTCGTCGGTCGCCAGAATCGGGACGCCGTAATGCTTGGCGCAGGCATAATGGAGGCAATCGCCGAGGTTGAGGCCGTGACGTCCCGAGCGGTATCGATGCGCCGCCGACAAGGCGAGGCTGACAGTGTCCCTGGCCGGCGGGAGGTCTGTGATCTCGATGCCGCGATCTTCCAGAAACTCCACGACGATGGGTTCCACCGTGGCCACCGGCAGGTTGAATTTGTCGGCTCGCGCAAGCCCCAGGACAGCCTCCAACACCGCGACGGGCGAGGTCATCCGGTCATTCGCGGCCGCAATCGCATCCGAGACCCTTTGCGCTTCCGGTTCATCGGCAAGCAGCGCGATGATGGCGCAGGCATCGACATACATCAGCCTTCGTTCCACATCTCGTCAAAGGCGTCTTTCGCGAGCGGCTTTTTAGCGCTGTCGTGCAGGACCACACCGTGCTTCCGGCGAATTCTGGCCGCGGTCTGAATCGGCGTTTCGACACGGCGACGGCGCTCGATCGCCTCTTTCATGGCAATCACGATCGCATCGGTAATGCCCACTCCGGCAATGCGGGCAAATGTGCGCGTCAGCTCATCGGCCTCCCGATTGTTGACGTTGATCGTCATGGCGATCTCCATGTTGATAATATCGCCATCAATGTAGATGAATTTGTCTACATCAACAAGCTTCCCCGGCGATGCCTGCGTTGACGTGGCAGGCTTACCCCACCCTCCCAGCCACTTGAATTCCCCTTCGCCCTCACCATCTGGACAGGATGACAACCGGACGCTCAAGGTAGCGGAGCACATGAACACCAGCAGTTCGCATGGCACGATCCTCGACGGCGAGGTTCTCAATTCGCGTCTCGACGACTGGCGGACCTTCGAGGGCGTGAGGACGCGGCGCGCCTTCGCCTTCTTCCTCGACTATCTGATCATCGGCCTATTGATCATTCCATTCGCCATACTGGTCGCCATTTTCGGCCTCATCACGCTGGGGCTGGGATGGTTCCTGTTCGGCATTCTGGGACCCGCCGTGGCGCTGATCTATGTCTGGAACACGCTCGGCGGCAGCAGCCAGGCGACGGTCGGCATGCGCATGATGGGCATCCGGCTGGAGCGCCTCGACGGCGCACCCGTCGACGGCATGCTGGCCGTCGTCCATACCGTGCTTTTCTGGGCCGGCAATGCGGTGCTGACACCGCTCATCTTGTTGGCGACGCTGTTTCTCGACCGCAAACGCACCGTCCACGGCCTGCTTTTGGGCACGGTGGTGACACGCGCCGACGCATAGCCATCGGCGCGGCCCGCACGGCATTGCCGAAGCAAATCTGTTCGCGCAATTCTTCAATCCCGCGATACGGCACGGCGTTGCGGATGGACTCTGGAGTGCGGAAGAACTAGGTTAGCACTAGGTATTACCACGTGATACGAGGTTGCCATGGCAACGTCTCTCAAGATCGACGACACGCTGAAAGGTCGCGTCCGGCAACTCGCCAGCCAGCGCCGCCGCTCGCCGCATTGGATCATGCTCGAAGCCATCAAGCAGTATATTGAGCGCGAGGAAGCCAGCGAGAGCTTCAAGCAGGAAGCCCTGGCGTCCTGGACGGCCTACAAGGAAACCGGCCGCCACCTGTCCGGCGAAGAAGTCCGCGCCTGGTTGAACAGCTGGGGCACCGATGATGAAAAACCGGCACCAGGGTGCCACACGTAATCGTCACCGAAGGTGCCGCGGAAGGCCTGGAACGATGCCGGCGGTTCCTGGCGACCAAGGCCCCGGAAGCCGCCAAAGGGGCCGGCCAGGCCATCGAGCAGCAATTCCTGCTGCTGGAGGCCGCCCCCGAGATTGGCCGACCACACCCTGAGGTGCCCGAATTGCGCGAGTTGGTGATTGCCTTCGGGGACTCCGGCTATGTGGCTCTGTATCGCCACGAACCGGCCGACAATGCGGTGTATGTCCTGGCCTTCCGGCACCAGAAGGAGGCGGGATATTGATCGAGCATAGCCCGCTGATTGCGCGAGAGATTGGTCAACGGTGAGCATCGTGTCCAACCATCAGCTCCGATGCATCAAGCGCTATTTGCCCTTGACCTTTTCGCCACTGCGTCCAAGCTGTTGGGGATTTGAGATTCCGATCGCACCATGACGCAGCACCAGGTCCAGTCGCCGCAGTTCTTTTTGACCGCGCCATCGCCCTGCCCCTATCTGGAAGGGCAGTTCGAGCGCAAGGTGTTCACGCATTTGGTCGGCGACAAGGCTCCCGAGCTCAACGATCTTCTCACCCAGGGCGGCTTCCGCCGGTCGCAGAACATCGCCTACCGGCCGGCCTGCGAGACCTGCCGCGCCTGCGTCTCGGTGCGCATTCTGGCCGGCGAGTTCCGCCCGTCGAAGAACATGAAACGGGTGAAGAAGATCAATTCCGACCTGATCGGCGTCATGCACGATGCCGAACCGTCGACCGAGCAATATTCTCTGTTTCGCGCCTATCTGGATTCGCGCCACCGGCGTGGCGGCATGTCGGACATGACGGTGCTCGACTATGCCATGATGGTCGAGGACACGCATGTCGACACCAAGGTCATCGAGTATCGCCGGCGCGGACCCGACAGCTTCGTGACCGGGCGCGGCGAGGGCGAACTGCTCGCGGTCGCGCTGACGGACCGGATGGCGGACGGATTGTCGATGGTCTATTCCTATTTCAGCCCCGAAATGGAGGAGCGCTCCCTCGGCACCTACATGATCCTCGATCATATCGAGCGGGCGCGCGCGGCCGGTCTGCCCCATGTTTATCTCGGCTACTGGGTCAAGGGGTCCCCGAAGATGGCCTATAAGATGCGTTTCAGGCCGCAGGAGCATCTCGGTGCGAAGGGGTGGGAACGCTACGAAGGCGAAACTTCGTAACGAAGAATGCCGGCGGCTTCCGCATCATACAGCCATGTCTCGTGGGGCCGTCGCCGTTGTCCGAACATTCCTCGCATCATGCCAAGGGCCTCGTCCTGACCGCCATTGGCGGACTGACGCTTACCGTCGACATTCCGCTCATCCGGCTGGCCAATGGCGATCCATGGTCCATCCTCATGCTGCGAAGCGGCGCGACGGTCATCTCGGCCATTGTGGTCTGGACTGCCTGGCGGCTTTGGCGGGGCAATGCGCCGGCACTGATACCCGGGCGGGCCGGCCTCCTCGTGGCCAGCCTCTACTCGCTGGCATCCATCTGCTTTCTGATGGCGGTGTTCTACACGTCGACCGCCGACCTCGTCTTCATCCTGGCCTTCAACTCCATGTTCGCCGCGCTGCTTTCCTGGTTCTTCCTCGGCGAGCGCCCGCGGCCGCAGACTCTGGCAGCGATGGCGCTGGTGGTGATCGGCGTGGCCGTCATCGTGGGAAGCGGCATCGGAACAGGCAATCTGTTCGGCAATGTCCTGGCGGTTTTGACGGCCCTGCTCATCGCCTCGGCCATCACGGTGACGCGCGCCACCGGCAAGGACATGGGTTTCACGGCGCTGGTCGCGGTGTCGCTGCCATTCGTGGTCGCGGCGTTCATGGTGTCTCGAACCGGCTACCAGGTCGAGGCGCCATGGTGGATCCTGCTCAACGGCGCCATCGTCATACCGATTGCCTTCTTCCTCCTCGCATCGGGTCCGAAATACATTACGGGACCCGAGGTGGCGATGTTCTACCTGCTCGAAACCGTGCTTGCGCCCATCTGGGTCTGGCTGATTTTCTCGGAAGCCCCCGGCACGGCCTCGCTGGCCGGCGGGGCCTTGATCATCCTCACCCTGGTGGCCCATTCGCTGTGGCAGGTGCGTGAAGGCCGCAAGCGCCGCGCCACGCCTGCCCTGCGCCACCCGACCTGACGTGACGGCCGGCGGCCGCGCTTGATGCCAGGTGGCTGCTTCGGCATGCTCCTTCCGGCTGCTATTGTCGTGGCGGACGAACCGATCTGATCTCAGAGGCGCTTTTCATGCTCGACATGATGGCGACATTGCTCGCCGCCCTGCCGCGGGCGCTGAATCTCGGCGTTGACGCGATGAGCTTCGACGCAACCGCGTTCCATCGTGTCGGCAATGCCGTGGGCGTAAATCCGCTCGCCCTGCTGGTGGTCGTTCTCGCCGGCCTTTCCCAGGCCGTCGGCCAGGGCGTCGTGTTGCTGCTCAACCGGGTGCCGAAGCCGCGTTTCGCGCTGAGCCTCGTGCTCATGGGCGCCATCTACGTGGCCGCCGCCACCGTGACAGCCGTCACGACGATGATTGCCGCCGATTTCGCCTTCGCCAGCAACGTCGCCTTCTGGCCGACGATCGGCGTTGTCGCGCTGGCGCACGCGCCGCGCCTCCTCGGCGTCTTCACCCTGGCACCCTATTTCGGCGACGGGCTCAACAGGCTGCTCGACATATGGGTCTTCGTCCTGGTGCCGTACGGATTGCATTACGGCCTCGCTCTGCCGGTCGCCGCCGCCCTGTTGTCGGCCCTGATCGGTTGGCTGTCGACGCGGATCCTTTGGTTGCTGTTCGGCCAACCGCTGACCCGCCTCATCACCTTCCTGCGCCACTTCATCGCCGGCGGCGCCCTGCCCATAGACCGGCAGAACCTGGTGGAGTTTCTCAAGGCGAAGGCGAAGGAAGCGGTCGAGATGCGGGGTCCCGGCAAATGACCGAAATCGCCTGGCACCTGATCTGGGTGGCGCCACTGGTGCTGATCGTCTCGATGGCGCTTGCACCCCTGGAATCGCTCGGCTGGTGGGCCGGCTGGCTGGGGCCGGGAGCAGAGCCGGACGAAACCCCGCTGCCGGCGGGCAGCGGAGCCCACCGGTCGGCGGCCGTACAGCCGGAGTTCTATGTCGTCTTTCTGTCGGGAATCGGCTCGATCTCCGGCGACGAATTGCTGGCGCGGGAATCGGATTTTCTCGACCGTCTGCAGCGCGATCTGCCGCAGGCCAGGATCGTGCGCGACGTCTTCCCCTACGCGCCGTCCGGGCGTTCGCTCCTGACCGGCCAGCGCTTCTTCACCTGGTTCTGGCGCCGGGTGCGCCAATGGCGGCTGAGCGGCACGCTGCTGCTCCCAGCCATCCTCAATCTCCGCAATCTGTTTCAGGTCCTGGTTTCGGCGGACCGCCGCTACGGCCCGATCTACAGTTTCGGCATTTCACGCGTCGTTCTCGAACGCCTCGCGGCGGCCGGATACCGCACGGGCTCTCCCTGCCCGCTCGTTCTCGTCGGGTCCAGCGGCGGCGCGCAGATCGCGCTCGGCGCGGCTCCCTATCTGCGCGCGGCGATCGAAGCGCCACTGCATGTCGTCGCGATCGGTGGCGTGATGGCATCCGACCGCGGGCTCGATGACGTGGACAGCGTCGTCTCGCTGCGCGGCAGTGCCGACAGAATCTACGAACTCGGGCGCATCGCCTTTCCCGGCCGATGGTCGATGTCGATCAGTTCGCATTGGAACCTGGCCCTGCGCGAGGAGCGGCTGATCGAGCGAACCATCGGCCCATTCAACCATTCCGGCGGCGGCGGCTATCTCGACCCGACCGCCTCCGGCGCCAAGCCGATCGTTGAGATCACGGCAGGCGAGGTCGCCCGCGCCATTCGCGAATTGGTCCGCCCGACCGCAACCATGGTGACACGCACTGTCAGCTAATTGACAGCAATGCGGGCTCCGCCTGACGCCGGGCGATTTTGTTCCAGGTCCGCATTTTTTATCCTTTTCAAAGGGTTAAGATATTTTGCCGTTCGGCCGGCGGGGCGAGCCGCATTTCAACTGCACAATCGGCCAGTTGCCTGTTTGGGCACAATGCGCTTCATTGGTCGTTGGTATGCGGACGATTACCGGTCGACCTGCCCGCAGCGCCCGCCGATATCATCACAAGAAAGCTCTTTTACCGAAATTTGCTGAGGTCTTCATGACTGCGACTGCGAACGGATTTCCTCTGTCGTGGCACCGCGCACGAATCGGACGGCGCGCGGCCGAGAGGAAAGGAATCGGAATTCTGGCCGGCATCTTGGCACTTGCGCTGAGCCCGACGGCGTCGTTGGCGCAAGACGATCTGCCGGTGGTGACAGCCGCAAAACCCGTGGTGCGTGAGATCGTCGAAAGCGATCCATTCATCGGCCGCTTCGAGGCGATGGACGAGGTCGACGTCCGGGCCCGGGTGAACGGCTATCTGGAGGAAGTCCATTTCCGTGACGGCGCCATGGTCGAGAAGGGCGATCTTCTCTTCACGATCGACAAGCGGCCCTACCAGGCCGCCTTCGACGCGGCCAAATCGCAAGTCGACGTGGCGACCAGCGCACTGGAATTCGCCCGCAGCCAGTTGGAGCGGGCGAAGTCCCTGTCCGACACGGGCAATGTCGCAGCCTCCGTTCTCGATGACCGGAGGCGCGAATATCTGGCCGCAGAAGCCAATCTGCAAGGCGCCAGGGCAGAGCTTCGCACGACGCGCCTGAACCTCGAATTCACCGAAGTCAGGGCGCCCTTGTCCGGCCGGATCGACCGGCGTCGCGTTTCGACCGGCAATCTCGTGCAGGCGGACGAGACGCTGCTGACGACCATCGTCTCGCTCGATCCGATTGACTTCTATTTCGACATCGACGAGCGCTCGGCATTCGCCTATGCGCGCGACGCCAGGCAGCGCGGCAACACGCTACAGGAGGGCGCGGGCGGTCTCGACGTCGTCGTGCGCGTGCACGATTACCAGCCGGTCTATTTCAACGGCAAACTCGATTTCGCGGAAAACCGGCTCGACGACGAGACCGGCACGATGCGCCTTCGCGCACGCTTCGCCAATCCGCAAGGCGTCCTGCAGCCGGGCATGTTCGGCCGCATCCGCATACCGGGCTCGCTGCCCTATGAAGGCGTTCTGGTGCCCGACGAGGCGATCGGCGCCGATCAGGACCGGCGCATCGTCTATGCGATCGATGATTCGGGAACCGTCTCGGCCAAGCCGGTGCGGCCGGGTCCGGAACGCTACGGCTATCGCATCATCCGCGAAGGGCTAACGGGCGATGAGACGATCGTCGTCGAAGGCCTGTTGAGGGTCCGGCCCGGCGTCAAGGTCAAGGCCGAGATGACTACACTCCCGCCTGAAGGCGAACTTGCCGGATTGCCGAAATGAGATTTGCACATTTCTTTGTCGACCGACCGATCTTCGCGTCGGTCCTGTCGATCGTCCTGCTGCTTGTCGGATCGATCGCCTATACGCAATTGCCTGTGGCGCAGTATCCCGAGATCGCCCCGCCGACCATCGTCGTGCGGGCGCAATATCCGGGCGCCGACGCCCAGACGGTGGCGGCCACTGTCGCCACGGCGCTGGAACAGGAAATCAACGGCGTGGAGGACATGCTCTACATGTCCTCCTACTCCTCGGGCGACGGGTCGATGGCGCTTACCATCACCTTCCGTCTCGGCACCGATCTCGACCAGGCCCAGGTCCTGGTGCAGAACCGCGTCGCCATCGCCCAGCCGCGCCTGCCCGAAGAGGTGCGGCGTCTCGGCGTGACCACCACGAAAAGCTCGCCCGACCTGATGATGGTCATTCACATGCTGTCGCCCGACGACAGCTACGACCAGCTCTACGTGTCGAACTATGCCCGTTCCAACGTGCGCGACGTGCTCATGCGGCTCGACGGCGTGGGCGACCTGATCATATTCGGCGAGCGCGAATATTCGCTGCGCGTGTGGCTCGATCCCGACAAGCTGTCGATCTACGGGATGACGGCCGGCGACGTCGTCGAGGCATTGCGCGAGCAGAACGTGCAGGTCTCGGGCGGCTCGATCGGCGCACCGCCGGTCGATGACGGCAGCGCTTTCCAGTATACCGTTACCACCCAGGGGCGCTTCGACGAGGCGCGCGATTTCCGCTACGTGATCGTGAAGTCGACCGAGGACGGGCGCCTGGTGACGCTGGAGGACGTGGCGCGCATCGAGCTCGGCGCGCGCAGCTACGTCACCAATTCCTATCTCAACAACAATCCCGCCGTGGCGCTCGCCATCTTCCAGCGCCCGGGCACCAACGCGCTGGAATCGGCTGCCGAGATCGAGGAAACGATCGCCGAACTGTCCGAGAGCTTCCCGCCCGGCATCGGCTACGAGATCATCTACAATCCGACCGAGTTCATCTCCGAATCGATCAACGAGGTCTACAAGACGATCCTCGAGGCCATCGCCCTGGTCGTCATCGTCATCGTCGTCTTCCTGCAATCGTGGCGCATGGCGATCGTGCCGATCGTGGCGATCCCGGTATCGCTGATCGGCACGCTGGCGGTGCTGCTGGCCTTCGGCTTCTCCCTCAACATGCTGACGCTGTTCGGCCTCGTGCTGGCGATCGGCATCGTGGTCGACGACGCGATCGTGGTGGTGGAGAATGTCGAGCGCAACATCATGCTCGGCCAGACCCCGCGCACCGCCGCGCACCGCACCATGGACGAGGTGGGCTCGGCGGTCATATCGATCGGGCTGGTGCTTTCGGCGGTGTTCGTGCCGGCGGCCTTCATTCCCGGCATCACCGGGCAGTTCTATCTGCAGTTCGCCATCACCATCGCAGTCGCCACGATCATCTCGGCGTTCAACTCGCTGACGCTGTCGCCGGCTCTGGCCGCCATCCTGTTCAAGTCCCATGCCGAGGCGATGCGTCCGCCGCGCACCGGTATCGGCCGCTTCGGCAAGGCGCTGGCGAACGGCTTCAACGCCGGCTTCGACCGGTTGGCCGGCTGGTATGCGGCAATCGTGCGGATGATCGTCAGCACGAAGGCGGCGCTGATCGCCATGTTGGCCGTCTTCGCCGGGCTGCTTTACGGGACCTATTACATGATCGACACGGTGCCGCGCGGCTTCATCCCGGTCATGGACCAGGGTTATGCCATCGTCGTGGTGCAACTGCCCGAGGCGGCATCGCTGTCGCGCACGGACAAGGTCATCCGCGAGGCCTCGCAGATCGTGCGCGAAACGCCGGGGGTCGAGAACGCCGTGTCGTTCGCCGGTTTTTCCGGTGCCACCTTCACCAATGCCACCAATGCCGGCGTGATCTTCGCCCCGTTCAAGCCGTTCGAGGAGCGGCTCGCCGCCGGGCTCAACCAGGACCGGATCATCGGCGACCTCTACGGTCGGCTGCAAAGCGTGCGCGAGGCTTTCATCATCGCGCTCCCCCCACCGCCGATCAGTGGCATCGGGACGTCGGGCGGCTTCAAGCTGCAGCTTCAGGAGCGCAACAGCACGGATGTCGAGAAAATCCTCGAACTGGCCCATCAGATCTCGGCCAAGGCCAACGAGACGCCCGGGCTGACCGGCGTCTTCACGACCTTCTCGGCCTCCAGCCCGCAATATTTCCTGGACATCAACCGCGACAAGGCGCGCATGCTGAACGTGCCGATCCCCAACATCTTCGAGACGCTGTCGATCAATCTGGGTGCGGCCTATGTCAACGACTTCAACGCCTTCGGCCGCATCTACCAGGTGCAGGCGCAGGCCGACCAGGCGTTCAGGCTCGAACGCGAGGACATTCTGGACCTCAAGGTGCGCTCGGCCACGGGCGCGCTGGTGCCGCTGGGAACGCTGGTCGACATCAAGGATGTCACCGGACCGGAACTGGTGCAGCGCTACAACATGTATGTCTCGGTGCCGGTCCAGGGCAGTGCCGCGCCCGGCGTGGCGACGGGAACCGCACTGGCGCAGATGGAAGGCATCGCCGAGGAGATCATGCCGGACGGCACATCCTATGAATGGACGGAACTGGCCTTCCAGGAACGCAACACCGGCAACACGGCGGTCTTCATCTTCGCGCTGTCGGTGGTCTTCGTCTTCCTGGCACTCTCGGCGCAATATGAGAGCTGGCTGTTGCCGCTCGCCATCGTGCTGATCGTGCCGCTCGGCGTGCTCGCCGCACTTGTCGGGGTCACCATACGCGGGCTCGACAACAACATCCTGGTGCAGATCGGGCTCATCGTGCTGATCGGGCTGGCGGCCAAGAACGCGATCCTGATCGTCGAGTTCGCCCGGCAGGCCCAGGATCGCGGCGCCTCGGTGGTCGATGCGGCCGTGGAGGCGGCGCGGCTGCGCCTGCGTCCAATCCTGATGACGGCGTTTGCCTTCATCCTTGGCGTGGTGCCGCTGGTGATCGCGCGCGGGCCGGGCGCCGAGATGCGCCAGTCGCTCGGCACGGCGGTCTTTTCAGGCATGCTCGGCGTGACCTTCGTCGGGCTGTTCCTGACGCCGGTGTTCTATGTCGCGCTGCGCTCGCTGATACCGGCAAGGCCGAGCGAGACACCGGAAAGCGCCGCACCGCTCGAGGGACCGGCGGAGTAGCATCCTGCTCCGCCGCCCCCGCCCCCGGAGGCCCAAAGGGCTATCCGGGGGCTGTGGCGCGCCCATTCCACTTCCCTCCCCTTGAAGGGAGAGTTGAGGGTGAGGGTAATGCAATGATTGTTCTGCGGACGACGGCAGGCCGCGGCTATCCCCTCACCCGAACTTGCCGGTGCGCGGAAAACCCTTCGGCACGAGGCGTCCGGCCGACGCCCGGGCACCCATCCAGTCGCGCAGTTCCTCTTCGCTCCGGGTGAACGTGCGGTCGGCCGAATCCTGCCAGGACAGGCCGTCCGCCAGGATAAAGGTCTTGATGTCGGAGATCCCGCCGCCCTTGTATTTCTGCAACCTCACGCCCTTGCCGCGCGCCATCACCGGCACGTCGGACAGCGCGAAGACGAGCAGCTTGCGGTTCTCGCCGACGATCGCCACGTGGTCGCCATCGACGGGCATGCATATGCGCGCCTCGTCCGGCGCCTTGACGTTCATGACCTGCTTGCCCTTGCGGGTGTTGGCCGCCACGTCCTCTTCGGCCACGACGAAGCCGTTGCCCTGCTGCGAAACGAGCAGCAGCTTGCGGGCCGGATCGTGGATGAACGCCGTCACGATATCCTGGCCATTGTCCATGTCGACCATAATGCGGATCGGCTCGCCATGGCCGCGGCCACCGGGCAGCCGGTCGACGCCGATCGTGTAGAACTTGCCGCCGGTGGTGAAGATCAGGATCTTGTCCGTCGTCTGGGCATGGAAGGCGAGCTTGAGCTTGTCGCCTTCCTTGAAGGAAAGACTGCCGAAATCCGACAGATGGCCCTTCATGGCGCGCAGCCAGCCTTTCTGGGAGACGACGACGGTCACCGGCTCCTTCTCGATCATCGCCTGATGAATGTGCTCCTCGTCATGCTCGGGCGCCTCTGCGAAGTGGGTGCGCCGGCGGCCGAGTTCGGTGCGCGAGCCGAACTGGTCGCGGATGCGCTCCACCTCCCAGCGGATCGCCTTCCACAGCCGCTCGTCGGAGGCCAGGAGCGCCTCGATCTGCGCCTTTTCCTCGGTAAGGCCATCGAATTCCTTGCGGATCTCGAACTCCTCCAGCCGGCGCAGGGCACGCAGGCGCATGTTGAGGATGCTTTCGGCCTGCAGGTCGGTGAGGTCCCAGCGCGCCATCATGACGGGCTTGGGCTCATCCTCCTCGCGGATGATGCGGATGACCTCATCGATATTCAGATAGGCAATCAGCAGCCCGCCCAGCACTTCCAGACGCCGCTCTATCTCGGCCAGCCGGTGGCGCGAGCGGCGCACCAGCACCTCCTTGCGATGCTCCAGCCATTCCTGCAGCGCGTCCCTGAGCGACAGCACGTTCGGGATCCGTCCGCGCGACAGGACGTTCATGTTGAGCGGGAAGCGGTTTTCGAAATCGGTCAGCTTGAACAGCGATTCCATCAGGATCGTCGGGTCGACCGCGCGGCTCTTGGGTATCAGGACAACGCGCACGTCTTCCGCGCTCTCGTCGCGGATGTCTTCGAGCAGCGGCAGTCGGCGAGCCAGCAGCAATTCGGCCGTCTTCTCGATCAGCCTGGATTTCTGCACGCCGTAGGGTATTTCGGTGACCACCACCTGCCAGGTGCCGCGCCCGAGGTCTTCGCGCTGCCATTTGGAGCGCACGCGAAACGTTCCGCGGCCGGTCTTGTAGGCATCCAGGATGCTGTCCCACTCGTCGACTACGATGCCGCCGGTCGGAAAATCCGGACCGCGCACCATGTTCTCGTCGTCATCCTCGGGATGGGGATGGCGCGTCATCAGGTCTTCGACCGAAGCGTCCGGATGGTCGATCAGATGCAGCGCCGCCTTGCAGAGCTCGGCGACATTGTGCGGCGGGATCGAAGTCGCCATGCCGACCGCAATGCCGGAAGAACCGTTGGCCAGCAGGTTGGGAAAGGCGCTCGGCAGCACGATGGGCTCTTCGTGCGCCTCGTTGTAGGTCAGGCGGAAATCGACCGCGTCCTCCGTGATGCCTTCCAGAAGCGAGGTCGCGGCCTCCGTCATCCGCGCCTCGGTGTAGCGCATGGCCGCCGCGCTATCGCCATCGATATTGCCGAAATTGCCCTGACCGTCGACCAGCGGATAGCGCACGGAAAAGGACTGCGCCAAGCGCACCAGCGCGTCGTAGATCGACTGATCGCCATGCGGATGGAACTTGCCCATGACCTCGCCGACGATCGCAGCGCATTTGGCGAAACGCTGGTCGGGATTGAGGCGGAGCAGACGCATGGCATGCATGATGCGCCGATGCACGGGTTTCAAACCGTCGCGCACATCCGGCAGCGCACGGTGCATGATGGTGGAGAGGGCATAGGCGAGATAGCGCTCTTCGAGCGCCTTTTTGAGGTCTACGGTCTCGATATCGCCACCGTCACCTGCCCCCGGCGGATTCTGGCTTTTTCCCATGGCTTTCCGATAGTCCAACCGGCGATTCGCGGCAAGCCTCGCCTTTCGGCTTGTCAAACAGATTCAAGGAACAGATCGATATGTCGCACCTCTTTCCACTGTCGAGGGTTGTGCGATTGACCCGATAATAGGGCTGGAGGAATATCGCTTGGACGGCCCTGCATTCCAGGTGGAATATTTCACAGTTGACTGATATGCGCCGTGCCATTGCGGTAAGGCCGTTGGGCGGTCTATTCCGCACAGCGCCGCGACCCGACCAACCGAACTGGGGAAGGAACCCAATGACCAAGCATCAATCCGTCGTGCGGAGCATCGCCATCGCCGGCACCATTTTGGCTGCATGGCCGCAGTTTGCCCTCGCCGCCGACGCGGAAGCGGTCGCGGCGCGCCTCAAGGCCGTCGTCGAGAAGCAGGGCGGCCTCGAACTGGACTGGAGCGCCGTTTCGGGCGACGGAACCGATGCCGTGCGCATCGAAGGCGTCAAGCTGACGAATATCGAGCTGCAGAATACGATCGGCCTTGGCGACATTGCCATGAGCGGCATCGAGGAGGTCGACGGCGGATTTGCGGTCGACGAGATGACCGTCGCGCCGAGCATCTTCGACGTCGAGGGCGCTGAAGTGAACATGGACGAACTCACGCTTACCGGTGTCGCCATCCCCGGCGAAGACACCGATGCGTCCAGTCTCGATGTGCTGATTTACGATACGTTGGCCTTGCCGAAGCTGTCCGTCGATTTTGCCGGAAAGCAGGTCTTCGCGCTGACCAACCTGAACGGAGAAATCAGCGAGGAAGACGCAGGCGAAAAGCTGCGCATGACCGGCGGTGTCGAAAGTTTCTCCGCCGATCTGTCGCTGATCGAGGATCCCAAGGCCAAAGACGCGATCGATGAGCTCGGGTTCACCACGCTCAGCGGCAACCTCGCCGCCGAGGGCTGGTGGACGCCGGAAGACGGCCGTACCGTCCTCGAGCGCTACGACATCACCGTCAACGATGCGGGCACTCTCGGCCTGACGATGGATCTTGGCGGCTATACGCCTGAGTTGATCGCCTCCCTCCAGGAGTTGGGCGCCAAGATGGAAAGCGCAACCGAGGAGGAAAAGTCGGCCGCCGGCCTGTCCATGATGGGTCTCTTGCAGCAACTCACCCTCCACGGCGCCAAGATCCGGTTCGACGACAATACACTGACCGACAAGGTGCTGGCCTATATCGCGGCTCAGCAGGGCGTGGAGCCGAAGGACATAGCCAATCAGGCGAAGGCGATCCTGCCTTTCGCGCTGGCCGCGCTGCAGAACTCGAACTTGACGACGGCCATCAGCGAGGCAGTCAACGCCTATCTCGACAATCCGGACAATCTGGAAATCGGCGTCGAACCGGAAAAGCCAGTGCCGTTCGCCATGATTGCGGCGAGCGCGATGGCCTCGCCGCAATCGCTGCCGGAACAATTGAACCTGACGGTCAAGGCCAACCAGTAGCCCGCCCGCGCTGGAGCAGGTCCCGCTCAATGAGCGAAAGGTATATGCCCGGCCTCGCGCCGGGCATTTTTTCTCAATCGCCCTTGTGCCAGGCGGCGCAGCAGGCCGAGACGATCGCCGCCGCGCCGGCAGCCAATTGCGCGTCATTCAAACTGGATGCGGGCTCAGTACCCGTCAGCGGCACATGGATGAAGCCGCTCATTGCCGGCGTGAAATCCTCGCAGGCATGTGTCCGCGACAGCGTGAAGACCATGTTGCAGAGATAGCCGCCCGCATCGTCGGACCATTCGACCGGCAGCCGAGTGGCCGTCAGCCGATCGAAAATCTCCGGCAGCGGCAGGTTCGAGGGCAAGAGCCCCGGTCCCCGGCAAATGGCGCCCTCAGCCTTGAGCTCTCCGGTGTTGTCGGGCCGGTCGGCGGCGAAGCGGTTGCGCGCCAGGCGTTCGAGCCGGAAGCCGCCGCATTCGAGCGCCAGGCCGAAATGGATCGCGATGTCGGGGGAAAATTCCCGGCCGATCTGCGACAGTCGCGGTCCGACCGCGGCATAATCCACCGGCAGCACCTCGGCACGAAAGGCGCCCATGCCGTCAATCGCGGGAGGGCTTTGGCGCAGGCGGGAAACGAGCGCCTCGGTCGGATTGACCGGGGCGCCCGGAAAGGGTTCGAAACCGGTGACGAGGACGCGAGGCGAAGCGTTTGCTTGCGGTCGTGCCATGCCAGCCTCGCCGGTAACCTCCTCAGGCGTCCGCTTTCGGCGGGATCACCCGCAGGGAAAGCTCGCGCAGCTGCTGCGCGGCGGCCTCCGCCGGCGAACCCATGAGCAGATCCTGGGCCTGCTGGTTCATCGGGAACATCGTCACCTCGCGCAGGTTCTTCGCGCCCACCAGCAGCATGATGATGCGGTCGATGCCGGCCGCCATGCCGCCATGCGGCGGCGCGCCATACTGGAAGGCCCGATAGAGCCCGCCAAAGCGTTCCTCGACATCCTCGCGCGAAAAGCCGACGATCTCGAACGCCTTGACCATGGTCTCGGGCAAATGGTTGCGGATGCCGCCCGACGCGATCTCGAAGCCGTTGCAGACGAGGTCGTACTGGAAGGCCTTGATGGTCAGCGGATCCTCGCCGTTGAGCGCATCGATGCCGCCTTGAGGCATGGTGAAGGGGTTGTGGCCGAAATCGACGCGCTCCTCGTCCTCGTTCCATTCGTAGAACGGGAAGTCGACGATCCAGGCGATCTCGAAACGGTCGCGGTCGACGAGGTTCAACTCCTCGCCTGCGCGCGTGCGCGCCGCACCCGCAAAGGCGACGAATTTCTTCGGATCGCCGGCAGCGAAGAAACAGGCGTCGCCGTCCTGCAGACCGAGTTGGACCCGGATCGCCTCGGTGCGCTCCTCGCCGATGTTCTTGGCGATCGGGCCGGCGCCTTCCAGCTTCTCGCCTTCCTTGCGCCAGAAGATGTAGCCCAGCCCCGGCTGGCCCTCGCCCTGCGCCCAGGAGTTCATGCGGTCGCAGAAAGCCCTGCTGCCGCCTGTCGGCGCCGGGATCGCCCACACCTCGGCCTTGGGATCGTTGGCCAGGATGCCGGCGAAGACCTTGAAGCCGGAACCGCGGAAATGCTCCGAAACGTCCTGCATCTCGATCGGGTTGCGCAGGTCCGGCTTGTCGGAGCCGTATTTGCGCATGGCGACGTCATAGGGGATGCGCGGGAAGGTCTGCGTCACCGGTTTGCCGTCGGCGAAGGTCTCGAAGATGCGACGCATCACCGGTTCCATGGTCTGGAACACGTCCTCCTGCTCGACGAAGCTCATTTCGAGGTCGAGCTGGTAGAACTCGCCCGGCAGACGGTCGGCGCGCGGATCCTCGTCACGGAAGCAGGGCGCGATCTGGAAATAGCGGTCGAAGCCCGAGACCATGATGAGCTGCTTGTAGATCTGCGGCGCCTGCGGCAGCGCGTAGAACTTGCCGGGATGGATGCGGCTCGGCACCAGGAAGTCGCGCGCGCCCTCGGGGCTAGATGCCGTCAGGATCGGCGTCGAATACTCCGGAAAGCCCGCCTCGCCCATCGCGGTGCGCATCTCGGCGATGATTTTGGTGCGCGCGACGATGTTGTCGTGCAGCGTCTCGCGGCGCAGGTCGAGGAAGCGGTATTTGAGGCGAATGTCCTCGGGATAGTCCGGCTCGCCGAAGACCGGCAGCGGCAGTTCCTTGGCCGCCGAAAGCACTTCCAGGTCGCGGGCGAAAATCTCGATCTCGCCGGTCGGCAGGTTCGCATTGACCGTCTCGTCCGTGCGCGCCTTGACCTCACCGTCGACGCGGATGACCCATTCGCCGCGCACGGTCTCGGCCGTCGCAAAGCAGGGCGAATCGGGATCGGCGACGATCTGCGTGATGCCGTAATGATCGCGCAGGTCGATGAACAGGAGCCCGCCATGGTCGCGGACGCGATGCACCCAGCCCGCGAGGCGGACGGGGGAACCGACATCGGATTTTCTCAGTTGTGCGCAGGTATGGCTGCGATAGCGATGCATGGACGAATATCCGCTTGGCTTGAAATTCAACGGCAAGCGGGCCGCCGCGCGAAACGGCCGCCCCTTAAAACCGGCGGGAAAAGCGCACGCGCGATGCGTTTTGTCAAGGCAGCGGGCGGCAGCATGTCCGTCACCGGACCGAAAAGGCGAAGAACGTGCAGCGCGGGGAACGACAGGCTTGGCATTCGAACAGCCCGCAAGTCCGATTTGTTCGCGCGCACGCCGGATCAATCTGCCCGGCGCGGTCAGTCCGCCCGCCCGCTCCGGTCCAGTATCTCCCCAAGTCCCAGTTGCCTCAGTATACCGACGAAATAGGCGCGAAGCTCGTCTTCTCCATCCTCGCCGGGAATGAGCAAGAGCCGATACATGATGGCGCCGCTCATCATGGCCTGGAAGAGATCCGGATCGGTCTCCGGCGGCAGGTGGCCCTCCTTGCGCGCGCGCTCGACGATGGCCGAAAACGCCGCGCGGCGCGGCTCGCCGTATACGTCCCAGAACACGTCCAGCAGGCGCGGCGCATCCGGCTGCGAACCAATGATGCGGGCAAGCAGTCGCCTGGCGTCATAGTCCACCCACCCTTTCGGCCCGTGCTCGACCATCATCTGAACGAGGGTCTCGAACGGCATTTCCTCCCAGCGCCCGACCGGCGCCTCGGCCTTTTCCTTCAGCCGCCCGAGTGCGCGCGCGATCATGTCTTCGCGATCCGACCACCGACGATAGATGGTCGCCCGCGTAACCCCAGCCTTGCGGGCCACGGCCTCGAAACTGACACCGCCGATGCCGTGGGCGATAAAAAGCCCGAGCGCGGCAGAAAGTATCGCGTCATCCGTCTCCGGCCGACGTGGCCGGCCCGGGTTTCGGGTGGTCGTGTCTTCTCCCAAGATTGGAACCGTACCTCGCGTTTCGACTTGTTCCGACGTCATGGCGATTGTAGAGGAGCGATAATATCGATACAATACACGTCTGTATTTTAATTTGCAGGATCGACAACCGGCCAAAGGATTGACCCGTGAAGGTTGCGCGCATTCTCATTGCCGCCTTTGTTCTCGCCGGCGCGGCCGCGGGCGGCTACTGGTACGTCACCCGCCCCGCCGCCGTCGCAACGGTGACGCCGACCCGCGGCGAGGCTGCGGCGATCGTCTATGCCGCCGGCGTGGTCGAGCCGCGCACCTGGGCCAAGGTAACGTCGCTGGTGCGCGAACGCATCGTGTCCATATGCGGCTGCGAGGGCAGCAGGATCGAAAAGGGCGACGAGCTGGCGCGCCTCGACGACACGGAGGCACAGGCCGTGCTGACCGAACTCAAGGCGCGCCACCGCCTGGCGGTCGACGATCGCGACAGGATCGCATTGCTGGTGGAACGCAATGTGGTCAATACGACCCAACTCGATCGGGCACAAAGCGAAGTCAACCAGATCGAGGCGCTGATCGCCGGTCAGGCGGCGCGGCTGGAAAATCACATCCTGCGCGCGCCGAGCGACGGCGTCGTGCTGCGCCAGGATGCCGAAGTCGGCGAGATCGCCGAACCCGGGACCGCGCTTTACTGGGTCGGACGGCTGAGGCCGCTGATCGTCGTGGCGGAAGTCAACGAGGAAGACATCCCCCGCGTCGAAGTCGGGCAGACGGCGCATCTCACCTCCGACGCCTTTCCCAGCCGCACGCTCGAGGCGCAGGTCGACAGCATCACGCCGAAGGGGGATCCCGTGTCGAAGACCTACCGGGTCAAGCTGCGGCTGCCCGACGACACGCCGCTGATGATCGGCATGTCCGTCGACGCCAACATCGTCACCCGGCTGGTCGAGGATGCGCTCCTTGTCCCCTCGCCCGCCCTGCGCGACGGTAAGCTCTTCGTCATCGAGAACGGCCGTGCCGCCCGCCGCGCCGTCGAGACGGGCATACGCGGCACGGTCAATACGCAAATCCTGTCCGGCCTCGGCGACGATGCCCGCATTGTCAGCCCCTACCCCGAGGAATTGGCCGATGGGGCGAGAGTGACGACAGAGACGCGATAGCCATGCCGCTCATACTCGACATCGCCTTTACCCACATTGCCGGCCGTGCCCGGCAGACGGTCGTGGCCGTCATCGGCGTTGCCGTGGGGGTCGGCTTTTCCATCGCCATGGCGGCGCTGATGCAGGGCGGGCAGGACGATTTCGTCGAGCAGCTGATCGACACGATGCCGCATGTGCAGATCACCGACGAGCGCCGGAGCGCGGCGCGGCAGCCGGCCGAGCAGATCTACCAGGCCGTGGAGATCTCCGGCCTGCGGCCACGAGACGACCGCCGCGGCATCATCAATCCGACCGCCGCCACCGCCTGGCTCGATGCCTGGGTGCCGGGAACCTTCTCGGCCACCCTGCGCGCGCAGGGCGTCATGCGCTACCGCAGCCGCGAGGCCAGCGCATCGATCATCGGGGTCGAACCTGAAGACGAGCGCGCCGTTTCGCCGATCGTCGGCGAGTTCGTTCGCGGTAGCTTCGATGCGCTCGCCTCGGGCGGCAACAACGTCGTTATCGGCGACCGGATGGCCGAGCGCCTCGGTGCCAAATTCGGCGACACGATCACCGCCGTCTCGTCGACCGGCCTTACGCGGAGCTTTCGCATCGTCGGCCTGTTCCACACCGGCACGACGGCGCGCGACGAAGGCGAGGCCTACATGCTGCTGAAGGACGCGCAGATCCTCGCCGAACGGCCCAACATCATAAACGACGTCACCGTCAAGCTGCGCAATCCATACGCTTCGCCGGCGGTGGCGCGGCGGATCGAAGCCGAACTCGGCTACAAGGCCGTTTCGTGGCAGGAAGCCAATGAGGGCATCATGGAAGCCTTCATCGTCCGCAACATCATCATGTACACGGTGGTTGCGGCGATCATGGTGGTGGCGGGCTTCGGCATCTTCAACATCATCTCCACCATCACGCATGAAAAGGCGCGCGACATCGCCATCATGAAGTCGCTCGGCTTCGGCCAGGGCGACATGCAGCGCATGTTCGTCATCGAGGCCGTCGCAATCGGCGGTGCCGGCGCGGCGTTCGGCTGGCTGCTCGGATTCGGTCTCACCTACGCCTTGGCGTCGATCCGCTTCGAGCTCGATGCCGGCGGCCAGGAGATCACGGAACTGCCGATCGCCTGGAGCGTGCTGCATTACCTCATCGCATCGGCCTTCGCACTCGGCTCGGCCGCCGTCGCGGGATACCTGCCGGCAAGGCGCGCGGCCCGGCTCAATCCAGTCGACATCATCAGGGGCGCGACATGAGCGACCTGATCGCCACCCGGAACCTGACCCGCGTGCTGCCCGAAACGGTGCCGGTGACGCTGGTCGAGGAAATCACCTTGTCCATCGGCAAGAACGAGTTCGTCGCCATTACGGGGCCATCGGGTTCGGGCAAATCGTCGCTTCTCTACCTGCTCGGCCTGCTCGACAGGCCGACCGGCGGCGAACTGGCGGTCGGCGGACAAGACGCCGGTTCCATGAGCGAACGGGAGCGCGCCCGCACCAGGCTCGCCATGATCGGCTTCGTCTTCCAGTTCCATTTCCTGCTGCCGGAATTTTCCGCCCTCGACAATGTCGAACTGCCGATGCGCAAGCTTGCCTCGCTGTCTCGCCCGCAAATGCGCGAACGGGCAGCGGAAATCTTGTCCTCGCTAGGGCTGGCCGAGCACATGAAGAAGCGGCCCGACCAGCTATCCGGCGGCCAGCGGCAGCGCGTGGCGCTGGCCCGGGCGCTGGCCAACGATCCACCCCTGGTGCTGGCCGACGAGCCGACCGGCAGTCTCGACAGCGCCAGTTCCGAGCAGGTGTTCTCGATCCTGGAGGCAATGGTGCGCGAGCGCGGCAAGACGGTCGTGGCGGTCACCCATGACGTCGACATGGCCAACCGGATGGACCGGCGCCTGCACCTGATCGACGGCCGGCTGGCCAACGCCGAGGCGACAGCGTAGCGGGTTCAATCCCACTTCCTCAACGAGGTACGGGGCAGATACAGGGCAGACACAGGGCGCGGAATGCCGTAAAGACGCCATCATGCATCTCATCACGACTCAATCCGAACTGACCGCCATCATTGCCGAACTCTCGAAGTCCGAATTCGTCACGGTCGACACCGAATTCATCCGCGAAACAACGTTCTGGCCGGAGCTTTGCCTGATCCAGATGGCCGCCCCCGGGGTGGAGGCGCTGATCGATCCCCTGTCCAAGGATATCGACCTGCAGCCCTTTTTCGACCTCATGGGCAATGAAGGCGTGGTGAAGGTCTTCCATGCCGCGCGCCAGGACATCGAGATCATCTTCCACGGTGGCGGACTGATCCCGCATCCGGTCTTCGACACCCAGGTCGCGGCGATGGTGTGCGGTTTCGGCGACAGCGTTTCCTACGACCAGCTGGTGCGCAAGGTGACGGGCGAACAAATAGACAAGTCGTCGCGTTTCACCGACTGGCGCCGCCGTCCGCTGTCCGACAAGCAGCTCACCTATGCGCTGGCCGACGTGACCCATCTGATCGAGGTCTATCAGCACCTCAAGGGCGAGCTGGAACGCGAGGGACGGGCCCATTGGCTGAAGGAGGAAATGGACGTCCTCACGGCGCACGAGACCTATGATCCGCATCCCGAAGATGCCTGGAAGCGGCTCAAGATGCGGCTGCGCAAGCCACAGGAACTCGCCGTCATGCAGGCGGTGGCCGCCTGGCGCGAGCGCGAGGCGCGCCAGCGCAACGTGCCACGCGGCCGGGTGATCAAGGACGACGCGGTCTACGAGATCGCCCAGCAGCAGCCCCGCAACACCGAAGCGCTCGGCAGGCTGCGCGCGACGCCCAAGGGCTGGGAACGATCGCAGACGGCGGCCAGCCTGCTTGCAGTCGTCAATGCCGCACTCGACCTGCCGAACGACCAGATGCCCCGCCTGCCGCGCCAGAACCACGCACCCGAAGGGTCGCAGGCGGCGAGCGAATTGTTGAAGGTGCTGTTGAAGCTGATCGCCGAAGAGGAAGGCGTGGCGCCGAAGGTGCTGGCGACGAGCGACGATATCGAGCGCATCGCCGCCGAAGGCGAGAAGGCGGACGTGGCGCCGCTCAACGGTTGGCGCCGCGAGGTTTTTGGCGAAAAGGCGCTCGACCTTGTGGCCGGGCGCCTCGCCTTCCAGTTCAAGAACCGCAAGGTGACGACGTTCCGTCCGCAGGAATAGGCGGGGCGGCCCGCAAAGACTATTGCGGGAACACCTGCTTCCAGTCGTCCTTGATGCTGATGAGCGTCCAGCCTTCGTCAGGTGCGAGGTCGAGCCCCTTGTCGAGCTTGCCGAAAGAGGACTCACGGTCATAGGCGACTTCGCGTTCCGCGTCGTCGTGGTGGACGATGGCCGCGAACCGGCGGCCCGGACCCGAGGTCGCCCACTGGATCATCTGGATATCGCCGTCCGAATTGCCGAAGGCGGCAATCGGCTTCCTGCCGATATGGCTCTGGATGCCCACCGGCTTGCCCGGACCGTCATCGATGAAGTCGATCTCGGCCTGCCGGAAAAGGGTCGGCACACCGTCTTTCATCTGGAATTTCAGCTTGATCGAGGAGCCGACGACGTTTTCCGGCGGAATTCCGTAGACCCTGTCCGTCCACGGACGCATGAACTCGATGCCGCCGCCGGACACGATATAGATCTCGAAATCATTGGCGCGCAGATAGTCGAGAAGCTCCAGCATGGGCTGATAGACCATCTGCGTATAGAGCTTGTCCGTTCGCGGGTGCTTGGCTGTTGCGATCCAGTCCGCGGCAATCTTGGCGAATTCGTCCGACGTCATGCCGGAATGGGTGGCCGCCACGAGTTCGACAACGCCCTTCTCGCCCGACGCCGCAACACCTTTCAGATCGCCCGCCAGCACCGACTTATAAGGCTCCTTATCGGTCCACTCCGGATGATCGGGCGCCATGGTCTTGATGCGATCGAGCACGAAGGCGAGCTGCACATACATGGGCTGCTCGCTCCACAGCGTCCCGTCATTGTCGAAAGTTGCAATGCGGTCGGTCGGCGCGACGTAGTCGGGCCCGCCCTCGGTCGTCACCGCGGTGACGAAATCGATGATGGCGTTCCTGGTGGCGCCGTCGTTCCAGGACGCAAGATCCTGCGCCGCCGCCTGCCATATCGGTGCGACCGCCAGCATCGCGGCCATGGCTATCCGCCTTGCCGTCCATCCCAAGAAGTTCATGCGACATCTCCATTCGTGAGCAAGGGCGACCGCCGGAGCATGCTCCGGCGGTCGCGGCTGATGCAGATCAATTGCCAGACGGCATTCCGAGGCTGAATCCGTCTTCCTCCAATGCCTTGCGGATATATTGGAACCGCTGGTACTGGGTGAGCGTGATCGGGCCGGAATAGCCCTCGCTCTGCAGCTTGCGCGGCGGATGCTCGACATAGGTCTTCATGAGTTCCTTCACCTGATCGTTGATCACCGGCAGATACCAGGTGTGCTCGGTATAATTGTTCATGAAGATGTCGTAGCGTTCCTGCGGGTCCTGCAAGAGGTCGAAAATCTGGGGAACGGTGGCGACATATTTTTCGGCGCCCTTCCAGCCGAGATTGGTATCGACAGCCATGCCGCCTGTGGAAGCACCGTCGTCGCCACGCAGGTTGAATACCGCCTTGTAATGGCCGACACGCGCCGCGCCGGGCGTCAGTTCGTTCTCGGTGAAGTAGAACCAGGCGTTGCGCTCGGATTCGCCCGTGCCTTCCCAGACCGGCGTCATGTCGTAGCTGTCGAAGATGATCGGTTCACCCTCGCGGTCCTCGGTCGGCAGATCGATGCCGGCGACTGAGGCAAAGGTGGCCATCAGGTCCAGACCGCCGACGATGGCCGCGCTCTTGGTGTCCGGCTCGATATGGCCCGGCCAGCGCACGATGGCCGGCACCCGGTTGCCGCCTTCGCGAACCGTACCCTTGGTGCCGCGGAAAGGCGTGTAGCCGGCGTCGGGATAGACGTCCTGCCAGGCGCCGTTGTCGGTCGTCCAGAAGACAATCGTATTGTCGGCCATCCCGAGCTCGTCCAGCTTGGCCAGGATGTTGCCGATCCGGGTGTCCATCTCGACGAATGAATCGGCGAACTTGCTCTTGGCGATCGACTTCCCCTGGAAATCCGGGTGCGGCATGCTTGGCTGGTGCATCTTCATGAAATTGACGTTCAGGAAGAAGGGCGCGTCGCTTTCGGCCGCCTGCTCCAGATAGTCGGTCGCCGCTTTCTCAACATAGCCGTCGAAATAGGGAATGCCCACCACGCCCTCGTCCGGCGTATCGACATACTGGCCGTTGATCTTGAAATCCTCCGTCGCCTTCTCGCCGGCCTTGCCGGACAGGGCACCGACAGTGACGTTCTTGAACATCTCGCGCAGGTCATCCGGCATGTCCGGGAACCAGGTGTCATCGGCATAGGTGTAGGCATTGAGGTGGTAGAGGCCGACATATTTCATGTCGTCATAGCCTTGCGCGTTGGGCAGCGCGTAGTCCGCCTCGCCAAGATGCCACTTGCCGGTGAAGAACGTCTCGTAGCCGCCGGTCTTCAGCACCGACGCCAGCGTCCATTCCGCCGCGGGCAGGCCGCCGCCCTGTCCCTGGAAGGCCACCGTGGTCATGCCGGAGCGGTTGGGTATGCGCCCGGTCTGCATGGCCGCACGGCCGGGCGTGCAACTGGCCTGGGCGTAGAATGAGGTGAACATCATTCCCTCGTCGGCCAGCTTGTCGAGGTTGGGGGTCGGCATTCCCCGCGCCTCACCGCCCAGATAGGCGCCGGTGTCGCTGTATCCGATGTCGTCGGACATGATCAGCAGGATATTGGGCTTCTGCTCATCCTGGGCGACGGCAAGGCCGGTCGCCGCCATTTGTGCCAGGCCGAATGCGAACGCCGCCGCACACAGTCTGGAGATCAGGGCTGAAGATTTCATCGCTGCCTCCTGTTTCGAGGCCCGAAACAGTCCGCGCCTCCTGCAAGCGCGGATGTTCTTGATAAGTTGACGAAAAGTAAAGTTGGACCTTGGGGCAACGATGCGGGAAACGGCACCGCGACGCAATCCGCGCCCTGCCGGCTTATGCCACCTCAGTCCACCCGGAATGCCAGCGGTTTTCCGGCGAGCTTGGCAAGCTGCTGCAGGCGGCCTTCCGGTCGTTCGCCCAACAGGTCGGCATGGGAACGGGGAATGCGCAGCGTCAGCGTTCCGTCCGCCTCCTCGCGCCAGCGCATCAGGGGAATGAGACCCGGCATAGAGGCCGAGAACAGGTAGACGACCCTGAGCAGCCCCCCCAGAAGCCGCGCCCGCTCGAGCAGACGCGGCGTGGCCAGCGCCTTGATCGCCGGCGCCGCCTCGTCATTGTACAGCCCCTCATGGCGATAGAGGTTGGCCAGGGCGATAAAGGCCCTGCCGGGATGATCGAGGCCGATGAAGGAGCCGTGCGCGATGATGTTGAGCGATTGCGTGCCGCGATAATCGGGGTGCGCGCGCCAGCCGATATCGGCCAGGAGGCAGGCCGCGCGGCGATAGCGCGCCTCGTCCTCGCTTTCCTCCAGGCCCAGCGCGGCGAAGGAATGGCCGGTCCATTCGGTCAGCTCATGCGCATGGCTGACCGAGCGCGCCCGCAGGACGGCGAGTTCCTCGGCCGCCGAAATCAGCGGATCGGTGGTGCGCTCGGCCTCCTGGAGCAGCGAGTAGAGATAGCCTTCCCGCACGCCGAGCGCCGAAATCAGGATCTTCGACGGCTGCATCGTGCGCACGATCTGCTGCAATACCGCAGCGCCATAGGGCAACAGCGCCCGCCGGTTCTTCGACACATGCGCGATGCCGCGCATCTTGTCGATGTCGCCGCGGGCGACCCGCTTGAGGAAGTCGGCCGACTGCTCGACGTCCATCTCGTAATGATGCATGACGTGCAGCGGATAATCGGTGGCGAACATGTGCAGCCGCGCCAGATTGCGCCAGGTGCCGCCAACACAGTAGAACGGCCTGCCGGCGCCGTACTGCAGCAGCTTGGCGCGGGCGATTTCCTTGCGGGCGATGCGCTCGGCGGTCGGAAACGAGCCCTTCGACATTTCCTGCAGGCGCAACCCGCCCAGCGGCAGCGTGATGCCGTCGCCGATCGTGTGGTCCTTGACGTCGACCAGTTCGAGGCTGCCGCCGCCGAGATCTCCGCCGATCCCATCGGCCGGAAAAAAGCCCGACATGATGCCGAGTGCGGAGTAATAGGCCTCCTCGCGTCCGCTCAGGACGCGGACCTCGGTGCCGAGGATCTCTTCTGCGCGATGGATGAAGTCGGCCCCGTTCTCGGCCTCGCGCGCGGCGGCCGTGGCGATGACATGGAGTTCTTCCGACCCCGCCTGCTCCGACAGCGCCCGGAACCGGCCGAACTCGGCCACCGCGCGCTTGACGGCCTCGGGGTCCAGCCGGCCGGTCCTCACGATGCCCTTGCCGAGGCCGGCCAGCATCTTTTCGTTGAACAGGACGGTGGGCGCGCGCGCCACCCCCTCATACACGACCAGGCGTATGGAGTTGGAACCGATGTCGATGATCGACAGCGGGCGACGGCCCTTCAGCCGCCCCTGCGAGACGGCTTTCATTCGGCGGCGGCCGGCTTCGCCTTCCTGCGCCGCAACTGCTGGGCAATCCGCTTGGGCGCGTTGGACTTCAGCGCTTCGCCCCGGCCGGACAGACTCGGATTGGTCATGAAGTATTCCTGTGCGTTGAACGGTTCCTCGCCCTCGTCCGGCGTCACGCGCCGGGAGGTCCCGTCAGGCAGTACTTCGAAACTCTGCTGGTTGTCCATGATGTTTCCGAGCATGATCTGGTCGAGCACCTGCGCATGCACGGTCGGATTGGTAATCGGCACCATGGTTTCCACGCGTCGGTCGAGATTGCGCGGCATCAGGTCGGCCGAGCCGATATAGGCGATCGCCTCGTCGGACGGCAGGCCGTGGCCGTTGCCGAAGCAGAAGATGCGGCTGTGCTCCAGAAAACGCCCGACGATGGACTTGACCCGGATGCTGTCTGACAGGCCCGGCACCTGCGGCCGCAGGCAGCATATGCCGCGAATGACCAGATCGATCTCGACGCCGGCCCGGCCGGCCTCGTAGAGCGCGTCGATGATGGCCGGATCGACCAGGGAATTCATCTTCATCCAGATCTGCGCCGGCCGGCCGGCTCGCGCATGGGCAATCTCCTCGCGGATATGGCTAAGGATGCGCTCGCGCAGCGTGAAGGGCGAGACGGCGATGCGCATCTCCTCGGCCGGCTCGGCATAGCCGGTAATGAAATTGAACACCTGGGCGACGTCGCGCGCAAGCTCGGGATCGGTGGTGAAATAGGACAGGTCGGTATAGATGCGCGCCGTGACGGGATGGTAATTGCCGGTGCCCAGATGCACATAGTTGCGCAGCCTGCCGTCCTCGCGCCGCACCACCAGCGACATTTTGGCGTGCGTCTTCAGTTCCAGGAAGCCGAAGACCACCTGCACGCCGGCACGCTCCAGGTCGCGCGCCCAGCGGATATTCGCCTCCTCGTCGAAGCGCGCCTTCAACTCGACCAGTGCGGTGACCGATTTGCCGGCTTCCGCCGCGTCGATCAGGGCGCGCACGATCGGACTGTCGTTGGAGGTGCGGTAGAGCGTCTGCTTGATGGCAACGACTTCCGGATCGGACGCCGCCTGGCGCAGGAACTGCACGACGACGTCGAAGGATTCATAAGGGTGGTGGACGATGATGTCCTTTTCGCGGATGGACGCGAAACAGTCGCCGCCATGGTCGCGGATACGTTCGGGGAAGCGCGGATTATAGGGCCGGAACTTCAAATCGTCGCGCGGCACCGACACGATCTCGGAGATCTGGTTCAGCGCCAGCGGAGCTTTCAGCACGCTGACGCGGGAAGACGACACCCCCAACTCGCCGGCGACGAAGTTGCGCAGATCCTGCGGCATCTCGTCGTCGAACTCGATGCGGATGACCGATCCGCGACGACGCCGCTTGAGCGCCGATTCGAACAGCCGCACCAGATCCTCGGCCTCTTCCTCGACCTCGATGTCGCTGTCGCGAATGATACGGAAGGTGCCCGATCCCTGCACTTCATACCCGGGAAACAGCGAGCCGATGAACAGCTCCACCGTATCCTCCAGCGAGATGAAGCGAATCGACCCGCCGCCGTCGGGGAAGCGCACGAAACGCTTCAGCGCCACCGGCAAGCGCAGCAGCGCCGTCATCTCCTCCTTGTCGCGCCGGTGGCGCAGATGCAGGGCAATGGAGAAGCCGAGGTTGGGAATGAATGGAAAGGGATGCGCCGGATCGATGGAAAGCGGCGTCAGGACGGGATAGATCGCCTCGGCGAAATGCGTCTCGAGCCAGGCCCGTTCAGCCTCCGTGATGGCGTCTGCGCGCACGATTTCGATGCGTTCGGATTGCAGCAGCGACGACAGCGTCGAAAAGCTCGCTTGCTGATCGGCCTGCAACTGCTCGACCTCGACAAGCAGCAATTCGAGCTGTTCTTCGGGCGTGCGTCCGTCGGCACTGGTGGTGGCGATGTTTTCGCGCACCTGGCCGGCGAGCCCGGCCACGCGGACCATGAAGAATTCATCGAGATTGGCCGCCGAGATCGACAGGAAGCGCACGCGCTCGAGCAGCGGATGGCTGACGTTCTGCGCTTCCTCGAGAACGCGGCGATTGAACTGCAGCCACGAGAATTCACGGTTGACGAAACGGTCCGGCATCCCTTCGGCCATTTCCGGGCCGGAAGAGACTTCGCGCTGAAACTCGCTCTGGACAGGCTTCATCTCGTTCATCGAACATTCTTCCCGCTAGGCCGATCCCACCATTCCCATGCCGGTTTCGTCCTGACATGCGATTGCGACAGTTTGATATCACCATCTTGCAATGAACCCTATAATGTTACAAACGCTGCGGCGACGGTAGCCGCACCACGTAGTCCTGCAGGAGATATCCATGGCCGGCCATTCCATTCCCCACTTCCAGAACGATGCGGGCCATGCCGCAGTCGAGATCGGCGTGAAGGAGTTCATGTGCGTGGGCGCCTCCCAGCCGTTCGACCATCCGCATGTCTATCTCGACATGGGCGATGACGAGGAAATCGTCTGCCCCTATTGCTCGACGCTCTACAAGCACGACCCGAGCCTCAAGGCCGACGAGACCCGCCCCGCGGGCTGCGCCTATCACGACGAGGCCGCCTGACGGTCGCCTCCAACGGGCCCGGAGGCCGCGGTAGCGATCATTGGTCAAAACTGGAACCGAGCGAACCATTGTCATAGCCGGCGCCGGCATTGCCGGCCTGGCGGCGGCGCTGTGCTTTGCCCGACGCGGCTTTCATGTCCGCGTCTTCGAGCAGGCCAATGAACTCCAGGCGGTCGGCGCCGGCATTCAGCTCTCGCCCAACGCGACCCGTATACTGGCCGGCCTCGGCGTGCTCGAGCGATTTGCCAGCAATGCCGTGCAGCCGCAGGCCATCGTCCTGCGCGAGTCCCGGCGCCTGGGCGAGATCGGCCGGGTGCGGCTCGGCGATTTCGCCGAGCGACGCTGGGGCGCGCCCTATCTCGCCATCCATCGCGCCGATCTGCATGCCGCGCTGGCGCAAGCCGCGCATGCGACACCCGGTATCGAATTGAATCTCGGGGCCGAGGCGCTGGAGGTCGAGACGCTACGCGATCACGTCCGTCTCATCCTTAAAACCGGCGGGCGCGAGCAAACCGTTAACGCCCGGCTCGTGGTCGGGGCGGACGGCGTGTGGTCGCAACTGCGCAGCGGCGTGGCCGGCGCCGCCCGATCGCATTTCACCGGTCTCATCGCCTGGCGGGCCACCGTTCCGGTCGACCCCGACCAGGCAGACGGCACCGTGCCGCTGCACGACGATTGCGTCAGCGCCATTCTCGACAGCGAGTTCCACATCGTGGCCTATCCGCTGCGCGGCGGCTCGCTGTTCAACCTTGTCGCCGTCACGCGCGGGCGGGAATTGGGACAAGGATGGTCCGAAGCCGCCAGTGTCGAGGGGTTGCAGAAGGCACTCGCACGTGCCGACCGCCGGCTCTTGCAACTGGTTTCGCAGGCCGCGCCATGGACGCGCTGGCCGTTGCACTGCGTCGATCCGGCAGGTCGCTGGACCGAGGGCGGCGCCGTCGCGCTGATCGGCGACGCCGCGCACGCCATGACGCCATTTGCCGCCCAGGGCGCAGCGATGGCGATCGAGGACGCCGCCATGCTGGCCCATCTGGTGAACCGGTCCGACGACATTCCGACCGCGCTGGCCCTTTACGAGAAGCTGCGCCGCCCGCGCGTGACGCGCGTTGCCCGGCGCGGGGCGCTGAACCGCTTTGTGTGGCATGCCGGCGGTCCGGTGGCTGCCTGCCGCAACGCCGCGCTGTCGTTCATGTCGCCGGAACGCCTCGCCGCCGGCTTCGACTGGCTCTACGGCTTTGACGTCGAAGACGGCGAATGAGAGCCCCGACGTCGTCTGCCGGGTGCACCCGCCGCGAAAGCCTCAATGCAGGATCTGGCTGAGGAACAGCTTGGTGCGCTCATGCTGCGGATTGTCGAAGAACTCCGCCGGCGTGTTCTCCTCGACGATCTGGCCCTGGTCCATGAATATTACGCGGTTGGCGACCTGACGGGCAAAGCCCATCTCGTGCGTCACGCAGATCATGGTCATGCCTTCCTCGGCCAGCGACACCATCGTCTCCAGCACTTCCTTGATCATTTCGGGATCAAGCGCCGATGTCGGCTCGTCGAACAGCATGATGCGCGGGTTCATGCACAGCGAGCGGGCGATCGCGACGCGCTGCTGCTGGCCGCCCGAGAGCTGGCCGGGATATTTGTGCGCCTGCTCGGGAATCTTGACGCGCTCGAGGAAATGCATGGCGACCTCGTCGGCCTGCTTCTTGGGCATCTTGCGCACCCAGATCGGCGCCAGCGTGCAATTTTCCAGGATGGTCAGGTGCGGAAACAGATTGAAGTGCTGGAAGACCATGCCGACTTCCCGGCGTACCTCGTCGATCTTCTTGAGATCGTTTGTCAATTCGATCCCGTCGACAATGATCTTGCCTTTTTGATGGTCCTCGAGCCGATTGATGCAGCGGATCATCGTCGACTTGCCCGACCCCGACGGGCCGGCAACGACGATGCGCTCGCCGCGCATGACTTTCAGATTGATGTCCTTGAGCACATGGAAGTCACCGAACCATTTGTGCATGCCGACGATCTCGATCGCGACATCGGTCTCGGAGACCTGCATTCGCGAGCGGTCAACCGCGATCTCATCGGCGCGTACCGCGTTCTCGGTAGCCATCGAACTTCCCCTTTGTTCTTACGTCGTGGCCCTTGTCTAGCGTTTATGCCCGGTATCGAGCAGCCTTTCCATAAAGATCGAATAGCGCGACATGCCGAAGCAGAATATCCAGAAAATGAATCCGGCGAAGACCAGCCCCGTTATCGCGGTCTGCGGCGAGGCCCAGGTGGCGTCGGAGAAATTCTGGCGCACGATGCCCAGCAGGTCGAACATGCCGATGATGGAGACAAGGGTGGTATCCTTGAACAGGCCGATGAAGGTGTTGACGATCCCCGGGATGACCAGCGTGAGCGCCTGCGGCAGGATGATCAGCCTCATCTTCTGCCAATAGCCGAGGCCGAGCGAATCCGCGCCCTCATACTGCCCCTTCGGGATCGCCTGCAACCCGCCGCGGATGACCTCGGCCATATAGGCCGAGGCAAACAGCGACACGCCGACCAGGGCACGCAGGAACTTGTCGAAATTGACACCGGCCGGCAGGAAGAGCGGAAACATCACGCTGGCCATGAACAGCACGGTGATCAGCGGAACGCCGCGAATGGTCTCGATGAAGATGACGCACAGCATCTTGACCACCGGCATGTTGGAGCGTCGCCCGAGCGCCAGCACGATGCCGAAGGGCAGCGAGACCGAGATGCCGACGAAGGACAGGACCAGGGTCACCAGCAACCCGCCCCAAAGGGGCGTCTCGACATATTCCAGGCCGAACCAGCCGCCGACCAGCAGGAAGAAGGCGACGACGGGAAAGACGAGGAAGAACAGGACCGAGTTGAGACCCTTGCGGGGTATGCGCGGGATGAGGAGCGGCACGAGAAGCACCACGAACATCGCCGCGACCAGCACGACGCGCCAGCGCTCGTCGAGCGGGTAGCGGCCGAAGATGAACAGTTCCATCTTTGCGCGCACGAAGGCCCAGCAGGCGCCGGACCAGCCGTCGGGCTGCACGCCGCCCTGGGCCACGGTGGCGCACACGCTGCGATCCGCACCGCTCCATTGGGCGCTGAGGAATGCCCAGTTGAGCAGGGGCGGAACGACCATGGCGACGATGACGAGGCCGATGAAGGTGAGAACCGTGTCGCCCGGCGTGGCGAAGAGGTTTGTGCGCAACCAGCGCACGAGCCCCTTCTCGCCGCTGGGCGGCGGCTGATCGGCGACCAGTTCGGTGCGGACGAAGGCAGAGTTCTGCTGCTGCATGGCCTACCGCTCCACCAGCGCCATCCTGGCGTTGAACCAGTTCATGAATGCCGAGGTCGACAGGCTCAACCCCACATAGACCATCATCCAGATCGCAACCACCTCGATCGACTGGCCGGTCTGGTTGAGGATCGTGCCGCCCACGGCGACGAGATCCGGATAGCCGATGGCCACCGCCAGCGAGGAGTTCTTGGTCAGATTGAGATACTGGTTGGTCAGCGGCGGAATGACGATCCGCATCGCCTGCGGAACGATGACCAGCCGCAGCGTCTGACTGTTGCGCAGGCCGAGCGCATACGAGGCCTCCGTCTGCCCTTTCGACACGCCGAGAATGCCGGCGCGCACGATCTCGGCGATGAAAGAAGCCGTGTAGAAGGACAACGCCAGATACAGGGCGATGAATTCCGGCTTGATTGTCCAGCCGCCCGTCAGATTGAAGGTTCCAAGGGTGGGACGTTCGAAGCTGATCGGGAAACCGGTGACGACGAGAGCCAGGAGCGGCAATCCTACGATGAGCCCGACGGAGGCCCACAGGACCGGAAATGTCTGGCCGGTCGCCATCTGGCGTGCATGGGCGCGGCGCGCCACGAACCAGGACATGGCAATGGCGGCGAGAAGGGCCACCGGAACCAGCCATGCCCCCTCGCCCCAGATCGCCTTGGGGAAGAAGAAGCCGCGACTGTTGAGGTAGCTGCTGAACGGCAGTTCGATCGAATCGCGCGGCAGCGGCAGCACCGACAGAACGCCGAGGTACCAGAAGAAGATCACCAGCAGCGGCGGGATGTTGCGGAATATCTCGATATAGACGGTGCAGATGCGCGCGATCAGCCAGTTCTTCGACAACCGGCCGATGCCGACGAGGAAGCCAACAATGGTCGCCGTGAGGATCCCGACCGCCGCAACCAGTATCGTGTTGATCAGGCCGGAAAGCAGGGCCTGGCCGTAGGTCGAATCCGAGGTGAACGGGATCAGCGAAACGGCGATGTCGAAACCGGCGCGCTGGCCGAGGAAGTCGTATCCGGAGGAAATGTTTGCGCGGCGCAGATTGTCGATCGTGTTGTTGACGATCCAGCCGACAAACAGGACGAGACCGGCGAAAACGACGATCTGGTAAACGATGCCGCGTATCTTGGGGTCATATAGTAGTGATGCGCGGCCAACCCCATCGTCGCGAAGGGTTTCCTGGGAAGCCATCTGAGAGCTTTCGAGCTAGGCCGAGGGGCACGTGTGCGCCCCTCGGAAAACCGGTCGGATCAATCAGCGGATCGGCGGCGCGTAGAGGATGCCGCCCTTGCTCCAGAGCTGGTTGATCCCGCGCGAGATCTTCAGCGGCGAATCCTGGCCGACATTGCGCTCGAAGCTTTCGCCGTAATTGCCAACGCCCTTGATGATGTTGACGACCCATTCCTTTTCGAGGCCAAGATCCTCGGCCAGGCTGGAATCGGCTTCCGTGCCGAGCAGCCGTTTGATCTCCGGATTGTCGGAGCTCTTCATCTCCTCGACATTGGCCTGGGTGATGCCGAGTTCCTCTGCGATGATCATCGCATTGAGCGACCACTTGACTATGTCGAACCACTGGTCGTCGCCCTGGCGCACGGCCGGACCGAGCGGCTCCTTGGAGATGATCTCCGGCAGCACGACGTGATCGTCCGGCGCGCTCAGCGTCAGACGGATCGAATAAAGGCCCGACTGGTCGGTCGTGTAGACGTCGCAACGGCCCGAGTCATAGGCCGCATTGACCTCTTCCAGCTTCTCGAAGACGACCGGATTGTACTCCATCTTGTTGGCCCGGAAGTAGTCGGCCAGATTGAGCTCGGTCGTGGTGCCCGTCTGCACGCAGACGGAAGCGCCGGAAAGCTGCAGGGCCGAGTTCACGCCGGGAAGGTTCTTGGCGTTGATCATGAAACCCTGGCCGTCATAGTAGTTGACGCCGGCGAAGTTGAAGCCGAGCGCCGTGTCGCGGCTCAGCGTCCAGGTCGTGTTGCGCGACAGCATGTCGATCTCGCCCGACTGCAGCGCCGTGAAGCGCTCCTTTGCCGTCAAGGCCGTATACTTGACCTTCGACGCGTCACCGAGGACCGCGGCGGCCACCGCCCTGCAGACATCAACGTCCAAACCGGACCAATCGCCCTTTTCGTCAGGAGCTGAAAAACCGGCCAAACCGGTGCTCACGCCGCACTGGATGAAGTCCTTGGCCTTCACGTCGTCGAGCGTAGCGGCCGAAGCTCCGAATGCGCTCAGCCCGAGAACGCCCGCACCCAGCACGCCGGTCAAAATTGTCGTTTTCATACCTGAAACCCTTTTCATTATCCGGAGGTCGCCCTCCGTTTTGTTACCCTCATGGAGTGAAGCGACACTTCCGGTACCCACCCGGACCGGCCGCCACCCGTTCGGGGCGACCGCGCCTCGTTCCCCGGCGCATCGAAGGCGATATTTTCCGGCCGGTCAAGGGACAATGGCCTGAAAGGTTTGTCTGCCAAGGATTTTTCCCCGCTCGAGGTCGGCGAGGAGCGGGGTCGGCGATTCAGGCACCGTCGCCTGACCGGGCCCGGGCCGGCGGCCCGGCGGGGACCGGGATCTGCCCCGCCGACGGCAACCGGAAGGCGATGTGATGCCGGGCGAGCAGACGGGCCAGCCACAGGGTGAAGACGAGACCGATCGAATATCCCGCAACCACATCCGACAGATAATGGTCGTTCGCCGCCACCCGCGACACGGCCAGCAGGACACCGGCCGCCAGGGCGGGCAGACGCAGCGGCCGGAAATAGATGGCGAACAGCATCGTCAGTGCGCCGGCGGTCGTCGCATGCCCGGAAGGAAAGCTCCAATAGGCATCGTGAAAAGCCGGCGCATCGAAACCGAATGGCCCTGCATCGGCGATCAGTGGCGGGCGCGGCCGGCCGAAAACGATCTTGACCACGCGCACGCAGAGCTGCGCGCCACCGATCGAAGCGATGACGAACAGGCTGTGCGCGAAGAGCCGCGCCATCATGATGCGATCTGCCGGCGCATGCTTGCGCCAGTCCATCAGCGAAAGAAGGATGACCACCAGCATCGCCGGGACCAGGTACCATTGCACGAGAGCGGCGTCGGTCACGGCGCGCAGCAGCTGGACGAAATAGCCGTCGGCTGCAACGGCCCATCGTGCCAGCGGCGCATCGAATGGCAGTGCGGTCAGCACCAGAAGGACCGCGATGAGCGCAGCCACGCTCATGTGTCGCGTCCAGGCCGGCCCGCCTTGCTCTTTCGGGCGGCGCCAGCGCCCGGCGAGCACCGACCAGATCGTATGTCGCCGCGCTGCCTGTCCGGCTGCATGCCTGCGCTTCTGGTCCGCCGTCCTCACCTTTGGTCCAACCCGCTTTCCAACTGCGATATTGCCTGGCCGGCGACGGCGCTTTATGCCTTGCCGCGGCAAATCATGATCGGAGGCGATATGTCGGACGCCAAGAACAGTTTCAAGGGCATCAACACGCGGCTTGCCCACTCGGGCAACAACCCGCGGGATTTTCACGGCTTCGTCAACCCGCCGGTCGTGCATGCCTCGACCGTTCTGTTTCCCGACGCCGCGACCATGGCATCGCGCAACCAGAAATACACATACGGCACGCGCGGCACGCCGACGAGCGAAGCCCTGGCCGTGGCGGTCGACGAACTGGAAGGCTCTGCAGGAACGATCATCGTGCCCTCGGGCCTGGCGGCGGTCACGGTGCCGCTGCTCGCCTTCCTGTCGGCCGGCGATCACGTGTTGATCGTGGATTCCGTCTATTCGCCGACGCGCAACTTCGCCAACACCATGCTGCGGCGCCTCGGCGTCGAGGTGCAGTATTACGAGCCGACAGCGGGCGGGGAAATCGCCTCGCTGATGAAGCCCAACACCAAGGTCGTGTTCACCGAAGCGCCCGGCTCGAACACGTTCGAGATGCAGGACATTCCGGCGATCGCCGAAGCGGCCCACGCCGGCGGCGCAATCGTCATGATGGACAACACCTGGGCCACGCCGATCTTCTTCAAGCCGCTCGATTTCGGCGTCGACGTCTCCATCCACGCCTCGACCAAATATCCCGCCGGCCATTCCGACGTGCTGCTGGGCACCGTGTCGGCCAACGAAAAATGCTGGCCGCAATTGCACGACGCCTTCCTGGCGCTCGGCGTGTGCGCGGCGCCCGACGACGTCTACCAGGTGCTGCGCGGCATGCGCACGATGGGTATCAGGCTCGAGCGCCATCAGGAGAGCGCATTGGCGATCGCGCGCTGGCTGGAAGGCCAGGACGGCGTGGCGCGCGTGCTGCACCCCGCCCTCGAAAGTCATCCGGGCCACGCGCTGTGGAAGCGCGATTTCTCCGGCTCGAGCGGCATCTTCTCGATCGTGCTGTCAGGTGGCGGCCCGCGCCAGGCACACGCCTTCCTCGATGCGTTGCAACTGTTCGGGCTCGGCTATTCCTGGGGCGGTTATGAAAGCCTCGCCGTCCATGTCTATCTGGGCGACCGCGAGATCGCCAAGGGTCCCTACGAAGGCCCGCTGATCCGGCTGCAGATCGGGCTGGAGGACGTCGCCGACATCAAGGCCGACATCGAGAGAGGGCTCAAGGCAGCGCGCGGCGCCCGGGAATGAACTTACGCGAGGGTGGGGATGACTGAACGCGAAAAGACAATTCACAACGAGCGAACCAAGCTGCTGGCAAACGGGATCGACAGGGCTTCTACCGCCTGTCTCGCTGTCGGCGTCTTGGGGCCGGCCGTTGCTACCCTATATGGTAATGGGGGCATTGAAGTTCCCCATTTGATAATCGGCTTCGGGACATTGAGTTGGTTGGCGGCTGCCTCCGTGTTACATTTGTTGGCCCGCTGGGTTCTTGGGAGCGTGAGATGAGCGAATTCTGGCTGTTTTCATATGTGGCGCTCCCGCTTCTCGTCATCGCAATGGCGTTTGGCGCCGCCTATTGGCATCGCCACCGCGATGACGGCAAGCAGCACCGCTTGCACCCCGGCGAGTAACCGCTTGGCACACTCGGTCCGGCGTTCTGTTTCGGATGCGCCACTTCACACTCAGATCAGCGCGCCTTGGGCCAGCAGCCGTTTCTGCACGCTCGCCGCGTCGATGCGGTGGTCGCCGTCGACATAGTCGGCCGCGGCCACGCCGGCCGCTTCACCGGTGGCAAAGGCCGTTCCCATCACGCGCACCGAGCCATAGGCCTGCGGGTCGGCGCCGATCAGCCGGCCGCCATACCAGAGATTGTCCAGCGAGGCGGCGCGGATCGCATCGTAAGGCACCTGGAAATAGCCGCGTCCTCCGACCGGCGTATAGACCGGCTTGCCGGCCTCGCCGTGCAGTTCGCTCGGCCAGGCGGCGCGCGCCATGCTCGTCGGCGACTGCGTGCCTTCCAGCACGTCCCTCGCCGTCAGTTCCAGCCGTGCCTGCGGGTGGCGTGTCTCGCGGATGCCGACCTGCGGACCGGTGGCCACAAGATAAGCGTTTTCGAAACCCGGCATCCCCTTTCGCAACAGGTCGAGGTAGTCGTGCGCCATGGCGCGCCCTTCCATCTCGGCCCGGCTGAAGCTTTCGGACTTCAGGTTCGAGATCGCCAGATCGACCGTCATCCACCACATGTCGCGCGACAGCGGCAGGCGGATGATGATGCCGCCGTCGGTGCGCTGGATGGGATAGGCGCCCTGCTCGTTATACGCGGCGATGAGGCTTTGCAGCCGCGCTCGGTCGATCTTCAGGTCCGGCGCGATGCCGCCGATACGGATCGGCATGGTCAGTGCCTGCAGCCGACCTTCCAGATCGCCGACGCGATAGTCCACGCCGGCCAGCATGGCCAGATTGGCGTCGCCCGAGGCGTCGACGAAGGCATCGGCCACGACATGCTCGCGTCCGTCCATGCCTGCCAGCGTGACCGCCTCGATGCGCTTGCCGGTGCGGGTGGCCGCCGCCACACGCGTGTGCAGGCGCACGTCGATGCCGTGGCGCAGCACCAGGCGATCGAGCGAAAACTTGAGCACTTCCGGGTCGAGCAGGACGATCCAGTTGCCCGTCGTCTCGGAGCGGAACGCCTCGCCGTCGAGCCCGCCCGTCTTCAGTTCGTCGACCAGGTCCTGCGCCACGCCGGCAACGGCCCGCACGGGCTCATGTCCCTGCTGGAACAGGCCGCAATAGGCCAGCACCTGCGAGGTCGTGGCCGCCCCGCCGAGGAAGCCGTATTTTTCCACCAGGCACACCCGCGCGCCCGCCTTGGCCGCCCCGACCGCGGCGCCGATGCCTGCCGCGCCGCCGCCGCACACGACGACATCGAAATCCGCTTCGATCCTGTTCTTCATGTTCACCTTTCAGAACGGGTGGAACCGCTTATGTCCGCCAGCTGAGGAAATAGCGCTCGGCACGGCCGATCAGCCAGCCGATGATCAGGCCGAGCGCCGATAGCAGTGCCACGCCGGCTATGAGCTGGTCGGTGGCGAACAGCGCGCCGGCCATCAGCACATAGGCGCCAATGCCGTATTCGGCGCCGATCATCTCGGCCGCAACCAGGAGCACGATGGCGATCGAGGACGAGATGCGGAAGCCGGAAAGAATGGCCGGCATGGCACCGGGAAGGATGATCTTGCGCACGATCGACAGCCAGGAAAGGCCAAAGGATTGGCCCATGCGGATCAGGTTGCGGTCGACATTGTCGACGCCGCCATAGGTCGCGATCACGGTCGGAAAGAAGGTTCCGAACAGGATGGTGGCGACCTTGGATCCCTCGCCGATGCCGAACCAGATGATGAAGAGCGGCAACAGCGCGATCTTCGGGATCGGGAACAGCGCCGAGACGAGCGGCAGGAGACCGGCGCGGGCGAGCGAAAACAGCCCGATGAACAGGCCGACGGCCACCCCCAGCAGGCTGCCTAGCGTCCAGCCGACGACGAGACGGAAGAGGCTTGCTTCCAGATGCTTCCACAGCATGCCGGTCTTGACCAGATCGACGAGCGCGGCCAGGGCCTGCGACGGTGCCGGCAGCGCTATGTCGCTGATGAAGCCGGTGCGCGAGCCAAGCTCCCACAAGAGGATGATGGTAATGAAGACCAGCGGCGAAACGAGGCCGAGCGGCCTGTGGCGAAAGCCGCCGCCGCGGAAAGGAACCTGCGTCGCGGCAGCCTCGGCGCCGACGGGCGCGGCGGCCCGTTCCTGAACGACTTCATGCGACATCGGAAATCTCCATGTCCGCAGCGCGCGCCTCTTCGCGCATCAGCTCCCAGATACGGCGCTGCATCGTTTCGAGTTCGGCGAGCCTGTCGACCCGCTCGGCCAACGGCATGTCGATCTCGACGATTTCGCGGATCCTGCCGGGACGACGCGACAGGACAATGATGCGATGGCCGAGACGCACCGCCTCGGCGAGATTGTGGGTGACGTAGCAGGCCGAGAAGCGCTCGCGCGTCCAAAGGTCCACCAGGTCGTCCATCAACAACTCGCGCGTCTGGCTGTCGAGGGCCGAAAGCGGTTCGTCCATCAGCATGACCGCCGGCTTCACACTGAGCGCGCGGGCAATGGCCACACGCTGCTTCATGCCGCCGGAAAGCTGGCGCGGCAGGGCCGTGCGGAAATCGCTCAGCTTGGTGCGCGCCAGCACGTCATCGATGATGGCGCGCGCCTTGTCGCCGCGAATGCCGTGATCCTCGAGCACCAGGCTGACATTGCCCTCGACCGTGCGCCACGGCAAAAGCGCGAAATCCTGGAAAATGTAGGTGAGCGGATTGAGCGAGTCGGCCGGGGGCCTGCCTGCAAGCAGCACCTGTCCGCGGTCGGGCCGCTCCAGACCGCCGATGAAGCGCAACAGGGTCGACTTCCCGCACCCCGACGGGCCGACGATGCAGACGATCTCGCCATCGCTCAAGGAGAAGGAAATGTCGTTCAACACTTCCGTCGAGCCATAATGATGCGAGATGGAATCGAGAGTTATCTTCATTGGTTTTCTGCCTTTGCGCGGCGACGACCGCCTGTTCGGGCCGTCATGGAGCCGCCGGGTCTTCTCCCCGCCCTTCGACAAGCTCGGGATGCGGGGAGAGCGCCTGCCAGGGCGGTGAGGGCAGCAGACGATCCACTAGACCATGTCCCGCTCAAACGGAATCGTTTGAGCGAACGCGCGCAAGGGACCGCCTGCAGCACCGCAATGTCAGAACGTCTCCACGAAGCTCGCGTCGACGAGGTTGTCCATGGACGCCGTCTCGGGCACGAGACCTTCCGACTTGAACCATTCGAGCTGGTCGCGGACGCTTTCAAGATTCAGTTTCGCATTGGCGTTGATGCGCATGGCACCGGCACGAATGCGCGGATCGGCCTTTTCGAGCGGCTGGTCGGCATAGACATATTCGTGGATCATGGCGACGATCTCGGCCGTCTCCTCCTCGCTCATCGTCTTGTCGACCAGCGCGGCGTTGTAGTCGTCGACGCCCTTGGCAAAACCGGCGAGGAAGCGCTTGACCAGATCCGGCTTGTCGCCGGCATTGGCCGTCGAGGTGAAGACGGTCGTCACCTGATAATTGTCGATATAGTCGGCAACCTTGCCGATCTCGACCACTTCGCCGCCCTTGGTCAGCGCGCCGGCAATGTTCGGCACGATCGACCAGGCGTCGATCTGGCCGCTCTTCAGCGAGGCGATGACGGCCGGCACCTTCTGCATCGGCTTGAGGTGCAGTTCGGCACGATCGAAGCCTTCCTTGTCGGCGATCTTGTGCGCCATGTAGTGGAAGGACGACCCGGTGGTGGTGATGCCGTAAGTGCGACCCTTGAGATCGGCCGGCGTCGTCACGCCGTCGTCATGGGCGGCCTTGGAAACGAGAATCTTCTGGCCGTCGATGTCCGGATATTCCTGCAGCGCGCCGCCGATGATCTTGATGACGCCCTTTTCGGCCAGGCTGACGAGACCGCCCGAGATCGCGGTGACGCCAAAATCCACGTCGCCCGAGGCGATAGCCACGGCCATCGGCTGGGCGGCCTGGAAGGACACGAACTCGACATCGAGGTCCTGGTCGGCGAAATAGCCCCTGGCTTCGGCAATGATGCTCGGCGAATGCGAGGTCAGCGACAAAAGCCCGACATTGATGGTGTCGGCGGCAGAGGCCATGACCGTGCCCGACATCATCGTGCCGGCCGCAAGGGCGCCGCTCAGGGCCAATCCGCCCAGTCTTCTTCGTGTAATAGAGAACATGCTGTTCCTCCCTTTCAATATCGTTGGTGGTCGTGAAACCCGCCGCCGGGCCTGCCGGGGGCGGGCTGCATTCCAGGTCCGTCAACTCTTGAGCGAGCCCAGTATGTCATCGGACAAGGCGGACGCGGCGGCTTCCTCGTCCCTTGCCAGAACGGCAGCAACGATCGCGTCATGCGCCTGCCGGCTGGCGGCGAAATCGATGCGGCCTTCACGCAATGCCGCCAGGCGGAAGCGCCGGCTCTGGTTGTAGAGCCTGGCCTGCGTGTCGATCAGGCGCGGCGAGCCGCATGCAGCGATGAGGTTTGCATGAAAGGCCCGCCCCGCCTCGTCCCATTCGAGCGCAAAGGCGTCCATATCCCCGGCCACCTTGTCTTCGGCCCGCCAGAGTGCGTGATTGGCGGCGATTATCGCGCCTTCCCATTGCACATCGCCATTCTGCATCGACCAGCGCAACCCCAGGGTCTCGATCTCGACACGCAGCCTCGTAATGTCCTCGAGATCCGCCTGGGTGGCCGAGGCCACGCGAAAGCCGCGCTGGGCACTTGCCTCGACGAGGCCGTCGGCCGCCAGCAGCGTCAGCGCCTCACGGAAGGAATGCGCGCTGCCGCCATAACGCTGGCGCAATTCCTCAATCTTCAGCTTGGTGTCCGGCGGAAGGCGGCCAAAGGATATGTCGCGGCGCACCTGTTCGGCGAGCAGACGAACCACCGTCGCATTGTCTTCTCCTCCCCGGCTGAACACGCTTCCTCCAAGACAATCAAAAATCTTCAACATTTTTCCGTTTATTCGACTATAAGCCAGCGAGTCAACCGAAACGGCCGCGACGAAGAAAACATCAGGGAGAGCTTGCATGGATGAAGGATTGCGGGTCACCGGCAAAAGCCGCGTCATTTTCCTGATCGGCACGCCCGTGGCGCAGACGGAGTCGCCAGGTCTCTTCAACCGGCATTTTGCCCAGACCGGCATCGACCGCGTCGTGACGCCGCTCGATCTGAAACCGCCGCATCTCGGCGCGTTCTTCGCCATGGTGCGGGATGCGGAAAACTGCGACGGGGTGATCCTGACCGTGCCGCACAAGCAGGCCACCCTTCCCCTCGTCGACGAAGTGAGCGAACGCGCCCGGGCGCTCGGCTCGGTCAATGTGGTCCGCCGCAACGCCGATGGCGGGCTCGCGGGCGACATGACCGACGGTCCGGGCTTTTGGGCGGGAGCACGCGCCCATGGCTTCGACCCGGCGGGAAAGCGCGTCGTCATCGCCGGCGCGGGCGCTGCCGCCACGGCCATAGCGCATGAATTCGCCGTCCAGGGCGGCGGCCATCTGACCATCGTCAACCGCAATGCCGACGAGACCGAGAGGCTGATGCAGAAACTCGCCGGCCATGGCCTTCGCCTCGACGCCGGCATGCCGGAAAGCCTGTCTGCCTACTACATGGCGATCAACGCCACGCCGCTCGGCATGGCCTATGCACCGGGCACGCCGTTCGACCGGGCGCTGCTTGCGACTTTACCCGCCGGCGCTTTCGTCGCGGATGCCGTGACCGAGCCGGTCGAAACTCTTCTGCTTGGTGATGCGCGGGCGCTGAAATTGAACGCACTGCCGGGCGCTGCGATGACGCGCGGCCAGTTCGAGATGCTGGGCCACGCACTCGGCGTGCTATGAGCGGCAGCCGTCCCGGAGGAGATCAGCAGGCGGTGCCACGCCGGCGATAGGCCGACTTGCCGGTCGAAACGAACCGCGCCTTCGTCATCAGCGCGCCGATCACATTGGCCTTGCCGGCATGCAGTGTGCGGGACAGATCGGCCAGCATGTCGGTGGGCGTCCGGCCCCATTCGACGACCACCAGAACGGCGTCGAGCGCTGCGGCGGAGACGAGATGCTCGCCTCCCGAAGTCAGCGGCGGGAGGTCGACAATCACCATGTCGTAGTGCGTTTCACGCAGATAGGCTTTCATCTGCTTCTGGTCGACAAGGCCTTTCGCCGTGGCTCCGTCGCGCACAAGCAGATCGAAAGAGCCTCCTGCCGAGGCCAGGACGTCGGGGTCGCTGGTGCTTTTCCACGGGAATTCCGATGCATAGCGGCGCGAGGGTGGCGCCAGTCTGCTTGTCAGCACGCCGTGCTCCAGATCTGCATCGACGAGCATGGTACGCACGCCGCACTGCGCATACAGCGTCGCCAGATTGGCCGCACAGAAGCTCTTGCCATCCGACGGCAGGCAAGAGGTGATACCAAGCGTTCGAACAGGGCGGGACGGATCGGCCAGACTGATGGCGGTGCGCACCTCGCGCAACTTTTCGCTCAACCCGGACCGGGGATAGCGGATCACCGCATCGTACACCGCGTCCCCGCCCTTGCGCCGGCCGAGAGGCGGCAATTGAGCGATACACTCCACGCCGAGGCCGCCTCCGAACTGGTCCGGTGAACGCAGGGTTGCATCCAGCATGCTGCGCAGGAACGCGATGCCGACACCGAACATCACGCCTGCGACCATGCCGAAGGCGATAAACAGCTTGCGGCGCGGCGCGCTCGGCGCCAGGGGCGGTGTGGCGGGGGTCAGCACGCGCGCGTCGGCAACAGGATAGGATTGCTGCGTCACGGAATTCGTGTAGGCCTGCAGAAAGCTCTCATACATCTTGCGATAGGTTTCGGCATTGGCTTCCAATTCCTCCAGCGTCGGCTCCCCCGGCTCTTCCGCACCGCCGGCGCGGTCGATGGCGTAGTCATGCCTTGCCCGGAATTCCTGCGCGATCTGCGTCGCTTCGTTCATCTGCGTGCGCAGTTCCTTGAGCCGAATTTCGAGCCAACGCCCGCCCTGGCGCGCCGATTCCGCCTTGGTCTCGATCTGTTCCTCGATGAATGACGACGCGATCGCATTGGCGATTTGCGCCGAAAGATCCGGATCCGGCGAACTGAAGGTGATACTGATGGCGTAGGATACACCGACGCGGCGCACATCGAGACCGCCCTGGAGCAGCCACATGGTCCGCCGTGCGCGTTCGAATGGCGTCAACTGCCCATCCGCGGCCACCTCGGGCGGATCCTCTCCCGGCTCTGCACTCGTCGATCCCAACCATCCGCCGACAACGGCCTTGAGCCTTGTGAACCGGTCCTTCATCGTCGGCTTGCGCGGCTGAGTGAATACGGGATCTTCGGTCAGGCCGAGCTCGTCGATAACCACCTGAGCGATATTTTCCGACTGCATGACGGCGATCTGACTTTCGACCTGCGCCGTATCGAGCGACAGGTTGACCTCGGCCGCCTGCTGCTGAAGCAACTGCGGTATCTTCGGCTGGATGAGAATCTGGGTGGTGGCCGTATAGGTGGAATCCGTGGTGGTCACATAGGCCCAGGAGAGAAGCATCGCCACGAACACGCACCCGACGATGGAGCGCATGTAAAGCCTGAGAAACAGGATGATGTCGGACAGGGCGATGAATTCGCGTTCCACCGCATCGGTCTTGCCGAGATAGCTGAACCAGGGCGAGGTAAGCTGCCGGTTCATCGCCGCACCTCGCCGGTATGGCCGGACCACCCCGGCCACAAGCCGCAAGGCTGCCCGGGCGCAAGCCCGGCCCACGATGGCCTGTGCACGTGGTCTGTTTGCGATCGCATCTACGAATCCGCCGCCCAATCGATTTGATCTCAAGAGCTTACGCGTGATGCGCGGCGGGTAAACGCCGTCAATCGGCGTATCGCACTACCCCCGAAGTGGTGATTTCGACGGTTTCGCGGCATTCGGCGGAACGGCGCAGCACAGCGAGCCCGAACGTTCCAGACAGTCCCGCTGCCGGTTTTGTGAAATCCGCTACAGAGATAAATCGCCCGACAGATACAATATACCAACTCACATTATTTCAGGCGCTCTAATAAACATAACTATAAATTGCAATTATACGCGAGAACGAACTGAAATTGGGGCCATACCCAAACAGACGATGGGTGCGAGGGCAGGACGAAAGGAAATCACCATGACTCTCATGTTCCAAACCCACGGCGGAAAAGAGAAATCATCGACACTTCAGGAGGCGATCCTCGAGGCCGTCACTCCGGCTGCCGGCGACATCGCGGTCGATGAGCAGGCGGATTTCGGCTATCTGGTGCCGCCGCTCGACGCACCTGAAAATTACCTGCCCGAGACGGGTGAGACACTGGGCGAACTGGACGAGCTGGGCAACCTGATGGTCGAGGCGGCAGAGACGTCCGACAATGATTCCACCATGCCGCCGGTCATGACCTATTGGGGCCAGTTCCTCGATCACGAACTGACCGCCCGCACGGATCGCGAAAGCAGCATTTCGAGCATCACCAGCGCCCATCCGCCCGTGGCTTCCTCAACCGTCGAGAGCCAGCTTCGCAACGCACGCACGCCACGCTTCGACCTCGACAGCGTCTATGGCGGCGCGCCAACGGGCTCCGGCATCAATACCGATGTCGTCAAGGTCATCTCGGGCATGCGCCACCCGACCCACATGAACAAGATGCGCGTGGGAACCACGGTCGACCCGGGCCCCCTCCCCGACGACCTGGACCGGCACCGCGACCTGCCGCGCTACGTTCAGGTGCAGTCATCCGTGCGCAACGCGGCGCTCAACCTGGCGCAGAGTTCGATGCCGGCGGACGATTTCGCGGCGTTTTCCGACAAGCTGCCGCAACGGGCCCTGATCGGCGACATGCGCAATGACGAAAACCTCGTCGTGGCGCAGTTCCATCTGAGCGTGCTGCGGTTCCACAACAAGGCGGTCGACTACCTCGCCGGACACGACACGGGCTGGATCCCCGATTTCGCGTCCGCCCAGCAGCTCACCCGCCTGCACTATCAGTGGCTGATCGTCGAAGGCTATCTGAAGACGGTCTGCGACGAAGCGGTGGTCGACCAGGTTATCGCCGATCGCGCATCGCACTTCTTCAAGTTCCGGGCCGAATACGACGCCCGCAAGACCAACATGCGCCTGGGCAACGCGCTGCCGCTTGAATTCTCGGTGGCCGCCTTCCGTTTCGGCCATTCGATGGTCCGCGCAGTTTATGACTACAACAAGAATTTCGGACGCCCCGCCGGGCAGGCGGATTTCAATCTCCTGTTCGGCTTCACCGGGGGCGGCGGCAATCTCGACGGCAGCAAGCGGCTGCCCAAGAACTGGGTCATCGACTGGCGGCGCTTTGTCGGCGTGGAGCCGCATGATGCGTCGGATGGTGGTCCGGCACGGTTCGCCCGCAAGATCGACACCGCGCTCGCCCCGCCGCTCAACGACATGGTCAACCAGGGCAACGACGTCCAGGACGCCCAGTTGAAGGCGCTGTTCAAGAGCCTGGCCCGGCGCAACCTGCGGCGCGGCTACAATCTGCGCCTTCCCACCGGCCAGGCCGTGCATGCCCATCTGAAGCAGAACGGCGCGGTCCAGTCGGCTCCCATCGCCGATGTCTCCACACTGTTTGCGTCCAAGCCGGCCTTGCGCGATTTCCTGGCAAACGGCAGCGCCGGATTCCACCAGCGCACGCCGCTTTGGTTCTATCTGCTGGCGGAAGCTGAAGCCGGCGGCGGCAACCGGCTCGGCGAGGTCGGAAGCCGACTGGTCGCCGAGACCTTTATCGGCGTGCTGCTCGACGATCCGGACTCGGCCCTGTCGCGCAACTTCGAGCCGAGCCAGAGCCCCCTGCGCATGGCCGATGACAGCCCGATCGATTCGATCGCCAAATGGATGCGCTTTGCGGCCGTGATGGAATAGGCGCGCCGCACGAGCCGGGGACGATGCCCAGCATACCTCCCCGGCTCGTGCGCACGCAAGATTTTCCCCTGGTCTCCATATGCGAAGACGACCGGCTTCAAATCCCGGTGATGGATGCACCTTCGGCGTTTCGCTTGTGATATCTTAAAGTGGAATTCACGGAGGCCGGACCATGAACGTCGTTTGGTTTTCCAAACCGGTGCCGATCTCGGAAGGGATCATCGGCGACATTCGATACGTATCGAATGCGCAACAGGCCATAGAAGCGCTCAACAGCAATTGGCGCGAACAGGGAAGCGCAAAGTTTCACGCCGCGGTGCTCGCCTGCCAGCGGTCGATAAGCGGCGCGGTGTCTCCCGAGGCCGCCAGGAGCGCATTCGTCGAGGCGGCATCGGAAGCGCGTGTGCTGTTCGAGTGAGCAGGCTCCCCCGGAACCGCCCCTGCGGATTGCGGGAACGGGGGCAACCGGGGCGAACGGGGGCCCGCTGGGATACCGGAGAAGACGGCGGCATGTGCGACACAAGACGCAGCCGGCAAGAAAAATTGAAAGCGATGGACCGTGCATACAGGGCGATGCTGCTGGCGCTCGTGGTGCTGGGTTTGCCCACCCTGTTCGTCCTTTCGTGTGGATTGGCGCGAGCGGGCCAGCCAACGGCAGACTGGCTGTTGCATAAAATGCTCGCCATATGCTGACCCGTGGCCTGTTCAGGATCGATGCCAAGCCAGGAAGGCCAGGAGTGCAGCCAGCATCCAAGGTATCGCGGCGAGCATGGCGAATTCTGAATCAAGGAAACTGATCGGGCACTTTCCGTCCGTGCGATACCCGCAGGCAAGGCCGCTCACATAGAGCCAGAAAAGGACCGGAGCGATGAACAGGAACGCTGCGACCGTGTAGAGCGTGATTCTCACGACCATCCTCGCCGCACCTCCTTCCTGGGCCTCATCGTCGCCGAATTTGCGTTCGTGGACGTTGCCAATCGCGACCTCGGCAGATCTTCGGAACAGGCGCATCCAATAAGTATATGATGTCCTTCCCGAGAGAAGGGTGACAGTTCATTCCGGAGACATGGGTAACACTTCTTGGCCTTTGCGAGGAGAGCAAAGGTGCCTTGG
>NZ_WOAC01000019.1 GCF_009749525.1 Mesorhizobium xinjiangense | reverse complement strand
TGCCGCCAGCGGCACCGCCGCCCTCGTTGGTGAGGCGTATATAGTCGCCACCAATCCATACTGTCAACTCAACAAACAAACTTTTTTGTACTTTTTACGACAACCCGCTGCCTCCCCTCTGCGGGGCCCGAAGGCACGAGAAATCAAGCTGATACCAGCCTAATAAGGAATCGCGCGCGCACGTGTGGAAGGCTGCCTGGCCTGTGTGGCGAAGGCCCTATTGCCGCCACACTCGGCACCGATTGTCACGGCATGCGAATGGGGGACAAGACAGGACTGCAATCCCGATAAGGGAACGGCGCGTGCATTTTGCCGGGGCCGGGGGCTGCCCTGCGTTGACTTCATTCGCCGCGACGGGCAAATGTCGTCGTCAATGATTTTGCAGATATCGAACAGGGGGTCTGTCGAGCATCAGTATCTGGAACACGCAATGAGGGGATCCGTGCGCCTTGGCGCACCGGAACGCTTTCGGGGACGCACGATGCCGGCAAAGTGCACCGGCAGTTCAATCTTGTCGATCCGATCCCGCCCGTCGTACCGGCCGCCTCGCGTGCCATCGGTGCGCTCTGCATTCCAGCCCGATGCGCGATAGCCGCAAGGTGTAGAAAGAAATCGCCGTCGGCATGCAGGATTTGGCGCAGACCATAGCAAGACTCGGCAACGAGCCGCCCCTGGCGGCCGGAGGCCGCAATGGTCCGCCCGACCGGCGCGAAATTTCCGCCCGCTGGCTGTCCGGCACCTTCCTCACCGGCATCACCTCAACCGTCCTCATGGGCGTGGCGCTTTTCACCGCGCTCGACGGCCGCGAACAGTTGGCAACCCCGCCCGAGATTGCACAGCTCGATGCACTGGGCGAGAAATCGGACGAGGCGCTCAAGGGTGCCCGGGTCGTCCTCACCCAGACGGCAAGCCGTGCCCAGGATCGCCGGCGCATGGAGGTGTCGACGATGACGCGCGCCGGCGACCGCGACGTCGTGCGCACCATGCCTTTCGTGCAAGTGAAGATGCCGCTTGCCGCGGCCCCGCCGTCCACCCGCAGCTATCCACCCTTCAATCCTCTGGATATTTTCGCCGAAGGGGGAGCGGCGGTCGAGCAGGCTACGACAGGCCTGATCTATGGCGCCAAGGTGGAAAGCGAGGTGAGCCTCAGGACGATCGATTTCCCGATGGATTCGGCAAGTTTCGACGAGAAGAACGGCCTTTCGGCCGCCGAGGTCGAAACCGTCGTTCGCAATACCGGCGCTGTTCTGACCGACGGCGATATCCAGGTGGCGGCCCTGCACTATGTCGACCCGCAGCGATTCGGCGAATCGCTCGCCACGACAACATTCTCCTCCGCCGCCTATGGCGTACGCATCGTGCAGGAGAACGTGTCGATAGCCCATCGCGCCCCGCATCTCGATCACGCGCCGGCATTTTTCGAAGAGATCCTCGCTGTGCGCGCCGAACAGCCGATCGCCGAGGTCTTCGCCGATGGCGGCTTTGCCGGCGAAGACGGCAAGGGAATGGCCAAGGCCATCGAGCGGCTGCTCAACGCGCCGGCCCTGAAGCCGGGAACGGTGGTGCGCCTGGGCATCGGTTCGTCGCCCGAAGAATCGACAATCATGCGCGCCAGCCTGTATGAGCGCGGCAATCACCTGTTCACGATCGCGCTTGATGACCGGCAGCAATATGTGCCGGCCAAGGAGCCTGAGCCCAATCCGCAGGTCGCGGCGGTCTTCGACGATTCGGCTCCGGCGGTGCGCGTGCGCGGCGACCTGCCCCGCGTCTATGACGGCATCTACCGCGCCGCCTATTCATACGGCCTGACGCCAGGCATGACGAAATCGCTGACCAAGCTTCTGGCCGCCGACGTCGATTTCCAGTCCCGGCTCAACCTCACCGACAGCCTCGAAGTGTTCTTCTCGCAGCCCGACGATGACGACACCGCCACGAGCGAATCCGAGCTGCTCTATGTCAAAGCCTCATTCGGCGGCAAGACGCGCACATATTATCGCTTCACCATGAGCGACGGCACGGTCGACTATTTCGACGAGGAGGGCCGCAGCGCCCGGCAATTCCTGCTGCGCAACCCGGTTCCCACCGGCCGGTTCCGCTCCGGCTTCGGCATGCGCCGGCATCCGATTCTCGGCTATTCGCGCATGCACAGCGGCGTCGACTGGGCCGCCCCGCGCGGCACGCCGATACTGGCCGCCGGCAACGGCACGATCGAAAAGGCCGGATGGTCGAGAGGCTATGGCCGCCAGACCCTCCTTCGTCACGCCAACGGCTACGTGTCGTCCTACAATCACCAGAGCGCCATCGCCAAGGGCATCACGCCGGGCGCCGAGGTGCGCCAGGGCCAGGTGATCGGCTATGTCGGCTCGTCCGGATTGGCCACCGGCGCGCATCTGCACTACGAGTTGATCGTCAACGGCACCAAGGTCGATCCGATGCGCGTGCGCCTGCCCGACAGCCGCGTGCTGGAAAATGAGGACCTGGCCGAATTCAACCGTGAGCGCGGCCGCATCGATGCGCTGCTCAACGACGAGGTTGCCGATTCGCTGACAGTCGCCAGCCGCTGACCCCCAGCGCTTGCCGCAACGGCCCGGCCTTTCATTCAAGCCGGTTTGTCGCGCGATCCGCCGACCTTTGCGGCCCGGTTGTCCAATGCGGCTGCGTGAACCAGGCCAGGCACGCGCCAGCGAAACACATGGCTGCCGATATCCCCGCCACCCAGCGAAAGGCGTTGTTCGACGCGACAACGCGCATCGCCTCGATATCCGCCGGCAGATCGGCCGCCGGACGCGCCCCGAAAGCCACGTCGGCGCCGTCAGGAAGACCGGCGGCGAAGACGATGCCGGCCACGGCACCGAGTGCCGCCACGGCCATCAGCCCGGCCACCCGCGCCACGGCATTGTTGATGCCCGAGGCAAGCCCGGCGTCTTCGTCAGGCGCCGCCAGCATCACCGCTGTCGACAGGGGCGAGACGAGAATGGCCATGCCCAGCGCCATCACCGTGAAAACGGGCAACGTCACCGTCCACAGCATCATCAACTCCATGGTCACGGCCAGACCGGCAAAGGACGCCGCCACGAGGCCGGCCCCAAGCGTGAGCGGCAGACGAGGCCCGAACCTGTCGGCCAGGCGCCCGGCCGCGCTCGATAGACCGGCAATGAAAAGAGAAAGCGGCAAAAGCACCAGGCTTGCCTGCCATTCGACCACGCCCCAGGCCGAAACCAGTGTCATGGGCAGGAAGAACAAGACCGCGCCGAAACCGAAAAACAGGACGAGCGTGTAGAGATTGGCGCCCGAGAACGCCTTGGAGGCGAACAGTTCCAGCTTGACCATCGGCGCCACCGCCCGCCTCTCCCAGGCAATGAACAGCCCGCCCGCCGCCAGCGCGGCGACGAGCCACAGCCAGGGCGAGGCCAGGCGGGAGTCGGGCGACAATCCGAAAGCCGTCAGCCCCCAGGCCAACAGGCCGAGGCTCGCCGTGGCAAGCACCGCGCCAACGGCGTCAAGCGGCCGCCGCCCCGCGGGCCGGTCGGCCGGCACGCGCAGGAACAGCATGGCCAGCGCGACAAGTCCGATGGGCACATTGATGGCGAATATCAGCCGCCACATCCACGGTGCGCCAAAGGAAAGCACCATTCCGCTGAGGAACGGACCGGCTGCCGTCGTCAGGGACGAAAATGCCGCCCAGGTGCCGATAGCCCTGCCGCGTGTTTCGGGCGGATACGCCTTGGCGATTATGGAGAGGCTGCCGGGCACCATGAGCGCCGCGCCCACCCCTTGCGCTGCACGCATCGTGATGAGCCAGCCGCTGTCGGGCGCCAGCGCGCAGGCAAACGAAGTCGCCATGAACAAGGCGATGCCGGCGATGAAGATATTGCGCACCCCGTAGACGTCGCCGGCGGCGCCGCCGATAAGGACCAGCGATGACAAAAGCAGCATATAGGCATTGCTGATCCACTGGGCATCGACCAGCGAAGCCCCGAGATCGGCGCGGATCGCCGGCATGGCGAGCGCCACCACCGAACCGTCGATGAAACCCATCGAGGAAGCGAGAATCGCTGAGATGAGGACGAACCGGCGCCCGGCCGGCGGGCAGAACATGCGGTGAGCAGGTCGCACACCGGCGGTTGTCGTCGTCGCCTCCAAGCGAACCTCCGATACGGCGCCGCCCCGGTGCCGTGGGGAACCCATAGCATCGATCAGGCCTTATCGAAAATGGCGGCGACGCACCAGCGGCGAACCCGGCACGCTAGATCGGCTCACTGCTTCACGGAATCGGATCGCCGATCTAACCATTTGATTTGTCGCAATTCCGGACGGAGAACCGGCTTTCACTTCTCCTGGAATTGCTCTAGGCAAGCGCACGTTCGCTTCAGACGGAAACGTTTGAAGCAAAGATATGCGCGCCAGATCAATATGCTGGAACATGTACCTTTCGCTCAAACGATTCCGTTTGAGCGGGACATGTTCTGGAACGGCGTCATCCGCCTCGGCCCTGGCCTGAATTCTATTCCAAAAACTCCACCGTCACGCCGGGCTTCACCATCCTGGCCAGTTCCTGCGCGTCCCAATTGGTCAGGCGCACGCAGCCATGGCTGTTGGTCTTGCCGATCCTGGACGGTTCGGGTGTGCCGTGAATGCCGTATGTCGGCTTGGACAGCGCAATCCAGATGGACCCCACGGGTCCGTTCGGCCCGGGCGGGATCGTCAGCACGCGGTCATTGCTGCCCTGCTTGAAGTTGAGCCTGGGATTGTAGGTGTATTCGGGATCGAAGGCGACGCGCGCCACCTCATGCGTGCCCGTCGGCGATGGCGTATCGCTGGATCCGATCGTGGCCGGATAGGCCGCGACCAGACCGCCGGCGGCATCATAGGCACGCACCTGCTTGCGCGATTTGTCGGCAACGATGTGGCTGACGCTGCCGGTCCCCGGTTTGCCGGGATCGACGACTTTCAACTGCTCGCCCGGCCTGAACCGCGCCCCCGGATTGAGCGCCACGAGATAGGATTCGTCCATGTGAAATCGTTCGGCGATCTTCTCGCTGGCCGATGTGAAGCCGAGCCGCTGCAGCTTCGCCTTCTCGCCATAGTCGCTCGGGATGGACGCGACATAGGGACCTGCGGCATCCTCGGGCGTGACGGCATAGGTCGTGAAGGCGGACCGGCCGCTCGCCTCCAGCGCACGGGCCACGGCCTCATGGTCGTCGGCGCGCAGGGACTGCCCGGTCAGTTCGACGTAAGCCGTCAGCGCCTTTTCGACATTGCTGCCCATCCGGCCGTCGATCACCCCGGGCGACACGCCCGCTCGATCGAGCACCACTTGCAGGCGCGCCACATCCTCACTCGCCAGACGACCCGCCTCCACCGTTCCCCCGTCCGGTCCTTCGTCCGAAGGCCGGCCGGCCGATGGCGGCGCCAAAGGGCGGCGCTCGACCGGATCGCGCCGTGCGACCCGCGGGCGCGCATAAGGGTCGGAACCGTCCCATTCACGGGGCGGATCGGCAAATTCAGGCGCCTGCTCATAGGGCGCGTCATGGGGATCGCCGCGGCGATAATAGTCCTCATCCAGATAGCGCCTGTCCTCGGGAGGCTCGCGCAGACCGAGTTGGTATTCCCTGTGTTTGCGGTAGCGCTCCAGGGCCTCGGGATCCTGGCGGAAATCGTCGGCGCCGAGCAGGCCGGATTCGCGCAACCGTCGGCGCAGATCGCGCATATCGTCTGTGCGCTGCGGGCGTTCGATGCCGATCACCTCGCCCGTCGACATATCGACGACCAGCCTGCGCCCATATTCGTCATAATAGATGCCGACCTCGCGCGCCTGGGCCAGCCGGATCTGTTCGTCCTGCTGCCGGTTCATTTCGTGCAAAGATGGCGTCGCGACGCGCGCCGAAGCCGCGCCGGCATCGAGACAGAAGGCGCCGGCGACGAGGCCGGCGAGGACCATGAGAGAGCGTTCGATCATGCAGGTTCGTCCGCAGCCGTTTCGCGGACGCGACGGATCGGCCCACCGCTCCCGCTCGATTCGTCATATGGTGCGATCATTCAGATGAAGGAGACATGAAGATGGCGCGCCAAAGCATCGGCGCGAAATCGGCGTCAGCGCTGGTTCAGGCCGAGTTCCTTTTGTTTCGCCTTCGTCAGGTTGAGCGAAGCCAGCCGGTGGCTTTCGCGCAGGTAATCTCTGAGTGCCGCATCATCCATCGATTCGCCAGTCATGCGCTGGATCCATTTCATGCCGCGCGAAGCGAGATAGGGCGCCGGACGCAGGCCCGGCTGCTCCTTCAGGATCTCGAAGCCGAGATCGGAACATTTGAAGGTCACGAAGAGGTCCGCACCGTCGTTCCATCCGCCGATGGCGAAGACCTTGCCGCTCACTTTCCAGACATGGGCGCCGCCCCATTGGACGACATGGCTGGCGTGAGGCAGCGCGGCGCAGAAGGCATTGTATTCGTCCAATGTCATGTCTGCGCCACGCCGCTCGTTACCGTCAGGCCGCGGCTTCGGCCGAGGACTGCTCGTCGTCCGCCACGCCTGCGCGCGGGCTGAACAGCAGGCGGTCGGAGCCGGCGGTGACGCCGACCGTCGATCCGTCGCGGATATCGCCCTGCAGGATCTTCTCGGCCAGCGGGTCCTGAAGCTCCTTCTGCATCACCCGCTTGAGCGGGCGGGCGCCATAGGCCGGGTCGTAGCCCTTGCCCGCCAGCCACTCGATTGCCGTCTCGTCGAGCTCCAGCGTGATCTTGCGATCGGCCAGAAGCTTTTCCAGCCGCTTGAGCTGAATATGAACGATCTGGCCCATGTCCTGCCGCCGCAGGCGGTGGAACAGGATGATCTCGTCGACGCGGTTGAGGAACTCCGGACGGAAGGCCGCCCGCACCACGTTCATCACCTCGTCGCGCACGTTGTCGACATCCTCGTTCTCGCCGAGACCGACGAGGTGTTCGGAGCCGAGATTCGACGTCATGACGATCAGCGTGTTGCGGAAGTCGACCGTGCGGCCCTGCCCGTCGGTCAGGCGTCCGTCGTCCAGCACCTGCAAGAGCACGTTGAATACGTCCGGATGCGCCTTTTCGACCTCGTCGAACAGGATCACCTGGTAGGGCCGGCGGCGCACAGCCTCGGTCAGGACGCCGCCCTCCTCATAGCCGACATAGCCGGGAGGCGCCCCGATCAGACGCGCAACGGAGTGCTTTTCCATGAACTCCGACATGTCGACGCGCACCATGGCGTTCTCGTCGTCGAACAGGAAATTGGCCAGCGCCTTGGTCAGTTCCGTCTTGCCCACCCCGGTGGGGCCGAGGAACATGAAGGAGCCGATCGGCCGATTGGGATCCTGGAGACCGGCACGGGCGCGCCGGACCGCCTTGGAAACCGCCTGCACCGCCTCGCCCTGGCCGACGACCCGCTTGGCGAGCTCGTCCTCCATGCGCAACAGCTTGTCGCGTTCGCCTTCCAGCATCTTGTCGACGGGGATTCCCGTCCAGCGGGAGACGACATGCGCGATATTGTCGGGCGTTACGGTCTCCTGGACCATGGAGCCCTTCTTGTCGTCGGTCTCGGCCTCCTTGAGCTGCTTTTCCAGTTCGGGAATGCGGCCATAGGCCAGCTCACCGGCCTTCTGGAACTCGCCCTTGCGCTGGGCGATGGCAAGTTCATTGCGCGCATCGTCGAGTTGCTTCTTCAGTTCGGCGGCCAGCCCGAGCTTTTCCTTCTCGGCCGCCCAGCTGGATGACAGCGCGGCGGATTCCTCCTCGAGGCCGGCAAGCTCCTTTTCCAGCTTCTCGAGCCGGTCCTTCGAGGCGTCGTCCTTTTCCTTTTTCAGCGCCTCGCGCTCGATCTTGAGCTGCATGATGCGCCGGTCGATCTCGTCAAGCGCCTCGGGCTTGGAATCGACCTGCATCCTGAGGCGCGAGGACGCCTCGTCGACCAGGTCGATGGCCTTGTCGGGCAGGAAACGATCAGCGATATAGCGGTTCGACAATGCCGCCGCCGAGACCAATGCGGAGTCGGAGATGCGCACCTTGTGGTGCTGCTCGTACTTCTCCTTCAGACCGCGCAGGATCGAAACGGTGTCCTCCACCGTCGGCTCGTCGACGAAGACCGGCTGGAAGCGCCGCGCAAGTGCGGCGTCCTTCTCGATATACTTGCGGTACTCGTCGAGCGTCGTGGCGCCCACGCAGTGCAACTCGCCGCGCGCAAGCGCCGGCTTGAGCAGGTTGGAGGCGTCCATCGCGCCTTCCGCCTTGCCGGCGCCGACAAGCGTATGCAACTCGTCGATGAACAGGACGATCTCGCCTTCCGCGGCCTGGACCTCCGACAGAACCGCCTTCAGCCGTTCCTCGAACTCGCCGCGATACTTGGCACCCGCGATCAGCGCGCCCATGTCGAGCGCCATCAATCGCTTCTCCTTCAGCGATTCGGGCACGTCGCCATTGACGATCCTGAGCGCCAGCCCTTCGGCGATCGCCGTCTTGCCGACGCCCGGCTCGCCGATCAGCACGGGATTGTTCTTGGTCCGGCGCGACAGGACCTGGATGGTCCGGCGGATTTCATCGTCGCGGCCGATCACCGGGTCGAGCTTGCCGGACCGCGCGTCCGCCGTCAGGTCGCGCGCATATTTCTTCAATGCGTCAAAGCCCTGTTCGGCATTGGCCGAATCGGCCGTCCGCCCTTTGCGAATGTCGTTGATGACCTGGTTGAGGGCCTGCGCGGTGACGCCGGCCTTGGTCAGGATGTCGGATGATTTGGCGGATTTCTCGACCGCCAGGGCGGTCAGCAGCCGTTCGACCGTGACGTAGGAATCGCCGGCCTTCTTCGCCAGTTCCTCGGCCGTCGCGAATACCTTGGCCAGCGGCTGGGCCATGTAGAGCTGGCCGTTGCCGCCTTCGACCTGCGGCATGGCCTCGAGCGCGGCCTCCACGCCGAGCCGGACATCGGCGGGCCGTCCGCCCGCGCGTTCGATCAGGGATGCGGCCAGGCCCTCCTCGTCGTCGACGAGGACCTTCAAGATATGTTCGGGTGTGAATTGCTGGTGATTGCGCGAAAGCGCCAGCGTTTGCGCGGACTGAATGAAACCCCGGACCCGCTCGGAGTATTTTTCGATGTTCATCAATGTCTCCTTTCCCTCGCCGGCCCGCTTTGCGGCGCCGGACAGGCATGAGGTGACGAACTGCTTCACGGAAGCCAGTTCATGTCTTCCGCGATATGGGTACGGGGGGAACCGTACTCAAGATACGATTATATTCGAAAAATGAAAAAAGGCGGACATCTGCCCGCCTTTTTGCTGCAACTTCTGCCTGTTGCCGCTGTGCCGCTACTGGGCGGCCGGCAGAACCGCCTCACCGCCGTCGGGCTCGGACTTGCCGCCATCATCGCCCTGATCGGTGGCCGCCGACGTTTCGGCCGTTTCATCGCCGGCCTCGTTCGCCGCCTTGCGGCTGCGACGCGGACGGCGCGCCCGACGCGGCGCAGGCGCCTCGTCCGTTGCCGGTGCTTCCTCGTCGCTCGTGTCTGCACCGTCGACGCTCTCGGCGGCTTTCGCCTCTTCGGTCTTCTTGCCGCGCTTTGCGCCGGACGATCCGCCGGACATGGTCTCCTGCTCCAGCGCAACTTCGGCCGGCGTGCCGTCGATCACCGGCTGCGGGCCCGAACCATCGTTCTTGGCGGAAGTCTGGTTGGACTGGGCCGCCTGCTCCACGTCTTCGCGTTCATCGTCGCCGTCGTCGGCGTTCTCACGCTGCGTGTTCGGTTGCACCTGGCCCTGCGCCGCCGCGATGATGCGGTTGTAGTGCTCGGCGTGCTGCAGATAGTTCTCGGACATCACCCGATCGCCCGCGCTTTGCGCGTCACGCGCCAGCGCGGCGTATTTGTCGGCGATCTGCTGTGCCGATCCGCGGATCTTCACATCGGGGCCATTGCTCTCATAGCTGCGCGTCAGGGGGTTTGGGCCCTTGCGGTTGTTGTTGTTGCGACCGCGCATGCGCCTGTTCTGCTGTTGTGGCCTCATCCGATACTCTTCTTTGATATCATGGTGAAACAAGGGGAATGCGGCCATCCAGGCTTCACATTCGCCATCCTATCGTGGAGCGTGGTGCTTCTCACCTCGCTGCCGCAAGCTTCCATCTAGCTTTCGGTTTCGTATCCAAACCGGATGATCCCCGCGCGAAGTCTCTGCGTTGGACACACATCAGACAGCTGTTTCCCGAGGAACCGAATCGATACAGTGCTGCCTGCTTCGTCTCATCCGGTGGCTGGAACCTAGCGACATTCCGAGCCGATGCCAAGCATTTTTTCGCAAGGCACAATTTCGGTTCACATCTCGAACATCAAGGCGCGGTCCCGACCAGCCAGATCAACCGCGGCGTCCACATGGCGGAAGCCCAACCCGGCAAAAATCTCGATGACCTGCATCTTCTGCCGATGACCGATTTCCACGCCCACCAACCCTTCGGGAGCCAGGAATTCGCCGCTCTGCGCCGCAATCAAACGGTAGGCATCAAGCCCGTCCGGTCCTCCGTCGAGAGCCCTGTGCGGGTCAAAGCCGGACACTTCCGGCATGAGCTCAGCCATCTCTTCATGGGTTATATAGGGCGGATTCGACAGGATTGCATCGTAGCGGCCGGATATTTTCTCGAACCAGTCCGATTGCAGTGCCTCGAATCGCTCCGCCAACCCCAGACGTGCGGCGTTGGACGTCGCCGCGGCCACGGCTCCCGGCGCGATATCGACGCCGGTTGCGACCGCTTGCGGGATTTCCGCCAACACCGCCAGCGCGATTGCCCCCGTTCCCGTCCCCAGATCGAGAATGCGGCATCCGCCACGCGCCGCGACGATCGCACGCAGCCGGTCGAGCACCAGGTCGACAAGTATTTCGGTGTCGGGCCGCGGCTCCAGCGTATCCGCCGACAGGCCGAGTTCCAGGCCGTAGAATTCGCGAAAACCCAGGATCCGGTGCACCGGCTCCCCGGCAAGCCGCCTCTCGATCGCTACGTCGAGAGCAGCCACCGCAGCCGGTCCGATCAATTGATCCGGCCGGCTGATGGCATCGATGCGTCGCGTTGCGGTGAAATGCTCCACCAGCAGCCGGGCGTCGAGAGCGGCGTCGGCCACGCCGCCATCGGCAAGCCGACGCCGCGCCTTGTCCAGAAGCGAAGAGAGCGGCGCGCCTTCCGGCCCGCCCGCCTGCCGTTCAGCCATCGCCGTGCATCTCGGCCAACAGCTTCGACTGGTGATCGGAGACAAGCGCATCGATGATGTCGTCGAGATCGCCCTCCATCACCTTGTCGAGCTTGTAGAGGGTCAGATTGATCCGGTGGTCGCTCACCCGCCCCTGCGGAAAATTGTAGGTGCGGATGCGCTCGGACCGGTCGCCCGAGCCGACCTGCAGCCGCCGCGCCTCGGAGCGGTCCTGTGCCGCCTTCATGCGCTCGGCGTCGAAGAGACGCGCGCGCAGGATCTGCATGGCGCGGGCCCTGTTCTGGTGCTGCGATTTCTCCGCCTGGACGACCACGATGCCGGTCGGCAGATGGGTGATGCGGACGGCCGAATCGGTCGTGTTGACATGCTGCCCGCCAGCGCCGGAGGCGCGCATCGTGTCGATGCGGATATCTTCAGGCCTGATGTCGACGTCGATTTCCTCGGCTTGCGGCAACACGGCCACCGTGGCTGCCGATGTGTGGATGCGCCCGCTCGCCTCGGTTTCGGGGACCCGCTGCACCCGATGCACGCCCGATTCGTATTTGAGGCGCGAGAACACGCCCTTGCCGGAGACGGTGGCGATGATCTCCTTGTAGCCGCCGGCATCGCCCTCGCTGGCCGAAACGAGTTCCACCCGCCAGCCGCGATCGGCCGCATAGCGCTCGTACATGCGGAAGAGGTCACCGGCGAAAAGGGCGGCCTCGTCGCCGCCCGTGCCGGCACGGATTTCCAGGATGGCGTTCTTGTCGTCGGCATCGTCCTTGGGCAGAAGCAGGATCTGGATCGAGCCCTCGAGCGCCTCGATGCGCTCCTCCAACCCCGGCAGCTCGGCTTCTGCGAGCTCGCGCATATCGTCTTCCGTCGCCTTGTCGACGATCATCGCGGCAAGTTCGTCGCGCTCCTTCTCGGCCGCCTTGAGCGCGCGGATCTGCCCGGCCAGTTCCTGCAGATCGGAATATTCCGAAGCAAGCCGCACATAGACGTCGGCCTCCGGACCGGCCGCCATCTGCGCCTCCACCATGTCGAAACGCTTCAATACCTGGTTCAACCGGTCGGCCGGCAGACTGCTCATCTACGATACCTCAAAGGGGAACGCCGTGCTCTTCGGCAAAGGTCTTCAGGAACGCACGGACATCGTTCTGCGCGCCGCCATTGGCCAGCATCTGGCCGAACCGCTCCTGCAGGTCCCTGACCGGCAATTCGGTCAGCATTGCCTTGACCGGGCCGACCGCGGCGGCCGACATCGAGATCGAACGGAAGCCGAGACCGATCAGTGCCATCGCCGATATCGGCCGGCCGGCGAGTTCGCCGCATAGCGTAACCGGCGTTGCGGCAGCGTGGCCGGCATCGACGATCTGCTTGAGTACGCGCAGGAAAGGAACGGACAGCGGGTCGAAGCGGTCGGCCAGCAAGGCATTGCCCCGGTCGGCCGCCATGACGAACTGGAACAGGTCGTTCGAGCCCACCGAAACGAAATCGACGGCCTGCATGACCTCGTCGAGCTGGAACAGGAGCGACGGCACCTCGATCATCGCGCCGAGCTTCAGGCTGTTGGGTAGAATATGGCCGAAGCGCGCCAGATGGCGCACCTCGCGCTCGATGATCTCGCGCGCCTGGGTGATTTCCGAGATTTCGGCGACCATCGGCAACATGACGCGCAGTTCCGTGTCGCCCGCGGCCTTCAGCAGCGCGCGGACCTGTGTGCGCAGCAATCCGGGCCTGTCGAGCGTGAGGCGAAGGGCGCGCCAGCCGAGCGCCGGGTTCTCCTCCTTCTCGGCGCCGCGAAAATAAGGCAGCACCTTGTCGCCGCCGATATCGATGGTGCGGAAAGTGACGGGCTTGCCGTCCGCCGCATCCAGAACCTCGCGGTAAAGCACCTCCTGCGCCTCGGCGCGCGGAAAGGTCGCCGCGATCATGAACTGCAACTCGGTCCTGTACAGGCCGATTCCCGCCGCGCCGCACTCGGCAAGCTGCGGCAGGTCGACCGCGAGCCCGGCATTCATCAACAGGTCGACCTGAACGCCGTCCTTCGACACCGACGGCTTGCTGCGCAACTCTCGGTAAAGCTCCTGGCGGCGCGCGCGAAAGCGGACCTTCTCGGCATAGGCCGCCTCGACGTCCGACTGCGGCCGCAAATGCACCGTCCCCTCATCACCGTCGACGATGATGGCGTCACCGTTCTCGGCCATGGAGACGGCGCCCTTGACCTGGCCGGCAACGGGAATGCCCATCGCCCGGGCGACGATGACGACGTGGCTGGTAACCGCGCCTTCTTCCAGAACGAGGCCGCGCAGCGCGTCGCGCGGATAGTCGAGCAGCTCGGCCGCCCCCATGGAGCGGGCGACGATGATGGCGTCCTTGGGCAGGGAGGCGCCGAGCGCTTCCGGCCCGTGCCCCATCAATTGACGCAGGAGCCGGAAGGCAAGATCGTCGAAATCGTTCATCCGCTCGCGCAGATAGGGGTCGGTCATGTGCATCATGCGCGCGCGCATGTCGCTTTGCACCTTTTCGACCGCCGCCTCGGCGGTCAGGCCGTTGCGCACCGCCTCTTCCAGACGCCGCACCCATCCGCGGTCATAGGCGAACATGCGATAGGCTTCCAGGACGGCCCGGTGCTCGCCCTCGATGGCCACGTCGCGGCGCGACAGCATGTCGTCGATCGAAAGCCGCAGCGATCCCAGCGAATGCTCGAGACGGCGCAACTCATCATCGACATCCTCGTTGAACAGGTTGGTCACGACGATGCGCGGCTCGTGCAACACGACATGGCCGAGCCCGACGCCTTCGTTGAAGGGCACGCCGTTCATGCTGACCGGGCGGCTCAGGTCGAGCTCCATTCCGGGCGGGGTAAGCCGCTGCAAATCGCCGCTGGCGATCATTTCCGCAAGCACCATGGCCGTCGTCTCGAGCGCTTCGACCTCGTCGTCGCCGTAGTGGCGATGGGTCTTGTTCTGCACCACGAGCACGCCCAAAGTGCGGCCGGCGCGCAGCACCGGAACGCCGAGGAAGGAGGAGTATATCTCCTCACCCGTTTCCGGCAGGTAGGTGAATGCGGGATGCTTGCGCGCATCCTGGAGATTGAGCGGGCGGGCGCTGGAGGCGATCGTGCCGACAAGACCTTGCCCGAGCTGCAGCTGCGCCAGGTGCACGGCGCCCGGATTGAGGCCTTCGGTGGCGTAGAGCTCGAGCACTCCGTCGGCCCGCAGGACGTAGAGCGAACAGACCTCGGCCACCATGTTCTGTGCGATCTCGCGCACGATGCGGTCGAGCCGCTCCTGCGGCTCGAGCGCCTCCGCCATCAGTTCGCGGAGGCGTCTCAGCAGGACCCTCGGACTGCCGGCGATTTCACGCATCGGCCCATTCTCCAATAGCGTTGTCGCCGCCCGCGCGAATCGCGGCGGCGGTCAATGCCGTCATCGCATTTCTGTATCTATTGCTTATCCAGACCGTAGACGGAATGCAAAGTTCGAACCGCCAATTCGGTGTAGGAACCGTCGATCAGGATCGAAATCTTGATCTCCGACGTGGTGATGGCGAGGATGTTGATGCCCTTCTCCGCCAGTGCATTGAAGGCCGTCGCAGCCACGCCGGCGTGGCTGCGCATGCCGATGCCGATGACGGAGATCTTCGACATGCCCTCGTCGTGCTGGACGGCGTCGAAGCCGATCGTCGCGCGCCCCTTTTCCAGCACCGCGAGCGCCTTGTCGACGTCGCCCGAGGACACCGTGAACGTCATGTCGGTGCGCGAACCGTCCTCGGAAATGTTCTGCACGATCATGTCGACATTGATGCCGGCCTCGGCCAGGGGGCCGAAAATGCCGGCGGCCACGCCAGGCCGGTCAGCGACACGGCGCAGCGAAATCTGCGCCTCATCCTTGGCATAGGCAATCCCGGTGACGACCTGCTGTTCCACGATTTCATCCTCTTCGCAAATGAGCGTACCCGGAGGGTTGTCGAAGTCTCCCATGCCGGGCGCATCGGGATCGTCGAACGACGAGCGCACGAATGTGCGCACCTTGTGCACCATGGCAAGCTCCACCGAGCGCACCTGGAGCACCTTGGCGCCGAGCGACGCCAGCTCGAGCATTTCCTCGAACGAGATCTTGGACAACCGCCGCGCCTTCGGCTCAACTCTCGGATCGGTGGTGTAGACGCCGTCGACATCGGTGTAGATGTCGCAGCGATCGGCCTTCACCGCGGCGGCGATCGCAACCGCGCTGGTGTCTGAGCCGCCGCGCCCGAGCGTGGCGATACGATTGTCGGGCGCCAGCCCCTGGAAGCCGGAAACCACGGCGACCTGGCCTTCCTCGAAGCGCTTGATGAGAAACGATCCGTCGATTTCGGCGATGCGCGCCGCGCCATGCGCGTTGTCGGTCCGGATCGGGATCTGCCAGCCCTGCCAGGAGCGCGCATTGACGCCCATCGATTGCAGGACCAGCGCCAGCAGGCCCGACGTCACCTGCTCGCCGGAGGCGACGATGGCATCGTACTCGCGCGCGTCGTAGATGTTGAAATTGGTCCCTTCGGCCTTCGAGGCCTCCTGAACCCAACTCACCAGCTCGTTGGTCTTGCCAGCCATGGCCGAGACGACGACGGCAACCTCGTGACCGGCATCGACCTCGCGTTTGACGTGACGCGCCACATTGCGGATGCGACCGATGTCGGCGACAGACGTCCCGCCGAATTTCATCACGATGCGCGCCATGCTGCGGATAGCCTTCTTGCCGTGTCGGCCGGTTGGACCGGGATCATGAATCGAGACGAAACCGCCCCGGATGACCGAGGCAGAGAATGCGCGCGTTTCATTATCCAAATGAGGCACGATCCGCAAGTTGCCGCCGCAATGTGCCTTGACAATCCGGCCACCGCGCCCGACCTGTTGCCGGCGAAGGGAGAACACCGGATGGCCGAAGCACGCAAGACGACCATTGACGCCGACGAAGTGGAACGTTTCTCCGCCCTGGCGGCAGAATGGTGGGATCCGAAAGGCAAGTTTCGTCCGCTGCACAAGTTCAATCCGGTGCGGCTTGCCTATATCCGCGACCAGGTCGCCGCCCATTTCGGCCGCGATCCGCACTCATCGCGGCCCTTCGAGGGGCTGCGTTTCCTCGACATCGGCTGCGGCGGCGGACTTCTGTGCGAGCCGATGGCCCGCCTCGGCGCTCAGGTCGTCGGTGCCGATGCGTCAGAGACCAATATCGAAGTGGCGAAGCTGCATGCCGCCGAAGCCAGCGTAAAGATCGATTACCGCGCGACGACGGCGGAAGACCTGGCCGACCAAGGCGAGATGTTCGACGTTGTCCTCAACATGGAGGTCGTCGAGCATGTCGCCGATGTCGATTTCTATATCGGCAAATGCGCCCAGATGGTGAAGCCTGGCGGCGTCATGTTCGTCGCCACCATCAACCGGACGCTCAAGGCCCTGGGGCTGGCCATCATCGGCGCCGAATATGTGCTGCGCTGGCTGCCGCGCGGCACCCACCAATATGAAAAGCTCGTCCGTCCCGACGAACTGGAAGCCACTTTGAAGGGAGCCGGCATGCACGTGATCGACCGTACCGGCGTGGTCTACAGTCCGTTCGCCGACCGCTGGCAGCGATCGAAGGACATGGACGTCAACTACATGTTCCTCGCCGAGCGACCGGAGGTTTGAACGGGCGCGGGTAACATTTCTTCAAGCCGGGCGAGACATCGAAGCCTAAGCTGTCATGCGAAGACCCGCCGCCGAGGAAATACGATATGGCCAACCGCTCCGACGAAACCGACGCGCCGCTTTCGCGGCCCGATCCCTGGACATGGGTGGCAGAAGGCTACGCCGAAACGACGCTGGACTATCTCAAGCAATTCTCCGACGCCGGCCTGGCACGGCTCGACTATGACGGCACATCACGGGTGATCGACATCGCCTGCGGTCCCGGCACGACCGCTCTTGCCCTGGCGCCGCACGTCGAGCGCATTGCCTGCGTGGACTTTTCTTCCGGCATGCTGGACGAGTTGCGCCACCGCGTTGGGGCGGCCGGCGCAACGAATCTCGACCTCTTCGAGGCCGACGGCCAGGCGCTTCCCTTTGCCGAGCAAAGCTTCGACATCGGCATCTCGATGTTCGGACTGATGTTCTTTCCCGATCGCTCGAAAGGTTTTCGCGAACTCCATCGCGTGCTGCGGTCGGGCGGCCAGGCGCTGGTCTCGAGTTGGGCGCCGGTGAGCCGCTCCGAGCTCATGCAGGCGGTGATTGGCGCCTTGCGGCCGGACGAAGCCGCAGATGAGGACGAAGTACCGGCGGTGGGCCTGGAGGACCCGGCGGTCTTTGCCGAGACGATGCGGCAGGCGGGATTTGACGGGGTCGAAGTCTTCCCCGTCTCACGCAGCCTGGCAGTCGAGGACATCGAGACATTCTGGCGCGACACCGTGCGCGGCACCGCTCCCGTGGCCATGCTCAAGCGCGGCCTCGACGCCGCGGCGTGGCGCGGCGTGGAAGAAAAGGCGCTGCGCCGGCTCGACACGCTTATCGGCCCGCGCCCGGCGACGCTTTCCTCCACGGCATTTCTGGCGCTCGCCCGGCGGCCCTGAAGACATCAACCTTTGGCGCGCTGCGCCCGCGTCGTCATCATCACGCCGGCGAAAATGACCAGTGCGCCCAGCCAGGTCAGAACGGCGTAGCGCTCGTCCAGGAAAAGCGTGCCGCTCACGAGCCCGATGGCAGCCGCCACATAGCCGATCTGGCTGAGATAGACCGGTCCGCCGACAGCCTGCAGACGGAAGAAGAAGGCGAACATCGCGGCCGACGATGCCACCTGGGCAAGCACCGGCAGGGGCACATCGAGCAGCGGCGCGAGATCGAACCGGAAAGCCGGAGCCGCAACCCCGACCAGGGCCAGCATTGCCGCAGCGGCCAGATGGCTGCCGACGGCGAGCTCGATCGGACCGGCGTTTTGCGGCCAGTCGATCGTGCGATAGATGTTGCCGAGCGCAAGCACGAGCGGGATCGTCAGACCCATGCCGATCCAGATGTAATCCGCAGCCTGGCCGGCCTCGCCGCGCGTCGTCGCCACCACAAGCGCGCCAAAGAATCCGGTCGCGATTCCGGCCATGCCAAGCAGATTGGGGCGGCGCATGCGGAAGATGAGCGACAGCACCAGCGTGATGACCGGCGAAAGCGTGAACATGATGCCCGTAAAGCCCGCCCCCAGATGCGGGATGGCGGTGAACAGCAGCATGTTGGGCAGCGCATAGGATATGCAGCCGGCAATGAGATAATAGCGCAGCTTGTGGCGGTCGAGGCGAAAGGCGGCGCCACGCATCAGCATCGCGACCGCCAATATGCCGCCCGCCCCGCATGAAATCAGGAACGACCAGACGATCGGCGCGACGCCGGCGGCCGTGGCAACCTTGCCCAGCGGAAACGTGGCACCCAGAAGGCCGCCCGTAATCAGCAGCAGACCGACGGCCGAATCCCAGACCTGCTTCATGGCCGTCCCTTTGCTCTATGGCGAAATGTCGTGCTGAGTTCGAGCGTCGGATGCGCTCAGTTGTGATCGTCGGGTATGTTCGGCAAGGGTATGAACTCGACGCCGTCCTCCATGAGGCCTTTCGCCTCGTCCACGGTCGCCTCGCCATAGATGCCACGCGCTTCCGTCTCGCCGTAATGGATGCGTCGGGCTTCTTCGGCAAACTTGTCGCCGACATAATCGGCACTGGCGCGCAGTTTTTCGGTCATCTCCTTGAGCTGCGCCACGATGCGGCGCTGCTCCTGGTTGCCGGCCAGGGCGACCTGCTCCTTCTTCTTCGACGAGGCGACCGAAGGCGCCATCAATGCCTTTCCAACCTTGACCGAACCGCAGTTCGGGCACCCCACCAGGCCGCGCTTTGCCTGCGTGTCATAGTCATCGTTGTTGCGGAACCAGGCCTCGAATTCGTGCCCTTTCTCACAATGCAAGGCGAAACGGATCACGATGCGGCCCTCCGTCCGGTGGCAGTCTGACCGGCTTCAACGATCTCCAGGTCGAAATCGCGCATATTCTTCAGATTGGGGATCTTGGCCCGGGCCGCCCGAACCGCATCGCCGTCGATCTCGGCGACCGCGACGCCGGGCTCGTCATGCGCCAGTTCTGCCGCGATCCGCCCCCAGGGGTCGACGATGAGGGAATGGCCGTAGGTCTCGCGGCCGTCTTCGTGGCGCCCGCCCTGCGCGGCCGCCACGAGCCAGGCGCCGTTCTCGATGGCACGCGCGCGCAGAAGCGAATGCCAGTGCGCCTCGCCGGTCTGGCGGGTAAATGCCGCCGGGACCGTCAGAACCTCGGCGCCTGCCAGCGCCTGGCCGCGAAACAGATGTGGGAAACGCAGATCGTAGCAGATCGCCAGCCCCATCCTGGCCTGCGGCGTATCGACGACGACGCTGCGCCGGCCGGGCTCATAGGTCGCCGATTCGCGCCAGCTCTCGCCATTGTCGAGATCGACGTCGAACATGTGGATCTTGTCATAGGTGGCGATCGGCGCCCCATCGGGCCCGACGAGGCATGCCCTGTTGGCCACCTTGCCGCCCGGCAAGGCGACAGGCGTCGAGCCGACGTGGATGGTAACGCCGAGCTCGCCCGCCAGGCGGCGCGCGGCAGCGAAGACCGGGTCGTCCTCCTCGCTCCTGAGGACTTCCATCAGGGTCTTGCGGTCGCGCACCAGCGCGCCCGTCATTTCGGGCGTCTGGATATAGGCTGCGCCCTTGGCTGCCGCTTGGCGCACGCCCGCCTCGAAATCGGCGGCGTTGCGCTCGGGATCCATACCGGTGCGCATCTGCACCACGGCGGCGACGAATCTGCTCATCGAACCATCCTATTGCAATTTGCCGGTCTGCAGCAACGCGTCGAGCTTGCCGTTCGCTTCGAGCGTGCGCAACTCGTCGCAACCGCCGACATGGACGTCGCCGACGAAGATCTGCGGAAAGGTCGCACGGCCCGACCGCGATGCCATCTCGTCGCGCAGCTCCGGGGAGAAGCTTGCATCGTGCTCGGTATATTTGACGCCCTTCTCGTCGAGAAGGCGTTTGGCGGCGTTGCAATAGCCGCACATCATGCGCGTATAGATCGTTACATCAACCATGGGATATCTCTGGTGGAGCCATATATAGTCGCGCCATCGTCGGGCCGGAAGTCCCCCGGCAGCACCCGCGCGAATGTCAGCACATCGACCCTGGCCGCTCCGGCCCGCTTGAGCGCGCGCGCCAGCGCCGAAACGGTCGCCCCGGTCGTGTAGACGTCGTCGATCACCAGGACCTTGCGGCCCTTGATGCGGCTTCTGCCGGCTTCTGCCACGCGAAATGCGCCCTGCACATTGCGCTGGCGCTCGGCCAGGCCCAGCCCCACCTGCTGGCGCGTCGATCGCACACGCTGGACCGCCGCGGCCTCGAAGGGTTTTTGGGTCAACCACGCCAGGGCGCGCGCGAGCTCGGCCGACTGGTTGAAGCGGCGGAAAAGAAAGCGCCGCCGGTGCAAGGGCACCGCCAGGATCAGGTCGGCGTCGGGCAGAAGCTCGGCCCCGGCACGCAGCATCCAGCGTGCCATCCACGGCGCGAGGTCGGTCCGGTCGCCATATTTGAGGCTTTGCACCAGGCGGCGCGCCATGCCGGAATAGGCCACGGCCGAGCGGGCGCGATCGAAGGGCGGCGGGTCGGCAAGTGCGCCGGGCGAGATCGCGGCCGCTCCCATGTCGAATTCGAAAGGCGTGCCGAGCACGGCGCACCAGGGCTGCTCGATATGACGCAATTGCGCCCAACAGGGCGCGCACAGAACGCCCGGCTGGCTGACGATGTGCCGGCAGCCGGTACACACCGGGGGAAACAGCACGCGGCCCCACCAGGTCCCCACTATGCGCACAAGATGCTTGATCTTGCGCCTGTGATCGGCCACCAGATGCCTCCCATGAAAATCAACGCGACACCAGCCGCACAGGCCGGATCATATGGTCTGGCGCACCGGCACGCCAAGGCCGGGTGAGAGACCGATGGAACAATTGTTCGATCGATCGCTTCAGATCCGGCACAAGAAGCGCGCCCTGCGGATCGGAGATGAAGGCGCCGGCTTCCTCATGGCGCGGGCCGTCGACGACCTGGCCGAGCGGCTATCGACGGTCGAGCGCACATTCGACGATGCCTGCGCCCTGCACTGCCTGACGCCGGCGGCTGCCCTTGCATTGCGCGAATCGGGCAAGGCGCAGCGGGTGGTGCGTCTCGAAGCCGATCGGGCGCTGCTCGACGGCGAGGGGATCGTCGCGCCGGACGAAATCCTGCCGCTGGAGCCCGCATCGCTCAATCTCGCGGTCTCGCTTCTCACCCTGCACGAGGTGAACGACCTGCCTGGGATGCTGATTCAGATCCGCCAGGCGCTGCGGCCCGACGGGCTGTTCCTGGCCTGCCTTGCCGGCAGCGGCACCCTGTCGGAACTGCGCGAGAGCCTGCTGGCGGCGGAGGTAGAGCTTGTCGGCGGGGCCAGCCCCCGCGTCTACCCGCTTGCCGACGTGCGCGACGTCGGCGCGCTCTTGCAGCGGGCGGGTTTCGCCCTGCCGGTGACCGACGTGGAAACGGTGACGGTGCGCTACGACACCATGTTCGCTCTGATGAAGGATCTGCGCGCCATGGGCGCGGCCAACGCGCTTGTTGGGCGCATAAGGCGGCCCACGCCGCGGCACCTCTTCATGCGCGCAGCCGAAATCTACGCCGAGCGCTTCTCCGACCCGGACGGGCGCATACGCGCAACCTTCTCGTTCATCTGGCTGTCTGGCTGGGCGCCTCATGAATCGCAGCAAAAGCCATTGAAGCCCGGATCGGCGACCATGCGGCTGGCGGATGCGCTGAAGAATCAGCCGAAGGAGTGAACGAAGACCCCACCGAGACGCCGCCTGTCGGTCACTCTGCATTCGGTGCCGACCGCGGCATCGATTTCCGGCTGCGGTCGATCGTCAATGCGATCGTATCGAGACGTTATTGCTGGTTCGCCTCTGCGAGCTTCTGCCCCACATTCTGGAAGGTCTGGTCGACTGCCGAACCCATCTGGCCCGCTGCGGTGACGATAACCATGAAGATCAAGCCGGCAATGAGCCCGTATTCGATCGCCGTCGCGCCTTTCTCATCGTGCCAGAACTTGCGTGCCATCGTGCCAACTCCCCGTGAATGGGGCCACAATAGCGGGTACTCCGCGAGAATTCGTTAAGCGACGCGGTTAGCGACGCGTTGGGCAATTCGGTCGAATTGAAGCAATCAGGGGCAGTCGCCGCTCATCGAACCGTCTGCCCGGATGATGCACACGGCGTCGGACCGGCGCTGCAACACGGAACGGCGCACCGTGTAGGTCGCGCCACGTTCGATCGAACCGGTGCTGGTAAAATCAAGGTTGAGAAAGCGCGACGCAAATGCCGACCCGCCGCCGGTCCTCTTCTCCAGAAGCGGCACCGCGATCAGCGCCAGGGCAATCGCCGCCGAGCCGAACAGGAGGGCGATGCGCATCGATCCCGTACCGAATTTGCCGAGCGCCGACGTCTTGATGAAGGCCGTGCGTTGCCGATCGATATCGTCTCTCATTCCTCGTCCCCCGACCTGGATCGATCGCGCGCTTGACCGCGCGAAGAATTGCATGCGCGGCTAAACGATCCATTAACGCAGTTGCAGCGCCGGCAGCGCGCTCACAACAGGTCGATCAGAAAGGGGATGAGGGGCAGGTCGGCCGGCGGCATCGCATAGTCGCGCAGATCGCGCGGGCGGACCCATTTCAGCCGCTGACCTTCGCGCGGCACCGGCGTTCCCTCGAAGCGGCGGCACACGAAGAGCGGCATCAGGAGATGAAATTCATCGTAGGCATGGCTGGCGAAGGTCAGCGGCGCCAGGCAGGCGGCGCGCGTTTCGATGCCGAGTTCCTCGCGCAGTTCGCGAATGACCGTCTCCTCCGGCGTCTCACCCGGCTCCACCTTGCCGCCGGGAAACTCCCACAGCCCGGCCATCGACTTGCCTTGCGGACGCTGGGCGATGAGCACGCGGCCGTCGGCGTCGACCAGCGCACAGGCGGAGACCAGGACGACCGGCTTGTCGTTGATCACGGCTGCATTCATCCTTCGGGCGGCCGGCGATAATGATAGCGATAGAACTCGGTGAAGCCGAGCGAACGATAAAGACCGAGAGCCGCCTCGTTGTCGGCCTCGACCTGCAACCAGGCCTCGCGCGCGCCTCTCAGCCTTGCCCATTTGAGCGCCGACAGGACGACCCGGCGCCCGTGACCGGCGCCGCGCAGGGCGCGATCGGTCGCGATCTCGAACAGGCCGGCAAGCTCCCCGTCATGCACGCAAATGGCGGTTGCGGCCGGCCTGTCCCCATGCTCGAGGACAAACAGACCGGCTTCCGGCTCGATCGAATTGATGACTTCGGACAATCCCGGACGCATCGAGACATCCATGGCATGCACCTTGAGCGCGGCGCCGGTGAAACGGGCCACATCCTTGAGCGGGATCTGATCGATCACATCATCGAGTTCACCGTTGTCCATCGGGCGACGCATGACGATCGACTCGCGAAAGCGCGACCATCCGCCGGCATCCAGAAACGCCGCCAGTTGCGGCCCGGCGAGCGGCGACATGCGGAACGTCAGCGGCCGCCCGTAGGCCTCGAAACGCCGCGCCGCACGGGCAATGCGATCTTCCATTCGCCCGATGTCACCGGGATCGAGCGGATTGATCGAGTTCAGCCGCTTGGCCGGCAGGCCGGCAGTCAGCCGCACCAGCCAGGCTCCATCATAGTAGACAGAGGAGGCCGGCCAGGCCCGAAAGCCCGCCGCTTCAAAACGCCTGATGCCTGCGAGGCCGGGGGTGTTGTTCGGTGTGTTGTGCAATTGGTCCGCCGGGGTCAGCTGCGATAGTCGCCGTTGATGGCGACATATTCCTTGGTCAGATCGCAGGTCCACACGGTCGCCTTGCCACGGCCGATGCCGAGATCGACGCCGATGCGGATGCGGTCGTTCCTCATATAGGCCGATACCTCCTCCTCGGAATAGGCCGGGTCGCGTTCGCCGTCGACGGCCACGCGGATATCGCCGAAGGATATCGCCAGCAGGTCGCGATCGGCCGGCTCGCCAGCCTTGCCGACCGCCATGACGACGCGGCCCCAATTGGCGTCCTCGCCGGCAACCGCGGTCTTGACCAGCGGCGAATTGGCGATCGACAGCGCGATGCGCTTGGCCGAGCGCGCCGATTTGGCGCCGCTGACATTGATCTCCACTTCCTTGCGCGCGCCCTCGCCGTCGCGCACCACCTGCAGCGCCAGATCCTTGAGAACCCGGTTCAGGGCCCGCTTGAACTGCGCCAGGCGCGGATCCCTGACATCGGCAATCGGCGGCGCGCCGCGTTCTTCGGCGGCGCCGGTAGCGAACAGAAGCACCGTATCGCTGGTCGAGGTGTCGCTGTCGACGGTCACGGAATTGAATGTCTTGCCCACCCCGGCCGAAAGCAGTGCCTTCAGGACGGGGGCGGAAATCGGCGCATCGGTCGCCACGAAGGAAAGCATGGTCGCCATGTCGGGCGCGATCATGCCGGCGCCCTTGGCGATGCCGTTGATGGTGACATCGGCCTCGCCCAGCCTGACCGTACGGGTGGCGTATTTGGGATAGGTATCTGTGGTCATGATGGCCTTGCCGGCCTCGCCCCACAGGCCGGCATCCGCCGAGCCGACGAGACCGTCGAGCCGGTCCGCGAAGCCTGCGGCGTCGAGCGGCTCGCCAATGACGCCGGTCGAAGCAAGGAATACCTGGCTGACGTCACAGCCCGCTGCCCGGGCCGCCGCCTCAGCCGTCAGCCGTGTCGCCTCGCGTCCTTTCCTGCCGGTAAAGGCGTTGGCGTTGCCGGAATTGACGACGAGCACGCGCGCCTCTTGCCCGGCAAGATTTTCCCGGCAGAACTCGACGGGCGCCGAGGGGCATTTCGAGCGGGTGAAGACGCCGGCGACCTTTGTGCCCTGGTCGAACACCATGACCAGGAGATCGGTTCGCCCCTCATATTTGATGCCGGCTTGCGCCGTCGCCATGCGCACGCCGCCGAGCGCCGGCAGTTTTGCAAATTTCCTGGGGGCAAGAGGCGATATCGCTGCGGACATGGCGTTTCCGGGAACGAATGTGGACGACCGAGCCCCTCTGCCCCAGATTTTGCGGCCGTGCAAGCCCGTACCATCTGCGACGGTCACCGCGGCAGGACAGCGGATCATCGGGATTTGGGATTGAGGAAACCGCCAAAGGCACGCTGAACGCCCGGTATGAGACCCACACCATGATCGGAACCATGACGGGAACGACCAGCAGCGTGCGCTGCCACAACATCCAGCCCTCGGTGAGCGGCAGGACGACATAGAGCAGGCCGGTGACCAGAGGATAGACGCCGAGCGCCACCAACAGCGCGAAACGCGGGCGCGAGAACCGGCTTGCGGACGATGTCATTGGCATGATGGACTCCATCTAAACGATACGTTCCGTTTAATTTAACGATCCGTTTCGTTTCGTCAAGAGATCATGCTAATCTGACCGCCATGAGCAGCGGTGACCCAAAAGGAGTGGATGCTTTGAAGGATGGACCGTCGGCGCGCCGTTCGACCGGTGCGCGTCGCAACATGGAGAGCACCGAGGCAATCCTGGATGCCGCCGAGGCGGTGCTGGTCGAGGCCGGGCCGTCGGGCTTTTCCATCGAGGCCGTGGCGCGGCGCGCCCGAGCGGGAAAGCCTACGATCTATCGCTGGTGGCCGAGCAAGACGGCATTGCTGCTGGACGCCTATCAGCGCCAGAAGCGCAATGTCCACTATCCCGACACGGGCGACCTGGAGGAGGACATCTTCCTCCTCCTCAGCGATCTGTTCCGCTATTGGCGCGAAACGCCGGCCGGCAGCATATTTCGCTCGGTCATCGCCGAAGCCCAGTCGGACGCGAAGGCTTCACAGGCATTGGCCACATACGCCGCCGAACGTCGGCAACGAACCGCCAGTCTGGCCAGGCAGGCACAGGCGCGAGGGGAACTGGACGACGGGGCCGATCCATTGACGGTGGCCGATCTCGTGACGTCCTTTGCATGGACGCAGCTCTTGATAGATCGCCTCGACGACGAACCTGCCATCCGTGCCGCCGCCCGCTGCATCGCGAGCGGCGCACTTGCCCGTCAAACCATGGCCCGTCAAACCACGGAATGAGCGCGGCCGGCCGGTTCCGTCGGGATTACGACGGCCGAACAGCACTCGGCTGGGATCACTTCGCCTGTTCGGTCGCTTCGAGCGCCTTCTTCAGCTCCGGATCGTCGACTTCAATGGTCGCGCCTTCGCGCAGCTCGTTGACGGCGTTGAAATAGGTCTCGCGCAACACGAGCGAGCGCAACTGCTCCTTGACCTGCTCGAATGCCGGCGGCTGCTTGGTGCGCTTGTCCTCGACCTTGATGACGTGGAAGCCGAACTGCGTTTCCACCGGCTCGGAGGTATAGGCGCCGGCATCCAGCGCGAAGGCCGCCTTCTCGAATTCCGGCACCATCTGTCCCTGGCCGAAATAGCCCAGATCGCCGCCCTGCGCGGCAGAACCGTCGGTCGAATTCTCCTTGGCGAGTTCCTCGAAATCGGCACCCTCGTCAAGCTGCTTGATGATGGCCCCGGCTTCTTCCTTCGTCTTCACCAGAATGTGGCGCGCACGGATCTCGTTTTGCGGCGGCGTGTTGGCGACCTCCTGATCATAGCGCGCGCGCACAGCCTCGTCGGTCACCTTGGAGGCAATCTCGGAATCGATATAGGCGCTGTGAAGGGCGCGCATGCGCAGAAATTCCAGACGCTCGGCAAACTCCTTGCCATCGGCAAGGCCGGCCTCCTCGGCGGCCGCCGCCAGCAGCTTGATCTCGATCAGCGCCGAAAGCGCAGCGCCACGTCTCTTGTCGGCCGGAAGCTGGCTGAATTGCGGGTCGAGATCGGTCTCGGCAATGGCGATCTCGCCTGCGGTGATCGGCGTTCCGTTGACCGTCGCAACCACATCGTCGTCTTGCGCCATGGCAAGACAGCTTGTGGCTGTGGCAAGGCCGAGGGCCAGACCAACGGTCGCGGGCAGACGTCGAAAGCAAGACAGGCGCATCTGTTATCTCCGGGATTGGGGTTGAGGGCACGATGCATGCGCCCGGCAATGGCAAATTGAGGGCGGCAACGCGTCGTGGCGCAACGTTGACATCGCTTCTGCCCCCTCTTATCTGTCCTTCAACTCTGCGTCCAGAACCGTTTTTCCCGGGCGCTTTTTCGATTGTGAATTGCCTCAGTCACAGTCATGAGCACTGCCCGGCCGGCCCAGCTGGCAAGCTTTGATTGAAAGGACCATTGATGGTCAGCCTCGGCGGCATCGCCCGTAAAATATTCGGATCGGCAAACGACAGACGCATCAAGAGCCTGCGCCCGCGCGTCGAACAGATCAACGCTCTCGAAGGCGAGATGCAGGCCCTGTCTGACGAGGCGCTTCGGGGCAAGACGGCAGAATTCCGCGCCCAGCTTGAAAACGGTGCCAAGCTCGACGACCTGTTGGTGCCCGCATTCGCGGCCGTGCGCGAAGCCGCCCGCCGGGCGCTCGGCCTGCGGCCGTTCGACGTTCAGCTCGTCGGTGGCATGGTGCTGCATGACGGCTCCATCGCCGAGATGAAGACCGGCGAGGGCAAGACGCTGGTCGCCACCCTGCCCGTCTATCTCAACGCACTGGAAGGCAAGGGCGCTCACGTCGTCACGGTGAACGACTACCTGGCAACCCGCGACGCCGAATGGATGGGCAAGGTCTACGGCTTCCTGGGCTTGACGACCGGCGTCATCGTTCACGGGCTTTCCGACGAGGAACGCCGTAACGCCTATGCCTGCGACGTCACCTACGCAACCAACAACGAGCTGGGCTTCGATTATCTGCGCGACAACATGAAATATGAGCGCGCCCAGATGGTCCAGCGCGGGCACAATTTCGCCATCGTCGACGAGGTCGACTCCATCCTGATCGACGAGGCGCGCACGCCGCTCATCATCTCCGGTCCGCTTGACGACCGCTCGGAACTCTACAACACAATCGACGCCTACATGCCGAAACTCGAGGAGGCCGATTACGAGATCGACGAGAAGCAGCGCACGGCGACCTTCACCGAAGAAGGCACGGAGAAGCTGGAGACGATGCTGCGTGAGGCGGACCTGCTGAAGGGCGGTTCGCTCTATGACGTCGAGAACGTGACGATCGTTCATCACGTCAACAACGCTCTCAAGGCGCACCGGCTGTTCCAGCGCGACAAGGATTATATCGTGCGCAACGGCGAGGTCGTCATCATCGACGAGTTCACCGGCCGCATGATGCCTGGCCGTCGTTTTTCCGAAGGGCTGCACCAGGCGCTCGAAGCCAAGGAGCACGTGCAGATCCAGCCGGAGAACCAGACGCTCGCCTCCGTCACCTTCCAGAACTATTTCCGCATGTACAACAAGCTGGCCGGCATGACCGGCACGGCGGCGACCGAGGCGGAGGAGTTCGGCAATATTTACGGGTTGGGCGTCTTCGAGGTTCCCACCAACCTGCCCGTGGCGCGCCTCGACGAGGACGACGAGGTCTACCGGACCGTCGAGGAGAAGTACCAGGCGATCGTGCAGGAGATCCGCGACGCCCACGCCAAGTGCCAGCCGATGCTCGTCGGCACCACCTCGATCGAGAAGTCGGAAATTCTGGCCGAACGGCTGCGCCAGGAAGGCATCACCAGTTTCGAGATCCTGAACGCCCGCCATCACGAGCGCGAGGCGCAGATCGTCGCCCAGGCCGGCAAGCCAGGCGCCATCACGATTGCCACCAACATGGCCGGCCGCGGCACCGACATCCAGCTCGGCGGCAATGCCGACATGCGCATCGCCCAGGAGCTCGGCGACATGCCCGAGGGCGAGGAGCGCAAGGCGGCCGAAGAAGCGATCCGCGGCGAAGTCGCCAAGCTCAAGAAAGAGGCGATCGGCGCCGGCGGGCTCTACGTGCTCGCCACCGAGCGCCATGAAAGCCGCCGCATCGACAATCAGCTGCGCGGCCGGTCCGGCCGCCAGGGCGATCCCGGCCGGTCGAAATTCTACCTGTCGCTGCAGGACGACCTGATGCGCATCTTCGGCTCCGACCGCATGGACGGAATGCTGCAGAAACTGGGGCTGAAGGAAGGCGAGGCCATCATTCACCCCTGGATCAACAAGGCCCTGGAGAAGGCGCAGACGAAAGTCGAGGCGCGCAATTTCGACATCCGCAAGAATCTGCTGAAGTTCGACGATGTGATGAACGACCAGCGCAAGGTGGTCTTCGAGCAGCGTCTGGAACTGATGGACGGGGAAAATCTCGGCGAGACCGTCGCCGAAATGCGCGAGGACGTGATCGACGACCTGGTCACCAAGCACATCCCCGAAAATGCCTATGCCGAACAGTGGGACGTCGCCGGGCTGAAGGAAGGCGTGGGCGGCCATCTCAATCTCGACCTGCCGGTCGAGGAATGGGCTGCCGAGGAAGGCATCGACGAGGAAGGCATCCGCGCCCGCATCACCGAGGCCGCGGACAAGGCCGCCGCCGAGCGCGCCGAGCGCTTCGGCCCCGAAGTCATGGCCTATGTGGAAAAATCGGTGCTCCTGCAGACGCTCGACCATCTGTGGCGCGAGCACCTGGTCAATCTCGACCATCTGCGCTCGGTGATCGGTTTCCGCGGCTACGCCCAGCGCGATCCGCTGAACGAATACAAGTCCGAGGCCTTCGAGCTCTTCCAGGCCATGCTCGGCAACCTGCGCCAGGCCGTCACCGCGCAGCTCATGCGCGTCGAACTGGTTCGCGAGGCGGCCGATGCACCCCCGCCGAAGGCGCCGGATGTCGAAGGCCATCATCTCGACGCAACTACCGGCCAGGACGAATTCAGCGGAGACGGCGGCGCAGCGGTGCTGGAGCACAGCCGTACGGTCGACCCCGAGGAGCGCGACCCCGACAATCCCGCCACTTGGGGCAAGGTCGGCCGCAACGAGCCCTGCCCCTGCGGCTCGGGCAAAAAATTCAAGCACTGCCACGGCGCCTTCGCGTAAGGCGCTTCATGGGGTGCCAGGGCGCCGGTCGGCCTGCCAGGGCCGATTCCGCATTTCGGCGCTCTCCGGGCCGGCGAACGCGTCCGCGCTCCAACTCTTTCTTAAAGTCTGACCGCTAAGCCTTCCGCGTCTTCAATTGCCACTGGAGCGAGGGGCTTGCGGTTTTCGGCGGTGACGACGGTCGAGCGGCTATTGCCGGCGAGACTGGCCTTGCGGGCGCGGCCACTGCTCGATGCGCTGGAAATGGCGCTTCTGGCACGCGATGCGCGCGGGCGTGCCGGACGCATGTCGCTTATCGCCTTTTCCATTCGCATCGCCAACGCGCTGATCGCCTTCGTCAGCCAGGTGCTGCTGGCGCGCTGGATGGGCGGTTTCGAATACGGCATCTTCGTCCTCGTCTGGGTGACGATGATCATCGTTGGCAGCATTTCCTGCCTCGGCTTTGACACCGCCGTCATCCGCTTCATCTCCGAATACCGCGAAAAGGCCATGTGGCCCGAACTGCGCGGGTTCCACCTGACCGGCCGGCTTCTCGCCCTGATCACCGCAACGATCGTGGCGGCAATCGGCCTCGCCGTCATCTGGGGTCTGGGCGAGCGCATCGAGGACTATTACCTCGTGCCGTTCGCCCTCGGGCTGATCTGCCTGCCGATGATCGCCCTGTCCGATCTTCTGCAGGGCGTGGCCCGAGCCAATTCCTGGGCCGTCGCGGCGCTCTCTCCGGCCTATCTGGTTCGCCCGGTGCTGATCCTCGCCTTCATGGCGGCAGCGATCGCGACCGGTTTTGCGCCGAGCGCCGAGACCGCCATGCTGGCCGCGGTTGCCGCGACCTATCTGACCACGCTGGCGCAACTGACGCTGGTCACCGGCCGCGTGGAGCGTCAGGTCGATCCCGGTCCGCGCCGCTATCTCCTCCGGCACTGGGTCGCCATTTCGATGCCGATCTTTCTGGTCGAGAGCTTCTTCTTTCTGTTGACCAATGCCGACGTGCTGATGATCGGCCGTTTCCTGCCGCCCGGCGAGGTGGCCGTCTATTTCGCCACGGTCAAGACACTGGCCCTGGTTCACTTTGCCTCCTTCGCTGTCAAGGCCGGCGTGGCCCAGCGCTATGCCCAGATAAGCCATGGCGACGACCGGGCAGCACTCGAGGTCTTCGCCCGGGAAACCGCTGCCTGGACCTTCTGGCCATCGCTTGCGATGGCCCTCGTGGTCCTCGTCCTGGGCAAGCCGCTGCTGGGCCTGTTCGGCCCCGGCTTTGACCAGGGATACCCCCTGCTATTCGTGCTTTCGGCCGGTGTCGTGCTGCGCGCCGCCATCGGCCCGGCCGAGAGCCTGCTGACGATGACCGGCAACCAGAATGTCTGCGCCGCCGTCTATGCCCTCACGCTCGGCGTCAACATCGCGCTCAACTTTCTGCTCATTCCGCAGTTCGCCTTGTGGGGCGCCGCGATCGCCACGGCGGCGGCCATGACCTTCGAGGCGACCGCCCTGTTTCTTACCGTCAGGCGCAGGCTCGGCATCACCATGTCGGCTCTTCCTCACCGCGCCGCACGATTGAAAGAGCAACCATGAGCACCCTGCCCGCACGCAAGGACATGCACCCCAGCCCTGCGGCTCCGATGATCGCCCGCCTGGGCGGGCTCGAACGCGAGGAAGCGGTCGCCACGCGCGTCTCGCTCGGCGACGGCAAACCGCCGGCGCGCGAGCTTGCCATCTACCCGGCTTCGGCGGGCTTCGATCTGGTGGACGAGCTCGACCATCTGTGCAGCCGCTCGGTTCAGCCGAATATCTTCTTCAATCCACGCTTTCTGGCACCCGCCATGCCGCGGCTCGAGGACCGCCAGGTCCAACTCGCCGTCATGCGCGAGGAAACCGGAGAGCGCAGCCGGCTGCGACTTCTTCTTCCCTTTTCGATCGAGCGGGAGATCCCCCTCGGCGCGCCCGTCATCCGCGCCTGGTCGAGCCCGTTCAGTCCCCTTGGCGTGCCGCTGATCGACCACGACGATCCGATCGGCGTCGTCGAGGATTTTTTCGCCATGCTCGCCCTGCCCAGGCTCAAGCTGCCGCGCGTCCTGATGCTGCCGGAACTGCCGCTCGACGGCGAGGCGGCGGGCGCATTGCGTACGGCCGCGCACGGACGCAATCTGCCGCTGAGCGCCATATCGAATGGCGAGCGCGCCGTGCTGCACAGCGATCTTGACGGGGAAGCCTATCTGAAGGGCGCCTTGCGCTCCCATCATTACCGGGAGTTCCGACGCCTGAAGCGCCGGCTCGCCGAAAAGGGCGAACTCACCCACGATGTCGTGCGTCACCCCGAAGAGGTGCGCCAGGCGGCGGAAGAATTCTTGTCGCTCGAAGCCTCCGGCTGGAAAGGTCGCGCCGGAAGCGCAATGATCGTCGACCGATTCCAAGCGGCATTCGCCCGCGAGGCGATCGACCGGTTGAGCGGGCGCGACATGTGCCGCATCCACAGGCTGCGCCTCGACGGCTGCATGATCGCCAGCCTCATCGTCTTTGTCGAGCAGGGCGTCGCCTACACCTGGAAGACGGCCTTCGACGAAGCGTACGGCGCCTTTTCGCCGGGCACTCTGCTGATGATCGAGGCGACGAAGGTGCATCTCGACGACCCCGATATCGTGGTGAGCGATTCCTGCGCCGTGCCCGGTCATCCGGTCATGAGCCGTTTGTGGAGCGAGCGGCGCGAGATGGGAACCCTGATCGTCGGCCTGACACCTGACTCCGGCAAGGCCGTGCGTCAGGCGGCAGGGCAGCTCCGCCTTTCCGGTGAAACGCGAAATCTTGCCCGGCAAATGCGCAGCCGGTTCGAAAAGCTGGTCAGGAGACGGTGAGAAGTAGGCACGGCGGAATGGCTCTCACAGCCCCGCCTCCTCGCGTGCCCGTTCGCGAAAGATGCGCCGGATCACCTTGCCCGTCGTCGTCAGCGGCATCGATTCGACGAACGCGACCTCACGCGGATATTCATGTGCCGAAAGGCGATGGCGCACCCATGACTTGATCTCTTCGGCAAGGTGAGCATCCGGCTGCCAGCCCGGCTTCAACACGACATAGGCCTTGACGATTTCGGTGCGCAGGGCGTCCGGCTTGCCGACGGCGGCGGCCAGCGAGATCGCCGGATGCGCCGTCAGGCAGTCCTCGATCTCCGCCGGGCCGATGCGATAGCCGGCCGATGTGATGACGTCGTCATCGCGCCCGAAAAAATGGAAATAGCCGTCTTCGTCGACAACTGCCTGATCGCCCGTCAGCATCCAGTCGCCGACGAACTTCTTCGCCGTCGCTTCCGGGTTGTTCCAATATTCCAGGAACATCACCGGGTCCGGGCGACGCACCGCGATCTGTCCCGCCTCGCCGGCCGGCAACGGCCGTCCCGCCTCATCGACCACGGCAACCTCGTGGCCCGGCACCGGCCTGCCGATCGCGCCGCCGCGCGAAACACCGATCGCCGCGCAGGACGACAGCACGAGGTTGCATTCGGTCTGGCCGTAGAATTCGTTGATGGTCAGGCCCAGTTCGGCGCGGGCCCAGTCATAGGACTCGCGGCCCAGCGCCTCGCCACCGGAGCCGATCGTGCGCAGGTTCAGATCGAAGTTGTCGCGAACGCCCGTCACCGTCTTCATCATCCTGAGCGCCGTCGGCGGAATGAAGGCGTTGCGCACCCGCATCTTTTCCATCAGGACGAACGCCGCCTCGGGATCGAATTTTTGCGCCGGCGACGAGACCACCGGCACACCGAAATAGAGCCCCGGCAAGAGCACGTTGAGCAGGCCGCCGGCCCAGGCCCAGTCGGCCGGCGTCCACAACAGGTCGTCCGGTTGGGGCAGGAATTCATGCGGCATCTGCACGCCCGGCAGGTGGCCGAGGAGAACACGGTGGCCATGCAGCGCGCCCTTGGGCGGGCCGGTCGTGCCGGAGGTGAAGATCATCATCGCCGGATCGTCCGGTCCGGTGTCCTCCGCCTCGAAACTGGTCGAATGGCTGGCGATGAGCTCGTTGAGCCCGCGCGCCTCGCCGTCGCGCCCATCAACCGAGATGAGCGCGGTCAGCGACGCCAGCCGGCCGAGGATCGGCCGCAGCTTGGCGAGCCCCGTCTCGTTGGTCACCACGCCCGCGGCATCGGCACTGTGCAACCGGTATTCGAGCGCCTCCACGCCGAACAGGAGCGCCAGCGGCAGGGCAACCGCGCCGAGCTTGTAGATCGCCAGATGGGCGATCACGGTCTCGAATGATTGCGGCAGGAGCAGCGCGACCCGGTCGCCGCGCCTTATCCCTTGCGCCCGCAGCGCATTGGCCAGCGCGTTGGAGCGCTCGGCCAGTTCGCGATAGCTCATGCGAATGGCTTCGCCCTCGGCGTGGAAGTCATAGAGCGCCGTGCGTTCCGGCGCGCGCCGCGCCCAGTCGTCACAGACCGCGACGGCGATGTTGAAGCGCTCCGGCAGTTGCCAGCGGAAATGGGAACGGAGATCCCGGTAATTGTCACGGCGGTCGAGCATGAAGGGCCGAGCAGGCTTCCTGAAAATAGCCGCCGATCCGGCAAGGGCGGCGCGCGATGCACACTTTCTTGCCACCTGCTCGCAGGCTGTGCAAGCGCGCATGGCCTGCCATCGGCCCGATGCGCTTGCCAATTGGATTTCATGGAAGGGTTGGGCAAGGTGACCGAGTTCCGGCCAAAGGCACCCGCGCATAAAGAAGGCTGCCCGATCCCCCGCGGCGTCGGGCAGCCCTTGCCGTCTCTGTCTTCTAGCTCAACGGCAATTTAATCATGACAGGGATTTGGAGAGGGTCAATAATACGACGGTACTAATAGAGATCGACAAGTTGGCCTAGTCCGTAGGAATGGCGAGATGTCCCATCACCACCGAATTGACAGGCATTCGCACTGGAGGAAATTCAGGAATCGCTTGCTATACTGCATGGTTTCGCCATCGAATGGCGTGCGTCCAACGGAAGGCACAATGACTGAACTGGCGGCAGTTGCAATCGAACCCTCGGCGAGGCGCTACGGCATGCTCACGCGATGCCTCCTTGCGATCCTTGTTGCGCTCTCCCTCCAGGGTTGCCGCTCGCTGGCCCAGAACCTCGATGCGGAGTACACGTCATCGCTTCCCTATGACCGGGTGGAGTGCGGGCAGCTTGCCGCCATGCGCAATCGTGAAGCTGCGGCCTACGGGCTGCCGCGCGACGCCCGCGTGGACCAGGACTGGGCCGCATCCGTGCGCCGCCACACCGGTCTCGCGACCCATATTCCCGACTACAGGAATCGAACGGCCAAAGAGCGCGGCGCGGCGCGCGGCCGCATCGAGGCGATGAATTATTCCATGCAACGCCGCGCCTGTCCGGGCGCGGTTGCGGTCGGTCGTGAGGGGTAGACGGGCGATCGATCGGGCTATCGGGCGTGTTGAGATCAAGACACAAATGTGCCAATGCACCCGTCCGCGTGCTCATCCAGCGAGGAACAATCAATGTCGAGATTTGCCATTGCCGCCGCCGTGCTGATGCTCGTCGCCGGATGCGGCACGAGGGGGCCGGTCTATCGCGGCGACCCGCCGCCCGGCATGAGCCCGGCCGAATACAAGGCCCAGTTGCTCGGTGAGGAACTGCCGAGCTACGAGATCAATCGCGAAAACCAGGATCACGACGGCGGCGGTGGGGGCGGCAGCGGCTGAAGCAACCCATCGTGCGGGATCTGTTTGGTTGCCGACTGTCCGTCAGGCGAGTCTCGCGGTAACTCACGGTCGTTCCGGCCGGCTGTAGAGCCAGACCTTGAGCGGGTTCGTCCTGCCGCGCAGTTCCACCTCCAATGGCCCGTCGCAAAGCCCATTCGCCAGCGGCGTGCGCTCCGGTCCGGCGGCCCGCACCACGTCGTCGCTCAAGGCAAGATCGGCCCCTTGCCTTGCCGCGACCTCCATCAGGCGGCTTGCCACGTTCACGCTGTCGCCGGTCGTCGCGATCTGCTGGCCCGAGCCGCTGCCGAGCCGCGAGGCGACCACGGCGCCGTAATGCAGGCCGATCTTGTAGCCGAGGCGCCCCGCGACCGTATCCGGCAGGCCGGCGAGCCATCGCTCGGTGCGCTCGCACAGCCCGACTGCGCAGCGCAGCGCATTGGCGGCATCCTCGGGGGCTGGTCGCGGCAGGCCGAACAGGATCATCAGCCCGTCGCCCATGAAGCTGGTGATGGCGCCACCATTGACTGTTACCTCTTCGTTGACGAATTCGTAGAACTCGTTGAGCAGACCGCGCGTCTCGTTCGGTCCGAGGCTCTCGCTCAATCCCGTATAGCCCGACAGGTCGATGAAGATGATGCCGGCCTCGAACCGTACCGGCTCGGTCAGGAAATCGGGATGGCGCGCCAGCCATTTCGTCAAGCCCGGCGCCTGGATGTGCTGCAGCAGCGCGCTTTGCGCGGCGAAGAACTGCGCCCGGCGGCGATCCATCCACAATTGCAGCGCACCGAACAGGACCAGCGGTGGTGCGGCCGCGGCCATCGGCACGGCAAGGCTCAACCAGATGCCGTGGCCGAACGCCACCTGGTTGAGCACCAGCCAGACGCACATGACGGCGACGATCGAGGCCAGGCCGATGACGTTGCGTCTCCATGCGAGCAACCCGATCAGGACGACGGGCAGCGCAACGGCCAGGCCGGCATCCGCCAGCCTGACGGAGCGGTCGCGCAGGAGCCCGTCTCCCGCCACGAGATGCGCAATGGCCGTGGCCACGACCTCGACGCCAGGCAGAACGGGATCGAACGGGGTGGGAAAGACATCGCCGCCGCCGGTCACGGTCGCGCCAACAACCACGATGCGCCCATTGATCGCCTCGTCCGTCAGTTCTCCCCTGAGCGCGGCGGCCGCGCTCACCGTGCGGATCGTGCCGCTCGGGCCGTAGAACGACAAAGGCAGGGTCTGGCCGATGTCCGTGCGGATGCGCCTGTCGCCCAGGACGAGGCCGCCGGGCTCGATGGCCGGCACCGCGCCGGCTGCAATGGCGGCGGTCCTCAGGGCAAGGGACGTCTCGATGCGATCGCGGGTCCTGAACAGGAGCGGCGCGAAGCGCGGCGTGCCCGTCGGGTCGGTCGCCACGTTGACGATGCCGAGCGCCGCAGCCTCGGCAAAGACCTGCTGCGGCAGCAAGAACCGCTCAGCGACCGGAACCTCCGCAAGCGGGGCATCGGTATTGCCCGCCGCAAGGCGTTGCCGTCCCTCGGCAAAGACGGCCGCGCCGGCCACAACGCTTGGCGCACGGGCAAGCGCGCTGGCAAGCCGCTGGTCCTCCTGGGGCAGCCCGCGATCGACCAGCAGCATGTCGATGGCGATCGCTCTTGGACGATGGCGGGAGATCGCGTCGACGATCTGCGCCAGGCTGGCGCGCCGAAGGGGAAATTCTCCCACACGATCCACCGCCTCGTCGTCGATGGCAACGATCGTCACATCGTCGGGCGCCGTACTTTCGCCGCGCACAAGTGTGCGCATGTCGGTCAGCGGCGCCTCGACCCGCTCGAGAAGAGGCATGCCGCCGCGCCAGTGCGCCCATCCCAGACCGGCACCCCAAACGGCCGCCAGCACGAGGGCGACAAGCGTCTGGACAGCGCGCGGCTTCAAGACGGCTTCACCGGCCGAAGCGGGCCATCAATGCGTTGACGCGGGCCGCCGGCCAGCGGCGCACCTCCAGCGCAGCGCCGCTCTCGTCAACATCGACGCCCTCGCCGGGCCCCAGCACGACACCGGCGCCGCCGGCGCGCCGGCTGACCGCCACCGCGCCCCGGACGACAAAGACCGACGTCGCATCCTGTTCGACATCGACGGCCCACTGCGTACCTCTTACGGCGGCGATCGCCTGCGGCGTCACCACCTCAAGTCCGGAGGAGGGTACATTTTCCGGCAGATCGATGAGCAGCGCCTTGCCGGTCAGGCGCACGGCGTCGACGCTGCCCGTGGCCGTGCGGTCGAGCAAGGTGTACTGCGCCCCTTGCTCTGTAGTGATCGACAGGCCGCCCCGGCAGCGCACGAGATGGCGCGCGGTTCCTCCGATCTGCTCCAATGTGCAGCCGCCGCTGCTTGCCTGCGCCTGCACCTGCTCGGCCGAAACGCTCTGTATGACAAGCGCCGCGGCGGCGGCGATAATGGTCCCGATAATCCGCTTCATGGATACTTCCTGCGCAAAAACACCACCCTGCCAGATCACGATGCCGGCTCACTGAATTGGCATTCCGATCCCGTGGCGGAGGCGTGCAGTATCAGATTTTCCCCAGCGCGAACGTGATCAATTCCTCATTCACCAAGATGGTCATGCGGATTTTTGCAGTATTTCGGTTGAAAGTCGCGATGCCTCATCCATAGTCGTTTGTCATGAACGGTCCGAAGCTCAAGGACTACCACAAAAAGCGGGACTTTTCCCGCACCACGGAGCCGCACGGCCATGCCAGCGGCGATTCCGGAAACCGCTTCGTCGTGCACAAGCACGCCGCCACGGCCGATCATTACGATCTGCGGCTGCAGGTCGGCGGCCTGCTGAAGAGCTGGGCGGTTCCGAAAGGCCCGTCGCTCGATCCCGAGACCAGGCGGCTGGCGGTCGAGACCGAGGACCATCCGCTCGACTATATCGACTTCGAGGGCGTGATCCCCGATGGCGAATATGGCGGCGGGCCGATGATCGTCTGGGACAGCGGTGTCTGGGCGCCGATGGACGACGCGACGAAGGGCCTCAAAGCCGGCGCGCTGAAATTCCGCCTGGCGAGCGAGAAGCTCAATGGCGGCTGGATGCTGACACGGCTGAAGCCCAGGGAGGGCGAGACCAAGCGCAACTGGCTGCTCATTAAGGAGCGCGATCAGGCGGCCGATCCCGACCTGGACATTCTCGCCGAGCGCCCCGAAAGCGTGAAGAGTCGACGCACGATCGAGGACATGGCGGACAACGATGGGCACGTCGGGCAGCCGGCGCCTCGACCAAGAAGGCTCGCGCCGGGCCGGTTGAAAGGCGCCGGGAAATCCGCGATGCCGCACCGCCTCAAGCCGCAGCTCGCCACCGCAGCGGACAAGCCGCCGAAAGGCAAGGACTGGCTGCACGAGATCAAGTTCGACGGCTATCGCACATTGGCCTTCGTCGAAGACGGCGAGGCCAGGCTGATCACCCGCAGCGGCCTCGACTGGACGAAGCGCTACGGCGATCTTTCCCACGCCTTCAGGCAATTGCCCTGCGAGCAGGCGGTGATCGACGGCGAGATCGTCGTTCTCGATGGCGACGGCGTCAGCCGCTTCTCGGCCCTTCAGGAAGCTCTTGCCGATGGACCCGGCAACCAGCTCGTCTTCTATGCCTTCGATCTCGTCCATCTGAATGGCTGGGACCTGCGCAAGGTTGCCCTGTCCAAACGCAAGGAGATGCTGGAAAGGCTGCTTGCCGGCCATGCCGATCCACGATCCGCGATCCAGGTGAGCGGTCATGTCGTCGGCGACGGCGCCGCTTTCTACGAGCGCGCCACCGAGCTCGGCCTCGAAGGCGTCGTCTCCAAGAAGCTGTCGGCGCCCTATGACGAGGGGCGATCCAAGTCGTGGCTCAAGTCCAAGGCGCTGCAGGCGGGCGATTTCGTCATCGCCGGCTATACGACGTCCGAAGCCGCCGAAGGCCTGGCGGCGCTGGCACTGGCCGAATGGCACGACGCAGAACTGCACTATCGCGGCAAGGTGGGCACCGGCTTCGACGCGCCGACGCTGAAAGGACTGCTGGAACGCCTGGAACCGCTCAAGGACGACGCGGCCAGGCTCGACGGCGCGCCCAAGGACATTCATTGGGTGCGGCCCGTCCTTTCCGCCCACATCCATTTCGCCAACCGCACGGCCGACAACATGCTGCGTCACGCCGTCTTCAAGGAACTGAGGGACGCCGCGCTATCGGCCTCCGACGCGCCCGAGCGCAAGCGTCTCGTCTCCGACACCGACCTTGCCTCGGTCTGGGTCACCAATCCGACCCGCCGCCTGTTCACCAAATCCGGCCCGACCAAGCTCGACGTCGCGGTCTATTATGCAAGCATGGGCGACTTCATGCTGCCGCATATCCTGGGCCGGCCGGTCTCTTTCCTGCGCTGTCCGACGGGCAAGCGGCAGGACTGCTTCTTCCAGCGCCATGCCTTTTCCGGCATGCCGGATTCGATTGCGACCTTCGAAAGGACCGATTCGGAGGGCGAGACGACGACCTATCTCGTCGTCGAAGACGTCAAGGGCTATCTGGCGCTGGCCCAGTTCGGGGTGGTGGAATTCCATGCCTGGGGCACGACCGCCAAACGGCTCGAAAGGCCTGATCGCATCGTCTTCGACCTCGATCCCGGCGAAGGCATCGAATGGCGCGATATCGTCGAGGCCGCGCAGCATATTCGCGGCGAATTGGAGGCGATGAAGCTCGTGCCCTTCGTCAAGACCTCCGGCGGCAAGGGTTTGCACCTCACTGTGCCGGTCCGCCCGAAGCTCGACTGGAAAAAGGTGCACGCACGCACCGGAGAGATCGCCGCGGCGATCGCCAGGACGGCGCCTGACACTTTCACCACCACCATGGGCGAGCAAAACCGCAAGGGTCGCATCTTCATCGATTTCCACCGCAACGTGCGCGGTGCCACCGCCGTCGCGCCCTATTCGCTGCGCGCCCGGCCCAACCTGCCGGCCTCGACACCGCTCGGCTGGGCGGATCTGGAGGCCATCGACGCCCCGGAGGATTTGAACTATTCTTCGCTTCCGGGGCTGATATCGACGTCTGGTGATCCATGGGCCGAGATCGCAGAGGCCGCCCGGGACTTGCCGACTGTGGAGAAGTAGCTGCGTTGCGTAGGAGGCAGGCATGGCGCCAAGAGCGAGTTGGAAAGGCTATCTGAAACTGAGCCTGGTGAGTTGTCCGGTGCGGCTTTATCCCGCCACCAGCACCCGTGACCGCATCACCTTCAACCAGTTGCACAAGGACACGCACAACCGGATCAACATGAAGCCGGTCGACCCCGAACTCGGGCTGGTCGAGCGCTCCGAACTCGTCAAGGGCTACGAATACGAGGACAAGCAATACGTCATCATCGATCAGCCTGATCTCGACAGCGTCAGGATCGAATCCAACCACACGATGAACATAGAGGCCTTCGTCGAGGCGGGCTCGGTGGACGTTATCTACCAGGACGCCCCGTATTATCTGGCGCCCGACGGCGCAATGGCGGAGGAAACCTTCATCGTCCTGCGCGAGGCCCTGCACAAATCCGGCAAGCTCGCCATTGCCAGGCTGGTTCTGTCGAGCCGCGAGCGGGTCATCACCATCGCCCCGCGCGAAACCGGCATGTTCGTGTGCACATTGAGAAATCCCAGGGAGGTGCGCAACACGGCCGAATATTTCGACAATATTCCCGTCGGCGAGCCCGATCCCGAAATGCTGGAACTGGCCGAGAAGCTGATCGAGCAGAAGACGACCCAGTTCGATCCCAACACCTACGAGGATCGCTACGAGGTCGCCCTGATGGAGATGATCAAGGAGAAGCTGAAGGGACACAAGCCGGTTGTTGCGGCGGCACCGGAGCGTGGCAACGTCATCAATCTCATGGATGCGCTGAAGGCGAGCCTCTCGCAATCGAAGCCGCCGGCAAAGAGCAAGGCCAGGGAAAAGCCGGCCGCCAAATCGGCGACCAAGGCCGCCGGCGCCGGCGGATCGGCGAAATCCGCTGCGAAAAGGCCCGCCCGGAAAAAGGCGTGACAGAGCTCACAGGCATAACGTTCGGCATGATCGGCGCGCTGACCGCCTTCCCGCGGCGTCTGGCCGCGCGCGAGGTGGAAGACCGCGGCGCCCATCTCAGGCATGGCGTCACCCGCCAGACCACCCATGTGGTGCTCGGGCGCGGGCTTCTGGCGCGCGACGGCGATACGGCCATCGAAGAGCGCGTCGAGCGGGAGCGCGGCGCCGGCAAGCGCCTCCTCAGCGAGAACGGTTTTCTGCGCCTGCTCGGTCTGCGCCGCCCGCCGGCCGCACCGGCCCTGACGCGCGCCTCACTGATCGAGCAGTCGGGGCTTGCCGAGCGCGACGTCGAATTGCTGTCGCTCTTCGACGCCTTCGAGAACGACGGCGAGCCCTATTCGTTCAGGGACGTGATCCTGGCCAAGAAATATGCCGGGCTGATCGCCGGCGGAGCGAGTTGGGGCGCGATTGCGCGCTCCGTCCATCGCGCGCCCGCACCCGTCACCGCGCTCACCGCCCTGGCGCTGGAGACCGAGGGCCGCGACGCGATCTATGCCCGGCGCGGCGACGCCTTGAGCGAGCTCGACGGACAGATGCTGCTGCCGATCGAGCGTCCCGACGAGCGGGAGCCCGACGCGCTGTTCGACGAGGCGGAAGAAGCGGAGAGCGAAGGGCGTTTCGAGGAAGCGGCCGACCTTTACGAAAAATGTCTGGCACTCGATCCGAAGGATTCGGTGGCCGCCTATAATCGCGCCAATTGCCTGGCCGCCATGGGCCACATGGCCGAGGCGCGGCGCAGCTTCCTGATCACGCTCAAGCTCGATCCCGCCTTCGTCGAGGCCTGGTTCAACCTGGCCGATCTCGTCCGGCAGAGCGGCCACACACAGGCGGCGCGCAGCTATCTCAGCAAGGCGGTCACACTCGATCCCGATTATGCCGACGCCGTCTACAATCTGGCGACGCTGGAGTTCGATGCCGGCAAACTCGCCGAAGCGCGGCGCTGGTGGGTGCGCTATCTCGAGTTGGACCCGAATTCGGCCTGGGCGCGCAATGCCGCCAGGGGCGTCCAGTATGCCGACCTGCAGCTTGCCCGAAGGAATGCGGGCTGATGAACGACCGCTTCCTTTTCGACGGGCCCGGCAATGCGCGCATCACGATCCTGCTGGCGCACGGGGCCGGCGCGCCGATGGATTCGATTTCCATGAACGCGGCTTCTGCAGCATTGGCCGAGGCCGGCCTGCGAACCGCCCGTTTCGAATTCGCCTACATGGCCGCCCGGCGCAACGGCGAGGGCCGCAAGCCGCCGCCGCGCGCCGAAAGGTTGAAGGATGAATATCTCGACGCCGTCGAGGCGCTGGCGGCGACCGGCCCGCTGATGATCGGCGGCAAGTCGATGGGCGGGCGCGTGGCGAGCATGGTCGCCGACCAGCTCTATGACCAGGGCCGCATCGCCGGTCTCGTCTGTCTCGGCTATCCGTTCCATCCGCCCGGCAAGCCGACACAGTTGCGCACCGCCCATCTCGAAAATCTGAAGACGCCGACGCTGATCTGCCAGGGCACGCGCGACGAATTCGGCACGCGCGAGGAGGTTGCGGGCTACGCGCTTTCCGAGCGGATCGAGCTCCTGTGGCTGGAGGACGGCGATCACGACCTCAAGCCACGCAAGCGGATCTCGGGCTTTTCTGCCGCCGACCATCTGAAGACGGTGGCGCAGGCCGTGGCGGCCTTCGCCGAGAGGATCGCGCCGTGAAACGGACGGTTCGGTGAAGGTCGCCACCTTCAACATCAACGGCATCAACTGGCGTCTGGACAACCTGCTCGACTGGCTGGCCGAGGCCGAGCCGGACGTCGTCTGCCTGCAGGAACTGAAAGCCGACCAGCGCAAATTTCCCCGTACGGCGCTCGAAGAAGCTGGCTATGGCGCGGTCTGGCGCGGCCAACCGGCATGGAACGGCGTGGCGATCCTGGCGCGCGGCGCCGAGCCCGTCCTGACCCGCGACGAACTGCCGGGCGATCCGGCCGACCGCGACGCGCGCTATATCGAGGCGGCCATTGGCGGGGTGCTGATCGCCTCGCTTTACGCGCCCAACGGCAATCCGCAGCCGGGACCGAAATTCGACTTCAAGCTTGCCTGGATGGAGCGGCTGATCGCGCATGCCGCCGAGCTTGTCGCCGCCGATGTGCCGGTCGTGCTGGCGGGCGACTACAACGTCGTTCCCGAGCCGCGCGATATCTACGAAACTCGCTCCTACGATCGCAACGCGCTCGTGCAGCCGCAAAGCCGCGCCGCCTACCGCCGGCTGCTCGACCAGGGATGGACCGACGCCATCAGCACCGCCTTCCCCGACGAGACCGTCTTCACCTTCTGGGACTACATGCGCAATCGCTGGTCCCGCAACGCCGGCCTGAGGCTCGACCATCTGTTGGTGAGCCGCAAGGCCGCCCGCCGGCTCACGGCGGCCGGCGTCGACCGCCCGGTGCGGGGCCGTCCGGGCGCCAGCGATCACGCGCCGGTCTGGATCGAGCTGGAGGGCTGAGGGTTCACATTTCAGGCGTGTCGACTGGCGAAGCAGCGGGCGATGTGGTTCATTCCGCGCGGATTCGCGGCGGGCACCCGCCCGCCAAAAAAAAATACGGAGAGGAGCCCATGTCCAAGCGCATCGTGTTCACCGGCGGTTCCGGCAAGGCCGGCCGCCATGTCGTGCCGTGGCTGAAGGACAAGGGCCACACGATCCTCAACCTCGACCTGAAGCCGCTCGACTGCCCCGGCGTCAACACGCTGGTCACCGATCTCACCGACAGCGGCCAGGTGTTCAACGCCCTGTCGATGCATTTCGGCTTCGAGGGGCTGGAGACCGGCAAAGGCCCGGCCGCCGTCGACGCGGTGGTCCATTTCGCCGCCGTGCCACGCATCCTGATCCATCCCGACAACGAGACCTTTCGCGTCAATGCGCTGAGCACCTACAACGTCATCGAGGCGGCGACCAAGCTCGGCATCAACAAGGTCGTCATCGCCTCCAGCGAGACGACCTATGGCGTGTGCTTTGCCGAGGGCGACAAGGATTACCACCAGTTCCCGCTGGAAGAGGATTACGATGTCGACCCGATGGACAGCTACGGACTTTCCAAGGTGGTCAACGAGAAGACCGCCCGTGCCTTTGCCGCACGCACCGGCGCCGACATCTATGCGCTGCGCATCGGCAATGTGATCGAGCCGCACGAATATGACCTGTTTCCCGCCTTCCTGGCCGATCCGATGTCGCGCAAGCGCAATGCCTGGAGCTATGTCGATGCGCGCGATCTCGCCCAGATCGTGCATCTGTGCCTTGAAAAGGACGGTCTCGGCTTCCAGGTCTTCAATGCCGTCAACGACACGATCACCGCCAATGAGCCGACCGAGACGTTCCTGAAGCGCTGGTGCCCGAACACGCCGATCACCCGGCCTATGGGCGAATACGAGGCGCCGCTTTCCAACCGCAAGGCGCGCGAAGTCCTTGGCTTCAAGGAGGAGCACGACTGGCGCAAATATGTCGCGACCTGAGGATCGCCGGCGATGCATGCAAGGCGCTCTTCTTGAGCGAAGGCTAGGTTCATCAAGGCCGCGACCGCGGCCCGGGCTATGACCCGCCCCCGCGGAGACGGTGAGCACACCGAATTCGTCGTGAGCGAAGGCCAGGGTGCGCGGCGAGACCGCAAACCGCATCAAGGCCGCGACCGCGGCCCGGGCTATGGCCCGCCCCCGCGGAGACGGTGAGCGCAGCGAATTCGTCGTGAGCGAAGAAATGGTGCCCCTGGCCGGGATCGAACCAGCACTCCTTGCGGAACTCGATTTTGAGTCGAGCGCGTCTACCAATTCCGCCACAGGGGCTCGCGGGCACGATTGCCCGAGCGGGTCGGGACTATACGGCGAAGCGGCATCGCGTCAACTGTCGGCGCGGCGATTTCATGCGACGATCGGGATTGTGCTTGGGCCGCGTTCCGGATTAGACGAGAACCTGTCGCTCGTTCTATCCCGGAACCATCTCTCATGCTTCGACGGCTCTACGACTGGACAATGTCGCTTGCGGCGACACGCCACGCTGAAAAGGGGCTTGCCGGCGTATCCTTCGTCGAAAGCTCGGTCTTTCCGATCCCGCCCGACGTGCTGCTCATTCCCATGGTGCTGGCCGAGCCCAAGCGCTGGATGCGCTATGCCTTCATCTGCACCCTGGCCTCCATTCTCGGCGCGCTCCTCGGCTATGTCATCGGCGCATATCTATACGAAACCGTCGGCCGACCGATCCTCGCCTTCTATGGCAAGGAGCACGCCTTCGAGCAGATCGCCGAATGGTACAACCGCTGGGGCGGCTGGGGCGTCCTGTTTGCCGCCGTCACGCCCTTTCCCTACAAGGTGCTGACCATCTTTTCCGGCGCCACGGGGCTCAATCTCGGCGTCTTCGTGCTGGTTTCGGTCATCGGGCGGGGTTTGCGTTTCTTCCTCGTCGCCTGGCTGCTCTATCGCTTCGGGGAACCCATCCGCCACTTCATCGAAAAGAATCTGGGCCTTCTTTTCACCCTATTCATGGTGCTGCTCATCGGCGGTTTCGTCGCCGTCCGATATGTGTTTTGAGGAATGCCAATGACGCTTGCCAAAGCCACCGGACCCATCCAGACGATCGGCGCAGGCATTCTGGCGCTCGGCATGGCGGCGACGGTCGGCATCGCGCTCGGCTTTCAGCACATTGGCGGCTACATTCCCTGCAAGCTGTGCCTCGAACAGCGCCTGCCCTATTATATCGGCGTGCCGCTGATGGCCTTGGCCTTCTTCTCCTCTAGTCTGCGCCTGCCCGGCGTCGTGACGCGCGGCCTGCTTCTTGCCGGCGGCCTTTTGATGACCTGGGGGCTTTATCTCGGCGCCTATCATTCGGGCGTCGAATGGGGCTGGTGGCCGGGCCCGACCGATTGCGGTGTCGTCGCCGCGCCGCAAGGCGGCGGGGCCGGCGGCGTGCTCGATTCGCTCAACACGGTCATCCCGCCGGCCTGCGACGAGGCGGCCGGGCGCTTCCTCGGCCTGTCCTTTGCCGGCTGGAATGTGGTGGCGAGCCTGATCCTGGCCGCGATCGCCTATCGCGCCGCCTTCGCCCCCGCGAAGCGATAAGGATTGCTTGGCCTTACGGCTCCAGCTCGACGTCCCAATAGAGAAAGTCCATCCAGCTATCGTGCAGATAGTTCGGCGGGAACAGGCGGCCATTGTTGTGCAGGTCGTGCACGCTCGGCTGGTAGGGCTTTTGATGCGGCCACATCCTGGCCTTGGCCGGCATCATGCCGCCCTTCTTCAGATTGCACGGCGAGCAGGCCGCCACGACATTCTCCCAGGTCGTGGCGCCGCCGCAGCGGCGCGGAACCACGTGGTCGAAGGTCAGGTCTTCATGCGTGCCGCAATACTGGCACTGGAACCGGTCGCGCAGGAAGACGTTGAAGCGCGTGAACGCCGGGTGACGCGACGGTTTCACATAGGCCTTCAGGCAAACGACGCTGGGAACGCGCATGGAAAAGGAGGGCGAGGAGACGGCGTGCTCGTACTCGGCGACGATGTTGACCCGCTCCAGAAACACCGCCTTGATGGCGTCCTGCCAGGACCAGAGCGACAACGGATAGTAGCTGAGCGGCCTGTAATCGGCGTTCAGCACCAAGGCTGGCAGACTATCCGGCGAGACGGCGAGCGTCACTTCCATCGACTCCTTTTGCGAGAGATCCGAACGGCGCGGATAGTGTAAGCGACAGATGTCAGGAATGTGAAGCTGCCAATAGGGTGCAAATGATGGCCAAACACCGTCTCTCGCGAAGAATTGTGCGCTTTTCGCACCAGATCAGGCGGCCGGCGCTGCTTCACGACCCTTCATTTCGCGATAATAGGCCCAGAACAGCCGTGCCGCGACACCGCGATTCGGCGCCCATGATTCGGCGATTTCGATGAGCTGGTCCTCGTCCGGACGGCCAGCCAAGCTGAACGCATGGGCGACGGCAGCCTGTAGCGCGATGTCGCGCGCGGGAAAGATGTCCGGATGGCCGGCGGCAAACATCAGATAGATCTCCGCCGTCCAGCGGCCGATGCCGTGAACGGCCGTCAGGGCGATCATGGCTTCCGTCGCGTCGCGATGGCACAGGGCCTCGAGATCCAGTCCCTCCTCCGTGATCGCTGCGGCCAGCGCACGCAGGGTGCGCTGCTTGGGACGCGACAGCCCGGCCAGCCGAAAAAGCGCGTCGTCGGCCGCGTGAATCGTCTCGGGCGTCAGCGGATCGGCCAGTTTCACCAGCCGCGCCAGGATGGCGTCGGCGCTGGCCCGCGAGACCTGTTGCGAGACGATAATGGAAACCAGGCTGGCAAATCCGGGCTCGGTGCGCCTCAGCGGCACATCGCCGGCGGCCGCGCGCACGGGCACAAGCCGCGGATCGTCTGCGCACAGCGCATCGAGGCCGGCAATGACATCCGCGATCGTCTCTATGCGCTGCATGGGCTTTTCCTCGTGAGCGGCGCAAAGTAGCAATCGGACCATGAGTTCTTCAACCAGCGGCAGCGCACATTCATGACACGTCCCATATTCCGATTCGCGCCCAGCCCGAACGGCCGGCTGCATCTGGGGCACGCCTATTCGGCGCTCGTCAATCAGGATTTGGCGGAAGCCGTCGATGGCCGCATGCTGCTGCGCATCGAGGATATCGACACGGCGCGCTGCCTGCCCGAATTCGAGCGCGGCCTCATGGAGGACCTCGCCTGGCTCGGGCTCGCCTGGGAAGAGCCGGTGCGCCGGCAATCCGATCATTTCGACGACTACCGCGCCGCATTGGAGCGTCTGATTGCGGAAGACATCATCTACCCCGCCTTCATGAGCCGCAGCGAGATGCGCGCCCATGTCGCCGAGAGCGAATCGGCCGGCATGCCCTGGCCGCGCGACCCCGACGGCGCGCCGCTCTATCCCGACATCGACCGCAATCTGCCGGCCTTGCAGCGCAAGGCGCGCATGGAGGCCGGCGAGCCCTTTTCCTGGCGGCTCGACATGCAGGCCGCGCTGGCGGCCGTTTCCGGCCGCGCCCTCGATTGGCAGGAACTGGGCAGCGGACCGGACGGCGAGACCGGGTGCATCGAGGCCGACCCGGCACGATGGGGCGACATCGTGCTGGCGCGCAAGGACACGCCGGCGAGCTACGCGCTTTGCGTCACGGTGGACGATGCCATCCAGGGCGTCACCCATGTCGTGCGCGGCCGCGACCTGTTTCACGCCACCTCGGTCCAGCGCCTGCTGCAGGAACTCATCGGCCTGCCCGCGCCGGTCTATACCCATCACGATCTGATCGTCGGGCCGGACGGGCGCAAGCTATCCAAGAGCGCCGGCGACACCGCCCTCGCCGCCCTGCGCGCGGCCGGCATGACGCCGCGCGACATCCGCCGCATGGTGGGGCTGGGTTAGGTTCGCGTTCGCATTTGCCCCTCCCCTTCTGCGGCAACGCCGGTTCCTCCCCTGCGAAGCGGGGGAGGCGGCATGCAGATTCAAGGCACAGCGTCAAATCCGCCGCACCACCGCCTTGCCGAGAAGGATGACGGCGAACGCCGCAAGGGCACACGCCATGCCCGCCACCGCACCGTCCTGGATATCGCGAAAACGCATGCCGAAATGGTTGAGGCCATAGAGCCCGCCAAAAAAGCCGCCCGTCATGAGGATCATGCCGCCCACGCCGCCGACGCCATCCTGTCCGATGATGGCGTCAAGCGCGAGCGACAGGATGAACGACAGGATGGCCACGGTCCCCATGGCCATGATGAGCCAGAACACTCCCAGATTTGCGATCATGTCGCGGGCTGCCTCCTGATGGTTGCCGTTGGACGGCACAAAATCTCGTTGTGGACCCTATCGAAAACGTCTTTCCCCCTGCTTATGGCGTTCCGTCATATGCTCGCTGCCAGATTCAGGATTTCTAAACCATGTCTTCCCTCACGCGCGCGGTTCCAGCCGTCTTTGTCCTGCTGTGGGCCACCGGCTTCATCGGTGCGCGCTATGCCATGCCGTGGTCGGAGCCGTTCAGCTTCCTGGCCGTGCGCTTCGCCCTGGCCTTCCTGCTGCTTGCCGTCATCGTCCGGTTCGTCCGGCGCGATCCCGTCAATGTCCGTGCCGCGCTCCATGCCGCGATTGCCGGCATGCTGATGCACGGGGTCTATCTCGGCGGGGTCTTCTGGGCCATCGACAACGGGCTGCCGGCGGGCTTTTCGGCACTGATAGTCGGGCTGCAGCCGATGATCACCGCGCTCATGGCCGGCGCGGCGCTCGGCGAACAGGTCTCCGCACGCCAATGGGCGGGGCTGGCCGTCGGCCTTGCGGGCGTGGCGGCCGTATTGTCGCCTGCGCTGGGCACGATCGGCAGCGGCGTCACGGCCGCGACACTGGCCGCCGGCCTTGTCGCCGTGCTCGCCATGAGCGCCGGCACAATCTGGCAAAAGCGCTTCGTTTCCGGGATCGGCCTGGTCCACGGGACTCTCTATCAATATCTGGGCGCGGCGGTGCTGATGGCGCTCGGCTCCCTCGCCTTCGAGACGCGACAGTACACCTTGACCGGCGAACTCGTCTTCGCCCTTGTCTGGCTGGTGGTGGTGCTTTCGCTCGGCGCCGTCTTCCTGCTCATGTACCTCATCCGTGAGGGCGAGGTCTCAAGGGTCGCCTCCCTCTTCTATCTCGTGCCCGGCACGACGGCGGTCATGGCCTGGCTGCTGTTCGGCGAACGGCTCGGCCCGATCCAGATCGCCGGCATGGCGGCCGCCACACTCGGCGTCGCCCTGGCGACCCGTCAGCGCCCGACGCGCGCCCGCGCGTCGCGGTAGCGCCGGATGGCCGCGTTGAGTTCGCCGCCCATGATGAAGATGACCGAAATGATGTAGAGGAAGACCAGCGCGATCATGATCGAGGCGAGCCCCGCATAGGTCGTCACATAGGTGGAGAACTGGGCGAGATAGGAGGCAAACAGTGCCGCCCCGGCCACCCAGGCGACAAGCGTGAACAGAATGCCCGGCAGCACGTCGACAAACCGTCTCTTTCCCGCCGGCAGCCAGAAATGCACCGCCACCAGGCCGACCACGATGACCATTGACGCGACGGCATAGCGCCACAGCGAGCTGCTGCCGGCGTCGGGATCGATCCATTCGAAATGCTGCCGGGCGATACCGGCGGCCAGCGGCGCGAGCACCAAGAGCAGGCTCATGGCCAGGAACCCCGCCGTTGCGATCAGCACGAAGGCCAGGCTTTGCAGCCGCCGGAAAAGGATCGACCTGTCCTCGATGACGCGGTAGGCACGGTTGAGCGACACGCGCAGCGCCTCGATGCCGTTGGAGGCGAAAATGGCGGCCAGGACGACGCCGAAGGTCAGGACATCGCCGCGCTGCACGGTCAGCACATTGACCACCTCGCGCGCGATCGGCTCGGCGATCTGTTCCGGCCAGGTGTCGAAGACGAGATGCACGGCCGTGTCGGCGAAGGCCTGGGCGCCGAGATAGCTGGCAAGCGTCGTGGCGAAGATGAGGAAGGGAAACAGGGCCATCAGCGCCGACAGTGCGAGATGGCTGGCCATCGCCCAGCCGTCGTCGACGTTGAAATGGCCCAGCGCATCGCCGAGCACGCGTTTGACAGCGACATAACTGCGCAATGCGGCCTTTCCTCCCATTGTTTACCCGATCCGAATATGTGAACGGGACAGGGGCCAATAGCAACCGGGCGACAGGAACGCGTGGACAAGCACAACAGAACGATCATCGTCACCGGCGCCTCGTCGGGCATCGGCGCCTATTGCACCCGGGCCTTGAAAGCGAACGGCTGGCGCGTCTTCGCCACGGCCCGCAAGCCGGAAGACCTGGCGCGCCTCGAAGCCGACGGCATCGAGGCGTTCTATCTCGATTATTGCGATGCGGCCTCCATCGCGGCGCTCGTCGAGACGATGCTCGAGCGCACCGGCGGCACGCTCGACGCTCTGTTCAACAACGGCGCCCATGCCCAGGCCGGCGCGGTCGAGGATCTGCCAATGCAGGCGCTGCGCGACCAGTTCGAGGTCAATTTCTTCGGCTGGCACGACCTGACGCGGCGCATCGTGCCGGTCATGCGCCGCCAGGGCCACGGCCGCATCGTCCACTGCTCGTCGATCCTCGGCCTCGTCCCGGTCAAGTGGCGCGGCGCCTATGCGGCGTCCAAACATGCGCTGGAAGGGCTGATGCTGTGCCTGCGCGCCGAGCTGGAGGGAACAGGCACCCATGTCAGCCTGATCGAGCCCGGCCCCATCGAATCGAAGATGGCGGCCAACGGGCTTCAATGGTTCGAGAAATATATCGACGTCGACAACTCGCCGCATCGCGAGGCCTATCAACGCCAGCTCGAGCGCCTGCGTGCCGGCGGCACGAAATCGCGCTTCAAGCTCAAGCCCGACGCAGTGTGGAGCGAACTGCGCCACGCGCTGGACTCGCCGCGCCCGCGGCCCCACTATGTGGTGACAACGCCGGCCCGCACGGGCGTGCTTTTGAAACGGCTGCTGCCGGCCTCCTGGCTCTACCGCATCCTGGCCAGCCAGGCGTAATGCCCAAACCGGGCCGATGGCGCCGACCGGCCCCTGCCCATCCTCGGAGACCCCATGTCCACCATCTTCAATTTCATCGCCATCATATTCATGGCCGCCGTGGTGTTCGTTCTCGGACGCGGACTGGTGAACCTGATGCGCGGCGGCTCAGGCAGCACGTCCAACAAGCTGATGCAGGCGCGGGTGGTTCTCCAGTTCATCGCCCTGATATTCATCCTGCTGGCGCTCTACTTCAGCCGTGGCGGCACGCCCGGCTGATCGCGGATCGGGAGGAGGGCAAGTCCATGGTCAAGCTCAACAAGATCTACACGCGCACCGGCGACGACGGCACGACCGGGCTCGGCACCGGCGCGCGCGTGGCGAAGTCCGATCTGCGCGTTGCCGCCTTCGGCACGGTCGACGAGGCCAATGCCTGCATCGGCATGGCGAGGCTGCACACGGGACGCGACCATCCCGGCCTCGACGCGATCCTGGCCCGGATCCAGAACGATCTGTTCGATCTCGGTGCCGATCTCGCCACGCCCGATGACGGACGGACGCTGAAATACGAGCCGTTGCGCGTGGTGGTCTCGCAGGTCGAGCGCCTCGAGACCGACATAGACAGCCTGAACGCAAGCCTCGATCCGCTGCGCTCCTTCGTCCTGCCGGGCGGCTCGCCGGCGGCGGCGGCCCTGCATCTGGCGCGCACCGTGGCGCGGCGCGCCGAACGGCTCATCAGCGAGCTCGCCACGCGACCGGGCGAGCAGGTCGGCGCCGAGGCGCTGAAATACATCAACCGCGTGTCCGACCTGCTCTTCGTTGCCGCGCGCGTGGTCAATGACAACGGAAAAGCCGACGTGCTATGGGTTCCCGGTCAGAATCGCTGATTTCGGGAAAGCTTCAGGCATGTTCATTCCGCTGCACGACGCGAACACGCTGAAGCATATCAAGCTGCAATATGTCACCATCGGCCTGATCGCCGCCAATGTGCTGGTCTATGCGCTGACGGCGTTCGGTTCCGAAGCGACGGTGATGGCCACGGTCTACGGGCTCGGCTACGTGCCGGCCGTCGTCAACGACGTCGCCGAACTGCCGCCCAACCTCGTCTTCCTCCCGGAAGACTTCACCTACATCACCTATTCCTTCCTGCATGCCGACCTGTTCCACCTTGGCGGCAACATGCTGTTTCTTTGGGTGTTCGGCGACAATGTCGAAGATGCCATGGGGCATGTCCGCTATCTGATCTTCTATCTGCTGTGCGCCGCGGCCGGGGCCTGGTTTCACGGCCTGCTCGCACCGTCCTCCGAAATTCCGCTGATCGGCGCGTCCGGCGCGGTCGCCGGCATCGTCGCCGCCTATCTGATGCTGCATCCGCGGGTGAAGGTCTGGGTGCTTGCCTTCGGCCGCATCCCGCTGCGCATCCCCGCCTTCATTCCGCTGGCGTTATGGATCGCCTTCCAGCTCGTCATGCTGGCCGTCGGCGGCGAGGATGAGGTTTCCTGGTCGACGCATGTCGGCGGGATATTGGCCGGTGCTGTTCTGGTGCTGTTTTTCCGCCGGCGCGGCGTGCCGCTGTTCGACCGGGCGGTCGTTACACCCAGGGCCGTGATGACCGTCCCGCGCATCCCGGCCTCGCGCTGAGGCGGACCGGTTCCCGCTGCACAAGGCGTTATTGACGTGCACGTCAATCGCCACTAGAACATGTCCCGCTCAAACGGTGACGTTTGAGCGAAAGGTACATGTTCCAGCATATTGATCTGGCGCGCCGCGTTTCGGGAGGTCCCTGCAGGCTGGCGCAAGACTGCACGGCGACCGAATTTCCGGCCCTCAATGTCGGCTTCGGACTAGCCCCGGCGCCCCAGCCGATGCTAAACGCGGCACAATTGTTCCATCTAGAGAGGTTGAAGCGCATGAAAGTCCTCGTACCGGTCAAGCGGGTCGTCGATTTCAACGTCAAGATCCGGGTCAAGCCGGACGGCTCGGGTGTCGAGCTGGCGAATGTGAAGATGTCGATGAACCCGTTCGACGAAATCTCCGTCGAGGAGGCCATCCGGTTGAAGGAAGCCGGCACGGTGAGCGAGATCGTCGCCGTGTCCATCGGCCCGGCGCAGGCGGCCGAGACGATCCGCACCGCGCTCGCCATGGGCGCCGACCGCGGCATCCTCATCAAGACGGACGATGCGGTCGAGCCGCTGGCCGTGGCCAAGATCCTCAAGGGCGTGGTCGAGGAGGAAAAGCCCGAGCTCGTCATTCTCGGCAAGCAGGCGATCGACGACGATTCCAATCAGACCGGCCAGATGCTGGCCGCGCTGCTCGGCTGGAGCCAGGGCACCTTCGCCTCCAAGGTCGAGCTTGCCGACGGCAAGGCAACCGTCACCCGTGAGGTCGATGGCGGTCTGCAGACGGTCGAGCTCAAGCTGCCGGCGATCGTCACCACCGACCTGCGCCTGAACCAGCCGCGCTACGCCTCGCTGCCCAACATCATGAAGGCCAAGAAGAAGCCGCTCGACGAGAAGGCGCCGGCCGATTTCGGCGTCGACACCGCGCCGCGGCTGAAAGTGCTGAAGACCGAGGAGCCGGGCGGCCGCAAGGCCGGCGTCAAGGTCAAGGACGTGGCTGAACTGGTCGACAAGCTGAAGAACGAAGCCGGCGTGCTCTAGCAATTCCGCTGAGGCCGGCCTGCAACGGCCGGACCGGAATTCAGGCGCGCGATGCGGCAAACGAAGTGAGGAAAAACATGGCCATTCTACTGGTTGCAGAACACGACAACGCTTCCCTTTCCGACCAGACCGCCAAGGCGCTGTCGGCCGCGGCCAAGATCGGCGGCGACGTCGACATCCTGGTTGCCGGCAAGGACGCGAAACCCGCCGCCGAGGCGGCGGCGAAGCTCGCCGGCGTCGGCAAGGTTCTGCTGGCTGAAGCCGACGAGCTGGAGCATCGCCTGGCCGAGCCGACGGCGGCACTGATCGTCTCGCTGGCCGACGGCTACGACACGTTTGTGGCGCCCGCCACCACGATGGGCAAGAACGTCATGCCGCGCGTCGCAGCCCTGCTCGACGTCATGCAGCTCTCCGACATCATCGAGGTGATCGACGCCAAGACCTTCAAACGGCCGATCTATGCCGGCAATGCCATCCAGACCGTGGAAACGAACGACGCCAAGAAGGTGATCACCGTTCGCACCGCTTCCTTCCAGGCGGCCGGCGAAGGCGGCAAGGCAACGGTCGAGACCGTCAAGGCGGCGGACGATCCGGGCCTGTCGAGCTTCGTCGAGAACAAGCTGTCGGAAAGCGACCGGCCGGAGCTGACCTCGGCCAAGATCATCATTTCCGGCGGCCGAGCGCTCGGCTCGGCGGAGAAGTTCCAGGAGGTCATCCTGCCGGTCGCCGACAAGCTCGGCGCGGCGGTCGGCGCCAGCCGCGCGGCGGTCGATGCCGGCTACGCGCCCAACGACTGGCAGGTCGGCCAGACCGGCAAGGTGGTGGCGCCCGAGCTCTATATCGCCTGCGGCATTTCCGGCGCCATCCAGCACCTGGCCGGCATGAAGGATTCCAAGGTCATCGTGGCCATCAACAAGGACGAGGAAGCACCGATCTTCCAGGTCGCCGATTACGGCCTCGTCGCCGACCTGTTCGACGTCCTGCCGGAACTCGAAAAGGCGCTTTGAGGGGCGCCTTCGAGGCAGATCAAATAGCAGGAGCCGGGGTAGACGAAAGCTGCCCCGGCCCCTACTTTGCATCGCGGCACAATCCGGCGCATTAATTCAGGGGCTGTTGCAATGGCAATCGAAACGGTCGGCATCATCGGCGCCGGACAGATGGGCAGCGGCATCGCGCATGTCGCCGCGCTGGCCGGCTACAAGGTTCTCCTGCACGACATCTCCGAAGAGAACATCGAGCACGGCATCGCCACCATCAACGGCAACATGGCGCGCCAGGTGGCCTCGGGAAAGCTCGACGAGAAGGCGCGCACGGATGCGCTGTCGCGCATCACCCCGGCCCCGTCGATCGAGGATCTGGCCAGCGTCGACCTCGCCATCGAGGCGGCGACGGAGGACGAGACGGTCAAGCGCAAGATTTTCGCCCAGCTCTGCCCGGTCTTGAACCCTGAAGCGGTGCTGGCGACCAACACGTCCTCCATCTCGATCACGCGCATGGCCGCCCAGACCGACCGGCCGGAGCGCTTCATCGGCATTCATTTCATGAACCCGGTGCCGGTGATCAAGCTGGTCGAGCTGGTGCGCGGAATCGCCACCGAGGACTCCACTTTCGAAACGGCGCGCGCGTTTGTCACCGATCTCGACAAGACGATCACCGTGGCGGAGGATTTTCCCGCCTTCATCGTCAACCGCATCCTGTTGCCGATGATCAACGAGGCCATCTATACGCTTTATGAAGGCGTCGGCACGGTCGATGCGATCGACACGGCCATGCGGCTCGGCGCGAACCATCCCATGGGTCCGCTGCAGCTTGCCGACTTCATCGGCCTCGACACCTGCCTTTCGATCATGCAGGTGCTCTATGAGGGCCTGGCCGATTCCAAGTACCGCCCCTGCCCGCTCCTGGTGAAATATGTCGAGGCGGGCTGGCTGGGTCGCAAGGCCGGGCGCGGCTTCTACGACTATCGCGGCGAGCATCCCGTTCCCACGCGGTAGTGCGATTTCGGGAGAAGCAGACCGTTTCATTGCGGAAATCGGAGCGTGGCGAAGATTGTCCGGAATCCGTTCTGTGAATGTGCCGCCCGATGCGTGTGGCGAGATCTCCGGCTTCAGTGCAATGCCGCCGTCTGTCCGCCGCCCCGCTGCGCATCGAGATGGACGAACTCGATCCGGTTGCGCCCCGCATTCTTGGCGCAATAGAGCCGCTTGTCGGCGATCCGGAACAACTCCACGAAGCTCAGCTGGTCCTCGAAGCTGACGCCGCCGACACTGACGGTGAGCCGATGCTCCTTGCCTTGCGGACGGAACGCCGCTGTGGCGATCGATTTGCGGATGCGCTCGGCAATCCCCGTGGCGTTGTCCCCGCTGGCGCCGGGCAGGAAGACGCCGAACTCCTCGCCACCCAGGCGTCCGACGAGATCGCCCTGGCGCACAGATCCGCGAATGGCCGATGCGATCACCCGCAGCGCCTCGTCGCCCTGGTCGTGACCATACATGTCGTTGATCGATTTGAAATGGTCGGCATCGATGACCAACAGCGCGCCCTTGACCCGCCGACGATCGCCATTGGCGTGCGAGAGCCGCAGCCCCACTTGCTCGGAAAACGCACCGCGATTGAGACAGGCCGTCAGACTGTCGGTCGCCGCCACGACGCCGAGCCGGCGATTGGCCACGGACAGCTCGTGCAGGCGCAAGGCGAGGAAGAGGAGAACGGGTCCCGCGACGACCAGCGGAAACAGGGCCGACTGCGTGATGCGGTCGGCAAAGCTCGCACTGCCCGCTCCGCGCAGGAAGAATTCGTTCAGCGCCAGCGTTGTCACAAAGCACCACGCCAGACCCAGCATCGTCCAGCGCAGCACGAATGGCCAGTCGATCCTGGCCAAGCCTTTATACCCAGGCATATTCAGAAACCCCTCATGGATTCTGAGACGATGCTAGGCCGGCGGTTTGAACATGCTGTTATGAAAACCGCTCAAATTGTCTCCAACCGGATCACACCTTGACCGGCTGGCGGACGCGGTCCTCCTGGCCGAAGATCCGCAGATAGCGCTTGAGCTCGGCCGGATCGCCGGTCGCCTTTTCAGGGTTGTCGGACAGCTTCACGGCCGGCCGCCCATTGGCTGATGCCACCTTGCAGACGAGCGATATGGCACCGAGCCCGTCTATGTGATCGGGTGCACAGCCCTGAAAATCGTTGGTCAGATTGGTGCCCCAGCCGAAGGCCATGCGCACCCGGCCTTCAAAGTGGTGAAACGTGTTGATGATGGTCTCGACGTCGAGGCCGTCGGAGAAAATGATGAGCTTTTCGCGCGGGTCGCGGCCCTTGCTCTTCCACCACTCGATGATCTTCTCGCCGCCTTCGATTACCGGCGCGCTGTCGGGGCGGAACCCCGTCCAGTCGGCAACCCATTCGGGCGCGTCGCGCAGGAAGGCCGCCGTCCCGAAGGAATCGGGCAGCACGATGAGCAGATTGCCGCCATAGAGCGTGTTCCAGTCCCGCAGCACCTTGTAGGGCGCGCGGCGCAATTCCTCGTCGCTCTCGGCCAGCGCAGCGACCACCATGGGCAGTTCATGAGCGTTCGTGCCCAGGGCCTCGAGATCGGTGTCCATGGCGATCTTGACGTTGGAGGTGCCGGTGAAGGACTGGCCGATACCCTCCTTCAGCGCCTCCACGCACCAGCGCTGCCACAGATGCGAATGACGGCGCCGCGTGCCGAAATCCGAGATGCGTATGTCGGGAACGGTGCGCAGGCGCTCAACCTTCGACCAGACCTTGGCCTTGGCGCGCGCATAAAGAACGTCGAGCGAGAACGGCCCGAGCCCCTTCATGGCGGCGCGCGAGCGCAATTCGTTGACGATCGCCAGCGCCGGGATCTCCCACATTGTGGTGTCGGTCCAGCGGCCGTGGAACTTCAGCTCGTACTGTCCATCACGCTTCGACAGCTCGTATTCGGGGAGACGGAAATTCTCCAGCCAGGCAAGGAACTCCGGATCGAATATCTGCTTGCGGCCGTAAAAGGTGTTGCCGGCGAGCCAGATCATTTCCTTCTTCGACAGGCTGATCGAGCGCGCATGGTCGAGCTGGTCGCGCAGCTCGCCCTCGTCGATCTCGTCGGCAAGGCGTACCGAGGTCGTGCGGTTGATCAGCGAGAAAGTGGCATCCACGTCCGGATAGAGACGCCATATCATCTGCAGCATCAACAGCTTGTAGAAATCCGTATCGAGCAGGCTGCGGATGATCGGATCGAGCTTCCAGGCGTGGTTATGGACTCGACGCGCAATATCGGTGGTGGTTGTCGACATCCGAACCCTTCCTGCGAGCCTTCGCTCCGTTCTTCTTGGAGCGGCTCATGGGTCTACAACATCGCTGCGTAAATCGAAAACCGATTTTCGAGCGTCACCAACGCACGGACGTCATGGACGCCCGTTGCGTCAATTGGCGTATTCAGACACCTTGCTGCGTATCTGCGCCAGTGTGAATGGTTTCTGCACCACATCGACGATGATCCCGTCGAGCTCGGCGGCACGCTCGCGCTGCTCGGCATAGCCGGTCACGAGCATGATCTTCAGATCGGGATAGGTCCGGGCCGCGGCCTTCGCCATGGCAATGCCGTCCATGGCCGGCATGCGAATGTCGGACACGACCAGGTCGTATCTGCCGGATCTGTCGACGATCCGCGCCAGGCCGGCCTCGCCGTCATCGGCGGTTTCGACGACATGGCCGTCGCGCGCCAGGGCGCGGGCGGCAAGGGTACGGACGGGTTCGTCGTCTTCGACTATCAGTATATTGGCCATGAACGCAGAATGCGGTGGAAATCTTTCGGTTCCCTGAACGCCGCCGCGATCTGCGCACAAAGAATCAGGCCTCGCCCCTCACCACGCCGACGAAGGGCAGTTCGCGGAACGCGTGGGCGACATCCATTCCGTATCCGACGACGAAATAATCGGGGCATTCGAAGCCGACATAATCGGCGTCGATCTCGGTCTGGCGCCGCGTGCGCTTGTCGAGCAGCACCGCGATCGAGACGCTCTTGGCGCCGCGCGACACCATGAGTTCGCGCGTGAACTTCAATGTCTTGCCCGACTCCAGAATGTCGTCGATCAGGAGAACGTCGCGCCCGCGCACGTCGTTGTCGATGTCGCGCAGCACCTTGACCTCGCCGCTGGTCGTACCGGACCCGTAGGAAGAGATGAAGATGAACTCGACCTCCGGCTCGACGCCAGCATCATGCATGGCGCGGATGAGATCGGCGGCAAAGATGAAGGAGCCCTTGAGAATGGAGATGACCAGCAGGTTGTCGTAATCGCGCGCCGCGATGTCCTTGGCCAATTCGAGATTGCGCCTGGCAATGGCGGATGCGCTGAACAGCATCTCGATATCTTTTCCCCGCACGACAGGCATCACTCGGCCTTCCCTTGTTCGATCGTCACAGACAGGCTCGCCACGCCCGAAAGGGGCGCCGCCAGCCGGCTCGCAAACGCCAGTGCCTCACCCGGCGCTATGCGTGCCATGCCTGTATCAAGAAGATGGCGCCTTGTCTTGCCATCCTTGCCGTTGATCGTGAACAAAAGGACCGGAGCGTCGCGAGAGACGGCACCATCCGTGTTGACCACCTGACCTTCCACGACAAGCCAGTGCCTGCCCTGGGCGTTCTGCAGGCGTGTTGTCAGATCGTCCACCCGCAAGGCGGGAGCGGGCGTTTCGCGCGGCAGGACGGCGTGGGCCCGGCCGAACAAGGCATGTCCTCCCGAAGCCCAGAACGCCGCCAGGACGACGATGACGCCGAACATCCAGAAAGAAGGGCGCAGCCTCGCGGCGCCGCCTGCCGCCCTGTCGGCACCGGCTCGAAGAAGCACGGTCATGCCGCCCTGCGGCGTATCGGGCTTGGCGGCCTGCGGACGATGAGGCCTATTGCCGGCACGCGTGTTGCCCGCACCGTTTTGCGGCCCCAAGGTCTCGAATTCGGCATCGACGATATCGGCATCGACGATGCGCGACGCCGCCGCGGGCCTAACCCCGCGCGCGGCGCGGGACACGATTTCGCCCGAGACGGGGCGCAAACCATGATCTTCAGCCATGCGGCGCGGCAATCCTTTCGCGTACCCCTTGGAAGAAGTAAATGGAAATGGTTAATGCTTCGCTGCCATTGTGCGAATCCCGAACGATCGGCAAAAAGTTAACCGAGCGTTAACCACACGAAAATCATGGTCTGACGAACAGGCCAGAACCCACAAGCCAGGGCCGCAGACGTCGTGATCCGTTTCGAAAATGTCGGGTTGAGATACGGAATGGGACCGGAAATCCTCCGGGACATTTCGTTCCACATCCCAAAGAAGTCGTTCCAGTTTCTCACCGGCCCTTCTGGCGCCGGCAAGACGACGCTCCTGCGCCTGCTGTTCATGGCCCTGCAGCCGACACGCGGGCTGATCACCGTTTTCGGCAAGGACCGTTCGCTGATCACGCAGCGCGAACTGCCGCTCATTCGTCGCAAGATCGGCGTGGTGTTCCAGGATTTCCGTCTTCTCGACCATATGACGACCTATGAGAACGTGGCCTTGCCGTTGCGGGTGCGCGGGCGCGAGGAGGCAAACTATCGCAGCGACGTGGTGGAGCTTTTGAAATGGGTCGGGCTCGGCGAACGCATTCATGTTCTGCCGCCGGTGCTCTCGGGCGGCGAGAAGCAGCGCGCGGCGATCGCCCGCTCGCTCATCGAGCAGCCGCAGATCCTGCTCGCCGACGAGCCGACGGGCAATGTCGACCCGCCGCTGGCGCGCCGTCTCCTGCGCCTGTTCATCGAACTCAACCGGGCCGGCACGGCGGTCGTCATCGCCACCCACGACCTCAACCTGATGGACCAGGTCGACGCGCGGCGCATGGTGCTGGCCAATGGGAGGCTCGATGTCCACGATTGAGTCCACCCTGACCCGGCTGAAGCAAGCCAGGCAACAGCACACGCGCCGCCGTCAAGCGCCGATCGTGCCGGCGCAGAATATCGCCGGCCAGGCGCTCGTCATCGTTATCGCCATCATGACCTTCCTGTCCTGTCTGACACTCGGCGCGGTCACGCTCGTGCGCGACTCGGCCAATGTCTGGCAGACCCAGATCGCACGCGAGGCGACCATCCAGATCCGCCCCGACGAGGGCGTCGACATGGAAGCGGCGCTGGCCGGCGCCGCCGGCGTTGCCGAGCGCTTCGACGGAGTGAGCGAGATCTCGATCGTCGACCGGGAGGCGACGGCGCGGCTTCTCGAACCCTGGCTCGGCTCGGGGCTCGACATCGACGAGCTTCCGGTGCCGCGCCTCGTCATCGTCACCATCGACGAGAGCGCGCCGCCGGACTTCGCCGCCATGCGCGAAGCGCTCGCCGCCGAGGTGCCGAGCGCCAGCCTGGACGATCACCGCAACTGGGTCGACCGGCTCGTCTCCATGGCCAGGACGACGGTAACGATCGGACTGGGCATTCTCGTGCTGATGCTGTCGGCCACCGTGCTCACCGTCGTGTTTGCCACGCGCGGCGCCATGTCGGGCAACGGCCATATCATCGAGGTGCTGCATTTCGTTGGCGCCGAGGCGCGTTTCATCGCGCGCGAGTTTCGCCGCCATTTCCTGTTGACGGGCATCAAGGGCGCGGCTGCAGGCGGCCTGGCGGCCATCGTCGTCTTCATCCTTTTCGGATGGTGGTCGTCGCGCAACATGGCCACGCCCGAAGCCGCCCAGGCAACGGCGCTTTTCGGAAATTTCGCCATCGGCGCGAGCGGCTATGCCGGCGTCGTCCTCATCGTCGGCCTCATCTCGGCGCTGACGGCGGCCACGTCGCATTTCACCGTGGTCATGCATATCGACAAGATCGACATCGGCGGCGCCGATCATGGCTGATTCTCGCAAAGCGCGACCGGGCGTAACCAATTTTGTACGGTTCGGCCGCACATATCTATCCCGCGCCGCAATTGACGGGTATCAATGAGTCATGGCCATGAGCGAACGGCTGCGCGACAGTGCTGATTCGGCTGGGATCGCAGCGCAAGATGATGCGCACGCGTCCAGGCGCCCACGCACGCGCAATGCGATCCGTGTAGCGCTAGCGGCCGTTTCCTTGCCTCTCATTGCCTTCGTCGCCGGTTTTGCCTGGTTCACCAATGAGGTGAGCCTGCTGAAACCCCCGAGCGAGCCGGTGCAGGCCGACGCCATCATCGTTCTCACGGGCGGCCAGTCGCGCCTCGGCGCGGCCCTCGACCTTCTGAAATCGGGCAAGGGTGAGAGGCTTCTCATCAGCGGCGTCAGCCCGATCACCCGGGCGGGCGATCTGCAGCTTGTCACGGGTGCCGAGGAAGCGCTGTTTTCGTGCTGCGTCGACATAGACCGCTTGGCGCTGGACACGGTGGGCAACGCGGCCGAAAGCGCCAAATGGATGCACGAGCACGCCTATAAGAGCCTCATACTCGTGACCAACAACTACCATATGCCGCGCAGCCTGCTCGAGATGCGGCGCTATCTCAAGGACGCCGCCCTGCAGCCCTATCCGGTCGTCAACAGCCCGATCGATGACGGTAGCTGGCTGCGCAAGCCCGACGCCGTGCGCGTGCTGTTCACCGAATACACCAAATTCCTCGCCGCCATCATGCGCCGTGCCTTCGTTCCCGACGTCGAAGCTCCGCCGAAGGGGATCACCATCGTCGATGCGCGCGCGGCAAGCGGCTGAAGCCGTCTGCTTTTCACCGGTTTTCCTTTTGCCATCGCGGTGATACCAACGAACGCGTCTACTGGCGCATCGGCCCGCAATCCGAAATCGGTGTTGGGGCGCCGCAATGTGCTGTTTCAATAAAATGCAGCGCCCTTGTACGTCCCGGATACATGGCGCTGCCGGCGGGCAACTAAACATGATCCTCGTACGGTCGCTGGCGTTCAACATAGCCTTCTATTCGAACCTGGTCGTCCAGATGATTGTCTGGACGCCCTTCTACTTCCTCTCGCCGCGCCGCATTGCCTGGTTCGTGCCGAAATTCTGGTCGCGCAGCAGCCTCTGGCTGCACCGGGTCATTGCCGGAACGAAGGCCGAGATCACGGGTGTCGAAAACCTTCCGGAGGGGTCCTTCATCCTGGCGCCGAAGCACCAGTCCTTCTGGGACGCGATCGCCTTCTTTCCGTTTCTCAACGATCCGCTTTACATCCTCAAGCGCGAGCTGACCTGGATCCCCTTCTTCGGCTGGTACGTCATGAAAATGCGCATGATCCCGGTCAATCGCGGAAATCGCTCCAAGGCGCTCAGGCAGGTCGTGCGGGCAACGCGGGAAGAGTTTGCACGCAATCCGCGCCAGCTGATCATCTATCCCGAGGGGACGCGCCGCGCGCCGGGCGACAGGCCGAACTACAAATGGGGTATCGTGGAACTCTATTCCGAGCTCGGCGTGCCCGTGGTTCCCGTTGCCCATGTGGCCGGGCTCTATTGGCCGCGGCGCAAGTTCCTGCGGTTTCCCGGCACCATCAAGGCACGCTTCCTGAAACCCATACCCCCCGGTCTCGACAAGGAAGCATTCATGGAACGGCTGATCGAGGAAACGGAAGCGGCCGTCGATGCGCTGCTTGTCGATGCCGCCCGCCGGCCCGACGCGCCGCCCCTGCCGGAGACGGCCAGGGCGCGGCTGACCGAACTCGGCGTCACCCTCGACGACCGGCAGACCGCCGGGGCGTGAGGAGCCCTCGAAATCCGGCAAGGAGGAGCCGACATGTCCGGCAGACCGCCAGCACTTTCTACGATCGGTTTCGACGCCGACGACACGCTGTGGCAGAACGAGCGCTTCTTCCGCATGACGGAGGCGCATTTCTCCGAATTGCTCGCAGGCTATGCCGAGGCGGACCATCTGTCGGAGCGGCTGCTCGCCGCCGAAAAACGCAATATCGGCAGCTACGGATTCGGCATCAAGGGTTTTACCCTGTCGATGATCGAGACAGCCATCGAGGTTACCGACGGCAAGGTCCCGGCCAGGGTCATCAACGATATCCTGACGGCCGGACGCGATATGCTTTCCCATCCCGTGGAGACCCTGCCGCATGCGGCCGAGACGCTCGAGCGACTGGCGCGCTCCTATCGCATCGTGCTCGTCACCAAGGGCGACCTGTTCGACCAGGAACGCAAGCTCGCCCAGTCCGGGCTCGGCGACTTCTTCGATGCCGTGGAGATCGTCTCCAACAAGACCACCGCGACCTATGAGCGCGTCTTCGTGCGCCACGGCGACGGGGCGCAATGCGCGATGATGGTCGGCAACTCGCTGAAATCGGACGTCCTGCCGGCCATCGATGCAGGGAGCTGGGGCGTCCACGTGCCGCACGACCTCACCTGGGCGCTCGAACAGGCCGAAGCGCCACGGAAGGCTGCGCGCTTCCGGCGCATCGACCATCTCGGCCAACTGCCCGACCTCATCGCCGCGCTCGCCTGATCGCCGACAGGCATGTCCCGCCCAAACGGAATCGTTTGAGCGAACGCGCGCTTGAGCAATTCCAGGAGAAGTGGAAGCCGGTTCTCCGTCCGGAATTGCGTCAAATCTAAGTCGCCCGCGCAGTTTTCATCGCGGGAGGAAGACGCTTTGCCACATCTTCCAGCCAGTGATCGCGTATGCCCAGCGCCTGGAGATGATCGACCGTGTTGCAGACATATTCCTCGTTGGCGCCGGACTGGCCGATCGACCCGCTCACCATGGCGGCCGCATGGACGGCGTCGAGATGGCCGGCATATTGCTCATGCCGCCGGTCGACCACATAGGACACCGCGTCGATCTTTTCTCCGCCTTCCAGGCGCACCGACAACAGCCGTTCCAGATAGACGTTGGTCACCAGCTCGCGCTCGCGCAGATAGGCCAGCACCTCGCCCTGCAACTCGCCGGGCACGCGAAAGGCCATGCCGACGCACGAGCCGCCATAGTCCAGCCCAAGCACCAGGCCCGGCCGGTCCGGTGTGCCGCGATGGACGAAGGAGCGCACGCAAAGCGCGCGCCGATAGCCATGAAGCCGGGCACGCCGCGTCTCCGTGTGAGCGAATCCGGGCCGCCACATCAACGAACCATAGCCAAAGACCCAAAAATCGCCCATATCGATGCACCACCATCTGCATTGTCCCGCCGGCATGGCCGGCCGACCGTGGCGTAGCGAGGGAGTGAGCATGCCGTCAAGCAAGGGCCAGACAAACCACGCGCGCCGCCTCCTCTGGCTGGCGCTCGCAATTGCCGCCGTCATCGCCGCCTATACCGGCATCTGGTTCCATATGGCGCGCCAGCTCGAAGCCAGAACCGTCGCGACATTGGCCTCCCTGGCCGGCAGCGGCGCCACAGCCGAATGCGAAAAGCCGGCGGCGCGCGGCTATCCCTTCCGCCTCGGCCTGTTCTGCGACAGCGCCAACTATCGCGACGGCGACGGCAGGCTGGCGGTCAAGGCCAGCGTCCTGCGCTCGGCCGCGCAGATCTACGATCCCCGCCAGATCGTCGGCGAACTCGGCATCGTGGAAGCCACCTTTGCCGCCAATCCCGCAGCCGGCGTCGTCGACATGCACTCCGAGGACGTGCGCTTCAGCGCCCGTCTCGACAGTTCGTTTCCCGAGCGCGCCTCGCTCGAGGGCAGCAACCTGTCATTTGCCAACGGCGTCGATATCGCCAAGGCCCGCTCCGCACAGTTGCACATGCGCCAGAACGGTTCCGATCTCGATCTGGCCTTCCGCTTCACCGGCCTCGATCTGCTGCCAGCCCTGCTGGAAGGCCGCAGCGTCACCCTGCCGGAAGGAAACGGGGTGTTCACGCTGACCGACGGAATGGCGTTGACCGCACGGCAGACGCCGCACAGTCTGCGCGGGCAGAGCGGCATCGTCCGGGGGCTGGAGATCTCGACCGGAGAGCAGTCCGGTCTCGCGGTATCGGGGCCCATTTCGGTCGACGAGGACGGGCTGATCGACGCCGAACTGCGCATTGCGGTAACCAACCCCGAAGAGGTCGGCCGGTTCCTTGGCGGGATCTTTCCGGAAAACAACCGGCAGATCGCACAGGCCATGGCCGGCCTGACGCTGCTCGGCGATTCGCCCAGCCTTCCGCTCAACATCACGAAGGGAAAGGCGCAGATCGCCTTTGTCAGGCTGGGGACATTGCCGCCCGTCGATTGATCCGCGGCGCGCTCACTCCTGCTCGGGATGCGTTGCCACGTGGCGCCCGAAGTCGGGCAGGTCGACCTCCTGGCCGGCCTCGATGATCGAGCGGCGAACGGCGCGCGTGCGCGTGAACAGGTCGAAGAGAGCATCGCCGTCGCCCCAGCGGATGGCCCGCCTGAGCGCGGTAAGGTCTTCGGAAAACCGCGCCAGCATCTCCAGGATCGCGTCCTTGTTGTGCAGGCACACGTCGCGCCACATGGTCGGGTCGGAGGCGGCAAGCCGCGTAAAGTCGCGAAAGCCCGAGGCCGAATATTTGATCACCTCGGATTTCGTCACCGTCTCCAGGTCGTCGGCCGTGCCGACGATGTTGTAGGCGATGATGTGCGGCAGATGCGACACGATCGCCAGCACCATGTCGTGATGCTCCGGATCCATCGTGTCGACCTTCGAGCCGCACGCTTCCCAGAACCGTGCAAGCCTGCCGATCGCGGCCTCGTCCGTGCCCGGCACCGGGGTGAGAATGCACCAGCGGCCCTCGAACAGATCGGCGAAACCGGCGTCCGGGCCGGAATGCTCGGTGCCGGCAATCGGATGGCCGGGGATGAAGTGGACGCCTGCCGGAATATGCGGCGCCATCTGCGAGACCACCGAACGCTTGGTCGAGCCGACATCGGTGACGATTGCCCCGGGTTTAAGCGCCGGAGCGATCTGCTCGGCAATCGCGCCCGAGGCGCCGACGGGCACGGCGACGATGACGAGATCGGCATCGCGCACCGCTTCGGCGGCGTCGGTCGTGTAACTGTCGCCGAGGCCGAGTTCGAGGGCCCGCGCCAGCGTCGGCTCGCTGCGTGTTGCAATCGCGATGTGCCCGGCCAGCCCCTGCTCGCGCATGACGCGCGCGAGCGAGGAACCGATGAGACCGATACCCACCAGGGCGACCCGTTCGAACATGGGTTGGCTCATGGTTCAGGCTTTCAGGAATTCGGCAAGCGCCGCCACCACGCCGCGATTGGCCTCTTCCGTGCCGATCGTCATGCGCAGCGCATTCGGGAACCCGTAGGCGCCCACCCGGCGCAGGACATAGCCGCGCCCGGCCAGATAGTCGTCCGCCATGGCGGCCGAGTGCGTCTCGTCATCCGGGAAATGGATCAGGATGAAATTGCCGACGCTCGGCGTGACGCGCAGGCCGAGCGTGCGCAATTCCTCGCTCACCCAGGACAGCCAGCGCTCGTTGTGCTCCACCGAGGTCTGGACATGCGCCTGATCGCGGATCGCCGCCGTGCCTGCCGCAATCGCCATGGCGTTGACATTGAACGGGCTGCGCACGCGGTTGAGCGCGTCGATGACATGCGCCGGGCCGTAGAGCCAGCCGATGCGCGCGCCGCCGAGCCCGTGCACCTTGGAGAAGGTGCGCGTCATGACGACGTTGTGCGACGAGGAGACGAGCTCGATGCCGGCCTCGTAATCGTTGCGCCGGACATATTCGGCATAGGCCGCGTCGAGCACCAGAAGCACGTCTTTCGGCAGGCCCGCGTGCAGGCGGCGCACCTCCTCGAACGGGATATAGGTGCCAGTCGGATTGTTCGGATTGGCGAGGAAGACAATCCTCGTCTTCTCCGTCACCGCGGCCAGGATCGCGTCGACATCGGCCGTCTCGTCCATCTCCGGAGCCACGACCGGCACGCCGCCGGCCGCCTGGATATAGATGCGGTAGACGAGAAAGCCGTGCTCGGTGAAAAGGCCCTCGTCGCCCGGCTGCAGATAGGTCTGCGCCAGAAGCTGGATGACCTCGTCGGACCCGTTTGAGCACACGATGTTGGCCGGGTTCAGCCCATGGACCTCGCCGATCGCCTGGCGCAGGCTGGTCGCCGCGCCATCGGGATAGAATTCGAGCATGCCGGCTGCCTCGTGCACCGCCTCAACCGCCCGCGGCGAGGCGCCCAGCGGGTTTTCGTTGGAGGAAAGCTTGTGCACCTTGGCCACGCCGTCCGGCGCCGCGCTCTTGCCGGGCACATAGGCGGCGATATCCATCACACCGGGTTTCGGCTCGGGACGCAGCGGCTTGGTCATCTCAGAAAATCCTTTGAAAGGGGCGGCTTCCTCTAGCAAAGCTTTGCCATTGACGCAAAGCCTGCCCGCCGATAAATACTGTTGAACTCCGTGGTGATTTGGCCGGTCGGCTTGCAGCCACGTTAAACAACTCGCTAAAAGGCCGCGAGAAGCAAATCTGCTGAAGCCGGCTGCGAGTTTCGCCGCCGGTTTTTTATTTGGAGCTTCTTCGATGCCGATCAAGATTCCCGACCAGCTTCCTGCCCGCGACATACTGGTGCGCGAGGGCGTGTCGGTCATGGGCGAGCAGACGGCGCTGCGCCAGGACGTCCGTCCGCTGCAGATCGGGCTCTTGAACCTCATGCCAAACAAGATCCGCACGGAGACGCAGATCGCCCGGCTGATCGGCGTTACCCCGCTGCAGGTGGAACTCACCTTGATACGCATCGGCAACCACACGCCGAAGAACACGCCGGAGGATCATCTGATCTCTTTCTACCAGACGTGGGAGGAAGTGGCGGAGCGCAAGTTCGACGGCTTCATCGTCACCGGCGCGCCGGTCGAGCTTCTGCCGTTCGAGGACGTCACCTATTGGGAAGAGCTCAGGCGCATCTTCGATTGGACGACATCAAACGTCCATTCCTCCTTCTTCATCTGCTGGGGTGCGATGGCTGCCGCCTGGCACTTCCACCGCATTCCCAAATATGCCTTGGAGAAAAAGGCCTTCGGCGTCTTCCGTCACCGCAACAACGCGCCGGCTTCGCCCTATCTCGCCGGCTTCTCGGACGATTTCGCCATTCCCGTCTCGCGCTGGACCGAGATCCGCTCTGCCGACATTCCCCCCGACGAAGGGCTGGAGGTGCTGATGGAATCCGACGAGACCGGCCCCTGCCTCTTGACCGAGGCGGCGGGCAACCGGCTCTACATGTTCAACCATATCGAATACGATTCCACCTCGCTGAAGGAAGAGTACGACCGCGACGTCGCCGCCGGCGTGCCGATGGCAGTGCCGCACAACTACTACCCGCAGGATGATCCACGCAGCCGGCCGCTCAACCGCTGGCGCTCGCACGCCCATCTCCTGTTCGGCAACTGGATCAATCAGGTCTACCAGACCACGTCCTTCGAGCTGGACGAGATCGGCGGGCGGGTGCCGTAAAAGTTCGGGCGGCGCACCGGCGCCGCCTCGCTCCAGCTTGCCCCTGCCCGCAGCAGACGTCCGCGCGCCGCGCCGGCTGCCCCATGCGGCGAAAGCACCGGCACGAAAACGCGGCGCGAGGCGCGCTGCGCCACCGGCAGGCCCTGATAGAGCCGCTTCTGCGCCTCGATCACGATGACGCCGGCAAAGATCGGCCACAAGCGGCGCCCGGCGCGCTCGAATATCTGATGCAGGCGCATCATCCAGCGCCGGTTCGACGGGGGGAACAGCAAGGCCTCGCTCGATGCGGCCGGCGTGAAATTGGCTTCCCGCAGAAGCGCGGTGATCTGGCCGCGCGACCACGGACGCCCGGTGCCGAAGGGAGTGTGCTCGAACCTCGCCCACATGCCGCGCCGGTTGGGCACGACGACGACCAGCCGGCCGCCCGGCGCCAGCACGCGCCAGGCCTCCATCAGCGTCTCGCGCGGATTTTCGGCGTGTTCGAGCGCGTGCACCATGAGAATGCGGTCGATCGAGGAATCGAACAGCGGCATTTCCTCGTCGAAGACCAGCGCGGCGGCCGAGGGCCCCGCCTGGGGCCAGCGGACCGCGCCCTGCGTCGCCGGCATGAAGGCGAAGACGCGTTCGGCGTCCGCCCCGAACCGCTCCAGCCAGGGCAGCGTGTAGCCGAGACCGATCAGCCGCTCGTTGGGAAGCTGGACCCAGATCTTCGACAACGCCATGGTGATGGACCGCTCGGCCAGCCGGCCCAGCAGCGAGGCGTAGAAGGCGCGCAGATCGACGATATCGGCATACATGGCGCGGACGGTATCCGCGAAGCATGTGGACTGCAAGGAACTGCTCGTTGGCGGGTGACAGGACCTCGCCGCCGCCCTATCGTCAGCCCGACAGGAGGTGCGAGCCAATGCCCATAGAGATCGAGCAATTCATGTGCCGCAGCGACAATTTCGGCGTCCTGCTGCACGACACCGAAAGCGGCGAGACGGCGCTCGTCGACGCGCCGGAGGAACGGGCGATCCTGGAAGCGGTCGCGCGGACCGGCTGGCAGCCGACGGTGATCCTGACCACGCACCATCACGGCGATCACGTCGAGGCCAATCTGGCGCTGAAGGAACGTTACGGCCTGAAGATCATCGGCCCGCGTTCCGAAGCCGCCAAGATCCCCGGCATCGACGAGCAGGTCGATGACGGCGGCAGCTTCGACTTTGCCGGCCACAGGGTCGACGTGATCGAGACGCCCGGCCACACCGCCGGCCATGTCTGCTACCATTTCCCCGACGACAAGATCGCCTTTACCGGCGACACGCTGTTCGCTCTCGGCTGCGGCCGGTTGTTCGAGCGCAAGGCGCCGGACATGTTCGCCTCGCTCGAAAAGCTCACCGCCGCACTGCCGCTCGACACGTCGATCCATTGCGGCCACGAATACACCCAGGCCAATGCCCGCTTCGCGCTGACGGTCGATCCGACCAATTCGGCCCTGAAGACACGTGCCGAGGAGATCGACGCGCTGCGCGCCGACAACAGGCCGACCCTGCCGACGACCATGGCGCTGGAGATGGCGACCAATCCCTTCCTGCGCTGGCACGATCCCGTCATCCGGCGCAATCTCGGCATGGAAAGCGCCAGCGACGTCGAAGTATTCGCCGAAATCCGCAAGCGCAAGGACATCTTTTGAGCCTCATGGACGCTCGTGACATCATCGCGGCCCTCGGCATGCAGCGCCATCCCGAGGGCGGCTGGTACACGGAAACATTTCGCGACCCGGCCGGCGGCGAGCGCGGCCATTCCACGGCGATCTATTTCCTGCTCGAAGCGGGAGACGTCTCGGCCTGGCACCGCGTTCGCGACGCCGTCGAGGTCTGGCACTACCATGCCGGCGCGCCGCTCGAACTCGCCATCAGCGAAGACGGCGTGCAGCAACGCGACCTTGTCCTCGGTCCCGATCTGGCGGCAGGCGCGCGCCCGCAGATCGTCGTGCCGGCCAACGCCTGGCAGTCTGCCCGAAGCCTTGGCGACTGGAGCCTGGTCGGCTGCACCGTAGCGCCGGGCTTCGTCTTCTCCAGTTTCGAGATGGCGCCGCCGGACTGGCGGCCAGGATAATCCAACCGCCCATCGCTTCGCCGACGGGAGCCGGCATCAGGCGTTGGCCCGGCGCCGCTTGCGCGCGGAAAACAGCATGTTCTTGGCCGCCAGCGCGGCACCGAGTGTGATAAGCAGGCAGGCTGCCAGGATATGCACCGTCGGCTCGGCGAAGCCGAAGGCGATCAGCACCAGGGTCGACAGGAGCGGCGCGGCATAGCTCGATGCACCGAGCACCTGGATGTTGCCGCGCTTGACGCCGTAGTCCCAGGTATAAAACGCCGCGCCCACCGGCATCAGGCCGAGACCGAGCACGGCGAGCCACTGGCCGGCATCCTGCGGCCAGACGGTTTTCTCCAGCATCAGATGACAGGCCAGCGAGAGGATGGCGCTGGCCGCGCAAAACCAGGTGACGATGCTCGTCGGAACCGAGGCGAAGCGGCGCGACAGAAGCGAATAGGACGACCAGAAGATGGCACACCCGCCAGCCATCGCATAGCCGAAGGCATAGCGGCTGTCGAAGGCCAATCCGCCGCCCCGGGTGACGATCAGGAAGGTGCCGGCAAGCCCGAGCAGGGCGCCGGCGACATGGTGCCAGCCGAGCCGCTCGCCCGGCATCAGCGCCGATCCCAGAACGATCAGCAATGGCCACAGATAGGCGATCAGGCTGGCCTCGACGGCCGGCGCGTTGCGCAAGGCGGTGAAGTAGAGAAAGTGGTAGCCGAACAGTCCGCCTATCCCGACGAGCCAGACGGCGGGCGGGATCGACGCGCCGCGCTCGCGTGGCTGGCGCGAGACAATGCGTGCCAAAAGCCCGACCAGCGTGCCGACGAAAAAGCTCATGGCCGACAGCTGGAACGGGGGCACCTCGCCGGACGCGTCGGTGAACAGCGCCAGAAGCGCCCACATGACCACCGCTGTAAAACCGACGAGCGTCGCCTGCCCCATACTTCCTCCGGGGCCGCTCGCGCAATGGCCCTTATCTGACCGGCTCGAAGCGCCGCGCCTTCACATGCACGGTGCCGATCTTCGTCGCCACCGATGCTTCCACCGGCGCATATATACCGGTCGAGCCGACCGGCGCAAAGGCGATCAGGATGCGCCTCGAGTTCCTCAGATACTCGATCGAGCTGTGGCCCTTGCGATAGCCGGCGACCGGCACGAAACGGGCGCTGCAGGTGACGGTCCCGCCGGAATAGCCGGGTACGTCGATGCTGCCCGGGCCGGCCGGGGCAAGATGGATGTCGGCCCTGAGCGCCCCGTCGAAAAACCGCACCGTGCGCCGGCAGACATCGGCCGGGCGGGCAGCCGGCACCAGCGTGGCAGAAAGCGGATCGGCAACGGCGGCGAGCTGGCTCCTTGAAACAGGAACCCAGCCGTCGCGCTTGGTGTTGACGGGCGGCCTGTTGACCGCCCTGGCCACCCGGCCGCCGGAAAAGTTGATCGTCGTGCGCTTCTTCTTGTCGCCCGAGACATAGGACACGTCATAAGCGGCAGGATAGACGCGACCCTTGTTGAACCGGCCCGAGACGACCGTCGTGCCGCGCGTGTCGTCGAATATCCGGGCAATGCCGGCGCTCGACAGCGACCCCTTGATGTCGAAACGATCCGGCGTGATCGTCGAGATGAATTGCGAGCGCGCGATCACCAGCCCGTAGATCGACACGACATATTCGGAACGAATGGCCTCGGCGGACGCGGCACGGGCGGGCAGGCCGGAAACGGCGAGCGCCAGGGCAGTGAGCCCTGCAAGGCAGGAAAGGCTGCGTGTCATACGCCACGTCCCGATGCGCGCCGCGAACCTGCGACGTAAAGTCCTTTTCGCCCTATCGTTGCCAAATCCGGCGAATATATGGATATAGGGGTGGATTTGGGCGCCAACATGCACGCGTCTTGCCCGCAAATGCTTGACGCTGGCGCAATTTGCCACTATGGAACGCCGACTTTTTCCGAAAGGCCGCCTGTCATTGCGCGCGCGCCACATCAATCTGGTGTGGCTTTGTCAATTGGCCCGGCGTCAAACCGAAGGTAACGATCATGTCCCGCGCTTGCGAACTGACATCCAAGGCCGTTCTGTACGGCAACAATGTAAGCCACGCGAACAACAAGTCGCGTCGCCGTTTCCTGCCCAATCTCGTCAATGTGACGCTGATGTCGGAAGCCCTTGGCCAGAACGTGCGTCTGCGCGTCTCGGCCAGCGCTCTGCGTTCGGTGGAGCATCGCGGCGGTCTCGATGCCTTCCTGACCAAGGCTGATGCGAAGGAATTGTCGCAGCGTGCGCGCCTGCTGAAAAAGCAGATCGCCAAGAAGCTGGCGGAAGACGCCGCAGCCTGATTCGACCGGCCATTTCGTCGCGCGGCGGGCTTCCGGGCCCGCTCGACTGGTTCCATCACCCAGGATAAAAAAATGTCCCGTACACAGAATATTCTGCCGTTCATCGCGGCCATGGCGGCCATCGTCGTCGCCTCCAATTATCTCGTCCAGTTTCCTTTCCGCCATCTTGGCCTGCAGGATCTCCTGACCTGGGGCGCCTTCACCTATCCGGTCGCCTTTCTGGTCAACGACCTGACCAACCGGCGTTTCGGCCCGGCTGCGGCGCGCAAGGTCGTCTTTGTCGGCTTTGCCATTGCCGTCGTCCTGTCGGTCTGGCTCGCCTCGCCGCGGATCGCCATCGCCTCCGGATCGGCCTTCATCGCCGCCCAGCTTCTGGACGTCACCATCTTCGACCGGCTGCGCGGCAATGCGTGGTGGCACGCGCCCTTCATCTCGACGATCGTCGGCTCGCTGCTCGACACCGTCCTGTTCTTCTCGCTCGCCTTTGCGTCCGTCTTCAGCGTCCTCGACACGGGATTCGGGCTGGAAGACGGCTCGCTCGGCTTCGCCGTGCCCTTCCTGGGCGGCGAGGCGCCGCTGTGGGTGTCTCTGGCGCTCGGCGACCTCTGCGTAAAGATCCTGGTCGGGCTCGCAATGCTGGCGCCCTACGGCGCGCTTCTGTCGGTTCTCAAGCCTGCGCCGCAGAGCTGACCGGTCACTCGCCGTCCAGCCGGAACTCCAGATAGAGATTGCGCTGCAGGATCGAGTGGTTGTCGTCGGAAACGATCGACACCATGGTGGCGCCGTCGGCGCGCCGCCACACGTCGAGCCCTTCCATATTGTCGATCTGGTAGCTCATGTCGGCGGTCAGCAGGACCGGCCCGTCGGCAAGCATGCCGGGTCGAACGCTCTCGCCCTTCAGCCGGCGCAGGCGCATCGCCACGCCGCTGGCCACCGAGAAGCTGCGCTCGAGAACAAGAAGGTCTCCATCCGGCAGGAAGGCGCCGTCGGTGATGTCGAAGGCGTCTTTGCGCGCGACCTTGAAGATGCCTTTCTGCGGCCCTTCGATGATGGTCGCGAAGACATTGCCTTGCGTGTCGATGCTGCGCTCCGAAATCACCACTCGCGCCCCGGCAAGCGGCCCGTCATCCGGCGCGATAGCGATCGTCTCGATGCCCTTGTTGCGCCTGAGCTCTTCGGCCGGAATGAGAAAGGGCAGGCTGCGTAGCTCCGCCCCCATGCCCTCGCGCGCCAACCGGAATTCGGCCAGTTTGTGCTCGCGCTCGAAACTCACCGTCGCCACGTCGCCTCTGACCGCGATGCCCTCGGCGTCGGTGAACCATTTCTCGCCGATGACGTCGCCCGATTTGTCGAGCATCGGCTGCATCGAGAAGTCAGCCAATCCCAGGGGTCGTCCTTGCGCGTCGTGCACGACCCGTCCGAAATACCAGAACCCGTTGTCCGACACGCCGGCGAAGCTCGTTCCCGGTTCGGTGAAGCTGAAGCCGGAGAGCGAGCCGAAGTCGCGGGCATAGGAGGTCATTTCCAGCCCGCCGACGAACTGCAGCGGACCGAAGCGCGTCTCGTCGGATCCGATACGGAAAGCGCGGATCGGGCGGCTGCGTATCTCCATCGCCTCCGGAGGATTTTCGGCCGATGCAGGCGATGCAAGTACGCCGATTGCGAGGGCGGCCAAGACGATGTGCAGTATGGGAGTGGACACCCCCTTTTGACCTGGGTCAGAACGGGGTCCGAAAAAGCAAACGACCCTTTTCACCCGGTCCTCAGCGTTCGCCGGTGCTCACGCGTCGACTCTTCGCCGAACAGGGCGGCAAGCTGCTCGGTCATCGCGCCGGCCAGTTCCTCCGCGTCGACGATCGTCACCGCGCGGCGATAATAGCGCGTCACGTCATGGCCGATGCCGATGGCCAGCAGTTCCACCGGCGAACGTGTCTCGACCAAATCGATGACGGCGCGCAGATGGCGCTCGAGATAATTGCCGGGATTGACCGAAAGGGTTGAGTCGTCGACCGGCGCGCCGTCGGAGATCATCATCAGGATCTTGCGCTGCTCGCGCCGATGCACCAGCCGCTGATGGGCCCACAACAGCGCTTCGCCGTCGATGTTCTCCTTCAACAGCCCTTCGCGCATCATCAGGCCGAGATTGCGCCGGGCGCGCCGCCAGGGCGCGTCGGCGCTCTTGTAGACGATGTGGCGCAGATCGTTGAGGCGCCCCGGATTGGCCGGCTTGCCTTCCTTCAGCCATGTCTCGCGCGCCTGGCCGCCCTTCCATGCACGCGTCGTGAAGCCGAGGATCTCCACCGAAACGCCGCAGCGTTCCAGCGTCCGCGCCAGAATGTCGGCGCAGGTCGCCGCAACCGAGATCGGACGGCCGCGCATGGAGCCCGAATTGTCAATGAGCAGCGTGACGACCGTGTCGCGGAAATTGGTGTCGCGCTCCTGCTTGAACGACAGCGGCTGCATCGGGTCGATGACGATGCGCACAAGCCGCGCCGAGTCGAGATAGCCCTCTTCGAGGTCGAAATCCCAGGAGCGGTTCTGCTGCGCCATCAGCCGCCGCTGCAGACGGTTGGCCAGCCGTCCGACCACGCCCTGCAGGCTTGCAAGCTGCTTGTCGAGGAAGGCGCGCAGACGCTCCAGTTCCTCTTCGTCGCACAATTCCTCCGCACCCACGGTCTCGTCGAACCGGGTGGTGTAGATCTTGTAGTCGAAATCCGGCGGCAACTGCGTGTAGGGAAGATCGGGACGTTTCGTCTCGCCGGGCGTCTCGGCGTCGGCGTCGTCGTCTTCCATGATGTCGTCGGCCGAGGCATCGTCGGCGTCGGTCTCGCCGCTTTCCTGCTCCTCGCTCGTTGCATCCTGGTCCTCGCCCTGGGACCGGTCGGAGCCTTCGTCGTCCTCGCCCTCGTCCTCCGACTGATCCTCGCCCTCAGGCTGGTCGTCGTTCTCCTCGCTTTCATCCGACTGCTCGTCCTCGCCGAGCTCGTCGGCCATTTCCATCGCAGCCAGCATGTCGCGCACGACGCGGGCAAAGGCGTTCTGATCGTCGATGCTGCCGGCCAGCCCGTCGAGGTCTCTGCCGGCCTTCTCCTCGATCCAGCCGCGCCACAGATCGACCACGCTCTGCGCGCTCTTGGGCACCGGGCGCCCGGTCAGGCGCTCGCGCACCATCATCGCCACCGCTTCCTCGACCGGCGCGTCGGCCTGCTCGGTGACGCCGGCGAGATTGGCCTTGGCGTACTTGTCTTCCAGCATGACGGAAATGTTGTCGCCGACGCCCTTCATGCGCTTGGCGCCGATCGCCTCCACGCGCGCCTGTTCCACCGCATCGAATATGGCCCGCGCCTGCTTGCCGTCCGGTGCCAGGCGGCTGTGGACGGCGTTGTCGTGGCAGGCGCGGCGCAGCGCCATGGAATCGGCCAGCCCGCGCGTCACCCCGACATCGGTCTCGCTCGGCCGGCGGGGCAGATCCGGCAGTCGGGCATGGCTGCCGGCAAGCGCCGGCTTGTCCTTGGAGAACGCGACCTCCAGCTCGTGATCGCCGGAAATGGCGCGCGTGCAGGCCGTCAGCGCCCGCTTGAAGCTTTCATTGTCGCTGGCCTTGTTCGGCTTGCTGCCGCGAATATTGTCGCCGGGTCCCGCCATATCCTACCGCGAGCGCCCGTCGAACATTGTCGGCTGCAAGGCGTCCAGGTCGATGCCGTCGACGCATCTCAGATTGATCGCCGCCATTTCGGTTCCGTCGGGCATCGCGCCATAGGCGAACGCCTCCATGCCGCAGTTGCGGCAAAACAGATGCTCGATCTTGTTCGTATTGAATCGGTAGGACGTCAACTCCGCCTCGCCCGACTGCAAGTTGAAGTTGCCGCGCGGCGTGAATGCGAGAATGCTGCCGCGCTGCGCGCAATAAGAGCAGTTGCAGGTGATCGGGCTCGACAGATCGACCTCGACGTCGAACCGGACACGTCCGCAGTGGCAACTCCCTTCATAGCGCATGGTCGACACCTCTTTTATCAGGCCAGCACCACGTTGGCCGCCGATTCCCTGAGTTCCTCGCCAAATGCACGCTGATAGAACTCTGCCACCACCGTACGCTCCAGTTCGTCGCATTTATTGAGGAAGGTAAGCCGGAAGGCATGGCCGACATCGCCGAATATCTCGGCATTTTCGGCCCAGGTGATGACGGTGCGCGGGCTCATCACCGTGGCGAGATCGCCGTTCATGAAGGCCGAACGCGTCATGTCGGCCACCCGCACCATCTTGTTGACGATGTCGCGGCCTTCCTCGTTGCGATAGTGCTTGGCCTTGGCCAGCACGATCTCCACCTCGTTGTCGTGCGGCAGATAGTTGAGCGTGGTGACGATCGACCAGCGGTCCATCTGCGCCTGGTTGATCTGCTGGGTGCCGTGATAGAGCCCGGTCGTGTCGCCAAGGCCCACCGTGTTGGCCGTGGCGAACAGACGAAAGGCGGGGTGCGGGCGAATGACCCGGCTCTGGTCGAGCAGCGTCAGCCGGCCCGACGATTCCAGCACCCGCTGGATGACGAACATGACGTCCGGACGGCCGGCGTCGTACTCGTCGAAGACCAGCGCCACATTATGCTGATAGGCCCAGGGCAGAATGCCGTCGCGGAATTCGGTGATCTGCTTGCCTTCCTTGACCACGATGGCGTCCTTGCCGACGAGGTCGATACGGCTGACATGGCTGTCCAGATTGACACGCACGCAGGGCCAGTTGAGGCGTGCCGCGACCTGCTCGATATGGGTCGACTTGCCGGTGCCGTGATAGCCCGAGATCATGACGCGGCGGTTGTAGGCGAAGCCGGCCAGGATGGCGAGCGTCGTCTCCTTGTCGAACAGATAGTCGGGGTCGACGTCCGGCACATGCGCGTCGGCCACCGTGTAGGCCGGCACGACCATGTCCGATTCAAAGCCGAATATCTCCTTCACCGAGGCCGTCGTATCGGGAAGATTTGCGATTTCGCGATCGATCTTGTTCATCATGCCTCCAGCGCGCCGAACCCGTTTTCGGCCGTCGCCGTTTTCGTTTTCGAGTTTCGGGGGGTGTCCTTATCAGAGGACGCGCTCAACAGAAACCGGATTGTTTGAGCACACGGTAGGCCTGGATCACATCGCGAAACCGGTCTTCCGAACCCCGGTCGCCGCCATTCGCATCGGGATGGTGGCGTTTTACCAGTTCCTTATAGCGTCCCTTTATGTCGGCGCCAGTCGCATTCGCATCCAGGCCAAGCGTTTCCAGCGCCTTGGCCTCAAGCGCCTTGGGCCGGCGGGCGGGGCGCTTTGGCGCCTCATGGTCCGTTTCGCCGAAAAGGTTGAAGGGATCGCGCACCCGGCTGTAATAGCCGGCCCGGCCCGAGCGCTTGTGGGCAATGTCGGGGCTCGTGCGCGCCTTGCCGTTGACGCCCATCGCCCAGGTGGGACGATGGCCGGTCATCGCCTCCTTCTGGAAACGCGCGACATCTCCGTCGGCGAGACCGGAGAAATAGTTGTAGCCCTTGTTGTACTGGCGAACGTGATCTAGGCAGAAGCGGAAATACTCGCCCTCCTTCATCCGCCCCACCGGCGCCTTGTGCAGGCCGGGTTCGGAACACCCGTCCCACTGGCAGCGCGGCGCGTGCGACTTCACCTCTGCATCCTTTTCGCCGCGGATGCGGATCCTGTCGAATATTTTCGAGTCGAGTTTCATTGACGACGATTATGGATGCTTCGCACTGGGAAACAAGAATTGACATTTCGGGAAGGTTCGCCCTAACCCCTGATTTGAACGCTGCGGGCGAAGAAGTCCTTATATGGTGGGAGCAAGCGCCAATGTCCATCCATTCCGAGATCGAGGCCAAGCTGAAGGCGCGCTTTGCGCCCGAAAGGCTCGAGGTCATCAACGAAAGCCATCTGCATGCCGGCCACCATCACGTCGCCGCAGGCCATGAAGAGGTCTTCGACGGCACCGGCGAGACGCATTTTCGCGTGCGCATCGTGGCGTCGGAATTCAGTGCCATGAGCCGGGTGGAGCGTCACCGCGCCGTCAATGCGCTGCTTGCGCCGGAACTCGAGGCCGGGCTTCATGCCCTCGCCATCGAGCCCGCCGCGCCCGGCGAAAAGACACGCTGGTAGGCGGACGGGGCAACCGAGCCTGCGCCGTCGCTGCTACCCCTCAAAGACGACGAAACGGATATCGTCCTTCGGCGTAAAATCCTCCTGCTTCAGTTCGAAGGTCGTCGGCCCCGTCTTCTTGAGCCCGTGCATGCACAGGGACAGGACGGCGTGCGGCTTCTCCTTGTCGATCGTCAGGTGGAACTTCTCGATCGGCCCCTTCCAGTTGGCGCCGGTGGTGAGAACGTAGCTCACCTCGATGGGCGCAAGACCCGGGGCCAGGTCGGGATCCTTGTGCGCCGCCGCCCGGGCCTGCTTGAGGAGCCGGCGGACACCGCCCTTGCCTTGATCGTCCAGGCAGTAGGCCTCGTAGTCATCGAACTGCTGCTCGTCCTCGAAACTCGACACGCCGCCGACGATCGGCTTGTAGCGGTGATCGACGGTGATGGTCTTGCCGGCGGGGAAGGTCTGCTCCCAATGGAAGGCTGCGCTGAGGCTCCAGCTGGGGCTGAAATCGGCCGAACGGTCGTTGGGATCGTCCGCTTCGACGTCGAAAAGCCCTTCCTTGACGAGATGTTGCCAGACATTGTCCGGCAGGGCGCGGGCCTTTTCGTCCCAATCGGGCAGGTGCGAATTGACCGGCAGGCCGGCCTTCTGGAGCTCGGCAGTGACGTCGCTGCCGTCATCGGCGATCGCCTTTTGCTCCAGCTGCGGCCGAACCCGCTCTCCATCGACCGCGACATGGAAATCGACGAAGTTTTCCTGATCGGGCGCCGGCAGAAACACGATTGCATATGCGCTCTGATCGACGTCGGGCAGCGGAAAGGCGACCCTCGTCGTGATGTCGTGATCGGCCTCGTTGCGAAAGCTGTATCGCACGCGGACCTCGCTCGGCGACACATAGAGGTCCTCGCTGGCCATCACGATATCCTCCGACGTGGTGAGCTCGAGCCCGCCGGCGCCCAGCACGGCGCTGGTGTCGTTGGCGTGAACGGGCCAGGAGGCCGCCGCGAGAATAAAGGGGATCGCCAGTGTCTTGAGGCCCGTCAGTTTTGCGTCCATCATCATTGTCTCTCTCTGCCTCTGCCCTGAAAACCCGGCCGGGACGACGGCACGCAGGCGGCAACCGCCATTCGCTCGAGCCTGGTTCCCGTCTCTTCCGGTCATGGAGTGCTTCCGAAATACCGGCTGCGCAATCTTTCGACAGTCCCGTCTTCGATGAATTCCAATAGCCGCAAGGTGACGGGATGCGTCAGGTCGCTGTCGTGCAAGAAGGCGAAGCCATACTTGTCCGGATGGAAGATGTTGCCCACCACGGCGACATCGTCCCCGACGTTCTCATGGGCGAAATGTTCCAGGATGGGCGCATCGCCGACGATCGCCTCGACGGTCCCCGCATTCATCGCCGCGGCCGCCGCATCGATATCCGAATAGGACCGCGATGCGATGCCGAGCTCCGTAACATAGTCCTCGGCAACGCTCCCGGTGAACACGCCGACGGTCTTGCCCGGCAGATCCGCAAGCGAGTGGATGCCGCTTTCCAGCGATACCGTCGTCATGACGCTCGTCACCGATGAGGTGATGTAGGCGACCACGCCGACCCCGACGACCAGCCAGGCGGCCTGCCAGAAGCGGCCAAGCCAGCCGAACAGGTTCTTGCGCGCGGCGCGGCCGGCGGTCGCCACCGAGACGACATGGTAGAAGCTCTCGGCAACGCCATCGCGCCAGCGCTTGGGAAAAGCCGGATCGAACTTCCGGTCGAACAGGGTCAGCCCGATCGTTCCGGCCACGATGACGAGCAACAGCCACGCATAGGCCCGCAGATGGCCCGCATTGCCAAGCCCGGAGACCACGCTCCAGAACCCGCCCGTCCCCTCCTGCGGCACCATGATCCGCAGCCCGGCATCGTACCAGGGCTGCGTGAAGGCGATCCGCTCGGCCCGGTTGCGCGTGATCGTCAGATTGGTGACGGCGGCATCGATTTCCCCGTCGCGGGTGGCGTTGACGAGATCGCGGATGGTTGGATAGGCGACGTAGCGCGTGGCCAGGTTCAGCTTGCCTGCAATAGCCTCCCACAACTCGATCGCCATACCGTCATACGTGCCGTTCTGCGCAACGACGAAGGGCGGACTGACATAGACGCCGACATTGACGGCGCCGGGCGCCGGCTCGGTTTCGGATTGCGCGATCGCGGCCTGCGGCACGAGCAGCAAGATCATCAGGGCCAGCGCTGCCGCGCCGGGCATCAGCGCCGCGCAGGGCGCGCCCAATCGCCGCAACGCTGCCGGAGCCGGAAAGACGAAAGCTACAGAATGAAAGTGCCGCATTCTCACTCTCTTGAGCATGTCCCGCTCAAACGGAATCGTTTGAGCGAAAGGCACATGCTCCAGCATATTGACCTGGCGCGCATATCTTCGCTTCAAACCTTTCCGTTTGAAGCGAACGTGCGCTAGGTGATCGCGTTTGCGGCAGCTGCGACGAGCCACCGGCAAGGATGGCCGCTCCTGAAAGAGCGTCTCACCCAGGATTGCAAATTAGCATACCAATAGACAACACTGTCCTTCCCGAGAGAAGGGTGACAGTTCATTCCGGAGACATGGGTAACACTTCTTGGCCTTTGCGAGGAGAGCAAAGGTGCCTTGG
>NZ_WOAC01000018.1 GCF_009749525.1 Mesorhizobium xinjiangense | reverse complement strand
ATTGATCGGAATCCCGGCCGGCTTCATGTCGGAATGGTGGCCGGCTTCAAATCGGAATACCCGGCCGGTTTGAATCGGAATCCGCAGCGTTCAACACGGCGAAGACACCGAAGCGGGCCTGCGCGAGCAGATTCGCTTTATCCTGAAAGCTCTCGACAAACCGGGCTAAGGCGTGCCGCACGCACTGTGGTTCCGGAGAAGGCAGCCATCCCATCTCCCGCTCCAGCAAGCGTGTCAGCGAGCCTCTGACCCGGTTGGGAGGCAACCGATAAAGCAACCCGTGACAGGATCCGCCGCGGTCGAGAGCCAACATCAATGCGGGGTAGGAGTGCATTTTTGGTAGCGGCCTGCATTGAACCCCCGACAGCTATCCCAAAGAAAATCAACGGCTTAGGCGTTCGTAGGATTAGTCTCCGACATACGTCTGAATTTTTCTCTGAAAAATCAATAAGTTATTGAAGTGCGGTGGTAGCGGAGGAGGGACTCGAACCCCCGACACAAGGATTATGATTCCTCTGCTCTAACCGACTGAGCTACTCCGCCCCATAGGCGTCCGCCGTGCCACGCTGTTGCGCGTCTCGTGCGGGCCTCGCCAAGGCTGGGCGGATATAGATGCGTGGCCGCGAGCCTGTCAAGCGCTCGTTCGCCTCGAAGGCCGTGCGGCGCAAGATTGTGCCGCCGGCGCTTGCCTTCGGGTCATATCTTGGCGCGGCAAATGGTTCCAGGGGTTGAGTTCGCGCCCCGCCATGGCTATGTGTCGCCTGATTTTTCCGGGCAAGCAGAACATGGCGCCACGTATAGCAGTCCTCGGGTGTGGATACTGGGGCAGCAATCATATCCGAACGCTGGACAAGCTCGGCGCCCTGCATGCCGTGTCCGACGCCAATCGGGCCCGCGCCGAAGGCTTTGCCAGCGAGCATGATTGCGAGGCGATCCCGCCGGAGGAGCTTTTCGGGCGCGCCGACATCGACGCCATCGTCATGGCTCTGCCGCCGCAGTTGCATTCCGAAAACGCCATCCGTGCCGTGGGGGCGGGCAAGGACGTGCTGGTGGAAAAGCCGATTGCGCTCAACGTGCCCGACGCGGAAAAATCCGTCGCCGCGGCCAAGGCCAACAACCGGATCTTCATGGTCGGCCATGTGCTGCGCTTTCATCCCGCCTTCCAGAAGCTGAAGGCGCTGATCGACACCGGCGAACTGGGCGAGATCAAATACATCCATTCGCACCGCCTGGGGCTCGGCAAGTTCCACACCGAGAACGACGCGCTGTGGGACCTCGCACCGCACGATCTGTCCATGATCCTGGCCATTACAGGCTCGGCGCCCGTCGAGATCCGCGGCGAGGGGGCCGCGCTGCTCGACAATCTCAGCGATTTCGCCCATCTGCACATGCGCTTTCCCGACGGGGTGCGCAGCCATCTGTTCGCCTCGCGCCTCAATCCCTATCGCGAGCGCCGCCTGACGGTGGTGGGCACCCGCGCCATGGCCGTTTTCGACGACGTGGAGCCGTGGGAGCGCAAGCTCGCCGTCTATCGCCACGCAGTCTGGCAGGACAGCGGCCAATGGGCCTTCACCGCCAACGAGCCGAGCTATGTGGACGTCGCCCAGGGCATGCCTCTGACGCGCGAGCTGGAGCATTTTCTCCACTGCATCGCGACCCGCGAAACGCCGCTCACGAGCGGCGAGGAGGCGATCACCGTGCTGCGCATCCTGACGGCCGGCACGGTGCTGCATGATTGAATCCGTGCGCGGGTCGGGTCGCGTTTCACGCCGGCGAAACGCCGCTTCACCATGCGTTACATGGCGCAGATGTGATTGATCGGAGAGCGGCTGGCGCGGACGGACCAAAACCCATATTTCAACCTGCGGGGTTAACGCAGCCGTTTCGACCAGCCGGTCGGCTTCAGCTTGGGGAAGACATGCAATTCATCGACCTTGGCGCGCAGCGCGCGCGCATCGCAGACCGCATCGAGGCCGCCATCGCGCGCGTCGTGGCGGAAGGCAAATATATCCTCGGTCCGGAGGTCGCCCGTTTCGAGGAACAGCTTGCCGACTATATCGGCGTGAAGCACGCGGTGGCCTGCGCCAACGGAACCGACGCGCTTCTCCTGCCGCTTCTGGCGGCGGGCATCGGCCCGGGCGACGCGGTGTTCTGCCCGAGCTTCACCTTCGCCGCGACCGCGGAGGTGGTGGCGCTTGCCAAGGCCGAGCCGGTTTTCGTCGACATCGATCCCGACAGCTACAACATCTCGGCCGCTTCGCTCGAGGCGGCAATCGCCATGGTCAAGGCCGAGGGGAGGCTTCAGCCGAAGGCGATCATCCCGGTCGACCTGTTCGGGCTCGCTGCCGATTACCCCGCCATCGAGGCGATCGCCGAGCAGGAAGGCCTGATGATCATCGAGGATGCCGCTCAGGCGACGGGCGGCAAGCGCGACGGGCGCATGTGCGGATCCTTCGGCAAGGTCGGTTCCACCAGCTTCTATCCGGCCAAGCCGCTCGGATGCTATGGCGACGGCGGCGCCATGCTCACCGATGACGGCGAATTCGCCGAGCGCCTGCGCTCCTTCGCCTTTCACGGCAAGGGCGAGAGCCAGTACGACAATATCCATGTCGGCCTCAACTCGCGTCTCGATACGATCCAGGCGGCGATCCTGATCGAGAAGCTGGCGATCCTGGAAGAAGAGATGGAGGCCCGTCAGGACGTGGCGGCGCGCTACGGCGCCGGTTTTGGCGATCTCGTCAAGACGCCGGCCATCCCGTCCGGCAATCGTTCGGCCTGGGCGCAATACGCCATCGAGACCTCGCATCGCGACGGGCTCAAGGCGCATCTGCAGGAAAAGGGCATTCCCAGCGTCATCTATTATGTAAAGCCGCTGCATCTGCAGGTGGCCTACGAGAATTTCCTGCGTTCGCCGGGCGGCTTGGACGTCTCGGAAGCCGTGCCGCAGCGCATCCTGTGCCTGCCGATGCATCCCTATCTGGCGCCGTCGGACCAGGACCGCATTGTCGAGGCGGTGCGCGAATTCATCGAATCCCAGGGCAAGCGCGCCGCGGCCGGCGCGTAGTGCCGCGCTGGGTGTGGGTGATGCACATCCTTCATCGTCTCCCGGAAGCCTGAACGAAGCGAAGGCTATCCGGGACCCCATTGCAACATGATCGTCGAGCACGTCCGGTCCTCGTAAAGGGGCTACCGTTGTCGACTGCGTCTTCTGTGGAGACCGGCCGTGCCTACTCAATGGGTCCCGGCTCTCGCTCCGCTCGGCCGGGATGACGCGAGAGGGCGCTCGGCCGGGATGACGTGCGAAGGACGATCGACCAGGATGGTACGCCGGCCGATGGGCGCCGAAGGGTCAATGCCGGCCCGGCTCAGCCGGCGGCCAACTCCGGCTTGTTCTTCAACTTGGCAAGCATTGCCTCGGCCTCGCGGTCGCGCTCGGAGCGCTCGATGAAGCCGCCGCCGAAGACGCGTGCATCGTCGCCGGTGTCGGAATAGAGCACGCAGGCCTGACCCGGCGCGACGCCGGCTTCGCCGTCGACGAGTTCGACCCGCACGCGGCCACCACCGTCATTGTGCAGGCTCGCCGGCTGCGGCGGCCGGGTGGAGCGGACTTTTGCGTAGAGTTCGAGCCCTTCGGCCGGAATGTCGGCGAGCGCAATATCGCCCAGCCAGTTGAAGTCGCGCAGGAAGACGCGGTGCGTCTCAAGCGCCTCGCGCGGCCCGACGATGACACGTCCGCCCTCGGCGTCGAGATGCACCACGTAGAGCGGCTCGCCGGTCGCCACGCCGATGCCGCGGCGCTGGCCGATCGTGTAGTGCATGATGCCGTCATGGCGTCCGAGCTTGCGCCCGTCGATATGGACGATGTCGCCAGCCGTCGCCGCATCGGGCTTCAGCTTGGTGATGATGTCGGAATACTTGCCCTGGGGCACGAAGCAGATGTCCTGGCTGTCCTGCTTGGTGGCCACCGAAAGGCCCATCTTCTGCGCCATCTCGCGGACCTTTGCCTTGGGCAGTCCGCCGAGCGGAAAGCGCAGATAGTCGATCTGCGCCTGGGTGGTGGCGAAGAGGAAATAGCTCTGGTCGCGATCGGCGTCGACGGGGCGGTAAAGGGCGCGATGCGCGCCGTTGGGGCGCGAGCGGATATAGTGGCCGGTGGCAAGCGCGTCGGCGCCCAATTCCTGCGCCGTGACCAGCAGGTCGGCGAACTTGACCGTCTGGTTGCAGGCCACGCAGGGGATGGGCGTTTCGCCGGCCACGTAGCTCTCGGCAAACGGGTCGATCACCGCTTCGCGAAAGCGCTTTTCATAATTGAGCACGTAATGCGGGATGCCGAGCGTTTCGGCCACGCGCTGCGCGTCTTCAATGTCGCGGCCGGCGCAGCACGAGCCGGCACGGTGGACGGCGGACCCGTGGTCGTAGAGCTGCAGCGTCACGCCGACGACGTCGTAGCCTTCCTGGCTGAGAAGGCCTGCGACGACGGAAGAATCCACGCCGCCCGACATCGCCACCACGATGCGGGTATCTTCGGGACGTCCGGGGAGGTCGAGACTGTTCATTGCTCGCAACTTCGATCGTTGATGTTCGTGCGGTCCATATCCCATGTCGGACCGTTTATGCCAATCCCGCCGCTCCAATGCCGTTGGGCGCTGCAAGCCTAAGATAGGTCAGATGTCGTGCGTTCGCCAGTTGCAGGCAGCCACGGCGCGCGCAGCGCTTCAAGACCCGTAGATTACAAAGGGACAATTTGTCCAATTTGAGCAATCCCGAATCGTTACGGACTGCTTACCGGGCGTTTAGACATTTTTTAAAGCTGTCGGATTAGCTTGGCCTTGTTTTCGAGCATGTGTGTGTGGGTGCTGAGTAGAGAGTAACATGACCGAATTGGTTAGACCGCGTGTCAAATATGTCATCGGACCGGATGGCAGTCCGCTGACAGTTGCCGATCTCCCGCCCACCAATACGCGGCGCTGGGTCATCCGGCGCAAGGCCGAGGTCGTGGCCGCCGTGCGCGGCGGGCTGTTGAGCCTCGAGGAGGCCTGCCAGCGCTACAAGCTCACCGTCGAGGAATTTCTTTCCTGGCAGGCTTCCATCGACGAACATGGGCTTGCCGGGTTGCGCACGACGCGTATCCAGCAATATCGACATTGAGGCACCAGCCTTTCCACCTCGTCATCCTCGGGCGTGAGACCCGAGGATCCATGCCGGAGCTGTTGCGACGCGCATGGCGGTGCGGAACGTGTCGCCCTTTTTCACCATCTCGGCAGTCAGGAATGCTCAGGCATGGATCCCAGGGTCTGCGCCGCGCTGCGCCCGGCTCCACCCTGGGATGACGAAGGGGAAGCCGTGTCAGGGCTGACGAGGACCGTCGTGAGAGGGCGTCGGGCTGTTAGTAGTGGGTGTTGGCCGGCATCGCCGGTTGAGGCGCCAACCTGTCGGATGGCGGCCGATGCTGCCGCCTGAGGCGCCAACCTTCCCACCTCGTCATCCTCGGGCGTGAGACCCGAGGATCCATGCCGGAGCGGTTGTGACGTGCGCCTCGCTGCGCCCGGCTCCGCCGTGGGATGACGAAGAGGCAGCGGCCATTGCTCGACCGAATTGCTTCTTCGGAGACTGGCCTATCGCCTCGGGGGCGCTTGCCTCTCCGTGCAAGCGCGTCAGCCGGTCATTGCGCGGCGCATCTCGACGTCGTTGTCGCGCACTCGACCGTCACGGTTCTCCAATTGCTCGGCCTTCTGCAATTCCACCTCGGCCTCGGCCAGCGACGCTTCGGCGGCGGCCTTCTGCTGCATCAGCTCGTTGCGGGAATTGTTGAGATTGTCGCGACGTTGCCGCGCAGCCTTGGCGAATGTGGGATAGGCGAAGTGACTGACATCGGAAATGCCGGATTTCTGCTCCTCGATCTGGATCTGGGCGTCGAGCTCGCCGGCCATGCGATCGAATTCGGCAACCATCTGATCGAGTTGCAGGAGTTGACGGCGTTTCTCGTTCACCTGGAACTGCTTCAACCGGACGAGATTTTCACGTGCCTTCATGGACGACTACTCCCGATGCGTACACCGAACCCTGGGTTCGACCTTCGCTTCCACTAAAATGTTCCCCGCGGCGCACGTTCGGAAACAAAACCCTAATGTTTGGCGTCGCCGGTAACCATTCGTTTACGCGTATTGTTAATCATAGGGGGGAGGGCTTAAGGCCGAGTAAAAATATCGAGGCAGATGCGAGCTATCTGCAAGAGCGGAGTCGAATGAGTCGGTTGCGCCGGTTTCTTAAGTTGAAAGATTAACAAGTTCATCCAGTGAATATCGTTTTGATTCATATGGATGGCTCCGTTTGTTGAATGGTCCAATGGCGCTTGCCAAGCAGAATCAGATTCTGTTAACCAATTGCTGGCAGCCTGTGATTCAGGTAATGGATGCTGCGAGGCGGGTTTGTTGGCGCGTCAGGGCCGATCGCAGAGAAGGGGAAAGAGATGCGTGTCCTGCTGATTGAAGACGACGGTGCCACCGCGCAAAGCATCGAATTGATGCTGAAGTCGGAGAGTTTCAACGTCTACCTGACGGATCTCGGCGAAGAAGGCGTCGATCTCGGCAAGCTTTACGATTACGACATCATCCTGCTCGACTTGAACCTGCCGGATATGTCGGGCTACGAGGTTCTGCGCACGTTGCGCCTGTCGAAGGTGAAGACGCCGATCCTGATCCTGTCGGGCATGGCCGGCATCGAGGACAAGGTGCGCGGTCTCGGCTTCGGCGCCGACGACTACATGACCAAGCCGTTCCACAAGGACGAGCTGGTGGCGCGCATTCATGCGATCGTCCGCCGTTCCAAGGGCCATGCCCAATCGATCATCACCACCGGCGACCTTGTGGTCAATCTCGACGCCAAGACGGTCGAGGTCGGTGGACAGCGAGTGCACCTGACCGGCAAGGAATATCAGATGCTGGAGCTGCTTTCCTTGCGAAAGGGAACGACGCTGACCAAGGAGATGTTCCTCAACCACCTCTATGGCGGGATGGACGAGCCGGAACTGAAGATTATCGACGTCTTTATCTGCAAGCTCAGGAAGAAGCTCGACGCGGCGTCCGGCGGGCAGAATTTCATCGAAACGGTATGGGGCCGTGGCTACGTGCTGCGCGAACCCGAAGAGCTGCGCGCCACCGCCTGACTGTCGGCAGTCCTGATCGCCAGGCCACGGTGGGCGCGTACATGCCCTTGATATGAAAAGCCCGGTCGCGCGACCGGGCTTATCTTCATTGTTCGCGTCGGAAGATCAGGCCGCGGCCTGCAACTCGCGGAACCGTTCCATGAGCTGGGAACGGTTGAAGGGCTTGAGCATATAGCCCTGGGCGCCGGCGCGCTTTGCCCGCATGATCGCGCCGATGTCGAATGCCAGCATGGAGACCAGGATGCGCACGTTCCGGCTTTCCGGCATCGCGCGCACGGATTTGATGAATTCGGTGGTCGCCATGTCCGGCAGGACGCCGTCGACGAGGATCGAATCCGGCATTTCGGCGGCACACATCGCCAGCGCGTCCGACCCGTTGTTGGCCTCCAGAACCGCCATCTCCGGGCTGCCCAGAATGCGCTTGACGACCTTTCTTATGATGCTCGAATCATCGACGACCATACAACGTTTCATAGTCCCTTTCCCCGTGTGATCCCGTTTGCCAAGTCCCCTGCAAACGGCTGTCCCACGGGCCAGACTAGCCACGAGAGTGAAAGAAACGGCAAAGACCGTGTCTAAAATTGTCGGGAAATCGGCGCCGCCTTGCCGGTGGCGTCACAGGGCGTCGGGGAAAACCGGTTCTGTGTTATTCGGCCAGGCTCGCCTTCAGAGTGATTTCCTCGGCACCCGCCCGGATGCTGATGTCCATGGCCGTTTCGCGGGCAAGCAGCAGCGTGTAGTAGGGCTGGATGGCGTGGGCGTCGATCGCCTCTTCCGGCCTGTTGCCACTGTGCATTTCGAGGAATTTGGGCGGCACGCGAACCATGGGACCTGTGGCCGTCAACGTGAAGACCGGCCGCGTTTCCAGATCGGCCAGCTCGACCCTGATGCTGCCGCCGCGTGGAATCGCGCCGGCCGCCACGAGCAGCAGGTTCAGCAGCAGCTTGACCTGGTTCTTCGGCAGGAGCGCCCGTCCGCCGTGCCATTCCACATTGGGTTTCTCGTTGGCGAAATAGCCGGCGGCGACGGTCGCCGCGTCGCCGGTATCGATCTGCATGCCCGCCGATCCTGCGGCGCCGAAGGCGATGCGGGCGAATTGCAGCCTTGCCGAGGCGCTGCGCGCACTCGCCTTGATGAGCATCATGGCGTCTTCGTCCGCGCCACCTTCCTCCAGAAGCTCCAGGCCATTGTTGATAGCGCCGACCGGCGAGATGATATCGTGACAAACACGGCTGCACAGAAGCGCTGCGAGATCGGGTGCTGAAAGTGTGAACAATTCGGCCATCGCCAAAGAACTCCCGCGTGCGTCAGGCGTATCCAGGTCAAGAACAAGGGAAGCCGTGGCGACGAATCACCCGGATACCCCCCTCGTCTTTTCGTTGCACAAGCATCCGGGCGTCGCAAGAAAGGCCGGGCCGAATAGGGCGAAAAGCCATGCTGGCGCCATGTTTGTGCGGATGTTTAATGGTTGAAAAACAATTACGGAATAGTTTCGATTCGAATCAGTCAGGCGGCCGCAAGAGTCGCCGGTGTTGCGCAGCGGAGGCGCCGGCAGGGCCGCTCCCAGAACGAGAGTGGAAAATATGCATCCTATCAGAATCCTTGATGCAGCCACGCGGCTGATCGCAGCTTTGACGATCGCGGTCATCGCGCTTGCGGGGCCGGCCAGGGCGGCAGCGACGGACCAGGGCTATACGGTTCAGGAAATCGTCGATGCCGGCCATGGCTTCTTCGGCGCCACGTCGGGCGGACTGGCAACCGCAATCGAACAGATCTTCTCCAGCTACGGCCTGCCGAACGGCTATATCCTCGGCGAGGAGGGTTCCGGTGCATTCATCGGCGGCCTGACCTATGGCGAGGGCACGCTCTACACCAAGAACGCCGGCGACCATCCGCTGTTCTGGCAAGGACCGTCGATCGGCTGGGATTTCGGCGGCCAGGGATCGCGGCTGATGATCCTGGTCTACAATCTGCAGAGCGTGGACGGCGTCTACCGGCGCTACGGCGGTGTGGCGGGATCGGCCTATCTTGTCGCCGGCGTCGGCTTCAACGTGCTGAAGAACAACGACGTCCTTCTGGTGCCGGTGCGCACCGGCGTCGGCGCGCGGCTGGGTGTCAATGTCGGCTACCTGAAGCTCACACCGCAGGCGACCTGGAACCCGTTCTGAGGCACCGCGCAGGCTTGTCGCCGATCGGTGAGCAAACGAGCGCAGTTATGGAAATGACGTGCCGACATGGCACAATGTCGGCGCGATGCGTGGCGCCTGCTGCTGGAGCGCCCTATGTGCGTCCAAAACGACGCGTAGCGTTCCGGCGCAGCATCTTCCCGCGCCGAAGGGAATAATTGCGGTGACCGAATTCGTCCTCATATTCCTTTTGGGTTTCTGCTGCGCGGCCTTCCTGGCTCTTCTGGCCGCGCCTTCCGTTTGGCGACGTGCGGTGTCGCTCACCACGGAGCGCATCGAGGCCACGGTTCCGCTGACCGTCGGCGAGTTCAAGGCGGAGAACGACCGTCAGCGTGCCGAGCACGCCATGGAGGTCCGGCGTATCGAGATCGCGCTGAAAGCCGAGCGCGAGAAGGTCGCCCGCCAGGAGGCCGAGATCGCCCGTCAGCACGAAGCCATCCGCCACCTCACCGAGGATCTCGAAGGAGCGACGGCACAAGCCGACACTCGGCAATCGGCCGATCTGCATCTTGGCGGCGCCCTCGATGCAGGCGAAGAGGAGGTCGGGCATCTGGCGCATCGGCTCAAGCAGGCGGAGACCGTGCTGCATGAGCGAGAGACGGAGGTCGACAGGTTGACCCGCATGCTGGAGGAGGCCAGCCTGGACTCGAGCAACCGCCAGATCGACCTTGCCGCGCGCGAAAGCGAGATTGCAAGCCTGCACAGCGAGCTTGCCGGGCTGCGCGCAAAGGGCCAGGAGATGGAGCACGACGGCGCCGAGGCGACGGTGGCCGATCCAGAGGCCAAGATGGACGGCAATGACAGAGAGGCCGCGGAGCGGCGCGAGACATCCGCCTCGCCTGACGCCGGTGAGAAAAACCGGCCGAACGGCTCCGGCGACCTGGAGGAAAGGCTTGCCGAGGTCCTGAAGGCGAAGGAGCGCCTGCAGCAGGAACTCGCCGCGCTTGGTGCCCAGCCATCAATGGACAATGCGTCGCGGCAGGCCGAGGAAGCCGAATTGCGCGACCGGATCGGCGGTGTTGCCGCCGAGATCCTTCACCTTGCCGTGACTCTCGATGGGGCCGATTCGCCGATCCACGACCTGCTCGAGCAGGAGCCCGGGCCCGAAAGCGGCAAAGGCCGCTCGCAGGTGCCGAGCCTCGCCGAGAGAGTTCGCGCCCTCAGTTAGCAAAGTTATATTGCTCAGCCGGGCCATAGCCGGTGCAGGGCGATGGCCGAGGCCGAGGCGACGTTGAGGCTGTCGAAGCTTTCCGACATGCCGATGCGCACCGTCTTCAGTCGTGTCATCAGCGACGGCGGCAGGCCGGGCCCCTCGCTGCCCAGATAGAGGGCGGTCGGGCCGCGGCGCGTGATGGTCGCAATGTCGTGCTCGCCGCGGGGCGTCAGTGCATATTGCGCAAAGCCGCGGCCGTCGAGCATGTCGACAAGGTCGTCAGCCGTTCCTTGGCGTGCAAAGGGCACTTTCAGCGCCGCGCCGACCGAAACACGTATTGCCTTGCGGTAGAGCGGATCGCAGCAGGTTTCGTCGAGCAGCACCGCGTCGGCCTCGAAGGCGGCGGCATTGCGGAAGATGGCGCCGACATTGTCGTGGTTGGTGATGCCGACCGGCACCACGACCAGGGGATTTTCGCCGAGAGTATCCAACAGCGCGGCCGGGTCTTCGTCGGTGTGCCGCAGCCCGACGGCCAGAACGCCGCGATGGACATGGAAGCCGGCGAGACTGTCCATCACTTCGGCCGATACGCTGTAGACGGGAACGTCGTCAGGCGCGGGCTCGATGAGTTCCATCGCCCCGGCAACGCGGTTTTCCAGAAGCAGGATCGATTCGGTGGCGAAGCGGTTTTGCCGAAACAGGACGTTGAGGACCACCTTGCCCTCGGCGATGAAGCGTCCCTGCCGGCCGACGAGATCGCGCTCGCGGATGTCGCGATAGGCGGCCAGCCGCGGATCGCCCGGATCCGTGATCGTGATGAGCGGCCGCACGTGGATGATTTCCTCTGTAGATCGCTTTGTGAACGGATCCTGCCGTCGCCAGGGCAAAGCCCATCGGCGCCTTCCCGTCACACGGTGACGGTGGTGCATTCACCTGTCTACCCCAACATCTATTTGCCGGCGACGAATATCTGATCGAGCGTGTCGAACAGCAGGCGCACATCCTTCGACTTGCAAGAATAGTAGATCGTCTGCTTGTCCCTTCGCGTCTGAACCAACCCGAGGCCCCGCAGCCGGGCCAGATGCTGCGACAAGGCCGACTGGCTCAGCCCGACGCGGTCGGCAATCGTTCCGACAGGCAGTTCCTCGTTCAGGATCTCGCAGATGATCTGGATGCGCTTGCTGTTGGCAAATGCCGTCAGGAACAATGCGGCATTGTCGGCCTTTTTCGCCAAACGTGCTTGCACGGTACCGCCTCCATCAGCGGGTTGATACGTCCCCCGCAGCGAAGGTGCATGGCGGTTATCGGCTCACAGTGCCAACACCTTCCTGTATCACTATATTAGTCCAGTTTGAACTTCTGTGAAAGGACCACGTCGATTATTTTATGCCGGGTAAGAACTTATTTGCCCAGAGCCTCGCGCGCGGCGCGCGCCATGTTGACGAGGGCAGGGCGCATCGCGCCAGCCTCGGCAAGCGTTTCGTCGAAGAAGATGCGGCGTATATCATCTCCCGCGGCAATGTCGATGCCCTCGGCATCGATCCCGGTCAGGGTCCAGTTGGACTCCGGCGCGCCGGCGAAATGCGCTGCATAGAGGCGCACGGCATCGCTGTGATCGGCGTTCATGTGGTCGATCGCCGATTGCTCGGCGGCAGCCAGCGCCTCGTTGGCCGGGCTGAGGCTCAGAAGATCGCCGCGCCCGAGCGCATAGGCCTTGCCGAAACCGCCATTAAGGCTCGCCCGCTGCGGCTCCAGGCGAAACAGCGCGAAGTCGGGAAAATCGACGTAGAGCTTCGCCTTGGGCTGGCGGTTGAGGAAGCGCCGGCGGGCGCGCTCGTGATCGGGCGTGGCGCGCTCGAGCTTCGCGGCCTCGCAGATGAGCGTCATGCGCGGATGGGCAAGCGGGTCGCCGCGTCCGGGTTCGCCGATGAGCAGCGAACAGCGGGGATCTGCTTCCAGGCCGCCCGTATGGGCCGAAAGCGCCGAGACCAGGATGAGCGGCGTGCCGTCGATGTCGGTTGCCGTCGCAACGCGGCTGGCGAACGGGACACCGGTCGTCGGCTCCAGCACCGCCAGCGCCGCATAACGCGCTGCGCGCACCAACGTTTTCGCCTGCCGGATCGCCGCGTCATCCGTTTCGCGCAGCAGGTCCTTCTTCTCGGCGCTCATCGCTGCATCCCATCTTGAAACTTGTATCGACGGCTTAATGTCGGATGATGCCTGCGCTGGCAAGGGCTTTGACTTCCTCATCCTCGATGCCGAAGAACGCCAGCGCGGCGCTCGTCGCTTGCGGGCTGGCAACGGCCGGCGCCGCCATCTGCGAAGGGCTGCGCGAAAAGCGCGGCGCGGGTGCCGGGCGTGTCATCGCGCCTGACGAGGCAAATGTCTGCCGCGCCTGATTGTGCGGATGATCCGGCGCCTCGGCGAGCGACAGGACCGGCGCGACGCAGGCATCGGTGTCGGCGAACAGCGCCGCCCAGTCGTCGCGCGGTTTCTCCGCGATCCTGGCGGCAATCGCGGTGCGCATGGCCGGCCATGCCTTGCGGTCGTATTGGGCCGCGGCGAATTCGTCTGCAAGCGGCAGCAGACGTGCGAATTCGGCGAAGAATTGCGGCTCCAGACAGGCGACGGCGACGTGCCTGCCATCGGCCGTTTCATAGGTATCGTAGAACGGGCATCCTGAATCGAGCAGGTTGGAGCTGCGGCTGTCGCGCCAGATCCCGGCGCCCAGAAAGGCGAAGAAGGGTGCGGCGAGCATGGCCGCTCCGTCGATCATCGCCGCGTCGACCACCTGGCCCTTGCCCGAGCGGCCACGTTCCAGGAGCGCGGCGAGCACGCCGGCGATCAGGAACATGGTGCCGCCGCCATAGTCGGCCGCCAGGTTGAGCGGCGGCACCGGTTTGCCGTCCTTCGGACCGATCGCGTGCAGCACGCCCGAATAGGCGAGATAGGTGAGGTCGTGGCCGGCGCGGTGGGCCAGCGGTCCTTCCTGGCCGAACCCGGTCATGCGGCCGTAGACGAGGCTGGGATTGCGCGCCTGCACGGCGTCGGGACCGAGACCGAACCGTTCCATGACGCCGGGACGGAACCCTTCGAGAAGCACATCCGCATTTTCGCAAAGCCGAAGCAGGAAATCGGTTCCTTCCTCGCGCTTCAGGTCGAGCCTGACGGTGTGGCGCCCTTGGCGGTCGATGTCGAATTCGGGTGGGATGTCGAGGAAGGCGCGGGTCGAGGAAAGGCGTTCGACCCGCAGCACCGTGGCTCCCATTTCCCCCAGCATCAGCCCGGCGAGCGGCACCGGGCCGAGCCCGGCCATCTCGATGATCCTGAGCCCGGCGAGCGGGCCTGTGCGCTTTTCCTCCGCCATGGCCGGACGCCTAGCGCGGCGCCATCCGGATGGCGCCGTCGAGACGGATCGTCTCGCCGTTGAGCATCTGGTTTTCCACGATATGGCAGGCCAGCGCTGCATATTCGGACGGTTCGCCGAGACGCGGCGGGAAGGGGACCTGTTGGCCCAGCGAGGCTTGCGCCTCCTCCGGCAGGCCCGCCATCATCGGCGTCTTGAAAATGCCCGGCGCGATGGTGCACACGCGGATGCCGCCGCGCGACAGGTCGCGCGCCACCGGCAGCGTCATGCCGACAATGCCGCCCTTGGAGGAGGAATAGGCGACCTGGCCGACCTGGCCGTCGAATGCGGCGACCGAGGCCGTGTTGATGATCACGCCGCGCTCGCCGCCCTCGAGCGGCTCCGAGGTCTCGCAGCGCACGGCGAACAGGCGGATCATGTTGAAGGTGCCGACGAGGTTGACCTCGATGACCTTCTTGTAGAGGTCGAGCGGATGCGCGCCGTCCTTGCCGGTCGTCTTCATGGCGATGGCGATGCCGGCACAGTTGACCAGGATGCGCGGCTCGCCGAGCTTGTCGGCGACCTCGGCAATCGCCGCCTCGGCATTGTCCGCGCTCGACACGTCGCATTTGACGGCGATGCCGCCGATATCGGCGGCGACCTTTTCAGCCTTGTCCATGCCGACATCGAAAATGGCCACCTTGGCGCCCTTGGCCGCCAGGGCGCGCGCCGTCGCCTCGCCGAGACCCGAGCCGCCGCCGGTGACGATCGCGACCTGTCCGGATGGGTTCATGTGGGGATCCTCCCGAATAATGTTATGAAGCAAAACAATCTTGCATCATCGTAGCGGGTGGAGCGTGGGATAGGCAAGCGCCGAAAAGGGCTCCGGCCGGCCTTTGCACAATGGCCGCCGGAGCGCCGGTCTGGAGCATATTGATCTGGCGCGCATATCCTGCGTCAAACGGTTCCGTTGAAGCGAACGCGCGCTATTCGGCCAGGAAGGCGAAACGGATCACGAACAGGATGGCGACGATCCAGGTCGCCGGATGGACGTCGCGCGGACGCCCCGTGAGCGTTTTCAGCACCGCATAGCTGATGAAGCCGACGGCGAGTCCGTTGGCGATCGAATAGGTGAACGGCATTATCAGTGCGGTGAGGGCGGCGGGAACGGATTCGGTCACGTCGTCCCAGTCGATTTCCACCAGTTCGCGCATCATCAGCGCGGCGACGTAAAGCAGCGCCGGCGCGGTGGCGTAGGCCGGGACGGACCCGGCGAGCGGGGAAAACAGAAGCGCGGCGAGGAACAGCGCGGCGACGACCAGCGCGGTCAGGCCGGTGCGGCCGCCCGCCTGGACGCCGGAGGCGCTCTCGACATAGGCCGTGGTGCTGCTGGTGCCGAGCAGCGAGCCGGCGACGATCGCCGTACTGTCGGCCATCAGGGCGCGGCCCAGCCGGTTCTTCTTTCCCTCCTGCATGAGGCCGGCGCGCTTGGCCACACCGATCAGCGTACCCGTGGCGTCGAAGACCTCGACCAGCACGAAGACCAGGATGACATGCAGCAGCCCGCCATGCAGCGCGCCCCAGATATCGAGCTGCAGGAAAGTCGGCATGATGCTCGGCGGGGCCGACATGACGCCGCGGAACTCGCTGATGCCGAGCGCCATCGACAGGCCGGTGACGACGAGAATGCCGATGAGAATGGCGCCGCGCACCTTGAGCGCATCGAGTGCGGCAATGACGAAGAAGCCCAGGATCGCGAGCAGCGGGCCGGTCTGGGTGACGTCGCCCAGCGTGACGAATGTCGCCGGGCTGGCGACGACGATACCGGAGCTCTTCAGCGCGATGATGGCCAGGAAGAAGCCGATGCCGGCGGCGATCGCGCTGCGCATCGAGGCGGGAATCCCCGAGATCAGCCAGCGGCGCACGCCGGTGACCGTCAGGATCAGGAAGATGACGCCGGAGATGAAGACCGCGCCGAGCGCCTGCTGCCAGGTAAAGCCCATCGCGCCGACGACGGTGAAGGCGAAGAAGGCGTTGAGCCCCATGCCGGGCGCCATGCCGATCGGCCAACGCGCGAAGAGCGCCATGATCAGCGTGCCGAGCGCGGCGGCGAGACAGGTCGCGACAAAGACGGCGTCGCGATCCATGCCGGTCGACGACAGGATCTCCGGATTGACGAAGATGATATAGGCCATGGTCAGGAAGGTGGTCGCGCCGGCGACCACTTCCGTGCGCACGGAGGTGCCGTGCTGCTTCAGTTCGAAAAATTTCTCCAGCACGTTTCCTCCCATGCCGTTTTCGGCCGATCATTGCCTGCGCGGCGCAAAGCCGCCGCAACTGGTCCTTCGCCGCAGACATCCCTCCCGTCCGGCAGGCTCCGGACGTCGGCGAAAGACAATTTGCTCAGTGCCGAACGAATCCGTCCCGTTTGGGTATCGTCTTCGTTCGTGCGGCAAGCTTATGACAGCCGGCTGCGGGAAAAAGGCGGGAAAATTCCGCAGCAGTTTCAAAAAAGTCCGAAAGCAGAACCTCCCGCCCTTGTCGCATGTCTGCGGACCGGTTGGCGCGCTTCGCGGAACTGATTGCGTTGACAGGAAAGTTCGAGCCCTCACAGACCTTCGTCATGCTGACCTCAACTGTCATAGCCGGCAAGTTTCGTCAGTTCGTTAGGCCTTCCCGTCGACCCCGCGCAGGAACACTTCGACGGCCGATTGCACGTGGCACTCGATTTCCCGCTTGCCTGGCTGCCAGCCGGGAACAAGCATCGCGCGAAGATAAATATCCCCCTTGAACATTTCCACGAGTTGACGCGCGGCGAGGTTTGCATCCTCGATCCGCAGATGTCCCGCATCGGCCTGCATGCGAAGATAGTCGGCAACCATGCGGTAGCTGCGTTCCGGACCCTTCTCAAACATCGCGGCTCCTAGTGCCGGAAAGCGGGTTGTCTCGGCGATGACGATGCGGAACAAGGCAATCGCTTCGGGCGCCGTCAGCGCGGTTACAAACGCCGTTCCCGCCATCTGCAGCGCTTGCTCCGGGGTTCCTCGCTTCCAGTCCAGTGACGAAACCTGGTCGAGCAGACGGTCGAGCATGGCTTCGACAGTCGCGCTGAACAAACCTTCCTTATTGCCAAAGCGCTCGTAGATGGTGCGGCGGGAACCGCCGGCCTTGTCGATCACCATGTCGAGTGACGTGCCCTCATAGCCATGTATGAGAAACAGCTCGGTCGCCGCTGTCAGAATGGCGGTTTCGCGCAGGGCGCCGCGGCTCGCTCTATTCTCCATCGTTTCTCCTCACCCAGAATCTTTCCTCTTGACAATGGTATCGATGGGTACCATTTCTGGCAATGGTACTGACTAATACCAAATGTGAGCGGCTTCGACATGCACGCAGATACGCGCAGGCAGGAAAGACATCGTACCGCATTCGCGAAGGCACATGCGGCAGTGATTGTTGCGGCCACGATTGCCATGGCAGGGTGCAGCGCGGAGAGCGAGACGTCCAAGGAGCGGTCGAGGCCGATCGCCTGGACGGTCGTGGAGGCGGCCTCCGGCAAGACGACTCGACGGCTGACCGGCGTGGCGCGGGCCGCACAGCGTACGGCGTTGAGCTTCGAGGTTTCCGGGGTCGTGGAAGACGTGTTCGTGGAGCCTGGGGAGCGCTTTGCCGCCGGCGAGGCGCTGGCGACCATCGACACGCAGAAGCTGGCTCTGATGCTGGAACAGCGCGAGGGCGAGTTGCAGGAGGCGCAAGCGAAGCGTGCGGAGGCTGAGCGCGATCTGGCGCGCAAGCGGCAACTCCATGAGAAGCAATGGATCGCGGATGCCGCGCTGGGCTCGGCGCGTGCCGCGCATGACGCGGCCGGAAGCCGGGTGGCAGCCCTTGCCGCGGCGGTCGAGCGGGCGAAACAAGACTTCAGGGACGCAACGCTTTACGCGCCCTATGAGGGTGTCGTCGCCGAGCGCCTGGTCGAGCCCTCGCAGCAAGTTTCCGCCGGTCAGACCGCCCTGCGGATCGAGGGGCGTGCCGGCGGCATGGAAGTGGTCGTAGCGGCGCCCGAGACGATTGTCGGCCGTCTGAGCCTTGGTGCAAGCGGGCACGAGATTTCGCTGCCGGCGGTGACCGCCCGGCCCTTCAAGGGCACGGTCACTGAGATCGCCCCTCAGTCCACCGAGGGGAACGCCTATCCAGTGACGCTCCGCATCGACGCGGAGGAAGTGGCGTGGCGCAGCGGGATGACCGCCGAGGTTACCCTGCATCTTGCCAATGACGACACAGGGGCAGATCAGCCCTTGCTCAGCATTCCGCTGACGGCCTTCCTGCTCGAGGACGATGCAAAAGCCGTGGCCTTTCGCTTCGACGAGGAAACGAGCACGGTGACGCGCGTGCCGATCACGATTGCGAAACTGACTGGCTCAAGCGCCATCATCTCGAAGGGGCTTGTGACCGGCGACATCATTGCGGCCCAGGGCGTCGCCTTCCTGCGCGACGGGCAGGCGGTCACGCGGCTGGGTGTGGGCATCGCCCTCTTCAATCCCTGAACCGGTGCAGACATGACCATCTCCACTCTCGCACGGCGCTACCAGCCCGTCGTCTTCACGTTCGTCGTTCTCCTGATGGTGCTCGGCGTGCGCAACTATTTTACCCTGCCGGCGCAGGAAGACCCTAAGATCACCATCCGTGAAGCCGTCATCACCACGCGTTATCCTGGCCTGTCGCCCGAACGCACGGAGCTTCTGATTACCAAGACGCTCGAAGAAGCGATCCGCCAGATCCCGGAGATCAAGGAGATCCGCTCGAGCACCCGCGCCGGCGTCTCCATCATCCATGCCGTCGTACAGCAGCGCTATTTCGAACTCGACCAGATCTGGGACGATCTGCGTGAAAAGGTGGAGGAGGCGAGCAGCCGCCTGCCCGAGGGAACGCAGACGCCGATCATCAACGACGACTTCGGCGATGTGGCGGTCGTCACCGCGGCGCTCACCGCCGACGGCTTCTCGATGGGCGAGATGCACGACATCGCCAAGCACGTGCGCGACCAGCTATATGGTGTGGAGGGCACGAAAAAGGTCGAACTGCACGGCGTCCAGGACGAACGCATCTTTATCGGGGCCTCGAACACCCGGCTGGCCGAGCTCGGCCTTTCGACCGATCAGGTGATCGCCGCCGTGAGGGCGCAGAACACCATCCGGCCGGGCGGTGAGATCGACGCGGGCGCGCGCACCTTCATCGTCGCGCCCACCGGCAATTTCGATTCACTCGAGCAGGTGCGCGAGACGCTGATTGCGCTGCCCGACAGCAGGGGTGCCGTACCGCTGCGCGATCTGGCGTCCGTCACGCGCGGCACGGTCGATCCGCCGCAGCGCACGGCCTACTACAACGGCGCGCCCGCCATCATCTTCGCCGTCTCCATGCTCGACGGCCATCGCGTGCTGGAATACGGCCCTAAGCTGCGCGAGAAGCTGCAGGAGATCGAGGCCACGCTGCCGGTCGGGTACAAGCTCGATATCGTCACCTTTCAGGCCGACCAGGTGGGCAACGCCGTCTACGGCGTAACCAGCAATGTTTTGCAGACACTCGGTATCGTGCTGGCTGTTGTCGTCCTGTTCCTCGGCGTGCGTATCGGCCTGATCGTCGGCTCCATTGTGCCGGCCGTCATGCTCGTCACACTGGCGATCATGGGATTTGCCGGCATTCCGCTGGAGCGCATGAGCCTCGCCACGCTGGTGATCGCGCTCGGGCTTCTGGTCGACAACGGCATCGTGATCGCCGAGGACTTCAAGCGCCGCATGGAGGAAGGTGCGTCGCGCGACGAGGCGCTTGAGCGCACCGGGCGCGAGCTGGCGCTGCCGCTGCTTTCCTCAACGCTGACGACGATCCTCGTCTTCCTGCCGCTCATGCTGGCTGAACACGAGGCGGGCGAATACACGCGCTCCATCTCCCTCGTCATCCTGATCTCGCTCACGACCTCCTGGGTGCTGGCGATGACCGTCACGCCCGTCCTGTGCCATCGCTTCATGAAGGCCCCTGAGCGGGTGGCGGATGCCGGGTCGACGGGCAGCGTCTTCGCCGTATTCGAGCGAGGCTATGCAGGCCTCCTGCGGTGCACTCTGCGCCTGCGTATCCCCTTCCTGATCCTCATGTTCATGGCGCTTGCGGCCGGCGGCTGGGCGATGAGCAAGGTGCCGCAGCGCTTCTTCCCGGCAAGCGATCGTGCGCAAGTGCTCATCACCCTCGACCTGCCCGCCGACGTCTCTCTCAACACCACCGACGCCACGCTTCAGCGCCTGTTCCCCATCCTCGCGGACAAGGAGCGCTTTCCCTATCTCGACGATTTCGCCGCCTATGCGGGCTATGGCGGGCCGCGCTTCGTGCTCTCGCTGGCGCCGCTCGACCCGGCGCCCAACAAGGCCTTCATCGTCGCCAATCTCGACACCATCAAGAATATGTCCCAGGCGCTCGGCGATCTGCGTGCGATGTTCCGTGCCGAGTTCCCGGCGATCCAGGTGCGCGTGACCGACATGTTCCTCGGTCCCTCGGATCCTGGCGTCTTCCATATCCAGCTGAAAGGGCCGGACGCAGAGGTCATCTACGCCGAGGCGCGGGTGGTCGAGGCCGCCCTTCGCGCCATTCCCGGCACCATCGACGTCTTTCAGGACTGGGAAAACCGCATCCCCAAGCTCGTGGTCGACATCGACCAGGCCCGCGCCCGCCGCAACGGCGTCACCTCCTCCGACATCGCCGACACGCTGTCGGCCTATTTCTCCGGCCAGCGCATCTCCGAATACCGCGAAGGCGACGATATCTTCCCCATCGTCGCACGCGCCGTCGACGTCGAGCGCCGCGACGTTGAACGCATGGAGACGATCGGCATCCAGCGTTCCTCGGGATCGGGCACGGTGCCTCTCATTCAGGTGGCCGACATCAAGCTTGCCAGCGACTTCGCCGTCATCCAGCGCGAGGACCTTACCCGCACGGTGACTATCGAGGGTCGGCCACTCGCCTTTTCGCCGGAAGATCTCGTTCCCCGGATCGAACCGGCGCTGGAGGAACTGCGTGCGACGCTGCCGCCTGGCCATGTGATCGAATATGACGGGATCGTCACCCACTCGAGTGAAGGCAAGGCCGCGCTCGGCGCCAATGTGCCGCTGTGCATCGGCGCGATGTTCCTTCTGCTGATCGCCCAGTTCAATTCCTTCCGCCGGCCACTGATCATCGTCGCGTCCATTCCGCTCCTGATCGTGGGCGCGGCAATCGGCCTGCATGTCATGCGGGCGGACTTCGGCTTTATGGTGATTCTCGGCATCCTGTCGCTCGCCGGCATCATCATCAATAACGCCATCGTGCTGATCGACCGCATCGACGTCGAACGACTAGAGGCCAAGTCGAGCGATATGGAAGCGATCGTCACCGCCTCGGCACGGCGTCTCCGGCCCATCCTGATGACGACGGTGACGACGATCCTCGGCCTGCTGCCGCTGATCCTGACCAGGGACCCGCTGTTCTATGGCATGGCAAGCGTCATCGCTTTCGGACTCGGCATCGGCACCGTCATGACGCTTGGCGTGACGCCGGTGTTCTATTCGCTGTTCTTCGACCCCGGGCCTTCACGTGTTCCCGTTTCTGCTACCGTCGACCCGTCATTGTGAGCATCTACTGCATCTGATGCAGCACCTTAGATCGGTTGTCGGACGACCCTGCGATTGAACCGGACCACCTATCGGTTGTCGGCGGCGCTGCGCGGATCGATTGCCACGACCGCGATTGAGGATTGAGATTGTTAGTTGGCATCCACGACGGAGCGGCTTGGAAACGCGGCCTCACCGGTTGGGCAACCGGTTCTCTACAGAGGATGCTCGTTGCGCGGTGTGTCCTTTCGGATGCGCAAAGGACACACCGATGCGTCAACGCCGCAGCACCGAGCCCAGCACGTCCCTGACCCCGATCGCGCCGAGAAAGCGCGACTGGTCGTCGAAGACGGCGACGGGCGCGGTCTGCGAGCGGTGCATGGCGAGCATCACCGTCTTCAGCGGCGTTCCGGCCTGGGCCCAGAAGACGGTCGGCTCTTCGGGGGCGGTATCGCCGATGCCGTCACACGAGTCCCAGCTGGCGGGCTTGCCGTTGCGCTCGGCGCCGATCACCATGTGCTTGTCGTCGAGCCGGAAGCGCGTCGTCTTGCGCCGGTCGAGCCAGACCCAGCCGTCCTCGCCCTGGTCGAGGTCGCGCCGGTCGCGCATGATGTTCCAGGCCGTGAGCACCGAAAGCGGATTCACGTTGGAGATGAAGTCGCGCACATAGTCGTTGGCCGGCTCGAGCACGATCTCTTCCGGCGTGCCCGACTGGACGATGTAGCCGCCCTCCATGATGGTGATCCGGTTGCCGATCTTCAGCGCCTCTTCCAGGTCGTGGCTGACGAACAGGATGGTCTTCTTCAGGTCGGCCTGAAGCTGCAGCAGTTCGTCCTGCAGCTTGGTGCGGATCAGCGGGTCGAGGGCCGAGAACGGCTCGTCCATCAAGAGGATCGGGGCTTCCGTGGCGAATGCGCGGGCGAGCCCGACACGCTGCTGCATGCCGCCGGACAGCTCGTGCGCGTATTTGTCGGCCCATTGTTCGAGATGGACGAGCTCGAGCTGCCTGGCGACGCACTCCTCGCGCTCCTTCTCGGGCACACCGGCCAGTTCGAGGCCGAAGCCGACATTTTCCGCCACCGTGCGCCAGGGCAGCAGCGCGAACTGCTGGAAGACCATGGCGACGCATTCGCGGCGGATCTTGCGCAATTCCTGCTCGCTGCACGAGACCACATCGGCCGACCAGTCGCCGTCATGGACGATGACCTCGCCGCGCGTGACCGTGTTGAGCCTGTTGACGGCGCGCAGCAATGTCGACTTGCCAGAGCCCGAAAGACCCATCAGAACCGAGATCTCGCCCTCAGCGACGGTCATCGAGCAGTCGGCGCAGCCGAGCACATTGCCGGTCTTTTCCAGGATCTCGTCGCGGCTGGCGCCCTTGTCGAGCAGCGACAGCGCATTTGCCGGCTCCTCGCCGAAGATGATGTCGACATGCTTGAATTCGACCGCCGGCTTCATTTGGCGTCTCCCCTGGAAACCCGGCTCATGCGGTCAAGCACGATGGCCAGCACGACGATCGCCAGCCCCGCTTCGAGCCCGAGCGGGATGTTGACCGTGTTGAGCGCGCGCACCACCGGCTTGCCCAGGCCGTTGGCGCCGATCAGCGCGGCGATGACGACCATCGACAAGGACAGCATGATGCATTGGGTCAGCCCCGCCATGATGGAGGGCAGGGCGGCGGGAAGCTCGACCTTCCACAGCAATTGCCGCTTGGTGGCGCCGAAGGCCTCGCCCGCCTCCAGCATCGGAGCGGGAACCGAGGTGATGCCGAGATAGGTCAGCCGGATCGGTGCCGGCGAGGCGAAGATCACCGTGACGATCAGGCCGGGCGCGATGCCGAGCCCGAAGAGGATCAGCACCGGGATCAGATAGACGAAGGTCGGCATGGTCTGCATCAGGTCGAGGATCGGCTGCAGCACCCGATAGATCCGGGCGTTGTGGGCGGCCCATATGCCGATCGGCACGCCGATGGCCATCGAGCATGCCGCCGCGGCCACGACCAGGACGAGCGTCTCGACCGTCTCGTCCCACAGATCCTGGTTGATGATGAAGACAAGGCCGAGGAGGGTCGCCAGGGCGAGCTTCCAGGACTTCTGCAGCCACCAGGCCAGCGCCGCTACGGCCGCCGCCAGCACCACCGGCGGAATGAACAGCAGGGCATCGACCAGCCCGTCGAGGACGGTGGCCAGGCTGTTGGCGATCGAATCGAAGAACCATGCGAAATTGTCGGTCAGGAAGTCGAAGAACTGCCTTCCCCAGCGGCCGATCGGTATCTTCGTGTCGGCGATCCAGGTCGATACAGGGTCCATGATTGTCAATTCCCCTCAATGCAAACGGCGGCCGGCAATGGTCAGCCGGCCGCCGCGCGATCTCATCCGGACGGCTCGATTAGCCGCCGATGGCCGACTTGACCGCCGCCATCGCGTCGCTTCCGTCGAAGGTGGTCACGCCCGCGAGCCACGGCTCCACTGCTTCGGGATTGGCCTTCAGCCATTCCCTCGCCGCGTCCTGCGGGTCCTTGCCCTCGTCGAGGATGGCGCCCATGATCTCGTTTTCCATCTCCAGCGAGAAAACGAGGTTGTTCAGAAACGCCCCGACATTCGGGCATTCCCCGGTATAGCCCTTGCGCACATTGGTCAGGACGGTGGCGCCGCCGTAATTGGGACCGAACACCTCATCGCCGCCCTCCAGATAGGCCATATCGATATTGGCGTTCATCGGATGCGGCTCCCAGCCGAGAAAGACGACATCCTCCTGGTTCCTGCCGGCCCTGGTGACAGCCGACAGCATGCCGGCCTCGGAGCTTTCGACGAGCTCGAAACCGCCGAGGCCGAACTGGTCGTTGGCGATCATGTCGAGGATCAGCCGGTTGCCGTCATTGCCGGCCTCGATGCCGTAGATCTTGCCGTCGAGCTGGTCGCTGAACTTGGCGATGTCGGCAAAGGATTTCAGACCGGCGTCATAGGTGTATTGCGGCACGGCGAGGGTGTATTTGGCGCCTTCGAGATTGGTCACCACCGTCTCCACCGAGCCGCCCTCGCGATAGGGCGCGATGTCGGCTTCCATGGTCGGCATCCAGTTGCCGAGAAAGACGTCGATGTCGCCGTTCTTGAGCGAGGTGTAGGTGACCGGCACCGACAGGATCTCCACCGAAGGTTCGTAGCCGAGCGCCTCCAGAATGACCGAAGCGGTGGCCGTGGTGGCGGTGATGTCGGTCCAGCCGACGTCGGAGAACCTGACTTCCCGGCAACTGTCCGGATCGGCGGCAACGGCATTGCCGCCGAGCGTGGAGGCTACACCAAGCGCCAGCACGGCGGTCTGCAAACGGTTCATTGATCGTCTCCCGATTCTTGTTGTTGAGGCCAGACGGCAATCGTTCCGACGCGTCCAGCGTAAGGTGCCTTGAACCAAACACCATTTGTCATTCGATTCAAGCACCTTGGCCGAGGAAGGGCCGGCATCGCGCCAAGCGGCGGCGCTAGGAACCGTTTCGACGGATTTTGGTGGATGCCGCGCCATTCGCTCTCCCCAGGCGGGCCCGGATGCGGTTAATGACCCGGTCCGACCAATCGCACGTGCAACAATGGCCAAGCTCTATTTCCACTACGCAACGATGAACGCCGGCAAATCCACCTTGTTGCTTCAGGCGTCCTACAATTACCGCGAGCGGGGCATGACGACCATGCTGTTCGTCGCCGGACACTACCGCCGGCACGACCAGGGCTACATCTCCTCGCGCATCGGGCTTGAAAGCGAGGCGGCGATGTTTCGCGACGGCGACGACCTCCACGCGCAAGTGGCCGAGCACCACGCGCACACCGGTGTGCATTGCGTGTTCGTCGACGAAGCGCAGTTTCTCGAAGACGAACAGGTCTGGCAGCTCGCCCGCATCGCCGACAGGCTCGACATTCCAGTCATGTGCTACGGCCTGAGGACCGACTTCCAGGGAAAGCTGTTTTCCGGTTCGCGGGCTCTGCTGGCGATCGCCGACGAACTGCGCGAGGTCAGGACGATCTGCCGCTGCGGGCGCAAGGCGACGATGGTGGTGCGCCTCGGGCCGGACGGAAAGGTGGCGAAGGAAGGCGAGCAGGTGGCGATCGGCAAGGATGTCTATGTCTCGCTGTGCCGCCGGCATTGGGAGGAGGAGATGGGCCGCATTCCGCCCGAAGACATGGTCGGTTTTGCCCGTAAATGAGCCGCATCGCGTGCATCTCGCGACGCGCAAGCAATACGTGACTTTGCTCCCGCCGGCCGGTTTCCGTCTCGCTTTCAATCCCGACCTTCGCTGCCTATAGTCTCCATGCCTTGCGTTCGTTCTTTGAGGTTTGCGGGCGTCAGCTTGTTGCGACGCTCAAGACCGCATATCTGATGCATTGGGCGGCGTTTCGGGGACGCCTGTGGGAATTGTCAGTTTGGAGAGGAACCCATGCTCGAACCGATCGTCGCCTTCATGACGCGTGTCTTCTACTGGCTTGGCCGGGGCGTCGGATTTGCGATCGGCGTTCTGCTGTGGCCGTTCATGTGGCTCGGCCGCTGGTATTGGCGCAAGGGCTGGATCGTGAAGACGGTGGCCGGCGCTGCCGTCGTCGGTTTCCTCGGGCTTTACGGCTATTTCGCCTACCAGACACAGCATTGGGCCGGCTTCGATCCCGATTATGTCGCGGCGTATGGGCTGGAGAACCGCAACGTCTCCGCCGGCGAACAGGTGTCGACCGCCGATGGGGCGGACACGGCCAGGACCTGCGGGCGTTCGGCCATTGCCGACGTGACAGCCGACCTTGTCGACGTGAACGTCAATCAGAATGCATGGATCTCGTCGATGATCCTCTACAAGGTCGGTTTCTTCGGCCTCGACTGGGACGATACGCCCTTCTTCGACAACAAGGCGTCGTTCCAGCGCGGCGTGAACCAGGCGATCCGGCGGACCTCGATCGAATTGGTCGACACGCTCGGTCGTGTGCGCGGGACCTCGCAGATCGACAGCAATCTGCAGGACGCGCGCGGCAATCTGCAATTCGACGAGTCCACCTGGTATTTCGGCATCAATCCGTTCGGACCGAAGACGCCGACGCCGTCTTTCTATCGTGCGGCGATCCGCGACCTGAGGTCGTTCAATGACCGCCTGGAGCGTTGCGACGCCGTATTCGACGCCCGGGCCGACAACCTCATCGCCTTCATCGACCGCATCTCGAGCGATATCGGCTCGACATCGGCAATCCTGCGCGAGCGCTCGGAGAACTACAATCTCGGCTGGTTCGACACGCGCGCCGACGACCGGTTCTGGTTCTCCTACGGCCAGCTCTACGGCTATTACGGCATCCTCCATGCGGCCAGCGCCGATTTCGAGGACGTCATCAAGCAGCGTTCGGTCGGGCCGTTATGGCAGACGACCGAGCAGCAGTTCCGCGCTGCGCTCGACATCCGCCCCTTCATCGTCTCCAATGGCAACGAATCCGGCTGGATCATGCCGACCCACCTTGCGACGATGGGCTTTTATGTGCTGCGCGCCCGGTCCAATCTGGTCGAGCTGCGATCGGTTCTCGATCGTTAACGTCGCCCCGTCCCGGCTGGAGGAGCCCGCACCCGCCCATGGCGGGATGCGCGGCCCACGTGTAGGACTTCTTTCTTAGCGCATTTCGATATAGTTTCCGGGATGGGGCTCGGGGGCAACGGTAGGACTTCGAGTAAGAATGAAAAAAGCAGCCAAGATCAACCCGCCGGAACAGGAACCGACGGATGCGGACTACCAGGCGCATTGCCAGTTCGCGCTCGAGCCGTCGGTCACCAGGCTTCTGAAGATGGCCGAGGATGCCGGATGGGAGCCCCGCCAGGCGGCCTATGCGATCATGGTGCTGGCCGCGACCTCGGTCAGGCAGGACGAAACCAGGCAGGACGAAACGGAATAGCCGGCTTCGGCGAGCGTGCGGGATAGACGCAGGCCGGCGGACGTTGTCCCGTTAAGCCGCGGTTAGGAGACATGCCGCACTATCGCTCCTGCGGCGGCGGGCCCCGAGTCGGCTGATGGGTAATGATAAGAAGCGCTTCGATCGCGTGTGTAATGCTGCTTTGCCTTTCTGGCGGCGCTGCGGCCGAGACCTATCTGTGCGTCGGCCAGCTATCCACCGGCTTTGAGTGGCGCGACGGCCGCTGGCACACCGGCGCGCTCGAGGTGCAGGACAAGGTGTTCGTCGTGCAGCCTTCCGCCGATCGCGCCCGGGAATATGCGGTGACGCGGATGGGCGACCATGAGCCAAGCCACTATTGCCCGAGCCTGGCACGTCGGGACGCCTCGATGCTGCTTACATGCGGCGGACTTGGCAACGGCTTCACCTTTTCGTCGAAGACCCTTCGCTTTCAGGAAAATTATGGTATCGGATATACCAGTGGCGGGGACAGCAACGCCAATGCGCCGCATCTGACGATCGGCAAATGCGCCGAACTCGAATTGCGCGGCAGCGTGGATTGAGCGGGCGGTTCCCGCCGTCGCGTCGGTTCCGGTATCCGGTCATCCATGGCGGCCCTGTCGCAATCGCTGCATTGGGCGGCTGATATGGGACGACGCATTACGGCCTGTCGCGTTTTCATGCCGACGTTTGGGAGGCCGTGCCAAGGCATGCGCATCGAAAATTGAGCTAAGGGGAAGGAAACGCATGGCCGAGACGAAATCCGACATCGAGATCGCGCGTGCCGCGGCAAAAAAGCCGATCCAGGAGGTCGGCGCGACGCTCGGAATTCCCAGCGAGCATCTGCTGCCCTACGGGCACGACAAGGCGAAGGTCTCGGCCGAGTTCATCCGCTCTCTCGACAGCCGGAAGGACGGCAAGCTGATCCTGGTCACGGCGATCAGCCCGACGCCGGCGGGGGAGGGCAAGACGACGACCACCGTCGGCCTCGGCGACGGACTCAACCGCATCGGACGCAAGGCCGCGGTGTGCATCCGCGAGGCCTCGCTGGGGCCATGCTTCGGCGTCAAGGGCGGCGCGGCGGGCGGCGGCTATGCGCAGGTCATCCCGATGGAGGACATGAACCTGCATTTCACCGGCGATTTCCACGCCATTACGTCCGCGCACAATCTCCTGTCGGCGATGATCGACAACCACATCTACTGGGGCAATGCGCTCGAAATCGACACGCGCCGCGTTGCCTGGCGCCGGGTCATGGACATGAACGACCGCGCACTGCGCCAGATCGTCTGTTCGCTCGGCGGCGTGACCAACGGTTTTCCACGCGAGGGCGGGTTCGACATCACCGTCGCCTCGGAGGTGATGGCGATCCTCTGTCTCGCCCGTGATCTGGAGGACCTGGAGCGGCGGCTGGGCGCCATCATTGTCGCCTATCGCCGCGACAAGTCGCCGGTTTATGCCCGCGATCTGAAGGCCGACGGGGCCATGGCGGTGCTCTTGAAGGATGCCTTGCAGCCCAATCTCGTCCAGACGCTGGAGAACAATCCGGCCTTCGTGCATGGCGGGCCGTTCGCCAATATCGCGCATGGCTGCAACTCGGTCATGGCCACGCGCACGGCGCTCAAGCTTGCCGATTACGTGGTCACCGAGGCCGGTTTCGGGGCCGATCTGGGGGCGGAGAAATTCTTCGACATCAAGTGCCGCAAGGCGGGGCTCAAGCCGGCCGTGGCGGTGATCGTGGCCACGGTGCGGGCCATGAAGATGCATGGCGGCGTGCAGAAGGACAAGCTCGGCACCGAGAATGTCGAGGCGGTGAAGGCGGGCTGCGCCAATCTCGGCCGGCATATCGAGAACGTGAAACAGTTCGGCGTGCCTGCGGTGGTGGCGATCAATCATTTCGTCACCGACACGCCGGCCGAGATCGAGGCGATAAAGGATTACGTTGCCTCCTTCGGCGAGGAAGCGGTCGTGTGCCGGCATTGGGCCGAAGGCTCGACGGGCGCCGAGGAGCTGGCGCACAAGGTGGTCGAGATCGCCGAAGGCGGCGGGGCGCAGTTCTCGCCGCTCTATCCCGACGAAATGAAGCTGTTCGACAAGATCGACACGATCGTCAAGCGCATCTATCGCGGCTCGGAGGCGATTGCCGACAAGCCGGTGCGCGACCTGCTCCACCAGTGGGAAAACCAGGGCTATGGCGATCTGCCGGTCTGCATCGCCAAGACGCAGTATTCCTTCTCCACCGATCCGAGCCTGCGCGGCGCACCGGTCGACCATGTGGTGCCGGTGCGCGAGGTGAGGCTGTCTGCCGGCGCGGGCTTCATCGTTGCCATCTGCGGTGAGATCATGACCATGCCCGGCCTGCCCAGGTCGCCCTCGGCCGAGCGCATAGTCCTCAACGAGGCCGGCCAGATCGAAGGCCTGTCCTGAGGCAGGCGAGCCGCGTGAGGTGAAACCGGCAGGATGAAGCGATTGCCAACGCCTTCCTGCCGGAACCGCCGGCTTTAAAGCAATTCCAGGAGAAGTGGAAACCGGTTCTCCGTCCGGAATTGCGTCGAATCAAAAGGTTAGATCGGCGAACCGATTCCGTGAAACGGTGAGCCGATCTAGCGCGCATTCTCTTCAAACGGAACGTTTGAAGCAAAGATATGCGCGCCAGATCAATATGTTGGAGCATGTGCCTTTCGCTCAAACGTCACCGTTTGAGCGGGACATGCTCTACGCCGCCGCGCTCTGCCTCAGCGCCCGCTGGTTCGAGGCATAGGGATTGTCGCGCTCGGGCAGCGCCCCGGATTTCAGGCACTCGATCCATTCGCCGGTCGTCAGCACCGCTGCGAAGCCGCCTTGCGCGATCACCGTCACGACGCGGTGGATCTCCTCCGCCGAGGCGGCGCCGGCCTTGTTGGCGTAAGGCAGCGTCCCTGTCGCGTCGGACAGGAACTCGACCGCAAAACCCATATGGACCGCCTGGATGGTGGTCGACAGATCGCAATGATGCGTCATGTAGCCGGCGATGGTGACGGTGTCGATGTCGTTGCTTCTCAGCCACTCCTCCAGATCGGTGCCGGCAAAGGCGCTCGGCATGGCCTTTTCCACGTAATGGTCCCGCGGCCTGGCCTTGATATCGTCGTGCAATTCGCCGCCCCGGCTGCCCTTGGCGAAGACGGGTGCCGCTTCTGGTGCCACGTGCCGGACGACCACAATTTTGACGCCGGATTCGCGTGCAGCGTCCATGGCATGCGTCACATTCTTGATGCTCTGGCTGAACGGTGGATGCTCCATCGGCAGATTGCCGCCGTCATAGTCGTTCTGGACGTCGATGACGATGAGCGCGCGCTTGGGCTGGGACATGGTCTTGCTCCTTCATTCATGCTTGTCGCGGATTGCGATTGGCATCGTATCGGGCCTATGACGGCGCGGATACTGGCCCGATTGACAATATTCGAAAGAATTGGGACATTCCGGCGCTGCAATGAGAGTGCGCTGCATGTCGAACCCCGTCATTGCCGTCATCGCCTTCGACGGTATCAGTCCGTTTCACCTGTCGGTCCCCTGCCTGGTCTTCGGCGAAGATCATCGTGGGCTCGGTTTGCCGCGCTTCGACTTCCACGTCTGCGCGCTCGATGAGGGCCCGTTGCGCACCGGGACGGGGCTCCAGCTGGTCGCACCGCAGGGGCTCGACGCCGTCGCCGGGGCCGACATCGTCATCGTGCCGAGCTGGCGCGATCTCGACCGGCCGCCGCCCGCGGCTTTGATGACGGCGCTTGCCGATGCGCACCGACGTGGCGCATTGATCGTCGGCCTGTGCCTCGGCGCCTTCCCGATCGCGGCGGCCGGCCTGCTCGACGGGCGCGAGGCAACGACGCATTGGGCCTATGCCGAACGTTTTTCCGCCCTTTATCCGAAGGTCGGGCTGCGGCCGGACGTGCTCTATGTCGACAATGGCGACGTGATGACCTCGGCCGGGGTGGCCGCCGGGCTCGATTGCTGCCTGCACATCGTGCGCTCGCGCTACGGCGCCGAGGCCGCGTTGCGCCTGTCGCGGCAACTGGTGCTGGCTCCGCACCGCCAGGGCGGCCAGGCCCAGTTCATCGAGCCGCCGGTGTTGAACGCGCCGGTGGCCGACGGGCTCAACCGTGCGGTGGAAAAGGTGCGCGTGACGCTCGGGCAGGCGCACAGTCTCGATTCGGTCGCCGTTGAGGCAGGCATGACGCGCCGCACCTTCACGCGCCGCTTCCAGAAGGCGTTCGGGACGAGCTTCGGCAACTGGCTCACCGACCAGCGGGTGATCCTGGCCCAAAGGCTGTTGGAAGCCAGCGCCAGCTCCATCGAGGAGATCGCTTTCAAGGCCGGCTTCGGCACCTCGGCCTCGCTGCGCCAGCATTTCGCCGCCCGCCTGAAGACCTCTCCGGCCCAATACCGGCTGGCCTTCTCGAAGCATCGCCCTGCCGCGGCCTGATCTGCGACAGCGCATTGTTGCCCCTTGCCGGACGATCCGTTCGCCGCTATGGAGAATGCTATGCGCAACATGTCGAACGCACAGGCTTGGTGGTGGGGCTGCTAGGAGCGGCCTGACTTCGCACGTGCGCGAGAAACAGGATGATGGCCGCTTCGGATGTTCCGGGCGGCCTTTGTGTTTGGCCCGGCGCGTCCGCTGGAAATTGGAGAAGGCGATGACGGTGGAAGTGCTGGACAATGGAAGTGAACGCTTCGTGACGGCCGGGGGGGTGACGATTACCCGCGAGCGCGTCGAAACCCCTTATGAGGGCGCGATCGAGGCCTATATTGACGGGCTCAATTCGCACCGCGGGGCGGTCTTTTCTTCCAATTACGAATATCCGGGCCGCTACACGCGCTGGGATACCGCCACCATGAAACCGCCCGTGGTCATCTCGGCCTCTGGGCGCAATATGACGATCGAGGCGCTGAATGCGCGCGGCGAGAAAATGTTGCCGGCGATCGCCACGGCGGTCGGCAGGCTCGACGACGTCACCATCGAGGAAACGTCTGCGACGCGGGTCGCGCTCGCCGTCGCCGCGCCGGGCCGCGTCGTTTCCGAGGAGGAGCGCTCGCGCGCACCGTCCGCCTTCACGGTGCTGCGCTCCATCGTGTCGCTCTTCAAGACCGATCATGATTCCAATCTCGGGCTCTATGGGGCCTTTGGTTACGATCTCGCCTTCCAGTTCGATCCGGTCGACCTGAAGCTTGAGCGCGACGCCGGCCAGCGCGACCTCGTGCTCTACCTCCCCGACGAGATCCTAGTCGTCGACCACCACGCCGCCAAGGCCTGGTTCGACCGCTACGACTTTTCGGGCGAGGGCTGGACGACGGCGGGTCTCGAGCGCGACGGCGTGGCCGAACCCTTCACGCCGTCGGAGCGGATTCCGCCGCGCGGTGACCACGAGCCGGGCGAATATGCGGAGCTGGTGCGCAAGGCGATGCAGAGTTTCCGGCGCGGCGATCTCTTCGAGGTGGTGCCGGGGCAGATGTTCTACGAGCGCTGCGAGACGCCGCCTTCCGAGATCGCGCGGCGGCTGAAGACGATCAATCCCTCGCCCTATTCCTTCTTCATCAATCTCGGCGGCGGCGAATATCTGGTCGGCGCCTCGCCGGAGATGTTCGTGCGCGTGTCGGGGCGGCGCGTCGAGACCTGCCCGATTTCCGGCACCATCAAGCGCGGCGAGGACGCGATCTCCGATTCACAGCAGATCCTGAAGCTGTTGAACTCCAAGAAGGACGAATCCGAGCTCACCATGTGTTCCGACGTCGACCGCAACGACAAGTCGCGGGTCTGCGAGCCGGGTTCGGTGCGCGTCATCGGGCGCCGGCAGATCGAGATGTATTCGCGCCTCATCCATACGGTCGATCATATCGAGGGCCGGCTGCGTGAGGATATGGACGCCTTCGACGCCTTCCTCTCCCATGCCTGGGCGGTGACCGTCACCGGCGCGCCGAAACTGTGGGCCATGCGCTTCATCGAGAACAATGAGAGGAGCCCGCGGCGCTGGTATGGCGGCGCCATCGGCATGATCCATTTCAACGGCGACATGAACACCGGGCTGACGCTGCGCACGATCCGTATCGAGGACGGCATTGCCGAGGTGCGGGCGGGGGCGACGCTGCTCTATGATTCCGTGCCCGACGACGAGGAGGCTGAAACGGAGCTCAAGGCCGCCGCGATGCTCTCGGCGATCCGCGAGGCCGGCTCCACCAACGAGGCGTCGGCGCAGCGCGACGCCGCGCGGGTCGGGGAGGGGGTGACGATCCTGCTCGTCGATCACGAGGACAGCTTCGTTCACACCCTGGCCAACTATTTCCGCCAGACGGGAGCGAGCGTCACCACGGTGCGCACGCCGGTGCCCGAGGAGGTCTTCGATCGCCTGGAGCCCGATCTCGTCGTCCTGTCGCCGGGCCCGGGCAATCCGAAGGATTTCGACTGCGCGGCGACGATCCACCGGGCGCGCAAACGCGAACTGCCGATCTTCGGCGTGTGCCTTGGCCTGCAGGCGCTGGCCGAAGCCTATGGCGGCGAATTGCGGCAGTTGCACATTCCCATGCACGGCAAGCCGTCGCGCATCCGCGTGGCGAAGCCGGGCGTCGTCTTTTCGGGCTTGCCGAAAGAGGTCACGGTCGGCCGCTATCATTCGATCTTCGCCGACCCGGTGCGCCTGCCGGATGCGTTCGAGGTCACGGCGGAGACGGAGGACGGCATCGTCATGGCATTCGAACACCGCACGGAGCCGGTGGCCGCCGTGCAGTTCCATCCCGAATCGATCATGACGCTCGGCCAGAATGCCGGCATGCGCATGATCGAGAACGTGGTGGCCCATCTGTCGCGGCGCGCGAAGGAGAAGGCGGCGTGAGAGGGGCAGCAATATCCCTCCCCCTTGAGGGGAGGGTGGCGGCAAAGCCGCCGGGTGGGGTCCTTGCGGCCGCGCGCGGCGCGAAGGCTTGGCCGAGTTCTGCAATTGCCAACCCCCTCTGGCCGCATGGCGGCCGTCTCCCCCTCGAGGGGGGAGAGTAGGCAGCGCATCCATGTCCTCCAAGCAAAAGGTTCAGCGTCTGGCCGCCTGGTCGATCATCGTCGCGCTTGTCGTGACGGCGCTGAAATTCGTCGCCTGGCGGGCGACGGGCTCGGTGGCGCTGTATTCCGATGCGCTGGAATCGATCGTCAACGTGATCGCTTCGGCGGCGGCATTCTGGGCCATCCGGGTCAGCCACATGCCGGCCGACGCCGACCATCCGCACGGCCATCACAAGGCGGAATATTTCTCCGCCGTGCTGGAAGGCGTGCTGATCGTCATCGCCAGCCTGATGATTTTCCGCGAGGCATGGTCGGCGTTGCAGAATCCGCGCCTGATGGATCAGCCGGCGCTCGGCCTCGCCGTCAATGGATTGGCAGCGCTGATAAACGGCCTGTGGGCGGGGCTGCTCATCCGCACGGGCAGGGCGGAGCGCTCGCCTGCGCTGCTGGCGGACGGCAGGCACATCGTCACCGACGTTGTCACATCGGTCGGCGTGATCGGCGGCCTTGCCGCCTCGCTCGCAACCGGCTGGGCCATACTCGACCCGCTGCTGGCCGTCATCGTCGCGCTCAATATCCTCTGGCAGGGCTGGAAGGTCATCGCGGCTTCGGTGGACGGCCTGATGGACCGGGCGGTGGAGCCGGAGGAGCACATCAGGATACGCGACATAATCTCGGCCAATTCGGCCGGCGCCATCGAAGTGCACGACCTGAAGACGCGCATGGCCGGCCGCGCCACCTTCATCGAGTTCCACCTTGTCGTCGACGCAGCGATGAGCGTCAGCGATGCGCATGCCATTTGCGACCGCATCGAGGAGGCGCTGAGAGCGCAAATGCCGTCGATGCGCGTTACCATTCACGTCGAACCGGAAGACGAGGCCAAGCTGCCCAAGGGCACCAGCGCCGTTCCCTTCGCTTGAGCGTGCGCCTGCCGACGGAACTCAGGCGCAGATGCTGGCGTGCGGCATGCCGTACATCAGACGGCTGAAGTCGTTGCCGTCGAGATGCACCAGCGTACGGTGGTCTCCGCCCTCGAAATAGACGTCCTGGCGCTCCTCGAGATGGTCGTCCACGACACAGGCGACCCGATAGGGCACGCCGAGTATCGGCACGGCGCCGGTGTCGCAGTCGGGAAACAGCGCGCTGGCCTCGTCCTCGTTCGCCAGGAACACGGGGCCGCCGACGATCCGCCCGACCTTGTCGATATCGACATGGCGCGATGCCGGCAGGACGGCCAGCAGATAGCCCTCGTCCCATTTCAGCACGACACCCTTGGCCAGGCATCCGCCGGGCACATGGCTGGCCTGTGCCGTCATCGCCGAGGTGGCGGTCTTCCTGTGCTTGGCAAGGTCATAGGCGAGGTGGTTGTCTTCGAGATATTCCTGCATGGTCAACGCGATCCCCATGGCCGTGCTCCTTTCATGGTCCGATCACAATGTGCGGCCGACCACAGCATGCAGCGGCGGGGACGTTCGCGAAGGAGCCGCCGCAGCGGCTCTGACTATGCGCGGACCAGCACCTCGCCGTTGCGCCGGCCGGTCGAGCCATTCGCCCTCTAGGGCCGAATATTCAGGCGGACAAAGGATACACCTGCGGCATCCGGCCAGCAAGTTGGCCTGCGGATGTCGTCCTCCTCAGTAAAGGTGCAACAGCGACGGCAGGTAGCTGTTCGTGTGCAGGTTCTCGATCAGTTCCAGCAACGGGAATAGGGCAATGAAGTAGATCCCGTCGACGAGCGTCCTCTTGAGGGCCAGCGGTGAAAATGTCACCTCGACTTCGTCGCGGTAGAGGCGAAAGTCGGGCCAGAACAGGGGCGTGCGCGCAGCATAATTGTCGTAGGCGCTGCCGAACTTGCCGCGCAAAAACGCCTCCTCGCGCGCTGCCGTGGCGACGAACAGCCAATAGGTCAGAAACGCGAGAATGGCAGCCATCACTAGCGAACCGAACATCATCCCGACGCCGGCAGCGCCAATGGTGGAAAAGAGATACAGCGGATTGCGCGTGACCGAGTAGGGACCCGAGGTTGCCAGTTCCATGTTCTTGCGCGAGCCGATGTAGAGGATGCTCCAAAGGCGTCCCAGAAGGCAGACGAAGACGAGACCCAGTCCCGCAATCTCCACGGCCTCGTGCGCGCCATTCGTTTCGCTCCACGCGGAGGTGGTGAAGAACATCGATCCGGCGATCAGTGCCGCGCCTATCCACAGCGCGCGGATGCGCAAATGCTGGTCAACGGGTCGTGTTTCGGTGGTGGTTGTCGTTGCCATAGGCATCTCCACTGGCCACATCGATCCTGGACGGCCAGCAATAGGGGCCTTTTAGTTGATCAGCAATAAAGCAATTGTGTGGTCATCGCACCGCGTCAACGCGGTCAGGGTTGTGGCCCATTGTGCCGTCGTTCGGCGTCGTCCATAGAGGCGGCGTCGACCATCCATGACGAAGCGCGCAATGACCGTCCCCGAAAAGCCAAGTCGTCTGGCACGTCTGCGCCCACCCTTCCAATGGGGCGCGCTTTTGGCGTTGTCGGCGCTGTTCGTGGCCATACTGGAAGGCCTGGGCTTGCCGGCCGCGCTCCTCGTTGGGCCGATGCTCGCCGGCATCGCCTGCGGCGTGAACGGGGCGAGCGTGCGGGTGGCGCCTGCCATTTTCGTTGCCGCCCAGGGCGTCATCGGCTGTCTCATCGCCGCGTCCATCGCGCCCGAAGTGCTCGGCGGACTGCTGTCGCGCTGGCCACTGGTGCTGGGCGTGGTGGTCGGCACCCTGTCTGCCTCCAGCCTGCTGGGGGCCATGATCAGCCGGTGGGGCTCCTTGCCCGGCACGACCGCAGTCTGGGGCTCGGCGCCGGGCGCGGCGAGCGCCATGGTCCTGATGGCGGACGCGTTCGGCGCCGACGCCAGGCTCGTGGCCTTCATGCAATATCTGCGCGTCATCATCGTGTCGCTGAGTGCGGCGGTTATCGCGCGGCTCTGGGTCGATACGTCGGGGATGGAGGCCGCGCCGATCGTCTGGTTTCCGCCGCTCCTCTGGCCCGGTTTCCCCGCCGCCGTCGCCGTCGCGCTCGTCGGCGCCTTCGGCGGGCGCATGACGGGGATCGCCGGCGCCACCTTTCTCGGGCCGATGATCCTCGGCGGCCTGATGCATCTGGGAGCGGGCATCGACCTTCAACTGCCCGAATGGTTGCTCGCGGTCAGCTATGCGATGATCGGCTGGACGATCGGGCTCAAATTCACCCGGCCGGTCCTGATGCATGCGGCGCGGGCGCTGCCGCAGATCGTCGCTTCCATTCTCGCCCTGATCGCATTCTGCGCCGGTGTCGGCGCCATCATCGCGCCCATCTTCGAGGTCGATCGGTTGTCTGCCTTCCTGGCTACCAGTCCCGGCGGGATGGATTCGGTCGCCATCATCGCGGCGGCAACCGACGGCGTGGACATCTCCTTCATCATGAGCCTGCAGTTGGCGCGCTTTCTCGTCGTGCTCCTGGCCGGGCCGGCTCTGGCCCGCCTCATCGCCACGCGCATGAACCGATGAAGGCGCGCAGTGGGCTGCGGGCTTGAAGCGGCTGCCCAAAGGCTCTATCTGGCGGACCGGAACACGGGATCGCCGGAACATGTCCCGCTCAAATTGATCTGGCGCGCTAGCCACAAACAGCGGAAGAGAACCTTGTCTGGACCCGTCACACGTTTTCTCGGCGACAGCCCGCTGCGCATCGCGCTCAAGCTGATCGTGGTGTCCTTCCTCGTCGGCATCGTCATGAGCACTTTCGGATGGTCGCCGATGGACGTCTTTTACGGCATCCGCGACTTCTTCATCGATATCTGGCGCATGGGCTTTTCGGCCATCGACCGCTTCCTCGGCTACCTGCTCCTGGGTGCAGCGATCGTCATACCGGCCTTCCTGATCCTGCGGCTCATCAGCTATCGGCGCTGACGGCCGGTCTGCCGGCAAATTCCGCCGCCGTGGCAAACAGCGTCGCATGGCGTTCGGCGAGCGCCGGCACGTCCTTGGCATAGCCGCCGCCGATGACGCCGCAGACGGGGACCCCGCGTTCGTTGAAAAAGCCGATGACGGCGCTGTCGCGGGCCATGAGCCCGTCGTCCGAGAGCGCCAGCTTGCCCAGCCGGTCGTCGGCATGGGGATCGACCCCGGCATTGTAGAAGACGATATCGGGGCGGGCATAGTCGAGCAGCAGCGGCAGGATTTCGGCCACCTTGGCGAGATAATGGGCGTCGCCGGTGCCGTCGGGCAACGCGATGTCGAGATCGGAGGGGATCTTGCGCACCGGGTAGTTCGTCGCGGCATGCATGGAGAAGGTGAAGACGCGCGGCTCCCTGGCAAAGATGTCGGCCGTGCCGTCGCCCTGATGGACGTCGAGGTCGACGACGAGGACGCGGCGCACCACGCCTTCGGCAATCAGGATGCTCGCCGCCACGCCGACATCGTTGAACGTGCAGAACCCCGCGCCATGGGCGCGCTTGGCGTGATGGCTGCCGCCGGCCGTGTTGCAGGCGATGCCGTGGTGGAGCGCCAGGCGGGCCGCCAGTAGCGTGCCCGAAGAAGCCAGATGCGCACGCCGCGCGACGCGATCGTCGACGGGAAAGCCGATTTCGCGCTCGATCTGCGCCGGCACGCTGCGCGATAAGACCTGGTCGACATAGGTTGTGTCATGGGCCAGCGCGAGCAGCTTCGGCGCAAGCGGCTGCGGTACGTGAAGCGCGGCCTCCTCGACCAGTCCGCGCTGGCGCAGCGCCTCCATCAACAGGCTGTACTTGCCCATCGGGAAACGGTGATGGGCCGGGAACTTCGCGTCATAGTCGGGATGGTGCACGATCGGGAGAGCCATGACTGACAGCTAGGTAGCGCATGGCCCGAGGAAAAGGCCGCGATGGCACTATTGTGGCCGCCGGCCTGGCTGATTAGAAATCACGGTCTTTTGCCGTGCCTGCCGGTGCGGTCGCAACCGGGTGTGGGTTTTGCAGACAATCGAGGACATACAGGCCGAAGGAGCGGTGCAAAAACGCGAGGCGCAGCGCGCCTTTGCGGTGACAAACCGGCTCGTCCTGTCGATCGCCGTGCCGATGACGCTCGCCTATCTGACGACGCCGCTGCTCGGGCTGACCGATACGGCCGTCGTCGGCCAGTTCGGCGATGCCGCGCTTCTCGGCGGGCTCGCGGCCGGGGCGATCGTCTTCGATCTCGTCTTTTCCACCTTCAACTTCCTGCGCTCCGGCACGACCGGTCTCGTCGCGCAGGCCTTCGGACGCGGCGACGCGCGGGCCGAGCAGGCCTGGTTCTGGCGCGGGCTCGTCGTCGCCATATTGAGCGGGTTTGCCTTCATCGCCGCCGCGCCGCTGATCGCCGGGGCGGGCGCCTGGTTCATCGACGGCGGCCCGGACGTGACCGCGGCGTTGCGTGGCTACGTCTTGATCCGGCTTTTGTCGTCGCCCTTCGCGCTCGCCAATTACGTCATACTCGGATACGTGCTCGGCCGGGGCGAGGGCTATCGGGGCCTGTTTCTGCAGGTCATGCTCAACGGTGCCAATATCGCGCTGTCGATCTGGCTCGGACTCGGGCTCGGCTGGGGCCTGGAGGGCGTCGCCTGGGGAACGGTCGGCGGCGAGCTGTTCGCCTTCATCGTCGGCATGGCGATGCTTTGGCGCCGTTTCAGGCGCCTGCCGCGGCCGCGCCGGGCCGAACTGCTCGACCGGACCGCGCTTATGGCCATGTTCGCGATCAATCGCGACATCATGATCCGTTCCTTCGTGCTCCTGTCGTGCTTTGCGCTGTTTGCCCGGCAGGGCGCGCAACTGGGCACGGTGACGCTGGCAGCCAACGCGGTGCTGATGAACCTCTTTCTCGTCGCGTCCTATTTTCTCGACGGGTTCGCCACGGCCGCCGAGCAGTTGGCCGGGCGCGCGCTCGGCGCGCGCCACAAGCCGGCCTTCGTCAGCGCCGTCTGGCACTGCTCGGTCTGGGGCTTCGTCTTGGCCGGGCTGGTCACCGTGGTCGGCCTCGCCTTCGGCGATCAGCTCATCGCATTCCTCACGACGGCTGAGGACGTGCGCGCGCTCGCCACGCAATATCTCCCCTGGGCGGCGCTGACCGCGGTCTCGGGCGTGCTCGCCTTCCAGATGGACGGTGTCTATATCGGCGCCACCTGGTCGCGCGAAATGCGCAACCTGATGCTGGCCTCCTTCGCGCTGTTTCTGGCGGCGCTGGCCACGCTTCCCGCCTGGTTCGGCAATGACGGGCTATGGGCGGCGCTGCACGTCTTCCTGTTGGCGCGCGGGCTGACCCTTCTGGCTGCCTTGCCGCGCAGGCTCGGCCGAATCTTCGGCTGAGCAGCGTCAATCGATGGGCGTGTCGGCCCATTTGTCGACATGCGCGTCGCGGATCTCGGCGATCGAGCCGAGCCCTTCTCTGGCCGCAAAGCGTGACAATTCGCCGACGATCCTGCCCGGCAGCGACGGGCCCGCATAGATCATGCCGGTATAAAGCTGCACCAGGTCGGCGCCGGCGCGGATCTTCTCAAGCGCTGTAGCGCCGGACTCCACGCCGCCGACGCCGATGATGGCCCGCTTGGGCCCGAGCCGCTTGCGCATGCGGGCCAGAATTGCCGTGGAGCGGGCAAAGAGCGGCCGGCCGGACAGGCCGCCGGCTTCGCTGGTCAACGCCGTCGATTTCAATCCGGCCCGCGACAAGGTGGTGTTGGAAACGATCACGCCATCAATGCCGTGCGCCTCGATTTCGGCCGCGATGTCGTCGAGATCGTCCTCGTGCAGGTCCGGCGCGATCTTCAAAAAGACCGGCACGGCGGGATTGGAAGACGCGGCGCGTGCCGCCGCCACGCGCGACAGGAGCCCGGCAAGCTCCTCGCGGCCTTGCAGATTGCGCAGCCCCGGCGTGTTGGGCGAGGAGACGTTGACGGTCAGATAGGAGGCGAGGGCGGCGAAGCGGGCAACACCTGCCTCGTAGTCGGCGATGCGATCGGCGGCGTCCTTGTTGGAGCCGATATTGATGCCGACGATGCCGGGCCGCCCGCGCCGGGCGGCAAGCCGCGCGAAGGCCGCGTCATGGCCCTCATTGTTGAAGCCGAGCCGGTTGATCACCGCGCTGTCGGCCGTGAGACGGAAGATGCGCGGCTTCGGATTGCCCGGCTGCGGCTTGGGCGTCAGCGTGCCAACCTCGGCAAAGCCGAAGCCGAACGCCAGGAGTGCGTCGGGCACCTCGGCGTTCTTGTCGTAGCCCGGCGCCATGCCGAGCGGGTTGGGGAAGTCGAGGCCCGCCACGCGCACGGCCAGCCGCTGGTCGTCAGAAGATCGCGGGCACGGCACGAGGCCCGATTTCAGCGCCTTGATCGACAGGCCATGCGCGGTTTCGGGATCGAAGGCGAAGAGGGCGCGCTGCCCGATCCGATCCAGAAGTCCGTTCATGGCTGAAGCGGCGGAAAGACGTGGCGGCCGTCCTCGCCGAGCGGCAGGGGCTTGACCCACAGCGCGAGCGCCGGGTCCAGCGTGGCGTAGAGATGCGGAAACAGCGCACCGCCGCGCGAAACCTCGTATTTCAGCGCCTTGCCCAGCCTGTCGCCGTCGACCGCGACGAGCACCAGTCCGCCCTGGCCGGCAAAGTGCTTTGCCGCCGTTTCGACAGCCTGGCCGGCGGTGGAGAAATGGATGAAGCCGTCGGCAAGGTCGATCGGCGCGCCTTTGAAGACGCCGGCCTCGACGGCCGACTGCCACATTGCCTCGGGACAGATCTTGTAGATGGTGGAGCTCATGGCCCGGGCAATAGCGGCAAACGGGCCCAAGGGGAAGGGGTGGCTCGCTGGTCACGCGGAACGATTGAACGTCCTGCACAAAATGTCTGCATCAACCGACTGGTCTGCTATGGTGTGGAAACGAGGCCACAGGGCCCAGCCAACCGGGAAAAAGGCCAATGCATTTCAGATCCATCATCGTGATATCCGCCACCCTTGCATTCGGCGTGGCGACGGCTTCGGCGCAGGACAGCGGTCGGTATCAGCTTGAAAAGACCAACGAGGGCTATGTCCGCATGGACACCGAGACCGGCCAGATGTCGATCTGCGAGGAGCGCTCGGGTCAGCTCGTCTGCAAGCTTGCCGCCGACGACCGCGATGCGCTGCAGGACCAGATCGAGGCGTTGCAGGACGACGTCGCCGCGATCGACAAGCGGCTGAGTGCGCTCGAGGGCGAGACGCCGGCCACCAACGACGGGCTTCCCACCGAAGAGGAATTCGAGAAATCGATGAGCTACATGGAGCGCTTCTTCCGCCGCTTCATGGACATCGTCAAGGATTTCGACGGCGCGCCCGAGAAAAGCACGCCGCAGGAGGGGACGCCCGAGAGGACCTAACCCTGGCTTGTCTGCGGCAGCGCCACGGTCTTGCGTGTCGTCAGGTCGAGCACGACGGCGACGACCTCGCCGGTGGCGATCGGCGCGTTGTCGCAAAACCTCACGATCTCGTGGCGCAGGCGAAACGTCTTGCCGCCGGGCGTCGAGGGCACCGAATATTGCACCAGGGCATCACCGGCCAGTGCCGGCCGGTGATGGGTGATCTTCATCTCCAGCGCCACGCGCCCGTAATTTTTCTCGCGTAGCCAGCCGGTGCCGATGCCGGCCAGTTCCCACACGAATGGCGCGCCGTCGGAGAAGCGGGCGACGTGGAATTGTTCGAGCATCTCGCCCCGGGCGTTGCATTCGCCGGGTTGCACGATGCAGCGATGGCTCGCCAGCCCGCCGGCGCGGAGCATCTCGTCCGGCGTCTTCGCTGTCGCGGCAACGAGGTCGAGGCTGCGCGGCAGGGCTTTCTCGATCTCCGCCTCTTCGACGGTGGCGCCGGGCACGGGCAGCGGATCGCTGTCGAGCGCGGTGGCCGAAAGCGCACCCGTCTCGGTGCTTTCCATGAGATGGACCGGGCACCCGGCATGGGGGCCGGCGGCCACGGTGGCGGAGCGGATGCGGGTCGTTGCTGCCGCGTGCAACTCGCCATGGTAGCGCACCAGCCGCACGCGCGGCGGCGCGCCGTCAAACGCTCCGTTCGCCGTCATTGCGGCGTGGAAGCGCGCCGCCTCGTCGAAGCGCTTCAGATAGAACTGGACGTTCATATGGGCGTTTTCATCGCATTCCCACGTGTTGACGAAGGCGCGGTGTGTTTCGACGAAGCTGTCCATCGGGGGCGGCTCTCCGGACGGTTTGCGGCATGGCCGACGCAAGCTGCGCACTTGAGCATCGGCGGACCGCTTTATGGCGCGTCTCTGTGCGGAATGGAAATGCCGGCCGGCAATGTTCTGTGGGTATCGCCCGACGCTGCTCTGCGCCAGGCAGACACAATGGCGGTTTCAGCTTTTCACAAGCCGTCGAAGCGAGCTCCGGGGATGTCCGCGGTCGCGGTGGCAACGATCAGCGAGATGAGGAACAGCCCGCACGCCACATAGAGCGTGCCCAGCGCATAACGGCCGTAGATCTCGCGCAGGATCGTGCCGAAGACCTTTGCCGATTGCGGACCCGACGGTCGGCTCTTCTCGTCGAGATGGAGCCACACCTCGGTGTTCCTGGGATTTTGCGACGGCGCGAAAATGGCTTTCCACAACAGGACCGCGGCCATCAGGAGCATCATGTGCGCCCCGGAGCGGAAAACCGCCACCGGATCATAGGCAAATCCGATCATCGCGCAGCCGATTGCCAGCGTTCCAAAGAATACGGCGCGACCGACGCAGATGATGGCGACCTGCCTGATGCGATCCATGGCAAGGACCCTACCGACGAATATGCCTGCACGTCCTTCGACAGAGACTATGTGGAGCGGTGCTCGGGCGGAGCAAGTCACATTTTGCGCCAGCGGCGATTTTGCCGTCCGGTGCGCAGGTTGCGCCGGCGCATGCCGCATTGCGCTTGAAATGCGGCGGTATCCCCGCATAATCAGGTCAGACAGGCCAAAAGCAGATAAAAAACGTTTCCTGGGGGAGGAAATCCAGTGCCGTCAGGCTGCAAATTTCTGATCGCGGATGATCATCCGCTGTTTCGTGGCGCGCTCAAGCAGGCGCTGGCCGGGTTCGACGCTCCCGAGATCATGGAGGCGGGGAATTTTGCCGACACCAAGTCGCGCGTGCTGAAGCACGACGACATCGACCTGGTGCTGCTCGACCTGACCATGCCGGGTACGAGCGGCCTGTCGGGGCTCGTTGCCTTGCGTGCGCTCAACAGCGCCGTTCCCGTGGTCGTGGTCTCGGCGCATGACGATGTGGAGACGATCCGCCGTGCGCTCGGCCTTGGCGCGTCGGGCTTCATTTCCAAGTCGGCCAGCATGGAGGAAATCCGCCGGGCGGTCGATGTCGTGCTCGAGGGAGGCATCTTTGCGCCGCCGCAGGCCGAGCTCGGCACGGAAGCCGATCCCCTCGTTTCCGATCTGATCCAGCGCCTGCACACACTCACGCCGCAACAGGCGCGTGTCCTGAGCATGATCGCCGAGGGCCTCCTCAACAAGCAGATCGCCTATGAGCTCGACGTGTCGGAAGCCACGGTCAAGGCGCATGTGTCGGCCGTGCTGCAGAAGCTCAACGTCGACAGCCGCACTCAGGCGGTCATCCTGTTGTCGCGGATCGGCAGCGAACCGATGCAGCCGACTGCGCTTTAGCTAGACATGTCCCGCTCAAACGGAATCGTTTGAGCGAAAGGTACATGTTCCAGCCTATTGATCTGGTGCGCATAACTTTGCTTCAATCGTTTCCGTTTGAAGCGAATGCGCGCCAGGGGGTGACCCTTGAGAGGCCTCTCGCGAAGTCCCTACTCAGCCGCGGTCGCCAGCTTGCGGCAGCGCGACAGGACGGCGCGCAGGGCGGCGGGCTTGACCGGCTTGTTGACGACTGGAACCTCGAACCGCGCCGCGGCCTCGCGCACTTCGTTCGACCGGTCCGCCGTCAGCAGAACGGCCGGCGTCTCGTTGCCGAAAGCCGCGCGCATCGACATGATGACGTCGAGCCCATTTTCGCGATCCAGGTGATAGTCGGCGAGGATCACGTCGGGCCGCTGCGGCGCGTCCGATCCCCCGGCTGTAAAATCGGGCAGGCCAGCGTAATTGTGCACGTCGCACCCCCAGCCCTCCAGCAGACGACGCATGGCGTCGAGAATGCGCGGATCGTTGTCGATGCAGATGACCTTCAGGCCGTGGAGGGAGAAGGCAGATCCGTGCTCGGCATGGGCCGGGCCGGGGGCTTCTGTGGCAATCGCTTCGGCCACCGGAAGGATGACCGAAAAGCGTGTGCCGCGTCCCTTGTGCGACTGCAATTGTATCTCCAGGCGCAAAACGCGGGCGATGCGGTCGACGATCGACAGGCCGAGGCCCAGGCCCTGGGCTTCCCGCGCGCCTTCGTCGAGCCGGGTGAACTCGCGGAAAACCGTGTTGAGCTTGTCGCCCGGTATGCCGATGCCCGAATCGAGAACCTGGATCTCGACCAGTTCGCCGCGCCGGCGTGCACCGACCAGCACCCGGCCTTTCGGCGTGTATTTGATCGCGTTCGATACCAGATTCTGGATCAGCCGGCGCAACAGGTTGCGGTCGGTGGAGACTGTGAGCGAGCAGGGCACGAAACTCAGTTCCAGCCCCTTTTCTTGCGCCATGGGCTGAAAATCGGTCGCGATCTGGCGCAGCAGCGCCTCGAGCCGGAAGGTGGAGACGACGGGCTTCATTGCGCCCGTGTCGAGGCGTGAAATGTCGAGCACGGCCCCGAGGATGCCCTCGACGGATTCGAGCGAGGACTCGATGCTGACGGCCGTTTCGCCGAGCGCACCGGTGCCCGTCTTTTCGATCAGCGTCGAGCAATAGAGCCGTGCGGCGTTGAGCGGCTGCAGGATGTCGTGGCCGGCGGCGGCGAGAAACTTCGTCTTGCCGAGATTGGCCTCCTCGGCGATCGTCTGCGCCTGCGCCAGTTCCTCGTTGACGCGCATCAGTTCGGCTGTGCGGCTTGCCACGCGCTGTTCCAGCGTCTCGTTGGCCGCCTTCAGCGCAAGATCGGCCTGGACGCGCGCCGTGATGTCGGCATAGGTCGCGACGATCCCGCCGTCGGGCATCGGATTGGAACGCAGTTCGATGATGCGGCCAATGGTCTTGAGTTCCAGTTGCCACGGCTTGCCGAAGGTCGTCATGCGCTCCAGCGTCGCCGCCTCACTGCCATGGGCGATGTCGCCGCGGACGGCCAGATGCTCCAGGATCTGCCCCAGCGAGACGCCGACCTGGCCCAGTTCGTCCGGCAAATCGAACAGCAGGCGGTACTGGCGGTTCCAGCATGTCAGCCGGAAATCGGGGTCAAAGACCGTGATGCCCTGTTCCATCTGGTCGAGCGCGATCTGCAGCAGGTCGCGATTGTGCTGCAGCGCCTCGGAGGCGTCGTCGAGCAGGCGGAAGGCGTCCTTGGCCGTGCGGTCATGGCGCTGGAAGAGCAGCGAAAGGATGAGCCGGGCCGAGGACGAGCCGACTGCGCTGGTCAGCAATTGCTCCGAAAAGCGGATGAGCGCCATGCTGGCCTGCTCGTTGCCGGCGAGCCGCCGGCCCTCGCGGCGCATATAGGTTTCGAAGGACCGTTCCGTGCGCTCGACGCCGAGATAGCGCGCGATCGTGTCCTTCAGGTCGTTGACCGTCACCGCGGTGCGGAAGCGGCGCAGGCTCGGCATCGGGCCGACCTCGCGCGGCACGAAGATCGACGCCTGGATGCGCTCCAGCGGCAGGGCCGGGCGCGACAGCGAGCCGAGCACGAAGCCGCCCGCATTGACGAGCATGCTCCAGAACACGCCATGCGTCAGCGGTTCCGCCTCCAGCCCGAACAGGGCCTGTGGGCGCAGCGCCTCCAGGCCGAAGAGGCCGTGGACGACGAGCGGCAGGTCCGCCGGCGCGAGCGAGGGAAACAGAAGCGTGTAGGCCCAAACGCTGATGCCGCCGACCATGCCGATGATGGCGCCGCGGGCGTTGGCGCGGCGCCAGACGAGACCGCCGAGGAAGGATGGTGCGAACTGGGCGATGGCCGCGAACGACATCAGCCCGATCGAGGCGAGGCGTGTGTTGCCGGTCGATTCGCGGTAGTAAAGGAAGGCCGCGAAGAGGATGAAGATGATCGCCGCGCGCCGCACGTTCAGGATGAGGTTCGACCAGTCTTCCTTGTCGCGGCTGTCGGCCATCAGCATGCGGCGGAACAGGAGCGGGATGACGAGATCGTTGGAGATCATGATCGCCAGCGCGACGCTGGCGACGATCACCATGGCGGTCGCCGCCGACAGGCCGCCGATGAAGGCGGCCATGGCAATGAAGTCGTGGCCGGTGAGCAGGGGCAGCGACAGAACGTAGAGGTCAGCGCTGGTGCGGTCACCGACCACCGCCAGTCCGGCAAAGGCGATCGGCAGCACGAAGAGATTGATGAGCACCAGATAGGCCGGGAACACCCAGGTCGCCTTGCGCAACTCGCCTTCGCCGCGGTTTTCCACGATCATCACGTAGAACTGGCGTGGCAGCATGATGATGGCGAAGGCGCTCAGCATGGTCATGACGAACCATGTGGCGGGCGTGGTGGGGTAGGAGGACGCCGCCTCGACCTGCGGATTGCCGCTGATCGTCTCGATGAGCCCGGCCGGGCTGCCGAACAGGAAGAAGGCGACAAGGCCGCCTATGGCCAGGAAGGCGGCGAGCTTGACCACCGATTCCACCGCCACGGCGAGGATGATGCCGTCCTGGTGTTCTGTGGCATCGGTGTGGCGGGTGCCGAAGAGCACGGCAAAGGCGGCCAGCAATGCCGCGACCAGCAGCGAGATGTCGCCCAGAATGAAGTCGAGCTTGGGTGGGGCGCCATTGTAGTGGGTCACCATCAGGTCGACGGAATCGGAGATCGCCTTGAGCTGCAGCGCGATATAGGGCAGGGCGCCGACCGTGGCGATGATGGTGGCGATCGAGGCCACTGCGAAGCTCTTGCCGTAGCGCGCGGCGAGAAAATCGGCAATCGAGGTGATTCGCTCGGCCTTGGCCAGCCGGATGATGCGCCGCAAGAGCGGAAAGCCGAACAGGAAGACCAGGATCGGGCCGATATAGATGGTCAGGAATTCCGGCCCGCGCTCGGATGCCAGGCCGACAGAGCCGAAGAAGGTCCACGACGTGCAGTAGATCGCCAGGCTGAGTGAATAGATATAGGGCCGGAGCCGGCTCGGCTCGCCTCTCGCGGCACGCCGGTCGCCGATGCTCGCCACGGCGAACAGCATGGTGACATAGGCGATCGCGATGATGACGACGACCCAGCCATGCATGGACAATGATTCCTCCCAACCGGCAGACTATGTCGCAGATCGCCGCCATGGCAATCCACGCTGCGGGACATTAGACAGTATCGGTCGCACCCGGACGCCCAGTCGATGCGACCTCGGTGCAACTTCCACGTTTCCTTTTGTCCCGGCGCGGCTATAAATTCGGTAGTCGCTGGCGCAATTTGGAACGCCAACCGGGATGAAAAGGAAAGGCCATGTCCATGCTGAAGGAATTCCAGGAATTCGTTTCCAAGGGCAATGTGATGGATCTGGCGGTGGGCGTCATCATTGGCGGTGCCTTTGGGCTGATCGTCAAATCGCTGACCGACGATATCATCATGCCGCTCGTCGGCGCCATCTTCGGCGGTTTCGATTTCTCTAATTATTTCATTCCCTTGTCATCGCAGGTTACAGCATTGAGTCTGGACGCGGCGCGCGAGCAGGGCGCAGTCTTCGCCTATGGCAGCTTCCTGACCGTCGTCATCAATTTCCTTATTCTTGCCTGGATCATCTTCCTGATGATCAAGTTCGTGAACAATCTTCGCCGCAAGCTGGAAACGGAGAAGGAGGCGCCCGCGGCCGCACCGCCGCCAGCCGATGTCCAGCTTCTCACCGAGATCCGTGACTTGCTTGCCAAGGGCAAGTAATCCGGCTTTTCTCGACAGTTTAGCGCCGGCCGCCGATTTGGCCGCGGCCGGCTCCCTCCCCATTGCGTCAAACGGTATTGTGTATGTCCCTTATCGACCATCTTCGCCTGGACGCCCGCCAGGCCCCTGAAAGCGGTATTACCGAAATCATGGATCATGGGCGCGGGCGCGAGGGACTGATTCCGCTGTGGGCCGGCGAGGGCGACCTACCGACGCCGGACTTCATCTGCGAGGCCGCCACGGCGGGAATGACCGCCGGCGAGACCTTCTACACCTGGCAGCGCGGCATTCCCGAATTGCGGCAGGCGCTGGCCGATTATCACGCGCGCCATTTCGGCCGGGCATTCGCTCCCGAGGAATTTCTGGTCACCGGGTCGGGCATGCATTCCATCGTGCTGGCGCTGCAAGCGACGGTGGGGGCGGGCGAGGAAATCGTCTATCTCTCGCCTGCCTGGCCAAACCTTGCCGCCGCGGCCGGCGTCGCCGGCGCGCGACCCGTGCCGGTGGTGCTGGAACGTTCGGACAATGGCTGGTTTGTCGATGTCGACGCGATCGAGGCGGCGATCACGCCGAAGACGCGTGCCATCTTCGTCAATACGCCATCCAATCCGACCGGCTGGACGGCCGATCCCGACACGCTGAAAGCCATTTTGGACGTCGCGCGTCGTCACGGTCTGTGGATCGTGGCTGACGAGATCTACGCGCTGTTCCATTATTCCGGCGGACGGGCACCCTCCTTTTACGACGTCATGGAGCCCGAGGATCGCGTCCTTTTCGTCAACAGCTTTTCCAAGAACTGGGCGATGACCGGCTGGCGCATCGGCTGGATGCGGATCCATCCCGATTTGCAGCGCGTGTTCGAGAACCTCGTGCAATATTCCAACTCGGGCGTGCCGGCCTTCCTGCAGCGCGGTGCCGTGGCGGCGCTGGAAAAGGGCGAACCGTTTATCGCCGAGCAGGTTTCCCGCGCCCACCGTGCGCGCGACATCGTCGCCCGCGGGCTCGCGGCCACCGGCCGGGTCCGATTCACGCCGCCGGCCGGCGCGTTTTACATGTTTTTTGCCGTCGACGGTCTCACCGATTCGCGCCGCGCCGCGCTCGATATCGTCGACAAGGCCAATGTCGGCCTGGCGCCGGGCACGGCCTTCGGCCCGGGCGGCGAGACCTGCCTGCGGTTTTGCTTCCACCGCCGTCTCGATCAGGTGGAAGAGGCGACCGAGCGTCTGGCGCGGTGGATTGAAGGGCTGTGATCAGGATGGCGGCGCCGAGTGGGGGGTGTCAGGCTCGAAGCTGATCCGCAGGCGCATGCCGGTGGCCTGCGCAAATTTCTTGAGGGTGCGCGTCGACGGAAGCGACCCGCCCCCCTCGAGGCGCGCGATCACGGCCTGGGTTGTTCCCATCGCCCTGGCGACCTCTTCCTGGGTCATATGTGCCTTGGCCCGCGCATCAAACAGCGCTGCCGCTACGGCGAATTCTTCTTCCATGGCATCGTACTCGGTCTTGAATTCAGCGTCCTTCATCCATTTTTTCTTCAGTTCCTTCAAACTGGTCATTTGACCTCCTTTGCCCGTTTCAGGGCAATCTCGATTTCCCGGCGCGGCGTTTTTTGGGTTTTCTTGTGGAAAACGCGAACAACCACAACGCGCTTACCCTTCACCGCCACATAGGCCGCACGGGCGATACCATCTCGGCCCTTCATCCGCATTTCCCAGATGGGGCCGTCCAGATGTTTCACATAGGGTTCGTGGACGTTCTCAAGTCCTCTCGATTCGATCAGTTCGCCAATCCAGAGGAACTTGGCTCTTATATCGCGTGGTAACGCCTCCAACTCTTCGTCGACGCGCCGATCCAGTGTTTCAACCGTCCACCCCAATTCGACAATATATCATATTTGCAATATTTGTCGACATTGCTCGCGGCTGTGAAGCACGGCGGCCGAATAACCCACACCCACACAGCTACGCTGCTTGTGCAGATCCGATCTGGTGTCGGGAAGGCAATGATGCACCATCTTTTGCCCGACGGACCGGCGCCCGTGATCGAAAATAGAACATCTGTGGACGTTTCGCGCAGCAATGCGGCACAAATGACAATCTTGCTGGGTGGTTGGAACGGGCCAAGTGTTTGATCTTTATGGTGCTGCCGGAGAGATTTGAACTCTCGGCCTCTCCCTTACCAAGGGAGTGCTCTACCCCTGAGCTACGGCAGCCCTTCCCGGAACGCGGCGGACTTCTGACATATTGGATTGGCGAGCGCAAGCACTGTATGACATATCCGGTGCGATGCGCGAGGGATTTCACTGCGTGCGTCTGTCGCCGAAGATGGATAGGTTGGAATGACGAGCGAAAAGGACAGGCAGGAAACGCAAAAGCAGCGCCGCAATGCGCGCCTGGCCGAGCAGTTGCGGACCAATCTGCAGCGCCGCAAGGGGCAGGCGCGGGCCCGGCGCACGGGCGAGGCCGACAAGCGGCAGGGGATCGATCCTGCCGCGGGGAGTGATCCGTCTCCGTCCGAAAAGGGCTGAGGTCTTCGTTTTGAGACCTGATCGGCCGAATCTGTCCCGTCGCCCGAATTTCGCCGCCTTGCGCGGCCCACAAAGGCGCGCGCCGTTTCTTGAATGGCGGGGACAATTCCACTAGACGACGGCTTTTATGCCGGACTTTGGCAAGGCGGGGCGGCGGAAGGGGACACCATGGATCGAATCAGGATAGTCGGCGGCAATCCGCTGAGCGGCGCCATTCCCATCTCGGGCGCCAAGAATGCGGCTTTGCCGCTGATGATCGCCTCGCTTCTGACCGACGATACGCTGACGCTCGACAATGTGCCGCGTCTGGCCGATGTCGAGCAGCTTATCCGCATTCTCGGCAATCACGGTGTCGACTATTCGGTCAATGGCCGCCGCGAGAGCCAGGATTCGGGCTATTCGCGCACCATCCATTTCACCGCGCGCACCATCGTCGACACCGTTGCACCCTATGAACTCGTCTCCAAGATGCGCGCCAGCTTCTGGGTCATCGGGCCGCTGCTTGCGCGCATGGGCGAGGCGCGCGTGTCGCTGCCGGGCGGCTGTGCCATCGGCACAAGGCCGGTCGACCTCTTCATCGAGGGCCTGCGGGCGCTCGGCGCCGATATCGACATCGACAATGGCTATGTCGTCGCCAGGGCAAAGAAGGGGCTTGCCGGCGGGCGCTACCGCTTCCCGAAAGTGTCGGTCGGCGCGACCCATGTGCTGATGATGGCGGCGACGCTCGCCAAGGGGCAGACGGTGCTCGAAAACGCGGCCCGCGAGCCTGAGATCGTCAATCTCGCCGACTGCCTCAACGCCATGGGTGCAAAGGTTTCCGGCGCCGGCACGGACACGATCACGATCGATGGTGTGGCGTCGCTTTCCGGTGCGCGCCATCGCGTCATTCCCGACCGCATCGAGACCGGAACCTATGCCATGGCGGTTGCAATGACCGGGGGCGACGTCGTTCTGGAAGGCGCGCGCGCCGACCTTCTGGAGGCGGCCCTCGACGTGGTGGCGCGCAGCGGCGCCGAGATCAGCCAGACCAATGAGGGCGTGCGTGTGACGCGCAACGGCGCCGGCATCGCGCCGGTCGATGTCGTCACCGAACCCTTCCCCGGTTTCCCGACCGATCTGCAGGCCCAGTTCATGGGCCTGATGACCATGTCGACCGGCCAGGCCACGATCACCGAGACGATCTTCGAAAACCGCTTCATGCACGTCCAGGAACTGGCCCGGCTCGGCGCCAGGATCAGCCTTTCCGGTCAGTCGGCGGTGGTCGAAGGGGTCTCGAAGCTCAAGGGCGCGCCCGTCATGGCGACCGACCTGCGCGCCTCGGTCTCGCTGGTCATCGCCGGCCTGGCGGCGGAAGGCGAAACGGTGATCAACCGCGTCTACCATCTCGACCGCGGTTTTGAGCAGCTGGAGGCCAAGCTGTCGCGCTGCGGGGCAACGATCGAGCGGCTTTCCGAATAGGGCGCGCCGCCCGGGGTGCCCGGGAACCTACCATTCGGGCGGCTGCGAGCCGGTTTTGAAAGGCGTTGGATCGGCATATCGCTTCCATGAAGCGATGAACCGGTCGAGGTTGCATTGCGAAACGCGGCAAGAGCGCATAACACAGGCTCGAAGCCAACCGCAGCGGAAGCGCCGATGGAACCTCTCAAGCTGGCAGCTCTCGACGCCGACGATTTGCAGGTCATATCTGCCCATGTGCAGGATGCCGTTGCACGGGTCGAGGACATCGACTACCGGCCGGGCGAGAAGCGCTTCCTGCTCCCTATGAACCGCTTCGTGTGGAAGAAGAAGCGCTCCTTTTTCCGGCTGCGCAACGAAAGGCGGCGCGCCGTCCTGCATGTCGACCGGGTTCTGTCGGTCGCCACGGCCGGCATCGACCGCTCCAAGCCCGACGACGTCCTGTCGCTTCTGGCAATCGAGTTCAGCGAGACCGAGGCGCCGGCCGGCACCGTCACACTGATCTTTTCGGGCAATGCCGCGATTCGCCTCGAAGTCGAATGCATCGAGGCGCGGCTGGCCGATCTCGGTGCCGCGTGGGAGACATCGTCGCGGCCCGCTCACGACATTTGAGAAAGACGCACATGGCCACCACGCTCCATCATCGCGATTCCGATTTCGAGGCGCGCTTCGCCGCCTTTCTGTCGACCAAGCGCGAAGCGTCGGCGGATGTCGATGACGCCGTGCGCGCCATCATCGCGCGCGTGCGCGCCGAGGGCGACGCGGCCCTGATCGACTATACGGCGCGTTTCGACCGGTTCGACGTGGCGCGTTCCGGGCTCCGCGTGAGTGAACAGGAGGTCGAGACCGCCCTGGCCGCTGCCGATCCCGAAACGGTCGAAGCGCTGACACTGGCGCGCGACCGCATCACCGCCCATCACGCCCGCCAGCGCCCGGCCGACGAGCGTTATGCCGACGACCTCGGTGTCGAGCTCGGCTCGCGCTGGACGCCGATCGACGCAGTCGGCCTATACGTGCCGGGCGGCACGGCGAACTATCCGAGTTCAGTGCTGATGAACGCCGTGCCGGCGAAGGTGGCCGGCGTGGAGCGCGTGGTGATGGTCGTTCCGACGCCAGATGGCGTGCTTAACCCGCTGGTGCTTGTCGCGGCCCGGCTGGCCGGCGTTTCGGAGATATACCGCATCGGCGGTGCGCAGGCGATCGCCGCGCTCGCCTATGGCACCGAAACCGTGCATCCCGTCGCCAAGATCGTCGGGCCCGGCAATGCCTATGTCGCCGCGGCCAAGCGGCAGGTCTTCGGCACGGTCGGCATCGACATGATCGCCGGGCCGTCCGAGGTGCTGGTCGTCGCCGACGGCGACAACGATCCCGACTGGATCGCTGCCGACCTTCTGGCCCAGGCCGAACACGACGCTGCCGCGCAGTCGATCCTGATCACCGACGACGCAGCCTTCGGCCAGGCGGTGGAGGGCGCGGTCGAACGCCAACTGAAAAGCCTGACGCGCGCCGGGCGGGCGGCGGACAGCTGGCGCGACTACGGCGCCATCATTGTCGTCGACAGCCTCGATGCCGCGCCGGCGCTTTCCGACCGGATCGCGCCCGAGCACCTGGAACTCGCCTTTGGCGACGCCGAGGCGATGCTGCCCAGCTATCGCAATGCCGGCGCCATCTTCATCGGCCGCCACACGCCGGAAGTCATCGGCGATTATGTCGGCGGCTCCAACCACGTTCTGCCGACGGCGCGCTCGGCGCGCTTTTCTTCCGGGCTATCGGTGCTCGACTTCATGAAGCGCAGCTCGATCCTGAAGCTCGGACCGGACCAGTTGCGCGCCCTGGCGCCGGCGGCCATCGCGCTGGCCGAGGCAGAAGGGCTCGACGCCCATGCCCGTTCGCTCGCCATCCGGCTCAACTTGTAGGACGGTTGCCGATGTCGGGAGGCCTGCCGAAAGACCGTCTGATCGATGTCGAACTCGACGAGTCCATCGGCCGGGCAACGCCCGACATCGAGCATGAGCGAGCGGTGGCGATCTTCGACCTGATCGAGGAAAACAGCTTCCGGCCGGTCGGCCACGGAGAGGGCGGTCCCTACAAGCTCGGGCTGTCGCTTGTCGATTCCAAGCTCGTCTTCGCCATCAGCCGCGACGACGGCGCGCAAGTGGTGACGCATATCCTGTCGCTGGCGCCGTTCAGGCGCATCGTGAAGGACTATTTCCTCATCTGCGAGAGCTATTACGAGGCGATCCGCACCGCCACGCCGAGCCAGATCGAGGCGATCGACATGGGCCGGCGCGGGCTGCACAATGAGGGCTCACAGACGCTCAAGGAGAGGCTGGCGGGCAAGATCGAGGTCGATTTCGACACTGCGCGCCGGCTCTTCACCCTGGTCTGCGTCCTGCATTGGCGCGGGTGATGAACGCGGCGCCGGGGCAGCCGCGGGAGCCGGGAGCGCCGCTTGGCGGCGAAGGCGACAAGCCGCCCGGCTCGATCCTGTTCGTGTGCGGCATGAACGCCATCCGCTCGCCGATGGCCGAAGCGCTGGCGCGCCGGGACCTGCCGTCGACGGTCTTCGTGGCCTCGGCGGGTGTGCGCGCCGGAGAACGCGATCCCTTCGTCGATGCGGTGCTGGCCGAATGGGGCCTCGGCCTGGCCGAGCGCCAGCCGCGCACGCTGGACGAGCTGGAGGACGACTATTTCGATCTCATCGTGACCCTGGCGCCGGAGGCCCATCACGCCGCACTCGAACTGACGCGATCGATGGCCGTGAACGTCGAATACTGGCCGATGCCCGATCCGTCGATCGTCGGAGGAACGCGCGAGCAGATTCTCACAGCCTATCGCGATCTGCGCGATCGGCTGGCCAAACGCATCGCCGGGCGTTTCAAAGTCTGACTCGGGGTCCGACTTGGGCTGACTTGAGCCTGAGCATGCGAGACGAATATGCGTGTTCACAAGGATCACATTATCATATAGGTTCCGCGCAAACTCCGGCGGGCAGCGTTCCCGCCAGGTCACGTTCAACGAAAAGGTACCGAATGCCGAAGGAAGAAGTCCTGGAATTTCCGGGCACCGTCACGGAATTGCTCCCCAATGCGATGTTCCGCGTCAAGCTCGAAAACGATCACGAAATCATTGCTCACACCGCCGGACGCATGCGCAAGAACCGCATCCGCGTGCTGACCGGCGACAAGGTGCTGGTCGAAATGACGCCCTATGACCTGACCAAGGGCCGCATCACCTATCGTTTCAAGTAAGCCATTGGCGGCACGAGTCGGCGATTCTCACGTGGCGGCAGGAAATCGATGAGCGTCTTCCAGAAGCTGGTGCTTGCCTCGGGGTCTCCGCGACGCGTCGAACTGCTCCAGCAGGCGGGCATAGAGCCCGACCGGTTGCTGCCGACCGACATCGACGAGACGCCGGCGCGTTCGGAACATCCGCGCTCGCTCGCCAAACGCCTGGCAAAGGCCAAGGCGGAGGCCGCGGTCGATGCGTTGAAACGCGAAGCCGAAGCCGAGGCCGCCTATGTGCTGGCCGCCGACACGGTGGTCGCGGTCGGCCGGCGTATCCTGCCCAAGGCGGAAATGCTCGACGAGGCATCGAACTGCCTCAGGCTTTTGTCGGGCCGCGCGCACCGTGTCTATACCGGGGTCTGTCTGGTCGCGCCGTCCGGCAAGCAGCGCCAGAAGCTCGTCGAGACGCGCGTGCGTTTCAAGCGGCTGTCGCGCGAGGAGCTGGAAAGCTACCTGGCCTCCGGCGAGTGGCGCGGCAAGGCCGGCGGTTACGCCGTGCAGGGGCTGGCCGGAACCTTCGTGGTCAAGCTGATCGGCTCCTACACCAATGTGGTGGGACTGCCGCTCTACGAGACCGTGGGGCTTCTTGCCGGCGAAGGCTACAAGGTGCATTTCAACTGGCTGTCGGGCACCCGCGTCGCCTAGCGCGCATTCGCTTCAAACGGAAATGTTTGAGCGGGACATGCTTTAAGCGGTGAACCGATCCAGGACGAACGGGAATGAGCATGACGACGGATCCAACTGCCAAGGTCACGCCGCTGCGCCCAAAGATCGGCTGCCCCGAATGCGGCAAGCCGTCCCTGCGCGAGACCTATCCTTTCTGCTCCAAGCGCTGCAAGGACATCGACCTGAACCGCTGGCTGTCGGGGTCCTATGCGATCCCGGGCGAGCCGCTCGACAGTTCATCGGAAGCGGAGGATTAGATCGGCGCCTCGCCAGGCGGAAGCGATGGGCGATCCCGCTTTGTGCACGCGCTGCGCGCGCCATAAGGGCGGCGAAGCCGCGGCAATCCACTGCTTGCCGGGCGGCAAGAAGGAGGGATGATCTTTTCTGTCGGAAATATGCCGTCGCGCGCTGGACAGGCTAAAATCTCGTGCTATAACCCACGCGCTTTCGGCGGACCGGACGGACGTTCCGAAACGCTTCGGACCCGCTTGCCGCGGTCCTGCCCAGGTAGCTCAGTTGGTAGAGCAGCGGATTGAAAATCCGCGTGTCGGTGGTTCGATTCCGCCCCTGGGCACCATCAATTTTCCAAGAAAATTCAAATTGTTGCAGACATTAGGCAGGCATTCGAGGTGACATCACAACGTTGCCGGACGTGGCACAGATTCTGCTGGCGATACGGAAGAGGTAAGCCCGGAGGGGGGCGTCAAGGCCGGCGATTGCGGAACTCTATCGCGCGTTCGCTTCAAACAGAAACGTTTGAAGCAAAGATATGCGCGCAAGATCAATATGCTGAAACATGTCCCGCCCAAACGATTCCATTTGCGCGGGACATGTTCTAAGCGCAAGCCCGCCGCTCGGGGAGAGCGACGGGCTGCGGGTGGTGATCAAGAGGCTGTTCGGCCTTCGCCGTAGCGCAATGGCGCAACGGCGTTATTCCGGTTGTTTCATGAAGTCCGTTATACGCTGGGCCAACTCGGGATCGGTCTGGGCAGCCGTGATGACCTGATTGTATTCATCGACGGAGATGCCGTCCGTCGTCTCGACGGCTTCCATCATTTTCCCGGTGGCTTCCTGCTGCAATGTCGCTTGCTCTTCTTCTGAGCCGGTCGCTTGCAGCTTTTGGGCATATTCCTGCTGAACGGACTGAACCTTTACCAGCGCAACAGCGAAGGATTGCAGCTTCTCGTCGCCGAATTCCGCTGACTGAGCCGCCGGCGCTTGTGTTTCCTGCGCCATCGCTTGGGTCGCAAGACCGGCGGACATCGACAAGCAAGCCGCCGTGAGCAAGATTTTGAGACTGGTCCGAATTTTCACGAGTCAGATCCTTCCTGGGTAAGATGAAGATTTCAGTCGGGCCATTGTCCAGCACGCCGCGATGACAATGTGACGGTCCTTCTCAGTTTTGATTTCCGGCAAAAGGAAACCGTGACCGTTATGTGATCCGTTCAATTGAAAGCGCTCCGCACCGAAGCGGATATCTGTGCCCGTTGCGGCCTTTACATCGTGGCGATCCGCTCTTATAGAAAGCGATAAATCGGGAATTGCAGATATATGGAAAAGAAGACTGCGCTTGCCGCGCTCGCCGCACTCGGCCAGGAAACCCGGCTCGAAATCTTCCGGCTGCTGGTCAAGGCGGGGGCGGAGGGCATTCCGGCGGGCGAGATCGCTGCGTGTCTCGACACCGTGCAGAACACTGCCTCGACCCATTTGAAGATCCTCTCCCATGCAGGGCTGGTGCGGGCCGAGCGCGAGGGCCGTGTCATTCGCTATTTTGCCGACATGACCGGGTTCCGCGACCTGCTCGCCTACCTGATGGAGGACTGCTGCAACGGGGCGCCCGAGCTCTGCCGTCCTGTGATCGAAGCCGTAACGTGCAAATGTTAGGAGTTTTCCGATGAGCGACAGCCCGCTGAACGTCCTTTTCCTGTGTACCGGAAACTCGGCCCGGTCGATCCTTGCCGAGGCGATCGTGAACCGGGTGGGGGGAGACAGGTTCAAGGCCTTTTCCGCCGGCTCGCAGCCCAAGGGCGAGGTGCATCCCTACGCTCTGCAGCTTCTCGAGACGCTGAACCATGACACATCCGGATCGCAGAACGCTCAAACAGGCGCAGGTTGGCTGATCACGGCGCTGGGCATTGCCCAGATATGCTCGTGGGGGTCGCTCTTCTACAGCTTTCCCCTGATCGCCGAAGCCATGCGCGTCGACCTCGGCTGGTCGAAGCCGCAGATCTACGGCGCAGCAACCCTCGGCATGGCGCTGGCGGGTGTCGCGGCCTATCCGGTGGGCGCGGCGATCGATCGCGGGCGAGGGCGCTATGTGATGAGCCTTGCCGCCGTTGCCGCCGGTCTTTTGCTTCTGGCCTGGTCGCAGGTGGCCGACATCGTTGTCTTCTACGTCATCTTCGCGGGGATCGGCTGTCTTCAGGCTGCAACGCTCTACGAGCCCGCTTTCGCCGTGATCACCCGGCGCGTCGGCGCGGACAGGTCGCGGCGCGGCATAACCGCCGTCACGCTGTGGGGCGGCTTTGCCTCCACCGTCTTCATCCCCCTGATCCAGTTTCTGATCGATGCCTATGACTGGCGCGGCGCCCTCATGGTGCTCGGCGTGATCAACATCGTCGTCTGCGGCGGGCTTTACGGCTTTGCAATCGATCCGGCCAGGGACTTTCGGCTTCCGCCCCGCCATTCGCATGACGCGCCGGCGCTGGCCGGGCGCGAGGCCGTCGCCTGGGCCATTCGCCGGCCTGTCTTCTGGGCGCTGATGCTGGCCTTCGTCTCCTATGCCGCGGCCTTCTCGACGCTCACATTCCACCTTTACCCTTTGCTTCTGGAACGCGGCTTGAACGCGGCCGGCGTCGTCACCGTCATGGCCGTCATCGGGCCGGCCCAGGTGGCCGGCCGCATCCTGATCTGGCTGTTCGCGCCGCATGCGCCGGTCCGCTCGATCGGCTCGATGATCGTCATCATCTTCCCGCTTGCCGTGATCGGCTTCGCCTGGGCGCCGCCGCAGGTGGTCGTCCTCGCGGCGATCGCCGCCTTCTACGGCGCGGCCAACGGCATGATCACCATCGTGCGCGGCCTGGCGGTGCCGGGGATGGTCAGCCGCGAGGCCTATGGCGCCATCAACGGCGTCCTGGTCGCCCCGATGAACCTGATGCAGGCGCTCGCACCGCTGGCGGCCGCCTGGCTGTGGTCGCTGACAGGGGGCTATGGAGTCGTTCTGATCGCGGTGGGCATCGGCGCGACGACGCTGTGTGCCGGCTTCTGGAGCGCAGCGGCCCTGGCGCAGCATAGAAGCCGCATGGCGGTTTGATCCGCCCGCGGCGAACGCGCGCAAACTGTTTAGTCGCCGGCTTCTTTCGGATCCGGGGAGGGATGCTTCGAGGGCGTGCTTTCCGCGGCAAGCGCGATCTCGGCCTCGCGCACCCATTCGCGCCAGATGGCGACGAGCAGGGCCATCAGCACCGGACCGATGAACAAGCCGAGAAAGCCCATCGTCTTCACGCCGCCGATGAGGCCGAAGAAGGTCGGCAGGAACGGCAGGCTGATCGGGCCGCCGACCAGTTTCGGCCGGATCGTCTTGTCGACGACGAAGAGCTCGAGGCTGCCCCAGGCGAACAGTGCGACGCCGGCGATCGGCGATCCGCTGGCCACCAGATAGACCGACACCAGCGTCATGGAGAGCGGCGCGCCGCCGGGCACGAGCGCCATCAGGCCGGTCAGCACACCGAGCGTGACCGGGGAGGGGACGCCGGCGATCCAGTAGGCCGTGCCGAGCACGATGCCTTCGCCGACGGCGATCAGCGTCGTGCCCGTCACGGTCGAGCGGATGGTGGCCGGGACGACGCGTGATATGCGTTCCCAGCGCGCCGGCAGGATGCGCTCGCCCAGCCGGTCGAGCTGATCGGCGAAGGTATCTCCGTCCTTGTAGACGAAGAAGAGCACGATCATCATGAATAGCAGCGTCAGCACGATGTTGAACGCGCCCGAGCCGGTCGCCAGCAGGGCGCGGTAGATGTTGCCGATATTGGCGCCGCTGACGATCTGCGCCAGTTCGCCCAATGCGCCGGGATGGCCGATATGGCGCGTCCACTGCGCGTTGAGCCATTCGCCGACGATCGGCAGGTTGACGATCCAGTCCGGCGTCGGCGCACCCGTTTCGTTGGCCTCCACGGCCCAGCGGATCCAGACGCCGATCTCCTCGGCCGTGTAGCTGACGGCCAGCGTGATCGGCACCACGAGAAACAGCAGGATCATCAGGATGGCGAGGGTTGCCGCGAGCGCGCGGTTGCCGCCGAGCCGCTCCGGCAATGGACGGTAGAGCGGCCAGCTTGCAAAGCCGATGACGAGCGCGGCCAGCACCGGCACGAGGAAATCGTGGAAGAAATAGATCCCGGCTGCGACGACCAGGACGAGCAGCCAGCGGGCAGCCGAAAGCGGCGGGATCAGCGCTACCCGTTTCGAAATCGATGAGCCGAGCCAGGGTGGCTCCTGGGGGAGGACCGGACGATCCATGGTTGAGGGCCGCATTCCTGAACAGTCGCGACGTTGTCACGCAACGTCCGCCATTTGGCAAGCTGTGCCTGCCCGAAAGCGGCACCGGAGTCAAATGGCTTGCCGCGCTGCGCGGCCGCGAACTGGGGCTAACGGTGGGAGGATGGTCCTCTTGCGGGGCGCCTACGCCGTCTCCGGTGCCGCGCCCGTCACCTCGTAGATCCTGACCGCGGCGGTGCGGCCCTTGGCCTTGGTCGCACCGAGCGGGCGAAAGACGATGGCATCGCCGCAGCGCTTCACCGTCGCCTCGCTGGCCAGGATCACTGTTCCCTGCTTCTTGTTCATGCCTTCGAGCCGCGAGGCGAGATTGATCGTGTCGCCCATCGCCGTGTATTGCAGGCGCTCCTCCGCGCCGACGCTGCCGACCAGGGCCTGCCCGGTGTGGATGCCGTAGCGCGTGCGAAATTCCGGCAGGCCCTTGTCGCGCTGGTCGGCATTGAACTGTTTCAGCCGCTGCTCGACATCGAGCGCGCAGCGGCAGGCACGTTCGGCATGGTGCTCGTCGGCGACCGGAGCGTTCCACATGGCAAAGACGGAATCACCGAGGAACTGGATGATGGTGCCGTTATGCGCGTTGACCACCTCGCTGAAGATGTCGAAATAGTCCGACAGCATCGCCACCACGTCCTCGGGCGCATTCTTCTCGCTGATCGTCGTGAAATCGTAGATGTCGGTGAACAGCGCCGTCACCTCCTGGCGCCGCGCCGAGCGTCCGGAAAAGCGGCCGCTCTCCATGCCGCGGCGCACGAACTCCTTGGGCACATACATGGCGAAGCTGTGGATCGCATCGCGCGCCCGGTTCATTGCGCTGCCCAGCGTGTGGATCTCGCTTATGCGGGTCGGTACCTCGATCGGCGTGGCGAAATCGAGCTCCTTCAGCCGGTCGGCGCTGGCCGTCAGCGCGTCGAGCGATCTCGAAATGAGCCGCGCCAGAAAGAGCGCGATGACGACCGCCGCCGCGATGATTGCGGCCGACACCGCCAGGCCCTGGCGCAGTGCGGCAATGGTCGGGCCGAGCAATTCGTTCATGGGCGCGGCGATGAAGACGCGGTGACCGGAAAGCAGCACGCTGTCCTCGATCGCACGCGCCGTGACCAGATAGGGCTGGTCTCCGGCCGTCAGGTGAACGGGGTCGTCGCCGATATTGGCCTCAAGCACGGCGTGGACCAGCGGGTCCTCGATCACGCGTGCAACGGGCGCGTCCTGGCGCTCGAGGTCGATGCGGCGCATCATCGGCGGGTCGGAGTGGATGACGACGCGGCCATCCGGATTGGCGATGAAGATCGCCGTCTCCGGTGTGATGCGCTCGGCGTCGAGGAAGTCGAGAATGGTCTCGATCACCACGTCGGCGCCGACGACGATTTGCCGATTGCCGCGATGCGCCCGTGCGATCGCCATGCCGAGCGCCCCGGTGGTCGCCATGCGGTAAGGCCCGATGGAAACAGTCTCGCCGGAGCTGGCGCTGGCCTTGTACCATGGCCGCTGGCGCGGATCGAAGTCGGAGGCTGGCGGGCTGCGTTCGCCCATCGCCGTGCCGGCACCATCGAGAAAGACAAGTCTTTCGCGCCGGTCCGGATCGATCGCCGTCATCGTGCGGATGGCGATGCTTGCCTTCTGCGGCGCCTCGAGCGCCTGTTGCCAGGCAGGTGAAGCCAGCCGGATGGCGTGGAAGAAGGCGCCGTCGGGAAAGCCGACATAGATGCCGTCGAGGTTCGGCGCCAGGGCCAGCCCCTCGCGCACGATGTCGATCTTGCCCTGCATGAGGTCGGGCGGCGGTGCGAGAAAGGCCGCCGCCAGCTTGCTGATCAGCGTCACCGGCATCTGCGAATTGGCGGCGATCACGCCGAACCGGTCGACGAGGCGCGACGACAGCGCATGCATCGCCGATTCGGCGTTGGCGATCGCCTCGGCGCGGTTGCGGCGGTAGTCGAGCTGCACGAGCATGCCCGACACCGCCACGATCAGCGCCACCATGGCGAGGCCGAGCAGGGTGCGCAGCGGCCGGTTCCACACCTTTCGCGCCGGGCGCGCGCGATGCGTCTCGCCGTCTTCTTGTTCCTGCATCCTTGCGACACCTCAAGCACAACCCCAGGGCGGCGAATGATAGCCGACTGAAGGGTTGTCGGCGAGCCGTCGAATGCGCTTGTCCGCCTTTGCACAAGCAATGCTCGGCCGCCCAATACGGGCTGGCACTATTGCCGGACGGCGCTTGCTTGCATATTTACGCGGCCCGTCAAACACCAATCCCGGATGCGCGCGATGATCCAGACCCCCTATTACCTGATCGACAAGGCGAAGCTCGCCAGGAACATGGAGATCATCGAGCGCGTGCGCAGGGACTCCGGCGCCAAGGCGCTGCTGGCGCTCAAATGTTTCGCCACCTGGTCGGTGTTCGACTTCATGCGCCAATATATGGACGGCACCACCTCGTCGTCGCTCTACGAGGTTCGCCTCGGCCGTGAGAAGTTCGGCGGCGAGACGCATGCCTATTCCGTTGCCTATGGCGACAACGAGATCGACGAGGTCGTCTCGCATGCCGACAAGATCATCTTCAATTCGATCAGCCAGCTCGAACGTTTCGACGCACAGTCGGCCGGCATCACGCGCGGCCTGCGGCTCAATCCGCAAGTGAGCTCGTCGAGCTTTGACCTTGCCGACCCGGCCCGGCCGTTCAGCCGCCTGGGCGAATGGGATGCGGCAAAAGTCGAGCCCGTCATGGACCGCATCAGCGGCTTCATGATCCACAACAATTGCGAGAATGCCGATTTCGACCTGTTCGATCGCATGCTGGGCGACATCGAGGACAAGTTCGCGCCCCTGATGGCGAGGGCCGAGTGGGTGAGCCTCGGCGGCGGCATCCATTTCACCGGCGAGGGCTATCCGGTCGAGGCCTTTTGCGACCGGCTGAAGGCCTTTGCCGACCGCCATGGCGTGCAGGTCTATCTGGAGCCCGGCGAGGCGGCGATCACCAACAGCACGACGCTCGAAGTGACGGTGCTCGACCTGCTCGACAACGGCAAGGATCTGGCGATCGTCGACAGTTCCATCGAGGCCCATATGCTCGATCTGCTGATCTATCGCGAAAGCGCCAAGGTGACGCCGAACGAGGGCGCACACAGCTACGTGGTGTGCGGCAAATCGTGCCTTGCCGGCGACATATTCGGCGAATTCCGCTTTCCCGAGACGCTGAAGGTCGGCGACCGCATCTCCATCCAGGACGCCGCCGGTTACACTATGGTCAAGAAGAACTGGTTTAACGGCGTCAGGATGCCCTCGATCGCCATACGCGAGCTTGACGGCAAGGTGCGCCTTGTGCGCCAGTTCGACTACAAGGACTACGCGGAAAGCCTTTCGTGAAAAGTTTGACTAGGCACGGTAGAGCACTAGGCACGGTAGAGCAGGAGACAGAGCCCCGAAATGAAGAAAAACGTCCTCATCATTGGCGCCGGCGGCGTGGCGCAGGTCGTGGCCCATAAATGCGCCCAGAACAACGATGTGCTTGGCGACATCCATATCGCTTCGCGCACCAGGGAGAAGTGCGAGCGCATCATCGCCAGCATCAACGAGAAAAAGGCGATGAAACAGCCCGGCAAGCTGGAAGCGCACACGCTCGACGCGCTCGATATCGAGGCGACGAAAAGGCTGATCGAGCAGACCGGGACGCAGATCGTCATCAATGTGGGTACGGCGTTCCTCAACATGTCCGTGCTCAGCGCCTGTATCGACACGGGGGCGGCCTATATCGACACGGCCATCCATGAGGAGCCCGGCAAGATCTGCGAGACGCCGCCATGGTATGCGAACTATGAATGGAAATGTGCCGCCGAGTGCGAGGAAAAGGGCATCACGGCTGTTCTCGGGGCCGGCTTCGATCCGGGCGTGGTCAACGCCTATGCCCGGTTGGCCAAGGACGAATATCTCGACAAGGTGACCGACGTCGACATCGTCGACATCAATGCGGGCAGTCACGGCAAGTATTTCGCCACCAATTTCGATCCCGAGATCAATTTCCGCGAGTTCACCGGCGTCGTCTATTCCTGGCAGAACGGCCAGTGGCAGGAGAACCGGATGTTCGAGATCGGCAAGGAATATGACCTGCCGGTGGTCGGCAAGAGCAAAGCCTATCTGTGCGGCCATGACGAGGTCCACTCGCTTGCCAAGAACATGGATGGCGCGGATGTGCGCTTCTGGATGGGCTTCGGCGACCACTACATCAATGTCTTCACCGTCCTGAAGAATATCGGCCTCTTGTCGGAGAAGCCGGTCACGACGGCGGAAGGTCTCGAGGTCGTGCCGCTCAAGGTGGTCAAGGCGTGCCTGCCGGATCCGGCGTCGCTGGCGCCCGAATATGAGGGCAAGACCTGCATCGGCGACTTCGTGAAAGGCACCAGGGACGGCAAGGAGACCGAGGTCTTCATCTACAACGTTGCCGACCACAAGGACGCCTACAACGAGGTCGGCAGCCAGGGCATTTCCTATACGGCCGGCGTGCCGCCGGTCGCCGCCGCCATGCTGATCGCCAGGGGCGACTGGGATGTCGGCAAGATGGCCAATGTCGAGGAACTGCCGCCACGGCCCTTCCTCGGCCTGCTCAACCGCATGGGGCTGCCGACGCGCATCCGCGACGCCCAAGGCGACCGGGCGCTCGAATTCGAGGTCTGATCTAGCAGCGGCCGGCGAGGAAAGACCTCGCCGGCTTGATTGTGCTCACCGCCGGTCGGCGACCATGGCGATGGCCGGTGCGGCGGCGAGTGCCACGGTCGCCGCACAGGCGAAAAACACCCCGTAGCCGAGATATTCCGCCGCATAGCCGGCGAGGATGCCGCCGACCATGCTCACCAGCGCGTCCATGCACTGAAAAAGCGTGAAGTCGATGCCCGCCTGCCTGGGATCCGACCAGCGCATGAATTGCGCATAGAGTGCGACGAAGCCGAGAGCAAGAAAACCGGAGGAACTGGCGATCGCCACTGCGGCGAGCACGGGTCTTGGAATGCCGGCGACGAGGTCGTAGGCGGAAAAGAAGAAGAGCGCCGCGGCCTGCAGAATGACGGCCGACACCAGCACGGTGCGCATGCCCAATGGCCTGATCAGCGCGCCGCCGAGAAGGGCGGCGGCCACGCCGACGAACATCGACCCGACGCCGTTGAGCAGGCCGACGGTGGCGAGATCGAGCCCGGCATCGATCAGGAACGGACCGAGCATGCCGAGCGAGACCTTCTGGGCCACCACATAGAGTGCCGCAACCGTGAGACCGCGCCGGATTTCGGGGCGTTTCAAGGCGGCAGCAAGGGAGGGGATATGCTCGCGCGTCTCGACAATGTTTGCGCTTCTCGACCGCAGCATGAACGGCGTGCCGAGAACGACGAGCAGGCCCGCCATCGCCCATACGCCGGCCTGCCAGCCGAAATGGGCGACGAGCACCAGGAACAGGCCGGCGCCGATGGCCGAGCCGAGATAGGCGCCGCCGACCTGCGCGGCGTTGCCCCAGCCATGATACTGCTTGGCGAGGTTTTCCACCGCATAGCCGTCACAGGCGATGTCGACGGTGGAGGCGGCGAAGGCGACGATGGTCAGGGCAATCAGAACCGCGCTCAGCATGCCCGGTCCGATGGCGCCGACAACGAACAGACCCGCGACGCAGATCAACCCGCCGGCAAGCACGATCGTGCCGGAGCGGTTGCGGCCCAGGCGCGGCAGCCGGTAGCGCTCGACGAGCGGCGACCAGAGGAATTTGAGCGCCCAGGGCAGGGCGATCAGCGACAACAGGCCGACCCGGTCGAGCGAATAGCCCTGATCGCGCATGACGGCCGGCAGGCCGGACCAGGTGATGCCGCCGATGACGCTCTGGGCGACATAGAGTCCGCCGATCGCCGTGACCAGGGCGACCGGCGAGGCCGGAAGGCCGCTCTTCGGCGCGTCGTTCATCAGAAGCGGTAGCGCAGGCTGGCGAAGACCGAGCGGCCTTCGTCACGATAGCAATAGCCTGCCGAGCAGGTCTGCTTGCGTTCGTCGAACAGGTTCTTGGCATTGACCTGCAGCGACACGCCGTCCATCTCCGGCTTGAGATAGCCGAAATCATAGGACAGTGCGGCATCGACGAATGTGCGCGCCTCGTTCTTGAACGTGTTCTGGTCGTCGCCGTAGCTGTCGCCGACATAACGCACGCCGGCACCGAGCCCGAGACCTGCGAGCGCGCCGCCTTCGAACTTGTAATGGCCCCACAGCGAGAAGATGTCATTGGGTGTCGCGGACAGTTCCTTGCCTACGGTGCCTTCGGGGCCTTGCTCGATCTTCACGCGCAGATGTGTGTAGGAGGCAATGAGGCTCAACCCGTTGCCGAGCGAGGCGTTGGCCTCCAGTTCGAACCCGCGCGAGTTCATGTCGTATTGGCGTTGAATCTGAATGCCGTCGCCCGATGCGTCGAACACGCTGCCGTCTTCCTGGTCGATATCGAAATAGGCGGCGCTGACGACGGCGTTCATGCCGGGAATTTCGTACTTGACGCCGATTTCCTTCTGGGTGGCGATCGTCGGCCGGGCGGGCTGTCGACCCGACGCGTCCGTGACAAATCCGATATTGGGAGCGAACGAGGTGGAATAGTTGGCGTAGGGGATGATGCCCCATTCGGTGCGGTAGGACAGCCCGATCCTGCCCGAGAACGCGTCATCCTCTTGCCGGGTTTTGGCCTGTCCGGCCTCCGACGAGTCCGTCGCGACCCAATCATAGCGGCCGCTGGCGAACAGGGTGAAGTTGTTCCATTCCATCTGGTCGTGGAGGTAGATGCCGGTCTGGTTTGCCTCCTGGCCGCTATACGGAGCGAATGTTGCACTTCGAACGTCGTCCAGTGTGCCTGTCGCCGGCGTCATCTGGGCGTCATAGTACGTCCAGGCGTAGTCGACGCCGGCCACTGCCGTATGGCTGACCGGACCGGTATCGAATTCGATCTGCGCCATGTTGTCGACGATGAAGTTCTGCATGTCCTCCTTGTAGTGCTGCCAATAGCGCTGCAAGGGCAGGCCCGCGCCGATCGAATACAGGCCGCTATATTCGAGATCGGCGTCGATGGCGCTGTAGCGCAGGTTCTGGCGCAGGGTGAGCACATCGTTGACGCGGTGCTCGAATTCGTAGCCGATGCGTCCCTGCGTCTGGGCGAAATCATTCCAGGCCGGATCGCCGACATATGTGTCCGACAGGACACCCGAACCATCATAATGATAAATCGCGGTGCCGCCGGTGACCGAATGCGATATCGCGCCGAGCACCGTCAGCTTCGTGTCGGCGTCGGGCTGCCAGGTGACGGCAGGGGCGAGATAGAGCTTGTCGTCGGGATATCCGGGAAGCTCGGTGTCGCTTGAGCGACCGAGCCCGGTCAGACGATATAGAAGTGTGCCGTCCTCGTTGGCCGGCCCGGACAGATCGAACGCTGCCTGGTAGCGGTCATGCGAGCCGCCCAGCAGTTCGATTTCGCGGAACTGTTCTTCCTTGGGGCGCTTGGTGACGAGATTGACGATGCCGCCCGGGCCGCTGATCCCGTAGAGCGAGGAGGCGGGTCCCTTCAATATGGTTGCGCCCTCGATCCCGTAAGGCTCGGTCTTGAACCAGGCGGACAGGCCGTTGTACTGGCGCAGCCCGTCACGGAACACGCCGTTGTAGCCAGCCGGAAAGCCACGCAGGAAGAAGGCGTCATACCGGGTGTCGAAGCCGAAGGTGTTGGGATTGGCGCTCGCCGTATAGGTGAGCGCCTCGTTGAGCGTGCGCGGCTTCTGGTCCTCGATCTGGTCCTGCGTGATGACCGAGATTGCCTGCGGAATTTCGACGATGGGGGTGTCGACCTTGGTGCCGATGCGGTCTTCCATCGCCACATAGCCGTCCTGCACCAGAATGTCGTCGCTCTCGGCCTCGACGGTCAGCCGTTCGAGAACGGTGGTGTCCTGAGCGTAGGCTGCACCGATCGAAGCGATTATTGCGGCACTTCCCAGCAACACGATTTCGAGCCGGCTCATAGTCGAGCGCTTGCGCATATTCGAACCCCTGAATTGATATAAGCATGCTGCCGATGCCAAATTTGAGTGTTGTTATCAAGTTTAATTGCGGCCGGCCGCCTCATCCGGACGCCGGTGTTGCATATGGGCGACAGCGAGGTCGGTTCAGCGCGGTGTGACCATCGCCCTGTCTTCGGCGACGGCTTTCGTGATCCAGTCGCGAAAGGCGCGGATTTTCGGCACGTGGCGGCGGCGTTCGGGATAGACGAGCCAGTAGGCCAACCCGTCCGAGCAGGTGAGTTCGAAAGGCTGGACGAGGAGGCCCTGTTCGATCTCGTCGCGATAGAATGCCGGCGTGAGGATGGCGACGCCGCGGCCTGCGATCGCCGCGCGCGCTTCCAGGGCCTGAACGCCCATGACCGATGGTGGTCCCTTGTGCAGGCGTTCGGGCGCAACACCTGCAGCCTCCAGCCACAGCGTCCACCAGGGATCGTTGGCATCGAGGATCGGCAGGCGCAGCAGGTCGGCCGGTTCACGCACGCCGCCGATCGATTCGGCCAGGCGCGGGCTCAGCATTGGCGTGAAATTGGCCCCGACCAGCATGTGCCGGGCAAGGCCCGGCCAGTTGCCGGCGCCGGATCGCACGGCGAGATCCACGTCCTCCGTTTCGAAATCCGCCATGCGCTGGCTCGATTCCAGCCGCACGGCAAGATCGGGATGGAGCGCTTGAAACGTGCTCAAGTTCGGCGCCAGCCAATGCGTGGCGAAGGTCTGGGCCACCGAGACGGTCAAGACGCCCTCACTCGTGCCGCGCGCCTGTGCGTAAGCGGCGGCTATGCGTTCGAAGGCGTCGCTGACCGCGGGCGCCAATTGCCGTCCGGCAAATGTCAGGCTGACCTGCCGCGGTCGGCGCGTAAAGAGCGGCCGGCCCATGCGGTCTTCCAGAACCTTGATCTGATAGCTGATGGCGGCCTGGGTCATGCCGAGTTCGGCGGCGGCCTTGGTGAAGCTGCCGTGGCGCGCGGCGGCCTCGAAGGCGCGCAGAGCCGCCAACGGGGGAAGGTCGATCGCTCTCATGAATTAATTAGCCTTATGTATCCTGATCGATATTCAATTGGAACATAGGCGAAATCATACGCATCTTTGCGCAATCGGATCAATTGGCCTTGTGCCGAAACGAATGGGAGATTTCCCCATGAACACGATTGCGCATACGATCCACTGCAGGACGGCAGCATTGCTGGGCTCGCTTTTCCGGTGGCCGCAAGCGCGCCGCCGCAAGGCTGGACGGGTACCCGACGTCAGCTCGTTTCCGCCCGGCCTGGAATATGACATCGGCCTGCGCGATGTCCGTCCATCGCGGATGAAGAACTTTGTCGACTGATGCCTTGGCACCAGAATCGAGAGCCGTCTCAACCGGCCTGCAAAAGGTTGACGTGCGCCACAATCGGTTCCACGGTCGCAATTGCCCGTATGGCGCGGCCGTGGCGCGACGCAGCCGCGCATTGACAATGGAAGTGGCCGGCAGTCTATGTCCACGCGCGGCACGACCGCCGAGAGGAAACGACAGGCAAGGCAACTTCAGTGACGTCAAACATCGCCCTGACGGGGCTTGCCCGCGACCTGGCCGAGCGGGCGGAGCGAGGAAATCCGGTGCGCATCGGTGTCATCGGCTCCGGCGAAATGGGCACGGACCTGGTGACCCAGGGCATGCTGATGCCCGGCATCGAGATCTGCGCCATTTCCACCCGCAGGCCGCACACCGCGCGCGCCGCGATCCGCATCGCCTATGGCGATGAGGGCAGGGCGCATGAAGCCGGCACGGCCTCGCAGCTCAGTGCGGCCATCGAAGCCGGCAGGATCGCGGTTACATCCAACGAATTGCTGGTCACCAATCCGCTGATTGACGTCGTCATCGACGCCACCGGCAAGCCCGGCGTGGCGGCCGATTTCGACCTGATGGCGATGGAGCACGGCAAGCATGTCGTGATGATGAATGTCGAGGCCGACGTTACGATCGGCCCCTATCTGAAACAGGCCGCCGACCGGTTGGGCGTCGTCTATTCGCTGGGCGCCGGCGACGAGCCATCGTCCTGCATGGAACTGATCGAATTCGCCACCGCGCTAGGCTACCGCGTGGTCGCAGCCGGCAAGGGCAAGAACAACCCGCTCAACCATGACGCCGTGCCCGACGACTATGTCGAGGAGGCCACCCGGCGCAACATGAACCCGCGCATGCTGGTCGAGTTCGTCGACGGCTCGAAGACCATGGTCGAGATGGCCGCGATCGCCAATGCCACCGGGCTGGTGCCGGATGTTCCCGGAATGCACGGGCCGAAGGCCGACCGCGACGAGATGGTCAAGGTGCTGATCCCGCGCGAAGACGGCGGCATCCTCTCGCGAAGGGGCGTGGTCGACTATACGGTCGGCAAGGGCGTGGCCCCCGGCGTCTTCGTCATCGTCGAGGCGACCCATCCGCGCATCATCGAGCGCATGGACGACCTGCATATCGGCACGGGGCCCTATTATGCCTTCTTCCGCCCCTATCACCTAACCTCGCTGGAGGTGCCGCTGACGGCGGCGCGCATCATGCTTTCCGGCAAGCCCGACATGGTGCCGCTCGCGCGTCCGGTGGCCGAGGTCTGCGCGGTGGCCAAGCGCGACCTTGCGCCCGGCGAGACCTTCGATGCGATCGGCGAGACCTGCTACCGCTCATGGACCATGACGGTCAAGGATGCGCGCGCGGCCCGTGCGGTGCCCGTCGGCCTCCTGGAAGGCGGCAGGGTGACGAAGGCGGTGAAGAAGGGCGAGGTGCTGACGGCGGACAATGCGACGCCCGACACCACGACGCGGCTCTACGCGCTGCGCAAGATGCAGGACGAGATGCTTTACGGCGAGCCGGCCGCGCCCGTCGACGCCTGACCGGCAGCCTTGCTTACCCCAGTTCCACGCTGCGCTTGCGCGCCGCTTCCACCGCCTCGGTGACGAGGTCCGTCAGCCTGTCTTCGCCCATCAGCACGGCGAGCGCGGCGGCGGTCGTGCCGCCGGGGCTGGTGACCTGTTCGCGCAGCCTGCCGGGTTCCTCGCCGCTTTCGGCGGCGAGCGATGCGGCACCAAAGACGGTCTGCATGGCGAGCAGCTTGGCGATGTCGGCCGGCAGGCCGGCCTTCCCGCCCGCCGCCGTCAGCGCTTCGATGAAATGGAAGACATAGGCCGGGCCGGAGCCCGACACGGCCGTCACCGCATCCATCAGCGCCTCGTCGTCGACCGTCGCCACGCGGCCATTGGCCGACAGCAATTCGCCGACGAATTCACGGGCCTGTTCGCCGACATTCTTGTTGGAATACAGGACCAGCATGCCCTTGCCGATGGCCGCCGGCGTGTTGGGCATGCAGCGGATGACCGCAGTGTCGTTGCCCAGAAGATCCTCGAAGACCGCCACGCCGGTGCCGGCGGCGATCGACAGGAAGGTCGCGCCCTTTTTTGCCAGAGGGCGATAGGCGGGGACGACGTCGCGCATGACCTGCGGCTTGACGGCGAAGATGACGAGCAGCGGGCTGATATCCGAGGGCGCGTCACCGGCCGACGCGGCGGCGGCGACGCCGAGCCCGGCGGCGCGCTGGCGCAGATCGGCATTGGGCTCGACGACGAGCACCTCGCCCGCCTCGAGCCGGCCCGCCTTCAGCCAGCCGTCGAGCATGGCGAAACCCATATTGCCGCAACCGACCAGAACCACCTTCACCGACATGTTTCTCTCTCCCTCAAGATTGCGGCTTGTTCGCCCGTCCTTTTGAAGCGCACGGCCGGCAAAGGCAAGCTTTGACGGGGAACGGCACGGCATGGCGCAATTGAGGGGATGGTCGCCGGGCGATTTGTCGGATAAGGCGGGGCGCGCAACCGGGACTGAGCAAGGGGACGCCCATGGCCGAGATCATCGACGGCAAGTCAATCGCCGAAGACGTGGTGGCGAAGGTGAAGGAGGGCGCGGCCGCGCTCAAAGCCTCCAGCGGGACGGTGCCCGGCATCGCCGTCGTCATTGTCGGCGAGGATCCGGCGAGCCAGGTCTATGTCGCCTCCAAGTCGAGGAAGGCCAAGGAATGCGGCTTTCACTCCGTCCAGCATTCGCTGCCGGAAACGACCACCGAGGACGCGCTTCTCGGGCTTATCGGCGACCTCAATTCCGATCCGGCGATCCACGGCATCCTGGTGCAGCTTCCCCTGCCGGACCACATGAATTCGGGCCGCGTCATCCAGGCGGTGGCGCCTGAAAAGGATGTCGACGGCTTTCACTTCATCAATGTCGGCAAGCTCGGCACGGGGGAACTCGAAACCGCCTTCGTGCCGTGCACGCCGGCCGGCGCCATGGTGATGATCGAGCGTGCGCGCGGGCGCGACCTCTCCGGCCTCAACGCCGTCGTCGTCGGCCGTTCCAATATCGTCGGCAAGCCGATCGCCAACCTGCTGTTGAAGGCCAACGCGACCGTCACGATCGCCCATAGCCGCACGCACGAACTGCCTGCGCTCTGCCGCACTGCCGATATCCTGATCGCCGCCGTCGGCCGGCCGAAGATGATCGGCGGCGACTGGATCAAGCCCGGTGCCACCGTGATCGATGTCGGCATCAACCGCGTGCCGGCGCCGGAAAAGGGCGAGGGCAAGACCAGGCTCGTCGGCGACGTCGATTTCGTCGCGGCCGAGAAGGTCGCCGGCGCCATCACGCCGGTGCCGGGCGGGGTGGGTCCGATGACGATCGCCATGCTGATGGCCAACACGCTGACGGCGGCGGCGCGGGCGGCGGGCGCGGAAGTGCCGACGTTCTGACGCATGCCGGCGGGCAGGGGGCGAATGCCCATTGCGCCGGCGGCCGATTGCATTAGAACTTTCTATTCATGTCTGATCATGTGCTGCCCGAGCGGCAATTCGCCTTCCTGTTGGTCGACAAGTTCTCGATGTTCTCGCTCGCCGCGGCAATCGACGTCTTCCGCTCGGCCAACCGCCTGGCCGGCCGCGACTATTACGCCTGGATGACGGCCTCGCCCGACGGCGACCCGGTCGTCGCCTCCAACGGACTTCCCTTGAAGGTCGACTATGCGGTCGGCGACCTGCCGCCGGTCGACATCCTCTTCGCCTGCGTCGGGCTGGCGCTGGAATTTCCCGGCAAGAGCAAGGTGCTCGGCGCGCTGCGCTCGCGCGGCCGGCGCGGCGCTGCGCTCGGGGCGCTGTCGGTCGGCTCCTACCTTCTCGCAGAGGCCGGCCAGCTCGAGGGCCATCGCTGCACCATCCACTGGGAAAACCGCGCCGGCTTCGTCGAGCGCTTTCCCGAAATCGAGTGCACGGGCAATGTCTTCGAGATCGACCGCAAGCGCTATACCTGCGCCGGCGGCACGACCTCGATCGATCTGATGCTGGAGATCATCCGCTGCGATCTCGGCGCCGACCTCGCCAACCAGGTGGCCAACCAGTTCCACCACGAGCGCATTCGCGGCGACACCGACCGCCAGCGTGTCGGGCCGGAGCGCGATCTGACGGGAAAATCGGAGAAGCTGAAGCGGATCGTCGCGCTGATGGCGGAAAATCTCGACGAGCCGTGGTCTGCGGTCGAGCTCGCCAAGGCGGCGGGGCTCTCGGTGCGCCAGGTAGAGCGGCTGTTTTTGCGCCATCTCAACATGACGCCGGGGCGCTATTACATGCGGCTTCGGCTCGAACGGGCGCGCGAGCTTTTGCGCCAGACCAACCTGCCGATCCTCGACGTGGCAATCGCCACCGGCTTCACCTCGCATTCCTATTTCGCCCAGAGCTACCGGCTGCAATTCGGACGCCCGCCCTCGGAGGAACGCCGCACGACGTATTGAGGCCTCGGCAGGCTCGGCCCCTCGAGGGGCTCGGGGTGAGGGGACAATATCCTCGCGTCATCCCGGCCGGGCGAGCATCGCGAGCGCGAGCCGGGACCCATTGAGATGCGCGGCCGGGCGCTGTCGGCTCTGACACGTGCCAGGATGAGGCCCTTCGACACGCTCAGGAGGGCCGTGCTCGACGGGGTTCTTCCAATGGGTCCCGGATAGCCCTTCGGGCTTCCGGGATGACGGTGGTGGGGTATTCGCAAGGCGCGTCATCCCGACGGCGTACCCATGCCTATTCGTTCCCGCGCCTTTTCCGGCCGGGTGATGTCAAAGAACGGGAAGACGGGCGGTCGTCGAAACGCGTCCGAATTCTATTTTAATGCGATCCGAAGACCGCCCGTTCGGCGTCTTTTCCGGAGGTCCGCCGGGAATTCGTCCCGAGGCGGGGCAGCCTGTATCCAGAAGGATACTGGCTGCCCGGAGAACGGCCCAGCGCGCCCCGGATGGTTGGGGCCGCTGTTTGCGCCCGGCCGAACGTTACCGCCCGGACGGACGCTTTTTAAAACCGCCTCCTCAGCGGAACAACACTCCGGCCGCAGGCCCGGCTACGTCCTCCGGACCGGCGGCGCCGTCCCGCCTCCGCACCCGCACCGTCGCGCCGGCGCGATCCCGAAGAGACGGGCAGGTCGAGGATATGGCGGGTGGAAAGAGCGTGGAAATAATTGGGCAAATTTTGGTGCAATCACGAGGAGTTAGGACTGGAATGCGGCTGTCCTCGGGATTGGCTGAAATGCATAGAGGCCATCCAGTAGGCCAATTTCGGGTGGTGCCGGGGATGCCGCGACTGGAGTCGGGAAGCGCTGGGGACGGATGCAGTGTGTCTGGGTTCAGCGCTGATGGGTTGAAGAAATGTGCATAGAGGCAAGCAATGCCTCCCGCAAATGTTGCGAACTTCAGCGTCCAGATGCAAATTACTTGACAGAATCACTGGAGGGTGGGAGCACATGTACAGCTTACGCGAGAAGCACAGTTCGTGCTTGGTCCGACGCTCCGTCAGACCTCAATTGATTGCTAGGTTTTTTCCGGTGTGGAACAACGCGGTGTCTTACCGCCTTGATAGGACGCTCCGCTCGGTAAAACCCCTCGTTCTTCCACACCTCCAAGGGTAAGTGATAGTCGGAGGCGACATAGTCGACTTAGTCGACCGGATCGACCTTGGTACGATCCATGTCAAAGCGCCGAGTTCGCTGATCTTTCTGTGTGGCGGAAAGACGGACGTGACTCAGCCAAGGCCCATTTCTCTGCGTGAAGCCTTTACGCGCATCTATACCGCGGCAGACTTGCGGCAGTACTACACTATCATGCCCGAAGATCTCAGAATCTTTCCCCCTCACGGGCAATACAAGGACATACTGAGTTTCGAGACTGAATTCGCTGAGATTGTAGACTTGGTCATCCTCTTCTCCGAGAGCAACGGCAGCTTTACCGAACTCGGCGCTTTCGCGATGATTGAGGAGATCGCGGAGCGCCTGCTCGTGGTCATTGACGACGAAAGCTACAACGCGGACTCATTTATTCGGCTTGGCCCAGTCCTTTACCTTCAAAACAATATCGGTCAGTCGTCCGTCTGCGTGGTCGACCGCAACGATATCAGCATCAGGAGCATCCGGGATGTAAGCGACCTTAACCTTAGGGTGTTCGAAAACCGCATTGTCACGGCAATCAATGCTCGGAAGAGCGAGGTAAAGGAGCCGACCACTTTCGACCCCGAAAGGCCGGGCCACATAATTAAGCTCATTGTCGGCCTCATCCAACACTACTCGGCGCTGACATTTGAGGAGATCGAGACGCTCGTAGGTCCATTCCAGGTCAACCTGAAAGCGGGGAAGCTGGACGACTACCTCCTCTGCGCGACAAGCGCAGAATGGATCAAAAAAGATCGAAGGGGCTTTATCGACTACTACTGCGCCGTGCCCAACAAGGGGAACGCGATCGAATACAAGCTGAAGAAAGATGCTTCGGTCGAGCCGCGAGACCGTTGGCGAGCACAGATAAGCGAATACTGGAAGGCGCACGACGACGCGCGCTTCAGCGCGATCCAAGCTGCATTGAAAGGTGTTGCCAGATGAGCATCATCGACATCCTATCCTTCGAATCGGGACTGGAAGCGACAACAGTCGAGCGAATCATCCGCAATGCTCCCCTCCGGTACAAAACATACCAAATCCCGAAGCGCTCTGGTGGCTCTAGAACGATCTCCCAACCGGCGCGCGAAGTAAAAGTCCTACAACGGGCGCTGAGCGACGTATTACTCCGCGTATTGCCCGTGCACGAAGCAGCGACGGCATATCGACCGGAGATGTCTATCAAGGACAACGCCTTGCGGCATGCTGGGGACGGGCCGATCCTCAAGATGGATTTCAAGGACTTCTTCCCATCGATCAAGCCGCGTGATTGGACATTGTACTGCAAAGAGACTGGCGCTCTCACCGACCCGGTCGATGTACGGCAAACTGCCCTTCTGCTGTTCCAGCGTCCAAAGGGCAGCGCTGTCATGCGCTTGGCCATCGGCGCCCCCTCATCTCCATTCGTATCAAATGCCCTACTTTACGAGTTCGACAAGCGAATCGCGGCCGAAGTGGCAAGAGATCATGTCACCTATACGCGGTACGCCGACGATCTGACCTTCTCCGCGCCTAGGACGGGCTACCTGGTCAATGTGGAGAAGATGGTCAGAACGACGCTCGCCGGACTGGAATACCCTAAACTGCTCATCAACGGTCAAAAAACCACCCGCATCACTAGGAAGTATGGTCGGCGAGTCACTGGCCTGACGCTCACCAATGATGGCCGTGTCTCGATAGGACACGAGCGCAAGCGTATCCTCCATGCGCAAGTCCACAGCGCCACTAAAGACCTACTCGACAACGACCAGATCGCTGAATTGAAAGGCATGCTCGGCTTCGTGAACAGCGTCGAACCGCAGTTCCTAGACGTGCTGCGGCGTCGCTACGGTCATTCCATCATAACATTTATCCAGCGCTTCGAATCCAACCCGCCGACCTTGGATTTGCTCGAATGAGCTTCGGGTCAGGAATTGGCTATTAGAACCCGACGAGACCCATCTTCCACCCTAAGTTTCCTTTGGTCTAAACGTTGCGGGCAGCAATTTGGCGTTGAAATGGCTGCTTTTTCGGAGCCTCGTCCGTTAGCAGACAGTCCCCTCCCAGCCCCAAACACGACGCCGATTTTCAGGCCCTCAACGTCCTCACGCTCCCCCTCAAAACACCGCCGCGCCTTCGTCTGCCCGTCCGGCCAGCTCCCTGAACCCGGCGAAGAGCTCGCGGCCGAGGCCGTGTTCATTGGCCGAAAGATCCGGCGCCGGGGCCGGGCGGCGCTCGAGCTCGGCCTCATTGACGAAGGCTTCGAGGATGCCCGCCTCGCCGTCGACGCGGATCATGTCGCCGGTGTCGATCCGGCCGATCGGCCCGCCGTCGATCGCCTCGGGTGTGACATGGATCGCTGCCGGGACTTTTCCGCTGGCGCCCGACATGCGGCCGTCGGTGACGAGTGCAACCTTGTGCCCGCGGTCCTGCAGCACGCCGAGCACGGTGGTCAGGCGGTGCAGTTCCGGCATGCCGTTGGCCTTTGGCCCCTGGAAGCGCACCACGGCGACGAAATCGCGGTCGAGGCGACCCTCCTTGAAGGCGGCGTTGAGCTCTTCCTGGCTGTCGAAGACGATGGCCGGCGCCTCGATGACGCGGCGCTCGGGCTTGACCGCCGATGTCTTGATGATGGCGTGGCCGAGATTGCCCGACATCACCTTCAGCCCGCCCGTCGCCTGGAAGGGCTTTTGGTGCGTCGTCAGCACTTTTGCGTCGCCGCTTTTCTCCGGCGAGGGCTGGCGGATGACCTGGCCGTCCTTGCCGAGCTTCGCCTCCACCGTATAGGGCGCGAGGCCTTCGCCCCAGACGGTCGAGACGTCCTCGTGCAGGAGCCCGGCGGCGAGCAGTTCGCGGATCAGGAAACCCATGCCGCCGGCGGCGTTGAAATGGTTCACGTCGGCCAGCCCGTTCGGATAGACGCGGGCGAGCAGCGGCACGGCTTCGGAAATGTCGGCAATGTCCTGCCAGGTGAGCTTGATGCCGGCGGCGGCCGCCATGGCGATCAGGTGGATCGTGTGGTTGGTCGAGCCGCCGGTGGCGTTGAGGCCGACGACGCCGTTGACGATCGAGCGCTCGTCGATCATGCGCCCGGCGGGGCGGTAGTCGTTGCCGAGCGCGGTGATTTCGAGCGCGCGTCTGGCGGCTTCCTTCGTCAGCGCGTCCCTGAGCGGCGTGCCCGGATTGACGAAGGAGGCGCCGGGCAGGTGCAGGCCCATGATCTCCATCAGCATCTGGTTGGAATTGGCCGTGCCGTAGAAGGTGCAGGTGCCGGGCCCGTGATAGGACTTCGATTCGGCCTCAAGCAGTTCGTCGCGGCCGACCTTGCCCTCGGCATAGAGCTGGCGGATCCGCGCCTTCTCGTCGTTCGGCAGGCCGGAGGTCATGGGGCCGGCTGGGATGAAGATGGCGGGCAGATGGCCGAAGGTCAGCGCGGCGGTGACGAGGCCCGGCACGATCTTGTCGCACACGCCCAGATAGACGGCGGCGTCGAACATGTCGTGGCTCAGGCCGACGGCGGCGGCCATGGCGATCAGGTCGCGCGAAAACAAGGACAGCTCCATGCCCGGGCGGCCCTGCGTGACGCCGTCGCACATGGCCGGCACGCCGCCGGCGACCTGGGCCACGCCGCCCGCCTCGTGCGCGGCGGCCTTGATGAGCGCGGGGAAGGTCTCGAAGGGCTGATGCGCCGACAGCATGTCGTTATAGGCGGTGATGATGCCGAGATTGGCCACGCGGTCGGCCGAAAGCGCGGCCTTGTCGGCCGGGCCGCAGGCGGCGAAGCCGTGGGCGAGGTTGCCGCAGGACAGCACCTGGCGGTGCGGGCCGCGGCCGGCGGCCTCGTCGATGCGGGCGAGATAGAGCTCGCGCGAGGGTTTCGAGCGCTCGCGGATGCGGGTGGTGACGGCTTCGATGGCGGCTGTGGCGGTCATTTTGGCTGAGCCTCCGGGGCTTGTTGTCAGGCGGCGTGGGAGGGCGCCCAGACTATTGTGACGGGAAATTGGGCACGGTCGATGACTGTGCGGATCGGCAGGTCGGAGCCGGCCGGTGAAAGGGCCTCGTCGAGAACGGCCTTCTTGGCCGTGCCCTCGATATGCAGCACGACGAGCCGTGCGGCGGCGATCGTCGGCAGCGTCAGCGTCAGGCGCGGCTCGCCGCCGGCCTTTGTGTCGACGGCCATGACGCGGGCGGGATTTTGCGGCGAAAGTAGCGTGTCGAGATTGGCCGCGTCGGGAAAGAAGGAGGCGGTGTGGCCGTCGCTGCCCATGCCGAGCACCAGCGCGTCGAAGGGCAGGGGAAGGGCGGCGATCGCTGTGTCGGCCACAAGGGCGGCGGCGTCCGGTGTCGGCGCGTCGGTGAAGAGCGGTACGAAGCGGGCGGCGGCGGCCTTGCCCTGAAGCAGGATGCGGCGCACCAGGGCCTCGTTGGAGCGCGGCGAGGCGGGCGGCACGAAACGCTCGTCGACCAGCGTGACGGTGACCTTCGACCAATCGATCGGCTGTGCGGCAAGGGCGGCGAAGAAGCGCTCGGGCGTCGTGCCGCCGGAAACGGCCAGCGTTGCGTGGCCGCGTGCGGCGATCGCCGTGTCGAGCTGCCCGGCGATGCGTTCGGCCAGCGCCTGCGCCAGTCGTTCGGGCGAGGGGAAGGTCTGAAGCGTCGCTTGTCCGTCGGGCATCACACGCTCTCGTGCCATGTCCTGCCGTCGCGCTCGATCAGCGCGATGGAGCCGGACGGCCCCCATGTTCCGGCGGTGTAGCCCTGGGCGTCCTGGTGCGAGTCCTCCCAGGCGCCGAGGATCGGATCGATCCATTTCCACGCCGCCTCGACCTCGTCGCGGCGCATGAACAGCGTCTGGTTGCCGCGCACCACATCCATCACCAGCCGCTCATAGGCATCCGGGTTGCGCACGTCGAAGGATTCGGCAAAGCTCATGTCGAGCGGCACATGGCGCAGCCGCATGCCGCCGGGGCCGGGGTCCTTGATCATGATCCACTGCTTCACACCCTCGTCGGGCTGCAGGCGGATGACGAGCTGATTGGCGAAGACCTCGCCGGCGCCCTCGCCGAAGATCGAATGCGGGATCGGCTTGAACTCGATGACGATCTCGGAGACGCGCGCGGCGAGCCGCTTGCCCGTGCGCAGATAGAACGGGATGCCGGCCCAGCGCCAGTTGGCGATCTCGGCCTTGATGGCGACGAAGGTCTCGGTGGTGCTGGAGCCGTTGGCGAGTTCCTCGACATAGCCCTTGACCGCGCCGCCGGCCGACGCGCCGGCCCGGTATTGGCCGCGCACGGTCAGCTTGCCGGCCTCGGTGTCGCGGATCGGCGTCAGCGAGCGCAGGACCTTGAGCTTTTCGTCGCGCACCGCGTCGGCCTCCATCGAGGCGGGCACCTCCATGGCGACGAGGCAGAGAAGCTGCAGCAGGTGGTTTTGCACCATGTCGCGCAGCGCGCCGGCCTTGTCGTAGTAGCTGACGCGGTCTTCGAGCCCCACCATCTCGGCCACGGTGATCTGCACATGGTCGATATGGGCCGAGTTCCACAGAGGCTCGTAGAGCGCATTGGCGAAGCGCAGCGCCATCAGGTTCTGCACCGTTTCCTTGCCCAGATAATGGTCGATGCGGAAGACCTGGTGCTCCTCGAACACTTGGCCGATCGCGTCGTTGACGTCGCGGGCCGAGGCGAGGTCGCGCCCGATCGGCTTTTCGACCACGATGCGTGCCTGGGGCGTCGCCAGGGCGTGCGTCTTGAGATTGGCGCAGATGTCGCCGAACAGCGCCGGCGCCACCGCCATGTAGAAGACGCGGATGCGCGGGCTGTCACCGAGCGTGGCCGCCAACGCCTCGAAGCCGTCGCCCGATTTGGCGTCGATGGCGACATAGGAGAGCCTTGCCAGGAAGGCGTCAAGCTCGGTCCCGTCGATCTCGTCGGCCCTGACATGCTCGGTGATCGCCTTGCGGGCGAATTCACGGTAGTCCTCGTCGCCCAGCTTCGAGCGCGAGGCGCCGATGATGCGCGTCGGCTCGGAAAACTGCCCCGCCTTCTGGCGCTGATAGAGCGCCGGCAGAAGCTTGCGCTCGGCCAGGTCGCCGGTGCCGCCGAAGGCGATGAAGTCGAAAGGCTCGACGGGTATGGTCTGGCTGGTCATGTCATATCCAATCCTGCGGCAACGCTGCCGGCTCGTATAGTCTAATCGATTTAAGATGGCCAGTCCTGGCCTGCTCGTTCTTGTCCCTTGACACTGTCGGGCCCGTCCCGTTTGTCATAGATCGCCGTGCCTGCACACTGTGCATGAGGCCAGCCGCATTGGGCCCGACAACGGGCCGCCATGCAATATGGGAGAACCGCCATGGGAACACATCTGTCGCGTACGGTCGCGCAAGGACTTGCGGTGATGAACTTGATCGACGGCAAGCAGATGGAGGCCTTGTCGGGCAAACGCATCGACGTTGCTTGCCCGTCCGACGGCAAGGTCTTCGCCTCCATCCCGGCATCCGCGGTCGAGGATGTCGACATGGCCGTGCAGGCGGCGCGGCGCGCCTTCGACGAGGGCCCCTGGGGTCGCATGCCGGCGGTCGAGCGCGGCCGCTGCCTGACGCGGCTCGGCCTTCTGATCGAGCAGCATGGCGACGAACTCGCCGCGCTCGAATCGCGCGACACCGGCAAGCCGATCCGGCAGGGCCGAGCGGACGTGACCGCGACGATGCGCTACTACGAATTCTACGGCGGCGCGGCCGACAAGATCCATGGCGACACGATCCCGTTCCTTGACGGCTATACCGCGCTCACCCTGCGCGAGCCGCACGGTGTCGTGGCCGGCATCATCCCGTGGAACTATCCGTTGCAGATTCTCGCCCGCGTGGCCGGTGCGGCGCTCGCCATGGGCAATACGCTGGTGGTCAAGCCGGCCGAGGACGCATCGCTGAGCGCGGTGCGCATTGCCGAACTGGCGCTGGAGGCCGGCGTTCCGGCGGGCGTCTTCAACGTCATCACCGGCTATGGCCGCGACGCGGGTGCTGCGCTTTCGGCCCATCCGCTGGTCGACTACGTCACCTTTACCGGCTCGACGGCAACGGGCACCGCCATCCAGCAGGCGGCCGCGACAAACAATCGCGGCGTGACGATGGAGCTTGGCGGCAAGTCGCCGCAGATCGTCTTTGCCGATGCCGATATCGAAGCGGCCCTGCCGGTGCTCGTCAACGCGGTCATCCAGAATGGCGGCCAGACCTGCTCGGCCGGCAGCCGGATCCTGATCGAGCAGCCGGTCTATGAGCGCGTCGCTTCGGCGCTGGCCGACCGCTTCTCCAAGCTGGTGGCCGGGCCGCACGACGCCGATCTCGATCTCGGTGCCTTGATCAACCCGATGCAGAAGGAGCGCGTCGCGGGCATGGTTGCGGCCGCCGAGGAGGCCGGCGTCACTCTCCTGGCGCGCGGCACCGTGGCGAGCGATGCGCCGTCTGATGGCTACTATTTCGCGCCGGCGCTCTTCGGCTCGGTCGATCCCGGCCAGGCGATCGCGCAGGAAGAAGTGTTCGGGCCGGTTCTGACCGTGACGCCCTTTGGCGACGAAGCCGACGCTATCCGCATTGCCAATTCCACCGAATACGGGCTCGTTGCCGGCGTGTGGACCAAGGACGGGGCGCGCCAGCACCGCGTGGCCAAGCGGGTGCGCGCGGGACAGGTCTTCGTCAACGGCTATGGCGCGGGCGGCGGCATCGAATTGCCGTTCGGCGGCTTCAAGAAATCGGGTCACGGGCGCGAAAAGGGTTTTGAGGCGCTCTACGACATGTCAGCCACCAAGACGGTGGTGTTCAATCACGGGTGACGATACAAAATTGAACCGGCGATCCTTCCGAGGTACCTTGGCGCCATGGATTGTAAGCAAATCATCAAGACGCTCCAGCGGCACAAGGGCGAGTTGCGCAAGCAGGGCGTAACCCATGCGGCCCTCTTCGGCTCCGTTGCCAGGGGAAATGCGCAACCCGACAGCGACATCGACATCCTGATCGATCTTGATCCGGATGTGCCTCTGAGCGTCTACGACTATGTCGGCTTGAAGGCATACATTGCCGGGATGTTCGAGGGGCCGGTGGATGTGGTGAACGCAGAAGGATTGAAATCCGATCTGAGGCAAGCCGTCCGGACTGGGTCCGTCCATGCCTTCTAGGGATACGTCCCGTGTGCTGGAAGCTATCCGCGATAACATTACTCTCGCGCACCGGTTCGTCGATGGATTGTCCTATGAGGCGTTCGCCGAGGACGAGCGGACCCTGTACGCCGTGACGCGCTGCCTTGAGATCATCTCTGAGGCGTCGCGACGGCTCCCGGACGTCCTGAAGGCCCGCCATCCAGAAGTGCCATGGGATCGGATCGCGGGCGCGGGCAATGTCTATCGCCATGACTACGAGGATGTTCTGCCGCGCTTTCTGTGGAACACAGTCCTCAATCATCTGGACGGGCTCGAAGAGGCCGTTCGCAAGGAAATTGAATGACATGAAGTGGAGGCACGAGTGGGCCGTCTAGCAGACAAGGTAGCAATCATCACCGGCGCGGCGTCGGGCTTCGGCGAAGGCATGGCGAAGCGTTTTGCCGAGGAGGGTGCCATGGTCGTCGTGGCGGACCTCAACGCCAAGGGCACCGAGCGGGTGGCTAGTGAAATCGGATCGGCGGCCTACCCGGTCACCGCCGACGTCTCCATCAAGTCCGACATCGATGCCATGGTTGCCGCCGCGCTCGACCAGCACGGCCGCATCGACATCCTGGTCAACAATGCCGGCTACACCTATCGCAACGGCGACATGCTCGATGTCGACGAGGCGACCTTCGACCTGATCACCGCGGTCAACATGAAGGCGATCTATTTCGCTGCGCTTGCCGTCGTGCCGGTCATGGAAAAGCAGGGCGGCGGCTCGATCATCACCACCGCCTCGACCGCCGGGCTCAGGCCGCGCCCGGGGCTGACCTGGTACAACGCCTCGAAGGGCTGGGCGGTGACGGCGACGAAATCGATGGCCGTGGAACTGGCGCCGAAGAACATCCGCGTCAACTGCCTGTGCCCGGTCGCCGGCGAGACGGGCATGCTCGCCCAGTTCATGGGCGAGGACACGCCGGAAAAGCGCGCCCAGTTCCGCGCCTCGATCCCGCTCGGCCGGTTGTCGACGCCGCTCGATATTGCCAATGCGGCGCTGTGGCTTGCCTCCGACGAGGCCGAATTCATCACCGGCGTGGCGCTGGAGGTCGACGGGGGAAGGTGCGTCTGAGCCGTGGCGGCGTTCCAATGAACTCGGCAATCCGTCTCCACGTCGATTTTGTGCCTTGAATTCGCGTTGAAGTTGAGAAACGATTGCAGCTGCTAGATCGGTTCACCGCTTCGCGGAATCGGTTCGCCAATCTAACCCTTTGATTCGACGCAATTCCGGACGGAGAACCGGCTGCCACTTCTCCTGGAATTGCTCTAGCTCTCCTTGCCGATTGAGAAGGCCGGAATTTCAATGACCTATGAGCAAGTATTCATCTTCGCACTATTGGGTCTTGTCTTCGTCTTTCTGGTCTGGGGACGCGTGCGCTACGACCTCGTTGCGTTCGGCGCGCTTGTGATCGGCGTTGCCGGGGGCGCCGTACCGGCCGAAAATGCATTTGCCGGCTTCGGCCATGAGGCGGTCGTCATCATCGCCCTGGTGCTGATCGTCTCGCGCGCCCTGGTCAATTCCGGCGCGGTCGAACTCATCGCCCAATATGTCGTCGATGCGGGACGCGCGCTTTCGGCGCATATCGGCGTCATGGCCGTGGTCGGGGCGGTGTTGTCGGCGGTCATCAACAATGTCGCCGCGCTCGTCATCCTGATGACTCTGGACATGGAAACGGCGCGCAAGGCCAAGCGTTCGCCTTCCCTTTCCTTGATGCCCTTGTCCTTCGCCACCATACTCGGCGGGATGATCACGCTGATCGGCACGCCGCCCAACATCGTGATCGCGCAATATCGCGAGCGTGCTTTCGGCGAAGCCTTCTCGATGTTCGATTTCACTCCGGTCGGACTGATCTGCGCCATCGTCGGCATCGCCTTCGTCGCCGGGTTCGGCTGGCGGCTCATCCCGCAGCGCGGACAGGCGGTGCAGGAGAGCGAAAAGGAGTCGGGGCTGTTCGTCGCCGAAGCCGGCTTTTCCGACAAATCGGATTGGGTGGGCAAGACGCCGCGCGACCTCGTCGATCTGGCCGAGGAAAACGACGTGGCGATTCTCGGGCTGGTGCGGCGCGGAAAGCGCCTGCCCGGCTTCGCCCTGCGCGAGGAGATCAAGAAGAGCGACCGGCTGGTGCTGGAAGGCGATCCGGCCTCCATCGAGTCGTTCATCGGCAACGCCAAGCTGAAGGTGTCGAGTGGCACCAAGAGCGACGGACTGGCCGGCAAGTCGATGACGCTGGTCGAGGCGATCGTGCCGGACGGCGCGCGCGCCGTCGGCCGCTCGGCACAGGATATGCGGCTTTTCCGCGGGCGCGACGTGTCGCTGCTCGGCGTTTCGCGGCAGGGCCAACGGTTTCGCGAGCGGGTTCGCAAGCTGGCGATCGAGCCGGGCGACGTCCTGCTGCTGCTGGGTACGGAAACCCGCATCGCCGATGCGGCCGACTGGATGGGCGTGCTGCCGCTGGCCGAAAAGAGCCATACGGTCATCCAGCGCCGCAAGGCGGCGCTGGCGATCGGAATTTTCGTGGTCGCGATTGCCCTTTCGGTGTTCGGCTTGTTGCCGCTGGCCGTCTCGCTGGCCGGGGCTGTCTGCCTTTACGCCATCTTCAACATCGTCAGCGCGCGCGCCGTCTATGATTCCGTAGAATGGCCGGTCATCGTGCTCCTGGCCTCGCTGATCCCGATCGGCCTGGCGCTGGAGGATTCCGGGGGCACGGCGCTGATCGCCGAAACCATTGTCGAGCAGACCGCCTCGTGGCCGACCTGGGCCATCCTGACCGTGGTCATGATCGTGACGATGACCATGTCGGATTTCCTCAACAATGTCGCCACGGCACTTATCACCGCGCCGATCGCGGTCGGCGTGGCCGGGTCGATCGGGGTGTCGGCCGATCCCTTCCTGATGGGTGTGGCGGTGGCGGCATCCTGCGCCTTCCTCACGCCCATCGGCCACAAGAACAACACGATCATCATGGGGCCGGGCGGCTACCATTTCGGCGACTATTGGCGCATGGGCCTGCCGCTCGAAGTGCTGATCATCGCCGTGTCGGTGCCGGCGATCCTGTTCTTCTGGCCGCTCAATCCGGCTTGAAAGTCAGATCCGGTCGCGCAGCGCGTACCAGTTGAGCGCCAGGAAAAGCAGCGGCGCGCGCAGGCTGCGGCCGCCCGGGAAGGCCGGGACCTTGAATTCCTCCAGCAGCTTCAGCCGGTCGCGATTGCCGCCGACGGCCTCGGCATAGAGCTTGCCGGTGAAGTTCGACAGCATGACGCCGTGGCCTGAAAAGCCGCCGGCGGAGATCACGTTCGGCATGACCTCGCGCACGAAGGGCTTGCGCGGCATGGTGATGCCGACATAGCCGCCCCAGGAATGGGTGATCTCGACATCGTTGAGCGCGGGATAGAGCTCGGCGATCTGGCGGCGGATGTGATTGGCGATGTCTTTCGGGTCGTTGGTGTTGTAGACCTCGCGCCCGCCGAACAAGAGCCGCCCGTCCTTCACCCGGCGGAAATAGCGCACCACGAAACGCGAATCGTCGACGCTTTCCAGCCCCGGCAGCACCGGACTGTCGTCGCCCAGCGGCACGGTGGCGCCGATGAAGGAGCCGATCGGCATGACATGCGCCGCGCTCACCGGCTCGAGATTTCCGCCATAGGCGTTGACCGCGATGAGGCATTTGTCGGCCGTGATGGTGCCGCGCGCCGTGGTCACGCGGACCTTGCCGCCGGTGGATTGAAGGCCGGTGGAGGCGGTGTTCTCGAAGAGCCGGGCGCCGGCGGCCGCGGCGACCCGCGCCGTGCCGACGACCAGCTTGAGCGGATGGATATGGCCGGTGCCCGTGTCGCGCACACCGCCGAAATAGTGCTTGGAGCCGAGGCGGCGCTCGGTCTCGGCTGCATCCATGAAGCTGATGTGCGGATAGTCGAAGCGCGTCGCCATGATCTCGGCATGCGCCTTGAAGTCGTCGACGAAACGCTTCTTGTGGGCAACCGACATCTGGCCGGGCATGTAGTCGATCTCGATGCCGTTGGCGTCGGCGAAATCGAGCAGATGGGTCTTGGCCTCCTCTGCCAGCCCAAACAGCGCCTTGGCGCGCGAAAGCCCCAATTCGGCTTCCATCTCTTCCGCCCAGGCGCGCTGGCCGGTGCCCATCTGGCCGCCATTGCGCCCCGAAGCGCCGTCGCCGAAGCGGTGCGCCTCGATCAGCACGACGTCGCTCCCCGCCTTCGCCAGATGCGCCGCCGCCGAGAGCCCGGTGAAACCGCCGCCGACGATGACGACATCGGCCCGCGTGTCGCCGTCGAGCGCGGGGTATTCGGGCCGTTCGCCGAGGCTCGCCTCATACCAGGAATAGCCGGGGGAGATGGGGGATTGGTAAGGGGGCATGGGATGCTGAGGGAGTAGGGGATTAGGGGAATAGGGCAGTAGGGCAGTAGGGCAGTAGGGCAGTAGGGCAGTAGGTTATCCAGCGGAGAGCTTGCGGATGAGCAGGCGTAACAGCTTTCCGATGCTTTCGCTGAGCTGCAGCAAGGGGCGAACTGAGCCTTCGCCGGCTATGCCGACGCGCTGGGAAATCAGAAGATGCGTTTCAAGCTCTTTTAGGGAGCCCTGGGCAATGCGCAGAAATTGCTGATAGGAGCCACGATTTTCCCTGCCGAAATCCTCGGCAATGTTGGCGGGCACGGAACTGGCCGCACGTCTGGCTTGCGCAGTGAGGCCGTAAATCTCGTCCCTCGGCCAGGCTCTTGTTGCCTCGTAGACCGCAGCCGCGAGATCCATAGCCTGCTGCCAGACGACAAGGTCCTTGTAGGGTTCAATCTTTCCAGCCATTTTTCCTACTGCCCTACTGCCCTACTGCCCTACTGCCCTACTGCCCTACTGCCCTACTGCCCTAAACATTCAACAACAAATACTCCCGTTCCCACGGGCTGATGACTTCCATGAAGGTCTCGAACTCGGCCTTCTTGATCGCCGCGTAGGTGGAACACAAGGATGTCCCGAGGATGTCGCGCAGCGCCTCGTCCTCCTCGAACAGCTGCACGGCTTCCAGCAGGCCGCGCGGCAGGTCGATCTCGTCCTGGTTGGCCGCCGTGCCGACCGGCGCGTCGGGCTTGATCTTTTGCAGCATGCCTATGAGGCCGCAGGTCAGCGAGCCGGCGAGGGCCAGATAGGGGTTGGCGTCGGAAGACGGGATACGGTTTTCCACGCGGCGCGCGCTCGGATCTGAGCGCGGCACGCGGAAGGCGGTGGTGCGGTTGTCGTAGCCCCATTTCGCATTGACGGGCGCCGCCGCCGCCTGGGTCAGCCGGCGGTAGGAATTGACATAGGGCGCCATCATCACGAGCGCATTGGGCATGTGGCGCTGCATACCGCCGATGAAATGATGGAATGCTTCGGATTCGCTGCCATCGGCATTGGAGAAGATGTTGCGGCCGGTCTTCTTGTCGATGACCGACTGGTGGATATGCATCGCCGAACCGGGCTGGCCCTGGATCGGCTTGGCCATGAAGGTGGCATAGGTGTCGTGCTTGAGCGCGGCCTCGCGGATCGTGCGCTTGAACATGAAGACCTGGTCGGCCAGTTCGATCGGATCGCCATGGCGCAGATTGATCTCGAGCTGGCCGGCGCCCTCCTCGTGGATGAGCGTGTCGATCTCCAGGCCCTGCTTTTCGGAAAAGTCGTAGATATCGTCGATCAGCTCGTCGAACTCGTTGACGCCGGCGATCGAATAGCCCTGTCCGCCGCCGATCGGGCGGCCCGAGCGGCCGACCGGGGGAGTGAGCGGGTAGTCCGGGTCGGGGTTCTTGTCGACCAGGTAGAACTCGATCTCGGGGGCGACGATCGGCTTGAAGCCGTGCGCGTCATAGGCGCGCATGACGCGCTTGAGGACGTTGCGCGGCGTGAACTCGACCTCGCGGCCGTCCTGGTGCACCAGGTCGCAGATGACCTGCGCGGTCGGGTCCGATTCCCATGGCACGACGGACAGTGTCGAAAGGTCCGGCAGCAGCTTGAGGTCGCCGTCGTCCTCGGGATAGGTGAAACCGCCGCTGTTTTCGGGGTAGCCGCCGGAGATGGTCGTCATGAAGACAGCCGACGGCAAAGCGAGCGAGGTGTTGGAGGTGAACTTCTTCGACGGCATCATCTTGCCGCGGGCGACGCCGCCCTGATCGGGCGTGATGCATTCGATGTCCTCGATGCCGCGCCACTCCAGCCAGGCGCTGACTTCCTTCCAGTTGCGCACACCTCTGAGATTCATGACGAATGCTGGAATTCTGGCGCGGCTTCTGCGGCCGGCGGGACGGACTTCCTTCTTGTCGGCTGACATCAATCACCAAACTGTCGTTGCGGTGCCGCGACTATAAACGCCCCGTATCGGACATGGGAAGGGGACAGGCCGGGTGGCGCGCCAGCAGCTTCTCGACCGCGGGCTGCAGTCGGTCCTGCGTGACGGGTTTCGAGATGACGAGATCGGCCACCGCAAGGGCGTTCGCCAGCTTGGTGTCCGGCTTTTCCGTCACCAGCGCGATGACGCCCGGAGCACTGGACGGTACATTCACAGCCCTGTCCGAAACCGCCTGGAGCACGTCGTTCCAGTCCCGGTCGGAGCGCGAAATGTCCAGTATAACGAGCCCGGGCGCATGTCGCTGCAGCATGGTCGCCGCCTGTTCGGGCAATCCGCACACGGCCCGCAGTCCCATATACTCAACAATTTTCGAGATTACGACATAATTGACCTTGGAGCGGCCGACTACGACAACCAGCGCATTGCTGCCGCCTGTCCTTCTTGCCATAGAAAACTGTCCCCCGCGCGATGGCCATTCAGAATAGATGGCCGTCACCGCATGCATTTATATATCTTTTTGTACGATCTGACGTGGCGTCATACGCGTAATGCGCGTGGATGCAAGAGAAAATTGATACGAAGTGCAATTTTTACTTCGCGCGCCAGATCAATATGCTGGAAGATGTACCTTTCGCTCAAGCGAGGCAGTGCGGCATGCAAGAAGGGGCCGGCGCATGATATGCGTCGGCCCCGAATAGTGTGCTGTCTGTCGTCAGGTCTTGCCGGCAAGCCCCGTCTCAGCCGTGTCCCTGGGTCACGACGACCGGGATCATGAGATCGCCCCAGTTTCCATTGCCGGCATGATGGCGCGCGGAGCGCACGAGCTCCACCGACACGCCAGCCTCCACCGCCTTCATCACCGACTGGTTGAGGCGATGCAGATCATTGGCCACCATGCGGATGATGGCTTGCTGGTCGGCGTTCATGCTGCTCGCCTGTTCTTCGGCGCGTTCCTTGACGCGTGTCTTGGGAGCCATGGGTCCACTCCTTTCTGGGTTGCCTGGCCGCCGGGAACGGTGCCCCGGCGGGATGCTCGCTCGATCGACTACTCGGCCGCCGGGCGGAACTGGTCGTGCTCGGTCGATTCCTTCATGGCGGTGGTCGACGACTGGCCGCCGGTGATCGCCATCGACACGGCGTCGAAATAGCCGGTGCCGACTTCGCGCTGGTGCTTGGTGGCCGTGTAGCCGTTTGCCTCCGAGGCGAATTCGGCCTCTTGCAGCTCCGAATAGGCCGCCATCTGGCGCGTCTTGTAGCCGCGGGCCAGTTCGAACATGCCGTGATTGAGCTGGTGGAAACCGGCCAGCGTGATGAACTGGAACTTGTAGCCCATCGCGCCCAGCTCGCGCTGGAACCTGGCGATCGTCGCGTCGTCGAGGTTCTGCTTCCAGTTGAAGGACGGCGAGCAGTTGTAGGCGAGCATCTTGCCCGGATGGGCCTTGTGCACCGCCTCGGCGAACCGGCGCGCCTGCTCCAGATCGGGCTTGGAGGTCTCCATCCAGATCAAGTCGCAGAACGGCGCATAGGCGTTGGCCCGCGCGATGCAGGGTTCGATGCCGCTGCGCACATTGTAGAAGCCTTCCATAGTGCGGCCGGCATCGTAATCGACAAAGGGGCGGTCCCGCTCGTCGATGTCGGACGTCAGCAGCTTGGCGGCGTCGGCATCGGTGCGGCAGATGATGAGAGAGGGCACGCCCATCACGTCGGCGGCGAGCCGTGCTGCGGTCAGGTTGCGGATATGCGCCGCGGTCGGGATCAGAACCTTGCCGCCAAGATGGCCGCACTTCTTCTCGGACGCCAGCTGGTCCTCGAAATGGACGCCGGCCGCCCCCGCCTCGATATAGGCCTTCATCAGTTCGAAGGCATTGAGCGCGCCGCCGAAGCCGGCCTCGGCGTCGGCGACGATCGGCGCGTACCATGTGTCGACCGAAAGCCCGTTGCCTTCGGAAGCCTCGATCTGATCGGCCCGCTGCAGCGTCTTGTTGATGCGCCGGCAGAGCTCCGGCCCGGCATTGGCCGGGTAGAGCGACTGATCGGGATACATGGCGGACGCCGTGTTGGCGTCGGCCGCGACCTGCCAGCCGGAGAGGTAGATCGCCTTCAGCCCGGCGCGCACCATCTGCATGGCCTGGTTGCCGGACATGGCGCCGAGCGCATTGACGAAATCCTCTTCCCGGATGAGCGTCCACAGCCGGTTGGCCCCCATTTCGGCGAGCGTGTGCCTGATCTGGACCGACCCGCGCAACCGCGTCACGTCCTCCGGCGAATAGGGGCGCTCGATGCCGTCATAGCGGCCTTCGACAGCCGAGGGAACGAGATTGTAAAAATCGGTCATAACTATCTCCGCAGGCTCTTTCGTGTCACATTCACTGCGCCGCCGGGCGGCGTGTCGGATATGACTGAATTTACATTGCGATGCGGTAGGGAACGAGTGAAACCCGTATTTCAGGGCCAAAAATCAGGTCACGCTGTATTGTCTTTGACCAGAGGCGGCTGTAAATTTGTGAAAATTGTAAAGGGAGGGTGAGGTGCCTGCTCCGCAACCTCTTGTCAAATTCAGTAAAGTCGGGGAAGGGGGCGCTGTCCCGCCATCGTTTCAGCCAAGGGCGATCCGGCATGGCTGAGCAGAAGATATTCGCCGGACCGCGCATCCGCCGCATCCGCAACGCCATGGAACTGACCCAGACGGCGATGGCCGAGGGGCTGGGCATCTCGCCGTCCTATCTCAACCTGATCGAGCGCAACCAGCGGCCCCTGACGGTTCAACTCATCCTCAAGCTCGCCTCGGTCTACAAGGTCGAGCCGGAGCGGTTGCAGGGCGAGGCTGGCGGTTCGCTTTCGGCGCTCAAGGAGGCGTTTGCCGATCCGCTGCTGGCAGGGGAACTGCCGGGCGACCAGGAGTTGGTCGAGATCGCCGAGGGGGCCCCGAACGCGGCCGCGGCCATGGTGAAGCTCTATCGGGCCTATCGCGAGCAGGCCAAGCGGCTGTCGGATCTGAGCGAGATGCTGGCGCGCGAGGGCAAGGCGACGGCGCTCTCCGGGACAAGCCTGCCGGTCGACGAGGTGCGCGAGGTCTTCGAACGCCGGCCCAACCATTTCGCGGCCATCGAGGAGGAGGCCGGGGCATTCGCTACCGTACTCGAACTGGGCGACGATCTTCTGGCGGCGCTGAAGGCGTGGCTGAAGCGCGAATACGGCATCACCGTGCGGGTGCTGCCGGTTGCCACGATGCCCAATTGGCGCCGGCGCTACGACCGTCACTCACAAAGGCTGTTCATCTCTGAGCGCCTGTCGCCCTTCGACCAGTTGCGCGAGGTGGCAATGGAAGCCTGTCTGATGCGCTGCCAAGTGGCCATTGCGGCCGAGATCGAGGCGCTGAAGCTTTCCTCGGACGAGGCGCGGCGGCTGGCGCGTTTCGAGATCGCACGTTACGCGGCGCATGCGCTGATGATGCCCTACGAGGCCTTCCTGTCGGCGGCACAGCGCGCGCGCTACGACATCGACGTGCTGCGTTCGCGCTTTTCCGTCTCCTTCGAGCAGGCGGCCAACCGGCTCACCATGCTGCAGCGGCCGGGCGCTGCCGGGGTGCCGTTCTTCATGCTGGAAATCGACAATGCGGGAAATCGTTTCCGCCGCGCCGGCGCGCAGGGTTTTCCGCAGGCCCGCTTCGGCGGCGGCTGCCCGAAGCTCGCCGTGCACGCCGCCTTCGCCCAGCCGGGCCGGATCCTCGTCGAAGCCGTCGAAATGCCCGACGGGGCGGAATTCCTGACCATTGCGCGCACGCTCGAAGGCCCGCAAGGCGCCTTTTCGGAACGGCCGCGCCGCACGGCGATCCTGATCGGCTGTGATATCGGCTTCAGGGACGAGATCGTCTATGCGCAAGCCTTGCCTGCAGGGATGGGCGACGGCAAGGCGGGGCGGGCGGCGACGCCGGTCGGGCCGGCCTGCCGGCTGTGCGAACGGGCCGGCTGCCTCGCCCGTGCCGAGCCGCCGGTGACGCGGCCGCTGGGGCTCGACGAGATGGTGAGCGGGCTCAGCGCTTTCGATTTTCAGTGAGGGTGGCCGTTTTTGGACAGCAGTTGCAGGAGTTCTTTGATGTCGCGCCGGCCATCGAGTATCGCAGAAATGATGACGATGTCGCGGTCGCGATCGTGACGATAAAATACCAGGTGATTGCGGAACACGAGGGCGCGGTATTCCTTGGAGTAGGACCGAGCCTTTTCTGGAAAGGTGCCGAGATCGAGACAGGCGTCGGAAAGCCCGACAACGTAATTGTCTGCAGCCACCGGGTTGCGTTGTTGTAGATAGTCGTGGATTTCCTGGAGGTGCCGGACAGCGCGGCTGCGCCAGACAACCTTAGCCACCGGCTCTGAGGCGGAGGCTGCCAATCACCTCCTCATGCGGAATTTCGCCCCCCTCCGTTTCCGAAGCGGCCAGTTCCGCATCGATCTTCTTGCGCAGCGCCATGGCCATTAGCGCCTGCGCGAGTTCCTCCTGCTCCTGTTCGGGCAGGGCTTCGATTTCCTTGATGGCGTCTTTCAGCGTCTGGTTCATCGGCATGCTCCCATACAGTCAAATAGCACGATCGGCGGGTTGAACGAAGCCCGTTGGGTTCATAGACTTCGCCCGGAATCGCACTGAGCGGAGCGGCCATGCCCAAGCATTATGTAACGCGGATCGAGCTTCTCGACGTGGAGCCGGCAATCTGGCGCCAGATCCTGATACCGGACGACATGCCGCTCTACGAGATCGGCGCCGTCCTCATCGGGGCGATGGGATGGCAGGGCTATCACATGTTCGCCTTCGAGTTCGACGGCCAGCGCTACGATATGAAGTTCGACGGCGGGCTCGATCTGGAAGACAGCAAGGACATGGAGGGCGTGATCGCCCGCGATGTCTTCCGGCCCGGCGTGGAAGCCGCGTTCCAGTACGATTTCGGCGACGACTGGTGGCACGGGATCAAGGTTCTCGAGCATCGGGCGACCGAAACGGGCGACAAGCCGCCGCGCTGCACGGGCGGCGAAAATGCCTGCCCGCCGGAAGATACCGGCGGCCCGTTCGGCTTTGAGGAAATGCGTGCGGCGGCAGGAGACCCGGCCCATCCCGATCACGACGAGATGCGCGAATATCTGGGCGATTTCGATCCGCATGCCTTCGACGCCAAGAAGGCGGACCGCAACCTGAGGAAAGTGCTCAAGGCCTTCCGGAAATAGGCCGCGACCGCTCCGCCTGGAAAACGCGGCGATCCCGGCACGGAGTGTCCGTTCATGTCTCGCCGAGCGGCCGTTTGCCCGCAAAAAGCGCGGCATGGGCGGTGGTGAGCGCGACGATGCGGTCGATGACACGACGCACATCCGGTCGGTGCCGGTCGTCATTGTGGACGACGATCCACTGGCCGTCATGCAGCTCGTCGATCAGATCGCCGGCGCGCTCGAGCAGCGGGTCGCGGTCGCCGGCAAAGCAGGGCAGGACACCGATGCCGGTGCCGGCGCGGATCAGGTCGCCCAGCGTGCGCGGGGCGTTGGCCCAGGCGACGACGTTGAGTGCGGGGTGGGCATTGACCCAACGGGCCGAGCGGGTCGCCGCATGTTCGGGCGCGATCGCCACCCATTCGTCCGGACCTGCCGCCGAGCGGCCACGGGCACGAAACGGCGCGAAGGCCACGTCGGCGGTCTTGCGCGAGGCCAGGTTGCCGCTTTCGGCCTGCCGGTTGCGGATGCCGATCTCGACTTCGCGATGGGCGATGTCGAGTTCCGCCTCGGAGGCCTTGAAGGCGATCCGGAAGGGATCGTCCGGCGTCCACAGGCGGGAAAAATTCTCGGCAAAGAAATTGGCCGCCCAGGTGCCGGCCGACACCCGCACGACGCTGCGCCGGCCCTCGGCTTCCAGCCATTCCTCGATGGTGTGTGCGCCGGCGGCCATGGACCGGGCGCGCTGCAGGAGCGCGCGTCCGTCGGCTGTCAGCGTGTAGCCGGTCTGCCGGCGCACGAAGAGCGGGCGCCCGACGGCCTGCTCAAGCGCCACCATGCGCCGCCCGACGGTTGCCGGGCTGGATCCCAGCGTGGATGCCGCCGCCGACAGCCCGCCGCCATCGGCCACGGCAATGAAGACCTGGAGGTCGTTCCAGTCGATATTTGTCATTTTTGAAAAATATGCTGCGAAATCCGGTCGATCAAGTCCGGCATCGCCACTCCTATATTTCATTCATGAAATCCAAAGGAGGCGATGCGTTGGACTATCTGCAGGGATTTGTGTTCCTTCATCATGAGATGACGCGCGCGGCGCGGCAGCGGCGCGCCAAGAGTTGGACACTCGGCACGCCCGTTCCCGCGGAGGACGGCGGGCACCCATCGGCCTGGAGCCGCATCTGGCGCCGGCTGCGCCGCCCCCGGATGCAGCGGGCCGGACGCCTCAGTCCATCTCCAGAACCACATTGCCGGTGATGCGGCCGCTCTCGACGGCCTCGTGCGCCTCGGCGATCGCGTCGAGCGGGAAGGTCGCGCCGATCGAATGGCTGAGTTCGTCCCTTTCGAGCATCAGCATCAATGCGGCGGTCGCCGCCTCGCGTTCCTCGGCCAGCAATTCGTAGACGACGAAGACCTGCAGCGTCAGGCTGTTCCACAGCATGGCAGGGAAGGAGACGGGAATGTCGGCGGCGACGTTGGACCCGTAGCAGACATGCTTGCCGTGGGGCGCCAGGATGCCCTTGTCGATGAGGCGCGCGGTCGACGACAGGTCCATGTCGATGATGGCGTCCACGCCCTTGCCGCCGGTCAGTTCCTTCACGCGGGCGGCGACGTCCTCGCGCAGATAGTCGACCACCTCGGTGGCGCCGGCCTGTCTGGCATGGTCGGCGCGCGAGGCGGACGCCGTGCCGATGACCCGGGCGCCGCGCAGCGTGCCGATCTGGGTGGCGTAATGGCCGACGGAGGAAGCCGCGCCGGTGACCAGGATCGTGCGCCCCAGCGCCGCGCCGGCGAGCCCGGCGGCGTGGGTGGCGGTCAGGCCGGGGATGCCGAGGCAGGCGCCGGCGGCGAAATCGACATTGTCGGGCAGGAAAACCGCCTGGTCCGCCGGCAGCACGACATGATCGGCCGCCGTGCCGAAGGGACGCTTCCATTGCGCGTTCCAGGTCCACACGCGCTCGCCGATGCGCGAACGCGGCACGCCGTCGCCGACCATGTCGACGATGCCGGCGCCGTCGGAATGCGGGATGATGCGCTGCGCGGACAGGGGGCGGCCGCGCCGCGCTTTCACGTCCGACGGATTGACACCGGAGGCATGCAGCCTGACGCGCACCTCGCCAGGGCCGGGCTCCGGCGTTTCCATCTCGCCGACGACGAGCACGTCGCGTGCTTCGCCATTCGTCTCGTACCAGGCCGCTTTCATGGCGATCATCTCCCTTGGTGCAACCGTACGCGATCCCTACACGCCCCTTGCACAGATGGCCACCACGTCCCAGAATCGTCAATGAAGGGAACGGGAATGACGAAGAGCCGCAGGGCACTTCTGGTCCGTGTCACGGGCCGTGTCCAGGGTGTCAGCTTTCGCTACTGGACAATGAAGCAAGCCGAGGCGCTCGGCCTGGCCGGCTGGGTGCGCAACGAGCCGGACGGGTCGGTTCGGGCGCTGCTCGTCGGGCCCCAGGGCAAGGTTTCCGAGATGGTCGACCGGCTGTGGAAAGGGCCGCCGGCGGCCCGCGTGACCGGCGTCGTCGCCGAACAGGCTGACGGCGCGGACGTGCCTGCGGGGTTCGACATCGTTTCTTGAGGCGCCCCGGCCCTGCATGCCGGCGCACGCGAAGCTGCGGCAAAAACATCTCCATTGACAAGTTCGTCAGGGCACTGGCAGCTTAAGACGTCGTCAACAGCAAAACAGGCTTATCTTGCCACTTTCAGAACCCGGCGCGACCCTGGCCGGTCCAACAAATCCAGACGTCAACTCCGCTGCGGCAAGCGCCGCCGACAAGGCGCACACTACGGCCGATACCGGCGATCCCCGTTTCGTTTCCCCCGATCACGAGGCCGAGTACCGGGCCTTTGTCGAAAAACATCCCGATCTGGAGGCGGTCGAGTTCCTGCTCGTCGATCCCAATGGCGTCATGCGCGGCAAATGGGCGCCCGGAGACGCCTTGAAGAAATCCTTCCAGGAAGGGGTGAACTTCCCCATGTCGCTGCATGGGCTGGACGTGTGGGGGCGTGAGGTCGAGGAAACGGGCCTGCACATCGAGACCGGCGACCAGGATGGCTATTGCCGCGCCACCCGCGGCACGCTTTCCATCGTGCCCTGGGCCAAGCGCAAGACGGCGCAGGTGCTCCTGCAAACCTTTACGCCGGAGGGCGAGCCGTTCCTTGCCGACCCGCGCCAGGTGCTGAAGAAGAAGATCGCCGAGGTCAACGCCAAGGGTCTGTTCCCGGTTGTCGCCTTCGAGCTCGAATTCTACCTGCTCGATCCCGAGGTCGACTGGGACGACGGCATGCCGGGACCGGTGGGCGCAGGTGCCGGGCCGGACCGGCTGCGCATGTACGGGCTCGACGATCTGGCCGAGCATGCCGACCTGATCGACATGATCCGCGATGCCGCCGACGAGATGAGCCTGCCCATCGACACGATCATCAAGGAGGCCGCGCCGGGCCAGTTCGAGGTCAATCTGAAGCATCGCGCCGACCCGCTGAAGGCGGCCGACGACGTCATCATGCTCCGGCGCATCGTCATTGGCTGCGCCCGCGCACACGGGCTGACGGCGACCTTCATGGCCAAGCCCTTCCTCGAATATGCCGGCAACGGCATGCACGTGCACGCATCGGTGCTCAACGCCGACGGCGAGAACATCTTCGGCGGCGCGGATGGGCGCAGGACGCTCGAATCGGCCGTGGCGGGGCTGTTGAAGACCATGCCGGAATCGCTCCTCCTGTTCATCAATACCTGGAACGGTTTTCGCCGCATCACACCCGGTTCCTATGCGCCGACGCGCGCTGTGTGGGCGGAAAACAACCGGTCGGTGGCACTCAGGATCCCGGTTTCCAACGATGCCAACCGGCGCGTGGAACACCGCATCGCCGGTGCGGACGCCAATCCCTATCTGGTCATGGCCGCGATCATTCAGGGCATGATCGAAGGTATCGAGAGCGGCGCGGTGCCGCCGCCGCCGATCGAGGGGAGCGCCTATGACGAGGATGGGCTGTTCCTGCCCGACGATATGGATGACGCGCTGCAACTGATGGAGAAGAGTGCTTTCGTCGACCGTGCGCTGGGGCCGCTTCTGGCCAAGGTCTACCGTGACCTCAAGCGGGCGGAGATCATCGCATTCTGGAGTGAAATCACGCCGCTCGAACGCACGACATATCTGTAGCCGGATCAGGCGATTTTGCCGCTTGCCGCACCGCAAAATCGCCAATAGGCTTGCCCGCAACAACAAGTCACAACCCGGCCGTGATGGCGTGCCGCACGAGCCGGGGAGGGGTACAAAACAGAGGAGAACATTTTCATGTCAGGCAAGGGGCTTCTGCTCGCGACCACGGTGCTGGCGACGGCTGTATCATTCGGCGCATCGGCACAGGATCGCGTCGTCAATGTCTACAACTGGTCCGACTATATCGACGAATCCATCATCGAGGATTTCACCAAGGAAACCGGGATCAAGGTCGTCTACGACGTTTTCGATTCCAACGAGATCCTGGAGACGAAGCTCCTGGCCGGGGGCACCGGCTACGACATCGTGGTGCCGACCGGCACATTTCTGGCGCGGCAGATTCAGGCCGGGGTGTTCCAGAAGCTCGACAAATCCAAGCTGCCCAACATTTCGAACATGTGGGACATGATTCAGGTGCGCACCGAGAAGTACGATCCGGGCAACGACTATTCGATCAACTACATGTGGGGCACCACGGGGATTGGCTACAATGTCGAGAAGGTCAAGGAAGCGCTCGGCATCGACCGCATCGACAGCTGGGACGTGGTCTTCAATCCCGACAACGTCGCCAAGCTCGCCGACTGCGGCGTCTACATGCTCGACGCGCCGGCCGAGATGATTCCGGCCGCGCTCAACTATCTCGGAGAGAACCCGGACGGCAAGTCGGCGGAAGAGATCGCCAAGGCGGAGGAGCTTCTTCTGTCGATCCGCCCCCATATCCGCAAGTTTCATTCCTCGGAGTACATCAATGCGCTGGCCAATGGCGACATCTGCCTGGCAGTGGGCTGGTCGGGTGACGTCTTCCAGGCGCGCGACCGGGCGGCCGAGGCCGATCAGGGCGTGACGGTCGACTATTCGATCCCCAAGGGAGGCGCGCAGATGTGGTTCGACCAGATGGCGATCCCGGCCGATGCCAAGCATGTCGAGGAAGCGCACGAGTTTCTCAACTACATCATGCGGCCCGAGGTGATCGCCAAGGCGTCGAATTATGTCTTCTACGCCAATGGCAACAAGGCGTCGCAGGAGTTTCTCGACGAGGAGGTGATCGGCGACCCGGCGGTCTATCCGGATGAGGAGACGATGGCCAAGCTCTTCACCACCACGCCCCCCAATCCGCGCGAGCAGCGGTTGATGACGCGGGCCTGGACCAAGGTCGTCACCGGCCAGTGAGACTTTTCGGCCCCGGCGGCAATGCCGGGGCCGTCCGCGTTTCGGGGATGTGCGACCGGTCGGGGTGAACCATGAAATCGCTTGGCAGCATTCGCAGAAGCTTCGCTCCCTGGGCCGATCCTGCGGCCAAGCCCTATATCCTGTTCGAGAACGTCACCAAGAAGTTCGGCGACTTCGTTGCGGTCGACGATCTGTCGCTGAGCCTGTTCGAGCGCGAGTTCTTCGCCCTACTGGGGGCATCCGGCTGCGGCAAGTCGACCCTTCTGCGCATGCTCGCGGGCTTCGAGGAACCGACATCGGGACGCATCCTGCTCGATGGGCAGGATCTCAGGGGCATTCCGCCGTACCGGCGACCGGTCAACATGATGTTCCAGTCCTATGCGCTGTTTCCGCACATGACGGTGGAACAGAACATTGCCTTCGGACTGAAGCAGGACGGCATGCCGAAGCCCGAGATTGCCGAGCGTGTGGGCGCGATGCTGAAGCTGGTCAAGCTCGAACCCTTCGCCAAGCGCAAGCCGCATCAGCTCTCGGGTGGCCAGCGCCAGCGCGTGGCGCTTGCCAGGTCGCTTGCCAAACGGCCGAAGGTATTGCTCCTCGACGAGCCGCTCGGCGCGCTCGACAAGAAGCTGCGCGAGGAAACGCAGTTCGAGCTGATGGATCTGCAGCAGGAACTCGGGCTCACCTTTGTCGTGGTCACCCACGATCAGGAAGAGGCGATGACCATGGCCGACCGGATCGCCATCATGGACAAGGGCAAGGTCAAGCAGGTTGCCACGCCGGCGGAAATCTACGAGGCGCCGAATTCGCGCTTCGTGGCCGACTTCGTCGGTTCGGTGAACCTGTTCGAGGGCCAGGTGTCGAAGGCCTCGAACGGCGCCATGCAGATCGCCAGCGGCGACCTCGTCCTCAAGGCCCGCAACGGCGCCGATGCCGACACGGGAAACACGGTGTGGTTCGCGATCCGGCCGGAAAAGATCCGGGTGACGCCGCAGAAACCCGAGGGCGGCGATGCCAACGCCATGGAGGGCGAGATCTACGACATCGCCTATCTCGGCGACATGACGATCTACAACGTGCGGCTCGATGACGGACGCATCATCAAGGCAAGCACGATGAACAGCGCCCGGGTGAACGAAAACATCCTGTCCTGGCACGACCGGGCCTGGATTTCCTTCAACAGCGATGCCGGCGTGGTGCTGACGGCTTAGGAGCCATGGAACGCGGCAGAAATCGTAGGTTCAGCCCGGGAGACCGATATGGCGGACATGGCGGCCACGACAGAAAGCGCTCCCGCCGGGAGTGACAGGCCGGGTGTGGCACGCGCCCTGCTCAACGCTGTCATGGGCCGCCTGGTGATCGCCATTCCCTATCTGTGGCTGTTCGTCTTTTTCCTCGTTCCCTTCCTCATCGTCTTCAAGATTTCGCTGTCGACCACGGCGATCGCCATGCCCCCCTACATGCCGGCATTCGGCTTCGAAGACGGCGTGGCCGGTTTCATCGCCAAGCTCGGCGAGATGAGCCTCGACAGCTATGTCTGGCTGACGGAGGATACGCTCTATTTCAACGCTTATGTCTCGAGCATCGTGATCGCGGCCGTGTCGACGGCCATCACGCTCGCTGTCGGTTTCCCGATCGCCTATGGCATGGCGCGTGCCCCGGCGAGCCTGCGTCCGACGCTTCTGATGCTGGTCATCCTGCCGTTCTGGACCAGCTTCCTGATCCGCGTCTATGCCTGGATCGGCATCTTGAAGCCGGAAGGGCTGCTCAACCAGTTCCTGCTCGCCACCGGTATCATCGACGAGCCGCTCATCATCCTGAACACGCATGCGGCGATCTTCATCGGCATCGTCTATTCCTACCTGCCCTTCATGGTGCTGCCGCTCTATTCGTCGCTGGAAAAGATGGACTATTCGCTGATCGAGGCGGCGCAGGATCTCGGCTGCCCGCCGATCACGGCGTTCTGGAAGATCACCTTCCCGCTGGCGCTGCCCGGTGTGCTGGCGGGCTGCCTGCTGGTCTTCATTCCGGCCGTCGGGGAGTTCGTCATTCCCGATCTTCTGGGCGGTTCCAGAACGCTGATGATCGGCAAGACGCTGTGGAACGAATTCTTCAACAATCGCGACTGGCCGGTCTCCTCGGCCGTCGCGATCATCCTGCTTCTCATCCTGGTGGTGCCGATCATGGTGTTCCAGCAGGCGCAGGCCAAGGCTCAGGAGCGGGGGCGGTAGGAAGATGACCGGAACGTGGAGCCGCTTCAATATCGTCTCGATCGTGCTGGGCTTTGCCTTTCTCTATCTGCCGATCGTGCTTCTCGTCGTCTATTCCTTCAACGAATCGAAGCTGGTCACGGTCTGGGCCGGCTTTTCGACCCGTTGGTACGGCGAACTCATGCGCAACCAGGGCATTCTGGACGCAGCCTGGGTGACGGCGCGCGTGGCCTTCATCTCGGCCAGCGTGGCCACCGTTCTCGGCACATTGGCGGCGCTGGCGCTGACCCGCTACACGCGCTTTCGCGGGCGCGTGCTTTTCACCGGCATGGTGTTCGCTCCGCTTGTCATGCCCGAGGTCATCACGGGCCTGTCGCTGCTTCTGCTCTTCGTGGCCGTGGGGCTCGATCGCGGCTTTCTGACGGTGACGCTCGCCCACATCACCTTTTCCATGTGCTTCGTCGCCGTCGTCGTGCAGTCGCGGCTGCTCACATTCGACCGGTCGCTGGAAGAGGCGGCGATGGATCTCGGCGCCACGCCGGTGAAAACCTTTTTCCAGGTCACCCTGCCGGTCATCCTGCCGGCCATCATCTCGGGCTGGATGCTCGCCTTCACCCTGTCGCTCGACGATCTCGTCGTGGCGTCCTTCACCTCCGGTCCGGGCGCGACGACCCTGCCGATGAAGATCTACAGCCAGGTGCGGCTGGGCGTGACGCCGGAGATCAATGCGGTGTGCACGATCCTGATCGGCATCGTCGCGGTCGGCGTGATCGCCGCCTCGATCATCAACAAGCGCCGCGAGGTGCAGCGCTTGCGCGACGAGCAGGCGGCCCTGCAGGAGGGATAGGTTTCTCGGAGATGGATGCCTACTCGACCGGGTTTGGCGGCAGGACGAGCGAGATGAAGGGGGCGCTCCACGAGCCGCCGACGAAGAAGCCGGTGACCTCGCCGCCGCCGTCCGTTTCGTCGTCCGTCTCCTGCGGCGCGATCAACCCCGACAAGGCAAGGCCGCGCCCGACATAGGGGATGAGGCCGCCGAGCGAGATGGTGCGCTCCCCGGACACGATGCGCGCCATGTCGAGGCGCGCCACGCCGCTCGAGACGGTGGCCTTCAACTCGGCGCTCTGTATGGGCAGGCTGCCATCGGAGACCTCGGCCAACGGAAAGAAGCCGCCCTCGCGGGCCCGCGCCATGAATGCGGCGAGATCGATGCCGTTGATCGAGCCGGGACCCAGCATGAGCGAGATCGAGCCGTTGGCTCCGGCGAAAAGCGTGTCCCAGGTGGCCACCGGACCCTTGAGAATGACCGAGGTGACACCCTTGGCCTGCGGTGCGGGACCGGTGAAACCTGCGGCCTTGCCGAACTGGCCCATATCGACATCGGTGGCGAGCAGCCGGACCTCGCCCTCGTTGCCGTTGTCGCGCCGGTCGATTCTCAAGCCGACCTGAAGCGTGCCGCCGAAGGCGGCCGCGTCGGAAATGTCGAAGGCGGCCAGCCCGTCCTTGACCTGCACGGTTGCGGCGACCTGCGTCAGGGCGAACGGCCCCGCGGAGGCGTTGGCCGCCGACAGACGCAAATCGAGATTGAGCTCGCTGGTGAAGCTCGTGTCGACGGCGCCCGACCAGCCGTTTTCGCCGCCGGGCAGGGTCGTGAATGCGCGCAGGAATGTCCGCAGGTCGAGCGTCTCGAAGGCAAGCGTGCCCGATATCGCCGGAACCGGCGTGCCCGGTGAGAATTCGAGCACGCCCGTTCCCGGATTGCCGTCGATCGAAATTGCCGCGTTCTCGACTTTCAGCCGCTGCATGTCGCCGATCAGCCGGCCGTTCAAGGAGACCGGGCCGATGGCGGTGCCGGCGGCGATCTCCGTTTGCGTCCATTCCAGGATGCGCTTGAGCGACGGCGAGGACAGCTCCGCCTGGCCGTCGAGGAAACCGGCTTGCGAAAAGGTGGCGGCACCCGAATAGCTGACATTGACGGGATTGGATTCCAGCTTTGCGGAGAGCTGGGAATTGCCGCCGGCCAGCAGCGCCAGTGGGTGCTCGGCCGTGATGTTCAGCTTGACGTTTTCGCCGCGCCATATCGCCGTGCCGGCCAGTGTTCCACTGCGATTGAGGCTCGGCCAGTCGAGGCGTCCGGTGACGCTGGTGAGGATATCGTGGTCCTCCGGTGCGCCGGGCGTGACGACCCGTCCGTCGGTGAAGTGGATCGCACCGAAGGTGTCTGTCGGCAGGGCTTCTGGACCTGATTCCGAGCCGTTTGCCTCGATCGCGCTGCGCGCGGCGTTGATCGCGCGCACCATGCGCCCGCCGCCGGGTGCGGCCGGACGGGGAACCGCGCCTTCGCCGCCGTCGATGACCCGCAGGACCGGGCGGACAAGCGAGACGCGCGAATAGACGACGTCGCCGCGCAAGGCGGCAATCGCCGAAAGGTCGATCTCGATGCGCTCGGCATAGAGCACCGGCGGTGCGTCCGGCCGGCTCCAGGCAATGAAGGTGACGTCATGCAGCACGGCCCTGAAGGAGGGCCAGACGTCGATGCGAGGCGCGCCGCCGAGTTGTACGCGGTAGCCGCTCCAGGTGCCCATTTCCTGGGCGATCCGGTTGCGCACGATCTGCGTTGAGGCGACCCAGGGAACCAGGGCGACAAGCGCCAGCAAAACCAGCCCCGCCGTGACAAGAACCCAGATCGTACGTCGTGCAGCCTTGGACGGCATTCTACCTCATCACTTGTCACGCCGGGGGTCGAGGATTGCCGGAAACATCGAAACAATGCGGGTCGAACCGGCAGGTTCCAGTCTTCTACATGATTCGCGGCCAAAGGACTTCCCGAACCCGATTATGCCGACCATCTTGCCCGCCGCCGGGCCAGGATGCATAACCCGAACGACAAGATGTGGAGGTTTTTGATGTCTCACACCGCCCCGCTGTGGTCTCCCGCGCCCGAAGCCGTCGCCAGGGCCCCGATCACGGCGTTCATGAAACAGGCGTCCGAGCGCTCGGGACGCCGGATCGAGGACTATGAAGCGCTCCACGCCTGGTCGGTCGACGATCGGGAGGGATTCTGGACCCTCGTCTGGGATTTCTGCGGCGTCGTCGGCGAGCGCGGGCAACGCGTTCTGCTCAACGGGGACCGCATGCCGGGCGCCGCCTTCTTTCCCGACGCGCGGATCAATTTCGCCGAGAATTTTCTGCAGAAATCGGGTTCGTCCGACGCCATCGTCTTCCGCAGCGAGGACAAGGTGGAGCGGCGCATGTCGTGGGACGAGCTGCGCGCGCTGGTTTCCAGGATGCAGCAGCTTCTGCTCGAGCAGGGCGTGAAGGCGGGCGACCGCGTGGCGGCGATGATGCCGAACATGCCCGAGACCGTGGCGGCGATGCTGGCGGCGACCTCGATCGGCGCCATTTGGTCGTCCTGTTCGCCCGATTTCGGCGAGCAGGGTGTGCTCGACCGGTTCGGCCAGATCGAGCCCGTCATCTTCATCGCCGCCGACGGCTACTGGTATGCCGGCAAGCGCATTGAAGTGGGCGAAAAGGTGGCCCGCGTGGTGGAAAAGCTGCCCAGTGTGCGCAAGGCGCTGATCGTCGACCTGCTCGGCGCGGCAAAGGAGGTTGCGGCGAATGTTTCGCGCGCCGAGGCGCTGGAGGAGGCAATCGCCCCCTACGAGGCCACGGAACTCTCCTTCGAGCGGCTGCCTTTTTCGCATCCCGTCTATATCCTGTTTTCCTCCGGCACGACGGGCATTCCCAAATGCATCGTGCATTCGGCCGGCGGAACGCTGATCCAGCACCTCAAGGAGCAGCAGCTTCATGCGGGGATCGGCGAGGGCGATCGCTTCTTCTACTTTACCACCTGCGGGTGGATGATGTGGAACTGGCTGGTCTCCGGACTGGCATCGGGCGCCACGCTGCTGCTCTATGACGGCTCGCCGTTCCACCCGGACGGCAATGTCATCTTCGACTATGCGGACGCCGAAAAGATGACCTATTTCGGCACCTCGGCGAAATTCATCGATGCGGTGCGCAAGTCGGGTCTCGAGCCGATCAGGACGCATGACCTTGCAAGCGTCAGGCTGATCTCATCGACCGGCTCGCCGCTGTCGCCGGAGGGGTTCGACTTCGTCTATTCGGGCATCAAGAAGGATGTGCATCTGGCGTCGATCTCGGGCGGTACCGACATCGCCGCCTGCTTCGTTCTGGGCGTGCCGACGCGGCCCGTTTGGAGCGGGGAGATCCAGGGCGCCGGGCTCGGCATGGCGGTCGATGTCTGGGACGACGACGGCAAGCCGCTGGCGTGCGGAAAAGGCGAACTCGTGTGCACGCGGGCCTTTCCGTCCATGCCTGTCATGTTCTGGAACGATCCCGACGGCGCCAAGTACCATTCGGCCTATTTCGAACGGTTCGACAATGTGTGGTGCCATGGCGATTTCGCCGAGCGCACGGAGCATGACGGCTTCGTCATCCACGGCCGCTCCGACGCCACGCTCAACCCGGGCGGCGTGCGCATCGGCACGGCGGAAATCTACAACCAGGTCGAGCAGATGGACGAGGTGGTCGAGGCGATCTGCATCGGCCAGGATTGGGACGACGATGTGCGCGTGGTTCTCTTCGTGCGCCTGGCGCCAGGCGTGAAGCTCGGCGAGGACCTGATCAAGCGCATCAAGACGAAGATCCGCACCGGCGCCAGTCCGCGCCACGTGCCGGCCAAGGTGATCGCGGTCAACGATATTCCGCGCACCAAGTCGGGCAAGATCACCGAACTGGCCGTGCGCGACGTGGTCCACGGGCGCTCGGTGAAGAACAAGGAGGCGCTTGCCAATCCGGAAGCACTCGACCTGTTCGCCGGGCTGGACGAGTTGGAGAACTGAGGGGGAAGCGGATCCTTCGCGCGTCATCCCGGAAGCCCGAAGGTCAGCGAAGGCTGTCCGGGGCATTTCTGGTGGCGCTGTACCACGCCTCGGCCGTTCAGGCATGGATCCTCGGGTCAAGCCCGAGGATGACGAGAGTGGTGAGGATGGCGACCGGTCACCGGGAACGGTCCGGCTTCCGGAATGAGGCCTGCGCATTCCGACGAAACCGGCCAGTGATTCCGAACAATCGCCGGCCACCCTTTCCAATTTCATTCCGGCCGGAATTCCAATTTGAAACCGGCCACCTTTTTGGATCACCTGGGTCGTTGTTGAGGTTTGGTTCGAGTTTCGTTTCTGGTCAAGCCTGAGCTGTTTCTGGGTTTTCGGGCGCGCGCCGTTTTCGCATGCTGTCGCCGGTCAGTTCGATGCGGTAGGCGTTATGCACGAGGCGGTCGAGAATGGCGTCGGCGATGGTGGGATTTCCGATGATCTCATACCAATGGTCGACGGGCACCTGGCTGGTGACGATGGTCGAGCGCCGCTCATAGCGGTCCTCGATGATCTCGAGGAGATCGCGGCGCTGTTCGTCGTTGAGCTTTTCGGGTCCCCAATCGTCGAGGA
>NZ_WOAC01000017.1 GCF_009749525.1 Mesorhizobium xinjiangense | reverse complement strand
GACTGGAACCACTTCAAAACCCCTTCGGGCCGAAAGTGTTACCCATGTCTCCGATATAAACTGTAACCAATGTGTCCGGAACGGACCCACGGAATTTTGGTGATCCCGACTGGATTCGAACCAGTGACCCTCAGATTAGGAATCTGATGCTCTATCCTGCTGAGCTACGGGACCACGGCGCTCTCATACCCTTTTGAGGCGGATACGCCAACCGTTTTGGCGCCGCCCGGCATCCAATCCACGGCGGCGGCGAAAGCTTCAAGCTGCCAGATATTTCTCGGTCAGGCGCACCCAGTAGGAAATGCCGTGCGGAATCGCCTCGTCGTTGAAGTCGTATTCGGGGTGGTGAAGATTGGCCGTGTCGCCATTGCCGACGAAGATGAAGGCGCCGGGCCGCGCCTCGAGCATGTAGGAAAAGTCCTCGCCGCCCATCATCGCCGACATCGTCGTGTCGACATTGCCCTCGCCCGCCACTTCGCGCGCCGCCGTGGCGGCGAATTCGGTTTCCTCCGCATGGTTGAAGGTCACCGGATAGTTGCGCTCGTATTGGATATCGGCCCGTCCTCCGCCGGCCTTGGCGACATTGTCGACGATGGCGCGGATGCGCTCCTCGGCCAGGTCGGCGTTTTCCGTGCGCAGCGTGCGCACCGTGCCGGCGATCTCGGCGACTTCGGGAATGACGTTGTAGGCATCGCCGGCGTGGAACTTGGTCACCGAGACGACGATCGCCTCCACCGGATCAGTGCTGCGCGAAGCGACCGTCTGCATGGCGCCGACGATCTGGCTGGCAATCACGATCGGGTCGACCGTCTGGTGCGGGAAGGCGGCGTGTCCGCCCTTGCCCTTGATCTTGATGGTGAATTCGGAGGTCGCGGCCATGATCGGCCCGGGGCGCGTGGCGAACTGGCCGACCGGCAGGCCCGGCTCGTTGTGCATGCCGAAGACGCGTTCGATGTCGAAACGCTCCATCATGCCTTCCTTGACCATGACGTTGCCACCACCGCCGCCTTCCTCGGCCGGCTGGAAGATGACGGCCACGCTGCCTTTGAAATTGCGCGTTTCGGCGAGATATTTTGCCGCGCCCAAAAGCATTGCGGTGTGGCCGTCGTGACCGCAGGCATGCATCTTGCCGGCGTTTTGCGAAGCGTGCGGCACACCGCTCGCCTCCATGATGGGCAGCGCATCCATGTCGGCGCGCAGCCCGACCGTCGGCCCGCTGCCCAGGCGCCCGCGGATGACGCCGACGACGCCGGTCTTGGCGATGCCGGTCGCAACCTCGTCGCAGCCGAACTCGGCAAGCTTCTCGGCGACGAAGGCGGAAGTCTCGAAAAGATCGAACAGCAGTTCGGGATTGCTGTGGATCGTGCGCCTCCACCCGGCGACTTCCTCCTGCAATTCGGCTGCCCTGTTGAGGATCGGCATATTCAAGCACTCCCATCGTCACATTCGGTTGCATCCGCACGCACCGCGGAAGGGTGCGCTGGATTGCGCTTTGCCATCTTGGCGTCACATGGGCTAAATATCACCGGTCGGCGACCGGCAAGCTCACCAGCGCCGATGCCGCGCGGCGCCGGCAAACTAGCGCAAAATCTGCAAGAGGCGATAGGGAAATTGGTTCGTTCGAGCGTGAAAATGATGTACCAGTTCTGTCTCGCTGCGTGGCTGGCGACGATTGTCGCGGCGGCTCCAGCGGCGGCGGGACCGTCGATCGTGGTCGACGTCAATTCGGGCCGCGTCCTGGCCGAGGACGACATCTTCCAGCGCTGGTACCCGGCATCGCTGTCGAAACTGATGACGGCCTATGTGGCGTTCCGGGCGATCGAGGCGGGCGAGGTGACCCTCCAGTCTCCGGTGCGCATCTCCAGGAATGCCGCCAAAGAGCCGCCGAGCAAGATGGGATACAAGCCCGGCTCGGTGCTGACCCTCGACAACGCGCTCAAGATCATCATGGTCAAGTCGGCCAATGACGTGGCGACCGCCATCGGCGAGAGCATCGCCGGTTCCGAATTCAGCTTTGCGGCGCGGATGAACGCCGAATCGGCCCGCCTCGGCATGACCGGGTCGCACTGGGTCAATGCCCACGGCCTGCATTCGGAAGGGCAGTACACGACGGCGCACGACATGGCGGTACTGGCGCTGGCGATAAAGCGCGAATATCCGCAATATGCCGGCTATTTCACGATCGAGGGCCTGCAGGCCGGCAAGGCAAAGCTGGAAAACCACAACACGCTCATCGGCCGCTTCGACGGCGCAGACGGCATGAAAACCGGCTATACCTGCCCTGCCGGCTTCAACCTGGCGGCGTCGGCGACGCGCGGCGGGCGCACCATCCTTGCCGTTCTCCTGGGCGAGATGTCCGTCTCCGAGCGCGCCGAAAAAGCCGCCGGGCTTATCGCCAAGGGTTTTCAAACGAACGTCGCTGGCGCACCGCACATCGACATGCTGGCGCCGGCCGGCGATGTCGAGCCCGCCGCCGTCAACCTGCGGCCGGTCGTGTGCAGCCAGGAGGCCCGTCAGGCCCGGCTCGAAAACCGCGACGAGAACGGTGACACGATCTTCGAGTCGCCCTATCTGCACGAATTCACGCACGAGCCGCGCCTCGTCGCAGTCGACCTCGGCGGCGCGACCGGGCCGAAATCGCCCTATTTCCCCGAGGAAGTCGAATATGCCGACGTGCCTATCCCGACCCCTCGCCCCGATTACACGCCGACCTCGGTGGCTGCGCAGTAAAGCGCCGCCAGACCGTCTGGAGCGGACCGCGATGCAGTACGCACCCATACCCGTCACCGTGATTACGGGCTTCCTCGGCTCGGGCAAGACGACGCTGATCAACCGGCTGCTGCGTGATCCCGCGCTCACCGACACGGCGGTGATCGTCAACGAGTTCGGCGAAGTCGCGATCGACCACATGCTCGTCGAAACGTCGAGCGACGGCGTCATCGAGCTTGCCGACGGCTGCCTGTGCTGCTCCGTGCGCGGCGAACTGATCGACACGCTGGCCGATCTGGCCGACCGGCTGCAGACGGGACGCATCGAGCGCCTGTCACGCGTCGTCGTCGAAACGACCGGTCTTGCCGATCCCGTGCCCGTGCTGCAGTCGCTGATGGCGCATCCGGCCATCCTCGCCGCATATCGTCTCGACGGCGTGGTCGCGACGCTCGACGCGGCCAATGGCGCGGCCACGCTCGACCGGCACAGGGAGGCGATGCGGCAAGCGGCCGTCGCCGATCGCATCGTCATCACCAAATCCGACATCGCGACGGCCGAACAGGTGACGCACCTCGCCGATCGCATCGCCCGCATCAATCCGGGTGCGCCGCTGCTCGACGCGCAGAGCGGCGCGGCGAATGCGGCGGGGCTCATGGAGTGCGGCCTCTACGACCCGGCGACGAAGAGCGTCGACGTGCGGCGCTGGCTCAAGGACGCCGCGGCGGACGCCGGCGCGGACGGCCATGACCACGACGCGCACGACCATGATGACGGCCACCATCATGGTCACCGCCACCATCATCACGATGCGCGCATCCGCAGCGTCTCGCTGGCCCATGAAGGGGCCATGCCGCTTGCGGCCGTCGAAGGATTTCTCGACCTGTTGCGCGCTACCCATGGCGAGAAGCTGTTGCGCATGAAGGGCGTCATCGAAACCGTCGAGGACCCGGAGCATCCGCTGGTCGTTCACGGCGTGCAAAAGCTCCTTCATCCGCCGGCGCGGCTGGCCGCCTGGCCGCCGGGACCGCGCGGCGCGCGGCTCGTATTGATCACCGACGACATGCCGGAAGATTATGTCAAGCGGCTGTTCGATGCCTTTGCCGGCAAGCCGGCTGTCGATATGCCGGACCGCAGTGCGCTGGAAGACAACCCATTGGCCATCGCCGGCTTTTCGGCGCGTTGACGCTTCAGATCGCGCCGCGTTCGACCAGGAAGCGATGGCCGCCGTCCGTCGCGGCCGTTTCGATGAGCCGGTGGCCCGCCTCGCTGCAGAAGGCGGGGATGTCGATCACGGCGAGCGGGTCGGTGGTCTCGAGCCACAGCCGCTCACCGGCCCCCATGCCGGCGAGCCGCTTGCGCGCCCGCAAGACCGGCAGCGGGCATTTCAACCCCTTGAGATCGTAGACGTCCTGCGCCTGCGGTGTCGCGCCTTCCAACTTAGCACGCGGCTCGATCAACGGCCGAACAGGCCGGTGAGGCGCGAGGAAACCCGGCCCAGAAGGCCGGTTCCGCCGTTCTCGGCGGAGGCCGGCGGCGCGCCGACAACGGTCTCCGACTGCGTTGCAGCCGCGCTCGCGGCGGCAATGGCCGCAGCCTTCTCCTCGGCCGCTTTTTGAGCAGCAAGCTGCGTTGCCTCATCAATTTTGCGCTTCTTTTCGGCCGCACGGGCGTCGATCGCCGCCTGCTTGCGGCCTGCCGGCGAGTCGATCCGGCCCATGCGCGACGTCGCCACCACGGTGCCGTCGGGCTCAACGGACGGCGGCTCGACGGTCACGCGTTCGCCGCGCGCCCGCTTGCGCGACCACTCGGCGACCAATCGCGCCTCCTCGAGACCGGCGATGGATGGTTTCGGCGCCGGTCCGACGCCATTGCCGGCCGCGGCAGAGAATGCGGCCTGGTATGTCGACTGATGCGCCTGGTACGCGCTGACCAGCGTTTCCGGCTGCGCGGCGGGCGGGCAGGCGCCGGCCGGATTGAAGCCGGTGCTGCCTTGAGCAACGCTGTTGAAGACGTAACGCTTCTCGCAGACGTCGACCTTGGGCGGCATCCTCGTTATCTCGAAATGGTCATAGCCTTCCTTCAGCATGGTCCAGAACTTGTAATTGGGATCGCCGCGATAGCGCGCCATGTTCTGCGCCGTCATGCGGAAGGGGAAGGCCTGGACCTGGAATTCCTTCTGCCCGCCGCGAAAGGCGTCGCGCCCGAAGGCATAGATCTGCTCGATCTGCTCGTCGGTCATCGAATAGCAGCCCGACGAGGAACACGCGCCGTGCACCATGAGATGCGAGCCGGTGCGCCCATGCGCCTGATCGAAGGCGTTGGGGTAGCCGATATTGAAGGCGAGATGGTAGCTCGATTGCGGGTTCATCTGCGTCGGACGCACCGTGTAGAAGCCTTCCGGCGCCTGGCGGTCGCCCTCGACGAATTTCGGCCCGAGCTGGCCAGACCACTTGCAGATGTCATAGGAGGCGATGATGTCGTAGCGTCCGGAGCGCTTCTTTTTCCAGATCTCGAGCTTGCCTTCCTCCTTGAAGATACGCGCCATGATCGGCGCGTTGCGGGCCATGCCCTTGGCCCGCATGCGATCGAGGATTTCGCGCGGCAGCTGCTTTTCGGCCTTCTGCACGCTGCCCAGCGTCGTGTCCGTGCAGCCGCTCAAACCGACCGCAGCAACGCCGACGGCGGCAGCCAGGAATGATGCCTGTACAAGTCTCAAGAACATAACGATCGTGCGTCCCCGAATTGGCGTCCAACCCGCCCGCCCGGCAATCTATGTCGGTTAACCTTGAGAAAGACTTACCAAAAGAAATCCCCTCTATGGGCCATGTCAATGCATAGCGCATAATCCGCGGCGATTTTGTGGCGAATCTGTGTATTTGCCGCCACAATGGCGGCCTGAAGCGCTACAGGTCGCGGCCGATGGCGAGGAATTTTTCGCGCCGGTGTTCGCGGAAATCCATATTGCCCGCTTCCAGTTCCTCGAAGGCCGTGGCGATCTGTTCGCCGGCCGCTGCGACAACCGCGCCCGGATCGCGGTGCCCGCCGCCGAGCGGTTCGGCGACGATGCCGTCGATCACCTTCATGGCAAGCAGATCCTGCGCGGTGATCTTCATGTTCGTCGCCGCATCGCGGGCGCGGGTGGAATCGTGCCACAGGATCGAGGCCGCACCCTCCGGCGAGATCACCGAATAGATCGAATGCTCGAGCATGTAGACCTTGTTGGCCGTGGCAATCGCGATGGCGCCGCCCGATCCGCCCTCGCCGATGATGAGCGAGACCATCGGAACCTTCAGGCCGAGGCAGGCCGATGTGGAGCGGGCGATGGCCTCGGCCTGGCCGCGCTCTTCGGCCCCGATGCCGGGATAGGCGCCGGCCGTGTCGACCAGCGAGACGACCGGCAGGCCGAACCGGTCGGCCAGTTCCATAATCCTGACCGCCTTGCGATAACCCTCGGGCCGCGCCATGCCGAAATTGTGCTTCAGCCGGCTTTTCGTGTCGTTGCCCTTTTCCTGGCCGATCACGGCCATCGGCGTGCCGCGGAACCGCGCAAACCCGCCGACGATCGCATCGTCCTCGCCGAAGCCGCGGTCGCCGGCCAGCGGCGTGAAATCGGTGAACAGCTCGCGCACATAGTCCACGCAGTGCGGACGGTCGGGATGGCGCGCCACCTGCGCCCTCTGCCACGGCGTCAACGCCTTGTAGACGTCGCGCAGGGCCTCGCGCGAGCGCTTCTCGAGCCGCGCGATCTCCTCGCCGACATCGACCGCCTCGCCGTTGTCGGCAAGCTTCTTGAGCTCCAGGATCTTGCCCTCAAGGTCGGCGACGGGTTTTTCGAAATCGAGATAGTTGTACATATTTTTCAGCAAGCCGGAAAGCTGGACAAATGGGAGCGGTACCGGATTTTCGCTGCCGGCCGCCTCAAACAGGCCCTCACATAACGATGGAGCGCCTAGTCGGCAAGCGGATGATGTTCGTTGACGAGGCGGACCATGCGCTCTTCGAGCACATGGGTGTAGATCTGCGTGGTCGAAATGTCGGAATGGCCGAGCAGTTGCTGCACCACCCTGAGATCGGCGCCGTTCTGCAGAAGATGGCTGGCAAAGGCATGGCGCAGCACATGTGGCGACACGCGGGCCGCCGCGATCCCGGCGCGCGCGGCGAGCTGCTTGAGCTCGCGCGCAAAAACCTGGCGCGGCAGGTGACCGCTCTGCGAACCGGCCGGAAAGAGCCATGTGCTTTCGGCCGCTGCCGGATCGCTTTCACGCATGACGAGCCAGGCGCGCATCGCGTCGGCCGCCTTCTGCGACAGAGGCACCACGCGCTCCTTGCCGCCCTTGCCGCGCACCACGAAATAGCGCTCGTCGCGCCGGGCGACCGTCAGGGGCAGCGAGACGAGTTCCGACACGCGCAGACCCGTCGCATAAAGCACCTCGACAAGCGCATGCAGGCGCAGCGCGGCAAAACGTGAAACGCCCTCGGGGCGCTCGCCGCCGGCCTCGCGCGCCGCGCGGTCGAGCAAGGCCGAGGTTTCCGCCTCGCTCAGCGTTTTCGGCAGGGGACGGGCCCGCCTCGGGCTGTCGGCTGTGCCGGTCGGATCGTCGCCCCGACGGCCCTCGACATAGAGAAAGCGGAAGAACTGCTTCAAAGCCGACAGCTTGCGCGCCTGGGTGGAGGCGGCGAAGCCCTGCTGGGCGATGCCATCCAGATGGAAGCGGACATCGTCCGGCGTGGCCCCGGCAAGCCCGCCGCTGCGTCGGCGCAACGCAGTGTGCGCGTCCTCGAGGTCGCGCCTGTAGGCGGCCAGCGTGTTGGCGCTTGCACCACGTTCCGCGCTCATCATCTCCAGAAAGGCGTCGATGGCGGCTTCGGTGTTCATCGGCACACGCTCCGGCTCATTCGGCCGGGTTGAGTTTTTCGGCCGGGATGCGCACGGTCATCTGTCCCTTGTTCGGCTCGACAAGCGTCGCCAGGGCGAACATCGCCGCGTAGACGATGGCGCACAGCACCGCGACCGTCATCAGGAACCGGAAAAGCGTCGGCATGGGTGAATGTGCCCTCGTCGATTGGTCCGCCTGGTCCCTTATGCGTTGCGGGATGCACGATTTCAACTCCGCAGCCCGGCCGCGACTCGCTTGACGCAAGGGCCCTTTTCATGTCGATACGCCGGACGGACACAGGCGGAACCGATGACGGTCTTGGCACATTCGCACGACAAGGGGCTGCACGACAGGCTCGCGGGACGCGCAATCGTCTTTGTCGGGCTGATGGGCGCGGGCAAGACCGCGATCGGCCGCAAGGTCGCCCAGGCGCTCGATCTGCCCTTCATCGACAGCGACCACGAGATCGAGCACGTCTCGCGCATGAGCGTGCCCGACCTGTTCGAACGCTACGGCGAGCCGGAGTTCCGTTCGCTGGAACGGCGCGTGATCGCCAGGGTGGTCAGGGAGGGGGCGCGGGTCGTCTCAACCGGCGGCGGCGCCTTCATGGACGAGAACACGCGCCGGCTGATCGCGCGGCGCGGCCTTTCCGTGTGGCTGAAGGCCGATATCGACACGCTGATGGAGCGCGTGACGAAGAACAAGAACCGGCCGCTGCTCAAGAACCCCGATCCGCGCGCCGTCATGCAGCGCCTGATGGACGAGCGCTATCCGGTCTATGCGCAGGCCGATATTGTCGTACCGACCCGCGACGAAACGCGCGAGACGATCGCCGCCGAGACAGTCGACGCCATCATGCGCTATCTCGACGGCGAACCGCGAAAGGACGTGTCTTCCTGATGCACAAACATCCCACACCTGCCGAGCGCATCGAGGTCGGGCTCGGCACGCGCAGCTACCCCATTCTGATCGGCGACGGATTGCTCGCCCGGGCGGGCGAAGAAATCGCGCGGCTGATGCCCGGCGTCAATGCGGCGGTCGTCACCGACACCAACGTCGCGGCGCAGCATCTGCCGGCATTGGAGGAAGCGCTGGACCAGGCCGAGATCGCGCATACCGCCATCACGCTCCCCCCCGGCGAAGGTACCAAGAGCTTTGCCGCGCTGCAGGACGTCGTCGACCGCCTGCTGGAGGCCCGTCTGGAACGTAGCGACGTCGTCATTGCGCTCGGCGGCGGCGTCATCGGCGATCTCGCCGGCTTCGCCGCCGGCGTCGTGCGCCGCGGCATGAAGTTCGTCCAGATCCCCACCTCCCTGCTTGCCCAGGTCGATTCCTCCGTCGGCGGCAAGACCGGCATAAACACGCGCCAGGGCAAGAACCTCGTCGGCATCTTCCACCAGCCGGGCCTGGTGATCGCCGACACGGGCGTCCTCGACACGCTTTCCGTGCGCGAATTCCGTGCCGGCTATGCCGAGGTGGTCAAGTACGGCCTCATCGACCGACCCGACTTCTTCGCCTGGCTGGAGAGCAACTGGCGCGACGTTTTCGCCGGCGGCACGGCGCGCCGGCACGCAATCGCCGAATCCTGCCGCTCCAAGGCCGAGATCGTGGCCCGCGACGAGCGCGAGACGGACGAGCGCGCGCTGCTCAACCTCGGCCACACCTTCGGCCACGCGCTGGAAGCGGCGACCGGCTACGACAGCACCCGGCTCGTGCATGGCGAGGGCGTGGCCATCGGCATGGCGCTCGCACATCGCTTCTCGGCCCGGCTCAACCGGTGCAGCCCGGACGATGCGGCGCGCGTCGAGCGCCACCTGGAGGCTGTCGGGCTGCCCGTCAGGATGTCGGACATTCCGGGCCAACTGCCTGGCGCCGAAGCGCTGCTGAACTACATTGCCCAGGACAAGAAGGTTTCGCGCGGCGCGCTGACCTTCATTCTCACCCACGGTATCGGCCGATCCTTCATCGCGCGGGACGTGCCGGTCTCGGAGGTGCTTTCGTTCCTGAAGGAGAACCATCCCGAATGACGACGCAATTGTTGCTGACGGGCGGAGCCATCATCGTGCTGATCGTCCTGTCCTTCCTCTTTTCGGGCACCGAAACCAGCATGACCGCCGCCTCGCGGGCCAGGCTGCACACCCTTGCCGCCAATGGCGACGCCAAGGCGACATTCATCGACCGGCTTCTCCAGCGCAAGGACCGTCTGGTCGGCGCGCTTCTGATCGGCAACAACCTGGTCAACATCCTCGCCTCGGCGCTGGCGACGAGCCTGCTGCTGTCGATCTTCGGCGATGCGGGCGTGGTCTACGCCACCATCACCATGACCGTGCTGCTCGTGATCTTCTCGGAGATCCTGCCGAAGTCGCTGGCGCTCTACCGGCCCGAGCAGTTCGCGCTCTACGTCGCGCCCTTTGCCCGCTTTGTGGTGTTGCTGTTCGGCACGCTGTCGTCAGCTGCCAACCTGCTTGTCCGCGGCATCCTGAAATTGTGCGGCCTCAACCTGTCGCGCGACCACTACATGCTGTCGGCGCATGACGAATTGCGCGGCACGGTAGAGGTGCTGCACCGGGAAGGCGCATTCGTGAAGCAGGATCGCGATCGGCTGGGCGGCCTGCTCGACCTGGCCGAACTCGAGGTTTCAGACGTGATGGTGCATCGGACCGCCATGCGCATGGTCAATGCCGACGACCCCGCCGAGACCATCGTGCGCGAGATTTTGCAGAGCCCCTACACACGGATACCGCTCTACCGCAATTCCACCGACAACATCGTCGGCGTCGTTCACGCCAAGGACCTGCTCAGGGCGTTGCACGAGGTCGACAACGATCCCGCCAGGATAGACATCGTCAAGGTGGCGTCGAAACCGTGGTTCGTGCCCGACACCACCACGCTGCATGACCAGCTCAACGCCTTCCTGCGCCGAAAGGCCCATTTCGCCGTCGTCGTCGACGAATATGGCGAGGTGGAGGGCCTCGTGACGCTGGAGGACATCATCGAGGAGATCGTCGGCGAGATCGCCGACGAGCACGACGTCGAAATCCAGGGCGTCAAGCAGGAGGCCGACGGTTCGGTGGTCGTCGACGGCTCAGTGCCGATCCGCGATTTGAACCGGGCGCTCGACTGGGATCTGCCGGACGACGAGGCGACGACGGTCGCCGGCCTCGTCATTCATGAAACGCAGACAATTCCCGAGGAAAAGCAGGCCTTTACCTTCCACGACAAGCGCTTCATCGTGATGAAGCGCGACAAGAACCGCATCACGAGACTGAGGATCAGGCCGGCCGAATAGGCAGGCACCGGCGCGCATTTGCTTCAAACGGAATCGTTTGAGGCAAAGATATGCGCGCCAGATCAATATGTTGGAGCATGGCATTCGAGCCTGTTGATGCTCCTTCGACGGCGATCAATCGCCAAGGCGTCGGTCCGATCCGGCTACAACCTGTCATCCCTTCGGCTTCTTCAGCACGTCCGCCCACTCGGGATGACGGCGAAACTGCGCGGCAGCGAACGGACAGAGCGGGATGATGGTCTTTCCGGCGGCGCGTGCGTCCTCGACGGCGCGCGTCACCAGCCGCAAACCCACGCCCTGTCCGCGGAAGGCGTCCGGCACTTCGGTATGATCAATGATGATCTGGCGCGTGCCGGCCTTCGAGAAGGTCATCTCGGCCTCCGCACCGTCCGGTCCACGCAGCACATAGCGCCCCTTGGTGTCCGATTCCTCGACCTCGATGCCGCCTTGATCGTCCGTCATGTCTGTCCTTCCATCCGTTTCGTCGTCTGAGCCTTTGCCGCCGCTTCGAACAGGGCTCTGGCCGCATCGATCTCGCTCGGCCGGACTTCGTGTCCACCTTCGTGCCACGCCACGGTAACCTCGGCCTCGGCGGCGCGCAAATAGGCTTCCAGACGCAGGGTCAGGTCGGGCGGGCAGATCGGGTCGCGCCGGCCGGCGGTGATCAGGATGCGCTTGTCCTTCAGATCGCCGCGTATCTTCGGCTCGAAGGGGATGAGCGGGTGCATCAGCACCGTCGCATCGAACAGCGCAGGATCGGCGAACTGCACGCTGGCCAGGATGTTGGCACCGTTCGAATAGCCGAGCCCGTAGACCGCCGAAGGCCTGGCGGCCTCGACATGGGCGCGCACGAACTGCGTCATCGTCTCGGTGCGCCGGGCCAGGTCGTCCATGTCGTAGACGCCCTCGCCGGTGCGGCGGAAAAAGCGCGCCGCGCCCATTTCCAGAACATCGCCGCGCGGCGAGACAATGCCTGCACCGGGCACGAGATCGCGGGCAAGCCCGACGAACTGGTTCTCCTCCCCGCCCGTGCCGTGGAAGGTGAAAATCAGCGGAGCGCCCGGCTGGCCGGGCACATGCGCGTGGATATAGCTGTCGGTGGACATGCCGTGTCTCCTCATCGGTGCCGGGGAGCCTGGATCGGCTCCCCGGCCGCAGGATCAGTCCTTGATCGGCTGCAGATGGCTTTCCAGCATCGTGCGCAGATGCTCGTGCTGCCGGGGCAGTTTCAACGCCTCGCCCAGATGCGCCGTGTCCTCGTCGCGGTCGAATCCGGGCTCGTTGGTCGAGACCTCGAACAGGACGCCGCCGGGCGTCCTGAAATAGATCGCCCAGAAATAATCGCGGTCGATCACCGGCGTCACCTGGTAGCCGGTGTCCGTCAGCGCCTTGCGCACCTCGAGCTGCTTGGCGCGGTCTTCGACGGCGAAGGCCACATGATGAACCGAGCCGGCGCCCTGCGCGGCGCGATCGCCGCCGGGGATCGTCTCGATGTCGATCAGGCTGGCGCCGTTGCCGCCACCGGGAACGGCCAGGCGCTTCACGTTGCCGGAGCGGTCAACGTCCTCATAGCCCATGAATTTCAGGAGCTCTTCCGTCGCCCCGCCATCCTTCAGCCTGAGCGATACCGAATGGAAGCCGCGGATCGCCTCGTCGGCGGGAACATCGGCCTTCGACCATGGCGGCCGCGTGTCGTCCTTCGTCTCCACGAGCGCAAATCCGTCGCCATCGGGGCCCTTGAAGGTCAGGCGCTTCTGGCCGAACAGCTCGTCGGCGCCGACATCCGACACGCCTTCCCTGGCGAAACGCTCCTGCCAGTAGCCGAGGGTGCCTTCGGGAACCGAGAACACGGTCGTGCCCACCTCGCCCGTACCGGGATGGCCGCGTGGAATATTGGGGAACGGGAAATAAGTCATGACCGTGCCCGGCAAACCCACCTCGTCGGCATAATAGAGGTGGTAGACGTCGGGGGCGTCGAAATTCACCGTCTTCTTGACCCGCCGCAAGCCGAGCGTCTTGGTGAAGAAGTCGTTGTTTTCCTGCGCATCCCTGGCCATGGAGGTGACGTGATGCAGACCCTGGATCTGTTTGAGCATGGCGGAACTCCTTTGACGGCGCTCTGGCACATCGATTCCGGTTGTCAGGCCGACGCACTGGGGCCGGCCGGTGTTGTCATGCCATATGTCGAGCAGCCGGGCGAAATTGGTAGAGTAGGAACCGTCAATGGTTCGTCTCCGGATGGTGAACAATCGGACGCCCGTTGTTCATCATATTGCCGGCCGATCAAGCCGTCGGCACCTGTCATCTTGCGGATCGCGCTTGCGGCGATCAATCCTCGTCCGGCTTCGTGTCGTCGGAACCCGCATTCTCCTTGTAGATCGCATAGGCCGCCATGGCGGCCAGCGGCCAAACAAGCGAGCGCACTCCGGCTCGCCGTGCCAGCGTCGGCAGCACCGAGACCGCCACGGCGCCGGCGAGCGAGGTCAATTGCTTCGCCCGTTCTTCCTCACGCCGCCGCGACCGTCGCGGCCCCGACAACTGCCACACGACCACGCATATGAGGGCCAGAAGCAGGAAGCCGAGACCGAAGACGAGGCATGCCACCAGCGGGCTCATATGCCGAGCCGTGTAAAGGAAACCAGCGGCAATCAGGAAGCCGGCCCCGCACAGCGCGGCAATCGCCGCGAGCGCGTAGACGATGACGGCGCTCCGCGCCCGCCTTACGGCGCGTTGGGGGTCAATCGATGTCAGAAGGCCGATAAGCGGCGAGACCATTCAGCCGCCGCCTACCGCTTGGCCAGCAGAGCGCACAGAAAGCCGATGCCGGCGGCGATCGCCAGCGACGTTACAGGCTTCTCGCGTATCGTCTGACCGATACGATCCTCGATGTCATGTGCACTGCCCTTGAAATCCTCGAGCGCGGTCTCGCCCTGGTGACGCAACCGATCCATTCCGCCGGCCGCCGCCTTGCGCGCCGCCGCCATCGAACGTCCACCCGAGCGGGCAAGCTGCGACTTCACATTCTCAAGTTCCTCCTTGAGAATGGCGATCTGATGTTCGAAGTCCTCGGCGGTTCCCTCTCCGCCGACGGATTTGGCGGATTTCGATTGTGTGGCAGCCATGATTGCTTTTCCCTCTGTTGTCAGCGGTTTCAATGCATGAACGGGCATAGAGTTCCAAAGGAACCGAAATCGTGCAAGGACGTTGCAACGCCAACGTCGACAGGACAAGCACATGAAGCGGCAGGATGCCGACTGGCCGCCCCTGAAAAGGCCCTCCCAGCAAACGGACCCCGCGAAACTGACGTCGCGGGCGGCGGATCTGGCCATTATCGTCGTCGGTGTCATTGCCACGGTGTTCGCGCTCGACGCCGGCCAGGTCGTCCTTGCTCCGGTGGTCACCGCCGTCATCATCGGCCTCATGGTCGGCCCGATCGCGACCCGCCTGGAAGCAAGGGGGCTGCCGTCTCCCCTTTCCGCCGGGGTCGTCGTCATTCTCTTTCTTGCCCTGTTGTCGGCCTTCGTCCTGGCGCTGGCGGCGCCGCTGTCGACCTGGTCGGGGCGCATACCGCAGATCTGGAACGAGCTGCAGCTTCAACTTGCCCAGTTGCGTGAGCCGATCGCCACGCTGAAGTCGGTCCAGGAGCAGCTTCGCGGCGCGATCGGATCCGGCACGCCGACCATCGCGGTGGAAGATTCGTCTCCGGTGCAGAGCGTCGCCACGCTGGCGCCGACCGTCGTCGCGCAGGTGCTCCTCTTCCTGGCAAGTCTCTACTTCTTCATGCTGACCCGTTTCGACATCCGGGCGATGATCCTGCGGCTCTGCGTCGACGACCATCTGCGCTGGCGCGCTGCCCATGTTTTCCGCGACGTCGAGCGGCTGGTCTCGCGCTATTTGCTGTCGATCACGCTGGTCAATATCGGTCTCGGCGTCTCGGTGACGCTGGCCATGTACCTGATCGGCCTTCCCTCGCCATTCCTCTGGGGCGCGCTCGCCGGGCTTTTGAACTTCGTGACCTATCTCGGTCCGGCCGTCATGGCCATCATTCTGTTCGCGGTTGGATTGCTCGAGTTCGACACGCTGGCCGCCAGCATGCTGCCGCCATTGGCATTCCTGTTCTTGAACATGATCGAGGCGCAGTTCGTCACGCCGTCGGTGCTCGGGCGCACCATGACGCTCAACCCCTTCCTCGTCGTCCTCGCTATCGCCTTCTGGATCTGGATTTGGGGAGCGCTTGGCGGGTTTATCGCTGTACCGGTGCTGCTGATCATCTATGCGATCGTGACGAACATCATGCCGCAGGCAGGCAGATCGACTGCCGGAAACGCGTCAGCCAGAGACGCCCGATCCCAGGACCTGTGACGAGATCGCGTCGGGGCCGTATTCGCCTTCGCCCGATATGGCGAGAAGTTCCTGCAGGCGTGTACGCGCCCGGCTGACCCGGCTCTTGACCGTTCCCACGGCGCAGCCGCAGATCTGCGCTGCTTCCTCATAGGAAAAACCGGAGGCGCCGACGAGGATGACAGCCTCGCGCTGGTCTTCGGGCAGAAGCGCCAGCGCGCGGCGAAAATCCTCCAGGTCCATCCGGCCCTGCTGACCGGGATGGATAGCCAGGCGCGCCGTCATGATCCCCTCCGTATCCTGAACCTCGCGGCCACGCTTGCGCATCTGTGAATAGAATTCGTTGCGCAGAATGGTGAACAGCCAGGCCTTCAGGTTCGTTCCTTGCTCGAAACTGCTCTGCTTGTCCCACGCCTTGACCAGCGTCTCCTGCACGAGGTCGTCGGCCCGGTCGGCATTGTGCGCCAACGACACCGCGAAGGCGCGCAGGCTCGGAATTGCCTGCACGAGACCGGCCTTGAATTCAGGAAGCTCACTCATGCACTCTCACCCGGTCTGCCGTTGTGGACTTGACGGCCGCAAGGCCGGACATGGCCTCATCCTTGCGAAGCCGCGCTCCGGCCGCCACGCAGCAATCTCATATCCGCCAATGTCCTGGCCGAAACTGCAATTCAGGAGATCAACGCCGCTTGCCGCAACGGCTTTCGAATCGAGGACACTATGACGGCTTGGCACCCTTGCCTCCGCTTTCCGGCTTCTCGCTCGTCTCGAGTTCGCGCAGCAATTGCGAAAAACGATCCGGTATCTCCTCGGAGACAAGTTCGTCGTAATACGCACGCAATTTGCGGCCGATTTCCGAATTGGGCCCCAGAATCTCGTCGCTCCCGCCCGCATGGTCTCCTGTCGGCCGCCGCGTTGCTTGGCTTGACTTCTTCATCCCTACCTTCACCCCTACCTGGCTTTGGATCGACGCACGGTTCCCCAAACCGACGCGCTGCATTGCGCTCATCAATGCGTCAGGGCCAAGATCGTTCCCTGATCGGGGAACTTTTCCCCCCGCCAACCGTTTCGACAGCGATTTGCCAGCTTGCATTCATCGGCTGTCGGGGAAAGGGAGATACGCTGTCATGAGCCTGTCTGAAACGATCGCGCCGCACTTGCCATATCTGCGCCGTTTCGCGCGTGCCATCTCGGGCTCCCAGACCAGCGGCGACGCCCTGGTGGCCGCCACGCTGGAGGCGATCATAGCCGACAGCGACGTGTTCCCCGCCGCCAGCAGTCCGCGCGTGGCGCTCTACAAGCTGTTTGCCGGACTTTACGCGTCTTTGAACCCGCCCGAAGCCGAGCCGCAGCCCCGCCCGGAATGGGAAAGCAAGGCCGCGGCAAAGCTCGCCACCCTTGCTCCGCCGGCCCGTCAGGCCTTCGTGCTCGTTGCCGTGGAAGGTTTCAGGGCGGATGAGGCCGCCGAGATCCTCGACACGACCGATGAAAAACTGGAAGCTCTGCTTCGGGACGCCTCCACGGAGATCTCGCGTCAGGTCGCCACGAACGTTCTCGTCATCGAGGACGAGCCGCTGATCGCCATGGACATCGAAGAGATGGTGGAGAGCCTCGGCCACAGTGTCGTCGGCACCGCCCGCACGCGGGCCGAGGCGGTTGCGCTGTTTGCGAAATCGCGGCCCGGCATGGTGCTGGCCGACATCCAGCTGGCCGACGGCAGTTCGGGCATCGACGCCGTCAACGACATCATCGCCCACGCGCCGGTGCCCGTCATCTTCATCACCGCTTTTCCCGAACGGCTCCTGACCGGAACACGCCCCGAGCCTGCGTTCCTGGTCACCAAGCCCTTCAATCCCGATATGGTGAAGGCTCTCATCAGCCAGGCACTCTTCTTCGACCGGCAAGCAAGAGCCGCGGCATGACATGCGGACCCGCCCGCCGCGTGCCGGATGATGCGTGCCGATGAATCCGCGACGGAAGACCGCCAGGAAGGTGCCCGAGATCACCGGCGGACTGGGTCGCGGCCTGATGCGCGCCCTGCGCAATGCCGACATTTCGGTTCTCTATCAGGATGCCGACCTGCATGTCGTCTGGGCCGAAAACTTTCCCGAAAGCTGGTCGGCGCAGTCTCGGGCGGGGTCAGGCGACCATGATTTCCTGCCGCAGCCGGAGGCCGACAGGGTCTGCGAGGCGAAACGCGCCATCCTGGAAGACGGCGTTGCACGACGGCTCGAGATCCGCGTTCCCGACAGCGTCGGCGCACGGTGGTTCGACATCTGGATCGACGCCGACTGCGGCGAGGATGGCCGCATCGAGGGCGTCATCACCACCACCGTCGAGATCACCGAGCAGAAACATCGCGAGCAGACGCTGCGCGCCCTTCTTCGCGAGGTCAGCCATCGGTCGAAGAATCTGCTGGCGATCATTCAGTCGGTTGCCGCGCAGACTGGGCGCGACTCCGAAGACATCGACGATTTTCTGCGCCGCTTTCGCGGACGGCTGCACTCCCTTTCCGCCTCGCAGGATCTGGTCACGCTGTCGAATTGGCGCGGCGCGCGGCTGAAGGAGCTCGTCATGGGCCAGGTGCAACGCTTCTGCGCCGACCCCGAACGCAACATCCGCCTGGACGGCGCCAATCCCTATCTCAACCCCAATGCCGCCCTTCACGTAGGCCTTGCCATGCATGAGCTGGCGGTCAATTCCGTGAGTGCCGGCGCATTGTCGCGCGATGGCGGGACCGTCACCATCGCGGCGACGCCGAGCCGCAAGGCCGGCCTCCAGCTCGTCTGGAACGAGCATATGCGCGACGGCCTCCGGCCATTTCTCGACAACCAGCGCTTCAGCAGCGTGGCCCTGGAAAGGATCGTGCCCACGGCACTCAACGGCAAGGCACGCCTGACTGTCTCGAATGGCGCCATCGAGTACCGTCTCACCATCCCGGACGAAAATTTCGAGGCGGCATAGATCTGCTCATCACCGCCGGCAGGCGCCAAAGAAAGGCCGGCCCAGCAGGCCGGCCAATGATCGCTTCCGAAGATGGGGACGATAGCGTGTATTTGTTCCCGCGGAAGGGATCGCGGTAAGCATCCAATGCCGCGATCAAGACATTCAACGCCCGAAGCCGACGGAAGTTCCCCACCGGCAACGATGGCCGCGCATTCCTCGCGAGCGACCGGTTTCACAGACCTCACCTTGCAGCCGAAGCACAATCCTGTCCGGCGCGACGCCCTCGAGGAACGGTCGCTGTTGGCCGCGTGCCAGCCAGTCGCGGAACCTTGCCGCTCCGCCGGCGTTAACCACGAGAGGAATGAGCCATGGAACACATCGCTGCACTCCTGTTCATCGTGGGATGTTCTGCCGACCTCGAAGATTGTCGCGAACTTCCGGCCCCCGTGCCGCTGTTCGAGACGGCCCAGGCATGCAAGGTAGAACACGCGCGCGCCGAGCGCCGGTTTGACGGGCTCTATCCGCGTGTCTTCATGACCTGCTTCGAGGTCGACCCGGCCCTGGAATATGAAAATGCCGAGCTCGTCTGGGACGTCGAGCCGGACGGACGGCTGGTTGTGGAAATCGTGCCGACGGATATTATGGTTGCCGAGGAAGCGAAAAATGCCGACAGGCCGCCGAAACGCTAGGCCGTGTGAACTCATCCGGTTCAGGTGATCGAGCAGATGACTGGATTCGAAGGATATCCATTGGCAGTTTGATACGCTGGAAGTTTTGAAGCCGGCAATTGCGCCGCGATCATCATCAGGCAAGGACGCAGAACCTGTTTCCACTTATCCTGGAATTGTTCTAGGAATATCGTCACGAGGATGCCGCAAATGGCCTTAAGCCATTGAACCGGAAGGGGCGCGAATCAGAGGAGTGATCGCGAGATGAAGAAGACTACGTTTGCATTGATGGCCATGCTTGCCGTTTCCGTGTCGGCATGCACGACGGCCGAACGCGACGCAACCACCGGCGGCCTGGTTGGCGCGGCAATTGGCGGCCTGGCGACCGATTCGTGGGGTGGAGCAGCCGTCGGCGGCGCCGTCGGCGCGGTCTCCGGCGTGCTGATCGGCAAGGCAACCCGCAACGGCTGGTGCCGCTATCGCGATCGCAACGGCCGCATCTATGAAGCGCGCTGCCGCTGACACCGGCAGACGGACATTCGCGCGGCGGCGTCAGCCGAGAGTATCAACCCAGATGAGAAACCGCCGGCATGCCGGCGGTTTCATCGCTTATTGCCCACCGAAGCCGACTTTTCGGTGGGCCAAGTGCTGGACCATCAGGCGACGGCGGAAAGCGCGCCCGGTCCCGGAACCGCGCCGGGCGGGCATTTGCCCAGGATGATCATGCCCAGGACTTCGTCCTTGGTGACATCGTCCGTCGAGGCCGTGCCCACCACCTGGCCGTTCTTCATCACGCAGACGCGGTCCGACAGATCGAACACGTCGTGAATGTCGTGGCTGATGAGGAAGATGCCGATCCCTTCCGACTTGAGCTGCTTGACCAGTTCGCCGACCTGGGTCGTTTCCTGCGGTCCGAGCGCCGCCGTAGGCTCGTCCATGATCAGGATGCGCGCATTGAACAGGATCGCCCGCGCGATCGCCACCGACTGCCGCTGGCCGCCGGACAATTGCTTCACCGGATCCTTGAAGCGCTGGAAGCGCGGATTGAGCCGCCCCATGACCTTGCGCGCCTCGGCCTCCATGGCCACGTCGTCGAGCGTGCCCCAGCGCGTCAGGCGCTCGCGGCCAAGGAAAAGATTGGCCGCGGCATCGACATTGTCGGCCAGCGCCAGGGTCTGGTAGATCGTCTCGATGCCGTATTTCTTGGCGTCGCGCGGATTGTGGATTTCGGCGGCCTTGCCGTCGACCCGGATCTCGCCCGCATCGCGCTTGTAAGCCCCGGACAGGATCTTGATCAGCGTCGACTTGCCGGCGCCGTTATGGCCGAGCAGCGCCATGACCTCGCCGGGATAGAGATCGACGCTCGCGTCGTCGACCGCCTGGATTCCTCCGAAGGCGATCGAGATGTTGTCCATTTCGACGAGGGGTGTGGGTTTGTCGTTCATGGAACCTGCCCTCACTGAATGCGCCGGCGATACATGGTGTCGAGCCAGACGGCGACGACGAGCACCAGTCCGACGACGATATTCTGCAGCGGCGTGTCGACGCCGAGCAGGATCATGCCGGTCGACAGCGACTGCATGAGAACCGCGCCGATCATCGCCCCGGCCACGGTGCCCGAGCCGCCGGCGAGCGACGTGCCGCCGATGACCGCCGCCGCGATCACCAGCAATTCGTCGAGCGTGCCCATGGCGTTGGTCGCCGCATTGAGCCTGGCCGTCGAGATGGCCCCGCTGATGGCGGCCAGCGCCCCCATCAGCATGAAGATCTTCATCGTCACCCAGCGCGTCGGAATGCCGGCCAGTTCGGCCGCTTCCGGATTTCCGCCGATGGCGAAGACATAGCGGCCGAAACGGGTGCGCGTGGCGATGAAGGTCATGACGATGCCCACGCCGACGGCAATCAGCACCGGAATGGCGATGCCGTGCGAGATGAACAATCCGCCCTCGGGGATTGTGATGTTGTTGGCTTCGGCAAAACGGCGCACGATTCCGATCGGCAAGGGATAGGCGTTTGCCACCCCGACGGCGCCGAGGATCGCCACGCAGCCCACTGCGCCGAGGAAGAATTCTGCCCAGACCGGACGCAACGGGAAGTGAAAGCGCTTGCGCTGCGTGCGTCCGCTCATCAGCATGAACACGACGGCGACGCAGGCCAGCAGGGCGATGATCCAGCTCCAGGTCGCGCCGATCGAGCCGGCCGGTCCGCCGCCCATCAGCCGGAAGGTCGCATCCATCGGCGCCACGGTGCGCCCGCTCGTGACCCACCAGGCAGCACCGCGCCACACCAGCAAACCGCCCAGCGTCACGATGAAGGCCGGAACGCCCAGATAGGCGATCGCATAGCCTTGCACCGCCCCGACGAGGACGCCCAGCGCAATGCCCGCCGCCAGCGCGAGCGCCCAGATCCAGGGATTGCCGAAACCGAGTATGTCAGGCAGCAGCTCGGCCTGCACGACACCCATGACCATGCCGACGAAACCGAGCAGCGAGCCCACCGACAGGTCGATATTGCGGGTCACGATGACCAGCACCATGCCGGTCGCCATCACCGCGACCGAGGAGGACTGCACCGACAGGTTCCACAGATTGCGCGGCGTCAGGAAGAGACCGCCCGACAAGAGATGGAACCCCAGCCAGATGACAAACAAGGCCCCGATCATGCCGAGCATGCGGGTATCGAGCTCGGTGGCTTTCAAGAAGGCCCCGACTGGGCCGAGTTCGCTGCTTCGGGCCCTGTCCGCGGACGCCGTCGAGGTCGCTTCCGACATCGTTTCCTTCCCCACCGGGGGCCGCTGCCGCCGGCCTGGCGGCAACGGTCCTTATGTTAGGCAGACGCCGCGGTTCCGGTCAAACCGCGGCGCCAATTTACTAGCGCGCGTTCGCTTCAAACGGAAACGTTGAAGCAACGATATGCGCGCCAGGTCAATATGTTGGAGCATGTACATTTCGCTCAAACGGTTCCGTTTGAGCGGGACATGCTCTAACGCTCCTGTCAGTCGCAGGCGGCGACGGAACCCGCCTCCACACCCTGGCAGGCGACGTCCTTGGAGACCCACCCGGCATCGATGACCTGGTCCAGATTGTCCTTGGTGATCGGCAGCGGCTTCAGGAACACGGCATCCATCTCCACGCCCTGCGGGCCGTCGGACCATTTCACTGCATCCGGGATGTCCGCCATCGCGGTGCCGTCGGCCAGTGCCGAGGCGATCTCGGCCGCCGCCTTGCCAAGCTCGCGCGCATCCTTCCACACCGAAACGGTCTGTGTTCCCAGCGCGACGCGATTGAGCGCGGCATGGTCGCCGTCCTGACCGGAGACCGGTACGGAGCCGGCAAGGCCCTGCGCCGACAGCGCCGCCACGACACCGCCGGCCGTGCCGTCATTGGAGGCGACCACGGCGTCGACCTCGTTGTTGTTGGCCGTCAGGATCTGCTCCATGTTCTTCTGCGCGTTGGCCGGCAGCCAACCGTCGGTATAAGCCTCGCCGACATTCTTGATCTTGCCGGAATCAATGGCGTCCTTGAGCACTTCCATCTGGCCGGAGAACAGGAAATCGGCGTTCGGGTCGGCCGAGGAGCCCTTGATGAAGGCATAGTTGCCCTCCGGCTGCACCTCGAAGACGGCGCGCGCCTGCATGCGGCCGACTTCCTTGTTATCGAAGGTCAGGTAGAAGGCGTCCGGGTTTTCGATCAGGCGGTCATAGCCGACCACCGAGATGCCCTCGTTGACGGCCTTTTCGACCGCCGGGCCGATGGCCGAGGAATCCTGGGCGAGGATGATGAGGGCGTTGGCGCCCTGGGCGATCAGCGATTCGACATCGGTCAGTTGCTTGGAAGCGGACGACTGGGCGTCGGCCGAGATGTAGCTGTCGCCGGCGGCCTCGATGGCCGCTTTCATCGCCGCCTCGTCGGTCTTCCAGCGCTCTTCCTGGAAGTTCGACCAGGAAACGCCGATGATCTTGTCCTTGGCGAGCGCACCGCCCGCAAATCCCATGCTGAAGACGGCGCAGCTCAGCGCCAGAACGGTCTTTTTCATGCTCTCCTCCCGGTACATAAAAGGCGCGCCGCGATCTGTCTGCGACAGCGCGCGGTCGGTTCAGCCTCTTTAATTCGAGGCTCGAAAAAAATAGTGACTCACCTCAAAAGCTGTGTCAAGGTGATTTTTGGACGGCGCAACATATTGCATTGCAACAACAATTTTCTGCAATACCGATAGGCGCCGCAAACGGGAGGAAGCCGCCGCGATGACGGCGATTGCGCGATCGGACGATGTAAGGCGACAGAATCGCCGGCTTGTGCTCGGCGCGCTGCGCGATCATGAGCAACTGTCGCGAACCGGGCTGCACCGCCGGACCGGGCTGAGCCCGTCGACCGTATCGGCCATCACTTCCGACCTGATCATGGAAGCGATCCTGCGCGAGCAGCGCGACCCCGATATGCCCGCGACGCGCCGCGGCCGTCCCCAGGTGGCGCTGGGCCTCAATCCCGATGCCGCCGCCATCATCGCGGTCGTGCTGTCGCTGAACTCGCTGTCGGCCAGCCTGATCGACTATTCCGGCGGCATCATCGTCGACCGGCAGGCCAGGCTGGAGACGCTCGGCATGACGCGGCGCGAATTGGTCGCCGCCGCGCAGGCCATGATCGGCGAGCTCGTGGACCATTCGGCCAGGACGGGCGCACGGGTGCTGCGCATCGCTTTCGCCGTTCAGGGCATCACCGATTCGGTGGCCCGCACCATGCTGTGGTCGCCGATCTCGCCGCACAGCGACGTCGCCTTCGCCGACGCCATCGAGGATGCCTTCGGCATTCCCGTGACGGTGGAGAACGACTGCAACATGATCGCGGTGGCCCTGCAGGCGCGCGATTCCGAGCGTTATCGCGACAATTTCATTGCCGTGCTGCTGTCTCACGGCATCGGCATGGGTCTCGTGATCAAGGGCGACCTGTTCACCGGCACGCGCTCCTCGGCTGGCGAGTTCGGCCATATGAACCACGTGCCCGACGGCGCGCTGTGCCGCTGCGGACGGCACGGCTGCGTCGAAGCCTATGCGGGCAGCTATGCGATCTGGCGCGCCGCGCTATGCCACGATCCGGACGAGACGCCGGCATCCGACGTCCCCGAGCAGGAAATCGCCTCGCTGGCCCACCGCGCCCGCGAACGCGACGGGCCGGAACGCCGCGCCTTCGACAAGGCCGGCGAAGCGATCGGCTTCGGCCTCGGCAGTCTTTTCGCGCTGATCGATCCCGCGCCCGTCGCCTTCGTCGGCCACGGGGCCCAGGCCATCGACCTTCTGGAAGACCCCATCCGCCGGGCGATCGCCAAGACGGCGGGCGGCCAGCACGACGCCGCCCTCACCTTCCTCGTCGAGCCGAACGAGGCGCCGCTCATTCGCGAAGGCTGCGCGCTGCGCGCACTCACCTATGTCGACCGGGAAATCTTCTCCGGCAGCCCGGCCCAGCCGAGCGACGCACGCCAGGACGTCGCCTGACCTCTATCCGGGCGACCAGCCACGGGCCGGACGGCCGCGCTCGATCACATAGAAACGGTTGCTTTCAAGCCGCTGCCATTCGCCGGCGGTGCCATCGGGCCAGATGACGCGCACATCTGCCTGCCGCGCATCGCCGAGCCCGGCATGCCACCAGCCCGACTGCCCCGAGGCATGGCCGCCGCCAACGGTGATTTCGCGACGCGTCATGCCGGGTTCGCCTTTCACTTCCAGCCAGGCCCCGACCGCCTCCCGGTTCGCCCCGTCCTGACGCAGCTTGACCTGGAGCCAGCGCCCCGCATCAGTGCTGGCATTGCGCCAGATTTGCGCCTTCGACCAGCGATTGGCGACCACCAGATCCAGAAGCCCGTCGAGATTGAGGTCTGCCAGCAAGGCGCCTCTGGCGATGGCGACGCTCGCCACGCCGGCCTTGTCACCGGCTTCCTGAAAGCTCCCGGCAGCCGATTGCAGCAGCAGGTTGTTGGGATCCTTCGCGGCGAAATCGGGCATCTCGGCGACATTGCCCTTGGCGATGAACAGGTCGGCGCGGCCGTCATTGTTGACGTCGTCGAACTGCGCATGCCAGGCGGTCGAAGGCTTGACCTGGTCACCCAGATAGGGCCGATGGGCCGTCACGCCGCTGGCATAGGCGATGTCCTCGTAGGCCGGGCGCGCGGTCCTTGCGCCTTCGGCACCGCTCAGAGCCTGCAGCTTGTTGTCGGCCATGCTGGTGAGGAAATATTCCGGATACCCGTCGCGGTCGAGATCGCTCGAGGCAATGCCCATGCCCCAGATGCGCAGGCGCTTCCAGCCGTCGGCTTCCGTATAGAGCGCCGGCGCCCGGCCCGCCTCGAAGCGCCAGAGCTGCTCCTGCCCGCCCTTGTAGTATTCCCGGTCGTTGGAGATCCTCAGATCCGGCGTGCCCGACCTGTTCCAGTCGGTGAAGAGCATCGACAAGGCGCAATGGCTCGGCTTCAGCGCCAGGGGTGCTGCGAACCGGCGGCGGTCGTTTTCCGGACGGTGCAGCCAGTTGTCGGTGCACGATCCCCAGGGGAAGGCGTCCTCGCGCCGGTCGATATAGTTGCCGACGGCCAGCGTCGGCCACCGGGCGCCATGCTCCCAGGTCGCGGCAAAGGCCGTCGACCAGGCGTCGCCGCCATCGAACCCCCACGCCTCGTTGGCGCGCTCGAAACGGCAGCCGCCCAGGCCGCGCATGACGACGTTCTCGCCGACGCGCAGCAGCATGATGTCGGTTATGCCATCGCCGTCGATGTCGAGCGGGTAGGTGCCCGTCACGCGGTCGAGCTCCAGGCCGCTCTCTTGCGCCTCGAAACGCAGTGCCGAACCGGGAGCGCCGGCATTGCGGTAGAATTTCGCGCGATCTTCGCCGCCCGCAAACAGCAGGTCGGAAAAGCCGTCATCGTTGCAGTCGAACGCGGCGACACCGCCGCCCGCCATATACTCCCAGTCGCCGGCATAGACGTTGTCGATGCCCGAAGTCGCCGTTTCCTCGACAAAGCGTGGAACGGTCAAGGCGGGCTCGCCGGCCGCCGCCCGTAGGGGCGCCACCGCACCCATCACGGCGAGCAGGATCGCGAAGCGAAGCATCGGTCAGTTCCTCGTCCGCAGGGCGTTGACATATCGGCCGACACAGCGCCCCTGGTCCAGCCCGCGCTCGACCGCGGCACGGAAATGAATGCCGCCATAGAGCCGGGATATGCCGGCTTCCTGCGCCGCCTCCCGAAAGCTCGCATAGCTGCGCGGCGCCAGCCCGTCTTCGGCATGGGTCGCATCCTCGAAGGCGACGTCCGCCCCGAACAGATCAGTCAGCACCGAGGCGGCGGCGGCCGACTGGGTGCTGTGGCCGCTCGGATATTCGGGAAAGGGCGGCGTGATGAGAGGCGGCTCGAATTGCGGGTCGATGACCCGGCGGATATAGGTGACGGGCCTCACCAGATCGAACGCGTATTTGGCGTTCCAGCAGGCGATGAAGGAATCCGACAAGGCGACCCCGACGCGCGCGAGGACATCGACATCGCGCTCGAGATCGGCCTCCGACTGTTCGAGAACCTGAAGCGCGATCGACAGCCAATGGCCGGGCGGCGTCGGCGACAGCATCGGATCGTCCGACCAGAAGCGGGCGACGGCGCGCTGCTCGTCGGTGAGGCTGTTGACCGTGTCGTAGACTTCCCGCGCTTCGTCGTAAAACGCCGATCCTGGCTCTTCGCTGTAATCCGGCGGCGCCGGCAACGGACACGCCGCCCCGTCCGGCATGACGAGAGTGCGGTTTTCGCCCCATTGCGGCAGGAGCGGCGTCTGCTGCTGGGCGATGCGGCTTGTCGGCACCCAGTGCGCCGGTCCGGGTGTCAGCTCGTAGGCGGCGGGAAAGCCCATATTTTCCACCACCGCGCCGCCGTCGGCTTCGGACCAGTCCAGGATATGCCGCGCCAGGGCGGCCCCATGCGTCCGGCTGCGCGCAACGACGTCATCCGGCACCCCCGCGGCCGCGCCGGCGCTGAGCCTTTCGCCAAAGGCGGTCATGGCGCGCTGGCCGGTCGGCCCGGTATTGGCGAACAGGTTTTCCATCACCTGCGTGAGCGCGGCGTTGAGGAGAACCGCGTCGTCATGCGCGCCTGCCGGGCGTTGCGGGGCGGGCGCAAGGCCGTTGAGTTGTCCGGCGAGCGATTGAAGCTGCGCCGAACCGCCGGCGACGGCTTCGAACGCCGTCACGCCGACATAGGCGAAGCTGCGGCTTGCCACAGGCGGCGAATAGGTGGGCGTGTGGCGCACGAGCTCGAGCATCAGCCTGTACCAGTTGCGCACCACGTGCTGGGCCCTCGCATCACCCAGATCCCCGGCCATCGCGCTGCCCGCGCCGCACAACGCCGACACGGCAATCAGCAAAGCGGCCACGCCCGCCCGAAAAGCCTTCATTGCGACAACCTCCCGCATTTTTTCGCGCCCCGTGACAATAAGCACGAGCGCTTCCGGGCGCGCAATACTGCGTGGGCGTCGCTATGGTGGGCTGTCAATCTCGCATCGGGAGATCGGCTCAGTCGTCCTTGATGGCGTAGCCGGCGCCACGGATCGTGCGGATGACATCCGGCATACGGCCGGTGTTGACCGCCTTGCGCAAACGGCCGACATGCACGTCGACGGTGCGCTCGTCGATATAGATCGTCTCGCCCCACACATTGTCGAGGAGTTGGCTGCGCGAGAACACACGGCCGGGATGCTGCATGAGGAATTCGAGCAGGCGGAACTCCGTCGGGCCGAGCCTGATCTCGTTCTTGCGCCGGTAGACGCGGTGCGCCTCGCGGTCGAGCACGATATCGCCCACCGTCAGCACACTCGACAGCACTTCCGGCTTGGCCCGGCGCAGGAGCGCCCGCACCCGGGCGATGAATTCTGGCGTCGAGAAGGGCTTGACGAGGTAGTCGTCGGCGCCGGTCGAAAGCCCGCGCACGCGGTCGCTCTCCTCACCCCTGGCCGTCAGCATGATGATCGGCAGGCGCTCGGTCTCGGAGCGGGCGCGCAGTCTGCGGCACAGCTCGATCCCGGAAACAGCCGGGACCATCCAGTCGAGCACCAGAAGATCGGGAACGCTCTCCTGGAGCCTGATCTCCGCCTCGTCACCCCGGTTGATGACCTCGACGTGATAGCCTTCGGCCTCGAGATTGTATTTCAGCAGGACGCATAGCGGTTCTTCGTCCTCGACCACCATGACCTTGGCTGCATTCATCGGCTGGCTCCTCACCCGCTCGTGCCGGTACCGGTAATCGCCGTCTCGTCCATCTTCGGACGCTGCAGCGGAAGCTGATCGCCGGTCATCACGTAATAGGCGTTTTCCGCGATGTTGGTCGCGTGATCGCCGATGCGCTCGAGATTCTTGGCGCAAAACAGGAGATGAGTACAGGCCGTGATGTTGCGCGGGTCCTCCATCATATAGGTCAGAAGCTCGCGGAAGATCGCCGTGTACTGGATGTCGATCTTCTCGTCCGCCGCGCGCAGCGGCGGCAGTGCATCGGCATTGCGCGAGACATAGTTTTCGACCACGGCCGAAACCTGGGCGTTGACGAGGTCGGCCATGGTCTCGATCGAATGCGACAGGCTGCGCGGCGTGACGCGCTGGCCCACCGCACCGACGCGCTTGGCGATGTTCTTGGCAAGATCGCCGACGCGCTCCAGGTCGGCCGCCATGCGGATCGCGCCGACCACCGAGCGCAGGTCCTGCGCCATCGGCTGGCGCCGCGCGATCAGCGTGATCGCCTTTTCGTCGAGATCGCGCTGCTTGGCGTCCATGATCGCGTCGTCGGAAATGACGCGCTGCGCCAGCGCATTGTCGGATTGCAGCAGCGCGCGCGTGGCGTCGCCCAGCATCGAGCCCGAGAGATCGCCCATCTCGCGGATGAGCGTGTCGATGATCTCGAGTTCGTCGTCGAAGGATGTGACGGTGTGCTCGCCCATGATCTGGTCCTCGTGGTGCCCGGTTTCCGGCTCAGCCGAAGCGCCCGGTGATGTAATCCTGGGTGCGCTTGTCATCCGGATTGGTGAACATCTTGTCGGTCGCCCCCTCCTCGACCAGGTAGCCGAGGTGGAACATCGCCGTGCGCTGCGACACGCGCGCCGCCTGCTGCATGGAGTGGGTCACGATGACGATCGTGTAGTTCTCGCGCAGTTCGTCGATCAGTTCCTCGACCTTGGCCGTGGCGATGGGATCGAGCGCCGAACAGGGTTCGTCCATCAGGATGACCTCCGGCGACACCGCGATGGCCCGGGCGATGCACAGGCGCTGCTGCTGACCGCCGGACAAGCCGGTGCCCGGCTCGTTCAAGCGGTCCTTCACCTCCGACCACAGCGCCGCCTTTTCCAGGCTGGATTCGACGATCTGGTCGAGTTCGGACTTGTTGCGGGCAATGCCGTGGATGCGCGGTCCGTAGGCGACATTCTCGTAGATCGACTTGGGAAACGGGTTCGGCTTCTGGAACACCATGCCCACCCGGGCACGCAGTTCGACCACGTCGATACGGGGATCGTAGACATCATCCCCGTCGAGCGTGATCTCGCCGCCGACACGGCAACCCTCGATCGTGTCGTTCATCCGGTTGAGGCTGCGCAGGAAGGTCGACTTGCCGCAGCCCGACGGCCCGATCAGCGCCGTCACCTGCTGTTCGGGCACATCGAGATTGACGCCGAACAGGGCCTGCTTGCCGTTATAGTGAACCGTCACGTCCTTGCCGCGCATCTTGATTGCGGCCTCGTTGGAAGTCGAATGCAGCTTCTGTTCGACGGCAGCATCGGTCAGCATGTTCATGTCCTTTTGCTCCATCACCAGCGGCGCTCGAAGCGCTGCCTGAGGAATATGGCAATTGCGTTCATCACGACCAGGAAGGCCAGCAGCACCAGGATAGCGGCGGATGTCCTGGCGACGAAACCGCGCTCCGGACTGTCGGCCCAGATATAGATCTGCGTCGGCAGGGCCGTCGACGCCTCGAAGATGCCGGCCGGCGGGCTGGTGATGAAGGCGTTCATGCCCACGAGCAGGAGCGGCGCGGTTTCGCCGAGGGCCTGCGCCAGGCCGATGATCGTGCCGGTCATGATCGTCGGCATCGACAAGGGCAGGATGTGGTGGAGGATTGCCTCGTGCTTGGAGGCGCCGATGCCCAGCGCCGCCTCGCGGATCGACGAGGGCACCGATTTGAGCGAGGCGCGCGTGACGATGATCAGCGTCGGCAGGGTCATCAGCGCCAGGCACATTCCGCCCACCAGCGGCGCCGAACGCGGCAATCCGAACCAGCCGAGGAACACGGCCAGGCCGAGCAGGCCGAACACGACGGAGGGCACGGCGGCCAGATTGTTGATGTTGATCTCGATAATGTCGGTCAGGCGGTTCTTCGGCGCGAATTCCTCGAGATAGATCGCCGCCGCGATGCCGACGGGAAAGCTGATCACGAAGCAGACGAGCAGCGCCCAGAACGACCCGGAGATCGCGCCGGCGAGACCGGCCAGTTCCGGAAAGCGGCTGTCGGCGTTGAAGAACAGGCCCCAGTTGAACGGCTGCGCAATCAGCCCCTTCGCCTGCAACTGGTTGAAATATTCGATCTGCCGGTCGTTCACCCGGCGCTGGTTTTCGGGCAAATCTGGGTTGATCTGGCCTTTGGCGAGCTGGTCGAGCGGGTCGGAAAGCGGAATGCTGAACCGCGCCGTGCCGTCGAGCAAGTCCGGGTCGGCGATCACCTTGTCGCGCACGAGGAAGGGCGCGGACGAGGTGAAGATGTTGAAATAGTCGCGCTGATCGGATCGAGGTATGTCGCCGACCTGTTGGCGCAGCGCGTCACGCACGATGTTGCGCCAGTTCGCGCCCATCAGGTCGCCTCGGTCGATGTCGGCCTGCGAAAGGTCGATTTCCACCGTCGCGGTCGTCTGGACGAAGGCCCGGTACCCGGTAAAGCTCAAGGTGCCGACCAGGATCGCCAGAAAGCCGAGGGCGAAGAAGATGGCGACCATGCCGTAGATCTGCAGGCGCCGGTCGGCGGCGTAACGCGCCCTGCGCCGCGCCTGCATGGCGTCCGACTTCCAGTCGACGTGGCCTGTGATTGCCTGGGCGGCCATCAGTATTTCTCCCGGTATTTGCGCACGGTGCGCAGGGCGATCAGGTTCAGGCCCAGCGTGATGAGGAACAGCACCAAGCCGAGCGCGAAGGCGGCCAGCGTCTTCGGATTGTCAAACTCGCTGTCGCCGATCAGAAGCGTCACGATCTGCACGGTCACCGTCGTGACCGCCTCGAACGGATTGACCGTCATCCTGGCGATGAGGCCGGCCGCCATGACCACGATCATCGTCTCGCCGACCGCGCGGCTCAACGCAAGCAGCACGCCGCCGACAATGCCCGGCAAGGCGGCAGGCAGCAGGACCTTGCGAATTGTCTCGCCCTTCGTCGCGCCGAGCGCGTAGGAGCCGTCGCGCATGGCGCGCGGCACAGCGGCAAAGGCGTCGTCGGAAAGCGAGGAAATGAACGGGATAAGCATGACGCCCATCACCCCGCCGGCGGCCAGCGCGCTGTTGGGGGCGGCTTCCAGGCCGAGGCTCAAGCCGAGGCTGCGCACGATCGGGGCGACGGTGAGCACGGCGAAGAAGCCGTAGACGACGGTCGGTATGCCGGCGAGGATTTCCAGCAGCGGCTTGACCACCGCGCGAAAGCGCTCCCCCGCATATTCGGTGAGATAGACCGCCGACAGGATGCCGACAGGCACCGAGACGGCCATCGCCAGCGCCGAGATCGCGAAGGTGCCGAACAGCACCGGCACCATGCCGAAGGCGCCGAGCCCCGCGACCTGGTCGGGCCGCAGCGCGATCTGCGGCTCCCAGCGCAGGCCGAACAGGAACTCCGTCACCGGCACCCGGGCGAAGAACTGCAGCGCTTCATAAAGCAGCGATGCCACGATGCCGCCCGTCGTCAGGATGGCGACCAGCGAGGAAAACATCATGAACCAGGTGACGGAGCGCTCGACGCTGTGGCGGGCGCGGAAACGGCTCTCGATCACCCTGTAGCCGAAAAAGGCGCCGATTGAGGCAGCGGCAGCGACCACGGCGACCATCATCCACACGGCGATCGATTGCAGCGATTTCAGGTGATCGACGGCGGCCAGGATTTCCGGCGTCGGCTCCTTGAAGATGTTGCCGGCGGCGACCTGGCGAATCTCGCTGATAAGCAGTGATTTCTCGGCGCCGGAAAGCGCGTCCGCTCCAGGAAAGCTCGCCAGCACCAGGCTGTTGATGATGCTGTTCTGGCCCATAAGCCAGACAATGAGGAATACGAAGGCGGGAACGCCGGTCCAGATGGCGGCATTGAGCCCATGATAGATCGGACGCGAATGCGCTTTATCGGCCGCCGCGTCACGCGAGCGGCGCGCGCGCTGCATGCTCGTCAGCGCGGCCAGACCGGCCGCCAGCACCAGAAATCCGATCAGATAGCCCGCCATGCCGACCCCTCACCTACAGCGCCGCGCGGCCTTCTGGCCGTGCCTTGGACGCTGCGTGCCATGATCTGCGCATCGTGCTTGCAAGAATCGATTCCGATCTTCGGGCCGATGCGCTGGAAAAGTGGCGGTCGCCCAAAGGGCGGCCGCATTTGTGCCGAACGGATCAAGAGCCGAACTTCTTGCCCTCGAGAACCGCCTTCTGGACTTCTTCGCGCTTCTCGTCGGAAAGCGGCGTCAACCCGCGCTCGGCGAGGTAGCCGTCGGGGCCGAGGGCCTCATCCGACATATATTCGGCGAGAAAATCGCTCATGCCCGGAATGACGTCCCTATGCGCGTTCTTCACGTAGAAGAAGATCGGACGCGATACCGGATAGGAAGCGTCGGCGATGGTGTCGAATGTCGGCGCGACGCCTTCGATCTTCACCGCCTTCAGCTTGTCGCTGTTTTCGTAGAGGAAGGAGTAGCCGAAGATGCCGACGGAGTTCGGGTCGGCTTCCAGGCGCTGCACGATCAGGTTGTCGTTCTCACCAGCCTCGACGAAGGGACCGTCCTGCCGCATGCGCGAGCAGACCTCTTCCCACTTGTCCTCATCGGCCGACTTGAGCTCGGCCATCCCCGGCAGGTCGGCGCAGCCGTCATGCATGACGAGCTCGACAAAGGCGTCGCGCGTACCCGAGGTGGGCGGAGGACCGAATGCGATAATGTCGGTCGCCGGCAGCGATTCATCGACGTCGGACCACTTCTTGTTCGGGTTGGCGACGAAACCGCCATTGCCGTCGGGCAGTTCGGCGGCGAGCGCCTTGAAGATCTGTTCCTCCGACAGGTCGAAGTCGGTCTCGTTGGCCCGCGACACGGCGACGGACAGGCCGTCATAGCCGATCAGGGCTTCGGTGATGTCGGTCACGCCGTTGTCGGCACACAGCTTCACCTCGGATTCCTTGATGGCGCGCGAGGCGCCCGTGATGTCGGCAAAGTCGGGACCGACGCCGCCGCAGAACACCTTGAAGCCGCCGCCCGTGCCGGTCGATTCGACGACGGGCGCGGGATTGCCCGTCTTGTTGGCATATTCTTCCGCCGTCGCCTGGCTGTAGGGGAAAACGGTGGACGAACCGACGATCTTGATCTGATCGCGCGCTGCCGCATAGCCAACGGACGCAGCCAGCGCGACCGCCGCCACCGACCCCGTAAGGAGAATTTTGTTCATCTGGCCTACTCCTGTCAAAAATTCGATGATGCCGCCCCGAGAACCAGCGGCCGGGAGTGCCTTAGAATCCCAATGTTACAGTTGGATGACAGTTATATGTCGGCCGCTTGACGCCGGAACGGGACCGTCACCGGCGGCATCGTCGGCAGGACAATAGCCGGCGGCATTCATCCCGGCGGATCAGCCGCTTGGAGCTTTGGCCAAAAATTTATGCGGCTAATTGCGAGGTTGGCACGAGGCGAAAAAAAACGGGCAGGAGAGCACGGCGCTAAAGATCGCGCACTGGTCGGCAGGCTTTGTTTGGAACAAGATCGGTTGGAGCTCGCGATGCCAATTCCAGCCTGCCGCCGCTCATCCTGCCCGGAGTGGCATTCCAAGCCAACGGTAGGATGGCAGTATGTGGTCAACGACGACCTGGCGCTATTGCGCGATCGCACCATGGCGGCGCGCGGCGGCCTCGGCGTCGGGCGCCCCGGTTCCCGCCATCCATTTCTCCACCTTGCGCAAAAGCGCATCGGGACTGATGGGCTTGGGCAGGTAGTCATCCATTCCGGCCGAGAGACAGCGCTCGCTGTCCCCCTTGAGCGCATGCGCCGTGACCCCGACGATGGGCACGCGACCGCCGCCGTCCGCCTCGGCGGCGCGGATCGCGGCCGTCGCCTCCAGACCGTTCATCTGGGGCATTGAGACGTCCATCAGGATCATCGCCGGCCGCATTTCGGCCTGCGCGTCCACCGCCAGTGCACCATTGCGCACGATCTCGAAGGTGTAAGGCGTCTGCTGCAGGATCTGCGAGAAGACGAGCTGGTTCACCTCATTGTCCTCGGCAACGAGAATGTCGAGCCGGCGCGAGGGATTGCCGGCGGCCTCGTCCGGCGCTGCCGTTTCCGGTTCCGGTGCGCCGTTAGCGGCCTGACCGTCGGACACGTCCTCGGGCCGCTGTCGTTGCGATGCCGGGTCCGCAGGCTCGGCGCCGATGCCGCCGCGGCATTTCTGGATCGCCGTCACCAGAGCTTCCAGAAGGACGGACGACCGCGCCGGCTTGAGCAATTGTGCGGCAAGCCCGAGGTGGCGATGCTGCGCCGTCGGCAAGGACTGGTCGACCGAGGTCAGCATGATGATAGGCGTGCCGGCGAATTGCGGCATGGCACGGATCGCGCCCGCGGTCTCCGCACCCGACATGCCGGGCATTTGATAGTCGAGCACGATGCAGTCGACGCCGACGCCCATATCCGCCGCCGCCTTCAGCACCGCCAGGCCTTCTGCGCCGCTCTCGGCCGCGCAGGCGTCGAAGCTCCAGGAACGCATCTGCTCCATCAGGATGTCGCGGTTCACGGCATTGTCGTCGATGATGAGGATGCGCGCTCCGGTGACGTCGACCGGCGTCGCCTTTGACGCTTCGCCCTGGCCGTGCACGGGCAGGCTGATCTCGAAGCGGAAGGTGGATCCCTCCCCGGGCGTGCTTTCAACGCCCATCGTGCCGTCCATGAGCTCGACCAGCCGCGAGGTAATCGCAAGCCCCAGCCCGGTTCCCTCGTGACGTCGCGTCGAGCTCGAATCCACCTGGCTGAACTTTTCGAAGACTTGCGCCAGCTTGTCCTCGGGGATGCCGATGCCGGTATCGGTGACGGAGACGGAAAGCCGCGCCTCATCGGCCTCGCATGTGCCGGAAACGTCGATCAGCACATGGCCGGTATCGGTGAACTTGACCGCGTTGCCGACGATGTTGGTGATGACCTGCCGGAACCGGCCGGCATCCCCCACCAGCACCTGCGGCAGGCCCGGCTCGACCCGCACGATCAGCTCGAGGTCCTTTTCCTTGGCCCGGGTCGACATCAGCGTCGCGACATCCTCCACCGCCTCGGCCAGGTTGAAGGGCGCGGGATCGAGCACGAGCTGCCCGGCATCGATCTTCGAGAAGTCCAGGATATCGTTGATGATCGTCAGGAGCGCGTTGCCGGATTTCATGATGATGTCGGCAAACGTCTTCTGCTTGGCGTCGAGTTCGGTTTTGGCCAGCAACTCCGCCATGCCCAGGACGCCGTTCATCGGCGTGCGGATCTCGTGGCTCATATTGGCCAGGAATTCCGACTTGGCGCGGTCCGCCAGCACGGCGCGCTGCTCGGCTTCGCGCAATTCCTGCTCGCGCTGCTTGAGCTCCGTGATATCGACCCTGACGCCGACATAGAGCCCCGTTTCGGTGCGCGTGTCATGCACCTGGTGCCAGCGCCCGTCCTGGGTTTCGCGTTCGAACACGGCCTGACGGCGCTGGTAGCGGGCCAGATAGCGCGCGACCCACTCTTCCCGGTCCGTATCATAAAGTGCGTCGAGTTCGGCGTCTCCCGTCACCTTGAAGTAACCGAGATCATGGGCCCGTTCGACGACGTCGCGCAGGGGCCGCCCCGGCGCCATCAGGTCGGCGAACTGGGCCATGATCTCATGCGTCTTGCGGTTCGAAAGCACGAACCGGTCGTCGCTGTCATAGATGACGACGCCGGCGGGAAGCGATTCCAGCACCTCGGCCAATTGCCTCCTTGTGGCCTCGGCCTCTTCCTCGCGCCGCTTCATCTCGCTCATGTCGACCAGGGAGCAGGCGACGAAATGCGTGCCGCCCCCCAGGGTCAGCCGGTGCTTGCGCACGATCCGGTAGCAGCGCTTGCCCTCCTGCTCGAACGCCTCTTCCACCTCATAGGGCTGGCCGGTCTCGAGCACGCTGCGCTCGCTGGCCTCGAACGCCTTGGCGTTCGCCGCGCCGAGAATGTCCGACGCCGTCCCGCCGACGATGGCGTCGGACGTCGTGCCAAACAGATCGGCGAATGCCTGGTTGGCGAAAACGAAGCGCAAATCCGCGTCCTTGACGAAGATCGGCTCCTGGACCGTATTGATGAGCGCATCGGCAACGGCGCGCCGTTCGAGCGCCGCGGCAAGCCGATCCGCGCGCTCCTTCTCCTCCGGACCCGCGCGTCCGGTTCCCATGTCTTGCCCTTGATCCACCCTTCAATGCCCCGCTAACGGTGTCGCGGGTATATTAGGCGCCAACAATTAACGATCGGCTAACCGTATTGGCGCGCCGTGCGGATTTGGGCCAATGTCAAAGATGCTGTTGCCACCACTGTGGGTATTGTAGCAATATCGTGCGCAGCCCTCGAATTTTCGAGGGTCTACGAACTGTTGGAGCTCGTATTTCAGCCGGCGGACACGTAAGGCCCTTCGTGTCTGCCGGCCCCTTTAGAGCTTGTGCCGCTCAAACGTAACCGTTTGAAGCGAACGCGCGCTGGAGCGCCGGCGTCCGGACATCGTCTCCCTTGGTCTGCAGAAATCCCGTCTTCCGTTTTCCGGCATCCCGGCCTACAGGGTGGGACATCGGGCCGGTGGCAGACAACCATCCCTCAAAAACACTGACGGCATGACGGAGTGGATCGATGAAGGCGCGCATCAAATGGGTCGAGGACCGGACATTCGTCGGAGAATCGGGCAGCGGCCACAAGCTTGTGCTGGGAACGGCGCACGGAGCGGAGGGACAGACACCCGGGCCGAGCCCCATGGAACTGGTGCTGATCGGCACCGGCGGCTGCTCGGCCTTCGACGTGGTCCACATCCTCGAAAAGGGCCGCGAGGCGATCGAGGACTGTGTCGTCGAGCTCGATGCGGAGCGGGCGGACACGGAGCCGAAAGTGTTCACCCGCATCCACATGCATTTCGTGGTCAAGGGGCGCAATCTCGCACCCGCCAAGGTCGAACGCGCCATCAACCTGTCGATCGAGAAATATTGCTCGGCCTCGGCCATGCTCGCCAAGACGGCCGCGATCACCCATGATTTCGAAATCGTCGACACGGCCTGAAGTCCAGGCACGCGTTCCTTCGCAATTCCGGTTTGCCGTCAGTCCCGGTATTCCTCGTCCGTGACTTTCTCCATCCACGTCACGGTCGAGCCGTCGACCGCTTCGTGAATGGCGATGTGGGTCATGGCGACGTCGGGTGCGGCACCGTGCCAATGCTTGACCCCGGCGGGAAACCAGACAACGTCGCCGGGGCGAATTTCCTCGATGGCACCGCCAACGCACTGCACCCGTCCCACACCCGCCGTCACGATCAGCGTCTGACCGGCCGGGTGGGTATGCCACGCCGTGCGGGCGCCGGGTTCGAAGGTGACCGCCGCGCCGTTCGCTCGGCCCGGCGCCTCGGCAGCAAACAACGGATCGATGCGAACCGTTCCGGTGAACCAGTCCGCCGGCCCTTTCGCCGATGGTTGCGACCCTGCGCGTGAGATTTTCATGGTCCGGCCTTTCATGGATGGTGATGCGATCATGATTTCGGCAGTCCTTGCCGAGATCCGGGTGCCCTCGCGATGCTCCCACGCGGCAACACCTTCCGATCGTAGCCGGCGAAGGCGCAATTGCAATGACGCGGTCATACGATCATGGCCGCCGCTTCGGGCATGCTCCGGATCGTGATCCGAGAGTGCCGCAATACCGATCCAATAATTATATGAATATCATTCTCAAGTTTATTTGACACAAAATACTATTGGCCGCCATAGCCACGGACGACGACTGGAAAGGCGAACGAAATACTTCATTGCGGACTTTCGTGATGGTTGCCAAACAAGATCATGGGTTGCAATATGCGTGTCGTTGATCTGACGGTTGCCGCGCGTTCGAAATGGGCGGCAGGTGACCGGTCCTGATCTCGTCGTGCAGTCATTCGCAACCCAGAGCTTCACCCTTTCGGGCGGGCATAGGCAAAGGGGATCTGCATGCCAGATAGCGCAAGACGCGGCTATGTCGTCCTGTTCATCACAACCTGGGCTTTCACCGTCTGTTTCGCCGCATGGATGATGTTCGGCGTCATCGGCATTCCGCTGCGCGAAGAGATGCAACTCAGCTCCACCGAATTCGGCCTGCTGACGGCAACGCCGGTGCTGACGGGATCCATCTTCCGCCTGCCGCTCGGCATCTGGACCGATCGTTTCGGTGGCCGCATCATCATGTTTTTGCTGCTGGTCGTCTGCGCGGTGCCGCTCTGGCTCGCCTCCTATGCCACGGCGCTCTGGCAATTCCTGCTCCTGGGGCTGGCACTCGGTCTTGTCGGCGCCTCCTTCTCTGTCGGCACACCCTATGTCGCCCGGTTCTTTCCTGCCGAGCGGCGCGGCTTCGCCATGGGCTTCTTCGGTGCCGGCACGGTCGGCGCGGCGCTCAACATGTTCATCGCGCCGGTGCTGATGAACGGCTTCGGCTGGCAGGCCGTACCGCGCTTCTATGCCGTTGTCCTTCTGATCACGGCCGTGGTTTTCTGGTTCCTCGCCGCGCCTGATCCCGGCGCCGGCAAGAGCACCGCGTCGTTCCGTTCACAACTTGCGGTGATAAGGGACCGGCGGGTGTGGAAATACTGCCAATACTATTCGATCGTCTTCGGCGGCTTCACCGCACTGTCGATCTGGATGCCGCAATATTACGTCCGTGAATACGGCTTTGCCGTCGGCACGGCAGCACTGCTGGCCGCCTGTTTCTCACTGCCGGGCGGCGCCTTGCGTGCCGTGGGCGGCGCCATGGCCGACCGCTTCGGCGCCCACAATGTGACGTGGTGGGTGCTGTGGGCTGCGTGGTTTGCGCTGTTCCTGCTTTCCTATCCGCATACCGATTTCGCCATCCGGACGGTCGACGGATCACGCAATTTCACCATCGCGCTGTCGCCCTGGCTGTTCACTCCGCTATTGTTCGTGGTCGGCGTGGCCTTCGCCTTCGGCATGGCGTCCACCTTCAAATATATCGGCAATGACTTTCCCGAGAACATGGGCGCCGTCAGCGGGCTGGTCGGCATGGTCGGCGGCCTCGGCGGCTTTCTGCTGCCCATCATGTTCGGCGGCCTGCTCGACTGGCTCGGCTTCAATTCGAGCTGCTTCATGCTGCTCTACGGCATCGTCTCGGTATCGCTGATGCTCAACTATCTGACCGAGGTGCGCAGGACGCCGGTCATGGGCCACGACAGCCGCAACCTGGTTATGCCGCCGGCGAAAAGGGAGGCCGCGCAATGAGCCATTTTCTCGATCGAATGACCTATCTTGCCCGCCGCCGCGGCACCTTCGCCGACGGCCTTGGTGAATTGCGCGACGAGGATCGAATCTGGGAGGAAGGCTATCGCGAGCGCTGGCAGCACGACAAGATCGTGCGCTCCACCCACGGCGTGAACTGCACGGGTTCGTGCTCCTGGAAGATCTATGTCAAAAGCGGCCTCGTCACTTGGGAAACGCAGCAGACCGACTATCCGCGCACGCGCCCCGGCATGCCGAACCATGAGCCGCGCGGCTGTTCGCGCGGCGCCTCCTACAGCTGGTATCTCTACAGCGCCAGCCGCATCAAATACCCCATGGTGCGCGGCCGTCTGATCAAGGCGTGGCGCGAGGCGCGCAAGACGCTCGCCCCGGTGGAAGCCTGGGGCTCGATCGTGGAGGATGCCGAGACGGCCAAGACCTATAAGTCGATGCGCGGTCGCGGCGGCTTCGTGCGATCCAACTGGAACGAGGTGAGCGAGATCATCGCCGCCGCCAATGTCTACACGATCAAGACCTTCGGGCCCGACCGCGTCGTCGGTTTCTCGCCCATCCCGGCCATGTCGATGGTCTCCTACGCCTCGGGCTCGCGTTATCTCAGCCTCATCGGCGGCACGCTTCTTTCCTTCTACGACTGGTATTGCGACCTGCCGCCGTCCAGCCCGCAGACCTGGGGCGAGCAGACCGACGTTCCCGAATCGGCGGACTGGTACAATTCCGGCTACATCATCGCCTGGGGCTCCAACGTGCCGCAGACGCGCACGCCCGATGCGCATTTCTTCGTCGAAGCGCGCTATAACGGCACGCGCGTCATCGCGGTCACGCCGGACTATGCTGAGGTCGCCAAGTTCGCCGATCTGTGGCTCCACCCCAAGCAGGGCACGGACGCCGCGCTCGCCATGGCCATGGGCCACGTGATCCTGAAGGAATTCTTCCTCGACCGGCAGGTGCCGTATTTCCAGGACTATTGCCGCCGCTACACCGATCTGCCCATGCTGGTGATGATGCGGCGCGACGGCGAGCGTTGGGTGACCGACCGCTATCTGCGCCGCAGCGACCTGCCGCGCGCGCCGAAAGCCGACAGCGCCGCCTGGAAGACGATGGCCGTCGAGGCCGAAAGCGGCGAACTGGTCGTGCCGCAGGGTTCCATCGGTTACCGATGGCCGAAGGACAAGGAGCCCAGGGGCAAGTGGAACCTTGAGCCGAAGGATGGCGAGACCGGCGAGGACGTCCGCCTGGCCCTTTCCCTGCTCGGCAGCCACGACGAAACGCTCTCCGTGACCTTCCCCTATTTCGGTGGCCGGCCGCATGAATACTTCGCCGCCAACGCCCAGGATGGCGACACGCTGGTTCGCAACGTGCCGGTGCGGCGCATCGAGCTGGCGAAAGGCGAGGCGCATGTCGCCACCGTCTTCGACCTCATGTGCGCCCATTACGGTCTCGACCGCGGCCTCGGCGGCACCGCGGCGCAATCCTACGACGACGACGTGCCCTATACGCCGGCATGGCAGGAAACGATCACCGGCGTGCCGGCCGACCATGCCGTCACCGTGGCGCGCGGCTTTGCCGACAATGCCGAAAAGACCAGGGGCCGCTCGATGGTCATCATCGGCGCCGGCATGAACCACTGGTATCACCAGGACATGAACTACCGCTCGATCATCAACATGCTGATGATGTGCGGCACGGTCGGCGTGTCCGGCGGCGGCTGGGCGCATTATGTCGGGCAGGAGAAGCTGCGCCCGCAAACCGGCTGGACCATGCTCGCCTTCGCGCTCGACTGGGCACGGCCGCCGCGCCAGATGAACGGCACCTCCTTCTTCTATGCCCATAGCGACCAGTGGCGCTACGAGAAGCTCGACGTTGCCGAAATGCTCTCGCCGCTGGCCGATCCGACCGATTATCGCGGCACCTTCATCGACATGAACGTCAAGGCGGAGCGCATGGGCTGGCTGCCTTCGGCGCCGCAGCTCGGCGTCAATCCGCTGAGGCTTGCCGCCGAGGCCAAGAAGGCGGGCATGGAGGTCAAGGATCATGTCGTGGCGGGCCTGAAATCCGGCGCCATCGCTATGGCCTGCGAGGATCCGGACAATCCGGCCAATTTCCCGCGCAACCTGTTCATATGGCGCTCGAACCTGTTCGGCTCGTCGGGCAAGGGGCACGAATATTTCCTGCGCCATCTGCTCGGCACCCGGCATGGCCTGCAGGGCAAGGATCTGGGCGAGACCGATGGCGCAAAGCCGACCGACGTCGCCTGGCGCGATCCTGCACCGGAAGGCAAGCTCGATCTCGTCACCACGCTCGATTTCCGCATGTCGACGAGTTGCCTCTATTCCGACATCGTGCTGCCGACCGCCACCTGGTACGAGAAGAACGATCTCAACACCTCCGACATGCACCCCTTCATCCACCCGCTTTCGGCGGCGGTCGATCCGGTGTGGGAGGCGCGCAGCGATTGGGAGACCTACAAGACCATTGCCAAGCGTTTTTCGGAGCTCGCCGAAGGCCATCTCGGCGTCGAGCAGGACGTGGTGCTAACGCCGATCCAGCACGATACGCCGGCCGAATTGGCGCAGCCCTTCGACGTCAAGGACTGGAAAAAGGGCGAATGCGATCTCGTACCCGGCCTCACCGCACCGCAGATCGTCATGGTCGAGCGCGACTATCCCAACACCTATCGTCGTTTCACCGCACTGGGCCCGCTGGCCGACAAGCTCGGCAATGGCGGCAAGGGCATTGCCTGGAACACCGAAACCGAGGTGAAAGGCCTCGGCGATCTCAATTATCGCGTCAACGACGGCGGACCGACGCATGGGCGTCCGCGCATCGAGAGCGATATCGATGCTGCTGAAACCATCCTCTATCTGGCGCCGGAGACCAATGGCGAGGTGGCGGTCAAGGCATGGTCCGCGCTTGGCGCGGTAACCGGCCGCGATCACGCCCATCTGGCCGGGACGCGCGAGGACGAAAAGATCCGCTTCCGCGACCTGCAGGCACAGCCGCGCAAGATCATCTCCTCGCCGACATGGTCCGGCATCGAGAGCGAGCATGTCAGCTATACGGCGGGTTACACCAATGTGAACGAGTTGATCCCCTGGCGCACCATCACCGGCCGCCAGCAATTCTATCAGGACCATCGCTGGCTGCGCGATTTCGGCGAGGCGTTCGCCCTCTATCGCCCGCCCGTCGACACGCGCACCATCGCCGCCATGCTCGGCACGCACGGCAATGGCGAAACGGAGATCGTGCTGAACTTCATCACCCCGCACCAGAAATGGGGCATCCATTCGACCTATACCGACAATCTCCTGATGCTGACGCTGTCGCGCGGCGGGCCGATCGTCTGGATTTCCGAAACGGACGCCAAGCGCGCCGGCATCGTCGACAACGACTGGATCGAATTGTTCAACCTCAACGGGGCAATTGCCGCGCGCGCGGTGGTCAGCCAGCGCGTCAAGGACGGCATGTGCATGATGTATCATGCCCAGGAAAAGATCGTGAACGTGCCCGGCTCCCAGATCACCGGGCAGCGCGGCGGCATCCACAATTCCGTCACCCGTACCGTGCTTAAGCCCACCCATATGGTCGGCGGCTATGCGCAGCTTTCCTACGGCTTCAACTATTACGGCACGGTCGGTTCCAACCGCGACGAGTTCGTCATCGTGCGCAAGCTGAACCGGGTCGACTGGCTTGACCACTCCAATCCCGTCGATCCGGCCCATAAGGAGACAGCGTCATGAAGATCCGCGCCCAGATCGCCATGGTGATGAATCTCGACAAGTGCATCGGCTGCCACACCTGCTCCGTCACCTGCAAGAATGTGTGGACCTCACGCCAGGGCATGGAATACGCATGGTTCAACAATGTCGAGACCAAGCCCGGCATCGGCTATCCCAAGGACTGGGAGAACCAGGAACGCTGGCACGGCGGCTGGACCCGCAAGAAGAACGGCAAGATCGTGCCCAAGCAGGGCGGCAGGCTTTCCATCCTCGCCAAACTCTTCGCCAATCCGCGCCTGCCGGAAATCGACGACTATTACGAGCCCTTCACCTTCGACTACGAGCATTTGCAGCAGGCCCCGGAACTGCCGACGACGCCGGTCGCCCGGCCGCTCTCGCTCATCACCGGCCGCCCGATGGACAAGATCGAATGGGGCCCGAACTGGGAGGAGATCCTCGGCGGAGAGTTCGACAAGCGGTCGCAGGATTACAATTTCGAGGCCGTGCAGAAGGACATATACGGCCAGTTCGAAAACACGTTCATGATGTATCTGCCGCGGCTGTGCGAGCACTGCCTCAACCCGAGCTGCGTCGCCTCCTGCCCGTCGGGCTCGATCTACAAGCGCGAGGAAGACGGCATCGTCCTCATCGACCAGGACAAATGCCGCGGCTGGCGCATGTGCGTGTCGGGCTGCCCCTACAAGAAGATCTATTACAACTGGACCTCCGGCAAGGCCGAGAAATGCATCTTCTGCTACCCGCGCATCGAGGCCGGGCAGCCGACCGTGTGTTCGGAAACCTGTGTCGGCCGCATCCGCTATCTCGGCGTCCTGCTTTACGATGCCGACGGCATCGAAAAGGCTGCCTCCGTCGAGGACGAGCAGGATCTTTACGAAGAACAGCTCAAGCTTTTCCTCGATCCCAACGACCCGGAGGTCGAGGCCCAGGCGCGCGCCGACGGTGTGCCCGATGCCTGGATCGAGGCGGCCAAGCGCTCGCCCACCTACAAGATGGCGGTCGACTGGCGCGTCGCCTTCCCGCTGCATCCCGAATACCGCACCCTGCCGATGGTCTGGTATGTGCCGCCCCTTTCGCCGATCCAGTCACATGCCAACACCGGTGCGATCGATTCGATCGGGGAAATTCCCGACGTGCGCTCGCTCAGGATCCCGGTGCGCTATCTCGCCAATCTGCTGACGGCGGGCGCCGAAGGGCCGATCGTGACCGCGCTGGAGCGGCTGTTCGCCATGCGCATCCACTACCGCCAGCGCCAGCTCGGCGAGGGCGACGGACAGGCGGTGCTCGATCAGGCCGGCTTGAGCCTGGCGCAGGTCGAGGAGATGCATCGTTACCTGTCGATCGCCAATTACGAAGACCGTTTCGTCATTCCGACCGGGCACCGCGAAGAAAGCGAGGACGCCTATGGCCTGAAGGGCTCCTGCGGCTTCAGCTTCGGCAATGGCTGCGATTTCGGTCCGCCGCACTCGTCGCTCTTCGGCGGCAAGATGGGGCGGCGCAAGCTGCACCCGGAACGCCCGCTGGACACCTGAAGCCATGCCGATGATCCTGTTCAAGGCCTTCAGCGCGCTGCTATCCTATCCCACGGCCGACATGCGCGCGGCCCTGCCCGATATCGCGGCCGTCGTGGATGCTTCCTCGCTCATCAGCGAACGCGAGAAACGCGGGCTCAATGCGTTGATCGGCGAACTGGGCGAAGGCGACCTGTTGTCCGCCGAGGCGCGCTATGTCGACCTGTTCGATCGCGGCCGGGCGCTTTCGCTGCATCTGTTCGAGCATCTGCATGGCGAAAGCCGCGACCGCGGCACGGCCATGGTGGAACTGAAGCGGCTTTACGAAAATGCCGGCTTCGATCTGGTGGGCCAGGAACTGCCGGACTACCTGCCGGTGCTGCTCGAATATCTGAGCTGCCGCGACATGGACGAGGCCCATGACATACTGGCCGATTGCGCGCACATCCTCACATCCATCGCCCGCTCCCTGATTGCCCGGCAAAGCCGCTATGCGGCGGTGCCGCAGGCGCTCCTGGTGATCGCCGGAGAGAAACCGGTGAACGCGGCCGAGATCAAGCCGGTGAAGGAGGATCGCGCCGCGCTCGATCGCGACTGGGCGGAGCAGCCGGCATTCGCCGAACCGGCGGGCGATCGCCCGAAACCTTGAAAGGGAGAAATGCCGTGTCCGATACCTATCTCAACACGCTTCTCTTCGGGATCTACCCTTATGTCTGCCTCGTCGTGCTTTTGCTCGGCAGCCTCATCCGCTTCGACCGCGAACCCTATACCTGGAAGAGCGACTCATCGCAGATGCTGCGCACGGGCCTGCTGCGGCTGGGCTCGAACCTGTTCCATTACGGCGTCATCGTCGTCATCCTCGGCCATTTCGCCGGCTTCCTCGCGCCGCACTGGATGGTGTCGCCCTTCCTGTCGCCCATTGCGCACCAGTTGCTCGCCATGGTCGTCGGCGGCATTGCCGGGCTGATCGCCATCGTCGGCCTGTCCATGCTGATCTACCGGCGCCTCGGCGATCCGCGCATCCGCCTCAACAGCCGCAAATGGGACATCGCCGTCGTTTTCATGATCTGGCTGCAGCTTCTGCTCGGCCTGCTCACGGTGCCCCTGTCGGCCGGACATATGGACGGTGCGCTGTTCGAGGCGCTGACCAGCTATGTGAAGGGCATCGTGACGCTCGACATGAATGCATCCAGCTACCTGATCGGCGCGCCGCTGACCTACAAGCTCCATATCTTCCTGGGCTTCTCGCTGTTCCTGATCTCGCCCTTCACCCGCATGATCCATATCTGGAGCGGCGTCGGCGCGCTCGCCTATCTGTTCCGCCCCTACCAGATCGTGCGCACACCGCAGACCCGCGCCAAGGAGCCGATCCGGTCATGAGCGTTTACGTCAATGGCGTGGAGGTCGATGCGACCGGAACGGACGCGCAGTTCGCGGCCGTACGCGAATTGCTGCGCCAGCGGGCGGTCGAACTCGGATTTCTCGATGCCGCCATAACCGATATCGCCGAAGTGGACGCGGCGGTCGAGGATCTCCTGGCTGAGGAGGTAGCGGTGCCGACGCCGGACGAGGCCGAATGCCGCCGCTATTACGAGGCGCACAGGAACGCGTTCCGCAGCGGCGATCTCGTCCATGCCCGGCACATCCTGTTCCAGGTCACGCCATCGGTGAACGTCGCCATCATACGGGCACGCGCCGAGGAGGCGCTGAACGCGCTTCTGGCCGAACCGGAGCGTTTTTCCGAACTGGCGCGCGAATTGTCGAACTGCCCGTCCGGCGAACAGGGCGGCAATCTCGGCCAGATCGGGCGCGGCGACATGGTGCCGGAGTTCGAGGATGCGCTGTTCCGCATCGACGCCATCGGCCTCCTGCCGCATCTCGTAAAAACGCGCTACGGCTTCCACATCGTTGCCGTGGACCAGAACATTCCGGGCGCCGATCTTCCCTTCGAGGAAGCGCGCGGCCAAATTGCCGAGACGCTGCAGGCCAACGTCGAGGAACAGGCGCTGCGCCAGTATATCGCGATCCTGGCCGGCCGGGCCGAGCTTGCCGGTGTCGAATTGGAGGCGGCCGAAACGCCTTTGGTGCAGTAGGGCCGACCCAACGCCTTGTCCTGCCGGAATATAAGACGCGGAACCGCGTTCCACGGCTCCTGAGAGCGTCAGACGTACGGTCCGGACATTCCGGCCTCGGGCCAGTCGGCCGGCTCGGCGTAGAAGGCCGGCCGGTAGGCAAGATAATTGCGCCGCACGCTCTCGATGTCCTCCGGCGCCATGTCGCCTTTCCACCGGTCGACCATGTCGAGCGAGCGCCGCCTGGTGTCGTAGCGCCCCGGCCGGTAGTCGGGTTGCGCCTGCGAGGATTGCTCGATCTCCCGCCGCGTGTCGGCGGAAAACGGCAATCCGCAGAATTCGAACATCTTTTCGAATTGCCTCACCGGCTCGGCGCACACATCCTCGTAGCGCACGATCAGATGATCGACGCCGGCGAGCTGGTTCGAGACGAGCTTTTGCGCCATCGCCTGGAAAGCGCCGGCCTGTTCCCAGAAATTGCCCTGCAAGGGCAGCGGATGCACGCGGTCGAACGCCGCCAAAGTCTCGGGCGTAAAGCGGGTGGTGAACTGGTCGCCGGTCCAGCCGAGCGCGTGAAAGCTGCGCGCCACTGCCGCCGGATGACGCATGAGCAGGATGATCTTCGGCCGATGACGTTCATGTAGCCGTGCCAGGATGAGCGGATTGACATCCTTCACCACCACCTGGCGCTGGCGGCGCTTGCCGATCGACCATTGGGCGGGATCCGGGACGACCGTGTCGCCGAACCTCGGCACACCCCGAAAGCTCCGTGTGGCGAAACGGTCATAGGCCTCGCCGTCGCGACACATCGGCCATTCGAAGAATGGCGGGTTCGCCCGCCCGATATGGTCCAGATAGGACTGCGTCATCGGCTCGCGCAGATAGAGCGCGCCGGGCGAGCCACCGAGCACGCGCCCGATCCAGCTCGAACCGGCGCGCGGCAGCGAGGCGATCAGCACCGGCGGGGTCCTTGCCGGAACGACCGCAGCGGCCAGTTCACCCAGGACGGGCAGTTGCAGCAGGTTGGCCGCCGGATCGGCCACAGTCGCGCGCACCCTTTGCCACAGCCGGCCCCAGCGCTTATGCGGCCGGACTGTCGGATCCGCGTTCTTCGATCCTGTCTCGGACATTCAACTCCTCACCTGCGTCGCCCGAACTCCTTGCCAATGCCGAAGCATCCGGTCCAGCGGTGAAATCGCCTGACGCCGGCTCACTCTCACACTTATCAGTTGTAGGGTGAGTTACAGTGCCGCCGCGGACCATGATAGGGCTGGAACGTATCGTCATAGGCGCGATATGACCGATAACGGCTGTAGCACCAGTCGACATGGGCATTGCCGGCGGAGCGATAGGCCGGCGCGGAGCGCTGGCCGGGCGCCGGCTGGTTGATCGCATTGCCGATAATAACGCCGGCGCCGAAGGCTGCCAGCGGGTACCACCAGCCATCGTCGTTGCGACGGTAGCCGGGGCGATATTCACGGTAGCCGCGATAACCCTTCCAATGGCCGCGCCGCTCGCCGCGGTGTTCGCGGTAATGGCGGTGGGTCTCCCTGTGCCATTTCTGGTGGCCGTGCCGCTCCCACCGTCCATGGCCGCCTCCATTCTTCCACGGATCGGCGCTCGCCAATCCGGCCTGGCCGGTCAATGCCAGCGCCAACGCAACGAACAGACCTAATGTCTTCATGAAAGGCTCCCTTATCCCTTGCACGACACGATCCTGCAGCGGCTTCATCTGCCTGATGGGCAAACGCCCCGGCATCAGCCGATAGGGGCCGTGAAGCACCACCTGTCGAGCAGGTAGGGCGCAGGGCACCGGCGCACAAATGACTTATTGTTTTGCACTGAAAACCGTTCGCCGGACGGCCGATTTGAGCGCTGGCGAACCATGCGGGATGAAGCGCGGCGCCAATGCTTCGCTTTCGAGCGTATTGGCGGGCTCCTTGTTTCGTCATATTCTAGAATGGGCATAGGGGGCTTTGAGCAGGTGAGAGCACCGACATGTTAAAAATAGCATGGATTGCTGTTGCCCAAAGAAGCCGGCCACTGAAAATGCCGCTGACAGATCGAAAAACCACGCGACCGGATACAGCCATCCACCGTTATGTCATTCGGTGAAAAATAGAGAAAAAGTCAATAAAATCAATTGAAATGGCGGAGAGGGGGGGACACTCTCTCCCGCACCACCGGACGCCTTTGAGCACTTGACTTTCAGCCACTTCCAGCACAACCGTGGGGCACCATATTGGGGCACCGAGGGGCGGAATGGCGAATCCAAAGCAATATCTGGAGTGGCACGGACAACAGTGGCGCGTCCGCGTCAAGGTGCCCGCTAGGGTCCGCGATTTGGTGGGACGGGGCAAGCTCACTCACCCGCTCCACACCGACAGTCTCAAGGAAGCCGACGAGCGTAAATGGCCCGTCGTGGCACGGCTCAAGGCAATCATCGCCGCCGCCGAAAAGGCCCTAGCATCCAACGATCCTATCCAGGCGGAAGCGATGCGTCACCGGCTCCATAAGGACGATGAGGGGACGCAGTATGACGCCGACCACCGTGTCGCAGCACTTGAGGTATCTCGGCTACGGGTACCGCACCGGGAAGCCGGGCCTGGGCTTGGTGGAAACGCGGGAGAACCCCGACAACCGCCGCAAGAAGGTCTTCGCATTGACGCCGAAGGGTCGGGGCCTCGTGTCGCAGCTAGAGCTTATATTGCGCAGGGCAGGCTAGCGGAACATGCAGTTAATAGGCTGGCATTTGAGGGGGCACGGGGGCGGCAGCCAAGGCACGGCTCAGAATGGGCCGCGTCGAGAGGCAAAATGGTGGCCCCAATAAAAACAATTACTTAGGGCCATCAATAGGTGGCTATTAGAGAGAGACGTACGCCGCTACGATTCCGACAAATGGTCTAGGCAACACGGATGCGCACGGGGCCATAAAGAAAACAATGACTTAGGGTCATTAATACCCTGTTACTAGAGAGAGGCGTACGCCGCCGAAATCCCGCCTATCGGCAATACCCAGATATATGTGAGAGCGTGTCTGGCGGGCCGCCGCCGAGTAGCCCGCCAATTGCCTTATACTTGAATGGTCACACGGCGCTTTCGAGACCCCAATTCATCAGCAGCCCTACTTTAGGTAGCCGCCACATGGCAGGACACCAAGAGGAGAGGATGAGGAAGGTATTCCCCCATCATCCCCGGCTCCCAGAAGAACACTCCAAGTAGCTACTCTAAGTATCCGCCACCGGGGGAGGGAGGGGCGTTTCCTCATCCCCTCCTTTGCTTCCTGCCTTCAGTCCTTTGAGTGTCTGCCTTGAGGTAGCTCCTCCAAGCCCAGGAGAGGAGGGAGGAATAGTCCCCTCTCACCTCCAGGCAGCCCCTCCAGGCAGCCCCTCCTTCGAGAGATAGGATCAGTGACGGCTTCCAGTCACGTCCTCTCCGCACCCTTCACCCTGCACCCCCATCAGGCTCCTCTCCGGCCCCGCCAACATGGCCGCGACGAGGCACCGCCACGGAGTGCTTTTCCCAGACGGCTCATCCTGAAGCCAACGAAAGGACATGCCACCATGACTACCCCAAGGCCCTTTGAGACCACCCCGCTTTTGACGCCTGAGCGCCTTGCTGCCGATCCCGATGCCGCCCTTGCGGTTGTTCCTGCTTGGGTCCTGACCCGCGTGTTTGTGTCGCGCGGACCCGTCACACAGGGCTCCTCCTGCGGGGCCTTCGTTGTCACTCTGGGCCGTACCCACGTGAAAGCGATGACGCTCTCCCCCATCGGCTTCGCCATAGCTTGCGAGCTAACGCGGATACCGGGGGTCTCGATTGCGACGGACTCCAACGGGGCCAAGCGTCCAACTATCTACGAGCGCATCACCTTGGACGATGCCGGAGAGGACCTGACCACCCTAAGCCGCCTGCTTTTCGGTGCCGGTCCCGAGGAACAGGTAAAGATCGGCCGCATACCCCACGCACATCATGAATATCACCAGCAGCGCCTTCATGCTGGCAGGGCGACCCACCGAGAAGCTCCTGGGGTCTCTGGCGCTTGGGCCAAAGAGCGGCGGAGACATTCTCCGGCAACAGGCCCTCCGCGAATACGCCTATACGGTCTCCGCCCTTGGGGACGGCTGGGAGGCTTTGGTGGAAGCCTTCAAGCGTGGGGACTCGATCCTCAACCCCCACAATACGGAATACTTCGGCGCGGGAGGCTCCGGCATCGTGCAGCAGCCACTCCCCTGGAAGCCTGTCCATGGAGTCTGGGACATCGTGGAGAATGCCTGGAAGATGGCCAACTATCGGACCATCGTGGGGCTTCCGACGCGCTCCCTGGGGGCGGTGGACGAGTTCTTCAAGATGCTCCGCTACCGGGCGGTGGTTCAGGCCGAGGCTGCTGCCAAAGCGAACGCCATGGGTCTAGTGGGCGACGACCTCCGGGGCCATGTCAGTCGCGAGATGGAGAAGGCGATTGACCCCGCTACCGGTCGAGCCCTCAATGCCGGGGCGCTCCAGGAAGCTCAGGTCTCAACATTCCAGCAGGAGCTCCTCCAGGGCACCGCAGGGGCGACCATCCAGCAGGTCCGCTCCCGACACCCCGTGCTCACCTTCGTGCTGCCATTCGTGAAGACCCCCATCAACGTGCTCCGCTATGGATGGAAGATGACCCCCGGCCTCAACCTCGTCCAGAAGGAATTCCGGGAGGCGATCTTCGGGAGCAAGGGACCGGAGGCGAAGGCGCAGGCCATTGGCCAGATGGCGCTCGGATCAACCTTCATGGGCTTAGCCGCTGCCCTGGCCCTGGACGGCAAGATCACTGGGGCGGGACCGTCCGACCCGAACCTCAGGCGCGAGCTTGCCGCCACCGGGTGGCAGCCCTACGCCTATGTCTTGGAGGCTGACGATGGCAGCAAGCGCTATGTCCCCATTGGCCGCCTGGACCCGGCAGGGATGGCGTTCTCCATGGTGGCGAACCTTGTGGAGATCATGCGCAACGATCCTCACGGGGACCATGGGACTGCTGAGCGAGGCATCGGGGCATTGGGCTTGGCGCTGGCGAAGAACTTCACCGACCGGACCTTCCTCCTCAACCTCCACCAAGCCCTCCAGGCGCTGAGCGATCCTGGCGCAAGGGGGGAGCGATACCTGGGCTCGATAGCCGGGAACACCATCCCGCTCTCGTCGGCCATCAGAGGCCTCAATCCTGACCCCTACCTGAGGGAGGCCCGCAGCTTCATCGACACCATGATGAAGAACCTCCCCGGCTACTCCGAGACCCTCGCACCCTCCAGGGACGCCTTTGGTGACCCCGTATGGAAACGAATTGGCATGAGCACGACAAGCGAGGCCGACATCGTAGAGGCCGAGCACACCCGCATCATTCTGGAAACCGGGGGCGGCATTGGAAGACCGGACCCCAAATTTGAAGGGGTGGACCTCCGGGACATCGCCTTGAAGAGCGGACGACAGGCCTATGACCGCTTCCAGGAGTTGGCCGGACATCCCCCAGGAGCCAAGAGCCTCAAGACCGCCCTGGCGGAACTCATCCGGTCGGACACCTACCAGGACCTCCCAGACGGCGAGGCCGGGGTGAAGGGCACCAGACTCAACGCCATCGGGCGGATCGTCGGGAAGTACCGCGAGGCAGGCAAGAAGGCCCTCATCCGGGAGAATCCCGAACTCAGGGACCTCCTCAAGGCCCGCCAGCGGGAGGCCCGAAGCGCCTACCTCAAAAGCAAGGAGGAGCGCACTCAGAAGAGCCCCGGTGCCAAGGCCCTACGGAATGCCCTGAGGCCGAGGCATTGACCTAGACTGAAAGAGATACCGATAGGCAGCGCAGCCTGAGGGGGAGCGGAGGTGTTGGCCCTCCCTCCCTCTCTCCTCCCTCGTTAGCCGTGTGACATCAATGCTTTTTCGATATCCAGACCTATGTCTCCGACCCCTCATCTGCCGTTCGCGTGTCCACAATGCGAAGCAAGTGGTTTGCCAACATGACCACCTCCATTGCCTCCACTGGGTCAGACAACTCGACATCTCTATGCGAGTGCGGATTCTTGTAGGAGCCTATCGCACCGGCGAACAGTGCCATGAGCGCCTCCCTCTCCGCCTTGGGTGCGGTGCTGCTCGTCAAGGGACCTTTTTCGGGATGAAAGGCGCGGCGAACCATATCCAGCCCGTAATCACTCTCCGAGTACCCCGCCGCTTCCCGAACGGAGGTCTCGACCGCCTTCATGGCTTGGAATACGGCAACGTCAAACTCACCCCTGAGAAACGCCGACCAGACGCTTGCGGCGATCTTGGGGTGAAGAAGCTCCTTCCTCAGATAGCGGGTTGCCAGGTATTGAGAGAAATCTCTCTCATCCTGGAATCTCTCCGCTCGTCGGCTCAATCTACGCCAGCCGTTTTGTCCGTTCGTACCGGGCACGGGCACAAGCAGACCTTGCGCCTCCAGCCACGCCCACGCTTCAATCACGGCGACCTCTACCTTCCCTCGCCATTGGTCCTCGAATGGAACCTTGCCCTGATTATCGCGTGTGCCCAGTTCGTTTAGGCAGTTGCCTAATATCACCATGCGTTGCTGTCCCCCGTCTATCCGCTTCTTGAGCAGGAAAATTAGGGTTGAGGCCAGTTCCTCAGGCTGCATCTCGACTAGATGTTCAACGTCCTGGACTGCCGTAGCGAGGTCCCGCATATCGCCGCCCCTTATTGCTTCAGGCTGCAACTTTAGGCCGTTCCCGGCAATGCTCAAAGGGCCGCCCGTGCGAAATCTCCAATTTACGTGACAGTAGTAGAGCTTCCCCCCGTGCCACCCCTCGGGGTTCCTGGAGGCACTTCAATCAGCCCCAAAACCCACCTACTCAATGAGCCTTTACAAGCACAACCATCATTGACGTTTGTAAATTCCACCCATAGACTCCCCTTGATGCCATCGCACGGGGGCTAGCGACATGAAGCAGTACGTCATCTATACGCGCGTCAGTACGGCGGAGCAGGGAAAGAGCGGCCTTGGTCTGGACGCCCAGGAGCGCGACATCAGCATCTACCTGGAGAGCTTCTCTGAGGTTCCCTGGGAAGTCATAGGGCGCTTCCAGGATGTGCAGTCGGGAGCAAGCGACGACAGGCCCCAATTGGCGGAGGCCATCAAGGTCGTCCGCGCCACGGGGGCGGAGCTTCTGGTAGCCAAATTGGACCGCCTCAGCCGCGACGTGGCATTCATCGCCACTCTTATCAAGGACAAGAAGGTCCGGCTCAAGGTGGCATCCATGCCCAATGCGGACCCCTTCCAGCTTCACCTCTACGCTGCCCTGGCCGAGAAAGAACGGGAGTTCATCTCTCAGCGGACCAAGGCGGCACTCAAAGCGGCAAAGGAGCGAGGTGTCCAATTGGGCGGCCTCAGGGATAAGACCATGAAGCGCAATGCGGCTATCCAGGAAAAGGCCAGGGCGGAGGCACAGCGGGCCATGAAGGTCATCGGACCCCTACGGCAGGCGAGGCAGACCCTCACCGCCATTGCCGAGACCCTGGAGGAAATGGGGGTCAAGACTTCCCGAGGTGGTCGTTGGAGCGCCACTCAGGTTAAGAGGGTCCTGGAGCGACATGTGCAGGCAGGATGATCGTAGGCGCTTGGCGGGCAGCTACTGTCCACCGGCTCGCGCGAGTAACCAACTCCATCCGGCTGCGATTGTGCCCCATACGTTGAATATTGGCCGATCCGCCACCGGCTCAGCTATCGATATCCGTGCAATTTGGTTATTAGGGATATAGTCCAGCCCCTCCTCGGGGACCCAGCGAATGACCGAGGTTTCCGCAAAGCGCACTACCAAAAGCCCAGGCCTACAGCGATCCTCGAAGCATATTGAATGTTTGGCCTTGGGCGCTCTATTGCCCATAGCAGTGACGTCACGGATTGTATCGGAATAGCTGGATAGAAACCCAAGCCCAACGAAAACCATTAGGAGTGCTAGCAGCCCTGTCCAAGGCGGAACCACATCCTGGTCCACCTTAAAATTTGTGATCTTTAGGAAAGAAAAGGACAGCGGAAACGATAGAAGGAGTATCCAATGTGCGGCTAATGACGGGCGCACAGTCCAAAAGAAGACCATTGCCGCAATAAGAGTTAGAAAGAATATCCCGTAATGAGCTCTCGGAAATTCATCTTGTGCAGACTTCCTAGCGGATGGAAGCACCAGTTCGAGCAAAACCATCGCAACCAGGATGATTATGGCAAATGGGGAATGTCGAACTGTAGCGGTTGCGAGATCGCTGACCGACAGAAAATCGGATGCCGAGACGCCTAGCGCAAATGTTTTCCCAAAGAGCTGGGCACTTCCAAAGGCGAAGCTAATCGCTACAACCAGCGCAGACACGCCTGGGGCTGACTCAAGGATTTTTTCCCCGAGCGTTGGTTTTTTATCCGGTGTGGTAGCCAAGGTTCATCCCCCATATTGCTCACACGCTAGCGCAGAAGAGTTGAACGACGCACGAGCGATTTTGGGGCACCGCGGTGGGGCACCAAATTTAGGAGACTATTAAGAAAACTCAGTGAATTCAGCGACGTAGGACAGAATGAATTCGCTGGCGGAGAGGGGGGGATTCGAACCCCCGATACGGTTGCCCGTATGCCGCATTTCGAGTGCGGTGCATTCAACCACTCTGCCACCTCTCCGCGAGGTCGTGGTCGGCCGTTTCAGGCGCGGCGCACTAGATAGCGAAGGCGGCCGGCAGAAACAAGAGAATAATGAGACGATTTTGCCGCTTGTCTTGACTCCGGCGCCCTCCTCGGCTAACGAGCGCAGGCTTCCGGCGTGGGCCATCCGCGCCGTTTGTTGTTGGAGCAATTCCAGGAGAAGCGGATACCGGTTCTCCGTGTGGAATTGCGAAGAAACAAGAAGCTGGATCGGCGAACCGATTTCGTAGGCGGTGAGCCGATCTGGAACCCGTAACAGACTGACAAAAAGACGGCCGGGCGGTGCTGCCGCTTAACGAGCCGGACCGAACAGTGAAGGACAAGAAATGTTCGCAGTCATCAAGACCGGTGGCAAGCAGTACCGCGTTGCCGCTGAAGACGTTCTGAAGATCGAGAAGATTTCCGGCGAGGTGGGCGATATCGTCCAGCTCGACACCGTGCTTGCCTTTGGCGAGGGCGACAAGGTCACCATCGGCGCGCCTTTCGTCGACGGCGCCAGCGTGGCGGCCGAAGTGGTCGAGCAGGGCCGCGCTCCGACGGTCATCGCCTTCAAGAAGCGCCGCCGCCAGAATTCGCGCCGCAAGCGCGGCCATCGCCAGCTTCTGACCACCGTGCGGATCTCCGAGATCCTGACGGATGGCGCAAAGCCGTCGAAGAAGGCCGCCGCAAAGCCGGCCGCGAAGAAGGAAGCACCGGAAGCACCGAAGGAAGCCAAGAAGGCCGCGCCGAAGGCACAGGCAAAGCCCGCCGAGGCTGCCGCCGCCGCTCCGCTGTTCACGGCGCCCAAGGGCGAGGCGGACGACCTGACCAAGATCAAGGGCATCGGCCCGGTCGCGGCCAAGCAGCTTGCCGAGCAGGGCATTACCCAGTTCGCGCAGGTGGCGAAGCTGAGCGACAAGGACATCGCCACGATCGACGAGGCGATGCCCTTCAGCGCCGAGCAGATCACCGACTGGCGCGAGCAGGCGAAGGAACTGGCGAAGTAATCCGCCGTTCCTGAATCGGACTTGAAACGGAGCGCGAACGCGCTCATAAGGATTGCGAGGCGCCGAAGCGGCGCGAAGGAGTTTTGAGATGGCACACAAGAAAGCTGGCGGTTCGTCGCGCAACGGTCGCGATTCCGAATCCAAGCGCCTTGGCGTGAAGAAATTCGGCGGCGAGAAGGTGCTGGCCGGCAACATCATCGTGCGTCAGCGCGGGACCAAGTGGCATCCCGGCACCAAAGTCGGCATGGGCAAGGACCATACGCTTTTTGCGCTCGAGGCTGGCGCCGTCACGTTTAGCAAAAAAGCCAATGGCCGAACCTACGTATCGGTAAACCCGATTATGGAGGCCGCGGAGTAGCCGGTTCCGCTCAAGACACCGGCGACCCATCTCGGGACCGGTGTCTGGACAATCCAGAAAAAGCATCAGGGAGAGATGGGCCGCCATCTCTCCCTTTTTCTTTGCCTGGAGGACACGAAATGGTTGCCGAGAAGGAAGACGTCGAGGACGAAAGTCTGAGAATCGATTGCCCGGTGCTGGTTGCCGAGCGACTGGTCCTGCGCCCTCCGCACGCGGACGACATGGCCGAACTCGTCGAACTGGCCAATGACAGGCGCATCGCCGAGATGCTGGGGCGCCTGCCGCACCCTTATGACGAGAACGATGCGCGCAGCTTCATTGCCGGCGTCCGAAATCGTCATGCGCCGGGCTGTGCCTATGCGATCACCAATTCCGACACCGGCGCCTTCATCGGCTGCGCCGGCCTGAACGCGACGCCGCGCGGGCTGGAGGTCGGCTACTGGATCGGCCAGCCCTACTGGGGACGCGGCTATGCCACGGAGGCGGCCCACGCACTGGTCGACCTGGCGTTCCGGGCCACCGCCATCGACGTGCTGCATGCCTCCTGCCGCGTCATCAACACGGCCTCGCGCCGTGTCATCCACAAATGCGGATTCCAGTATGCCGGACAGGGCATGCTGAATTCGCTGGCCGCCGGGCGCGTACCGGTGGAGCGCTATCGCCTCGACCGCAAGACCTGGGTCAGCCTTCGCACATGGGGCCAGAGCTGAAATGGGGCCAGGGCTGAAAATGTGAGTGCGGGTGGTGCCCGCCATTCGCACTCATTCGAGCTCCAGCCATACCGGGCGATGGTCGGAGCCGACGGCTGCCGTGTCGATCCAGCACGCCTTCACGTGCAGAGCGAGCCCCGCATGGACGAAGCAATAGTCGAGGCAGCGCCGGCGCGCCGGATCGTCAGGTTTCCGTATGTCGATCCAGGTGACGCGCTCGTCGGCGGCGCCGGCAAGCCGTGCCGCATCCACCGGCAGGCGCGTGCGCAACGTGACGCCGAATTCGGCATCGACCGGCCCCGTCATCTCGACATATTCGGGCGAGCCCGGCTGCATGTTGAAGTCGCCCATCAGGACGAAGCCTTCCGGCAGCGGCGGCTCGGGATAGCCATGCTCGGAAACGCCCGTCACCGCGCCGCCCTCGACCGGATAGGCGAGCGCCTTGTCGACCAGGAAGCGCACTTGCGCCATGCGCTCGGCCGGACTGGTATGGTCGAGATGGACCGAATAGAAGCGCAGCGGACCGAACGGCGTGTCGATCATCGCCTCGAGCGCCCCGCGCTGCAGGTTGAGGCGGTCGAAGGTGCGCATGCGCGGCAGGAGAAGGTTGCGCGAGGACAGGATCGGCGTTTTCGCCAGCACCATGTTGCCGAACTGGAAATGGCGGTTGACGGCGCGCCCATCCTCCACCGCCGAGCCCATATCGACCCTGAACGGCGCGTCGTAGACGAAGAAATAGTCCGGCAGCAGGTCTGCGATCTCGGCCACCATGTCACGGCCGCCATTGTCGGGGCCGTTGCGGGTGACCTCCTGAAGCGCGATGACGTCGGCGCCGCGCACGGCATCGGTGATGCGCGCCAGATCGTATTTGCCGTCGAGCCCGATGCCGTACTGGATGTTGTAGGTCACGCATCTCATGCCGTGAGGTCCCGCTTCCTGGACAAAGATTCTTTTCTCGCACTCCACCAGCCGATGCGATAGGAGGAGCACCACGTGACTTACACCGACCAGATGACTAACACTGGAATGACGTCGGTCCCATGAAATTTCTCGACCAGGCAAAAGTCTATATCCGTTCCGGCGACGGGGGCGCAGGCAGCGTCTCCTTCCGTCATGAGAAATACCTCGAATTCGGCGGTCCCGACGGCGGCGACGGTGGACGTGGCGGCGACGTGTGGGTCGAGGCCGTCGACGGTCTCAACACGCTGATCGACTACCGCTACCAGCAGCATTTCCGGGCCAAGACGGGCGTGCACGGCATGGGCCGCAACCGCACCGGCGCCAAGGCCGCCGACATCGTCTTGAAGGTGCCGGTGGGAACGCAGGTCTTCGAGGAAGACAACGAGACGCTGATCTATGACCTCACCGAGATCGGGCAGCGTTTTCGGCTCGCCGCCGGCGGCAATGGCGGCTTCGGCAACACGCATTTCAAGTCCTCGACCAACCGGGCGCCGCGGCGCGCCAATCCCGGCCTGCCCGGCGTGGAGATGACCGTCTGGCTGCGCCTGAAGCTGATCGCCGATGCCGGCCTTGTCGGCCTGCCCAATGCCGGCAAGTCGACATTCCTGGCAACCGTTACCGCCGCCAAGCCCAAGATCGCCGACTACCCCTTCACCACGCTGCATCCGGGTCTCGGCGTGGTGCGCATCGACGCGCGCGAATTTGTCCTCGCCGACATTCCGGGCCTGATCGAGGGCGCGCATGAGGGTGCCGGCATCGGCGACCGCTTTCTCGGCCATGTCGAGCGCACGCGCGTCATCCTGCATCTGGTCTCGGCGCGCGAGGACGACCCCGCCCTGGCCTACCGGACGATCCGCGGCGAGCTCGAGGCGTATGGCCACGGCATCGCCGAAAAGCCTGAGATCGTGGCGCTCAGCCAGGTCGACACGGTGGACGAGACGGAACGGCGGGAAAAGGCCGCCGCGCTCGCCGGGGCCGCCGGCACGGAGCCGCTGCTTCTTGCCTCAGCCACGCGCCAGGGCGTGGAAGACGTCCTGCGCGCGCTGATGGCGGTGATCGAGGAGACACGCGCGGCAGACGGCGCGAGCGACGCGCCGCCCGACCTGCGCTGGCAAAAGGCAACGGACTGAGCCGCCATGGCAGCGCAATGACCCTCCAGCCCCTTGCCTCATACCGCCGGATAACGGTGAAGATCGGCTCGGCCCTACTCGTCGACCGTGAAAGCGGGTTGAAGCGCGAATGGCTCGCCTCGCTCTCGAGCGACATCGCGGTTCTGGCGAAAGCCGGCGTGGAGGTCTGCGTCGTCTCATCCGGCGCGATCGCGCTCGGCCGGACGATCCTTGGCCTTGGCCGCCGCGCGCTGAAGCTGGAGGAAAGCCAGGCGGCAGCCGCCGTGGGACAGATCGCGCTTGCCGAAGCATGGTCGGACGCGCTCGGCCGCCGCGGGTTGAAGTCGGGCCAGGTGCTGGTCACGCTCGGCGACACCGAGGAGCGCCGGCGCTACCTCAACGCGCGCGCCACCATTTCGACGCTGTTGAAGCTGAAGGCGGTGCCCGTCATCAACGAGAACGACACAGTGGCCACGAGCGAGATCCGCTACGGCGACAATGACCGGCTGGCCGCGCGCGTCGCCACCATGATGGGCGCCGACCTGCTGGTGCTCCTGTCCGACATCGACGGGCTCTATTCGGCGCCGCCGGGGCGCAACCCGGCCGCGCGCTTCGTGCCGGTGGTCGAACACATCACGCCGGATATCGAGGCGATGGCGGGAGCGGCGGCGTCGGAACTGTCGCGCGGCGGCATGCGCACCAAACTCGATGCCGGCAAGATCGCGACCACCGCAGGAGCCGCGATGATCATCACCGCCGGCACGCGCATGAATCCGCTCGCGGCGATAGACCGCGGCGAGCGCGCGACATTCTTCCGGCCGAGCGAAACCCCGGTGCGCGGCTACAAGACCTGGATCGCCGGCAATCTCGAGCCTGCCGGCCGACTTGTCGTCGACGAGGGCGCGGTCCGCGCGCTTTTGTCGGGCAAATCGCTGCTGCCGGCCGGCGTGCGCGCCGTCGAAGGTGCGTTTTCGCGCGGCGACACGGTGGCCGTCCTCGCACCCGAGGGAAGCGAGGTCGCCCGCGGGCTGGTTGCCTACGATGCCGATGATGCCGTAAAGATCGCCGGACTGAAGAGCGCCCGGATCGCCGAGGTGCTCGGCTATGAGGGCCGGGCCGCGATGATCCACCGCGACGATCTGGTGGTCACCCATGCGACGCGGATGCTGGCCGCGTCTGGAGACTGACAAATGCTAACGACCAACGAAACGGCGCGGAACGATATCGCGGGGCTGATGGCGGATATGGGCGCCAGGGCGCGTGCCGCCGCGCGACCGCTTGGGTTCGTCCGGGCGGAGCAAAAACATGTCGCCCTGATGGCCATGGCCGATGCTCTGGAGCGCAATGCCGATGCCATCCTGCAGGCCAATGCGGTCGACATGGCAAATGGCGAGGAGCACGGGCTTGCCGCATCCTTCATGGACCGGCTCAAGCTGACGCCAGAGCGCATCGCGGCGATCGCGACGAGCATCCGCGACATCGCCGCGCTGAAGGATCCGGTCGGCGACGTGATCGCCGCCTGGAAGCGGCCGAACGGGCTCGAGATCGAGCGCGTGCGCACCCCGCTCGGCGTCATCGGCGTCATCTTCGAAAGCCGGCCCAACGTGACGGCGGATGCCGGGGCGCTGTGCCTGAAGGCGGGCAATGCGGTCATATTGCGCGCCGGCTCGGATTCGATGAATTCATCGGCTGCCATCCACGCCTGCCTCGTCGAGGGGCTGCGGGTGGCCAGCCTGCCCGAGAACGCGATCCAGCTCGTGCCGGTCACCGACCGCGCGGCCGTCGGCGAGATGCTCAAGGGGCTCGGCGGCAATATCGACGTCATCATCCCGCGCGGCGGCAGGAGCCTCGTCGAACGCGTTCAGCGCGAAGCGCGCGTGCCGGTCTTCGCGCATCTGGAAGGCATCTGCCATCTCTATATCGACAAATCGGCCGACCTCGACATGGCGGTGTCCATCGCCGTCAATGCCAAGATGCGGCGCACCGGCATCTGCGGCGCGGCCGAAACGCTGCTCGTCGACCGCGCCGTGGCCGAAACGCATCTCGTGCCGGCGCTGACCGCCCTGCGCGAAGCCGGCTGCACGATCCGCGCCGAGGCGGATGTGCGCGCAGTCTTCCCCGATGCCGAACCGGCGAGCGACGCCGACTGGGTGACGGAATATCTCGACGCCATCATTTCGGCAAAACTGGTCGACGGCGTCGGCGGCGCCATCGACCATATCGAGGCCCATTCCTCGCACCACACCGAGGCCATCGTGGCGCAGGACGCCGGCGCGGTCGAGCGCTTCTTCAACGAGATCGATTCGGCGATCCTGCTGCACAACGCCTCCACACAGTTCGCCGATGGCGGGGAATTCGGCATGGGCGCCGAGATCGGCATCGCCACAGGCAAGATGCACGCGCGCGGACCGGTCGGGGTCGAGCAATTGACGTCGTTCAAGTACCGCGTGCGCGGCTCGGGCCAGACGCGGCCTTGATCGTTCCGGCCTTGACCCGGGCGGACGTTCCGCCGCGTTATCTGCGCATGCCGCATGCCGAGCCCGGCATGACGGTTGGGCTGTTCGGCGGCTCGTTCAATCCCCCGCACGCCGGCCACGCCCTGGTCGCGGAGATCGCGCTGCGCCGCCTGCGGCTCGACCAGCTCTGGTGGATGGTCACGCCCGGCAATCCGCTGAAGGATCCGCATGCGCTGGCACCGCTCGCCGAGCGCATCGCACTGTGCGAAAAGATCACCGCCGACCCGCGCAACAAGGTCACCGCCTTCGAGGCGAGCCACAATGTGCGTTACACCGCCGACACGCTGGCGCTGGTGAGGCGGCGCTATCCGCGCGTTCACTTCGTCTGGGTGATGGGTGCCGACAATCTGAAGGATTTCCATCGCTGGCAGCGCTGGCGCGAAATCGCCGCAACCGTCCCGATTGCCGTCATCGACCGGCCGGGTTCGACGCTGTCCTTTCTCTCCTCCAAGATGGCCAAGACCTTCGAGCGGGCGCGCATCGATGAAGCCGGGGCCCCGATGCTTGCACGCCTCACGCCGCCGGCATGGACCTTCATACACGGGCCTCGATCCTCGCTGTCATCGACCGCGCTGCGCAGTGCGGCCGAAGCAGCGGAAGGTCAAAGGTTCGGCACGCAGCAGGCGGTTTCGGGGGGGGTGAGCCGTCGGCGGGACGAATTGTCTACACCATCACTTTTGTTTGATAGGTAGCCACGTCTTGAAACTGACAATGGTCTCGTCCTATCTTCATAGGGTCACCTTCGGGTGATTTGGTTGTTCTTGCTTTGAAAGGAAAGACACTGAGAACAGCACTAGGCAGGAAGGCCGACATCATGCCTTCGCCGGCAGGTTTGAACCGCAGCGGTCCCGACCTCGCCCTCAAGATCGTCCTTGACTCTCTGGAAGATTCCAAGGCCGAAAACATCGTCTCCATCGACATTCAGGGGAAGTCAAGCCTCGGCGACTACATGGTCGTCGCGTCCGGCCGATCGAACCGCCATGTCAGCGCCGTGAGCGATCATCTTCTCAAGACGCTCAAGGATGCCGGTCTCGGCGGCCTGCGTGTGGAAGGTCAGGCAAGCGCCGACTGGGTGCTTATCGACGCCGGAGACATCATCGTCCATATCTTCCGTCCAGAGGTCCGCGAATTCTACAACATCGAGAAGATGTGGCAGGCGCCCGACCTGGAAGACGAGACGGTTCACTGAACCGCTGAAGCAAGGCCGTGCGCATTACCGTTCATGCCGTGGGCCGGATGAAGGCCGGGCCGGAGCGCGAGCTGGCGCAACGCTATTTCGACCGCTTTTCCAAGTCCGGCCCGCCGGTCGGACTTGAATGGGGCGGCGTGAAGGAGACGCCCGAAAGCCGGGCGCAAAGCGCGGCCGAGCGCAAGCGCGACGAGGCCGGGCGCGTACAGGCTTTCGTGAACGGCGGTGCGCTACTGATCCTGCTGGACGAACGCGGCAAGACCATCGATTCAGCAGCCTTCGCGCAGAGGCTCGCCGCCACTCGCGATCAGGGGTGCAGGGACCTTGTCCTGGCCATCGGCGGCCCTGACGGCCATGATCCCGGCCTGCGCAGTTCCGCTGCGCTCGTCCTGTCCTTCGGCGCACTCACCTTTCCCCATCAACTGGCGCGCATCCTTCTGGCCGAACAATTGTACCGGGCTTCGACCATCCTCGCCGGCCACCCCTATCACCGGGCGTAAAATCCCCCCGGCCCTGCCGTTTCGGCCCCACCACCGCAGGCAGCCCCATCTTTCGACATATTGTCGGGCCAAAGGAGTGCAGATCGCAGCAGACCGGGCCATTATGGTTGATGCTTCCTTAACTGGCCGAGCACTATCGTGGCGCAATGACAATTCTCGCGGGGTTCACACATGCCGGCAGCAATCGGCGCCGCCTGAGGGCGGTGCTTGTCGGTCTGTGCCTGACCGCCGCACCCGCCCTCGCGCTGGCGCAGATGGGACCGGAGCTTGAAATCCGCCGGGCCGAAAGCGCCAGCGAGTATGACCGCGTCACGGAACGGATGGAGCTGTCGGATCGGCGGCTGGCCGAACTGACGCAGGAAATCCAGGCTGTCCGCAAGGACAATGCCAGCATTACCGCGGCCCTCATCCAGGCCGCCAAGACGGAAAAGAAGCTGGCGCAGGAGATCGAAGACATCGAGGAGCGCCTGGCCAGGCTGAAGGAGCGCGAGGACGCCGTCACGATTTCGCTGCGCGCCCGTCGCGGCGTCCTGGCGGAAGTCCTGGGAGCCTTGCAGCGCATGGGGCTCAACCCGCCCCCGGCGATCCTAGTGAGGCCGCAGGACGCACTGTCGTCCGTGCGCACGGCGATCCTGCTCGGCGCGGTGGTGCCGGAACTGCGTTCCGAGACCCGGGCGCTCGCGGAAGATCTTCAGGAACTGGCGAGCCTGCGCGCGTCGATCGACGATGAGCGCAAGCGTCTGTTCGCCACGGTTGAGGAACAGGCCGCCGAAAAGCATCGCCTGTCGCTGCTGCTGGAAGAAAAGCAGAAGCTTCTGGCGCAATCCGAGGCCGAGGCCGAGGCCGAGCGCGCACGCGCCGCCGAACTCGCCGCCAAGGCGAATTCTCTCAAAGATTTGATTACCTCGCTGGAAGGGGACATCGAACAGGCCCACCTGGCGGCCGAAGAGGCGCGGCGCGTCGAGGAGGAGCGGCGCCGGCGCGAGGCGGAAGCGGCCAATCGCCCGGTCCCCGAAGGCAACAGGCTGACGCTGGGACTGCCCTTCGACAGCCTGACCGGCAAGGTCTCCTTGCCTGTTTCCGGCCGCGTCGTGCGGCATTTCGGCGAGCCCGACGGGCTGGGCGGCCACATGATGGGGAACACCGTTCAAACACAATCGGGAGCTATCGTAACCGCGCCCTCGGACGGCAGTGTTTTGTATGCGGGACCCTTCCGATCCTATGGACAACTCTTGATCCTCGACGCCGGCGGCGGCTATCATATTGTCCTGGCGGGAATGGGGAAGATCAACGTCTCGCCTGGACAGTCGGTGTTGGCCGGAGAACCCGTCGGATCAATGGGCGAAGCCAGATTGGCCAGCGCCGCCGCGTTCGAGGGAACGAGCAGCAAGCCGGAACTCTATGTCGAGTTCCGCAGGAATGGGAAACCCGTCGATCCGGCTCCTTGGTGGGCGGACCGCAATTCTGGAAGGACGAGAAATGATTCGTAAGGTGTCGCTTCTGTTTGCCGGTGCCCTCATGGGCGCTACAGCGATGAGCGCCATTTACGGGACCGCGGGTTCGATGGCGAACGCGGCCGCATCCGATACCTACCGCCAGCTCGCGATCTTCGGAGACATATTCGAACGCGTGCGGGCGCAGTATGTGACGCCGCCGGAAGACAAGGAGCTGGTGGAAAGCGCCATCAATGGCATGCTCACATCGCTCGACCCGCATTCGTCCTACCTCAACGCTGAGGACGCCAAGGACATGCGGGTGCAAACCAAGGGCGAGTTCGGCGGTCTCGGCATCGAGGTCACGATGGAGAACGAACTCGTCAAGGTCATCACGCCGATCGACGACACGCCCGCTTCGCGCGCCGGCGTTCTGGCCGGCGACCTGATCTCGCAGATCGACGGAGAGAATGTGCGTGGGCTCACCCTGTCGGACGCCGTCGACAAGATGCGCGGTGCCATCGACACCTCGATCGAGCTGACGATCCTGCGCGAGGGCGCCTCCGAGCCGATCAAGCTGACGATCGTCCGCGACATCATCAAGGTCAAGGCGGTCAAGTACCGCGTCGAGAACGACGTCGGCTACATGAAGATCACCTCCTTCACCGAAAAGACGTTCGATGACCTGAACAGCGCCATCGAGGAGATCGAGAGCGAGGTCCCGGACGACAAGCTCAAGGGCTATGTTCTCGATCTGCGGCTCAATCCCGGCGGCCTGCTCGACCAGGCGGTGAGCGTCTCCGACGCCTTCCTCGACCGCGGCGAGATCGTCTCCACGCGCGGCCGCGATCCCAAGGACATCACGCGTTTCGATTCCAGACCGGGCGATCTCATCGGCGGCAAGCCGTTGATCGTTCTCGTCAACGGCGGTTCGGCCAGCGCGTCGGAAATCGTTGCCGGCGCGCTTCAGGATCATCGCCGGGCTGCCGTCGTGGGCACACGCTCCTTCGGCAAGGGATCGGTGCAGACCATCATCCCGCTGGGCGAAAACGGCGCACTCAGGCTGACGACGGCGCTCTATTACACGCCGGCCGGCGTCTCCATCCAGGGCAAGGGCATCACGCCCGATATCAAGGTCGACCAGCCATTGCCCGACGAGTTGCTGGGGCGCGACGTCAGCCGCGGCGAATCCGATCTGCCCGGCCATATCAAGGGCACGGAGGAAAGCGAAGAGGGGTCCGGCTCCTCGGCCTATGTGCCGCCGGATCCGGAAGACGACCTGCAGCTCAACTACGCGCTGGATCTCTTGCGCGGCGAAAAGACCGATCCGGCCTTCCCGCCCAATCCCGATCAGGCTGTTCTCCAGCAATGACCAGCCGCCGCACGGGGCCACGTGTCCCGTGCGGCATTTCCGCAAAATACGCGCAACGGGCCGGACGGTAACTGCCGATCGTGGACAAGGAAATCGAACGACCGCTGGGCGCAAATGTGAAGACCGGGCCGCGGCGGCGTCGAGGCGCGCCCCGCATCCTCGCCCTGACGGTCGTGGTCGCAGCCCTCGCCGGGGCCGGCCTTTTTGCCGTCTTCGACAAGGATGCGCTGCGCACACCCCGCCCCGCCACGGACGCCACGGTCAGTGTCGAGCCGGCCGAGGCGGAACCGGGCACGACGCCAAGCGAAATCGAGGCCAGGTCGGACAGTCCGTCCGTCATCAGCGTGGAGCCGGACGGCGCTGCGCAGAACGTGATCGTCATCCGCGACCCCTCGGCCCTCGGCCAGGATCAGCGGGTGGCCCATCTCCCCGACAGGGCCCTCATCGAGCAATCGGAAATGGGTCCGCTGCCCGTACGCGCTGCCGACGGGCGGCGGCCATTCGACGTCTACGCCCGGCCCTGGTCCGGCAGCGGCGGAACCAAGATCGCGCTGGTCATCGGCGGTCTCGGCCTGTCGCAGACGGGGACACAGACGGCCATACGGAAATTGCCCCCGGAGGTGACGCTGGCATTCGCCCCGCAGGGCAATTCGCTCGATCGCTGGATGCGCGAGGCGCGGCGGGCCGGGCACGAGATCGTCATGCAACTGCCGCTCGAGCCGTTCGACTACCCGCATGTCAATCCGGGGCGCAACACGCTGACCATTGCAGGATCGGACGAGCAGAACCTGGGCAATCTGCGCTGGGTGCTGTCGCGCACCACCAACTATACCGGCGTCATGAACTATATGGGCGCCCGCTTCTCAGCCGACGAGGCGAAGTTTGCCCCCGTCATGGCGGAGATCGGCGAACGCGGCCTGCTCTACCTCGACGACGGCGCCTCCGCCCGCAGCCTGGCGCCCGACCTCGCCCGCGCCAACAAGACGCCCTTCGCCGTGGCCACCACAACAATCGACGGCGAGCGCGACCGCGCCAGCATCCTGAAGAAGCTCGACGAGGTGGAAGCGACGGCCCGCGCAAAAGGCTCGGCGCTCGCCACCGGATCGGCTTTCGAGACCACCGTCGATGCCGTAACCAACTGGGTCGCAGAGGCGAAGCGGCGCGGCATCGAGATCGTGTCGGTTTCGGCCCTGGCCGCCGATCCGGAGAAAAAGTGAGCATGACGAAGACAAGGAACCCCGAGGATCTGCCGTACCGTCCCTGCGTCGGCATCATGGTGCTCAACCGGGAGGAGCTGGTGTGGGCCGGCCACCGGCTGCGTGAAGAAAACGACGAGACCGACGGCTCGGACCGGCTCTGGCAGATGCCGCAAGGCGGGATCGACAAGGGCGAGGAGCCCTACCCCGCCGCCCTGCGCGAGCTCTACGAGGAAACCGGCATCGAATCGGTCTCGCTGCTGGCCGAGGCGCCGCAATGGATCAATTACGACCTGCCGAGCCATCTCGTGGGCGTGGCGCTCAAAGGCAAATATCGCGGACAGACGCAGAAATGGTTCGCCTTCCGTTTCGATGGCGATGAAAGCGAAATCCGCATCAATCCGCCGCCGGGCGGTCACAAGGCCGAGTTCGACCAATGGGCCTGGAAGCCGATGGACGAGTTGCCCGAACTCATCATCCCCTTCAAGCGCGGCGTCTACGAACAGGTGGTCGCCGCCTTCCGCCATCTTGTGTCATAGTCGTACGGGGCGGCCGACAGGATTGCGACGTTCATCCGGAGACTGAGCCGTTGCTGGAGCATGTCCCGCTCAAACGGAATCGTTTGAGCGAAAGACACATGCTCCAACATATTGATCTGGCGCGCATATCTTTGCTTCAAACGTTTTCGTTTGAAGCGAATGCGCGCTGAAGCGTCCGGCGCTGCGCCTTCAATTCTGCCCGAAATCGGCGAACTCTTCCTTCAGCCGCGCAATGTCGGCCGCGCTCCAGCCGTCGGGCTGCATCACCTGCATCCACGCGTCGATATAGTGATCGGGTGCATAGACATGACCGTAGCCGATCGGCGAGGTCGTCGCCATCGCCAGGTCGAGGGCGAGTTGCAGGACGGTGACGATCGGGTACCAGCGCAATTCGTCCGACACGTCGGGGCCGCGCTCGCCGCGCATCCATTGCGGTTCGCGATACGCCGCATAGGGGTCGAAGAAGACCACTGGATCGCTGCCATATTGCAGATAGACGATGCGCATCGGGCCCCATTCGGCCCCGGGGATGTCGAGCACTTCGGTTTGCTGATTGGCGAAACGGAACAGCGATCCGTCGCGATAGCGCGGCAGCCAGAACGGACTGTCCTCATTGCGGCTTGCCGTGATGTGGTTCCATAGCCGGCTGGTGAAGGGCGGTCCGGCCCACAGCGCCCCGTCAAACGGATCGCCGATCACGTCGAACAGTTCGGCCGACAATTGCGAATTCATCGCGCCGAGGCTGAGCCCGTAGAGATAGAGCTTCGGGCGCTCGTCCTCCGGCAGGCTTGTCCAATGGTCGTAGACCTCTGCAAACAGCGCTTGTGCGGCTTCCGCGCCGTAACCCGGCTCGACCAGCAGCGACAGCCAGCTCGTCAGGTAGGAATACTGGATCGCCACGCTCGCCACGTCGCCGCCATGCAGATAGTCCAGCGTATCCATGCCGGCCGGATCGAGCCAGCCCGTCCCGGTGGGAATGGCGATGACGAGTGCGGAGCGTTCGAAGGCGCCGACGCGCTTGAGCTCCTCCAGGGCGAGCCTTGCCTGCGCCTTGGTGGTGTCGGCCGAACGCAGCCCGACATAGACGCGGATCGGCTCCAGTGCCGGGCGCCCCAGAAAGGTGGCGATCTCCTGCTTGTCCGGCCCGTTGGCGATGAACTCGCTGCCGCGGCGCCCGACGCTATCCCAGTCGATCAGCGACTGGCTGCTGCCCGTCTTCAACGGGTCCGTCGGCTGCTCCATGCCGTCGTCGATCAGCGCGTCCATCCTGGCGAAGGAGGAATCGGCGGCGCGCAGCGCATAGCGGAAGATGACGCCGTCGATGACCAGGGCGAACAGCCAGATCGCGATGGCCGCGCCCACCACCTGAGCCACCCGCCGCGGCACGAAGCGGTCGAGCCAGCGCGTGAGGAGGCGGAAGACGAACGCGAAAAGACGCCCCAGGCCGATCAGCACCAGGGCCACGGCCAGGGCGATCATGCCGACATAATAGGGACGCGCGGTCTCGACGCGCTCGAGATGCATGAGGTCGCGGATCGAGTTCTGCCAGCCGGACGCTCTCCAAAGGAAAGCGAAGGCTACCGCCGCGCAGACCATCGCGCTGATCAGGACCAGATTGCGCCACACACGCTGCGAGGGTTGCGGCAGCTCGAGAAATCTCCACAGCACCGAACCCAACACGCCGATCCCGTAGCCGGCGGCGAACAAACAGCCCGACAGGATCCCTTGCATGGCGTAGCCGCGCGGCAGCAGGGAGGGCGTCAATGAGGCGGCAAAGAACAGGGATCCGACGAGCAGGCCGACAACGGAGAAGTTGCGTTCGATCCATGTGCCCGACTTCTCGAGGATCATGATCGTCCAGGCTCGAGCCACGCTGTCCCTCCGTTCGCCGCTTCGCCGCGCTCACTATGACATGGCGCCCGACCTCCCGCCACCATTGCGGGACTTGACTGACAAGCCCGCAAAGGCGCGAGGAGTGAACCGCGACTCGGGCAGCCTATCCTCCGGCCGACGCGTCGTCAGGCCCTGCCGTCGAACAGCGCTTCATAGAGGTCCGGCTTGAAACCGACGGTGAGTTGGCCGTCGACGTCGAGCACCGGGCGCTTGATCATCGACGGCTGCGCCGCCATCAGATCCACGGCCTTCTTCGCATCGAGGTCCTGCTTTTCGGCCTCGTCGAGCTTGCGGAAGGTCATGCCGGCCCGGTTCAACAGCACCGTCCAGCCCAGTTCGTCGCACCAGGACTGCAGCCGATCACGCTCGATGCCGGACGACTTGTAGTCGTGAAAGGCATAATCGATGCCTTTGCTGTCGAGCCAGGCCCGCGCCTTCTTCATCGTGTCGCAGTTCTTGATGCCGTAGATGGTGATGGCCACCATGACCTCCTGTTCCATGTCCCGGTTCGCCGGCTATCTTCAGTCGCCGCCGGTGCAACGACACGGCGATGCCGAGCGAGTGGCCGGTTTAGCCGAGTTCGCCGACCAGTTCCAGAAATCGCCGGGCCGTTGGGGAAGGTTCGCTGCCGTGCCAGGCGGCGGCCATGGGCACGCTTGGCGGTTCCGGCTCCACGGGACGGAACGCCACGCCGGGTCGCGGCGCCGTTGCCACGCCGGCGGTGACGAAGCCCATGCCGGCCCCCGTTGCCACGAGGCCCGTCAGCGTTGTCATGGGGGAGACCTCCTGGACGATGTTGGGACTGACCTCCGCATCGCGAAACAACGCGATGATTCGGTCATAAAGGCTGGGGCCGATTACACGCGGTGCGACGAGGAAGGGTTCATCGGCAAGGTCGCAAACGGAGACGGCCGCTTTGGCGGCAAGCGGATGCCCGGCCGGCACCGCCAGGACGAGGGGCTGGTCGGCCAGGCTTTGCATGCCGAGCCCCGGCGTCTCCAGGGGCGGGTGCACGACACCCAGGTCGATCTCGCCGGCCAACAGTGCCGCCTCGAGAAGCGGCGAATTCATCTCGACGAGGTCGACTTCGACGTCGCGGTAGCGCGTGCGGAAGAGCCGCACGGCCTCCGGCAGGATGCCGTAGAAGGCGATGACCGTGAAGCCGAGACGCAAATGCCCCGCCTGCCCGCGAGCCGCCCTGAGCGCCAGCGCCTTGGCCGCCTGGGCGCTGGCCACGGCCTGGCGGGCCGGTTCGACAAAGGCCTGACCGGCCGCGGTCAGCGCTACGTGCCGGCGATCGCGCTCGAAGAGCTCGGCACCGATTTCCTGCTCGAGGCGCCGGATACGCTGACTGAGAGAGGGTTGCGTGAGATTGAGCCTCTGGGCGGCGCGCCGAAAATGAAACTCTTCGGCCACCACGAGGAAACAGGAGAGCGAGCGAATATCCATGGGCACTGTGATTTAGATTGCCTATCAATATCAGCAAAATTTCGATTGGACGTCAATCAGCATCGTCGGCATTCTGAGCCAGAGGTAGCATTCACGGGGAGCACGCGGCATGCCGGCAATCACGAGGGTTCACCACCGACAAAGATCGGTATCGCAGCGCAGCCGCACACTCGTCATGCTGGTCCTCGCGGCGACGGTTCCGTGCGGTGCCGCCGCCCTGGCGGCCAACGAGCACACAGCGGGTTTTTCACGTTACGCCAGAGTCGAGCGGAGCGACGGCAGCTATCGCGAGATGCTGATCGACGAGGCGAGCCTCGCAGCGCTGCGTGCCGGTGCGGGGCTCGGCGAGGGCGCAACCATCCTCATGGAAAGCTACTACCGCCCCGGCGAAATCGGCACAGTCTTTGCCAAACAGTTCAACGGCGGACGCTGGCTCTACGGATCCTTCCGGCCGGGCGGCAGCCCTGCATCCTTTGCGCCACGCCCGCAATGCGCCGGCTGCCATCTCCGGGCCCAGGATCATCGCGGCGGCACGTTCACCGGCCCGATGCTCAACGCCTTCGCTGCGACAGACACAGTGCAGGAAACGGTTTGCGACCGGCCGGGTCGCACACCCTGTTCCCCGGAAATCTACGCAACGGGAAAAAGCCGGTAGGATAGGGAGAACCACACGATGCCGCCGGATCCCGTCAGTCCGCGGTATCCTCCCGGCCAAAACAGGCCCACGCTGCGATGGCAAGCCACCCCGCGATCATCGCAATGCCGCCTGCCGGGGCAGCCATAGCAAAGAGCCGGTCGCCGAGATAGGCTCGCCACAACAGATCGCCGCTGAACAGCAAGAGGCCGATGGCGAGCAGGCCCACGCTCCACAACCCGAGGCGCTTGACACCATAAAGACCTGTTGCGACAAACAAAGGCGCGTGCATCAGCAGCATGGTCGCCGCGGTCGCGGCATTCCCGCCGCCCATATGTGCTGCTGCCGCCGAGAGCGAAACGCCCGCGGCTCCGCACAATCCTCCGAATACCGTCAGTGCGCGGTTCATAACCAATCCCCAGTACCGAAATGACGCCGTCCGGCAATAGACCGTGCCGGTCGTCGAGCCGCAAGGCCGCGCGCGGCGCATATCGCCGCACCGCGGTTCCATCTCATCCAATGCAAATCCAACGCGCATTCAGAGAGGCAAATGATCAGTGAACCCCGAAACGAACCGATTCTTCGTCGTCACGGGCGGTCCCGGATCGGGCAAGTCGACACTTCTTGATGCCATGGCGAGCCGGGGCCTGCGCCTCATGGAGGAGGCCGGACGGAGCATCATCCAAAGCCAACAGGCAATTGGCGGCACCGCCCTGCCATGGGACGACCGCGCGCTCTTCGCCGAGCTGATGCTGGGCTGGGAGATGCGCTCCCACGAGATGGCTGCCCGGCAGGCCGGTGTGACGATGTTCGATCGCGGGATAGTCGATGTCATCGGCTACCTGACGCTCTGCGGGCTGCCGGTGGCGGACCATATCAGCCGAGCGGCGAAGCTCTATCGATACAACCGAACCGTCTTCATCGCGCCGCCCTGGCGGGAGATCTACGTCAACGACCACGAGCGCAAGCAGGATTTCGCCGAGGCCGGGCGCACCTATGACGCGATGCGCCATGCCTATGAGAATTACGGATATAGCCTGCGTGAGATTCCAAGACTGGCAGTCGAAGCGCGCGTGTCGTGGATCCTGGCAGAAATGCAGGAAGCCGGGCAAGGCCCGGCTTCCTGACGTTCAGCGCATATCTTTGCTTCAATGCGCGCTAGGCCGGGATGATCGCGCCTTCCAGCGTCGTCAGCTGCGCCAGATAGGATTCGGCGTTGGCCCGCATCTCGTCATCCTTTGCGTCAGCCACGTCTTCGCGCGCCTCCTGAATCCGCCGGGCAAGATCCTCGCGGTCGATGTCGTCGACATGCGTCGCCGATTCGGCCAGCAGCGTGCACACATCGGGCAGGATGTCGACGAAGCCGCCGAATACGACATAGCGATCCGCCTTGCCGGCTGCCGTCTTCACCGTCACGACGCCCGGCTGCACCGTGCTCATCACCGGCGCGTGCTTGGCCATGACGGTCATCTCTCCGTCAGCGCCGGGGATGATCACGGATTCGATGTCTTCCGACACCAGGAGCCGTTCCGGCGAGACGAGTTCGAACTTGAAGCTTTCAGCCATTTCAAACTAGTGAATAGTGAATGGTGAATGGTGAATGGTCGAAAACGACCGGCCACCATTTCATCATCTGCTATTCGCTACCTCCATTCACCATTCACTATTGACCATTCACAGGCCGCGTTACGCGGCCTCGGCAGCCAGCTTCTGTGCCTTCTCGACCGCCATTTCGATCGAACCGACCATGTAGAAGGCAGCTTCCGGAAGATGGTCATATTCACCTTCGCACAGTCCCTTGAAGGAGCGGATCGTGTCTTCCAGATCGACGAACAGGCCCGGCGAACCGGTAAAGACCTCGGCGACGTGGAAAGGCTGCGACAGGAAGCGCTCGATCTTGCGCGCGCGGGCGACCGTGATCTTGTCCTCTTCCGACAGTTCGTCCATGCCCAGGATGGCGATGATGTCCTGAAGCGACTTGTAGCGCTGCAGCACTTCCTGCACCTGGCGGGCAACGTTGTAGTGCTCCTCGCCGACAATCATCGGATCGAGCATGCGCGAGGTGGAATCCAGCGGATCGACGGCCGGATAGATGCCCTTCTCGGCAATCGAACGGTTGAGCGTCGTCGTCGCGTCGAGGTGGGCAAACGACGTCGCCGGCGCCGGGTCGGTCAAGTCGTCAGCCGGCACGTAGATGGCCTGCACCGATGTGATCGAGCCCTTGGTGGTGGTGGTGATGCGTTCCTGCAGCGCGCCCATGTCGGTAGCGAGCGTCGGCTGATAGCCGACCGCCGAGGGGATGCGGCCGAGAAGCGCCGACACTTCCGAGCCCGCCTGCGTGAAGCGGAAGATGTTGTCGACGAAGAACAGAACGTCCTGCCCCTTGTCGCGGAAATCTTCGGCGATCGTCAGGCCGGAGAGCGCAACGCGGGCACGTGCGCCGGGCGGCTCGTTCATCTGGCCGAACACGAGAGCGCATTTGGACCCTTCGGCCGAACCGTTGTTCTCCTTTGGATCCTTGTTCACGCCCGATTCGATCATCTCGTGATAAAGGTCGTTGCCCTCGCGCGTGCGCTCGCCGACGCCGGCAAATACCGAGTAGCCGCCATGCGCCTTTGCGACGTTGTTGATCAGTTCCTGGATCAGAACCGTCTTGCCGACGCCGGCGCCGCCGAACAGGCCGATCTTGCCGCCGCGAGCGTAAGGCGCCAGAAGGTCGACGACCTTGATGCCGGTGACGAGGATCTGCGCCTCGGTCGACTGCTCGACATAGGTCGGCGCGTCCTGGTGAATGGCACGCCGCGCCTTGGACTTGACCGGACCGGCTTCGTCAACGGGCTCGCCGATCACGTTGAGGATGCGTCCCAGCGTCTCGTCGCCGACCGGAACCGAGATCGGCTCGCCGGTGTCGCTGACCGATTGGCCGCGCACCAGGCCCTCTGTGGAGTCCATGGCGATGCAGCGTACGGTGTTCTCGCCAAGATGCTGCGCCACTTCGAGTACCAGGCGGTTGCCGCCATTGTCGGTCTCGAGCGCATTCAGAATTGCCGGCAGGTGCTCCTCGAAGGCCACGTCGACGACGGCGCCGATGACCTGCGTGACCGTGCCGGTCGCCTTGCCGCTTGCCGCCTTGCTCGCCGCGGCAACGCTCTTGCTCGCTGCCGTCTTGGCCGGTGCCTTCTTGGCGGCACTGGCCTTGGTGGATGCGTTCTTGGCGGCGGGCGCCTTGGCCGCCGCTGTCTTCGGGGTAGCTGCTTTAGCCATTTACCTTACCCTCATGTGTCCTTTAGAGCGCTTCGGCGCCGGAAATGATTTCGATCAGTTCTTTGGTGATCTGCGCCTGGCGCTGACGATTATAGGTGATCGTCAGCCGGTTGATCATGTCGCCTGCGTTGCGTGTCGCATTGTCCATGGCGCTCATCTTGGCGCCCATCTCGCCGGCCGCGTTTTCAAGCAGGGCCCTGAAGATCTGGACGGCGATGTTGCGCGGTATGAGATCGGCGAGAATCGCGCCGGCTTCCGGCTCGTACTCGTAGACCGCCGCGCCGTCATTTGCCTCGGCAACTTCGGCATTGCCGGGTGACGCCGGGATGATCTGCTGGGCCGTCGGGATCTGGCTGATCACCGACTTGAACTCCGAGTAGATCAGGGTGCAGACGTCGAACCCGCCCTGCTCGAAGAGTGAAATCACCTTCTTGGCAATGTCGTCGGCGTTGGCAAAGCCGATCTTCTTGATCTCGCGCAACTCGATGCGCTCGATGATCAGGTCGTTATGGTCGCGGCGCAGAATATCCGCGCCCTTCTTGCCGACCGTGATGATCTTGACCTGCTTGCCTTCGCCCTGCAGCTTGCGCACCTGCTCGCGCGCCAGACGGGCGATCTGCGAGTTGAAGCTGCCGCACAGCCCGCGTTCGGCCGTGCAGACGACGAGCAGATGCACGTCGTCCTTGCCGGTGCCCGTCATCAGCGCCGGCGCCTCGCCATTGTTTCCGACGGCCTGGGCGATGTTGGTCAACACGGCGCCCATGCGCTGCGAATAGGGGCGTGCGGACTCCGCCGCCTCCTGTGCGCGGCGCAGCTTCGCCGCGGCGACCATCTGCATCGCCTTGGTGATCTTCTGCGTCGCCTTGACGGAGGCGATGCGGTTGCGCAGATCCTTGAGAGAAGCCATGCCCCTACCTTGCTACCGTATCGTTCAGACGAACGTCTTGGCGAAGGCGTCGATCTGCGCCTTCAACTCGGCACGCAACTCGTCGGAAAGCGCCTTTTCGGTGCGGACCGCATCGAGAACAGACTTGCCTTCGGAACGCATGTGAGCCAGCAGCCCCTGCTCGAACTTGCTGACCTGATTGAGCGCCAGCTTGTCGAGATAGCCGTTGACGCCGGCAAAGATCACCGCCACCTGCTCTTCCGTCTTCAGCGGCGAGAACTGCGGCTGCTTCAGGAGCTCCGTCAGACGCGCACCACGATTGAGCAGGCGCTGCGTTGCCGCATCGAGGTCGGAGCCGAACTGCGCGAAAGCCGCCATCTCGCGGTACTGGGCAAGCTCGCCCTTGATCGATCCGGCGACCTGCTTCATCGCCTTGACCTGGGCGGCCGAGCCGACGCGCGACACCGACAGGCCGACATTCACGGCCGGTCGCACGCCCTGAAAGAACAGATTGGTCTCGAGGAAGATCTGTCCGTCGGTGATCGAGATCACATTGGTCGGGATATAGGCCGACACGTCGTTGGCCTGCGTCTCGATGATCGGCAGGGCGGTCAGCGAGCCGGCGCCATTGTCCTCGTTGAGCTTGGCCGCACGCTCGAGCAGGCGCGAATGCAGATAGAAGACGTCGCCGGGATAAGCCTCGCGGCCGGGCGGACGGCGCAGAAGCAGCGACATCTGGCGATAGGCGACGGCCTGCTTGGACAGATCGTCATAGGCGATCACGGCATGCTTGCCGTTGTCGCGGAAATACTCGCCCATGGCGCAGCCGGCGAACGGCGCCAGGAACTGCATCGGCGCCGGATCGGATGCGGTCGCGGCGACGATGATCGAATAGTCGAGCGCCCCGCGCTCCTCCAGCACCTTGACGAACTGGGCGACGGTGGAGCGCTTCTGGCCGACGGCGACATAGACGCAGTAGAGCTTCTGGCTCTCGTCGTCACCGTCGTTGAGCGGCTTCTGGTTGAGGAAGGTGTCGAGAACGATGGCGGTCTTGCCGGTCTGGCGGTCGCCGATGATCAGCTCGCGCTGGCCGCGGCCGACCGGGATCAGCGCGTCGACGGCCTTGAGGCCGGTCGACATCGGCTCATGCACAGACTTGCGCGGGATGATGCCCGGCGCCTTGACGTCGACGCGGCGACGCTCGGCAGCCTTGATCGGGCCCTTGCCGTCGATCGGATTGCCGAGCGCGTCGACGACGCGGCCGAGCAGTCCCGGACCGACCGGCACGTCGACGATGGCGCCGGTACGCTTGACGGTGTCGCCTTCCTTGATGTTGCGGTCCGAACCGAAGATCACGACGCCGACATTGTCGCTTTCGAGGTTCAGCGCCATGCCCTTGATGCCGCCGGGAAACTCGACCAGCTCACCGGCCTGGACGTTGTCCAGTCCGTAGACGCGGGCGATACCGTCACCGACCGACAGCACCTGACCAACCTCGGAGACCTCGGCCTCCTTGCCGAAATTCTTGATCTGATCTTTCAGGATTGCGGAAATTTCCGCGGCGCGGATGTCCATCAGCCGACCTCTTTCAGTGCAAGCTTGAGCGAATTGAGTTTCGATTTGAGCGACGTGTCGATCTGGCGCGAACCCATCTTGACGATCAGACCTCCCAGGATGGAGGGATCGACCGTCAGCGCGATCGACACGTCCTTGCCGGCGACACCCTTGAGCGTAGCCTTCAGTTCATTTTCCTGCGCCGCTGTCAGCGCATGGGCGGAGACGACCTGCGCCGTCGTCTCGCCGCGCTTGTCCGCGGCAATCTGGCGGAACGCGCGGATGATGCCGGGGATGGCGAACAGCCGGCGATTCTTGGCCACCACGCGCAGGAAATTGCCCACCAGACCGCCGATCTTCGCCTTGTCGGCGATCGCGGAAATGGCGCGGCACTGCTCTTCTGCGGAAAAGACGGGGCTTTCGACGAGGCGCTTCAGATCCTCGCTCTCGGCCAGCAGCGTCTCGAATTCGCCGAGCACGGCCTCCACCTCGGAAACGCTCTTGTTCTGCTCGGCGAGCTCGAACAGCGAGCGCGCATAGCGCTCTGCGACATCGGATATCGGCGAAGTAGACTGTGCCACGTACGGTCTTCTCTTCCTGGAGGGGTCGGCAGATTTCGGCGCGAGCGCAAGGCTCTGGCTAAATCTTTGACCTTATTGAGCGTTTTCGAACATCTGGACCCCTCGCGGAACCGTCGGTTCGAAAGTTGAATGCCGTCTAGCACAGCCTCCTTTTGACCGCAACATGGGCAAAGCACCGCTTTGCGGCTGATTTGTCGCAGTCTCGGCGTCAGGCCACGAATCCAAGCACATAAGCGAGCGGCAGACAGCCGAGCGCCAGTTCGACGACGAGCCAGAACCAGTTGCGAACCGTGTTGCCTCGGTCCGATAGCATCGAGATCAGGCGGCCGAATGCGGTCAGGATCCACGAGACGCCGAGGGTGAGATAGATGAAGGGCTGCGCCAGCAGAATGCAGCACAATCCAACACCGAGATAGAAGCCGGCGATCGTGGAGCGCGGCACGCCAACGGCCTCCGGATGGTTTTCCGCCGGCTGCAGCCCGTGCAGCCGTAACGTCAGGCCTGGGGCAAACAGGAACAGCAGGCCGAACAGCGTCGTCGCGGCGGCCGCGCTCCACGCCATCCATTCGCCGGTACTGGCCGGCCAGGGAAGTGCGAAATCCATGGGTCCCCTCACAGCGCTTGCGCCGAATCGTGATCATACTAGCGTGTACAATAGATGATGCCAGCGCATGGCGCGTCCCTGGCCGGAAAATACCCGGACCGTCTTCCGCTGCCGCGCGAAGCAAGGTGGCGTCGCTGGTGGCCGCCAACCTTGCGGCAGGCGGCTTCGTTATCGACGCGGTCGATGACGGCGTTGCCGGCAAGAGCTTGCTATCCGTTCACGCCCACCTTGAATAAGGCGCAGCCTCAAAGTTCGACGATCGTATCGAACCCGCCATAGATCATGCGCTTGCCGTCGAATGGCATGTCCTTCATGTCGCCTTCCAGCCGCGGGTCGGCCATGACTTTGGCGTTGATGGCATCGCGCTCGGCGCGCGAACTGTAGACGATCCAGGAAAAGATGACCGTTTCGTCGTCCTTGGCCTGAACGGCGCGTGGAAATGACGTCAGCTCGCCATAGGGCACGTCGTCGGCCGCGCATTCGACAAAGGCGAGCGCTCCGTATTCCTTCCAGATCTCGCCCGCCCTGCGCGCCATGGTCTTGTATTTCTCGATGTTCGCTTTCGGCACGGCGACCAGGAATCCGTCGACATATGGCATGATGTCCTCCTTTGCTGACCGCCCCAAGGACGGTCCAGGCTTCCTCCGCCCGACAGTGCCATGCAAGAATTTGCGCCTCGACATGCTCGTGTCCAGTCGCCATTGCGAACCGTCCTGACAGGACCTGTCACAGAAAGCTCTGCGGATCGATGTCGATCTGAATGCGCACCGAACCGCGCGGTCGCGGCGCAGCCCTGACCATGGCGCGGATGAAATCCTGGATGGGCGCGCCCCGGCTGGCCTGGATGAGGAGACGGAAACGGTGACGCCCGCCGATCAACGCCAGCGGCGCTTCGGCCGGACCCAGAACCTCGATTTTCGCGGTCGCCGGGGCGGCCCGGCGCAGTGCCCGGGCGTGCCCCTCTGCCTCGCCGCGTGTCGCAGCACTCACGATGATGCCGGCGAGCCTGCCAAAGGGCGGCAGGCCGGCGCGCTCGCGTTCGGCGGTCTCGCGTTCATAAAACGCTTCGCTGTCGCCGGAAACGATAGCCCGCATGACCGGATGGTCCGGCTGATAGGTCTGCAACAGGCCGAGGCTCTTCTTGCCTGTGCGCCCGGCACGTCCCGTCACCTGGCTCAAGAGCTGGAAGGTGCGTTCGGCGGCGCGCGGATCTCCATTGGCCAGCCCCAGATCGGCGTCAACGACGCCGACCAGCGTCATGTTGGGAAAATTGTGTCCCTTGGCGACAAGCTGCGTGCCGATGACGATATCCGCCTCGCCCTTCGCGATCGCCTCCAGCTCCAGCCTCAGCCGTTTGACCCCGCCCATCATGTCGGACGACAGCACGATGGTGCGCGCATCGGGGAAATGCTGAAGCGTTTCTTCGGCAATGCGCTCGACCCCCGGTCCGCAAGCGACCAGATGGTCGAGCGTGCCGCATTCCGGGCAGGCCTCGGGCCGTCTTTCGGCATGGCCGCATTGATGGCACATGAGCTGGCCGCGAAAGCGGTGTTCGACCAGCCAGCTCGAACAGTCGGGGCATTGGAAGCGATGGCCGCACACGCGGCACAGCGTCAGCGGCGCATAGCCGCGGCGGTTGAGAAACAGGAGCGCCTGCTCGCCCTTCGACACTGTCTCTTGAACTGCCTCGATGAGCGCCGGCGACAGAAAGCCGCCGCGCCCCGGCGGCGCGCGCCTGAGATCGACGGATTTGAGCTCCGGCAGGGCGGCCTCGGCGAAGCGGTCCGGCAGGACGACCCGTGAATAGCGCCCCTTGAGCGCGTTCACCCGGCTTTCGAGCGACGGCGTCGCGGAGGCGAGCACGGTGGGGAAGCCGCCGAGATGGGCCCGCACCACGGCCATGTCGCGGGCGTTGTAGAACACGCGATCCTCCTGCTTGTAGGCCGGGTCATGCTCCTCGTCGACAACGATCAGGCCGAGTTCACGGAAAGGCAGGAAGAGCGCCGAACGGGCGCCTGCAACCACCCTGACGCGGCCCTCGGCGACCTGACGCCAGACCCTCTCGCGCGTTCTGGGCGCCAGCTCGGAATGCCATTCGGCAGGCTTTGCTCCGAATCGCTCCTGGAAACGCTCCAGAAAGGCATGGGTCAACGCGATTTCAGGCAAGAGGATCAGAACCTGCCGGCCCTTTTCCAGCGCCGCGGCAACAGCCTCGAAATAGACCTCCGTCTTGCCCGAACCGGTGACGCCGTCGATCAGCGTGACGCCGAAACCGCCCTTTTCCACCTGTGTGCGCAGATGCGCCGCCGCCGACGCCTGGTCGGCGGTGAAGGCCGGCGCCGCATAGGCCGGATCGGGCCGCGCCACGACCGGGCGTGGCGGCAGCATCACGGTTTCGAAGACGCCCTGGTTCTTCAGCCCGTCGACGACGGAAAGCGACACGCCCGCCGCATGTGCAAGGCCCGAGCGGGTCCAGGCCAGGCCGTCGCCGGTCAGTTCCAGCACCCGGGACCGCGCCGCGGTCATGCGGTCGGGCAGGTCTTGCGTCCGCTGCAGTCCCTCGATCAGCGGCTCCGGCTCGAAGGCCGTCGGCGCGCGCAACAGCATGCGCGCCACCATGCCGGGCGGCGACAGGGTGTATTCGGCAATCCAGTCGACAAAACGGCGCATCTCCGGCTTGACCGGCGGACAATCGAACGCCTCCGCGATCGGCCTGAGCTTGCGCGCCTCGACCGGACCGCACGGACCGTCCCAGACGATGCCCGCCACCTGCCGCGGCCCGAGCGGGACGCGGACGATCGAGCCCGGCTCGACGGTCATTCCCTCCGGCACGCTGTAGGAGTAGGCTGTCTCGGCCGGCATCGGCACGAGAACCGGCACGGTCTTTAAATCGCGCGAATCTGTCGTCATGACCCGTGACCTTGCCCCGACTTTGCTTTAGAGCAAAGGCCGACCAACATGACGGCGCGCGCCGCCGGCACCGAACGCCAAGGAGATGCCATGAAATTCTTCGTCGACACCGCGGACGTCAAGGAAATCCGCGAACTCAACGAGCTCGGTCTGCTTGACGGCGTGACCACCAATCCTTCGCTGGTCATGAAGTCCGGGCGCGACATCATCGAGGTTACGAGGGAGATTTGCGACATTGTCGAAGGTCCGGTTTCGGCAGAGGTGACGGCGACCGAATATTCCGAAATGATGCGCGAAGCCAAGGTGCTCGCCACGATCGCCGACAATATCTGCATCAAGGTGCCGCTGACGCTCGACGGGCTGAAGGCCTGCAAGGCGCTGACTTCCGATGGCCGGCAGGTCAATGTGACGCTGTGCTTCTCGGCCAACCAGGCGCTTCTGGCCGCCAAGGCCGGCGCCACCTTCATCTCGCCCTTCATCGGCCGTATCGACGACATGGGCATTGACGGCATGGAGCTGATCTCCGAGATCCGCACCATCTACGACAATTACGGCTTCAAGACCGAGATCCTGGCCGCCTCGATCCGCACCGTGAACCATGTCAGGCAGGCAGCCCTGATCGGCGCCGATGTCGCCACCGTGCCGCCGTCAACGCTCAAGGCGCTGGTCAAGCATCCGCTGACCGACAAGGGCCTGGAGGCCTTTCTCGCCGACTGGGCCAAGACCGGACAGAAGATCGGCTGAACCGCGCCGCGCAAATCGGATGAACGGCCCGCCTCGCGCGGGCCGTTTGATTTGGCTCAGCTCCCCGGGCAAAACTCCGCCGCAGGATCCGCGGCCAGGCGGACCACGGTGTGATCCTGCAAGCGTCCCGTCATCTCGGCCGTATCGCCGTCGAGATCGCTTGCCGGTATCGGCTTGCCGAAGGCAATGGAAAAACGGAAGCGCTCCTTGTTGAGAAGCTCGTAGAACACCGTCATGTCGCGCAATTCGGTCGAATGCTTGGCGAGAAAATAGAACAGGCCGGAATTGCGCGCGGAAATATGCGCCGGCACGATCGGCACGTCGTAGCGCCTGGCAAGCGCGGCAGCCGAGCTCTGCCATGGCCGCTCGGTCAGCCGACCCTCGTGCCAGTAGGCGATGCGGCCGGCCGGAAAGAGCACCAGCGCCTTCTTCTCGGTGAAGGCGCGCGACGTCATTTCCAGCGTGTCGCGGCTCTTGGCATGCGATTTTTCGCCGGCTCGCCACTCGACCGGGATGATCATGTCACGGAAACCGGCCGAAACCCTGAGCGCATCGCGATTGGCGAAGATCGCCATGTCGGCGCGGTGCCGCTTCATCGCGTCATAGACGGCAATGCCGTCCGCGATGCCGGTCGGATGATTCGGTGCCAGGATGAAGGAGCCCGTGCGCGGAATGTTCTCCACGCCGGTCACCGACAGGTCGAGCGCAAGCAGATTGCTCAGATATTCGAACGCGTCGTGACCCGACATCGCCGCGACGTCGTCGGCCATGCGCACGGCGTCGCGGTAGCGGAACACCCGGTAAAGGAGAGGCCGAAAGACAGGCCACAGCGGATGGCGCGAAATCTTCAACGAGCGTTCGCGAATCAGCTGGTCGACAATGTGCGTATCCTCGTCCAAAGCGTCGCCATACAGTGCCTTGCTGCCGAAAAGCCTGGCGATCGAGGAAGGCGATGTCTGCAGGTCCATGGTCTTCCACTCCGGTCGCATTCTGTTTGGCCGAAATCTATGACGCAACAATGACGCCGCAAATTTAGCCGCGGAAAATGCTTTACCCCCGGCAAACGATCAACGAGCGGAAATTTTCCCGAGATTCTGCGCCAATGCAAGGCGAAGTTGTTCGGCCAGCTCACGCGCCGCGCGATCTTCCGCATCGCGTTCGGCGCGCAGGGCGGCAAAACGCTGGCGCGGAATGTCATAGGACGAGCGCACGGAACGCTCGCCGCTGGCGACGATCTCTCCTGTCGCCGTGTCGGTCAGCGTGTATCGCGAGCGAAGCCTGACGGCGCCGGCAGTCGGCTCGTTGTCGCTGGTCGTCCTTTGCACGCTAACCACCGATTCCCGTCGGCTCGTGACGCCAAGATCGAGCGAATAGCGGGATGCGGAAGGCTCGCCCGCCCCGCCGCCGAACATGAAGACGAGATGGTTGCGAACTTCCTGTTCATAGCGCGTATTGGCCGGTTTGATGGCAATCGCGGCCAGACCGGCCGTCGCCCCGGAGGCCGGACCGAAGGATTGTACCGTTACCCCGTAAAGCGGACGCACGGTGCAGCTCGAAAGGGCCAGCAGGCCCGCCGCAGCCACAAGCAAACCCGCCCTGCCGGCAACCCGGCTCGACCGAATAATCCGCTCAGACAACAACATTCACGATCCTCTGCGGGACGACGATGACCTTGCGCGGCGACTTGCCTTCGAGCGCCTTGCGCACGAAATCGAGTTCAAGCACCGCCGCCTCGACTGCACCTTGATCCGCGTCGCGCGCAATTGTCAAATCGCCACGCTTCTTGCCGTTGATCTGGACCGGCAGCACGACCTCCTCGTCGATGACGAGCGCCGGATCGAATGCCGGCCAGGCGCGTTCGGCAGCCATGCCCTCCCCATCGATCGCCGCCCACAACTCTTCCGCCAGATGCGGCATCATCGGCGCGATCATGGAGATGAGGAACTCCATGGCCTGGCGCGCCGCACCGGCGAGCGCAGGTTCGCCATCGCCCGAAGCGAGCCTGGCGAACGCCGGCTGCAGCACGTTGGCAAATTCGTAGATGCGCGCCACCGCCTTGTTGAAGGCGAGCTTCTCGATATCCTCGCCCACCGCCTTGAGCGTCTTGTGGGCCGCCTTCGACACGTTGCCCGCAACGCCTTCGGACCCGGCGGCCGATTCGGCCGCCTTGAGCGGTTCGGCCGCCTCTGCCACCATGCGCCACAGGCGCTGGACGAAGCGGTGCGCGCCTTCCACGCCGGCCTCCGTCCAGATCACGTCGCGATCGGGCGGTGAATCCGACAGCATGAACCAGCGTGCCGTGTCGGCGCCGTAGCCGGTAATGATGTCGTCGGGGTCGACAACGTTCTTCTTCGACTTCGACATCTTCTCGATCGAGCCGATCTGCAGCTCCTCGCCGCCGGCAATGGTGAAGGCGCGCCGCGTCCCCTCGCCTTCCTCGACGCGCACCTCGGCCGGCGTCAAATAGCCTTCGCGCCCCTTATAGGTCTCGTGCACCACCATGCCCTGCGTGAACAGGCCCTTGAACGGCTCGGCCAGATCGACATGTCCGGTGTCGCGCATGGCGCGGGTGAAGAAGCGCGAATAGAGCAGGTGCAGGATCGCATGCTCGATGCCGCCGATATACTGGTCGACCGGCAGCCAGGCATTGGCGGCTTCGCGGTCTGTCGGCTGATCCTCCCACGGGGCGGTAAAGCGGGTGAAATACCACGACGAATCGACGAAGGTGTCCATCGTGTCCGTCTCGCGCCGGGCCGGCTTGCCGCATTTCGGGCAGTCCACATGGCGCCATGTGGGATGACGGTCGAGCGGATTGCCCGGCCGGTCGAACTCCACGTCGTCGGGCAGCTTGACGGGCAGATCGGCCTTCGGCACCGGCACGACGCCGCAATCCTCGCAATGGATCATGGGGATCGGGCAGCCCCAATAGCGCTGACGCGAAATGCCCCAGTCGCGCAGGCGGAAATTGACCTTGCGCTCGCCCTGCGGCCGGTTGCCGAGCGACACCGCCGAAAGCCGGTCTGCAACCTCGTCGAAGGCTTGCGCCGGCTTCATGCCGTCGAGGAAGTGCGAATTGATCATCACGCCGTCGTCGACATAGGCTTCCTCGGTGATCTGGAAGGTCGCCGGATCGCCGCCCTCCGGCATGACCACCGGCACCACCGGCAGGCCATACTTGTTGGCGAAATCGAGGTCGCGCTGGTCGCCCGACGGGCAGCCGAAAATGGCGCCGGTGCCGTAGTCCATGAGCACGAAATTGGCCACATAGACCGGCAGCGTCCAGTTCGGGTCGAAGGGATGGACGACGCGCAGCCCCGTGTCGAAACCTTTCTTCTCCGCCGTCTCGAGCGCCGCAACGGACGTGCCCATGCGCCGGCATTCCTCGATGAAGGCGGCAAGCTCGGCATTGCCTTCGGCAACCGTCTTGGCCAGCGGGTGGTCGGCGGCGATCGCCATGAAGGAGGCACCGAAGATCGTATCGGGACGGGTCGTGTAGACCTCCAGTTCACCGACGCCTTCGGGCGCGGTCTTCGTGTCGAGCGCCCAGCGGATCAGCATGCCATCCGAACGGCCGATCCAGTTGCGCTGCATCAGCCGCACCTTTTCCGGCCATTCGTCCAGACGATCGATCGCGTCCAGGAGATCCTGGCTGTAGTCGGTGATCTTGAAGACCCATTGCGCCAGCTCGCGGCTCTCCACCTCGGCACCGGAACGCCAGCCGCGGCCGTCGATCACCTGCTCGTTGGCCAGCACCGTCTGGTCGACGGGATCCCAGTTGACCTTGGAGACCTTGCGGCCGACCAGCCCCTTGCCGAAGAAATCGAGGAACAGCATCTGCTGGCGGTGGTAATAGTCGACGTCGCAGGTGGCGAATTCGCGCGACCAATCGAGCGACAGACCCATCGACTTGAGCTGTGCGCGCATCGTGTCGATGTTCTGATAGGTCCATTGGGCCGGATGGACCTTGTTCTGCATGGCGGCATTCTCGGCCGGCATGCCGAAAGCGTCCCAGCCCATCGGATGCAGCACGTTATAGCCGGCGGCCCGGCGGTAGCGTGCCACCACGTCGCCCATCGCATAGTTGCGGACATGGCCCATATGGATGCGTCCCGACGGGTAGGGGAACATCTCGAGCACGTAATATTTCGGGCGCGGATCGTCGTTCTTCGTCTCGAAGAGCTTCGCCTCCGCCCACTGCTTCTGCCAGCGCGGCTCTGAGACCCGGGGATTGTATCGTTCGGTTGCCATGACCGTGATTTCGCTCGATAAGGTGCAGGAATTTGCCGGGCGGACCTTCACCACGTATTGCGGGAAGCGTCAACTCTCGCAGTGCCGCCGGGACGCCGGCGGCAGGCGCCCGACACACCGGATCTGGAGCGATTGAATGACGAATGCGGTCGAGGGGCTGAACGAGGTGAAGCGCAGGATCGCCGCTGCTGAGACCGAAGCCGGCCGCCCCTCCGGCGCCGTCACCCTGGTCGCGGTGTCAAAGACCTTCGATGCGGATACGATACGGCCAGTCATCGAGGCTGGCCAGCGCGTCTTCGGCGAGAACCGCGTGCAGGAGGCGCTGTCCAAATGGCCGGCGCTGAAGGAGGGGTTTCCGGATCTCGTGCTTCATCTCATCGGGCCGCTGCAATCCAACAAGGCCAAGGAGGCGGTGGCGCTGTTCGACGTCATCGAGACGGTCGACCGCGAGAAGATCGCCGCCGAACTGGCCAAGGAAATGAACAGGCAGGACCGGCGGCCGCGTCTGTACGTCCAGGTCAATACGGGTTCCGAGCCGCAGAAGGCCGGCATCGACCCGCGCGAAGCGGTCGCCTTCGTCGAGCGCTGCCGCACCCGGCACGGGCTGACGATCGACGGGCTGATGTGCATCCCGCCGCTCGACGAGAATCCGGGCCCGCATTTCGCGCTTCTGGAAAAGCTCGCCCGCCAGGCCGGCCTCGACCGGCTTTCCATGGGCATGTCGGGCGATTATGAGCTGGCCGTCGCCTTCGGCGCGACGCATGTGCGCGTCGGCTCGGCGATCTTCGGCGCGCGTTAACGCGCGTTCACTTCAAACGGAGAACCGCTCCAACCGCGGTTTTCGAGTCTGCGTCTACGCATCCCATTTTCGATCCGCTTTCAACCTGTTTCGTATTATTTTCAGCCTGTGGAAAATCGAATTGCCAGCTTGTGTCATTTGCCCGTAACATGAGCCGACCAATAACGACCGGCATATTTGAACCGGCGATTTGAGCCACTAGGGAGAACAGCAAATGAAATTTCGTACAATGATTCCTGCAGCAACCGCGCTCGCGGTCGTGCTTCCCTCCATGATCGGTACGGCGCAGGCGCAGACCCAGATCCAGTTCTGGCATGCCATGCAGGGCCGGCTCGGCGAGCTGCTCAACGCCCAGGTCGAAAAGTTCAACGCCAGCCAGGACGAATACGAAGTCGTCGCCGCCTACAAGGGCAATTATTCGGAGACGCTGAATGCCGGCATCGCCGCCTTCCGCGCCGGCGAGCAGCCCCACCTCCTGCAGGTTTTCGAGGTCGGCACGGCAACGATGATGGCGGCCAAGGGTGCGATCAAGCCCGTTTACGAGATGATGGCCGAAGCGAAAGCCGAATTCGATCCGAGCGCCTATCTGGCGGCCGTCACCGGCTACTACACCACGGCCGACGGCGAGATGCTGTCGCTGCCCTATAATTCCTCGACCCCGGTCCTCTACATCAACAAGGATGCGCTGGAAGCGGCCGGGCTCGATCCCGAAAGCAAGCCGGCTACCTGGCCGGAAGTGGAGGAAATCCTTGTCAAGCTGAAGGAATCCGGCTCCGAATGCCCCTTCACTACGGCCTGGCAGTCCTGGGTGCATCTGGAAAATCTGAGCGCCTATCACAACACCCCCTTCGCCACGAAGGCCAACGGCTTCGGCGGCACCGACACCGAATTGGCCTTCAACGGCGATCTGCAGGTCAAGCACATCTCGAAACTGGCCGAATGGGCCAAGGATGGCCTCTTCAGCTATTCCGGCCGTCGCAACGAGGGCGGCGCGCGCTTCCGCTCCGGCGAGTGCGCAATGTTCACCGAATCGTCTGCCGGTTATGCGGGTGTCAAGGCGGAAGCCGATTTCCCATTCACGGTGACCAACCTGCCCTACTGGCCGGATGTCGAGGGCGCACCGCAGAACACGATCATCGGCGGCGCTTCGCTTTGGGCCATGTCCGGCCACGAGGCGGAGGAATATTCCGGCGTGGCCGATTTCCTCAACTTCCTGTCGAGCGCCGAGATCCAGGCGCAGTGGCACCAGGACACGGGCTATCTGCCGATCACCACGGCCGCCTATGAGCTGACCAAGGAACAGGGCTTCTACGAGGAGAACCCGGGCACCGACGTCGCCATCATCCAGATGACCGGCAAGGCGCCGACGGAGAATTCCAAAGGCATCCGGCTCGGCAACTTCGATCAGATCCGTGCCATCATCGACGAAGAATTGGAAGCGGTCTGGCAGGGCGACAAGGAAGCCAAGGCAGCGCTCGACGAGGCTGTATCGCGCGGCAACGAACTGCTGCGCCGTTTCGAGCAGTCCACCCGCTGACCCAATGAGGCTGCAGGGCCGGCGCGGATGAGCGCCGGCCCTGCGCCAGCAGATCCCGTATCATGGAAAAGCGCGTCACCTTCGACAACCGGCTGCTGCCGTATCTGCTTCTTACGCCGCAGCTTCTGGTCACCATCGTCTTCTTCTTCTGGCCGGCGGCGCAGGCGCTTTATCAGTCGCTGTTGCTGCCCGATCCGTTCGGCCTCGGCGCGCGCTTCGTCTGGTTCTCGAACTTCGAATATCTTTTCGGCGACTCCTACTATCTCCAGTCCTTCATCACGACGGCGGTCTTTTCCTTCTTCGTCACGCTGGCCTCCATGTCGTTCGCGCTCCTGTTCGCCGTACTCGCCGATCAGGTGATCAAGGGCGAGGGCGCCTACAAGACGCTTCTCATCTGGCCCTATGCGGTGGCGCCGGCGGTCGCAGGCGTCATGTGGCTGTTCATGTTCCAGCCGTCCATCGGCGTTCTGGCCTTCTATATGAAGAAGGCCGGCATTCACTGGGACCCGCTGCTCAATGGAACCCACGCCATGACGCTGGTCGTCGCGGCGGCCGCCTGGAAGCAGATCAGCTACAATTTCCTGTTTTTCCTGGCCGGCCTGCAGGCGATCCCGAAAAGCCTGATCGAGGCCGCGGCCATCGACGGCGCGGGGCGGTGGCATCGTTTCCGCACCATCATCTTCCCGCTCCTGTCGCCGACCACCTTCTTCCTTCTGGTGGTCAACATCGTCTACGCCTTCTTCGAGACCTTCGGCATCATCCACACCATGACTCTCGGTGGACCCGGCCAGTCGACCACCATCCTGGTCTACAAGGTCTATGCCGATGGCTTCGTCGGCCAGGATCTCGGCTCCTCGGCCGCACAGTCGGTCATCCTGATGGTCGTCGTCGGCCTGCTCACCGTCATCCAGTTCCGCTATATCGAGCGGCGCGTGCATTATTGAGGTCGTAGCCATGGTGGAAAAGCGCGGTATTGGGACGATCCTGATGCACGTGGTGCTGATTTCCGGCATCGCGATCGTCTGCTTCCCGATCTATCTCACCTTCGTCGGCTCGACGGTGACCCATTTCGAGATCATCCGCCCGCCCATGCCGCTGGTGCCGGGCCCGCATCTCATCGACAATTACAAGGAAGCGCTCGCCTCCGGCATCAACGCCCCGGTGAGCCGGATGCTGTTCAACTCCTTCATCATGGCGATGGGCATCGCCGTGGGCAAGATCGCCATCTCGATCATCTCGGCCTATGCCATCGTCTATTTCCGCTTTCCCTTCCGCATGCTCGCCTTCTGGGCGATCTTCATGACGCTGATGCTGCCCGTCGAAGTGCGCATCGTGCCGACCTACGAGGTCGCGGCCTCCCTCAACCTGCTCAATTCCTATAGCGGCCTGATCCTGCCGCTGATCGCGTCGGCCACCGCCACCTTCCTGTTTCGCCAGTTCTTCATGACCGTGCCCGACGAATTGGTGGAAGCCGCACGCGTCGACGGGGCGGGGCCGATGCGCTTTTTCAAGGACATCCTTCTGCCGCTCTCGGTGACCAACATCGCGGCCCTGTTCGTCATCCTGTTCATCTATGGCTGGAACCAGTTTCTCTGGCCGCTGCTGATCACCACCAAGCCGGAGATGAACACCATCGTCATGGGGCTGAAGCAGATGATCCCGACGGCCGACGATTACGGCAACTGGCCGGTCACCATGGCCGCGGCGATGCTCGCCATTCTGCCGCCGGTGGCCGTCGTGATCTTCATGCAGCGGCTCTTCGTCAAGGGTCTGGTCGAGACCGAGAAATAGAAAGGCAGCCCATCGCCATGGCGACGATATCCCTTCGCGATGTCAGGAAGAACTACGGAAACACCGAAGTCATTCACGGTGTGAGCCTCGACGTGGCCGATGGCGAATTCATCGTCATCGTCGGACCCTCGGGCTGCGGCAAGTCCACGCTCCTGCGCATGGTCGCCGGACTGGAGCGCATTACCGGCGGCACGATCGAGATCGGCGGCAGGGTGGTCAACGAGCTGGAGCCGCGCGAGCGCGACATCGCCATGGTGTTCCAGAACTACGCGCTCTATCCGCATATGAGCGTGTTCGACAACATGGCTTACGGCCTGAAGATCGCCGGCAAGTCGAAGGCCGAGATCCGCGAGCGCGTCGACAAGGCCGCCACGATGCTGCAGCTCGAACCCTATCTCGCCCGAAAGCCACGCGCGCTTTCCGGTGGCCAGCGCCAGCGCGTCGCCATGGGAAGGGCGCTGGTGCGCGATCCCTCCGCCTTCCTGTTCGACGAGCCGCTTTCCAATCTCGACGCCAAGCTCAGGGTGCAGATGCGCCTCGAAATCAAGCAGATGCAGCAGTCCGTCGGCACCACCTCGCTCTATGTCACGCATGACCAAGTGGAGGCGATGACGCTGGCCGACCGGCTGGTGGTGATGAATGCGGGCGTGGCCGAGCAGATCGACACGCCGATGGAGGTCTACCGCAAACCGGCGACAACTTTCGTCGCCGGATTCATCGGCTCGCCGGCCATGAACATGTTGCGCGGCGCGGCCAACGGCACAGGCTTCGCGCTCGACGGCGGCGGCAGGATCGCGGTGCGGGCGGATGAGCTTGCCGGGCACGACCGGCCCCTGCTTCTCGGCGTGCGTCCCGAGCATCTCGTGCTCGCCGGTGATCGCGACCCCGAATTCGAGCTGTCCGTCATTGCGGTGGAAACGCTGGGCGCCGACACGTTGGCCCATGGCCGGCTTGCTGGCGCCAATGGTACGGGTGACGCGTTCGTCGCACGTCTGCCGGGAAGCGCCCGCGTGTCGGCGGGCGACCGCCTCCCGCTCGTCATCGAGCCGGGCACGGCGCATGTCTTCGACGCCGAGAGCGGCCAGCGCCTGTAGACCCAATCATCCTCTCGCCGGAAGTAGGGGCCGGTCGATTGTCCCCTTCACCATCGCTTCGGGTGGAAGACGCGGCGCCCCGTCGGAGGTGATATTATCAACGAGGAAATCGAGAAAGGCGCGCACGCGCGCGGGCAGATGCTTTCCCTGCCCGACATAGACGGCATAGAAGGTCTCCTCGTCGCCGGGATTGAACTCTTCGAGCAGCGGCACCAGGCGGCCCGACGCGATGTCGTCACGCAGATGCCAGGACGACAACCGCGCGATCCCCATGCCGGCGATGGCGGCCAGGCGCATCGTCTCCCCGTCATTGACCAGTGAACCGCCGACCGGCGGCACGATGATTGGCCGGCCGGCGGGATCGACGAACGGCCAGCCCTCGAAGGCGCGCGAAAAGCAGAAGCCAAGCAGCCGGTGGCGCTCGAGCTCGGCGGGTGTTTGCGGACGGCCATGCGCCTCCAGATAGCTCGGCGCTGCAACGACGGCCATGCGGGTGCGAAGCAGCCTGCGGGCAACCAGATCCGGCGTGCTCAGCGGACCGGTGCGGATCGCCACGTCCGCCCGTTCCTCGATCAGGTCGACGACATGGTCGGTCAGGGCGATGTCGACGGCAACCTCGGGATAAAGCGCCTGGAATTTCGGCAGCAGCGGGATCAGCCGGTGATGGCCGAAGGGCACGTTGGAGTTGACGCGCAATCGCCCGCGCGGCGCGGCGCCCGCCGCAGCCTCGCGTTCGGCGGCGGCGAGCTCGGCCAGGATGCGCACGGAGTTCTCGTAAAACGCATTGCCCTCCGCCGTGACATGCAGGCGCCGCGTCGAGCGGCGGATAAGCGGTATGCCGAGGCGCTCTTCGAGCCGTGCAATGAGCTTCGAGACGGCGGACGGCGTCATGGCGAGGTTGCGGGCTGCGGCAGAGAAGCTCTGCGCCTCGACGACGCGGACGAACACCTCGATCTCGCGGAAGCGATTGGTCTGGTCGATGTTCATCTGTGAATTCATTTCATGGGTAATGTTCCAAATGAATATCTAGCTCATCAATTGCGCGGAGTCCATCTGATGGAGACGGCAGCGCACCACGCCGCCGGTCATTTCCCGAGTTCACCTCCCAGATTGCGGACACTGCCATGCCACCTGCACTCTATGCCCTGACAGCCGGCGCCTTCGGCATCGGCGTCACGGAATTCGTCATCATGGGCCTGCTGCTCGATGTCGGCGCCGACCTCGGCGTCTCCATCTCCGCCGCCGGCCTGCTCATTTCGGGCTATGCGCTTGGCGTTGTCGCCGGCGCACCGCTTCTCGGCGCGCTGACCGGCCGCTGGTCGCGCAAGTCCCTTCTGCTGATGCTGATGGCGGTCTTCACCCTCGGCAACCTCGCCTGCGCTTTGGCTCCCGACTACTGGACGCTGATGGCGGCGCGCGTCTTCACCGCCTTCGCCCACGCCTCCTTCTTCGGTGTCGGCTCCGTCGTCGCCACCGGGCTGGTGGCAAAGGACAAGAAGGCGTCGGCCATCGCCATCATGTTCACCGGACTGACCGTCGCCAATATTCTGGGCGTGCCGTTCGGAACCTGGCTCGGCCAGGCCTTCGGCTGGCGCTCCACCTTCTTCGCCGTGACCCTGCTCGGCCTTGCCGCACTCGCCATCATCGCGCTCCTCGTGCCGCGCGACGAACCAGGCGGAGCCGGGCAGGCGGAGGAATCGGAAGGATCGCTGGCCGTTCTGGCCCGCCCACAGGTGCTGCTTGGCCTTCTGACCACGGTCCTGAGCTGGGTCGGCGTCTTCGCCGCCTTCACCTACATCGCGCCGATGCTCACCCGGATCACCGGATTTGACGAAGCCGCCGTCTCGCCCATCCTGCTCGTTTTCGGCGCCGGGCTCGTCGCCGGCAATCTGGCGGGCGGGCGGCTGGCCGACAAGCACTTGGTCCCGACCGTGCTCGGCAGTCTCGTCGCACTCAGCCTGGTGCTGTTCGTCCTGACCTTCGCCCTCCACGACCGCACTCTCGCCGTCGCAGCGGTCGGCCTGCTCGGCGCGGCGGCCTTCGCCACGGTAGCGCCTTTGCAAATGTGGGTGCTGGAGAAGGCCGAGGGCGCCGGGCAGGGCCTCGCCTCGTCCTTCAACATCGCCGCCTTCAATCTCGGCAACGCCACCGGCGCGTGGCTCGGCGGCGTGGTCATCGATCACGGGCCGGGCCTCGGCGCCCTGCCGCTGGTCGCCTCCTTCGTACCTGTGGCCGCGCTGGCCGTGGCTCTCGTCAATCTTCGCCTCGATCGCGGCCGAAGGCTTGCCGCGGCCGCCTGCGCGCCATTGTCGGCCGATTGAGTTTCACCAACCAACAGGAGCATTCATCATGGATTATCGACGTCTCGGCGCATCCGGCCTCAAGGTTCCCGCGCTCAGTTTCGGCACCGGAACATTCGGCGGATCCGGCCCGCTTTTCGGCGCCTGGGGCAACACCGACGAGAACGAGGCACGACGCCTCGTCGACATCTGCCTGGAGGCCGGCGTCAATCTCTTCGATACGGCGGACGTCTATTCCAACGGCGCGTCGGAGCGCGTTCTCGGCGAGGCGATCCGCGGCCGGCGCGGCGAAGTGATGATCTCGACCAAGATGGCACTGCCGATGGGCGAAGGCCCCAACGATGCCGGCACGTCGCGCGACCGTCTTCTGCGCGGCGTCGACGACGCGCTGAAGCGGATCGGCACTGATTATATCGACCTGTTTCAGCTCCATGCCTTCGACGCCGAGACTCCGATCGAGGAGGTCCTGTCGACCCTCGACCAGCTCGTGCGCGACGGCAAGCTGCGCTATGTCGGCGTGTCGAACTTCTCCGGCTGGCAGATCATGAAGTCGCTCGCGCTCGCCGAGCGCCACGGTTGGCCGCGCTACGTGGCCCATCAGGTCTATTATTCGCTCATCGGGCGCGATTACGAATGGGACCTGATGCCGCTCGGCCTCGACCAGGGCATCGGCGCGCTGGTGTGGAGCCCGCTCGGATGGGGCCGGCTGACCGGCAAGATCCGCCGCGGCCAGCCATTGCCGCAAGGCAGCCGGCTGCACGACACGGCCGATTTCGGACCGCCGGTCGACGACGAACGACTGTTCGGCGTGGTCGACGCCCTCGAAGAAGTGGCGCAGGAAACGGGAAAGACCGTGCCCCAGGTCGCGATCAACTGGCTTCTGCAACGCCCCACCGTATCGTCCGTCATCATCGGCGCGCGCAACGAGGATCAGCTTCGCCAGAATCTCTGCGCCGTGGGCTGGACGCTGTCGGCCGAACAGGTCGCCAGGCTCGACCGGGCAAGTGCGGCCGAAGCGCCCTATCCGCATTTCCCCTATCGGCGCCAGGAAGGCTTTGCCCGGCTCAACCCGCCCGTGGTGTGACGATCGTCATACATGCACGGTAAAACCGAGCCCGTCGGCCTCGGCCGGCGGGCGCAATCAATGCAGGACGAGTTCGCCCTTCACGCTGCGCCATTCGTTCGGCGCGATCAATCGGCGATGGGTAAAGCAGATCGAATGCAGCGGCCCCTCGAGCTTCTCCTTCCAAAAGTCGATAAAGTCGAAAAGAACCGGAAAATCCGGCGCAACGTCGTAGTCCTGCCAGATATAGGTCTGCAGAAGGTGCGGATGATCGGGCATATGGTAGAGGATCTTCGCCGTCGTCAGGCCGTAGCCTTGCAGCATCATCCCCAGATCCGAGGTCTGTTGCCTGCTTTCACGCATGCCAACCCCCAAGCTGTCATTCCTCCCGATGCTCAGCGTGCCCGAACTTTGCTTATCCGTCTACTGAAAAATCTCCGATACGCAAAAAACATCACGCGATATCAGCATGTTAGCAGCACATCGCGGCAAGTGCTGACAGCGGTGTCAGCGAGCGCGCGGCCGGGGCCTCGGGCGCACCGGCATCGGGCGATAGACGATCCAGGGATCGTCATAAAGATCGAAGCGCGCGGCCGCAGCACGGCTCGCCGCCCGGCGATCGAGCTCGAGGCTGAGAAGGCAGTCGGCAAAAGCGTCGGTGCCCGGCCTGAAACCGAACGACCGGCAGTTCTCCTCGTCCTCTGCGCGGCGTTCCTCCGCGGTCACGCATCCGGCAAGCACGGCCGCAACCAGCAGCACGGGTAGAAGGCTAATTCGCATTGCTCGCATTCGTCGCATGGCGGCTCATTCTTAGCTGAAATGACGAAATCGCACCACCGCGTGAAGCGGCGTCGCGTCGCAGCGGAAAATTCGACGGCAGGGAATGCCATCCGGCCAAAGGTCTAATATTGTGGTGCGGCGCGAATTGATAATAATGCGCCCCAATCGGCCGCGTCGCGGGGCAACCTACTGGCGATCGGCGGCCTCTGACAATCCGTTTCGGGAGGGAAGAATGTCCGACGTCCATGTCCATCGCGTGAAATCCGAATGGAAGAAAGACGCGCTGATCGACAAAGATACCTACTTGAAATGGTACAAGGACAGCGTAAAGGATCCGGACAAGTTCTGGGGCAAGCACGGCAAGCGCATCGACTGGTTCAAGCCCTACACCAAGGTCAAGAACACCTCCTTTACCGGAAAGATTTCGATCAAATGGTTCGAGGATGGCGTGACCAACGTCTCCTACAACTGCATCGACAGGCATCTCAAGAAGCGCGGCGACCAGGTGGCCATCATCTGGGAGGGCGACAATCCCTATGACGACAGGAAGATCACCTATAGGGAGCTTTACGGCCATGTCTGCCGTCTCGCCAACGTCCTCAAGTCGAACGGCGTCAAGAAGGGCGACCGCGTCACCATCTACATGCCGATGATCCCGGAGGCGACCTATGCGATGCTCGCCTGCGCGCGCATCGGCGCCGTTCATTCGGTCGTCTTCGGCGGCTTCTCGCCCGATTCGCTGGCCGGGCGCATCGAGGACTGCCAGTCCGACTTCGTCATCACCGCCGACGAGGGCCTGCGCGGCGGCAAGAAGATCCCGCTGAAGGAAAACACCGACAAGGCCATCGCCATCGCCGAAAAGGCCGGCGCCAAGGTGCGCAACGTGCTCGTCGTGCGCCGTACCACCGGCAAGATCGACTGGGTCGACGGGCGCGACCTCTGGTACGACGAGGAGACAGCCAAGGCGAAGGCCGAGTGCAAACCCGAAAAGATGAAGGCCGAGGACCCGCTCTTCATCCTCTACACGTCAGGCTCGACCGGCAAGCCGAAGGGCGTTCTGCACACCACCGGCGGCTATCTGGTCTATGTCTCGATGACGCACCAATATGTCTTCGACTATCATGAAGGCGACGTCTACTGGTGCACGGCCGATGTCGGCTGGGTGACCGGCCACAGCTATATCGTCTATGGTCCGCTCGCCAACGGCGCGGTCACGTTGATGTTCGAAGGCGTGCCGAATTATCCCGACGCCTCGCGCTTCTGGCAGGTGATCGACAAGCACCAGGTCAACATCTTCTATACCGCGCCGACGGCGATCCGGGCACTGATGGGGGCCGGCGACGAGCACGTGAAGAAGACCTCGCGCAAGTCACTGCGCGTGCTGGGCACGGTGGGCGAACCGATCAACCCGGAAGCCTGGGAATGGTATTACAACGTCGTCGGCAACAAGAAATCGCCCATCGTCGACACCTGGTGGCAGACCGAGACCGGCGGCATCCTGATCACGCCGCTGCCCGGCGCGACGGACCTCAAGGCGGGATCGGCGACACGGCCCTTCTTCGGCGTCCAGCCCGAATTGGTGGACGCCGACGGCAAGGTGCTGGAAGGGGCGGCCAGCGGCAATCTGTGCATCGCGGATTCCTGGCCGGGCCAGATGCGCACCGTCTATGGCGACCATGAGCGCTTCATCCAGACCTATTTCTCCGCCTACAAGGGCAAATACTTCACCGGCGACGGCTGCCGCCGCGACGAGGACGGCTATTACTGGATCACCGGCCGCGTCGACGACGTGCTCAATGTGTCCGGCCACCGCATGGGCACGGCGGAAGTGGAATCGGCCCTGGTCAGCCACGACAAGGTGTCGGAAGCCGCCGTGGTCGGCTATCCGCACGACGTCAAGGGCCAGGGCATCTACTGCTATGTCACGCTGATGGCCGGCGAGAGCGGCTCGGACGAGCTCAAGAAGGAGCTGATCGCCCATGTGCGCAGCGAGATTGGCCCGATCGCCTCGCCCGACAAGATCCAGTTTTCCCCCGGCCTGCCGAAAACGCGCTCCGGCAAGATAATGCGCCGCATCCTGCGCAAGATCGCCGAGGACGATTACGGCGCGCTGGGCGACACCTCGACGCTCGCCGATCCGGCCGTCGTCGACGACCTGGTGGAGAACCGGCAGAACAAGCGCGGGTGAACCGCGCCGCACCGAGATCGATGAACCGATCCAACATCTTGAAGACGGCAGGCGTTTGACTGGAGCGCCTGCCGTTGGCTCCTGAAGGCGTGGAACCTTCTTTTCCGTCCGAAACCCCGCCGCTTAGAACATGTCCCGCTCAAACGGAATCGTTTGAGCGAAAGGTACATGTTCCAGCATATTGATTTGGCGCGCATATCTTTGCTTCAAACATTTCCGTTTGAAGCGAACGCGCGCTAGCGGTCGGTGACGATCTTGACCCGATCGCCGGCCGAGACACCGCCGCCGGGCGGCAGGGCGTTGATCAGCCGGAACAGTTCCTGCGCCCGCCCGACGCCTTTCATCTGCGCGGCGAGCGAGGCGACGTTCTGCCCCGGACGCACGGTCACCACGCGCACCCGCAACGGCTTGAGCGCCCGGCGCTCGGCAGCGCTCAGCAGGTGGAAGCTGTTGCCGACCAGTTGCGCGGTCGGCTCGAGCGCCGAGCTCGACGCGGGGGCGGCCGTCAAGAGGCGGTAGACCCGGTCGTCGGCCCTGACCACGGTGACGGCGAACTGCCAGCCATCCGAGCGCGCGCGCGCCGTCGCCGCCTCGTTGCCGTTGATGGTCACGGCGCGCACGCTGTTCCCGTCAAGCCCACCGACCCAGCCGCTCTGGAGATAGTCGGTGAGCTTGATATTGCGGCGCAGCGCCACGCCGTCGAAGCGAATCGCGACATCGCCCGGGCCGGCCGCCGTGACGGCCGTGGCCGAATTGTCGATGACGAAGCCTTCGGGAACCGAGAAGCTGATCCCGAGGCCCGGATGCTGGAAAGTATTGCCGCGCACGTAACCTTCTTCCGGCTTGTCGCCGAACAACAGGCCGTCCACGCCCTCGAGAAAGCTGTCGCGGTCGCGCCGGCCGGTGCCTTCCGGCCCGTATTCGCGGGCATGGCGCCGCGCCAGATCGATGCGCTGCGGCGCATTGGGGTGGGACGCCAGGAAGTCGAGGCTGGTGTCATGCGCGCCGCTGACCGAACGAAGGTCCGAATAGGCCGCCATGGCCTGCAGAAAGCGGGCCGCGGAATAGGCATCATAGCCGGCCTTGGCGGTGGTGCGGATACCGATCTCGTCGGCCTGCAGCTCCTGGTTCCTGGAAAATTGCGCCAGGCGCAGCTTGCCGCGCACCAGGCTCGCCTGGGCGACCGAACCGCCGCCGCCGAGAACCTCGCCGACCACGCGCGAGGCGAGCTGTTCCTCGGCTTCCTTCTTCTGGCGCTGGATACCGTGATTGGCCGTGACATGCCCCATCTCGTGGGCGATCACCGTGGCCAGCTCCGCCGAATCATTGGCCAGCGCCAGCAAGCCCCGGGTCACGTAGAGATAGCCGCCGGGCAGGGCGAAGGCGTTGATGTTGGGCGAGTTGAGAATGGTGATGCGGTAGGTCTGGTCCGGATCGCCCGACGCCGTCGTCAGATTGCCGACGATCTTGGCCACCATGCGCTCGAGTTTGGGGTCGGAATACTCGCCCCCATAGGTCGCCAGGATGCGCGGATGCTGGGCCCGTGCGATCTCCGCCAGCCGGTCGTTGCGCGTCACCGTCTCGACGGTCACCGGATTGTTCGACGGCGTGAACGCGGACTCGCTGATCGGGCCGTTCGCCATCTGGCAGGCGGCGGCAAACGCGCACAGACATGCAACGGCAAGAATACTCATCGCTCGACGCGCGTTCCACGCGCCGTCTGCCCGACCTTCAATTGCAGACATCAGATAGCCAGTCCGAATCCTTCCCGCGACCATGCGACCGGTGCCCACTTCTCCTGGAATTGCTCTAAGACAAGCGACAAACGCCGCCTTGGTTCCGGCCCTGATGCAAACCAATCGCGCTGATTTGGTGAATACTTGGTTACGCTGGCGCCTTCTGCCCAAGAATTATGTCTCCTTCCGGGCAATTGTGTCCCCGGCATCACGAACTTTGCCGCCGAGATAGCGCTGCACCTGCGCCGGCGCCTTTCCCGAGAGCATCGTTGCCGTGTCACCGCTTGCGACGACACACCCATTTTCCAGGAAAATCGTATGCGCGGCAATGCGCAATGCATCGGCCGGATCGTGCGTGACCATCAACACCGTCATGGCGCGGGAACGCTGCAATTCGCCCACCAGGTCCAGCATGTCCCGGCGCAGCGACGGGCCGAGCGAGGCAAACGCCTCGTCGAGCAGCAGCACCGGACGGTTTCTGACCAGAACTCGGGCCAGCGCCACCCTCTGGCGCTCGCCGCCCGAAAGTTCGCGCGGCAGGCGCTTGTCCTTGCCGGCAAGTCCCACCCTCTCGAGCGCGGTGGAAATGTCGTCACGGTCCGCCTCGTCGAGCTTCAAGGACGGTGAGCGCCCGAGCCCGACATTGGCGGCGACGTCGAGATGGGCAAACAGGTTGTTTTCCTGAAAGACCATGGAGACCGGGCGTTCGGCCGGAGCGACGGCCGTATGGTCGCGTCCGGCAAAAAGGATGCGCCCCTGCGACGGCGTCTCGAAGCCTGCTATCAGGTTGAGCAGGGTGGATTTGCCCGACCCGCTCGGCCCGATCAGCGCCGTTATCGCATTGGCCGCGATCGTCGCATCGAAGTGCATCGGCGCGCCGTCATAGCTGAAGCGCACCTTGTCGATCGTGATGTCGAATATTTCCGCTCCGCTCACCGTTTCTCGCCTCCCAGCCTTTCGGCCAGCATGATGAGCAAAAAGCAGAAGACGGCAAGGATGAGGGCGATGCCGGCCGCATCGGCGGTGCGATAGCTGCTCATGCGGGCAAGCAGCAGATAGGGCAGCGTCTGCACCTGCTCGCTGCCGAACAGCGCGATAACGCCGAGATCGCCGATCGAAAGCGCCATGGCAAAGGCGAAGCCGGTCGCCAGCGGCCGGCGCATCACCGGCCAGTCGACGAGCCTCAGCCGCGCCATGCCCGTTATGCCGAGTTGCCGGCAGAGCCTGTCATGGCGGTCGAAGGCCGAATCATGGGCCGGACGAATCGCCCGCACGACGAACGGTATCGCCATCACCGCATTGACGCAGACCACCATGACCGGCGCGAAGGCGAAGGCATCGGCGAACAGGCGCAAAAGCAGGAACCATCCCGCACCGATGATGATAGGCGGCACGACCAGGACGAGCGCCGTGCCGCTGTCCATCAGGCGCTCGGCCAATCCGGCCGGCGAAGAGCGCCGCCGCGCCTCCAGCCGCTTGCGCCCGGAAACGAGCCCGAAGGTGAGAAGGCAACATAGAATGGCGGCGACGAAGGCCAGGACGAGGCTGGTGGCAAGCGCGGCGCGCACCGCGTGTTCCCCGATGAGGCGACCGAGATCGGCTTCCAGCCCGCCTGCGACGATGGCAGCAATGGGGCCACCGACAAAGGCGAGCGCGAGCATGAGCACGGCGGCGTTGAACAGCGTCTCTACCCCTCCGATGGCGGCGTATCGGCGCCGCGAGACGGCAATCGATGTCTCGCCTGCCAGGTCGGCGCCGAGCCGCGCCAGCAGCCAGACGATCGCAATGGTCAGTCCAAGCTGCAACGCGGTCAGAACCAGCGCCCGCGCGGGATCGAAGTCGAAGCGCAAGGCCTGGTAGATCGCCACTTCCAGCGTCGTCGCCGCCGGGCCTCCGCCGAGTGTCAGGACAATGGTGAAGGATGTGACGCACAGCATGAAGACGAGGCCCGCAATGCCGGGCAAGGCGGCGCGCATCGCCGGCCATTCGATGAGACCAAAGGTCGACCATGGCGCCATGCCAAGCTGGCTCGCCAGACGCCAATGATCGGCCGGGATCGTATCGAGCGCCTGCAGAAGAAGGCGAGCGGCGAGCGGGACGTTGAAAAAGGCATGGGCGATCAGGATGCCCGAAAGCCCGTATATGCTCGGCCAGTGCCCCAGCCCCGACGCGCTCGCGAGATCGGCCAGCAGCCCGGCGCGCCCGAAGAGCGCCAGAACGCCGAGCGCCGCCACGATCTGCGGCAGGGCGAGAGGAACGGAGAAAAGCCGCAGCAAGAGCCCGCGGCCGCGAAAGGCGCCGTGCCGCGAAAGGGCGCGCGCCACGACGATCGCCGGCAGAACCGACGCCAGCGTCGACAGGATCGCCTGCAGAAGCGTGAAACGCACCACCCGGGCGAGATAGGGATCGAAGGCGTCGCGAGCGCCCGAAGGATCGCGCGCGCCTTCGGCCACGAGCCCGAGCAGCGCCCCGCCGATCAGAAGGCCAATGAATGCCAATCCGGCGAGGCCGCGCCATTCATGGACCGCGCCGCGCGGCCGTGTCAGCGGCTCATCGCGGACAGCCATTCATCCACCCAGGCCTGGCGGTTGGCCTCCACGGTTTCGGCATCGATCAGCAGCGTCTCTTGCGGCTTCACCAGCTTGGAAAAGGCCGGGTCGAGCGGCTCGCTGGTCTTGCCCGCCGGAAACATCCAGTTGGTCTCCGGTATGACATCCTGGAAGGCCGGACCGGTCATGAAGGCGAGAAACTGCCGCGCAAGCGGGTTCTCGGTTCCCCTCGTCGTCAGGCCGGCGAGCTCGATCTGCAGATAATGACCTTCCGAAAAACCCGCCGCCTGATAGCGCTCCGTGTCTTCGGCAATCATGTGATAGGCCGGCGAAGTGGTGTAGGACAGCACCATCGGCGCCTCGCCGCTGGTGAACAGCCCGTAGGCCTCGCTCCAGCCGGGCGTGACGGTGAGGATACGGTCGCTGAGCTCGGCCCAGGCCTCGCCCGCCTTATCGCCATAGACGGCCTTCATCCACAACAGGAGGCCGAGACCCGGCGTCGAGGTGCGGGGGTCCTGAATGACGATCTTTTGGCCCGCGTCGCCCTCGACCAGTTCCTTCAGGCTGCCGGGGGGCGTGGTCATCTGCTGGGTATCGTAGATGACGGCGAAATAGCCGTAGTCGTAAGGCACGAAGACGTCGTCCGACCAGCCGCCGGGAACGGTGATCGCTGCCGTGTCGATGTTGTGCTCGGCAAATAGCCCCGTCGCCTTTGCCGCGGTCGTCAGATTGGTGTCGAGCCCCAGCACGATGTCGGCCTTGGTCGCTTCGCCTTCCAGCCTGACGCGGTTGAGAAGCGCCACGCCGTCGGCGACCGCGACGAATTCCAGGTCGCAGCCGCATTCCGCCTCGAAGGCCTTTTCGACCTGCGGGCCGGGGCCCCATTCGGCGGTGAAGCTTTCATAGGTGTAGACGGTGAGCGTGTCGGCCGACGCGACCTGCGCGAATGCCGCGGTCGCGGCGGCTGTCAGCAATGTAAATATCCGCATATACGCCTCCTCTCATGCGTTGAAGGGAAATCGAGGCGCTGCTGGTGAAGCGTCTAATCCCTCCGCCGGTGCAAACCGGTTCAGGTTCAGCGGGTTGGCCGGGTCGTCCCGTCAGCCTCTCAGCCGCGCAGATGCGCGGCACCCCGTTAGAGCGGGCCGACCATAGTGTGGTGGTTGCGGCGGTGCAAGGGAGTAGGGGAGTAGGGGAGTAGGGGAGTAGGGGAGTAGGGGAGTAGGGGAGTAGGGGAGTAGGGGAGTGAGATTGATAGGGGCCATAACGCTGTCAAGCGATGCCGACAAAAACCGGTCATTCCGGAAATCGATGTTCGATCATTCGCTTTCCCTGTTGCTCCACGACCTTGCTGCCCTGTTCCCTTACTCCCCTATTCCCTTGCTCCCCTATCTCCCTTCCCTATTCCCCTCCTCCCGCCCACAATGCTATGGCCCCGGCCATGAGCCTTTTCGCGATCCTGTTGGGCGGCGACCTCGTGCGCACGTCCCGCCTCGAAGCCCAGCTTGCCGGCGCCCACGTCATCGCCGCCGATTGCGGCATGCGCCATGCGCCGGGCCTGGGCGTGACGCCCGAACTCTGGGTGGGCGATTTCGATTCCGTCAGCGAGGCCGACATTGCCGCCGCGCCGACCATCGAGCGGCAGGTCTTTCCGCGCGAAAAGGACAAGACCGACGGTGAACTCGCCGTCGAAACCGCCATCGAGCGCGGCGCAACCTCGCTTGTCCTTGTCGGCGCCTTCGGCGGCGAGCGCGCCGACCACGCCTTCTTGCACCAGACCGCGGCCATCAGCCTGGCCGAGGCCGGCACACCGGTCATCCTGACGAGCGGCGACCAGGAGGCCACGCCCCTGCCGATCGCAACGAAGCGCTTCGACTATCCAGACGGCACGGTATTCAGCATCCTGGCCTTCTCAGCGCTCTCCGGGCTGAGCGTCACTGGAGCGCGGTGGCCGCTCGACAATGTCGAGATAGCCTTCGGCTCCTCGCTCACCCTATCCAACGCCGTTTCCGGCGAGCTTGAAATAACGCTCGGCGCCGGACGCGCGTTGCTGCTCGCTCATCTTTCTCCCGACACCAACCGCTGAACCGACACGATGGCGCCTCCGCTTCTCAATCTCGATGATATTCATCTGACCTTCGGCGGCACGCCGCTGCTCGACGGAGCGGCGCTCTCCGCCCAGGCCGGCGACCGCATCGCGCTGGTCGGGCGCAACGGCTCGGGCAAGTCGACGCTCCTGAAGATCGCCGCCGGCCTGATCGAGCCGCAGGACGGCGAGGTCTTCCGCCAGCCGAGCGCGACGGTGCGCTATCTGCCGCAGGCCCCCGACATGGAAGGGTTCGACACCGTTCTGGCCTATGTCGAGGCCGGACTGGGACCAGCCGACGACCCCCATCGCGCCAGCTATCTGCTGGACAATCTCGGCCTGACGGGCGGCGAGCTTCCCGACACGCTGTCGGGCGGCGAGGCGAGGCGCGCCGCATTGGCCCGCGCACTGGCGCCGCGGCCCGATATCCTGCTTCTCGACGAACCGACCAACCATCTCGATCTGTCGACCATCGAATGGCTGGAAGACGAACTCATGCGCGGCTCCTCGGCCCTGGTCACGATCTCGCATGACCGCCGTTTCCTCGAGCGCGTCACCCGGGCAACCGTCTGGCTGGACCGCGGCCGGACCCGCCGGCTCGACAAGGGCTTCGCCCATTTCGAGACCTGGCGTGACCAGGTTCTGGAAGAGGAAGAGCGCGAGCAGCACAAGCTCGGGCGTCAGATCGTGCGTGAGGAGCACTGGCTGCGCTACGGCGTGACGGCAAGGCGCAAGCGCAACATGCGCCGGCTCGGCGAGCTCAACGCCATGCGCCAGCGCCACCGCACGCATCGTCATGCCGAAGGACTGGCGAAGATCGCCGCCGGCGATGCCGCCGATTCCGGCAAGCTGGTGATCGAGGCGAAGGGCATTTCCAAGACCTATGGCGACCAGCCCGTGGTCAGGGATTTCTCGATCCGCATCCAGCGCGGCGACCGGCTCGGGCTCGTCGGCCCCAACGGCGCCGGCAAGACGACGCTTCTGCGCATGCTCATTGGCGACCTCGCGCCGGACGAAGGCAGGGTGCGGCTCGGCGCCAATCTGGAAATCGCCACGCTCGACCAGAAACGCGCCAGCCTCGACCCCGACGAGACGCTGCAGCATTACCTCACCGACGGGCGCGGCGACAGCGTTGTCGTCAATGGCGAGGAGCGCCACGTCGTCTCCTACATGAAAGATTTCCTGTTCAAGCCGGAACAGGCGCGCACGCCGGTGCGTGAGCTGTCGGGCGGCGAACGCGCGCGGCTCGTCCTGGCGCGCATCCTGGCACGGCCGGCCAATCTGCTGGTGCTCGACGAGCCGACCAACGATCTCGACATGGAAACGCTGGACCTGTTGCAGGAGCTCGTCGCCGGGTTCAATGGCACGGTGATCCTCGTCAGCCACGACCGCGATTTTCTCGACCGCACGGTGACGAGCACGCTGGCGCCCGACGGCGAGGGACGCTGGGTCGAATATGCCGGCGGCTATTCCGACATGCTCGCCCAGCGCGGAACCGCCCGCCTCGGCGCACGGGCGGAAAAACCGAAGGTCGACAGCAAGGGCCGGGCGCAGCCTGATAGCAACGCGGCGGCCAAGGGCCAGACGAGGAGCCCGTCCAGAAAACTCTCCTACAAGCAGAAGTTCGCCCTCGAAACGCTGCCCGGCCGGATCGAGGAAGCAACGGCGACGATCGCCCGGCTTGAAACGCGTCTTGCCGATCCCGACTTCTATTCGCGCGACGCCGCCGGCTTTGCCAAGATCACAGGCGAGCTCGACACGAAGCGCGCCGAACTGGCGGCGATGGAGGAGGAATGGCTGGAGCTCGAAATTCTACGCGAGGAACTGCAGGAAAGCTGACGGCCCGCGAGCCCGGCGGCATCCGGCTTCGTCCGCCCCTGCCCGGCGAAAGCGCCGCGCTGACCGCGCTTTGCCTGCGCTCCAAGGCGCATTGGGGCTATTCCGAAACCTTCATGCGCGCCTGCACCAACGAACTGACCTTGCGCGAGAACGACCTCGCCACGGAAACGATCCGGGTTGCCGAAGCGGACGGCACACCGGCCGGCATGGCCGAAATCTCGGTCGCCGGGCACGAAGCATGCCTCGAAAAACTGTTCGTCGAGCCGGGTTTCATGGGCCGCGGCGTCGGGCGGTTGCTCATGGCCTGGGCCAGGGACGAGGCCATGAAACGCGGCGCGACGACGATGACCATCGACGCGGATCCGGACGCGGCCGGCTTTTATCGCCGCCACGGGGCGCAAGATGCTGGCAGAACGCCGTCCGGTTCCATCCCCGGGCGCATGCTGCCGCGGCTGGTGCTCGATCTCGACCTGCGACGACAATAATAGCGCTTATCCCCCGCTTGCCCTCAGCATTCGTTCCTGCCCACAACTATTATAGAGACGCCACAACTCAAAGCTCGTAGTGGTTGATCCAACGGTAATCTTGCGCCACGATGACAAGGCAAGTGGAGGGGGGAAATGAGAGCGGTATTTGTTATTGTTGCCACTGTGGCGAGCGGAAGTGCCGTTGCGGCTCAAAGTGCCTGCATTACCATAGAGAACGATTTGGGCCGTCTGGCATGCTACGATAAGCAAGCCGGCCGCACACCAAGCCAAGAGCAAGTTTCCACACCATCAGGTAGGTGGCAAATTCGAAAAGAGACGTCAAAACTTACTGATCAGACAAACGTATACATAACAATCAAGTCAGAAGAAGAAATCAATTGCGGCTGAAACCGCGGCAAGAAGATAGACGTTACTGTTCGATGTTTTGAGAATACGACTTCACTAATCTTTTCAACGGGCTGCCATATGACATCGAGCCAATACAATGATTATGGGGATATTACATTTAGGATCGACCAAGAAAAAGCTCGCACCGTACGTGGCAACGAATCTACAAACAATCGCGCTAGGATTATGGAACGGCAGTCGATCCATTCCTGTCATTAAGCAGATGCTTGGTAAGTCGCGAATGATCGTCCGTATGACTCCTTATAACGAGAACCCGTTTACAGCGACATTTGACATTACAGGGCTCGAAAATGAAATTGCGCCGCTGCGCGATGCTTGTCAATGGTAAGAAAACAAGGAATCCAAAGCAATGGCAACCACTGTTAGAAAAGAGATTCGGAAGCGCGGCTTCTTTGGCTGGTTTTTTCTTATAGTTTTTTTGGCCTTCAACGGCCTAATGCTACTTTGGCTAGTCAGCTATTGGCAGATGATTGGCGACGGAATATCGAGCAATGATAGTGCTGTTGCGGCTGCTACCGCAATCGGCGGCACAATCGGTACAGGGATGTTGATGTTTATTTGGGTACTGGGTTCTATCATCACAGGTCTACTCGCGCTCGTAACCCGGGGCAGAAAGACAGTCATTACCGAATCTGTTCGAGATTAGCTCACGCACCACGCCTCAATGGGCCTTCAAAGAGACACACTACATACGCGATGTATATCCGAACAAGCGCACAGTGAGTGAATCAGCGCTTTCCCTGTTGATGATCCTTCGGCCGGTTCTGCTCGAAAGCCGCCTTTTGCGCGCCCGAGGCCTCGCTCTGGTGTTTCGCCTGCCATTCGCCGTAGGGCATGCCGTAGACGATCTCGCGCGATTCCTCCTTCGACAGGGCCACGCCCTCGGCCTCGGCCGCCTCGCGATACCAGTTCGACAGGCAGTTGCGGCAGAAGCCGGCGAAATTCATCAGGTCGATATTCTGCACGTCGGTGCGGCCGCGCAGATGCTCCAGCAGCCGGCGGAAGGCGGCTGCCTCGAAATCGCGCTGCTGCTCTGGGGTCAGGTCGGCCATTGCGCTCTCCTCAAACCGGTCCCGTGCGGGATCCGAAAAACTTCACCTCGTGGATATCGGGCTGCTTGTTGATCTCGTCAAGGATCGGCGCCAGTCGCGCGGCCCATTGATGTGCCCCCTCCTCGGTCGCGATCAGGTCCTGGCGGATCTCGATCAGCACATGCGCAAACCCGTTGACGATGGCATGGCGGAACATCGTGTCGCCGCGCAGCGCCCCGTCATAGGGCTCGTTGTCGCCGACGACCAGCATCGGATCGCTGCCGAGCCCCGCCAGCATCGGCTTCACGGCGCGGTCGTCGCTGTCCCAAAGAATGCCGACATGCCACGGCCGCGCCTTGCCCTGCATGGTCGGCGTGAAGGAATGAACCGACACGACGAACGGCGCGCAATTCGATGCTTCGGCGACCGAGGCGATCATCGAGGCGGCCGCATCGTGATAGGGCTGGTAGAATCGCTCGAGGCGCGTTTGCCGCTCCTGCGGCGCCATCGGATAGTTGCCTGGAATGATCGTGCCGTCATAGAGCTGGCGAATCAGCGTCGGATCGTCTTCGCCGCGATTGGGATCGATCAGCAGGCGGGAAAAATTGGCCATGAGCGCCGGTGCATCGAGCAGTTCGGCGAGCCGGCGCGTCACCGTCTCCACGCCGATATCATAGGCGATATGACGCTCGAACTCCGTCGCCGGCAGGCCGAGATCACCATAATCGTCCGGCAGATTGCGGCGCGCGTGATCGGCCAGAATGACGAGCCCGCGATCGCGCGGCCGGTCAATGATCTCGAACGGCGCAAAACTCGGTGAACGGGTCATGGTGGGTTGCCGGATTGTGGAGGATTGGCGAGAAGGACATCCATATCCGCGCGCGGCGCGCCGGCGCAACGCGTTTTTCTCCAAAGATGCACAGACATGCCCAATAAAAGCCGGACGGCGTGCCAGGATCGAGTTGCCGCACGCCGACGCGTTGACATGGTGAGCGACTTTGCCGAAAAGGAACAACGAATGAATGATTTGTCGAGCGAGAAGGGGAGCCGGCATGAGGCTTTCGGGTGCAAGTAGCGCGTCCCGCCTGGTGATCTCGCCCCTCCTTGCTGTATTTGCCGCATTTTTCGTGATATCGGCGCCGTCGACGGCCCATGCTGATTTTCGCGTCTGCAACGCCACGCAGAATCTGGTCGGCGTGGCGATCGGCTACCGGGCGAACTCGGGCTGGATCACCGAGGGGTGGTGGCATGTCGAAGGCTCGACCTGCAAGACCCTGCTCGAGGGGCCGCTGTCGTCGCGCTACTATTATCTCTATGCCGAGGACGCCGAGCGCGGCGGACGTTGGGACGGCCCGATCAATATGTGCATCGCGGAGAGCGAATTCAAAATCACCGGGGTGGAGAACTGCATTCCACGCGGCTTCCAGCGCGCCGGGTTCCAGGAATATGACACGGGGGAGCAGGCAAGCTGGATGGTTCAGTTGACCGACGAACCCGCAACAGACGGCCCGCCGGCCGCCACGGGAACAGGTAGCCAATGAAACGCAGCCGCAAGGTCAGGATTCTCGCCACGCTGGGGCCGGCTTCCTCCGACGAGGCGACCATACGCAAGCTCTTCGAAGCCGGCGCCGACGTCTTCCGCATCAATATGAGCCATGCCGACCACGACCTCATGCGCAGTCTCGTCGGCCGCATCCGCGCGGTGGAGCGCGCCGTTGAGCGCCCGATCGGCATTCTGGCCGATCTTCAGGGGCCGAAGCTGCGCGTCGGCACCTTCAAGGACAAGTCCGCCGCACTCAAGCCGGGACAAACCTTCACGCTCGACGACAGGGACGAGCCCGGTGATGCCACGCGCGTCCACCTGCCGCATCCAGAGATCCTGAAATCGGTGAAGCCCGGAGAGCGGCTGCTCATCGACGACGGCAAGTTGCAGCTGGAAGCGGTCAAGTCGAACGGCAAGGCGATCGAATGCGTGGTCGTCGCCGGCACGAAGATTTCCGACCGCAAGGGCGTGGCGCTGCCCGACACCGAACTGCCCGTCGGCGCGCTGACCGACAAGGACCGGCGCGATCTCGACGCGGTGCTGCAAACCGGCGTCGACTGGATCGGGCTTTCCTTCATCCAGCGCCCGGAGGATCTCGCCGAGGTGCGCAAGGTCGCGCGCAACCGCGCCGCGCTGATGTCGAAGATCGAGAAGCCGCAGGCCGTGGCCCGGCTGAGCGAGATCATCGAACTGTCGGATGGGCTGATGGTGGCGCGCGGCGATCTCGGCGTGGAGATGCCGCTGGAGGCCGTCCCCGGCCTGCAAAAGCAGATCACCCGTGCGGCGCGACGTGCCGGCAAGCCGGTGGTCGTCGCCACGCAGATGCTGGAATCGATGATCACAGCCCCGGCGCCGACACGCGCCGAGGTCTCGGATGTCGCCACGGCCGTCTTCGAGGGCGCCGACGCCATCATGCTGTCTGCCGAATCGGCGGCCGGGCAATATCCGGTCGAAGCCGTGACGACCATGAACGCGATTGCCGAGCAGGTCGAGCGCGACCCGACCTATGCCGGCATCGTCTATGCGCAGCGCACCGAGCCCGAAGCGACTGGCGCCGACGCCATATCGCTGGCGGCGCGCCAGATTGCCGAGACGCTCAACCTGTCGGCGATCATCTGCTACACGGCGTCCGGCACGACCGGGTTGCGCGCAGCACGCGAGCGCCCGCAGGTGCCGATCATCACGCTGTCGCCGGTTGTCGAGACGGCGCGCCGCCTGTCGCTCGTCTGGGGCACGCATTGCGTGGTCACGCCGGACGCCGCCGATCTCGACGACATGGTGGACCGCGCCTGCCGCATCGCCTTCGCCGAAGGTTTCGCGCGGCCCGGCGATCGCGTCATCATCACTGCCGGCGTACCGCTTCGCACGCCCGGCGCGACCAATTTGCTCCGCATTGCCTATATCGGGTCGGACGGTCTGAGCGGAATTTGAAGGTATTGGAGCAATTCCAGGAGAAGTGGGAACCGGTTCTCCGTCCGGAATTGCGTCAAATCAAAGCATTGGGTCGGCGAACCGATTCCGTGAAGGGTGAGCGGATCTAGAGCAATTCCAGGAGAAGTGGAAACCGGTTCTCCGTCCGGAATTGCGTCAAATCAAAGCATTGGGTCGGCGAACCGATTCCGCGAAGCGGTGAACCGATCTAGCAGGTTGCTGAAGAAGCCGCCAATTTTGCCGGCATTTCTTTGATGGGCGTTTTCTGGCGTGTCTTTACGTGATCCTTGCGATG
>NZ_WOAC01000016.1 GCF_009749525.1 Mesorhizobium xinjiangense | reverse complement strand
CATCGCAAGGATCACGTAAAGACACGCCAGAAAACGCCCATCAAAGAAATGCCGGCAAAATTGGCGGCTTCTTCAGCAACCTGCTAAATCCATTCCAGCCGGCCGGCCTTCATCGCCAGTACGCGGTCCTGGGCAATGTGCAGGTCCTGCGCTTCGCCTTGCGTTGCATTGCCGGTCAGGACAAAGAGCGCGCGAATGACGCCGCCATGGGTGACGCAGACGGTCGGCCTGTCGAGCGCGTTCAGCCACGGACGCACTCTCTCGGCCAGCATGGCGTAGCTCTCGCCTTTTTCGCCCGGCGGCACGAAACGCCATTTGTCACGGTTTCGCTCCCCCGAGGCGCCGGGATGCACCCGTTCCAGTTCGTCGAAGGTGTAACCCTGCCAGTCGCCGAAATGGACCTCCAGCAGGCGCGGATCGAGCCGGTATCCCTCGCGCGGCAGGCCGAGTTCCTGGCGCACGATCTCCATCGTCTCGCGCGTGCGCCGCATGGGGCTGGCGACATAGTCGAAGCTTTCCGGATCATCGATGAGCCCGGCCAACCGACGGCCGTTGGCCGTCGCCTGGGCACGTCCGGTGTCGTTGATGTCGATGTCGGCCTGTCCCTGCAGACGGGTCTCGACATTCCAGTCCGTTTGTCCGTGACGGATGAAGTAGACCGGCGCGGTGGATTTGAAGTCCGTTCGATCAGACATAGAGGCTATCGTTGCGAATTCCTGATCCCGCGAATTCGAGGCAGCCGGCCACCTCCTGGGTCAGTCCTTGACGGTCGAGATATCGGGCGCGTCGACGGCTTTCATGCCGACGACGTGGTAACCGGAATCGACGTGGTGGACCTCGCCGGTCACCCCGCGCGACAAGTCCGAAAGGAAATAGAGGCCCGAATCGCCGACTTCCTCGATCGACACGGTGCGCTTGAGCGGCGCGTTGTGCTCGTTCCAGCGCAGGATATAGCGGAAATCGCCGATCCCCGATGCCGCGAGCGTCTTGATCGGCCCGGCCGAGATGGCGTTCACCCGAACGCCCTTTCCGCCCAGGTCGACCGCGAGATAACGCACGGACGCCTCGAGCGCCGCCTTGGCCACGCCCATGACGTTGTAGTGGGGCATGACCTTCTCGGCGCCGTAATATGTGAGCGTCAGGATCGATCCCCCCTCCGACATCAGCGGCTCGGCGCGTTGCGCCACGGAGGTCAGCGAATAGACCGAAATGTCCATGGTACGGCGGAAATTGTCGGTCGTCGTCTCGATATAGCGGCCGGTGAGTTCGTCCTTGTCGGAAAAGGCGATGGCGTGAACCAGAAAATCCAATCGCCCCCATTTCGCCTTGATCCCGTCAAAAACGGCGTCCAGGGTTTCGGTGTCGGTTACGTCGCAGTGACCCGCCAGATGCGCACCAAGCTCATTGGCCAGCGGTTCGACGCGCTTCTTCATCGAATCACCCTGGTAGGTCAAGGCAAGCTCTGCGCCGTGATTCGCGCAGGCCCTGGCGATACCCCAGGCAATCGACCGGTTGTTGGCGATCCCCATGATGAGACCGCGCTTGCCTTCCATCAGGCCAACTCCACCCGACATGCTGGTTTTCTCCCGTCCTTCAACGTCGTTGTTGAGCCGTATCGCACAGTGGCACTGACTGGACAAGCTGCGATGACCCCGACGGCTGTCGACCGCCCTGCCGACTTGGGCGGCTTATTCGGCCAACAGCGCCTCGAGCTCCTCGCGCTTGTCGTCCGGCAGCATCAGCCGGATGTGCACGAAGAGATCGCCTTCCCCACCGGCCTTCTGCGGCAGGCCACGGCCCTTGAGACGCAACACCTTGTCGGAGCTCGACCAGGGCGGAACCTTGACCGCGATGCGGCCGGTGAGCGTGTCCAGCGGTGTCTTGCCGCCGTTCACCGCCTCGGCCAGGCCGACGAAGAGATCGACATGCAGGTTGCGCCCGTCGATCCGGAAACGCGGATGGTGCCGAACGTGCAGCTTGACCAGCGCGTCGCCGCCCTGGTCGCCCTGTCCCTTGAGGCGTATCGTCTGTCCGTCCTCGACATAGCGCGGCAGCTTGATCGAAAGCTTGCGCCCGCTCGGGAAGGCAGCCTTTACATGGGCGCCCGTCGCGGCGTCTTCGAGCGAGATTTCGAGCGACAGCGAAGTGTCAGGCGGACGCCGGCCGGTGCTTTGCGAGAAACCGTGCGGCGAGGCGCCCTGGCGGAAGGCCGAGCCGAATATCTCGCTGAATATATCGTCTGAGTCGGCATCGAAGCCGGATCCTGGCCCGCCGGTCCTGAATTCGAAATGTGTCCGACCGCGCCCACCCGCCGCCTGGCGGAAGGCAGCGAACGGATCGCCGCCAGCGCCCGCAGCACCGGCAGCGCCCTCGAAACCGTGGAAACGCTGCTTGCCTTCGGCGTCGATCTCGCCGCGGTCATAGGCCGCGCGCTTGTCTTCGTCGCCAAGGATCTCATAGGCCTGACTGGCCTCGGCAAACCGCTCCTGCGCCTTCGGATCATCCGGATTCTGGTCCGGATGATACTTCTTGGCCATTTTGCGATAGGCCGATTTGATGTCTTTTGCGCTGGCGGATTCTCCGACGCCGAGCACCTGATAGGGATCACGCATTCGCTTTTCGCCTGCAAACAAAGATTTGATCGGGCGGACCCGTCAGCCATCCTATATGAGAATTGCTAGGAAGAAATTCCAGAGCTATTATTTTTGCGGCACGGCGTCAGGCCGGTTCGAAACGCTTCATCCACCAGGCACCCGACGGCGTGCGGCAGGATTCGCCATAATAGAGCGACACGCCGCTGAATGTTTCGCGCGAGGTGGTGAAGCTGCGGCACAGAACGCCGCCATTGCGATGCTCCGTCACCACCCGGATATCCCCGACGGAACCCGTCGCCGAATTCGTCCAGGCAATCGCTTCGCCAAAGGGCCGGCCATCGGGCACGGATGACAGCGCCTCGCGAACCACCGCGCTGTCGGAGATTTCGCCCTCGTCGTCCGCAGCAGGCGCGGCAATGCTGCCGGTGGTGATCGAATCCACGGTCCTTGCGCCCCGATCGGGACCACGCGCTGCACAGCCGCCGACGGCCAGCATGCATATCACCACCAATGCCCGGATAAGGCCAGTCTGACGCAATCCCTTGTTCCCCGGCTTGATCTGCAGGCGATAATCCGCCATCTCCCCTAAATGGCGTTCTTGGAAGCTAGGAAGATGAGCGACGCAGAGTTAAAAAAGGGTGATTTCACGGAACATGCGGAGCCTTTCCGGCTGTTTGCGGAATGGCTGGCGGATGCCGAAAAGAGCGAGCCCAACGATCCCAATGCGGTCGCGCTGGCAACCGTCGACAGCGACGGATTGCCCGATGTGCGCATGGTGCTTCTGAAGGGGTTCGACGAGGCGGGCTTCGTCTTCTACACCAATTTCGAAAGCGCCAAGGGTCGCGAGATCCTCGCCTCCATGAAGGCTGCGATGTGCTTTCACTGGAAGTCGCTGCGCCGCCAGGTTCGCGTGCGCGGTCCGGTCGAGGTGGTCAGCGACGCCGAGGCCGACACCTATTACGCCTCGCGTCCGCGCGGCAGCCGCATCGGCGCCTGGGCGTCGAAACAGTCGCGGCCGCTCGAAAGCCGCTTCGCGCTGGAAAAGGCGGTGGCCGAATACACCGCGCGCTACGCCGTCGGCGATATTCCGCGCCCGCCCCACTGGTCGGGCTTTCGCATCAAGCCGCAGTCGATCGAGTTCTGGCACGATCGCCCCTTCCGCCTGCACGACCGCATCGTGTTTTCACCCAATGCATCGGGCGGCTGGGACAAGACACGGCTTTATCCGTAGCAGGGTGCCATTCCCCCCATCTATCCCACCGCTGGTTGCGAGAACCGGCCAGGCGCCAGTTCGAAGCGCAGCATGTCGAGGCCCCGGCGCGTCCGGTAGTAGGCTTTCCAGCGCGCCATGTCGAAATTCTGCCGCCACATGCCCTCGTTGGAACTGTTCGAATAGATCAGGTCGCCCCGGCCGATGATGCCGACATGGCCGGTGACGCTGCCCGTGGTCGGCGAGATGATGATGCAGCCAGGTTCGTATTGGTGTTCCGGCAGCGCGGCGTCCATGCGCTTCAGGACGACAGCCATCATCGCCGTGGCCAATCCACCGCCCACGGGTCGCCCAAGCGCGTCGGACACGATTCTGTTGACCGCCCAGGCGCAGGCCAGGCGACCACCGCGGCAGGCGGGCGGCGAGTGGCGCCTGGAATTCATACGGTCCGAACCGACCCCGGCAACCGCCCTTTCGTGGACCCGCTGGTTCAACTCGGTATGAGTGAGCATCTTGCCCTCGACCGGCATTTCGGGTGCCAGGCCGGAAAGGTCGAGCGAGGGCTCCACGTCGCGGCCCAGCAGTTCCTCGGCCAGCGGCTGCGAAATGTCGATGCCGTCGAGCGTTTCGATGACCGTGTCACCGCCGAGATTGACCAGCCGGCCGTCGGTGTCCTTGCGGACGATGAACTCGCCGCCGCCGAACGCGTCGTCGACTTCGACCAGGGCGTAGGTGAACTCCTGGACGACAATCTTCTTTTTCACTGTGACCTTGGAATAGTCCTGAAACAGGCGTCCGAGCGCCGCACGATCGAAAGATGTCATGGCATCACCTATCGTTTGTGACGCGGTTTGATGCCCCGCACGCAGGATATCACGGCTGTTAACGGCGATACATCGCCCGAACGATTGAGCCCGGGATCAGGCCGTCCAGGTCAGCGCGTGTGGCGCAGGATTAGGCGCACGCCGGCAGCGACGGACATGCCGATGAGCGGCCAGATGGCCCAGAATTCGCCATGCCAGACAGTGAGATTGATCGCAAGCACGCCCAATCCGACCACCGACAGGGCGGCGATCACGCGATCAAAACGGTCCTGCCGGCGCGCCCATGCAACGCCGGTGATCATGGCAAACACGATCAGCGGCCAGACAGCCCAGAACGTGCCGCCCCAGGTGGCGATGTTGATCGCCACCAGCCCGATCCCGACCAGCGCCAAAAGCGCCGCCATACGCTCGACCCTCGAGCGTCTCGCCGAAGTGCTGCGCTCCCGCCGTGCCACGGCCGTGGGTCGTTTCGCACGCGGCGCCCGGCGACCCACGCGTTGGCCGGCCATACCGGCGTCGTCCGATCCGACACCAATGCGCACCGCATAGCTCGGCACGGCCTCGGCGATGTTTTTCACCTCGAGGTTGCCGAGAAACTCGAAACCGACCGAAAGCTTGTTGCGCACCTGGTCGTAGACCGTGTTGGAGATCAGGATGCCGCCGGGCGGCGCCTCGGCCTCGAGGCGGGCGGCAATGTTGACGCCGTCGCCATAGATGTCGTCGCCGTCGACGATCACATCGCCGAGATTGAGGCCGATGCGAAAATGCATGCGGTTTGCCTCGCCGCGCTTTCCATTGCGCTGGCCAAGCTCGTTCTGCACGTCTATCGCTGCGCGCACGGCGTTGACCACGCTGGCAAATTCGGCGATCAGGCCGTCGCCCCAGGTGTTGATGACCCGGCCGTCATGTGCCGCGATCAGGCGCGCCATGGCGTCGCGATATTCCTTCAAGGTGGCGAGCGTGCCTTCCTCGTCGGCCGCCATCAGCTTCGAATAGCCCTTTACGTCGGCCGAAAAGATCGTCGTCAGCCTACGGCTCGCCGCCTCGCGTCTTTTGTCCGTCCGCTCGTCCATCCCGCGCTCCGATACGCCGACGGCCTGCCGCCGCGCAATACGACCCAATATAGCGGGTTGCGCTGCTCGGGGCAGGCCTGTTCGGCGAAAAGGTGCTGACGGCCCTTCAGCCGGATTTCTTGCGGTTCATGAAGGCGGTGAAGGCGTTGCGCGCCTCGTCCGATTTCAGCCGGGCGCGGAAATGCGCGCCCTCCTCCTTGATCCGGGCGGTCACCTGATCGCGCGGTTCGCGCATCAGATCGCGAGCGATCTTCAGCGCCTCCGGCGGTTTGGCGGCGATCGCCTCGGCTGCTGCGAAAGCGGCGTCCTCGAGGTCGTCTTCTTCAACGACCGCGTAAATCAGCCCCGCCGCACGGGCCCGTTCGGCCGAAAATCCTTCGCCGAGGCCCAAAAGAGCAAAGGCCTGCTGGCGGCCGAGAACGGCGGGCGCCAGCAGGCTGGAGCCGGCTTCCGGCACAAGGCCGAGATCGACGAAAGGCGTGCGGAATTCGGTGCGGGGCGTGGCGAAGGTCAGGTCGCAATGCAGATGGATCGTCGTGCCGATGCCGACCGCGATGCCGTCGGCCGCCGAGACGAGCGGCTTTTGCGCGTTCGCCAGCGCAAGCAGAAAATCATAGACCTCCCGGCCGCCCTCTCCGCCCATGGCAACCGCCATGAAGTCCTGCAGGTCGTTGCCGGAGGAAAACGCGCCGGGCACGCCGAGGATGACATGGGCGCGGATATCTCCGTCGGCATCGCCATCAGTCAGCGCCTTGGCCATCGCCGCATACATGTCCCGGGTGATCGCGTTCTTCTTGTCCGGGCGGTTCATGCGGATCGACTGAACGGGGCCGCGGCGTTCGATCAGGACATGGTCTGTCATTGCGCTCACCCGCTCAGTTCAAGGCGGCGGCGGCCGCCGCAAGGCTCTCGGCGCCATCGACGACGCACTCGCGCAAGGCCGCCGTCTCGCCCAAAAGGTTTTCGGCATTGAAGCGGCAGAGCGCGATGCGCGTGCTGTCCTTGCCCGCCATGGCGGCGCGCCCGAGATAGGCCCCGCCGGCGGCCAGCGAAAAGAGCCTGAGATAGGGCGTGGCGCCGGCCAGCGCCTCCTGCATCTTGCCTTCGGCAAGCAGCGCCTGCAGATGCTTCGTCGCCGCTTCCAGATCGTCGATCGCCGCCGCGATCTTCTCGCCCGATCGTCCAAGCTCTGGCAGGTTGGAGGCGCGCACGGCCTCGGCGTCGGTGCGCAGTTCTCCGATGAAGCCCATCACATGCTCGCCACCCGATTGCGGCAGCTTGCGGGTCACGAGGTCGATCGCCTGGATGCCGTTCGTGCCCTCGTAGATCGGCGCGATGCGCGCATCACGATAAAGCGCGGCAGCGCCGGTCTCCTCGATGAAGCCCATGCCGCCATGGACCTGGATACCGTGCGAGGCGACCTCGACGCCGATATCGGTCGCAAAGGCCTTGGCGAGCGGGGTCAGGAGATTGGCCCGTTCCTGCCAGTGCCCGGCCTCCTTGCCGGAATGCGCTCGCGCCATGTCGGTCGCGTGGGCGCAGGAATAGGCTATCGCGCGGGCCATGGAAGTCAGCGCCTTCATGGTCAACAGCGTGCGCTGGATGTCGGGATGGTGGACGATCGGGCTCATGCCTTCGCCCGAATGGGCCGGCGACTTGCCCTGGCGGCGTTCCTCGGCATAGGCGCGCGCCTTTTGATAGGCCGCCTCGGCAATCGCCACGCCCTGCATGCCGACGGCGAGACGGGCGTTGTTCATCATGGTGAACATGCAGGCGAGCCCCCGGTTTTCCTCGCCGACGAGCCAGCCGATCGCGCCGGGATCGCCGTCCTTCACCGCGCCGTCGCCATAGATCATGGTGCAGGTGGGCGAGGCGTGAATGCCGAGCTTGTGCTCGATCGAGGCACAGACGACGTCGTTGCGCCGGCCCGCATTGCCGGCCTCGTCGGGCAGGAATTTCGGCACCAGGAACAGGGAGATGCCGCGCGTGCCGGCAGCCGCGTCGGGCAGCCGGGCCAGCACCAGATGCACGATGTTGTCGGTGAAGTCGTGCTCGCCATAGGTGATGAATATCTTCTGGCCGAAGATGCGGTAGGTGCCGTCGCCCACCGGTTCGGCCCGCGTGCGCAGCGCGCCGAGATCGGACCCCGCCTGCGGCTCGGTCAGGTTCATCGTGCCCATCCACTCGCCCGAGACGAGCTTGCCGAGATAGAGCGCCTTCAAGTCGTCGCTGGCGTGCTTTTCGATCGCCTCGACCGCGCCCATGGTCAGCGTCGGCCCGAGCGCGAATGCCATGGAGCCGGAATTCCACATTTCCAATGCGGCGACCGCCAGCATGGCGGGCAGGCCTTGGCCGCCGAATTCGACCGGACCCGAGACCGCGTTCCAGCCGCCGGCTATCCAGCGCTGGTAGAGGTCGCGCCAGCCGTCGGGCATGGTGACGGCGCCGTCCTTGAGCCGCGCGCCCTGCATGTCGCCCTGTTTCGCCAGCGGCGCCACTTCCTCGCCGGCGAAGCGGCCGGCCTCGCTCAGGATGGCATCGACCAGATCGCCGCTGATTTCTGGAAACAGCCCCGCTTCGACGGCCTGCCGCAGCCCGGCGACCTCGTTCAGCGTGAAGGCGATTTCGTCCACGGGTGCTCGATACATACGCTCTCTCTTCCTCCCTCGCGAATGCGGCGCATAGCAGCGCTAGATTCTTTTTACGTAAACGTCAATCCAAGCATCGGTTGCCGTCGAATTGCCATGCACCTATTTATGCAATGACGAAAAGGATGGTGAAAGCATGCTCGCGCGGCCGGAAAAGTTCAGATGCGTTGAATGCGGCCTGTCGATGGAAGACGAGCGCTTCCATTTCGAAGGCGGACGGGCCGAATATGGTCCGGCTTATTGGAGCGATCGCGGCGTGCTGTGTTCGCCGCAATGCTCGCTGGCCCATCATCGCCGGCGCGCCGCGGAAGGAACGCTGCCTCTCGCACCGGCGCCGGAGCCGTTCGACTTTTAGCGCCTGAGGCGCTCACTTCGAGGCGTTCCTTCCACCGGCGCGCCTTGCGACCGACGGTCGCGGCCTGCCAGAGCAATTCCAGGAGAAGTGGGAGCCGGTTCTCCGTCCGGAATTGCGTCGAATCAAAGGGTTGGATTGGCGAACCGGTTCCGCGAAGCGGTGAGCCGATCCAAAAGGCGCGAAACGGGCCACAAGAAAGCCACATCCCGCGGCAAATCAATCCTTCGTTAATATCAGACCGGCACCCTCGTGGAATCGCCGGATGAAGGGGACGCTTTGTCGATCCGTAGAACTTGCACCTGGCTTTCACTTGCCTTGGCCGCTGCGCTGTGCGCCCCTGCCTTGTCCAGCGCTCGCGCCGAGACATCCGATTTTTCCCGCCCCTGGGCGAACGAGGACCGCGCGCTGGTCATCGACGCCTATGAATATAACGGCATCGACTGGAACGCGCTCGCCTCGGACGAGCGCATCGCCGGCTTCATCAACAAGGCCTCCGACGGGCTCGAGCCGGCCTATTTCTGCAAGGGCAGCGTCGACGAATACAAGCTGTGCAAGACGCTGTGGAAGCGCCATGCGGTGGCGCGCGAGCTGTTTCATACGCGGCGGACGGTCGCCAAGGCGCTGGGGCTCAAATGGGGCGCCTATCACCTCGCCCGGCCCGGCAACCCGATCGACCAGGCCAACCATTTTCTCGACTTCGCCGAGCCGGAGGCCGACGATCTGATCGCGCTCGACATCGAGGACAACGATCCCGAAAAATTCATGTCGCTTGAGGATGCGGAGATCTTCGCCCGCCACATCCACAGCCGCATCGGGCGCTATCCCGTCCTCTACACCAACGGCTCGACGGCGAAATATATCGCCGACAACCGGGAGCGCTATCGGCTCCTGTCGCGCCTGCCCTTGTGGTATGCGCGCTACAAGCCGGAAATCGGGGCGCATTTTCCAAAAGGCCATTGGCAGAACTACGCGCTGTGGCAATTCTCCTCGCACATCAACTGCAACGCCAAGCGCTGCCCCTACCGCGTGCCCGGCACGAAAGACGACATCGACGTCAATGTGGCGACGATGGGCGTCGAGGCGCTGCGCGAGGCATGGCCCTTCGCCGACCTGACGGACGCACCGCCGGCGCCCTTGCCGCAGGTTCCGATCCCGGTGGCGCGCAGCGACGCGCTCGCCGGCGACGTCGAGATCGCCTATGCGGATGTGGAACTGGCGAGCTATGCCGAACGGATGGAGAATGTGCTCAAAGTCGCCGGCGAGCGCTATCCCGAACGCGGCGTCCAGGTCGCGTCCGTATCCGAGCCGCAGGGCGTGGGCGAAGCATTGGCCATGGTCAAGGACATCGAGCTTGCCCGGCTGGAGGCCATCCGGGCCGTTCCTGGCGGGCTCGACCCGATGCAGACGGTCTCGATCGAGGCCGACTGAGAATCGCGTCCGACGCCCCTTTGCAACGATCGCCACTCCGCGCCGACCTCCCCTGCAAGAGGCAGGGGAATCGCATTTGCCTCCTCCACCATGCTGCGCATGGTCCCCCTCCCCCATAAATGGAGGAGGATCCGCAGCGGCGCCGCCAGTTCCTCCCCTGCGAAGCGGGGGAGGGGGACCGCCGAAGGCGGTGGAGGGGGCATAAGGACCCAAATGCGATTGCCCTGACCTCGATGGGACGTCGGTCAGCCTGACTGACTACTTCCCTGCCCTCTCGCGCTCGATGGCACGCCAGCCGATGTCGCGGCGGCAAAAGCCCTCCTGCCAGTGGATCCGGTCGACGGCTTCGTAGGCACGGGCTGCCGCCTCCCCGACGGTCTTTCCAAGCGCGGTGACGTTGAGAACGCGTCCGCCATTGGCGACAAGCTCACCCTCACGCTCGGCGGTGCCGGCATGGAAGATCTCGATGTCTTCACCTGCCGCCGCATCGACGCCGGAAATGACCGTGCCCTTTTGCGGCGTGCCGGGATATCCGTCGGCGGCCATGACCACCGTCAGCGCCGCCTCGTCGCGCCAGCGCACCGACATGTGGCCGAGTTGTCCGTCGGCCGCAGCTTCCAGCAACACCAGCAGATCGTCCTTCAGCCGCATCATCAAGACCTGGCATTCGGGATCGCCGAAACGCACATTGTATTCGATGAGCTTCGGGCCGTCGGCCGTCAGCATCAGGCCGGCATAAAGCACGCCGGAAAAGGGTGCGCCGGCCTCGGCCATGCCGCGCATGGTCGGCTCGACGATCTCCTTCATCGTGCGCTCGACGAGTTCGGGCGTCATCACGGGTGCTGGTGAATAGGCGCCCATGCCGCCGGTGTTGGGGCCGGTGTCGCCCTCGCCGACGCGCTTGTGATCCTGCGCCGTGCCGAAGGGCAGCGCCGTCGTGCCGTCGCACAGGCAGAAGAAGCTCGCCTCCTCGCCCTCGAGAAATTCCTCGACCACGACCTCCGCACCCGCCGCACCGAAGGCGCCCTCGAAGCAGGCGTCGATCGCATCCAGCGCCTCGTCGAGGGTCATGGCGACGGTCACGCCCTTGCCGGCGGCGATGCCGTCGGCCTTGATGACGATCGGCGCGCCCACCCGCCGGGCATAGGCCTTGGCCTTGGGGGCGTTGTTGAAGCGCTCATAGGCGGCCGTCGGTATGTCGTGGCGGGCGCACAGATCCTTGGTAAAACCCTTCGAGCCCTCGAGCTGCGCCGCAGCGGCCGAGGGCCCGAAGACGGAGATGCCGGCGTCCTGCAAGGCGTCGGCGATGCCCGCCACAAGCGGCGCCTCGGGGCCCACGACAACCAGCCCGATCGATTTCTCGCGGCAGAACGCAACCACCGCAGCATGATCGTCAATGTCGAGCGTCACGCATTCGGCGTCGTGCGCAATACCCGGATTTCCCGGCGCGGCATAAAGCTTCGTCAACATTGGCGAGGCGGCGAGCTTCCACGCCAGCGCGTGTTCGCGTCCGCCGGATCCGATGAGTAGAACATTCATGGCGTATCGACTTCCCAGTCTTCGATTCGCAGCGACCTTATCCGCTGAAACTCGCGCATGTTATGCGTAATCAGGGTCAGTCCACGGGAAAGCGCTTGCCCGGCAATCAGGATATCATAAGGGCCGATCGGCGTTCCGGCTGCAGCCAGATCGGCACGTATCTCGCTCGCACAGCGGGCATCCTCGCCGTCAAACGGCAAGATCTCGAACAGCAAGCTGTCGATCCGGGCCAAATTCTCCTGCACGCGCTGGCTTTTATACGCACCATAATAGAGCTCGTGCGCCACGATCGACGAAATGGCGAACTCCCGAGGCCTGTGCGCGCGCATCCGCGACAACAGGCCTAAGTGTCCTTTCAGGACTGCAATCACGCTGTTGCTGTCAAGCAGATACATTAGCTGAAGAAATCGAGTTCGGGCCGCTCCTGCTCGCCCGGCCGTTCGTTCACCGCCCGCTCGAAATCCTGGTCCACCGGCCCGACGAGGCCATCGAGCCAGGTCCAATCCTCGGCGATCGGTTCGAGGATGACGGCATTGCCGTGCCGGCGGATGCGGACCTCAGCACTGTCGAAACGAAATTCCTTCGGCAGCCGGACGGCCTGCGAGCGGCCGGACCAGAACACTTTCGCCGTTTCCATCGTGGCCAGCCTTTCATAAAGGATACATGGCAATGATATATATCATCCATGCCGGGCGCAAGACTGACGTGCAGCGACTTGACGCCCGCGCCTCCCCCTGCCACTCCACACCTATGGAAACAATCCAGTCGCAATCCGGCCAGGGCCGCGTGGCCGACGCGCCGACCGGCCATTGGGTCTACCGCCTGCTGCCGCGTGCCGCCTGGCCCTACGCGCAGCTTGCCCGCTGGGATCGTCCGATCGGCTGGCAGCTTCTTCTGTGGCCATGCTGGTGGTCGGCCGCACTGGCCGCCATCGCCTATGCCGAGGCCGGTGGCGAATTGCTGCGCCTGATGCCCAACCCCTGGCACCTGGTGCTTTTCATGATCGGCGCCATTGCCATGCGCGGCGCCGGCTGCACCTATAACGATCTTGTCGACGAAGGCATCGACGGACAGGTGGAGCGCACGCGCTCGCGACCCCTGCCGTCAGGACAGGTGACGCGCCGCCAGGCCTGGACCTTCCTGATCGCCCAATCGCTGCTTGGATTGGCGGTCTTGTTGCAGTTCAACGGCTTCGCCATTCTCCTCGGCATCTGCTCGCTGGCGGTGGTCGCGGCCTACCCGTTCATGAAGCGCATCACCAACTGGCCGCAATTTGTGCTCGGCCTTGCCTTTTCGTGGGGCGCGCTGATGGGATGGGCGGCCGCCTTCGGCACGCTCGCCCCGCCGGCACTGTTCCTCTATGCCGGTTCGATCCTGTGGGTCATCGGATACGACACGATCTATGCCCACCAGGACAAGGAGGACGACGCGATCGTCGGCGTTCACTCCACGGCGCGGCTGTTCGGCGAGCGCACCAAGCCCTGGCTGATGGCGCTTTATGGCGGCGCATTGATCCTGATGGGGGCTGCCTGCGCCTCGGCCGAGGCGCCGATGCCGGCACTGGCCGGGCTCGTCGCTGCCGGCGTCCACATGGCGCGGCAGATCCGGGTTCTCGACATCGACAATCCGGATCAGTGCCTGCGGCTGTTCAAATCCAACAATGTCGTCGGCTGGCTGATCTTCCTCGGCTTTCTCGGCGCAGGGCTGTGGGCCGCCGTCAAACCGCTCGTCTGACGACCGCATCTGCCGTCGGCATCACGCGCGGCCGACCACCGGCTTGCCTCCGACAACCAGGCGAACACCAAGCTCGTCTGCACCGCCATTTGCCTGAACGCCCGCAATGTGCGGCACCGTGCCGACACGCTTGAGCCTTTCCTCGCGCAGGGCCGAGCTCAGCGATTCCTCCAGCGTGCGGGCGATGCCGTCGGCTTCCACGATGAGCATCGGCAGGTGATAGGCCTGCGCCCAGGCACGCCAGTCGGCCGCAACGTCGTCGAGGTCGTCGGCCACCAGCAGCGGCACGCTGAGCGAGGGATCCGCGTGCATGAGTTCCAGCGTCACCGTCACCTCGCCGTCCTCGTCCTCGATGGCGCGGGCGGCCACGCCCATAAAGACGCGCGCCGGCAAGGCCGTCGCCAACGGCAGGCCGCTGCCCGGCAGGGTGCCCCGCACGACCGCGCCGCGCTTGTCGATCGTGTAGGTGACATCGCCGATCTCGTCGCGCGCGGCGTAGCTCGCCGCCTGGGGCAAACGGTACGGATCGAGCCGCATATGGCGGCCCGCCCAGACAGGTTTGAGACACGTGTTCATCGTTAAACGCCTTCCTGTAACGCCTGAGAGCCGCTTGGCGGTTCTCGCGGGCCGATTTGCGGCCTCTTTATGTGGCGTACCCTAGGCGTCGCCCCCTTACCGGCGGGCTTACGAACTCGGTTAAATTTTGCTGATCTTCCAGATGGTTATCATAATCCAACCGGCTGTAAGGGATCGGCAACCTTCGCTGACCGGTCGTTGAGAAACGCAGCCTGAACTCGTCAGATCATCTTGCCGGGATTCATGATGCCGGCGGGATCGAAGGCCTTGCGGACACGCCGCATCAGGTCCGTGGCCACCGGCGGAGCGGTTGCGATCAGCTCGTCGCGCTTCATCGTGCCGATGCCGTGCTCGGCGGAGATCGAACCGTTCATCTCGCGCACGACACCATGCACGATGGCGTTGATTTCGCCGTAGCGGGCCAGGAAGGCCTTCGGGTCGGCCCCGGCCGGCTGCGATATGTTGTAGTGCAGATTGCCGTCGCCCATATGGCCGAAGGTGACGAGCATTGCGCCGGGCGCGGCCTTGAGCACCGCCTTGCCGGCGCGCACTATGAAATCGGGAATGGCGGCGACGGGCACGGAAACATCGTGCTTGATCGAGGCACCTTCCGGCCGCTGCGCCTCCGACATCGATTCGCGCAAATGCCAGAAGGCCGCCGCCTGGGCGAGGCTCGCGGCAATCACCGCATCTTCGACCAGTTCCGCCTCGAGGCCCTCGCCGAGAATTTCCTCGATCAGTGCACGGGCATCCTCGGCCGAACGGCCCGACGAAATCTCCATCAGCACGTACCAGTCATGCTTGCCGGAAAGCGGCTCGACCGTGCCCGGCATATGCCTGGCGGAGAAATCGACCGCCACGCGGGCGCACAGTTCGAAGGCCGTCAGCGCGTTGCCGGCGCGGCCGAGCGCCTTGCCGAACAGCGCCAGCGCGTCGCCGGGCGAGGAAAGGCCGACCCAGGCCACCTCCCTGCCCTTCGGTTTCGGCAGGAGCTTCAGCACCGCCGCGGTGATGACGCCGAGCGTGCCTTCGGCACCGACGAACAGGTCCTTCAGATCGTAGCCGGTATTGTCCTTCTTGAGCTTGCGCAGATCGTCGAACACCTCGCCGGTCGGCAGGACCACCTCCACGCCCAGGCAGAGATCGCGCGTATTGCCATAGGCGAGCACGCCGGTACCGCCGGCGTTGGAGGAAAGATTGCCGCCGATCTGGCAAGAGCCCTGCGAGGCAAGCGACAGCGGAAACAGGCGCTCCGCCTCGTCTGCCGCCTCCTGCAGGCGCTGCAGCACCACGCCGGCCTCGGCGGTGATCGTATTCGAGGCGGTATCGACCTCGCGAATGCGGTCGAGACGGCCAAGCGACAGGACGATCTGCGCGCCACTCTTGTCGGGCATCTGGCCGCCGACAAGCCCCGTATTGCCGCCCTGCGGTACGATCGGCGTGCCGGTCTCGCTGGCCAGGGCCATGATGCGGCTCACCTCCTCGACGCTGCCCGGCCGCAAAACGAGCCGGCTTGTGCCGCCGTACAATCCGCGCGGCTCGCGGACATAGGGCTCGATCTCGGCCGGCTGGCGCAGCGCGTGCTTCTCGCCGACAATCGCGGCAAACCGGTCGATCAGGGCTTCGTCGAGGGCCATGTGCGTATCGTCCATGATTTCACCTATCGCGATGCGGCCGGCGTCTCGCGCGGCGCGGCGGCGCGGGCCAGCCGATCGTTGATCGCCTCGCCAAGGCCGTGGGCGGGAACGGGCTCGACCGCGATCGTGGCCGCGCCAGACTTGTCGAGCGCGCTCAGGAAGCCGAACAGATTGGCCGCCGCCTCGCGCAAGTCACCCGCCGGCGAGAGATTTTTCACCGCCCGCGCGCGCTCCGCGCCCTTGGCTCGCGCGGGGCCGAAGGCCAAGAGCGCCTCGTCCGCGGCGACGGATGTCGCGTCGAGCCGTACCTTGGCGCCCGGCGCATAATGCGACGCCAGCATGCCGGGCGCGACGACCGGCGCGCCCTTGGCGCCGCGCAGCACCTTGCGGCCGGCGACCGCCTCCAGTTTCTCCGCCGACACTCCGCCCGGGCGCAGCAGACGCATATCCCCGTTCTCGATCTTCACAATGGTCGATTCAACGCCGACCGGCGTCGTGCCGCCATCGACGATGAGCGGAATGCGCCGGCCGAGATCGTCTTCGACCGCACGCGCGCTGGTCGCGGTGATAAGACCGGAGGAATTGGCGCTCGGCGCGGCGAGCGCCCGGCCGGTTCGCGCAATGAGCGCGGCGCCGAAACCGCGCGGCATGCGGATGCCGATCGTCTCCAGGCCCGCCGCCGTCAGCGCATGGACCGGCGAGCCGGCAGCGGCAGGAAGCACCAGCGTCAGCGGTCCGGGCCAGAACGTTTCGGCAAGCTTGCGCGCAAGCGGGTCGAAGATGCCGATCCGTTCGGCCATCGCCATCGAATCCACATGGACGATCAGCGGATTGAAGCTCGGCCTCCCCTTGGCCTCGTAGATGCGCGCCACCGCCTCGCCATTGGTCGCGTCGGCGGCCAGGCCGTAGACGGTCTCGGTGGGTATGGCGACGGTCTCGCCGGCGAGGATCAGTTCCGCCGCGCGCTCCAGCGCATCCGCTTCGGCAAGGATCTCGGCCATCTGGCTCCCGACTTCATTCAACAGCGCGTGGCTATCGCATCGCGCGCCGCCCCCGGCAAGCCCCTTGGCGCCGCCTCGCTCGCCCCCCGCGCCCAACCGATCAAATCTTAACGGTTCGGACAACGGTGCGTAAGGCGGGCCGTGATATGGGCAGCAAGCAGATCGAACAATGGGGGGCCATATGACGATCCGGCATATTGCAGTAATACTGACGCTGACGGCAGCGATCCAGCCGGCCTTTGCCGGCTCTTCTTTCGTATCGCCCGAGCCGCCTGAGCCGGCCGCCAGCGCTTCGGTCGTCGCGCGCGGCGACAATGCGCCTTCGGCCGTCGTCGTTTCGCGCTCGGTGATCGCCATGGGCGTGCCCGCCGCACCCGACGAGACGATCACCGCCGCGGTATCGAAAATCGACCCGGCGGACATGGACATGCAGATCAGGGGCGGGCTCGACACCGGTTCCAAGCCCAGATGATCGACCGATCTCCCTTGTGGGGGAGATCGGTGCCCGCTATCCGGCGATCTTGGAGAAATCGGCGACCTGGCCGGTCACCGCGCGGATGCGCAGAAGCAGCGCCAGGCGGTTGGCCCGCACGTCGAGGTCTTCGTCGTTGACCAGAACATGATCGAAGAATGCGTCGACCGGACCGCGCAATGCCGCCAGCGCGCGCATCGCGGCGCCATATTCCAGCGCGTCGATCGCGTCATGGGCGCCCTTCTCGGCCTTCGTTACGGCCTCGTGGAGCGCCTTTTCCTCGGCCTCGGCAAGCAATGCGGGATCGACCGCCTCGGCAATGCGGGCGCCCTTCTTTTCCTCGATTGAGAGGATGTTGGCGGCGCGCTTGGTGCCGGCGAGCAGGTTCTGCCCGTCCTCCGTGTCGAGCAGCTTGCCCAGCGCCTCGACCCGGCGGACGATGAGGAGCAGGTCGTCGTTCTCTGCGCTCACGGCTTGCGCCGACGCCTCCCTCCCCCTTGAGGGGAGGGTCGGCGCGTCAGCGCCGGGGTGGGGTTGGTCCATGCCGTGCGCGACCGCGCGGACCCCACCCGTCCCGTCGCTATCGCCCCGGTCCACCCTCCCCTCAAGGGGGAGGGATGCACCACCGCTCGCCAGCACCGCATCGATCAGGTCGTAGCGTGCGCCTTGGTCGCGCAGATAGACTTTTAGGCGGTCGTGGAAGAAGGAAAGGAGGTCGGCAATATCTTCGGAAGCGGCGGTCGCCACGGCTTCATTGACAAAATGTCGATCCCAGCCTGCCGCCAGATTCTCCAAAAGCTCTTCTTCGTTCGTGGCGCGACTTCGGAACGTCTCCGTTGCCAAATTCATCAGCCGGTTTCGATACGTCTGATTACCAAGGTCCAGATGAAGGCCGAGTGGCTTGTATGCACCCTCGCCGACTGAAAGCAGCGCCAGCCGCACGCCGTTCTCCACGACGATCCGGATCACGCCCAGCGCGGCGCGCCTGAGCGCATAGGGGTCCTTCGAACCGGTCGGCTTCTCGTCGATCGCCCAGAAGCCGACGAGCGTATCGAGCTTGTCGGCAAGCGCGACGGCGACCGACACCGGATCGCTCGGCACGAGGTCGCTCGGCCCGAGCGGCTTGTAATGCTCCTCGATCGCGGCGGCGACGGACGCATCCTCGCCCTGAAGCTCGGCATATTTGCGTCCCATGGCGCCCTGAAGCTCGGGGAATTCGCCAACCACCTCTGTCTGCAGGTCGGCCTTGGCCAAGAGTGCGGCACGACGGGCGAGCTTCGCATCGGCGCCGACGACCGGCGCAAGCTCATCCGCCAGGCGCGCGATGCGCTCGACGCGATCGCCCTGCGTTCCGAGCTTGGCGTGGAAGGTGACGTTGAGATGGTCGAGCCGGGCCATGCGCTGGTCGAGCGGCCTTTTCAGGTCGAGCCCGAGCTTTTCCGCCGACGCCTCCAGTTCGCCGAGGTCGGGCAGGTCGTGCTGGTCGGTGGTCCAGAAGTAGAGCGCATCGGAAAGCCTGGCGCGCACCACCTTGCCGTTGCCGCGCGCGATCTCCTCGCCGCCGTCCTTCGCCTCGATATTGGCGGTAACGACGAAGTGATTGGACAGCGTATCGGCCGCGCCCTGCGGCCTTGTGACGAAGCATTTCTGGTTGGCGCGGATCGTCAGCCGGATGACCTCGGGCGGGATTTTCAGATAATCTTCCTCGAACTCGCCCATCAGCACAACCGGCCATTCGACCAGCCCGGACACTTCGTCCAGAAGCCCGTCGTCCTCGATCAGTTCGAGGCCGCGGGCAAAGGCGAGGTTTTTGGCATCGGCGGCGATCATCTCCTTGCGCCGCCCGGCATCGAGCACGACCCTGGCCGCCTCGAGCCCGGCGACGTAATCGTCAAAGCGCCGCACCTTGAACGCGCCGGGCGCATGGAAACGGTGGCCATAGGTGACATTGGACGAGCGGATGCCGCCGACCTCGAAATCGACCACCACCGGCTCCTCGGTCTCCGGGCCGAAGGTGCAGACGATCGACTGCAAGGGCCTCACCCAGCGCAGGCTTCCCGGCTTGGCCGAGGCCTTGCCCCAGCGCATCGACTTCGGCCAGGGGAAATCGCGGATGACGCCGGGCATCAGATCGGCGACGATCTCTTCTGCCGCACGGCCCGGCTTCTCGATCACCGCGACATAGAATTCGCCCTTCTTGGGGTCGGAACGGACCTCCGCCTGATCGACCGAGGCAAGCCCGGCACCGCGCAGGAAGCCTTCGATCGCCTTTTGCGGCGCGTCGATGCGCGGGCCCTTGCGTTCCTCACGCACATCCTTGGAGCGCGCCGTCACGCCCCTGACGTCGAGCGCCAGGCGGCGCGGCGTCCAGTATTCGCGCGCCGCCTCATAGGTGAGCCCCGCCTCGACCAGACCGTCAGTGACGAGCTTCTTCAGGTCGCCGGCCGCCTTGCTCTGCATGCGAGCAGGAATCTCTTCAGAGCGCAGTTCAAGAAGAAGGTCGGGCATGGAATGGATCGCCGTACTGGAAAATCGAATGGGCAGCCTCTAGCGCACATTCGCTTCAAACGGAAACGTTTGAAGCAAAGATATGCGTGCCAGATCAATATGCTGGAACATGTACCTTTCGCTCAAACGATTCCGTTTGAGCGGGACACGTTCTAGCAAGCCGGCCGCGCTTTGTCATGGGTGACGGTCGAAATTACCAGCCGCCGCCACCACCGCCGCCTCCGCCGCCGCCTGAAAAGCCGCCACCGCCGCTGAAGCCGGAGGACGAGGATTTCGGCGCCGGCAGAGATGCGGTGAAGCTGTTGGAGAGCGATCCGGCGATGCCGCCGAGACTGGACCCGATCCGGTCCGGGCTGAAGCTGCGGCCATGATACCAGCTCGGCCCGGCATAGGCGGCCGCCGCCGTGCCTGACGCAATTGCCGCGGCCAGCCAGGCATCGAATGCGCGCGACCATGGCTTTTCCACGCCCAGCGCCACGGCATAAGGCAGCAGGGTCTCGAAATGGCGCGGCGACATCTGCGGCGCGCCCTGCATGTTCATGCGGTCCTTCTCGGCCAGTGTGAGGTACTGTTCGAGCCCCTTGATCCCGTCGGTCATCTTGCGGCCGAGCAGCGTCGGCGCCCCCATCAGGAACAGGAAGACCAGATTTGCGATGACGAGGCCGCCGATGATGGCGAGGATCATCGTGTCGAAATCGGTCTCGAAGACGACCGTGATAAAGCCGGATAACGCCGTCAGGCCGATAAGGCCGACGAACGCCGCCGCGACGACGGCCATCAGGCGCTGGGCAAGGCTGCGTGCGTTGCGCAGCCGGCGCCCTATGCTGACCGCGAAGACCGAGATGACGACGGCCGGCACGGTCACGCCGATGCCGGCCGCAATGGTCTCGGGCTCCAGATTGCCAAAGACCAGCATGCCGGCCAGAACGCCGAGCGAGAGGAGCGCGCCGGCGACGATGTAACCGGCATTGTGGTGGTAATAGCGGTTGCGATGTTCCTTCTCGATCGCCGAGCGAAAGGACAGGCCGGCCGCCTGCACCCTTTTTCCGTTTGCCTTGTTGACCGTCAGTTCGTCGCCCTCACGCGGCAGATGGCCCAGAATCGCGGCCTCGCCGACAGACACGTCCGCCGGTGCGCTTGTCTCCTTGCGGCGGATGGTCAGGTCTCCGTCCAGATCGTCCAGTTCCACCTGCCCCTTCACGGCGAGATTGATCATCGCGGCCGAGAACGCGTCCCAGCCCTGGCCGCGAAATCCGCGCCGGTCGATGTAGTTGACCAGGGCCGGCGAAACGCCGTCCGGCGGCGTCCAGCGCGGCACGACGACGCCGGCCGGCGGATCGCGGCCGACGCGGTTCCAGGCCCAGAAATAATAGGCCAGCACGAGGGCGAGACCGAAGGCACCGATGATGCGGCCGAGATTCTCCTGCAGCCAGAACATGCGTTTCTCGGCCTCGCTCGGCGGTGCGACGACGCCCTTTGGAAAGGCGACCGCAACGGTGAGCCCTTCTCGCCGGCCCAGGCGCCGGTCCGCCTCGACCACCACCCGGTTGCCGCCGTCGAGACGCCGTGCGCTTGCGGCGCGCTCCGTCGAACCGTAGGGACCGGTAAAATAGGTGACATCGGTCGCCTCAGCACCATCCGGCAAGCGGATTTCGGCCGTGGCGGCGAGGATTGGAAAGTCCCAGGCGTTGCCGGTCACGTTCCAGTAGAGTTCGTCATGATCGTCGAAAAAGCGGACCTGCCGCGTCGTGTCGTAGGTGATGACGTATCTGTGCGCGCCATGCGGCAGGAAGACGTCGGCGTCGCCGATCCTGATCCGCACAATACCGGAGCCGTGCTCCACAGTGTAAGGTTCGTCCCTGCCGTCGCGCGTCACCGAAACCACGTCGAGACCGACCTGGCGCATGCGTCCGTCGGCGTCGTCGTAGCGCAGCGGAATGTCGCGAAAGATGCCGCGCGAGATGCGGTTGCCCTCGACATTGACGGTGATTTCCTCGCTGACGCGCAGCGTGCCGTTCGCCTCGACATCGATGTCGGCGTGGAAGGACCGGATCTCTTCGGCGGCATTGACCCCGCCGGCCATACCGCAGGCCAGCAGACAAAGCAGCAGCACTCGTGCCAACAATCGCATCGAGAGCGCGCCGATCAGGAGAAGGAAACCTTGGGGACGGCGCGATCGGCCGCGTCTTCGATCTCGAAATAGTCCGCCTTGGTGAAGTTGAAGCTGTTGGCGACGAGGTTCGACGGAAAGCTCTCGACCCTGATGTTCAGGTCGCGCGCCGCGCCGTTGTAGTAGCGGCGCGACATCTGGATTTCGCCTTCCAGCGTCTCCAGCGTCGTCTGCATCTGCAGAAAGTTCTCGTTGGCCTTGAGATCCGGATAGGCCTCGGCGACGGCAAAAAGCCGCCCGAGCGCCTGGCCGAGCATGCCTTCCACCTGGGCGCGGCCAGCGACGTCGTCGCGCGGCAGGCTTTGCGCGCGGGTGCGAAGCTCGGTGACCTCCTCGAGCGTCTTGCGCTCGTGGCCGGCGTAGCCCTTCACGGTCTCGATCAGGTTCGGAATGAGGTCGGCGCGTCGCTTGAGCTGCACGTCGATGCCGGACCAGGCTTCGCTCACCATCTGCCGGGCACGCACGAGCGCGTTGTAGATAAAGATGGCATAGGCGGCGAGCGCCACGACAACGACGATGAGAATCGTTCCGATACCGAAATCCATACCGATTTCCCCCTATGGCGTTGCCCGGAACTCTATGCCGCGGGGTCCCTGAAGGAAAGTCTGATAATCAGACGCGCTGCTCATGGCCGAAGCCGCCGGCATCTGTCTTGAGGAAGGCCTCCCCGCAGGCCTTGGCGAGGTTGCGCACGCGCAGAATGTAGCTTTGGCGCTCCGTCACCGAGATGACGCCGCGCGCGTCGAGCAGATTGAAGACGTGGCTCGCCTTGATGCACTGGTCGTAGGCGGGAAACACCATGCGCTGCATCCCGCCGTCCTCTGCCGGGGCGCCGGCGGCAAGCAGCGCCTTGCATTCGGCTTCCGCGTCCTCGAAATGCCGAAAGAGCGCATCCGTGTTGGCGAACTCGAAATTGTAGCGCGAATATTCCTGTTCGGCCTGCAGGAAGACATCGCCATAGGTGACCTTCTCGTCACCCTCGCGCCCGTTGAAGTTCAAATCGTAGACATTGTCGACGTTCTGCACATACATGGCCAGGCGCTCCAGCCCGTAAGTGAGCTCGCCGGCCACCGGCGCGCATTCGATGCCGCAGACCTGCTGGAAATAGGTGAACTGCGACACCTCCATGCCGTCGCACCAGCATTCCCAGCCGAGCCCCCAGGCGCCGAGCGTCGGGCTTTCCCAGTCGTCCTCGACAAAGCGGATATCATGCAACAGGGGGTCGATGCCGATCGCCTTCAGAGAACCCAGATAGAGCTCCTGAAGATCGGGTGGATTGGGTTTCAGCATCACCTGATACTGGTAATAGTGCTGCAGCCGATTGGGATTTTCGCCGTAGCGGCCGTCCTTCGGCCGCCGCGAGGGCTGGACATAGGCCGCATTCCAGGCGCGCGGCCCGAGCGCCCGCAAGGTCGTGGCGGGATGGAACGTGCCCGCGCCGACCTCCATGTCATAGGGCTGGAGAACGACGCAGCCCTTGTCCGCCCAATAGTCGTGCAGCGTCAGGATCAACCCTTGAAAGGACCGGGTCGGGTGCATGTGCGGCGGCAGGCTTTGGGTCACGGTCGGCCTCGAGAGCGGAAGGATAATGGCGATGGTCCTAGCGCGCGTTCGCTTCAAACGGAACCCTTTGAAGCAAAGATATGCGCGCCAGATCAATATGCTGGAGCATGTACCTTTCGCTCAAACGTCACCGTTTGGGCGGGACATGCTCGGGCCAATCAATTCGTCGAGAGGCGGTTCTGACGGGTAGCCGCGCGCGATGCATTCGAGCTAATAAAGGGGCGGACCGATAAGCGCGGCGGGCAAATATCGTCCACGGCAAGGAAGAAGGAGGCGTCATGTCGATCAGATCCAGCGTTCGTGGGACGATCGGGCCGGTGCTTGCGGCAGCGGCACTCCTGGCGCTTGCCGGCACCGCGCAGGCCGACGTCCGGGTTGCGGACGGCCGCGGCGGCGGCCCCGATCCGCAGACCGGCCTGGTCTGCGTCACCAGCCTGTGCGACTGGGTGCGCCTGCCGCGCACACGCTGCATCTGCCAGAAGCTCAACCCGATGGAACTCAATCCCAGCAAGCTGCGGCTCAAATGCGTGACCAAGGAACAGGGACAGTGGATCGCCTGTCCCTACGACCGGGCGCCTCCACGACGATTTTGGTGGCAGTGACCGGATCGGGCCAGCCCCGGTTGCGAACGAAAAACGGTATCAGTCGCTCGGCGCGGGCAGCGTGATTGTCTGGCCCGGAGCGATGTTCTCGGGATTGCCGCGCAGCTTCGGATTGAGGTTGAGGATCTCGATATAGCGGTTGCCGTCGCCCAGAAGCTCGGCCGCGATCGACCACAGCGACTGGCCGGGCAGCACCGTGTGCCGCAGTGTCCCGGCCGCGGGCGCCTGTTGCGGCGATTGCGGCTTGTCGCTCCTTTGCGACACCGAGGCGGCGGGATCGATCGGCTGCACCAGTTCGGCTCTTTGCTCTTCCTCCGGCGGCAGGCCCCTGGACAGCTTCTTTTCGACCGAAGCCAGGAGATCGGGCTCCGGCTCCATGTCGCGCGCATGGGCCCACTGGAAGGTCGCCTCGCGCCTGCGTCCGACACGCCAATAGGCGTCGCCCAGATGGTCGTTTAGGATCGGATCGTCCGGCCTCAGCGAGACGGCACGCTCAAGTTCGCGCGCCGCTTCCTCGAAGCGCCCGAGCCGGTAATAGGCCCAGCCGAGCGAATCGACGATATAGCCGTCATTGGGCCGCAGATTGACCGCCTTGCGGATCAGTTCCAGCCCCTCGTCGAGGTTCATGTTCATGTCGACCCAGGAATAGCCGAGATAGTTCATGACCTGCGGCTGGTCGGGGTAGAGTTCAAGCGCCTTGCGGAAATTCGGCTCGGCCTTGGGCCATTCCTTGAGCCGTTCATAGGCAATGCCGCGCTGGTAGAAGATGTTCCAATCACCGCGCTCGGGCTGTGAAATCCGTTCTACCGCGTCGTCGTAGAGCGCAGCCGCCTCGCCATACTCTTCCTGCGAGGCGTAGACGCCGCCCAGCGCCAGATAGGCGCGCATGTCGTCCGGATCGTCGCTAAGCAGCTTCTTCAAATGCGTCTTGGCTTCCTCGTGGCGGTCGAGATCGGCCAGGTTCAACCCCATCTGAAGATCGGCAATGCGCTTCAGTGGCGAGGAGGACGGCACCCGCTCGTAATAGGAGATGGCCTCTTGCGAGTCCCGCTGTTGCTCGGCGACCTGGGCAAGGTTGACGAGTACGGCATCGGAATCGGGCCGCAGCGCCAGGGCGAGTTGCAGATAGATGCGAACGAAATCCTCGCCGCCGCCGCGGTTGAGCGCGCTGCCGATGTCGAGCAGCACTTCCGACGCGCCCGACTTGACATCGGCGACCAGCGGCGTGATCTGCGCGCCCGTCTCGATGTCCCGGCGCAGGGCGACGATCTCGGGCCGGCCGGCGGAAAAGGAGTCCGCCTCGTCGAGAACCTCGAGCGCCTTGTCCGTGTTTCCACTGCGGGCAAGCAATCCCGCATAGGCCCGCGCCGCCCGCATGTAGGTCTCTGGCGCGGCAGCACCTGCAGCCGCGTTGGCCAGCGTTTCCTCGTAGTATGACAGCGCTTCGCTGTCGCGCCCCGCGAGGTCGGCGATCAGCGCCTGGTGATAGGTCCTGAAGATGTCGAACCATTGCGGACCGTCGAGGTCGCGCATGTGGGCGAGCGCGTTTTGCGGATAGCCCGCGCCCAATTTCGCCCAGCCCGTCATCAGCCCGGTGATCAGCCTGTCGAGGTCGGACTCCATCGTCAGCTTGAGCAGGATTTCCGCATCCTGATTCTCGCCCTTGCGGAAGGCGTCTACCGCCAGTGCCAAGCGCGAGAAACGCTCGATCTCGGGCGTCTCCTTGAGCTTTTCGGCAAACGGCAGCGCATCGTCGAACGAGCCCTTGGTGACCAGGGCCAGCATGACGCTCTGCTGCAGGGCCGGATTGTCAGGATCGAATGCCAGAGCGCGCTTGTAATAGGCGATCGCACTGTCGAGGTCGTCATCCACCTCCGCCACCCGGGCGGCAAGGAACGCGCCCGAAAGCGAACCGATGCTGACCTTGTCCGCCGCAACCGGCTGCTCGTGGTTCTTCGCCGCAGCAGCAGGTGTTGCCGCCGCCAACGCCAACCCAAGCAGCGCAGCCGCCTTGAGGAGTTCAACACTCATTCGCCGCATTTCGTCCCTTCCTGCGAAAAGCGATAATCGATGCCATCAATGGTCCTTGAGAATGGCCTTTTTGCGGTCAATCATCAATGCACGAGGCACTCACGATAACGTGGCGCCCCTTCGACCGCCCGAAATTGTCAGGAAACCCGGCTGATGCAGAACTCGACCACCTCGAGCAGCGCCGCCTTTTGCGGCGTCTCCTTGAGCGGCGCCAGCGCATCCGTGGCGATCTCGCCGAACTGCCTGGCCCGGCCGATCGTGTCGGCAATCGCCCCATAGCGTGCCATCAGGCCAACGGCCCTCTCGAGCGCAGCATCGTCGCTCCGGTTTTCTTCGATCGCTTGCTTCCAGAACCGCCGCTCATCGGGCGTGCCGCGGCGATAGCTCAAAATGACCGGCAAGGTCACCTTTCCCTCGCGGAAGTCGTCGCCGACATTCTTGCCCAGATCCTTGGCGTCGCCACCATAGTCGAGTGCATCGTCGATGAGCTGGAAGGCAAGTCCGAGATTGGCGCCGTAGGAGCGCAGGGCCGCCTGTTCAGCCCGCGACGTATTCGCGATCACCGGCCCGACCTCGGCGGCGGCGGAGAACAAGGCGGCCGTCTTGGCCTTGATGACGGCCAGATACTCGTCCTCGGTGGTCTCCAGATTCTTCGCCGCGGAAAGCTGCATGACCTCACCTTCGGCAATGACCGAAGCGGCCGTCGAGAGAATGTCGAGCGCCTTGAGCGATCCGACGTCCACCATCATGCGGAAGGCCTGTCCCAGGAGATAGTCGCCGACCAGCACGCTTGCCTGGTTGCCCCAGATCATGCGGGCCGTCGCCTTGCCGCGGCGCAAACCGCTCTCGTCGACCACATCGTCATGCAGGAGCGTCGCCGTATGCATGAACTCAACGCTGGTGGCCAGCTTGACATGGCCGTCGCCATCATAGCCGAACATCTGTGCCGCCGCGAGTGTGATCATCGGCCTGAGCCGCTTGCCGCCCGAAGAAATAAGATGGTTGGCGATCTCCGGGATCAGTTCGACGTTGGATCCGGCCTTGGAAAGGATGAGCTCATTGACCCGCGACATGTCGTGCCGCGTCAGATCGACAAGCGGCATGATCGACGCCCTTTCCTTCTTCCCCTCCTCAAGCGATACGACTACGCCCACGCCAATCTCCGATCAAAAAACCCGATATCCGAATGTGCGGCGACTCTAGGGCGGGTGGGCAGGAAACGGCAAGGGGCGAATTGGCGCGCTCTCGACATCGTTTACATCGCGCACGCAAATTGCGAACCTGCGTCCATGATCGAGATCATGCGAACCAACGACGCGGTCGTCATTTCATTTGCCGAGGCGCTGATGCGCGACGCCGGCATTGCCGTCATGGTGGCCGACCAGAATATGAGCATCATGGAAGGTTCGCTCGGCGTCCTACCGCGACGCGTGCTTGTCGAACCCGACGACGAGGCACGGGCGCGCAAGCTGTTGCGCGACGCGGGCATCTCGGACGAACTCACCTAGGGTGCCCATGCAGGCCGAAACGCATCCGGGCGACGTCACCATCGACGCCTTTCACCGCGGCGACTTCTGGCTCGTCCAGCCGGCGCGCGGCGGCCACCGCGCCGGCATGGATGCCATGATGCTTGCCGCGGCAGTGCCGGACGGGTTTTCGGGGCGGCTCGCCGATCTCGGCGCCGGCGCCGGCGCGGCCGGCCTGGCCGTCGCCTCGCGCTGCCGCCAGGCGCATGTCGTGCTTGTCGAGCGCGAGGCCGCAATGGCCGATTGCGCCGCACAGGCCCTGGCCCTGGCGCAAAACAGCGCGATCGCGGCGCGGGCCGAGATTGTTCGCGCCGATGTCGGCCTGACAGGACGCAAGAGGGCGGCGGCGGGGCTGTCCGACAACAGCGTCGATTTCGTGATCATGAACCCGCCCTTCAATTCGGGCCGCGACCGGGCGACGCCGCAACCGCTGAAGCATTCCGCGCATGTGATGCAGGAGGGGCTTTTCGAGAGCTGGACGCGCACGGCGGCCGCCATCGTGCGGGCCCAGGGCGGGCTTGCGGTGATCGCGCGGCCGGAATCGCTGGCCGAGATCCTTGCCGCCATCCAGGGACGCTTCGGCGGGGCCGAGATCAAGGCGATCCATCCACGCAGCGACGCATCCGCGATCCGCGTCGTCGTGCGCGCGCGGCGCGGATCACGCAAGCGGCCCGTCATGGCCGCGCCGCTGTTCCTGCATGAGCGCGACAGCAACCGGTTGAGCGATGAAGCCGACGCCATCAGCAACGGCCGGGCCTCGCTGTTCGGCGATTAGACCACGGAACACCATTGCGCCGGCCGGCGAAATGCCTACATCGCTCACAACAAAAGTTGGAGAACGAACGTCCGTGAGACAGATCATTCAGCGTTTCCTGCCCAAGTCGATGCGCAGCGATGCCGTCACTATCCCCGTCATTCGCCTGCATGGCACCATCATGGCCAATGCCGGCCAGTTCCGCCCGACGCTGTCGCTGGCGGCGACCGCCGGGCTGATCGAAAAGGCGTTCTCCTGGAAGGACGCGCCGGCCGTTGCGATCTCGATCAACTCGCCGGGCGGTTCGCCCGTGCAGTCGCGTCTGATCTACAAGCGCATCCGCGACCTGGCGCAGGAAAAGCAAAAGAAGGTCTATGTCTTCGTCGAGGACGTCGCCGCCTCCGGCGGCTACATGATCGCGCTCGCCGGCGACGAGATCGTCGCCGACCCCTCCTCCATCGTCGGCTCGATCGGGGTCGTCTCTGCCTCCTTCGGCTTTCCCGATCTGCTGAAGAAGATCGGGGTCGAGCGGCGCATCTATACGGCCGGCGAGAACAAGGCCACGCTCGACCCGTTTTCGCCCGCAAGGAAGGAGGATATCGAGCGCTTGAAAGTGCTGCAGCTCGATGTGCATCAGACATTCATCGACATGGTCAAGGAACGCCGCGCCGACAAGCTTGCCGATGACGGGGACCTGTTTACCGGCCTGTTCTGGAGCGCCAAGCGCGGCCTGGCGTTGGGCCTGGTCGATCATCTGGGCGACATGCGCGAGTTCCTGAGGGCACGCTATGGCGAGAAGACCCGGCTGAAGCTCATCACGGCACCGCGCGGATTCCTGGGCCGCCGCATCGGCCTGCTCGGTTCCAGGCTGGGCGACAACACCTCGCAGATCACCGCCGCCGCGGCACAGGGGTTGGTCGAAGCGGCCGAGGAGCGCGCGCTGTGGAACCGCTATGGCCTTTGAGACAAGAGACAAAGGCTGTAATATTGGCGCGATCATCGCAACCCGACGCATTGCCCGGCCGGAACGAGAAGGAAGGATGACATGCCGCAACTGATCTTCTTCGTTGTCGCCGGCATCATTGCGTGGCTCGGCTACCGCGCTTTCCTGCGTGAGGCCAAACGGGTTTCCGAACGGGTGCGACGGACCGAGCGAGAGACGACGAACCGTTCTTCCGGCACGCTGGTCAAGGATCCCAAGACCGGCGAATACAGGCTGGCGAAGGACTGATCGCCCTCAATGCAGCCTGGACCGCGCCTGCGCCTACGGGCGCCCGCCAAGATCAATCTGGCGCTTCATGTGACCGGCCGGCGCGCCGACGGCTACCATCTGCTCGACACGCTCGTCGTGTTCGCCGACGCCTGCGACACAATCGAGGTCGAGGCCAGCGACCACGATTCCTTCGAGATATCCGGAGCCTATGCGGATGGCGTCCCGACGGGAGAGGACAATCTCGTCCTGCGGGCACGCGATCTTCTGCGGCATAATTTTCCGGCAGAAAGCGGAGCGGTGACGATCCGGCTCGAGAAGAACCTGCCACCGGCATCGGGCATTGGCGGCGGGTCGAGCGACGCGGCGGCGGCGCTGAAGGCGCTCACGCGGCTTTGGCGGCTCGACCCGGCGGCCGGCGAACTCGCGCGCCTCGCCGCGCCTTTGGGCGCCGATCTGCCCATGTGCGTGCACGCCTGTCCGCTCGTGGCGCGCGGCACGGGCGATGAGATCGCGCCAATGAAGGAATGGCCGGCGCTCCATCTCGTACTCGCCAATCCCGGCATGGCCGTGGCCACGGCCGGGATCTTTCGCCGGCTGACATCGAAGGCGAATCCCCCATTGCCGCCCTTGCCGGTGCGGCACGATACCTCCGCCATCGCGGCATGGCTGGGGCAATGCCGCAATGACCTCGAAGCCCCGGCCATCGAAATCGCGCCGCCGATCGCCGAGGCGCTGGACTTGCTGAACCAATCCGGCGCAATCTTGTCGCGCATGTCGGGTTCGGGCGCGACGTGCTTCGGGCTGTTCGACACGGCACAAGAAGCAGGGCAATCCGCCGGCAAACTGCGGCGCGCCCGGCCCGGCTGGTTCATCGAGGCGGCGCGCAGCGCCGGCACGGGAGAGCATCCATGGGACGGATAGACGAAACGCGGCCCTTCGTTGCGGTCGGCATCGCCGTGTTGACCGTTTCCGACACGCGCAGCCTGGCCGAGGACCGCTCGGGCAAGGCGCTTGCCGAACGGATCGCCGAGGCCGGCCACCGGCTGGCGGCGCGCGAGATCGTGACCGACGATGTCGAGGCGATCCGAGCGACGGTCGGCGGCTGGACGAAGGATCCCGCCATCGACGCCGTCATCACCACCGGCGGCACGGGCTTCACCGGGCGCGATGTGACGCCGGAGGCGCTGGAACCGCTATTCGAAAAGCGCATGGACGGCTTTTCGCAGGTCTTCCACCGCATCTCCTACGACAAGATCGGCACCTCGACGATCCAGTCGCGCGCCACCGCCGGACTGATCGGCCAGACCTTCGTCTTCGTCCTGCCGGGCTCGCCGGGCGCCTGCCGCGACGCATGGGACATGATCCTCAAGGATCAGTTCGACTATCGGCACATGCCCTGCAACTTCGTCGAGATCATGCCGCGGCTCGACGAGCACCTGAAGCGCGGCGCCGGAAAGGCGGTATAGTCAACCACGCCATTCGCCGCCAACCGCGGTGATCGCCGCCGGCAACCGTCGGACCGAAAGGCCGCTGACCAGGCCGGCAAGATCGCCGGCGTTCGGGCAGCGTGCGACAGCCTCGCTCTTGCGCATCAGGAACCCGTCGGCAAGCGGATCGGACCTGGAAAACAGGCGTGACAGGCGGCTAAGCCCGGAGCGGCCGGACCGGCTGAAACGCGCCGGACCGTCCTGGCTGTTGACGTGGAACACCACCGCCTCGATCCAGTTCGGCTCGAGGCGCGCGCCTGGCCGCAGCATCAAAAGCCACTCGCCCCTGGCGCGGCGGATCGCAGCCGCCAGTTCGCCGTCATCAACGAATGTGCATCCCGCATGGTCGGCGACCATCTGCGTCTGGTCCGTCGATCCGCGATCGTGAACGACAACATCGCGCACCACCCCCTCGACGGCGCCGGAAACCAGGGTGGCGAGCGTGCGGGCCAGCGCGTCCTCGTCGTTGCGGGTCTCGATCAGGACCGAAAGCATGGGTCTCGATAGCTCAAACGCCGTCACAATTCCAGTGTTGCACCGCACAGGCAAAAGTTCTTGCTTTGTTCTCTTTTCTGGAATAGGAATTATTTCATCGGCAGGACGCCGATTCTGACTGGCCCGACGATGGAGCGTGGAGATGGACCAGATCATCAATGCCGACATCGCCGCCTTCACCCAAGGCGGCGCCGACATCGCCAACGCCATGGTCGATGAAAGCGGCATTCGCATCGCGAACGACAGGCGGCGCGGGCGTGCGGCCGGCATCAACCCGTCGGGGCGCTACGAGGCCCTGCAACGCGACGTTTTCGACGATGGCTGGAGCACGATCGAGGAATTGCCGCCCTTTGCGACGCACGTGCAGGTGGAGCGGCCGCGCACCATCATCACGCGTAATGCATCCCCCGACATCTCCTTCGACCGCTCGGTCAATCCCTATCGCGGCTGCGAGCATGGCTGCGTCTACTGCTTCGCCCGCCCCACCCACAGCTATATGGGTCTGTCGGCCGGACTCGATTTCGAATCGAAGCTGTTTGCCAAGCCCGATGCCGCGAGGCTTCTGGAGCGCGAGATTGCCAAGGAGGGCTATCAACCGCGCACCATCGCCATCGGCACCAACACCGACCCCTACCAGCCGATCGAGAAGAAGTGGCGCATCATGCGCGACATTCTCGAAGTGCTGGAAGCGGCCAATCATCCCGTCGGCATCGTCACCAAGTCGGCGCTGGTCACCCGCGACATCGACATCTTGTCGCGCATGGCCGAGAAGGGACTGGCCAAGGTCGCCCTGTCGGTGACGACGCTCGATAGGAAGCTGGCGCGCACGATGGAACCGCGCGCGGCCACGCCGTCCCTGCGCCTGGAAACCATGCAGAAGCTCGCGCAAGCCGGCATTCCGGTTTCAGTCATGGCGGCGCCCGTTGTTCCCGGGCTGACCGACCACGAGATCGAGCGCATTCTGGATTCAGGCCATGCGATGGGCGCGTGCGAAGCCGGCTACATCATCCTGCGGCTGCCGCTCGAGGTGAGCCCGGTCTTCAAGGAATGGCTTCTGCGGCACTATCCCGACCGCTATCGCCACGTCCTGTCGCTGATCCGCTCGATGCGCGACGGCAAGGATTACGATTCGACATGGGGCAGCCGGATGAAGGGCGTCGGTCCCTATGCCTGGCAGATCGGGCGGCGTTTCGAGATCGCCGCCAAGCGTCTCGGGCTCAACCGAAACAAGCACGTGCTGAGAACGGATCTGTTCAAGCCGCCAACCCCGCACGGAGAGCAATTGCAGCTCCTTTAACGCGCGTTCGCTTCAAACGGAAACGTTTGAAGCAAAGATATGCGCGCCAGATCAATATGTTGGAGCATGTACAAGTGCAAGGTTGCGGGCCGCTCTGCCGGCCCGCCAACGGGTCCGTCCGGCTTTCTCCCCGCATGAGCCGACGGCCTCTTCCCGGCCTGCCGCCCTACAGGCCGGGAAGCTCTTGCGGAGAATCGGAGCCGGTGCGAGCATCGCCGCATCATGACTCGCCCGGCTTCCGATTCTCCGCCCCTGTTCGATCTCGACACCAAGCCCGATTTCTCCATCGAGCGCAAACGGCTCGCCGCCGGCGAAGGGCCGATCTGCGGCCTCGACGAGGCCGGGCGCGGGCCGCTTGCCGGTCCGGTCGTCGCGGCGGCCGTCATCCTCGACGAAGGATCGATCCCCGAGGGCCTGGACGATTCCAAGAAACTGACGGCGAAACGCCGAGAGGCACTCTACGATGTCATCATGAAACAGGCGCACGCGATCGCGATCGCCTCCGTGGCGGCCGCGGGCATCGATGACCACAACATTCTGCGTGCCAGCCTGGAGGCGATGCGACGCGCCGCATCGCTGCTCTCGGTCACGCCGGGCCACGCCCTTGTCGATGGGCGCGACGTGCCGCCCGGTCTCGCCTGCCCGGCAACGGCTTTGGTCAAGGGCGACAGCCGCTCGGTGTCGATCGCCGCGGCCTCCATCGTCGCCAAGGTAACGCGCGACCGCATGATGAGCCGGTGTTGCACGGTGCATCCGAACTACGGCTTCGGCGCACATATGGGCTATGGGACGCGACGCCACCTCGAGGCCATCGAAAGCGGCGGCGCGGTGGCGCGCATTCACCGCATGTCTTTTGCGCCATTGAAGGCCTGATCCGCTCCACCCGCTCGGCACAACCCGGCATCGCCACCGAATACCGCCCAACGAAAAATGCCGCCCTGAGGCGGCATCTTCGAATACGCCATCGAAGTGACGATCAGTTCAGCTTCGACTTCACGTCCTGCAGCGACGTCTTGAACAAGGTGCCGGCCGTGCCCGAATCGACCTTGGAGGCCAGCAGGCTGCGGGCGGCCTCGACGGCGATGTCGACGGCGCTGCCGCGCACCTCGTTAACGGCCTCGCGTTCGGCCTGGGCGATCTTCTGCTCGGCCAGCGCCGTGCGGCGGGCGACATATTCCTCGGTCTTCTCCTTGGCTTCCGACTTGAGAAGCTCGGCCTCGCGCTTGGCAGCGGCGACGATCTCCTGCGCCTCCTGCTCGGCTTCCTTGCGCTTGCGCTGATATTCGGCAAGCACCTGCTGGGCTTCCTCGCGCAGCTTGCGCGCCTCTTCCAGCTCGTTGCGGATACGATCGGCCCGCGCGTCCAGCGACTTGGCGATCATGCCCGGCACCTTGAGGTAGACGATCAGGCCCAGGAACAGGAACAGGGAGACCGTCGCCCAGAGCGTGGCGAGTGATGTTGCGTCCATTACCGCCTCCTCACTGCGACACGGATTTGACCGCGGCGGCGATGTCCGCCTTGGTCGCCTTGCCGACGAGTTGTTCAACGATGGCCGCTGCCGTGTCCTCGGCGATCGTGCCGACGTCCTTCATGGCCTCGGCCTTGATGGCACCGATCCTGGCCTCGGACTTGGCGAGCTGCTCATCGAGCTTGCCCTCCACCTCGGCACGTTCGGCGTCGGCTTCGGCCTTGGCGGCATCGCGCGCCTCCTGTCCGATGCCGCCGGCCTTGTTGCGGGCCTGCGCCAATTCCTGCTCGTAGGCTGCAATGGCCTCGTCCGCCTCTTCCTTCATGCGCGCGGCCTGGTCCAGATCCTGGGCCACGCGGTCACGCCGGATTTCCAGCGTTCCGCTGATCCGCGGCAGCGCCACCCGCTTCATGAAGAGATAGAAGAGCCCAAAGGTGACCGCCAGCCAGAGGATCTGGGAGGGATAGGTCGCGGGATCAAAGGGCGGGAAGGTGGCTTCATGGCCGCCCTCATGCGGCACACCGGTCTCGGTGTGCGTCACGCCTTCCGCCGCCGACTCGCCGTCGGCATGATTGCTTTCCTGCGCGAAAGCATATGTCACGAACATTGGCTAACCCCGATATTGCAGCCGGCCGCCTGGAAGCGGCCGGCGACTGCCTCGTTCTGCCGGATCAGCCGAACAGGGCGAGCAGGGCGATGAGCAGCGAGAAGATGCCCAGAGCCTCGGTCACCGCGAAGCCGAAGATCAGGCGGCCGAACTGGCCGTCAGCGGCAGACGGATTGCGCAGCGCGCCGGAAAGATAGTTGCCGAAGATGGTGCCCAGGCCGATGCCCGCGCCACCCATGCCGAGGCACGCGATACCGGCGCCGATGTACTTTGCTGCTTCCGCTTCCATATTGATGCTCCTTCTTGGATCTGAATTTGATGCGGTCGGGTTACTGGCGGGAATCCGCCGGCGACAATTTTCCTAGTGGCCCGGATGGATCGCGTCGTTGAGGTACATGCAGGTCAGCACCGCAAAGACGTATGCCTGGAGGAAAGCCACGAGGAATTCGAGAGCCGTGATCGCCACGGCCATGAGCAGCGGCAGGACGGCGCCGGCAACGCCGGTCAGCCCCAGGGCGCTCAGGGAAACGACGAAGCCGGCAAACACCTTCAGGGTGATGTGGCCGGCGAGCATGTTGGCGAACAGTCGCACCGACAGGCTGACCGGGCGCGAGAGAAACGAGATGACCTCGATCGCAACCACCAAGGGCATCAGCACGACGGGCACGCCAGAGGGCACGAAGAGCTTAAGGAAGCCCAGACCGTGCTTCATGAAGCCATAGATGACGACCGTGCCGATGACGAGCATCGCCAGCGCGAAGGTGACGATGATGTGCGAGGTAACGGTGAAGAAATAGGGGAACATGCCGAGCAGATTGGCCACCAGCACGAACATGAAGATCGAGAAGACGAACGGGAAGAAGCGCATGCCTTGCGTGCCGGCCGCGTCGCGCAGCATCGAGGCCACGAACTCGTAGGACATCTCCGAGACCGACTGCAGGCGCGAGGGAATCAGGCCGCGGCTCGACGTGGTCAGAACCAGGAAGGCGGAGGCGACGATCACCGTGGCCACCATGAACAGGGCGGAATTGGTGAACGACAAGTCAAAGCCGCCGATCTCGATCGGAATCAGCTTGTTGATATGAAACTGGTGGATCGGATCGACCTTGTCAGCAGCCACTGCCTAACCCCGTTCTTGCCGGGCGAACCGGCGATCTGTTGTTGCGCTGCGCCGAGAGCCCGGCGCCTATTCTTCTTCATCATCACGCCTGGCGGCGCCTACATCATCACGCCTGGGGGCGCCCTGCCCGAACTCGGCCACCTGGCCTGTCGAACGCAATATATTGAGCACGCCGGCGCCGAAACCGAGCAGCAGCAGCACGATCAGCCCCCAGGGCGACGTGCCGGCCAAACGATCAACGACCCATCCCAAGCCCGCTCCGACCACTACACCCGCGATGAACTCGCTCGAGAGCTTCAGTGCCTGGCCGTAGCCGGACTTGTCGCCTTTGCCGTTACCTGCTTCCCTCTCCGCGTCGCATTCGCGCCTGGCCGCCAAGGCGGCATCAAGCTTGTGCAAGCGATCTTCGAGACCGTGCCGGGCATCGCGCTGCCGCGTGCCGCCCGGGTCTTTCGGTCCGCTCTCGCCCTGATCCTTCGCCATGGCTCACGCGTACTCCTGCCCGGACGGTCGGAAACGCTCCGCCCGCCTCAAAGTCGCGCGCACCATAGTGAGGCCGCCCCCCCCAGTCAAGCCAGAGAATGCGCCCTCGAATGCCAGCATTTATGATTGAAATTCAACACCTTATCGCGGTGCGACACTACGTCCGCAAAGCCGCTTCGCCGCGCAGCGGCGAATCCCCGCCGCCGCGGCGCTGCAATGCGGTCAACTCCAGCCCCCACCATAGGTGCGATAGAAGACATGCAATCCGATCTTCTTCATCTTCTCCATCGTGCGAGCCCAGCGCGGCCGCACGTAGACGGCGTGGTAATGGGTGGAGGAGCCGACATCATCGATGAAGATCTTGCCGGCCGTGACGGCCATGGCGATCTCCTGGGCGACCTTCCAGTGGCGCGGGCTGGCTATGCGGTCGCGGATGCCGTCGCAGGCGAAGGAGAACTGGCAGCGATTGCGCCAGTCGTCGTTCTGGTAGACCACCTTGCAGATCGTGTTGGGATAGGCGGGATTGCGCACGCGGTTCAGCACCACCTGGGCAACCGCGGCCTGGCCCTTCAGATGCTCGCTGCGGGCCTCGAAATAGACCGCCGCGGCGAGGCATTTCTGCTCCGGCTTGGAAAACACCACCGGCGGCAGGGGCTGCGCCATCCAGTCGTGATCGCCCTTACCGACCGGAGGCACGAAGCGGCCGGCATTGGCGTCCTCCTCGCCCTTCAAAAGGGAGGCGAAAGGCGAAGCCTTGGCGTAATCCGGCTTGGCCGGCGCATAGGCGGTGGCCAGAATGTCGGCCTTGTCATTGGTCACCAGGCTGGCCAGCATCGTCGGCACGCCCGGATCCTTGCGGTCCTCGCGCATATGAAAGGCGGAGGCGATCTGCACCTCCTTGCCCTCGATCGCCGGCTTGTCGAAGGCCATCACGATCCCGTCTTCATTGTCGAGGAGCGGATGGCGCAGCAGGCTGCTGCGCTGGAAAACCGAGCCGGCATTGAAGGATTTGGGCGGCGCGGCCGGCGCGACATTGACGACGCGGCCGCGCTTTTCCTCGCGGTTGATGCGCTCCTCGTCCGGCACGTCTGGAACGACGGCCTTGTTGCCCTCGAAGGCGACCGCGCCGAGCCCGCCGGCTCGCACGCCGGAGCCGGAAATGGAGCCCGTCGCGGTGGAATCGAGGAACTTCATCTCGGCCTTGTGGACCGATCCGGCGACGGATTTCTCGACGACGGCATTCCAGCGCGCCGGACCGTTCGCCTCCATGCCCGAAACGAAGCTGACCATATCCTGATAGGCAGAAACCGTCGGGAAGCCGATCCAGAGCCCCAATCCGATCACCAGGGGCGGCAAGGATTCGCGCTTGCAAACCGAGGCGGCCAGCCGCCGCAGCACTAAGCTGAAATGCACCGGGAACTCTCCAGAACGCCACTCAAGACAACTGGAAAGTGACAGTGGTGCATTAACCTTGCTGGAGCGTTAACGATACGGAAATCGGGCCCGGCCGGCACCGATGGCCGCCTACTTCTTCTTGCGTGCGCGGCCGGCATAGGGATTGTCGGGCGCGCGCAGCATGATGCGGATCGGCACGCCGGGCATGTCGAAGCTCTCGCGCAGGCCGTTGATCAGGTAGCGCACATAGGATTGCGGCATGGCATCGGGGCGCGAGCAGGAAACGACGAAACCGGGCGGGCGCGCCTTGACCTGGGTGAGATATTTGATCTTCAGCCGCCGCCCCGCCACCGCCGGCGGCGGATGATGCGCCAGCACGCCTTCGAGCCAGCGATTGAGACGGCCGGTCGAGACGCGCCGGTTCCAGACTTCATGGATGGCGACCACCTCTTCCATCAGCTTGTCGAGGCCACGGCCGGTCTCGGCCGACACCGGCACGGCACGCAGGCCGCGCACCTGCGGCAGGAGCCGCTGGGTCTTTTCGTGCAATTCGGCGAGCTGCTCCTGCGGATTGTCGACCAAATCCCACTTGTTGAAGGCGATGACCGGCGCCCTGCCCTCGCGGATGATCAGGTCGGCGATCTGCAGGTCCTGCTTTTCGAACGGGATCGTCGCATCGAGCACGATGATCACGACCTCGGCGAAGCGGATGGCCCGCAACCCATCGGCCACCGACAGCTTTTCCAGCTTCTCCTGCACCCTGGCCTTGCGGCGCATGCCGGCGGTGTCGAACAGCTTGAACTGGCGCTCACGCCATGTCCAGTCGACCGAGATCGAATCGCGAGTGATGCCGGCTTCGGGACCCGTCAAAAGGCGCTCCTCGCCGACAAGCGTGTTGATCAATGTCGACTTGCCGGCATTCGGACGCCCGACGACGGCGATGCGCAGCGGCTTGGTGGGGTCGTAGGCCGGCGCTTCGGCATCCGGATCGGCAACGTCCTCGCCGACCAGCGCCGTGCTTGCGGCGTCTTCGGCCGCCTCCTCATCAGCGAGCACGCGCTCCTCGCCGAGCGCCGCGATGATTGCCTCGCGCAGGTCCGGCAAGCCCTGGCCGTGCTCGGCGGAGATCGGGATCGGCTCGCCCAGCCCGAGTTCCCAGGCTTCCAGCATGCCGCTCTCGGCGCCACGCGCCTCGGCCTTGTTGGCAACCACGACGACAGGCTTGCCGGTGCGCCGCACGATGTCGGCGAAAGCGCGGTCGTTCGGCGTCAGGCCGCTCTTGGCATCGACAAGAAACAGGACCAGATCGGCTTCGTCGATCGCCTGCTCGGTCTGGATCCGCATGCGGCCCTGAAGCGTCGCCGCGGCGGCGTCCTCGAAGCCGGCCGTGTCGATGATGTCGAAACGCAGATCGTAGAGCCTGGCGTCATGCCTGCGGCGGTCGCGCGTCACGCCCGGCGTGTCGTCGATCAGCGCCAGGCGGCGTCCGGCCAGCCGGTTGAAAAGGGTCGACTTGCCGACATTGGGGCGGCCGACGATGGCAACGGTGAAGCTCATCGCGGTCCATCACGACGCATCGCCCGAACCGCGAATCAGTTCGGACATGAGAGTGGCGCGCTGGCGCAGATTGGCCGGCGACTGCGGATCGTCTGCGATTTCCTGGAAAAGCTCGAGAGCCTCGGCGGACCGGCTCTCCTTCCAGGCCGACAGGCCAAGCGCCTCGCGCGCCGAATGGCGCAGCGGATTGGTGTCGGCGGCCAGCGTCTCCACGCGCGCCGACACCTCGTCATAGCTGCCGTGGTCGACAAGCAGGAGACCGGCGCGCAGACGCGCCATGTCGCGGATCGCCTGCGCCACGGATGTGTCGGCGGCGACCTCGTCGAACGCGGTGATGGCGGCATCGGCCTCGCCCTTTGCGGCCTGAAGCGTGGCCGCGCGCATGCGGGCCAGAACCGGATAGGCGCCATAGCCCCCGGCCTCCAACTCTTCCAGGGCGGCCAGCGCCTCGTCGTTCTTGCCTTGGCCGGCCAGCGTCAAGGCCTGCGAATAGGCGTCTCCGGCCTTGTTGGCGCGGCTGCGGTCCCAGTAGTCCCAGCCCACATAGCCGGCGGTCGCGAGAACCACCGCAACGGCGATGACGATGGCGATCGGGCCATAGCGGCGCCACAGCGCCTTGGCCTGGTCCTGGCGCAGCTCTTCATTGACCTCGCGGATAAAACTATCGTCCGACATCACCCAACCCGTATTGGCGCCGGAGGCATGACCGGCATTTTGGGAGCCTTTTATCGGAATTTGCGGCTGATGGAAGGGGACCGCGCGAAAATGCCCCTATCCGGCGCCTGCCCGCGTCAGGCCACCGGCAGCGGCACCGCGCCGAAAAGCCACAAATGCAGGCGCCAGACGAACAGCCCGTAAAGCACGAGTGCGGCGGCAACGGCGATGAGGTCGTTGCGCACCGGGCCTGCTGCCGCGATCGCCGCACCGCGCCGCTTGACCGAAATGCGGTCGAGCACCGCCCAGACCAGAAAGCTGCCGAACAGCAGGATCGAAGCGAGATCGCCATTGGCAAGCAGGTGGGCCACCGCCCAGATCTTCACCGCCACCAGCATCGGATGCTTGAGCATCGGCTTCAGACGGCCAGCCGGAACGGTATAGACCATGATGGCGATGAAGGCGAACAGCATCAGCAATGCCGTCAGGTGCTTCATCCATACGGGCGGCTCGTAGATCACCGGTGCGACCGGCCAGGCGAGCGAGTAACCCCAGATGATCAGCACCAGGCCGATGGCCGAGACAAGCGAATATGTGCCCTTCCAGGGCCCCTCGCCCATGGATTTTTCACGCGCGCCGGCCCATTCGGGCGCGAAGATGCGCACCGAATGAATGCCGAGAAACAGGATCAGTCCGAGGATGAGAACGAGCATGATTTGCCTTCCGGTCAGGTGGGTGGCGCGAGCTTATCTTTAAGCGCTGATGTTGGGAACAGGCAGTCCGCCATCAATCTTGAGCAGGACCTAATCAAAGAGCTGCCATAATCGGCGGGCAGTCAGATGCGCTTTGCGAGAGGGACCCTTCTTTCATGCCGATATGCTTGCGCGGCCTGCTGCTGCCACTCTGCCTCTTCGCCCTTGCGGGCCACGCCAATGCCCAAACCGAAGCGCAAAGGCCGCAATATGTGGTCATCTCTTTCGACGGCGCGCACGACATCGCGCAGTGGCGCCGCAGCCGCGCACTGGCGCAGGAAACCGGCGCCCATTTCACCTATTTCCTCTCCTGCGTCTTTTTGCTGACGCGCGATAACAGGGACCTCTACCACCCGCCGCGCAAGTCGGCCGGCCGGTCCAATGTCGGCTTCGCCTCTTCCCGCGAGGAAATCGCCGCACGGCTCGAGCAAATCCTGGGTGCTCATGGAGAAGGCCACGAGATCGCCAGCCATGGCTGCGGCCATTTCGACGGCAAGGACTGGTCGGCGAAGGACTGGGAGCAGGAGTTCGACCAGTTCAGCGCGATCGTCGCCGGCGCCTATGCCAACAACGGCATCGAAGCGGAACCGGAAGGCTGGCAATCGCTCGCAGCCGGCATGTCGAAGGGCTTTCGCGCGCCCTATCTGTCGACCAGCCCGCAACTCTACGAGGCGCTTGCCGCAAGGGGCTTTGCCTATGACGCCAGCACCGTTTCGCGTGGGCCTGACACGCCGCGCCGCAAGGCGGGCGTATGGCATTTTGCCTTGCCACTCATTGCAGAGGGCCCGGCCCGGCGGCGCATCATCGCCATGGACTACAATCTGTTCGTACGTCATTCGGGCGGTGTCGAACGCAGCGATAGCGATGGTGCGTTCGAGGAGCGCGCCTACCGGGCCTTCCGCGCCGCGTTCGAAAAGCAGTATTCGGGCAAGCGCCGGCCGCTGCAGGTCGGCTTCCATTTCACGCTGATGAATGGCGGCGCCTATTGGCGCGCACTGGAGCGCTTTGCCACGGACGTCTGCACGAAGGCGGACGTCGAATGCGTTTCCTATAGCGGACTGGTCGAAGCACTCGAAGCCGAACCCGCCGCCCACGTCGGCGGGTAACCCGTCAGGCCGGCTGGTCGCCGGGCCGCGCGTCAACCTCCGGATTGGCGAGATATTCCGTGTCGATATCGGGCAGCTTGCCGCCATGGAGCGTCGCTTCGAACGCCTGCAGGCGCTTGTAGATCGACAGCAGTTCCACGATCGTCGGCCAGGCATTGACCAGATATTGAAACGACGAGCTGACCTGGGTGAAGGCCGTCAGGATCTGCTGCAGGATGCCGAAGGTGATGCGACCGGCCGCGACTGTCGGTATCAGGATGAAATAGGCGAAGATATTGTCGGCCTGAATGTAGAAAGACCGGGCGACGTTGAAATACATGTAGTGAAAATACAGGCGGAAATAGTTTCTCCGCACATTGCCGAAGAGTTCCCTGACCGTCAGCGGCCGGGCGCGATCCGCGTGATCCTCACCATAAACGAGTTCCTTGCGGAACGCCGCCTCCACCCTCTGGTTTCTGAATTCCAGACCCGGCAGACGAACGCCGACGATGGCCAGCAGGACCGTGCCGAAGAGCGACCAGAAGATGGCCGCGCTCATCAGCGGCGCGGGCACCTCGCCGATGATCGGCAGATGCGTCACATGCGTCGACAGCGCATAGAGGATGGGCAGGAAGGCAATCAGCGTCATGACGGAATCGACCATGCTGACGCCGAGGCCCTCGACGGTCGAGGCAAAACGCATGGTGTCTTCCTGGATACGCTGGGATGCACCCTCCACCTGACGCAGCCGCTGCCAGTGCGACAGATAGTAGTCGTTCATCGCCGTTCGCCAACGGAAGATGTAGTGGCTGACGAAGAAGCGTGTCGCGACGTAGACGAGAATCCATAGAAAGGCGATCTGGGCGAACACCAGAAGCAGAGCATACAGATCGGATGCGGCGACCTTGTCCGGTTCGGTCAGGGCATTCTGCACCAGATCGAAGAAAGGGCGGCGCCAGTTGTTGATGGCGACGCTGACCTGCACCGAGAAATAGGTGGAGAACAGGATCGCCGCCGATCCGAGGATGGACCACATGGCCCAGGGATGGGGCAAGGCCACGAACCAGAACCCGGCGAAGATGGCGGTCACGACAGCGAAATAGATGTAGAACCACAGAAATTGGGGGGTCCAGAAGTAATGCACGCCGACAATCGGCAAAGCCTCGGGATCGGCGGGCGGCATTGCGAACCAGGCGCCCATGTCGCGGCCCAGTAGATACCAGAAGGCAACCGCAAAGGCCGACCAGGCGACAAATGACAGGAAGAACAGCTTCGGTCTCGGGAAGAAGGATACGAACACGGGGGGTGATTCCCTGAAATGGCAGGCAGGAGAGCAAGGGCGCGCCCCGCCCGTTACACGGTATGATCGGGGCAAATCGTATGGAGCAATGGCGGCGGCAACAAGCCGCGCGAGCATGAAATTTCGGTAAGGCTGTTCACCTTGTCGGCGTTGAAAATCAACACCCTGCGAGCCACAACGTGCGCTACGATTGTCGCAGCGCCGAGCGCGCCGACCAGCCGATCAGGCCCGAGGCGACGAGGGCGAGCGCGGCGCCGATCGAGGGAACGAAGAAGCTGCCCGTCCAGTCGGCCGCATAGCCGGCCGCGATCGGCCCGAGGATCTGGCCGATGCCGAAGGCCGCCGTCATCAGCGCCAGGGCGCGGCGCGGGGCAGACGGCGCGAGCAGCCGGCCGGCCTGCAGGCCGAGCGCGGTGACGGCGATGAACGTGCCGCCAAGCAGCACCCCGCCGACGATCGGACCGGCCGGCGCCGGCATGGCCACGCTGGCCACGACGCCGAGCGCCTCGACGAGGCAGCCGACGGCGAAGGCCGCCGCCAGGCCGCTGCGTCGTGCCAGCTTGCCCCACAGCCAGACCGAGGGCGCGCCGGCAATGCCGGTGACGAGCCATACGCCGGATTCGAACAGGCGCCCGCCGTCGCCCTGGCGCACGATCGCGACGAGAAAGGTGGCGGTGACGATATAGCCGGCGCCGAAAATGCCGTAGGCGAGGATGATCCTGAAGAGCGCCGGACTGCGCGGCAGTGCCGGCTCCGGCCGGTGGCCGGCCTCGGCATGCAGCGGCCCGCCTGGCGCGAGACGCCAAACCAGCAGGAACACGAGCGCGCCGACAGCACCCGAAAGGAGCCAGGAGGTGCGCCAGTCCGCACCGGCGAGCGCGACGCCGCCGGTGATCAGGGCTGAAACGCACATGCCCACGCCGACGCCGCCGAAATGCAACGCCTGCAGACCAGGCCGCCCGGCGGCAAAAAGCCGCGACGAGACGATCGACGTCAGGAAGATCATCAGAAAGGCACTCGCCACGCCGGCCAGGAACCGGATTGCCAGAAAGCTGTCGAGCGCATCCGCTACCCCCATCCAGGCAAGCAGCAGCGCATTGGCCCCGAGGCCGGTCAGCGTGACGGCACGCTCGCGCCCATGCGCCCATGCACCAGCCGCCATGATCGCGCCGACGAGATAGCCCAGATAGTTGGCGGAGGCGACGAGGCCGGCCTGCGAGGCCGACAGGCCGAGCCCGTCCATCATGCCGGGCAGTATCGGGGTATAGACGAAACGCCCGATGCCCATGGCCGCCGCCATGGCGGCCATGCCGGCAAATGCGTAGCGAAACGGGTGGAGAGCGGCGGGCTGCATTGCCCCCGATTAGACGCAGTCGGCCGATGCTGCAATGCACAGTGCCGGATAAGGACAGGGCCACGACGGCGTCGCGGCCCTGTCGGAAAGTCTCACACGGTCCAGCCCGCGGCCGGGCGGCCTACGCCGCCTGCGCCACGGCGCGCTCCGATCGCAGGCCCTTCCAGGTGGCGTACATCATCACCATCAACAGAAGCGCGAAGGGGAAACCCGTCGCCACGGCGCCCGCTTGAAGAGCCGCCAACCCGCCGCCGAGCAGCAGAACGATCGCCACCAGGCCCTCGAAGATGGCCCAGAAAACCCGCTGTGCGACCGGGGCATCGATCTTGCCGCCGGCGGTGATCGTGTCGATGACGAGCGAGCCGGAATCCGAAGAAGTGACGAAGAAGACGATCACCAGAACGATGCCGATGAGCGAGGTGAGACCGGCCAGCGGCAGCGGCTCCAGCATGCGGAAGAGCGACAGCTCGGGCACATAGTCGACGACCGTCTGCTGCACGCCGGTGTAGCCCTCGGCGAGGAACTGGTTGAGCGCCGTGCCGCCGAAGGTGGTCATCCACAGAATGGAGACGACGGTCGGAATGATCAGAACGCAGGTGATGAATTCGCGCACTGTGCGGCCACGCGAAACACGCGCGATGAACATGCCGACGAAGGGCGACCAGGATATCCACCACGCCCAGTAGAACGTTGTCCAGCCATGCATGAATGCGTCGTCCTCGCGGCCGACCCAGTTGGCAAGCGTGGGCAGGTCCTTCACATAATACCAGCAGTTCATGAAGAAGCCGGTGATGATGCCGAGCGTCGGTCCGACGGCGATGACGAAGAGCAGCAGAACGACCGCCAGAAGCATGTTGAGCTCGGACAGCCGCTTCACCCCCGCATCGAGCCCCGCGACGACCGAACCAAGGGCGGCGCAGGTGATGAGGGCGATAAGGACGACCTTCATCGTGTCTGTGTTGGGAACGTCGTAGAGGTAGTTGAGGCCGGCCAGCGCCTGCGAAGCGCCGAAGCCCAACGACGTGGCGAGGCCGAACAGCGTCGCAAATACCGCCATGATATCGATGACGTGGCCGATCCAACCGCGCACCCGCTCGCCGAATATCGGATAGAAGACGGAGCGCATGGAAAGCGGCAGTCCCTTGTTGTACGCGGCAAGCGACAGCGACAGCGCCACGATGGCATAGATCGCCCAGGGGTGCAGGCCCCAATGGAAGATCGTCGCCGCCATGCCCATTTCGCGCGCCGTCGCAACGGCCACGGGATCGTCGATGAGTTGGCCGTCGACCACCGGTGGCGCAACGCCGAGCGGCGGATTGTTGAAATGGTACATCGGCTCGAGCACGCCGAAAAACATCAGCCCGATGCCCATGCCGGCCGCAAACAGCATGGCGAACCAGCCGGAATAGGAATAGTCGGGCGTGGCGTCCTCACCGCCCAGGCGCACCTTGCCGAGCGGCGAGGCGATCAGCACGAGGCAGAACAGCACGAACAGATTGGCCGCCAACATGAACACCCAGTCGAAGGTCGAGGTCAGCCAGACCCGCAGGCCGCCAAGCGCCGCGCCCGCCGTCTCCCTGAACAGCAGGGAGAAGACGACGAAGGCGATGATGACGATCGCCGAGACGAAGAAAACGGGATTGTGGAGGTCAAGGCCAAGCACTGTGACATTGTCCTGACCGGGCTCGAGTCCGTGGTCCTCGACCCTATCCGCTTGGGTATTCGCCATGAATGCCTCCCTCTCTCCTTATTCGCCGGGAGCGCTACACGCCGCGGCGCTTTGTTGCCCCGTTTGCCGGAGAGCAGAGAGACACGATCAAGAACAGGCGATCCGTCCGAACACAATCCGGGCCAGGATTCGTCACACTTTAGGCCAAAAAAGGGTCCGATTTCAAAGCCGGAGGCGACTTCCTATTGTCCGGTCACGACAGCCGGCCCGCCCTCGCAGGCTCACGGGGCGACGATCGGCGTTGCTTCGAGGTCCGGCTCGCAAACTCCGACTCCCGCGAATTCGCTGCCTTCCTCGAACCACGAGCGCGGCGCCGGGGCGCCCCACAAGGTCTGGCGCTGCGGGTCTTTCAGGTCCCAGCGGATCGGCTCGTGATCGGGATCCACCGTAAGATAATCCGAACAGTAGATCTCGACGCGATGGCCGTCTGGATCGCGCACATAGAGAAAGAAGGCGTTGGAAATGCCGTGACGGCCGGGGCCCCGCTCGATGTTGGAGACATAGCCGGTCGTCGCCATGAGATCGAGCAGATCGATGATGTTGAGCGGGGTCGGCACCCAGAATGCGACGTGATGCAGGCGCGGCCCGCGACCGTTGGTGAAGGCCATGTCATGGACGCCGCCCTTGCGGTGCATCCAGGCCGCCCACAGCCGGCCGCTCGCCTCGTCCTCCGTATATTCGGTGACCCGGAATCCGATCTCGTTGTAGAAGGCGACGGACTCGTCGACATTGGTCGAAAAGCAATTGAAATGGTCGATGCGCAGCGGTTTCACGCCGCGATACAGCGCATATTTCTGGTGGATCGGCGGCAGGCGATCCATGCGCACGAAGAACTCGAGCGGAATGCCGTGCGGGTCGCGGGTGCGCATGGTGCGCGACTGATTGGGCCGTTCGACCCACTCGACCGGCAGTCCCTTGCCGCGAAAGTAATGTTCCGCGCGCTCCAGATCGCCGTCGTCGTAAAGCCGGAAGCCCAGATGATGCGCTACCGGCTCGTCGCCGCGCTTGAGGATGATGCAATGATGACAGCGCTCCTCCATGGCGCGCAGGGTGATCATCTCGCTGTCTTCATAGGTCACCTGCAGACCGAGCGTATCGACATAGAAGGCCCGGCTGGCGGCAAGGTCGCGCACGATCAGTTCGACATGGCTGAGACGCACGACGTTGAACGGCGGATAGAGATTGGGGGCCGGGACCGGCATAGCTTCTTCCTCCCTTGTGGAGCGCTCAGCCGCCGAGCTTGGCGATCGGGTGTGCGGCAGTGGCAAAGGCGATGTTCTTTGTTTCCATGTAGAAGTCGAAGGACCAGTCGCCACCGTCACGCCCGATGCCGGAGTTCTTCACGCCGCCGAACGGCGTCGGCAGGTGGCGCACATTCTCCGAGTTCACCCAGATCATTCCGGCCTCGAGGTGTTCGGTGAAGCGGAAGGCGCGGGTGACGTCGGATGTCCAGAGATAGGCGGTCAACCCGTAGGCAACGTCGTTGGCGAGCGCCAACGCCTCCGCCTCGTCCTTGAACGGGATGGCGGTCAGGACCGGACCGAAGATTTCCTCCCGGGCGATGCGCATGTCGTTGCGCGCACCGGTGAAGAATGTCGGCTTTACGAAACAGCCACCGCGCAATTCGCCATCGGCGCCCTCGGCCTTCTCGCCGCCCACGGCGATGGTCGCACCCTCCTGCCGGGCAAGCTCGAAATAGGACAGGACCTTCTTTTCGTGCTCGGGATGGATGAGCGGGCCGACGACCGTCTCGGGATCGAGCGGGTGGCCGACCTTGATGCGCGCCGCCTTTTCGGCAACGCGGGCGACGAATTCGTCGTGAATGCTTTCCTCGACCAGAAGACGCGAGGAGGAGGTGCAGCGCTCGCCGTTGAGCGAGTAGATCATGAAGACGGCCGCGTCGGCGGCACGGTCGAGATCGGCGTCGGCGAAGACGATGACGGGGTTCTTGCCGCCGAGCTCGAAATGGACGCGCTTCAGCGTGTCGGCGCCCTGCTTCATGATGAGCGAGCCCGTGCGGCTTTCGCCCACGAAGCCGATCGCCTTGATGTCGGGATGCTCCGTCAGCGCCTTGCCGGCATCCTCGCCGAAACCGTTGACCAGGTTCCACACGCCCCTGGGCAGGCCGGCCTCCTCGGCGATCTCGACCAGCAGCCTGGCGGTGAGCGGCGAGAACTCGGCCGGCTTGTGGACGACCGTGCAGCCGGCGGCGAGCGCCGGCGCGATCTTCCAGGTCGACAGCATGAAGGGTGTGTTCCATGGCGTGATGACGCCGACGGGACCAACGGGCACCCGCATCGTCATGTTGACCTGGCCCGGCGCGCGCAACGCCTGGCCGTCGCGCGCCTGCGGCGCGCGGTCGGCGAAGAAGCGGAAATTCTCCGCCCCGCGCAGCGCCGCCTTGGACATGAAGCGCAGCGCCTGGCCGGTGTCCATGCACTCGACGAAGGCGATCTCCTCGGCCCGTGCGACAATCGCGTCGGCAATCTTGTGCAGGAGCTTCTTGCGCTCGGCGCCGGGCATGGCCGCCCAGTTGCGAAAGGCGGCTTTGGCAGCGCGCGCCGCCCGGTCGATGTCCTCCGCTCCGCCATGGGCGACCCGCGCCAGCGGCTTCAGGTCGACCGGCGAAATCGTCTCAAATGTGCGGCCCGAAGCAGCCGGCACGGCTTGCCCGCCGACCTGGTTCAAGACGCCGTCCTTGCGGAAGCGCTCCAGATAGGTTTCGGCCTTGGCCAGATTGTCGTTCATTGTCGGCATCGTTGCTACTCCCGGCCCTTTCGCAAGCGCGGATGGATGGCGTTTTTCCGCCAGCTCAGCTCCGGATCGATTTCCCGGATCTCGAAGGAGAACGCGAAATGCGGCGTCTCGAACAGCGGCGCACAGAATGCGCAGACGGCATCGGAGATGGACTGTCCCGCCGCTTTCTTCACCTCCAGCGTCCGGCCGGTGCCGATGCGCAGCGACAAGTCGAGGAAAGCATTCTCGGCCAGCCCGTCGGCAATCGCATAGGCATCGGCGCGCAGCGCCCTCACCCGGACCGCACCGGTCTCGAAAACGCCGGTCTCAAGAGCGGCGCGCAAGGTCTCCGCGCACAGCGCCTGCATGTCGAGGCGATCCTCCAGATTGGCCGAATATTCAAAGGTCAGATGAGGCACCGTCTCCTCCCGCGGCTCGTTCGTGCGCTTGCAAAGTTCTTGTTAACATGTTAATTATATTGTTCCGGCTGTCAAGTCGCAGAACGTGCATGTCATCACTTGAGCGAGGATCCCGCATTGCTTTCACTCGACAAGGATTTCCTAAAAGGCTCCATCCCTCCACTGGTGACGCCGTTTCGCGACGGCGCCGTCGATTATGACGCCTATGCGGGACTGGTCGAGTTCCAGATCCGCGAGGGCTCGCACGGCATCCTGGTCAATGGCACGACATCGGAACCCTCCTCGCTCACCGTCGAGGAGCGCAACCACATCGTCGATGTGGCGGTCGAGGCGGCGGCCGGCCGGACCACCATCGTCGTGGCGACCGGGTCGCAAAGCTTCGCCGAAACGGAGGCGCTGACCCGCCACGCCGCGGCCAAGAATGCGATCGACGCGCTGCTGATCGTCACGCCCTATTATGCGCGTCCGCCGCAGCGCGGGCTCGTCGAATATTACCGTCAACTCAACACGCTGCACGACAAGCCCTGGATGATCTACCACATTCCCGGCCGTGCGGCGGTCGACGTCAAGATCGAGACGGCCCGCGAGATCGACGCGGCCTGCCCGACCTTCGTCGGCATGAAGCACGCCTCGCTCGATCTCGGCTATGTGTCCGAATTGTTCGAGCAGGTCGACGAGGACCTGCGCGTCTTCGTCGGGCTTGAGGAGCTTTCCTTCCCGATGATGGCGGTGGGCGCCTGCGGATTGATGAACGCGGTCGGCAATCTCAGACCCAGACCGCTTGCCGAAATGTGCGAGGCGGTGTGGGCGGGCGACCTGTTCGCCGCACGTGCGCTGCATCGCCGGCTCTTCGAGATCAACAAGGCCGTCTTCTACGACATCAATCCGATCCCGATGAAATACATGATGAAGCGGCTCGGCATCATGCCGGAAAACGAGCATCGCCTGCCGCTCGTGCCGGCTACGGCCGAGCTCGAGCGCAAGCTTGACACTGTGCTGGAAAAGATGGGGCTGGTGTGATGCGACTGTTGAGCTTTCTCGATGGGGAAATGCAGAAGCCCGGCGCGGTCAAGGGAGACGGCGTCGTCGACCTTTCGGCGCGGCTCGGTGTTTCAGGGGTCAAGGAGATCCTTCAACGCGGGCTGCTGGCAAAGGCGGCCGAAACCGTCGCGGCAAACGACGCCGATTTCGCCCTCGATTCGATCATGCTCGGCCTGCCGGTTCCCGATCCCGGCCGCATCTTCTGCGTCGGGGTCAATTACCTGAACCGCAACGAGGAGTATCGCGACGGCCAGGCCGCTCCCGCCTATCCCTCGCTCTTCATGCGCGGCCCCCTCTCCTTCTCCGCCCATGGCGAGGACATTCTCATCCCGCGCGAGTCGAGCCAGCTCGACTATGAGGGCGAGATCGTCCTGGTCATCGGCAGAAAGGGCCGGCGCATTTCCCAGGCCGCGGCCATGGATCACGTCGCCGGCCTGACCGTCATGAACGAAGGCTCGGTGCGCGACTGGCTCCGCCACGGCAAGTTCAACGTCACGCAGGGCAAGAATTTCGATCGCTCCGGCGGGCTCGGCCCATGGATCGAGACGGATTTGAACAAGCTCGACGTTACCAACCTGACGCTGGAGACGCGCGTCAACGGCGAGGTGCGCCAGAAGGACACGACACGGTCGATGGCTTTTCCATTTGCGCGCATCGTGGAATACATTTCCACCTTCACGACGCTGGAGCCGGGCGACCTGATCGCCACCGGCACGCCGACGGGCGCCGGCGCACGTTTCGACCCGCCGCGCTGGCTCAAGCCCGGCGACGTGGTCGAGGTCGAAGTGGAGGGTGTGGGAACATTGCGCAACCGGATCGGGCGGGAACAGTGAGCACCAATTCCGAGATGACGGCGCCGGACCGCTTGCCTGAAGACCGGCTGCTGCCGCGCGATACGCGCCGCTCGCTCCCCATCGCGCTCTTGCGGGCCCGCGAGGCTGTGATGTCGCGCTTCCGCCCGCTGCTTGCCAAGCATGAGGTGACCGAGCAGCAATGGCGCGTCATCCGCACCCTCGGCGAAGTCGGGTCGCTGGAGGCCAACGAACTGGCCGAACGCGCCTGCGTCCTGGCGCCCAGTCTCACCCGCATCATCAAGTCGCTCGAAGACCGCGGGCTGATTGCCCGCACGCGCCACGAGAGCGACGGCCGGCGCGTGCTCCTGACGATCACGCCGACCGGGCTTGCGCTGATCCGGGCCGTCGCGCCTGAAAGCGCCAAGATATTCGCCGAACTCGAGGCCCGCTACGGACGCGAGCGGATCGACGCCCTGCTCGACCAGCTCGAGGAATTGACTGCCGCGCTGTCCGAGGACAGTGCCTGACGCGATGTCGTGAAGGACTTTACCCCCACCCCTACCCCCTCTCCTGAGCTTGCCGAAGGGGGACGGGTCAGGGTGGGGCTATGCCGACTGCCAATCCGCCATGCATCTCAAGATGCAATGTGAGGCTCAAATCATCAGACAGCCGGGCAAGGCATCGCATGATGGCCGCGCTTGCGCGGCGTTGCTTCCCGTTTCACAGCCGCAAAGAAGGCCGTCGACTCGGCCTGGACAACCGCTGCAGGCAGGTTCCGCGGCAAGGGCAGGTCGGCAAGCTGACGCTCGTCCATCCGCGCCAGATCCGGGTGCGACAGCGGATCGGCCAGCCAACGCTCTTCGCCGCAATGATGCGCCTGATGGCGGTCCACCGGCCTCGCCAGACGATCGAAAAGGATTGAGAATAACTTCATAACATTACACTCCTTGTTGGAGCAAACTCCTCTTCGATTGCAAAATTAGGCGTATGACGCGACAATCGCTATCGCGAAAATCGCGATACCTGTTTAGAAAAACTTCATGAGATCACTGAACCGGATTCATCTCAACGGATTGCGCGCGGTCGAGGCCGTCTGCCGTCTGGGCAGCCTGCAGGCGGCCGCCGAGGAACTGGGCGTGTCCGTCAGCGCGGTGAGCCAGCAGATCAACCGCAGCGAACGTCAGCTCGGGCGCACGCTGTTCGACCGCACGCCGAAAGGCCTTGTCGCGACGGCCTTCGGCGCGCAATTTTCAGCGCGGCTGACAGACGGTTTTCGCCACATCGCGCATGCCGTCCGGCTGGCCGAAACTGACAGCGACGACACGCTCGTCGTCTCCGTCGCGCCGGCCTTCGCCTCGAAATGGCTGATGCCGCGCCTTGGCCGCATGTTCGCCCGCCACCCCGACATCATCATCCGCTTCGACGCCAGCACGCGGGTCATCGATCTCGATCGTTCGGATGTCGATCTCGCGATCCGAATGGGCGACGGCATGTGGCCGGGCGTCGATGCGGAACTCCTGTGGGATCAGGAAATCTTCCCCGTCTGCGCACCATCGCTGGCGACCGAATTGAAGGACATCGCGGATCTCTCCCGGATCGCGGCGATCACCGACGAGAACTCGATGATCCGCTGGGAGGACTGGTTCGAGGCCGCCGGCGTGGCGCCGGTCGAACTCAGGCGCGGCGCCAGTTTCACCGACCCGATGCTCGCGCTCGATGCGGTCCTCGACGGGCATGGGGTCATGCTGGCCTCCGAACTGCTGGCGGCAGACGGCCTTTCCGCCGGACGCCTCGTCGCCCCCTTCGGCATCCGCGCCATGAGCGGGCTCGGCTACTATCTGTGCCGTCCGGCCGGAGCGCCACGCCCGCGCAAGGTGCGCGCCTTTACCGATTGGCTGCGCGAGGAAATGGCGGCGACCATCCGCGATTTCGCCCTGTCCGGCTGACCACCATCGCAACGGCCGGCCGGAACAGGCCCAGACCAGGCCCGGCGCCGGCGAGAATCCGCCGGCGCCGCGCAGGCGGTGTCAGAAATCCATGCCGCCGGGCATCTGCGGCGCGGACGCCGCGTCCTTCTTCGGCATTTCGGCCACCATGGCTTCGGTCGTCACCAGCAGCCCGGCGATCGAAGCGGCATCCTGGAGCGCGGTGCGCACCACCTTGGCCGGATCGATCACGCCCTGCTTGTACAGGTCGGCGAACTCGCCGGTCTGGGCATTCCATCCATGGCCGAAATCCGCGGTCTCGCGCAGCTTGCCGACAATGATGGAGCCTTCGGCGCCCGCGTTCTGGGCGATCTGACGCACCGGCGCCTCGAGCGCGCGGCGCACGATGGTGATACCGACCTTCTGGTCGTCATTGTCGACTTCGACGGCATCCAGCACCGTTTGCGCCCGGAGCAACGCCACGCCGCCGCCGGGCAGTACACCTTCCTCGACTGCGGCGCGGGTCGCATGAAGCGCGTCGTCGACGCGGTCCTTCTTCTCCTTCACCTCGACCTCGGTCAAGCCGCCGACGCGGATCACGGCAACGCCACCGGCAAGCTTGGCCAGGCGCTCCTCCAGTTTTTCGCGATCATAGTCCGAGGTCGTCTCCTCGATCTGTGCCTTGATCTGGGCGACACGCGCCCCGATTTCCCCTTTCGTGCCGGCGCCGTCGATGATCGTGGTGTTTTCCTTGTCGACCACCACTTTCTTGGCCCGGCCGAGCATGTCGAGCGTGACATTCTCGAGCTTGATGCCGAGATCCTCGGAGATCACCTGACCGCCAGTCAGAACGGCGATGTCCTCGAGCATGGCCTTGCGGCGGTCGCCGAAGCCCGGAGCCTTGACGGCGGCAATCTTCAGACCGCCACGCAGCTTGTTGACGACGAGGGTCGCCAGAGCCTCACCCTCGACGTCCTCGGCGATGATGAGGAGCGGCTTGGACGACTGGACGACCGATTCCAGAACCGGCAACAGCGCCTGCAGGTTGGACAACTTCTTCTCGTGAATCAGCACGTAGGGCTCTTCGAGCTCGACGCGCATCTTGTCCTGGTTGGTGATGAAATAGGGCGAGAGATAGCCGCGGTCGAACTGCATGCCCTCGACGACCTCGAGCTCGGTCTCGGCCGTCTTGGCCTCCTCGACGGTGATGACGCCGTCATTGCCGACCTTCTGCATCGCCTCGGCCAGGAAGCGGCCGATCTCTGGATCGCCATTGGCCGAGATCGTGCCGACCTGGGCGATTTCGTCATTGCTGGTCACCTTGCGCGCCTTGGCCTTCAGCTCGGCCACAACGGCCTCGACGGCCTTGTCGATGCCGCGCTTCAGGTCCATCGGGTTCATGCCGGCGGCAACCGCCTTGGCGCCTTCCTTGACGATGGCCTGGGCGAGAACCGTGGCCGTCGTGGTGCCGTCGCCGGCGATGTCGCTGGTCCTGGAGGCGACCTCGCGCAGCATCTGGGCGCCCATGTTCTCGAACTTGTCCTCGAGTTCGATCTCCTTGGCGACCGTCACGCCATCCTTGGTGATGCGCGGGGCGCCGAAGGACTTGTCGATGACGACGTTGCGGCCTTTCGGGCCCAGCGTCACCTTGACCGCGTCAGCGAGGATGCTGACGCCCCTGAGCATGCGCTCGCGCGCATCACCGTGAAATCTGACTTCCTTGGCACTCATTGTCATATTCCTTCAAAGAGAAGCGTTTTGATGTTCACAAGCGCAGCGTGTCAGGCGGCCTGTCTGGTCGACGCCGCGCCCTCGATCACGCCCATGACGTCGGCTTCCTTCAGGATGAGAAGATCCTCACCCTCCAGCCTGATCTCGGTTCCCGACCACTTGCCGAACAGGATGCGGTCGCCGGCCTTCACGTCGAGCGGCAGCAACTGGCCGCTCTCGTTGCGCGCGCCCGGCCCCACGGCGAGAACCTCGCCCTCCTGCGGCTTTTCCTTCGCGGTATCGGGGACGATGATGCCGCCGGCCGTCTTCTCCTCGGCCTCGAGGCGGCGGACCAGAATGCGGTCATGCAAGGGACGAAAATTCATCTTACTCTCCTCCTTCAGTCTATATGCCGGTTGCCTCACCGGACCCGAACCGGGTCGCTGATACGGGGCGCCTCCCGGCTGTTGCGCGGCCATGATCTGGTCGCGAATAATGCCTGTTTCAAGAAAGTCTGACGCAACATTTAGCACTCTTCAAGCGAGAGTGCCAATCTTCTGCTTTCACCCCTGCGTACCTCGTGCGCCGGAACGCGCCGACTGCGCGCGCAGCCGGGCGAAGCACATGGAGATATGCGAGCGGCGGGTCAGACCGGCGGCCTCCAGGTCGCCGATCTCGACGGCCGCCAGAATGTCGGCGATCTCGCGCGAAAAGATGGCGATTTCCTCGGCCAGATCCAGGCGCGGGATGGATTTCAGCCATATGCGCGACGTTTGCAGATAAAGCCGCTCGGAGATTTCGCGCAAAGGCTCGTTCGCAGTCAGGCGCAGCAGGGCGTAGAAGAAGTCCAAATTGAGCTCGGCGAATGCACGGGGGTCCGGCGTCACGGCGAGGGTCCGGCTGCGCGCCTGCAGGGCGCGAAAGAGTGCCAGGGTTTCCGCGTCTGGTTCGACCGGCGACAGCTTGCCGATGAGTTCGGCCAGCTCCATGCGCATCTGGTAAACCTGGGTGAGCGCAACAATGTCGACGTCGGTGACGATGGTGCCCACGCCCTGCACGGACCTGACCAGACCCTGCGCCTCCAGCCAGCCCAGCACCCGCCGCAACGGCGTGCGGCTGACGCCGAATTCCTCGGCCAGCGCCTCTTCCCGCAGCCGGGCACCCGGCGGGTAATCGAGCAGGCAGATGCGGTCGCGCAGCGTCCGATAGAGGCGATCAAACCGTTCACGCGCGGCACTGATCCGGTCACCGCCTGTGTCGGCCCGCGGCTCGACGCTCATTCGGCCTCCGGAACCGCAAGCCGGCCTGCAAGTCCGTCGAGCATGTCCAGACAGGACTGCAATTGAGCCAGGCTGACGAATTCGTCGGCCTTGTGCGCCTGGGCGATCGAGCCCGGCCCGCACACCACGACCGACATACCAAGACCCTGGAAAAGCCCCGCTTCCGTGCCGAAGGCGACCACGTCGGCATCCTGCGCGCCGGTCAGCGCCGAGACGATCGCCCGCGCCTCGTTACCGGCGACCGGCTCCAGCCCGTGCACTTCGCCGACAATCGTCGTGGCAATGGCGCAATCGGGCGACACGCGGCGCATGGCGGGCAGCAACTCCTCCTCACAATAGGCGCGCATCGCGGCCTTGACGTGATCGGCGTCGGCGGGGCTCGACGGCCGCATCTCCCATTCGACCGAACATTGCCCGGCGATGACGTTGCGCGCCGTGCCACCGTCGATCCGGCCGACCTGCAGCGTCGTCCAGGGTGGCCGGAAAGGCGAACCGGCCGGCGCGCGCCGCCTGAGTTCGGCGCCGATCTCCAAAAGCCGGGCTATGTAGCGCACGGCATATTCGACCGCATTGACGCCCTTGTCGGGATCGGATCCGTGCCCTTCGAGCCCGCTGAACTGGGTGGTATATTCAAAGCAGCCCTTGTGCCCCTCGATGACGCGCATGCCCGTCGGCTCGCCGATGATCGCAGCGCTCGGGCGCACCTCTGCGTGGCCCAGTTCCTCGACCAGCTGGCGTGCGCCGAGGCAGCCCACTTCCTCGTCATAGGTCAGGGCGAAATGGACGGGACGCACCAGATCGAGGGCGGCGTAGCGCGGTGCGACGGCAAGCGCGGCGGCGATGAAACCTTTCATGTCGCAGGCGCCGCGGCCATAGATGAGCCCGCCCTCCTCGTGCATCTCGAAGGGATCGGACAACCATTCCGCAGGCTCGGCGGGAACCACGTCGGTGTGGCCCGAGAGCACGATGCCGCCGTCGATCTCGGGGCCGATCGTGGCAAAAAGATTTGCCTTCTGACCGCTCTCGTCGCGGTGAATGCCGATGCGGGCGCCGCAATTGCCCAGCATCTCGGCGGCATAGGTGATCAGATCGAGATTGCTTTCGCTCGACACCGTCGGAAAGGCGATGAGGTCGGCCAGTATGGCCCTGGTGTCGTCAATCAATGCCATCGTGCCGCCTCCCGTCGGCCATCTGCCGCCGAATGCCCCTCCGCTATTTGCATTCCGAAATAACGGGATCGATGCAAATCACGTTCCAACATCGGGCAGCGCCATGAACCTTTCCGGCCGACATTGCATTGACTTATGTCATAGCGGCGTGATGTTGTACACAACTGCCTCAACGACAAAAATAACCAAGGCACACAATCAGATGGGAGACCACGAACCATGAGACTCGCACTGCTCAAATCCATGGTTGCAGCGGGCGTTGCCGCATTGGCGCTGGGCACGCTGACGGCCAATGCCGGCCCGCTGATGGACCGCATCGAAAGCGGCGAACCGATCCGGCTCGGCTTTGCCAACGAGGTGCCCTGGGCCTATCCGGGCGAAGGCAACAAGCCGCTCGGCTTCGTCAACGCCTACACTGTGGGCCTGCTCAACGAGATGGGCTACGACAATATCGAGCCGGTGGTGACCGAATGGGGCGGCCTCATTCCGGGCCTCAAGGCCAACCGCTTCGACATCATCACGGGCGGCATGTACATCCTGAAAAGCCGCTGCGAAAACATCACCTTCTCCGAGCCGATGGGCAAGTTCGGCGACGCCTTCGTCGTGCCCAAGGGGAACCCCGAAGGCATCACCAACTATCAGGACATCAAGGAAAAGGACGCCACCTTCGTGACCGGCGCCGGATACAACACGGTCGAGGCGGCGAAGAAGGAAGGCGTGCCGGAGGCCAACATCATGCAGGTTCCCGGGCCCACGGAGATATTGGCGGCAGTGAAGGCGGGGCGCGCCGATGCCGGCGGCGTGACCTACTTCACGGCGCTCAACCTGGCCAAGGAATCGCCCGACGACGTCGAGGTTACCGATCCCTCCGCCCTGCCGGACTGGACGCTCAACTGGGTCGGCATCGGCTTCAGGGAAGCCGATCAGGACTTCATCGACGCGTTCAACGAGGCGCAGAAGGCCTATATCGGCTCCGAAGCCATGCTGAGCGCGGTCGAGGAATATGGCTACACGGACGCTCAGCTTCCCGGCGACGTGACGACCGAATGGGTGTGCAGCAACCGCTGATTTCGGCTCGATGCCGGCTTGAAGGCGCGAGGGGCCGGCCTGCCGGCCCCTCTTGCGCCCGCAATCGCAGCGCTCCGGAAAACGCGCATGTCATATTTCGAGTTCCTGTCCGTAAACAGCACGCGCTTCATCGACGGAACGCTCATCACGGCCATGCAGACCGTGCTGGCGGCCACGCTTGCGATCGCCCTGGCGCTGACCACGGGGCTCATGCGCCTGGCGCCCAACGCCCTCATACGCGGCATTGCAACCGTCTATATCGAGATCTTCCGCGGCACCTCGCTGCTCGTCCAGCTCTACTGGATCTTCTTCGTCCTGCCGCTGTTCGGCATCACGCTGGAAAAATTCACCGCCGGCTTCGTCGCCGTCGGCATGAATCTCGGCGCCTACGGCGCGGAACTGGTGCGCGGCGCGATCCTGTCGGTGCCGCGCGGCCAGTGGGAAGCTGCGCTCGCTCTCAACATGTCGCCGGCCAAGCGCATGTGGCGCATCATCCTCCCGCAATCGCTCGTCATCATGCTGCCGCCCTGGGGCAACCTCCTGATCGAGCTTTTGAAGGGAACGGCCCTCGTCTCGCTGATCTCGGTCGCCGACCTGATGTTCGAGGCCAAGCAGATCAACGCCACGACCTTCCTGTCGGCCCAGGCCTTCGGCACGGCGCTGGTCGTCTACTACGTGATGGCGCGCTTCATCATCACGCCCTTCATGCGCTGGCTCGAACGGGCCACGGCGCGCAAGCTGGGAAAGGCGTGAGCGATGTTCGACTGGCGATGGGACTTCACCGCCGAGATCCTGCCGCGGCTCATCATTGCCACCGGCAATACGCTCCTGGCGGCAGGGCTCGGCTATGCCATCGCCATCGTGCTCGGCCTCATCCTGGCGCTCGCCCAGCGCACGCCTTACCGCGCCCTGACGATGACGGTGCGCGAGGCGGTCGAGTTCATCCGCTCCACGCCGCTGGTGCTGCAGATCTTCTTCGTCTTTTATGTCGGGCCGCAATTCGGCGTCCGCCTGTCGCCCTGGGTGGCGGGCATGATCGCCATCGGACTTCACTATGCAGCCTATCTGTCGGAGGTCTATCGCGGCGGACTGGAGAGCGTGCCGAAAGGCCAGTGGGAAGCGGCGACCTCGCTCAACCTGTCGACCGCGCGCACCTATTTCCGCATCGTCATTCCCCAGGCGCTGCCGCCATCGCTTGCCGGCATGGGCAACTATCTCGTCGGCATATTCAAGGATACGCCGATGCTGTCGGTGATCGGGGTCGCCGAGCTGATGCACACCGCCAATGCGATCGGCTCGGAAAGCTATCGTTTCCTGGAGCCCTATACGCTTGTCGGCGTCATATTCCTGATGATCTCCTTGCCCTCGGCGGCCCTCATACGGACCTTCGAAGCCTGGGTGAGACGCAAACTCGGAATGAGCTGATGACGGAAGAGCTGTCGAAATATCCACTTGAGTTGACCGGAGGCGACGTGCCGATGGTGCGCTTCAAGAACGTCACCAAGCAATATGGCGACCTGGTCGTCCTGGATTCGCTCAATCTCGACGTGGCAGAGGGCGAGATGGTGGCGATCATCGGGCCGTCGGGTTCCGGCAAGACGACGGTCCTGCGCATGCTTATGACGCTGGAGACGATCAATGGCGGCGTCATCTATGTCGACGGCCAGCCGCTCACCCACATGCACCACCATGGCAGGCTGGTGCGGGCCAGCAACCGCTATCTGCGCCAGATGCGCTCCAACATCGGCATGTGCTTCCAGCACTTCAATCTGTTCCCGCACATGACGGCGCTGGAAAACTGCATGGAGGGTCCGGTTCACGTCCTGGGACTGAGCAAGGCCGAGGCGCGCGAACGCGCCGAAAATCTCCTCGACCTGGTCGGCATGTCCGACAAGCGCGACCAGCATCCCTCGCGTCTTTCCGGCGGCCAGCAGCAGCGCGTGGCGATCGCCCGCGCCATGGCCATGCGCCCGAAGGTGATGCTGTTCGACGAGGTGACCTCGGCGCTCGACCCGGAGGTGATCGGCGAAGTCACCAATGTCATCCGCAAACTGGTGAGCGAGCACAACTTGACCATGCTCATGGTCACCCACCAGATGGGCTTTGCCAAGGATATCTCCGACCGCGTGTGCTTCTTCTTCGACGGCAAGATCGAGGAACAGGGAGCGCCGGACGAACTGTTCGGCAATCCGAAGAAGGAGCGGACGCAACAATTTCTGAGCGCCGTGAAGGAGGCCGTATGACACTCACACTTGCCGACATTTTCGCCGCCCGGGCCAGGATAGACGGGGTGGCGGCGCGCACGCCGCTCGTCCCCTCCCCGCATGCCACGGCCCTTCATGGTGACGATGTCCTGCTGAAGCTGGAAATTGCGCAGCCGATCGGCGCCTTCAAGCTGCGCGGCGCCGTCAACGCCGTCTTTGCGCTCGGCGACGACGTGGCCGGGGTGACCTGCTGCTCGACCGGCAATCACGGCCGCGGCGTCGCCTATGCCGCCCGTGCCCGCGGCATCAGGGCCGTCATCTGCATGTCGTCGCGGGTGCCGCAGGTCAAGATCGACGGCATCAAGGCACTGGGCGCGGAGGTGCGCATCGGCGGAAAAAGCCAGGACGAGGCGCTGGCCGCAAGCCGGAAACTGGCCGAAAAGGAAGGCTTCGCCGAGATCTCGCCCTTCGACGACCCGCTGGTCGTCGCCGGCCAGGGAACGATCGGACTGGAAATGCTCGAGGACCGGCCCGATCTGGCGGCGATCCTGGTGCCGCTGTCGGGCGGCGGACTGGCCGGCGGCGTCGCGCTGGCGGCCAAGGCGATCAAGCCCGACATCAAGGTGATCGGCATCTCGATGGACCGCGGCGCGGCGATGAAGGCGTCCGTTGATGCGGGTCATCCGGTGGAAGTCGAAGAGGTCGCCAGCCTGGCCGACTCGCTCGGCGGCGGCATCGGTCTCGACAACCGTGTCTCGTTCGCGCTTTGCCGCGACCTGCTCGACGATATCGTGCTCGTCAGCGAGGACGAGATATACCGCGCCATGCAGGCGCTCTATTACGAGGACAGGCTCGTCGCAGAAGGCGCCAGCGCGGTGGGCATCGCCGCCCTTGCAAGCGGCCGGCTGGGCGATCTCGGCGGTCCCGTCGCGACGATTATCAGCGGACGCAATGTCGACATGGCCGTCTTCACCGACATCATGTGCGGCAAGGACGTCCGGCTCGGCGACCTGACCGTGACGGGGCGACTCTACGAGGGTTCTACCAAATAAGCGCGGCAACGAGGTTCGAGGCCATGTTCGCCAATCCGTTCGACGACGAGGAACTGGCGCGGCGCCTGGAGCGTGTACGCGCCGACATGGAGGGACGCCAGCTCGATCTGATACTCCTGTCGACGCCGGAAAACATCTTCTACCTGACCGGGCTCGACCACTGGGGCTATTTTGCGCCGCATGTGCTGATCGTCCCGGCGGTCGGCGAAATGACCCTCGTCACCCGCACCATGGAGCGCGTCTCGGTCACCAGGCAGGTGCGCAATGCGCTGTTTGCCGGGCATGGCGATTCCGAGACGGCGGCCGACCTGACGGTGCGGCTTCTGGAGCGGCGCGAGCGCTCGCGCTCGGCCGGCGAGGAGCTTCTGGGCGAGGTGGAGGAACTGATCGAAGGATCGCTCGGCCGGGCCGTGCGTTTCGGGGTCGAGACCTGGTCGTCGGGTCATTCCTACGGCTTCGGCCGCGCCCTGCGCGAGCGCATCGACGATGTCGAATGGGTCGACGTCACCGGCCTCGTCGACACACTTCGCCTCGTCAAGTCGCCGGCCGAGCAGGCGCTGATGCGGCAGGCCGCAAAGATCACCGACCTGGGCGCAGGGGCGGCGATCGCCGCGATCGGCGACGGCGCGCGTGAAAGCGATGTCGCGGCCGAGTGCATAGCGGCCATGGTGCGCGCCGGTGGTGCTGCGCCGGGCTTCGGCCCCTTCATCCGCCCCGGCGGGCGGCTCGACGAGGAACATGCGACCTGGGGCGACAGCGTCTATCAGCATGGCCAGCCCGTCTTTGTCGAACTGTCGGGATGCGTCTCGCGCTATCACGCGCCGCTCGGCCGCCTCGTCCATATCGGCGCGATCCGCAAGGAGGATGCGCGCATGGCCGAAACCGCCGGCCGGGCGTTCGACGCGGTGCTCGGCGCGCTGCGCCCGGGCGTTGCCGCGCGCGAGGTCTATGCGGCATGGCAAGAGGTCGTCGACGACGCGGGCCTGTCGCATTACCGGCGCCACCATTGCGGCTATTGCGTCGGGATCGGCTTTCCGCCGTCATGGACGGGCGGCAATTCCGTCACCGGGCTGAGGGCGGATTCCGACCTGGAAATCCGCGAAGGCATGAGCTTTCACATCCTGTCCTGGCTGATGGGAACCGGCCAGGGAGACTATTTCCTCTCCAACACCGTCCTGTTGGGACAGCACGGTGCCGAGGTCGTCACCCAGACGCCGGGCGGGCCGCTGGTGAAGTAGCTCTCCCATCTCAGGAACGCCTGAAGCGCAGCAGCAGGAACAAGGGGGATCGTGCAGGTCAATGTCCCCCGTTTCGCGTTGCCGTGGCGCTGGTCCGCGGTTCCAATTTGTGCGCATCAGGAAAATCCTTGTACACTTGTCTAAAAGATATGGACATTTGAAAACGCCGTCGCTAGAACTCCGGCAACAGTGGAGGAAACTGCCGCCATGCCGAGGCCCTCAGGCGCCATCGATCCGAGAACGGCCATTCTCGAAGCCGGCGAAAAGCGCTTCTCCGAAAGCGGATTCGGAGCGGTCGCACTGCGCGAGATCGCGCGCGAGGCCAAGGTCAATGTCGGCAGCATCACCTACCATTTCGGCAACAAGCTCGGCCTTCTGGAAGCCATCTACGAGCGCCACACGCGGCCGATGAACGCCCGCCGACTGGAACTCATCGGCGAGGCGACACGCATCGAGGATCCGGCGAAGCGCCTGAAAGCCATCCTGCGGGCCTATCTGCTGCCCGCCTTCACATCCTCCGACGATCTGGCCGGCGGCGGCGCCCGCTTCACGCGCATGCGCGCCATGCTGTCGGCCGAAGGCAACCCCCAGGCCCGCGAGATCATCGCCAGGGCCTTCGACGCGACCACGCGCGCCTTCATCGACGCGATCGCCGCCTGCCTGCCGGGCGCCCGGCGCGAGGACATCGTCTGGCGCAGCCAGTTCCTGCTCGGCTCGCTATACTACACGCTGATGAATCCGCAGCGTATCGACCGTCTGTCAGACGGGACAGCCGACGGGAGCGACCAGGAAACGGCGATCGAGCAGATCGTGGAAGCAAGTTTCGCAAGCCTCAGGGCCCTTGCCCGGCCCGACGCCGAACCCGCGCCGGAACCGGCGCAATCGTCTCTTTGAACCAACGGGAGGAAGAAATGACATATCGAACCGGCATGAAGGTCCTGGCGCTGGCGGTCGCCCTGGTTGCGGCGCCAGCGGCAGCCGAGCAACGCCTTTCCATCGGCACCGGCGGGACGGGCGGACTGTTTTACGTCATCGGCGCCGGCATCGCCGACGTGCTCAACAAGCATATGAGCGACACGACGGCGCGCGCCGAGGTGACCGGCGCTTCGGTGGAAAACATCCGCCGTGTCGCCGCCGACCAGATGAACTTCGGCTTCTCCTCCTCATCGACGCTCTACGAGGCGAAGAACGGCGAAGGCCCGTTCGAGGACGACGCCCAGCCGGTGGCGGCGATGGCCTATCTCTATCCGGCCGTGCTGCAGCTTGCCACGACCGCCGACACCGGCATCGCCAGCATCGAGGATCTCGCCGGCAAGCGGGTCAATCTCGGACCGCCCGGCAGCAACGCGGCGGTTCTGGCCCAGCGTCTGCTGGAGTCCTACGGCGTCTTCGATCCCTCCAATGTGCAGTTCCTCTCCTATACCGAAGGAACCAACGCGCTGATGAACGGCACGGTGGACGCCACCACGGTGCTGGCCGGCGCGCCGACCGCGGCGCTGATCGACCTCGACGCGCAGCGCGACATGGTTCTCCTGTCGCTCGACGAGGAGAAGGTGGCGGATCTTTTCGAGCAGTATCCCTACTACCAGCCCTATGACATCAAGCCCGGCACCTATCCCGACCAGACCGAGCCGGTGACGGTGATCAACGATCCGGCAACGCTGTTCACCAAGGCCGACGCCGATGAGGCACTGATCAACACGATCTCCGGCACGATCTTCGAACACCTCGACGAGTTGGGCGAGGTTCATCCGCAGGCCAAGGCGATCTCGCTGGAGACGGCGACCAAAACGCCGATCGACCTGCATCCCGGCGCCAAGGCCTATTTCGATTCCGTCAAGTAAAGGAGAGGCGCGGCCATCATGACCGCATTTCTCGATCAGTTGCGGCTCGACCGCGCCGCACATCGCAACGACAGGGAAGCGGCCATCGTGTCGCTTCTCTTTGCCGCCCTCGCCGTCGCCGTGACGGCACTGGTGATCTATGGCGCCTATTTCGGCCTGATCACGGCGCTCATCCTGCGCTCGCTGTTCTTTTCCATGGTTGCCTGCGGCGGCCTGCTCTTCGTCGGCCTGAACGCACGCAACACCATGGTCCGCTTCATGTGCTACGCGCTGGCGATCATCGTGCTGGTCCCCGGCTACCACCTGCAGGCGACCTATCTCGAGATCATCATGCGCGGCGCCATGGCCACGCCGCCCGATCTGTGGATCTTCGTCGGCCTCATGGCGGCGCTTCTCGTCCTGGTGCGCATGGCGCTCGGCTGGGCCCTTGTGGTGCTCGTCTGCGTCGCGCTTGCCTATGCCTGGTTCGGCTATCTCATTCCCGGCCAGTACGGTCACGGCGGCTATGACCTCAGGCGCCTTGCCTCGACGCTGATGCTGTCGACCGAGGGCGTCTACGGCCTGCCGATGGGCGTGGCGGTCGAATATATCTTTCTCTTCTCGCTGCTTGGCGGGCTGTTGATGAAGATCGGCACCGGCGAAGTCTTCGTCGATATCGCGCGCGGGCTGACGGGGCGCATGCGCGGCGGGCCCGGCCTGTCGGCGGCCCTTTCGAGCGCCATGCTCGGAACGATCAACGGCAGCGCGGTCGCCAATGTGGTGACCACCGGCACCTTCACCATCCCGCTGATGAAGCGCGTCGGCTATTCGGCCAATCTCGCCGGCGCCATCGAGGCCGCCGCCTCCTCGGCCGGACAGATCCTGCCGCCGGTGATGGGCGCGGCCGCCTTCCTGATGGCGGAGATCATCGGCGTCCCCTATTCGCAGATCGCGCTGGCCGCGCTCGTGCCCGGTCTCCTCTATGTCGTCGCGCTGATGGTGGCGGTCAGGCTCGAAGCCGGCCGGCTGGGCCTCGAGCGCGATACCGAGGCGGGGCTCGCCCTGCTGCGCGAAACGCTGGTGCGCCGCGGCTATCTTCTTCTGCCGCTCGTCGGTCTCGTCGCATTCCTGGTCATGGGCTATACGCCGACCCGCGCCGCCGTCATGTGCCTCGTCCTCGCGCTGGCCATCTCGCCATGGCGCAGCGCGACGCGCGTCGGCCCGATGGGTCTGGTCATGGTCTGCCGCGACACGCTTCTGGCAACAATGCCGATCGTCGCGGCGGTCGCCGCCGCCGGCGTGGTCATCGGCGTGCTCAACTTGACCGGCATGGGCCTGATGCTGTCCGGCCTGATCGTCGAACTCGGCGGGCAGAGCATCCTGACCATCCTCGTGCTCACCGCCCTTGTCTCCTTCGTTCTCGGCATGGGCCTGCCGACCTCGGCCGCCTATCTGCTGCTTGCCGTTCTCGTCGCCCCGGCGCTCACCAAACTCGGCGTGCCGGCGATCGTCGCCCATATGTTCATCTTCTATTACGGGCTCGTCTCGGCGATCACCCCGCCCGTCGCGCTGGCGGCTTACGCCGCGGCCAGCATCTCGGGCGGCGACGCCAACAAGACGGCGTTCGAATCGGTGCGGCTCGGCTTCGTCAAGCTGCTGGTTCCGTTCCTGTTCGCCAGCATGCCGGGGCTGCTGATGATCGGCAGCGGCATCCAGATCACCCTTTCGATCGTTCTGGCGACGATCGGCGTCGTGGGGCTAACCATCGCCTTTGCCGGATGGCTCGGCCGCACACAGACGAGCCCCGAGCGCAGCGCCATGGCGGTATGCTCACTCCTGGTGCTGTGGCCGACGCCGGTCGACTCGACCGATCCGGCGACGCTTGCCGCACGGCTCGTCGGGCTCGCCGGCCTGGCATTTCTTTTCTGGCGCGCAACGACCGCAGGAGCACCCTCGCCAGCGGCACATGACAAGGTCTAGCGATGACAGCTCAAAACCTGCCCTTCCACCCCGCACCGAGCAAGCCGAGGACGGCTCTGCCCGCCGGCGCCTGCGACGCGCATTGTCATGTCTTCGGGCCGGCGGCGCGCTTTGCCTTCGCGCCGGAGCGCACCTACACCCCGGTCGACGCGCCGAAGGAAACGCTGTTTGCGCTTCACAGGCTTCTGGGCATCGAGCGCTCGGTGCTGGTCCAGGCGAGTTGCCACGGCACCGACAACGCCGCCATGCTCGATGCGATCGCCGCATCCGATGGCCGCTATCGCGGCGTCGCCATGGTCAAGGAAGATGTGACGCAGGACGAGCTGAAGCGCCTGCATGAAGGCGGCGTGCGCGGCGTACGCTTCAATTTCGTCACGCATCTCGGCAAGGATGCCGACATGGATGCCGTACGCCGGATCGCCGACAGGATCGCACCGCTCGGCTGGCACGCGGTGGTGCATTTCGACGCCAACAGGCTGGAGACGCTGGCGCCGCAGCTCAAAGCGTTGCCGCTGACCTTGGTCATCGATCATATGGGCCGGGTGGACGCCAGCCAGGGAACCGACCAGCCGGCCTTCCAGATGCTGCTCGAACTGATGGAAGACGCGCGCTTCTGGGTCAAGGTCTGCGGCGCCGAGCGCATTTCGCGCGCCGGCCCGCCCTTCGCCGATGCCGTTCCGTTCGCCAAGATGCTGGTCGAGCGGTTTTCCGACCGCGTCCTGTGGGGCACCGACTGGCCGCATCCCAACATCAAGAAGAACATGCCCGACGATGGGGCTCTGGTCGATCTGTTGCCCGAGATCGCGCCCGACGCGGCAAACCTGAAACGTCTGCTGGTCGACAATCCGACGCGGCTCTACTGGCCTGAGCAGATGGTCGAAGGGCAGCCGAAGGAACTGGCGAGGCAAGGATGAGCAATCACGAGCCCTGCTTCGACGTCGCTCATCTGGGCCATGTCGAGCTTCTGACCGACAAGCCGGAGGAGAGCCTGAACTTCTTCGTCAATGTCTACGGACTGACGGAGAGCGGGCGCGAGGGCAATTCGGTCTATCTGCGCGCCTTCGACGACTACGAGTTCCACACGCTCAAGCTGACGGCCTCAGACTCGACGGGCGTCGGCCATGTCGGCTACCGCACGACGTCTGAGGGCGCGCTCGAGCGCCGCGTGGCGGCGATCGAGGCCATGGGCTGCGGCATCGGCTGGGTCGACGGCGATATGGGCCACGGCCGCGCCTATCGCTTCAACGATCCCGACGGGCACATCTTCGAGCTCTATTACGACACCCGCGTCTACGAGGCGCCACTGGGCGAAAAGCCGGCGCTGAAGAACATCGCCCAGCGCTATCACGGGCGCGGCACCGGCGTGCGGCGCATCGACCATCTGAACCTGCTGGCAAGCGATGTCCGGGCGATCAAGGCCTTCATGACCGAGGCGTTCGGATCGCGGGCGACGGAGGAAATCCTGCTCGACAACGGGCGGCTCGGCGGTTGCTGGTTCACCGTCAACAACAAGAGCTACGACATCGCCTATACGGAGGATCACTCCGGCGCCCGGGGCCGTTTTCACCACGTCACCTATGCAGTCGACAGCCGCGAGGACGTGCTGAGGGCCGCCGACATCTTTCTGGAGAACGGCGTCTACATCGAGACCGGGCCGCACAAGCATGCCGTCCAGGGCACCTTCTTTCTCTATGTCTACGAGCCGGCCGGCAACCGCGTCGAGGTCGCCAATGCCGGTGCGCGGCTGATCCTCAGGCCCGACTGGCCGACCGTCGTGTGGACAGAGGCCGAGCGCAGGAAAGGCCAGGCCTGGGGCCTCAAGACGATCGAGAGCTTTCATACCCACGGCACGCCCCCGGTGGGCGAGGCCGCCAAATCCGACGGAGAGAAGAAATGAGTGGAAAGACAGCGCTGGTCGTCAGCGCGCATTCGGCCGATTTCGTCTGGCGCTGCGGCGGGGCCATCGCCCTGCACGCCAGGAAGGGATACGCCGTCACCGTCGTATGCCTGTCCTATGGCGAACGCGGCGAAAGCGCCAAGCTGTGGAAGCAGGAGGGCATGACGCTGGACATGGTCAAGGCCGGCCGGCGCAAGGAAGCCGAAAACGCCGCGTCTGCACTCGGCGTCGCCGACATCCAGTTCTTCGACCTCGGCGACTATCCGCTGGAACTGGACCGCGAGGCAAAGTTCCGCCTGGTCGACGTGATCCGCAAGGTGCAGCCGGACTTCATGCTCTCGCACTCGCTGGACGATCCCTACAACACCGACCACCCCTACGCCACGCGGGTGGCGCTGGAATGCCGCATGGTCGCCCAGGCCTGGGGCCACAATCCGGGCGAAAAGGTGCTCGGCGCCCCGCAGCTCTATCTCTTCGAGCCGCACCAGAGCGAGCAATGCGGCTGGAAGCCGGACACGATCCTCGACATCACACCGGCGTGGGAGAAGAAAAAGGCGGCGATCGAGTGCATGGAGGGCCAGCAGCACCTCTGGCACTATTACACCAATGTCGCCGAAAACCGCGCCAACCAGTTCCGGCGCAATTCCGGCGGCCAGTCCGGCGGGCGCGAGGCGCAATATGCCGAGGCCTTCCAGTCGATCTTTCCCAAAACCGTGGATGAGTTGTGATGAGCGTGGTGGTGCAGAATATCGAGCGTCCCGAGGCGGCAATAGTCGAAGGGCTCGCCGAATGCGGCGTGGCGACCGTGCACGAGGCCATGGGCCGCAAGGGGCTGATGCGTTCGCACATGCGGCCGATCTATGCCGGCGCGCGCCTCGCCGGCCCGGCGGTGACGGTGTCGATCGCGCCGGGCGACAACTGGATGATCCATGTCGCGGTCGAACAGTGCCGCGAGGGCGATATCCTCGTCGTCGCGCCGACCAGTCCCTGCGAGGACGGCTATTTCGGCGAACTGCTGGCCCGCTCGCTGATGCACAGGGGCGTGCGCGGTCTGATCATCGAGGCGGGCGTGCGCGACGTGCGTGACCTGGCCGAGATCGGTTTTCCCGTCTGGTCGAAAGCGGTCTTCGCCCAGGGCACGGTCAAGGAGACGATCGGCTCGGTCAACGTGCCGGTGGTGTGCGCCGAGGCGGCGGTACAGCCGGGCGACGTCATCGTGGCCGATGACGACGGCGTGTGCGTCGTGCCGCGCGCCGAGGCCAAGGCGACGCTCGACGCCTCGCATGCCCGCGAGGCCAAGGAGGCCGAGACGCGCAAGCGGCTGATGGCCGGCGAGCTCGGCCTCGACATCTACGGCATGCGCGAAAAGCTCGCCGCGAAGGGGCTGAGATATGTCTGACTTCAAGCCCCCTGTCGTCATCCCCGACGCTGAGGGTCCGCAATGGGTCCCGGCTCGCGCTCGCTTCGCTTCCTTGGCCGGGAGGACGGAGAGATGAGCAGCGTGCGGTGCATGTGGATGCGCGGCGGGACGTCCAAGGGCGGCTATTTCCTGGCCGAGGACCTCCCCGCCGACAGGGCCGCCCGCGACGCCTTTTTGCTGCGCGCGATGGGCTCGCCCGACAAGCGCCAGATCGACGGCATGGGCGGGGCCGATCCGCTCACTTCAAAGGTTGCCGTGGTGAAGAAATCGGTCCGTCCGGGCATCGACGTCGATTATCTGTTCCTGCAGGTCTTCGTCGACCAGCCGATCGTCACCGACGCCCAGAACTGCGGCAATATCCTGGCCGGTATCGGCCCCTTCGCCATCGAGCGCGGGCTGGTGGCGACAACCGGCGAGACGACGGATGTGCGCATCTTCATGGAAAACACCGGCCAGGTGGCGGTCGCCAGCGTGGCCACGCCAGACGGGCGCGTCAGCTATGCCGGTGACGCTCACATCGACGGCGTGCCAGGCACCGCCGCCCCCGTCCCTGTCCGGTTCGAGGACACGGCGGGAAGCTCCTGCGGCGCGCTCCTGCCCACTGGCAATGCGCGCGACGAGATCGACGGCGTCGCCGTCACCTTGATCGACAACGGCATGCCCTGCGTCGTCATGCGTGCCGCCGACATGGGCATTTCAGGCAACGAGACACCGGCCGAACTGGAGGCTAATGAAAACCTGCGCGGCCGGCTGGAGGCGATCCGGCTGAAGGCCGGGCCGATGATGAATCTGGGCGATGTGAGCGAAAAGTCGGTGCCGAAGATGACGATGGTATCGGCGCCGCGCCGGGGCGGGGCGATTTCGACCCGCACCTTCATCCCGCATCGCTGTCATTCCTCGATCGGTGTTCTCGGCGCGGTCTCCGTCGCCACCGCCTGTCTGCTGCCGAAAAGTCCGGCGGCCGAACTGGCCCAAACTGGCAGCGGGCGCGAACGCTCCCTGTCGATCGAGCATCCGACCGGCGAAATGACGGTCGTGGCCACGCTCGACGATGCGGGCGCAGTGGAACGCGCGGCGATCCTGCGCACCGCGCGCAAGCTCTTCGACGGTGCGGTCTTCGCTTAGCGCGCATATCTTTGCTTCAAACGGAAACGTTTGAAGCAAAGATATGCGCGCCAGATCAATATGTTGGAGCATGTACCTTTCGCTCAAACGATTCCGTTTGAGTGGGACATGCTCCAGTAATTTCAGGAGCCTCGGACCGCGCGGCAGCCGACCGAGACGTCCCCGGGATCAGGACGGCTTTCTTTGCGCCGGGAAGAGCTGGTAGACCCAGGTCTCGCTCAACGCGCGATCCTCATGGCGCAGGAACAGGCGCAAATCCACCGGCTCCTCTTCTTGCGCCGTCACATCGAACATGGCGCGCCAGCGCTTCGTGCCGACAACGGGATAAGTGGACACATTGTCGATCGCGCCCCGGCTCGTATCGATCACGGCTTCCACGCCGCTCGAACGGTCGAGGCCGTCGAGCGCCGAACCTTCGAAATCGATGGTGAATTTGGTGACACCCTCCGGCCGCGGCTGGCCGGGAACGCCGCCCAGTCCCGTTCTGGTGGCCACGACACGCGCTGCGTTTTCGTCGCGGTAGGGCGTGTCGGCGACCCAGTGCAGCCGGTATCTGAGATCGAACCGGTCGCCGGTGCTCGTCGCGCCGGCCGGCACCCAGAAGGCACCGATATTGTCGTGGATCTCGTCGTCCGTCGGTATCTCCATAAGCTGGACGGCGCCCTCGCCCCAGCCGTCCAGCGGCTCGACCCACAGGCTGGCCCGCTTCTCGTAGAACACCCCGTCATCCTGATAGTTCTCGAAATTGCGGTCGCGCTGCATCAGTCCGAAACCCTTGGGATCGCGGTCGACGAAGGTGTTGACCATGACGCGCGGCGGATTGTTGAGCGGCCGCCAGATACGCTCGCCCGCGCCGGTCCATATCTCCAGCCCGTCTGAATCGTGAATCTCGGGCCGCCAGTCCTTGGCGACCTCGCGATTGTTCTCCGCATACCAGAACATTGACGTGAGCGGCGCCAGTCCAAGACGCTCGACACCGTCGCGCAGGATAACGGCGGCCTCGATCTCCTGGCGGATGCCGTCATCCTGGAGGCTGGCGATCCGATAGGCTCCGGTCACGCTCGGACCGTCCATCAACGCATAGGTGATCAGCCCGCCCTCTCCGTCGCGCTCCAACCAGAAATGTGTGAAACGCGGGAATTCTTCCGGCTTTGCGGTTGCCGGATCGATAGCGATGCCGCGCGCCGACAGGCCGAACTGGTTGAATGGTCCCGATGTGCGGAAATAGGTGCCCCCCAGCAATGCCATCCAGTCGTTCTTCTGATCGGCGTTCATGACGCGGAAGCCGGCGAAGCCGGAGTTCGTCAGGCGATGGGCGGGATGACCGTCGGGCATGTCGAAATAGGATTCCGAGAACATGATCTCGCGCGCCTGGCCGTCCTCGACCACCGATATGGCCACCGGCTCCTTGAAATAGCGTCCCGGATGGAAGAAGCGAATCGCCGGCCCCGCCTCATCATCGCGCCACAGAGTGCGATCGGGCCGGTAGACGACCTTGTTGTGCAGGTCGTAGTCGATCTGCTCCAGAATATCCCGATCCGGAACGGCCGAGGGCGTGTACGGCTTTGCGGCGAGGTCCTCGGCCATGCGCTTGACGTCGTCGAACGAGAAGGCTTCTGCCGGTCCGAGATCGAGCGCGCCATCGTCGGCGGCGCGCGCCAGGTCGGGCAGAAGGGTAAAGGCGCCGGCCGCGAGGCCCGAAAACAATATGCCGCGCCGCGTCGGTCTAAAGGTCATAAACAATGCTCCCACAGTTCGCGGCGTCAAATTCGGCAGAGTTCATGGCACTTTTGAGGACAGCCCGTCCTTTGTTGCGGCAATGCTTGAAGAACGCTGCCTTTCCGCACGGACGCCCGGCTTGTTCTGGTTCAGGCCATTCACCTCCTCGGTCACCGCGCCATTGAGTATGGCCTCGAAGCGTTCGAGCGCCCGGGCCACATTGGCGCCGTCCATGACCCGGTGATCGTAGTGGATCCGCACGCTGACGCGGCCCTCCTTGTCGATCGGCCCGTAGTTGAACAGCGTCGTCAGAGGCGAAAGTGGATTGAACGATTCAGCCCCGAGACCGGAATAGACCGAAAGCTGGAAGGTGCCGAAGAAGTTCGCTCTTTGCCGGCCGATATTCAGCCCCAACCACATCAGGAAGTGGCGCAGCGGCGCGGGCAGTCGGGCGAATTTCAGCGCCCTGCGGAAATCCTTGACCTCACCGAGCGGACGCGACCGCGCCTCCACAATGGCGGCTTCGATCTCGGCAATGGCCAGGTTCTCGGGCGCCTTGATGCGCCCCAGCAAAACCGCCCGCTCGTCGCCGAATTCGCGCTCATAGGCCAGCGAAGCGACGCTCACCGGATATTCGTAAAGCCGAGGCGACGGCAGCTTGACATAAGCGCGCCGCAGATCCGGCACCTCCTGCGCAAGAAGCGCGTAGCCTTTCAGGAAAAGCACGGTCCAGGAGGGCCTTTTCGACGCCTGCGACCTGGCATGAAGGAGGCGGTCGATCTTCATGTTGCGCTGCACCGTGATCCGCGGCACGCCGACCGAAAACCGCATCAGGTCGCCGACCAGACGTCTGGGCAGGGAAAGCTTTATGGACCGGCCACGCATTCCAATTCCCTAATATATATATGGTATCAGCCGCTTCGTCCGCTCCATATAGGTGCGATATTCGGGGCCGAAATTCGACAGCATCATGCGTTCTTCCTTGTCGACGCGCAGGAAAAACAGCACCGCAAAGCCGACCAGCCCGACCGGTCCGGCGAACCAGTTGGGCAAAAGCAGGGCCTGGCCGAGCGCCATGAGAAGGAAGGACGTGTACATGGGATGGCGCACGAGCGCGTAGGGACCGGAAGCGACCAGCATGTGCTTTTCACGGATCTCGAGCGTGATCGACCAGTTGCGCCCGAGCTGCTTGTGCGAAATGCGAAAGACGGCGAGAGCGGCGGCAAAGGCAATGGCGCCGAGCGCAACGATCCACCCGCTTGGCGGGTAGTCGGCCTGGCGCGGAAATCCGGTTGCCACGTAAATGCCCGGCAGGACGGCCATGCCGACAAGCGCCGCGATGAGGCCGAGGCTGTCGGCAGCCGTGCGGCGTCCGCTGACCACGCGAACCCGCCGCGCACGCCGCTCGAACGGGTAGCGGATGACGTACCAGCCGACGACGCCCAGCACCCATAGGATCTTGCCTATCGTCGCCGCGGCGATGCTCACGTCAAATTACTCCCGGTTCGCCGGCGATACGGTGTGCGACAATTCAGGCCGCACCGAGGCGCCAGCATATCCGGCCGCTCGCGCGGCCCGGCACATGCGGAATTGATGCCCAGCCCCTCACCCCGACGATGAGGAAGCGGCAATGCCTGCAGCATTGGCGCCGGTATTCATCTCGCGAAGCTTGGTGATGAATTGCTGCGGACGCAACCATATTGCCGGCGTGCGCAGCCCCATCGACTTGGCGATGTCGCCGGTAAACGCATTGCAGTTGTAGAGCGCCGCGTGCCAGACGGGAGAGCTGTTTTGCAGCTTGCGGATATCGGCAACGACTTTCCTGTATTCGGGCTCGCTCAGCATGATGCGCCAACTCGCTGAGCGGTATTCTTCCTCAAGGTCGCCGTCGCTCCATCCCGTCTCCGCCGGAACAGGCACCATATGGCCGAGCACGTATGGCGCGGCCTCCTCCGACTTGGGATGCAATCCGGCCACTTCGGGATTGACCATTTTGCCGGCTTCGTTGAGGCGCCCGAAGACGACATAGGTATGGCCGTAGCTCAGCGCATAGCGCGAGCGAAATTCGATGAAATAGCGCTTGTCTTCGTTTTGCGAAAGATTCGGCCCCGACGTTGGATTGCCGGTAGCAGCCAACGGTAGAGCGGCTACGTCACTGCCGATGCCGTTTGAAACATATCTCGGCTGGGGAGCCTCGTCCTGCGTCTGACATGCGGTCAGAACAAGTACAACCAGGACAACGAGCCATCGACGGCTGCCTGCTATCGTCATTCCAATTCCCAAGTCCAGACCCGCCGCAAGCCCTGAAGACTCGCAGACGCTCTCACAATCCCGCATCTGCAAGATTGCACTCGTGTCAGTTTACACCGCCACGTCCAAATCGGCCGCCACCACAGCGACCGAACATTGCAAATCGGCGCAGCTGCGGGAAAAGGCCCCCCGGTCCTTCCCCGCAGTGCTGATAGCCGAACTTACTTGTATACCGGTGCCGGTTCGGGCGCCGGAGCAGGCTCGACGACCGGCGGCGGAGCTTTACCCTTGCCCTTGCCGATACCACCGGCACAGGAACTCAGGCTGGCCACGCCAAACGCGGCAATTACGGCTACTAGAATTCTGCTCATCAAGTAATCCTTTCCCCACTTGTGGAATAGATTCGAAGGCAACGAAACCATGAATAACGGCAAAAGGCACCCTCGCCTAGTGCAAGAAGGACACAGTCGGCATCCAGAATTCAGCAATCGGGACCAATCGGGGCATCATGCAAAACACCACAATGCTTGAAGGATTCGCCATGGCGCAGGCCGTCGCCGCGCACCCAGACCTCAGATGACCAGCACCGCGGTGCCTCTCGGGACACGCTCATACAAATCGACGATATCGTCATTGGTTAGCCGGATACAGCCGCTCGAAACTGCTGTGCCGATTGTCCAGGGCTCATTCGTGCCATGGATGCGGAACATGGTATCCTGCCCGCCGCGGTAGAGATAGAGCGCCCGCGCGCCGAGCGGATTGCTGGGCCCGCCAGGAACGCCGCCGGCATATTCCATCAGGTGGGGCTTGCGTTCCAGCATGCTCTGCGTCGGGGTCCACGATGGCCATTCGGCCTTGCGCCCGACTTTCGCATGCCCTTTGAGCGTAAGGCCCTCCTCGCCGACACCGACGCCGTAACGGGTCGCCCAGCCGTCCTCCTGGACGAAATACAGAAAACGATCGGTTGTATTGACGACGATCGTCCCGGGCGCCTCGTCGCCGTCATATCTGACACTGCGCCGCTTGAAGCGCGCATCCGGCTCGGGCGGCGCGGGAAATGCGTAGGATCGAGTGACCCCCATGTCTCCGATCACAGGTGAGCAACCGGATGCCAGTCCGGCCGCCGCAGTTACAAGCCCGCCCAGCATCAACCCCCGGCGCGTCATATTTCCATCGGACATGTCGATATACCTAGATCTCACTCACCGATCGGTGGAGATTGCAGAAGCTGCATAGCGGCTTTTCTTACCACCCAATGTATTGCCAGCCAAGTGTTGCAAGCCTGACGGAGAAACCGGCGCGGAAGTGTTGCCGCGCGGACACGAATGCCGGCATGCGCTCAGCCCAGCTCATCGATCACCATGTCGGCGATCGGGATCGCTGAGGTGGCGGCGGGCGATGGCGCGTTGCACACGTGAAGCATCCGATCGGTCCTGGCGAAGAGGAAATCGTGCACCAGCGTGCCATCGCTCTTGACCGCCTGGGCACGAATGCCGGCCGCGCGCGGCTGCAGATCCGTCAACTCAAGGCCGGGGCAATACTTGCGGCATTCAGCCAGATAGCCGGACTTCCACAGCGAGTTGCGCAGTTCCGACACGGCGGAGGCGCGATATTTCAGCACCGTCTTCCAGAAGCCGCCGAAGGTCGCGAAATCGAACGTGTCGGCCAGATTCACGCCAAGCTTGGCGTAGGTCTCGCGGCCGAGCCCGATGACGGCGTTCGGGCCGACCGTCACCGAGCCATCGATCATGCGGGTCAGATGAATGCCGAGAAACGGCAGATCCGGGTCGGGGATCGGATAGATCAAGTGGCGGACGATCTCGTTCTTCTCCGGCGGCAGTTGATAATATTCGCCGCGGAACGGCACGATCCGGTGGTCGATCTTGAGCCCGGCCATGACCGCCAGCCTGTCCGACTGCAGCCCGGCGCAGGCGATCAGCTTGCGCGCCCGCCAGCTTCGGCCGGGCGTGTCGACGCTGACGCCGTCGCCGGTCTCCGTGATGCCGGTGACCTTCTGGCCCAGCGCGATCTCGCCGCCGCCCGCCTCGATCTCGCGCGCCATCGCCCGGCAGACCTCGCGATAGTCGACGATCCCGGTCGAGGGCACCAAAAGCGCCCCAAGGCCAGCGACATTCGGCTCGCGTTCGTTGAGTTCTTCCCCCGACAGGCGGACGACCTCCACCTGGTTCGTCTTCGAGCGCTCGTAAAGCGCATCCATGCGCTGCATTTCGAGCCCGTTCGTGGCGACCAGCAGCTTGCCGCAGACATCGAAGGCGATGTTGTGGGCGGCACAGAAATCCTTGGTCGCCTGGGCCCCCTTGCGGCACAGCTCGGCCTTCAGGCTGCCGGGCGGATAGTAGATGCCGGCGTGGATGACGCCGCTGTTGTGGCCGGTCTGGTGGCGGCCGACGCTGTCTTCCTTGTCGAGGACGACGACACTGCAGCCGGGCTGCCGCTCGACGAGGCGCATGGCGATCGCCAGCCCGACTATGCCGCCGCCGATGACGCAATAATCATAGATCATGGAGTTCCTGAAATCCTGCCGAGGGAGCCAGGGGCCGAACGACCCCGGGCCAAACAGGATAGGTCAATCGCCGCGGCGGTCAACGCCGATGCGTTACACAACCTCGAAGAAGGTCAGGCTCACATGGTCGGTGCCGCGCGTGCCGGTGCCGACGAACATGGTCCGGTTCAGCCATTCATAGCGCGCGTCGCCGGTCTCGAAGCTCGGCCGCGTGCGCATGTAATAGCTGGCAGGATCGACCGCCTCTCCACGGGCCAGGCGCTCCAGCACCTCCTTCGGGCCGTGGCGATAGCCGAAATTGCGGATATCGATCACCGCCCCGTCATGCGTTTCCATCGCGTAGCGCGTGTCGAGCTCGGCACTTCCGTCGGCAAGGACGGTCTGCCAGTCCGCCCCGAGGTCGAGAATGCGGCCCGCAAGGCGCTCGCCAGTGACCGTGCCGCCGACGATGGGAATGATGCGCCGCTTGCCGCGTGGGGCGTCACCCAGTTCGATCGGCGCGCCGAGCTCGACCTTGAGATCACACAGATGGCGGAGTTCAGGTTCGATCATTTCATGGTTCCCGGCAGGAAGAGGACGATGGCGGGGAAAAGTACGAGAATGGCCAGCCGGATGATGTCCGCGGCGACGAACGGCAGAACGCCGCGGAAGATCGTCGGCAAGCTCACGTCACGCGAAATGGTGTTGATGACGAAGACGTTCATGCCGACCGGCGGCGTAATCAGACCAAGCTCGACCGTCATGACGATGATGATGCCGAACCAGATCGGGTCGAAGCCGAGTTGCAGGATGACGGGATAGACGATCGGCACGAGCAAAATGATCATTGCCATGGCGTCGAGAATGCAGCCCATGAGCAGGAAGAAGCCGAGAATGACGGCCAGCGTGCCATAGGCGCCAAGATCCCAGGAGACGAGGATCGCGGTAATCTTCTGCGGGGTCTGGGTGATCGCCAGGAAATAGCCGAAGAGGATGGCGCCGATCAGGATCGTGTAGATGGCGACCGAGGTGCGCAGCGCCTCGATGAGGCTTTCCATGAGCGCGCGAAATCCGAGGCGCCGGCGCAACATGCCGATCAGCGCCGTCAGCACGGAGCCGACGGCGGCCGCCTCCGTGGCGGTGGCGATGCCGAGATAGATCGAGCCGATAATGGCGATGAACAGGACAAGCACGGCCCACACGCCGGCCAGTGACCGCACCGCCTTGCCGAGCTCGAAGGTCACGCCTTTTGGCAGCTTGCGTCCATGGGCGACGCGCACCGTGGCCATATACATCAGCACCGCCAAGAGCCCCGGCACGACACCGGCGATGAAAAGCCTGCCGACATCCTGCTCGGTGATATAGGCGTAGACCGCCAGCACGACCGACGGCGGAATGAGAATGCCGAGCGTGCCGCCGGCCGCGATTACTCCGGTCGAGACATCGTCGGGATAGCCGACGCGCTTCATCTCGGGATGGGCGATCTTGGTCATGGTGGCGGCGGTGGCGACCGAGGAGCCGCTGATGGCGGAGAAGCCGGCGCAGGCGGCAATCGTCGACAGCGCCATGCCGCCGCGAAACTGCCCCAGCCAGGCATAGCCGGCGCGAAACAGCTCGCGCGACATGCCGGAATTTGTCGCCAGAACACCCATCAGAATGAAGAACGGGATCAGGCTCAAATTGAAGTCGGTAACGGTGCGGATCGGCGATTGCGCCAACAGGTTCAAGGCCGGCTGAACGCCGGCGATCGCGGCAAAGCCGCCGATGCCGACAAGCCCCATGGCGACGCCGATGGGAACGCGCAGCGCCATCAGGGCAAAGAGGATCACGAAGCCCGAAACCGCAACGATGTCTGATTCACTCATACCGGCTGTTACTCATGCGTGTCGTCCAGAGACGAAGAGGCTTCGGCATCCTCGAACGCGTCGAGCCCGCCCTCGCCGCGCGCAATGATGAGGATGCGGGCGACGATGGCGACAATGCTCACCGCCGCACCCGCTGCAATCAGCGCCATCATCGGCCAGGCCGGCAGCCTGAGATCAAACGTCGCCTCGCCGCTGGCCGCGGCACTCAGCACACGGTCCCACATCTTCCAGGAAAGCAGCGCCGCGAAGACGAGGAGAACGCTCCAGGCAAAGATGTCGACAACGCGGCGCAATCCGGCCGGCATCATCTCGGCGAAAATGTCGACCTTGATATGGGAGCCGCGAAAGCCGACGCTGGCAAAGCCCCACAGGATCGCCGCTCCAAGCAGGAAACGCGAAATATCGAAGGCATCGGGAATGGGTGCGGCGAAGACATAGCGGCCGATCGCCGAAGCGACGATCAAGAGCGTGATCGCGGCGAGCAGGACCGCCGCAACCTTCTCGATGGCAATCGAGAGCGTCTCGAGGGCCCGGGCAAATCGCACGCCGCACCTCCTCCTTCGTCAATAAGCGCGACGGGCCTACTCGTAGAGCGAACCGTGGCGCTTCAGCGCGTCGACATATTCCTGATAGATCGCTTCAGGATCGCCGCCCGCGGCTTCGACGTCCTTTTTCCACTGGTCGACAAGCGGGGCGGCTGCCTCGCGCCAGAGCTCGATCTCCTCCCCGGTCGGCTCGTAAAGCGTATGCTCGCCGGACTCTATCATCTTGTCACGTCCGGAGGCTTCGTTGTCGGCCCATCCGGTGGAAAATTTCTGCGACCATTCCGACGTGCAGTGATCGTCGATCACCTTCTTGTCCTCCGGCGCCAGCCCCTCATACTTGGCCTTGTTGATGAGGATCATCTGCGAGGAAATGTAGAATGGCATGTCGAGGTGATACTTGGTTTCGCTGTCGATGCCGAAGATATAGATCGAGTTCCAGGGGAAGGTGATCGCGTCCGCCGTGCCCTTGGCCAGCGCTTCCCGCGCCTCCGGCGCCGGCACCTGGATGCTGGCCCCGCCGAGATTGGAGACGAAGCGCGCCATGGTGGCGTGGGCCGGACGGACGTTCATGCCCTTGATGTCGGCCGGCACCTTGACCTCGGTCTTGGAATGCATCGTGCCGGGATCATGCGGGTTGATCAGGCAGAACTTGACGTCCGACATTTCGGTCGGCGCGTATTGGGCGTACCATTCATGCAGCGCGGCGGCGCCGTTCTTGGCGTCTTTGACGTGAAATGGGATCTCGGCGAGGCTGTAGATCGGAAACCGTCCGGCCTGATAGCCGGGATTGACGTAGCCCATATCGGCGATGCCGTCGCGCGTCATGTCGTAGTGGTCGGGAGGCGAGCCGAGCTGCGAAGCGGGAAAGACGGTGATCGATATCCGGCCGCCCGACGCTTCGGAAATGGATTTCGCCCACGGCTCGATGCCCATCGTCTGCACCGGATGCGTCGGCGGCAGCCAGTGGGCAAGCCTGAATTCGACCTCGGCGGCAAATGTCGGCGATGCGACAGTGGTCAACAACACGGCAAGCGCCGCGCATCCTGTGCGTAGCATTGGAAATTCCTCCCTCAATCGCGCCCGGATCCCACATGCTCCAACCGGCCCGGACAGGCAAAAGTTATGGCATAGAACTATTCAGTCAAGGCGGAAACTGCGCCGGTCCAGCTATTTCGCAGAAATGAGCCCATTTCCGCAGCTGGCGGATTGTCTCCAGCTGTGCCGCAAGAGCCTTGCCAATTGCCTCATATTTAAATAATCTCTTCATGCAAGAATATCAGTGAGGACAGATGCCCGACCAGCATACCTTGGGGCGCGGCCCTGCAGACAGCGGACGCGCAGAGCCGATTGACGACGACAGCATGGCGGAAGGGGCCGAATTGCCTCTCCACGGACTGGTCGTCGTCGATATGAGCCAGTTCCTGTCGGGGCCCTATTGCTCGCTGCGGCTGATGGATCTGGGCGCCCGCGTCATCAAGATCGAGCGACCCGGCCAGGGCGACCTCTCGCGTCAGCTCTATCTGAGCGACACCGAGATCGGCGGCGATTCGACGATCTTCCACGCCATCAACCGCGGCAAGGAGAGCCTGGCCATCGACCTGAAAAAGGCGGAGGACGTCGATGCTCTGCGCAAGCTTCTGGCGCGCGCCGACGTGCTGATCCAGAATTTCCGGCCCGGCGTGATCGAGCGGCTGGGGCTCGACTACGAGAGCGTCAAGGCGCTCAATCCGGGCATCGTCTACGCGTCGATCAGCGGCTACGGCGAAGAGGGACCGTGGGTGATGCGGCCGGGCCAGGACCTGCTCGCCCAATCGCGCTCCGGCGTCATGTGGCTGAACGGCGACGAGGGCCAGGGCCCGGTGCCCTTCGGCCTGGCGGTTGCCGACATGCTGGCCGGCGCGGCCGCCGCGCAAGGCATCCTGGCCGCGCTGGTGCGCCGCGGCATTTCCGGCAAGGGCAGCCATGTGCAGACCAGCCTGCTGGAGGCGCTGGTCGATTTCCAGTTCGAGGTTCTGACGACGTTTCTAAACGACGGCGGACGCCTGCCCAGACGCTCGAATGTGCGCAGCGCGCACGCCTATCTGGCCGCGCCTTACGGCGTCTATCCGACGCGCGACGGCTTTCTCGCCATCGCCATGACGCCGATCCCGAAGCTCATCGACCTGATGGAGCTCGATACGCTCGAACCCTATCGCGACAAGCCGCAAAGCTGGTTTTCGGAGCGCGACGCGATCAAGGCCGTGATCGCCGCAAAGACGGTGACCCGGACAACGCAGGAATGGCTGGAGATCCTCGAGCCGGCCGATATCTGGTGCTCGAAGGTGCTCGACTGGAACGACCTTCTCGATCACGACGGCTTCAAACTGCTCGACATGCTGCAGACGGTCGAGCGGGAGGACAATGTCGCCATCCGCACCACGCGCTCGCCCATACGCGTCAACGGCCAGCGGCCCAAGGCGGCGCGCGCGGCCCCGCGCATCGGCGAACACAGCGCAGCCATCCGCGAGGAGTTCGGGCTGTGACGACCAGGCTGAAAGGCATGACGTGGAGCCACCCGCGCGGCTTCGATCCGATGGTCGCCTGCTCGGCGCTCTGGCGGGAAAAGACAGGCGTCGAGATCGAATGGGACAAGCGGTCGCTGCAGGATTTCGAGTCCTTTCCGGTCGAAGAGCTCGCGCGCAATTACGACCTGATCGTCATCGACCACCCGCATGTCGGTCAGATCACGGCGGAGGATTGCCTGGCGCCGCTCGACGTGCCTGGACGCGAGGCCGAACGCGAAGAGCTCGCGGCGGGCAGCGTCGGCCGCTCCTATGAAAGCTATGCCTGGGAGGGCCGGCAAAGGGCCTTTCCGATCGATGCGGCGGCACAGGTGCTCGCCTGGCGCACCGATCGCCTGGACGCGCCGCCCGCAACATGGAGCGACGTGCTCGTGCTTGCGCGCGACGGACAGGCGATGCTGCCGCTCAGACCGCCGCACAACCTGATGAGCTTCTTCACCCTGGCGGCCAATCTCGGCCATCCCTGTGCCAGCACGGCCGGCCCGGAGATCATCGCGCCGCAGGCCGGCGCGACCGTCTTCGAGATGCTGCGCGAACTGGCCGACCTGGTCGATCCGGCCTGCATGGAGATGGACCCGATCGCGGTCTCGGAGCGCATGGCCGAAGACGGATCTCCCATCGCCTGCGCGCCGCTCATCTACGGCTATGCGAATTACGCGATTGCCGGGTTCCGGCCGCATCGCATCGCCTTTGCCGACATCGCCGCGGCCGGCACCAATGGCTCCGCCGGCTCTGCGCTCGGCGGCACCGGCATTGCCGTTTCGGCACGCTCGAGCGAGCGCGCGGCGGCGATCGACTTCGCCTATTGGGTGGCCAGCGGCAGTGTCCAGCGCGGGCCGTTCGCCGAAGCCGGTGGCCAGCCGGGCCATGCCGCTGCCTGGGACGACGAACGGGTCAACGCGGCGACGGGCGGCTTTTACCGAGACACGCGGAAGACACTGGATGGCGCCTGGATGCGGCCGCGCCACGACGGCTATATGGCGTTTCAGCAGGCAGCGTCGGACCGTCTGAATGCGGGCCTCGTGGAGAAGGAGCCGGCCGAGACGGTCGTTGCGGACTTGAACCGGCTGTTCGCCAGTTAGAACATGTCCCGCTCAAACGAGCCCGTTTGAGCGAAAGGTACATGTTCCAGCATATTGATCTGGCGCGCATATCTTTGCTTCAACGTTTCCGTTTGAAGCGAATGCGCGCCAAGGCCCTGCTTAACATGATCGATATGCCGATCTCGACCTATTTCGGCCATCCCTCCGGCGGCCAGTCTCTCGACGTATGGATCACACGCAAGATGGAGATCACCTCGCCGCCGGGCTTGCCGGTGATTGCGTAGGCGAGGATCATCGGAAGGCCCGCTACCGACTTCTCATAAGTGCCGGTCACACGCCCCGGACGTCCCGTCGCCATGTCGCCGAGCGCCACACCGGTCGCGCGGATCCCTTCCGCCACCCGCCGTGCTGCAGGCGGATTTTCGGTGGCGATGTAGGACATCTGCGCCTTGAGGTCTTCGAGGGCACCGCGCGACCACTGAACGGGCCGCTTCACCTCTTCCTTGCCTCGGCGGCTTCGATCACGGAGACAAGCTCCGCCATGGCGTCTTCATGCGGTACCACGCGTCTGGCTTCCACATCGGCAAGACCGTGCTGGATACCCTCGATGATCTCGAGTTCACGATCCACAAAGGTGGCAACTGCTTCCGCCGCCAGAAAGGATCGACTGCGCCTGGTGTCTTGCGCCAACCGCCCCAACTTCTCCTTCACTTCGGGACTGACGCGGATGGTCATCGTGGTGCTGGCAGACATGGAAACACTCCGTGCTTGAATGTGTACATTCTACCACAAATGCCAGCATGAGCCAGCGTTCAAAGTCTCCAGATGCGCCGTGCATTGTCCGCGTAGAGCCGGGCGCGCTCGTCGGCGCTGGCGCCTGCAAACAAGGCCTGGGTCGCCGCGACCCAGGTCGACAGCCCACCGCCCAGCGTGCAGACCGGCCAGTCGCTGCCCCAGACCACCCGGTCCCAGCCAAAACTTTCGACGACGTGTTCGACCCATGGTCCGAGCGTCGCCACCGACCACGAATCGGGATCGGCATAGGCGACGACGCCGGAAATCTTGGCGACCACGTTCGGTCGCCGCGCGATCTCGGCAATCTGCGCCCGCCAGGGTTCCATCTCCCCGGCCTTGATGTCGGGCACGCCGCAATGATCGAGCACGAACTGCACGTCGGGCGCCAGATCGGCCAAGGCGATGGCCTTGGGAATCTGGCGTGGCAGCACGCAGAGATCGAAGGTGAAACGCGTGCCGGCGAGACGCTTGAGGTTTTGACGAAAAAGCGGTGCGTCCGACAAGTCGTCGGGCATGACATGCAAGACGCGGCGGAAACCCCTGACGAGGGGGTTGGCCTGCTGGCGTTCCAGATAGGCGGCAAACCCCTCCTCCTCCGGCCGGCACGACGCGATGGCGCCGACGATCAGGCTCTTCCGGCCTTGGGCGAGCCCGCCGACATATTCGGTCTCCGCCTCGATCTGATCCTCGGCGACATCGACCTCCATGTGCAGGCTCGCCTCGATGCCGACGCGCCGCGCCTCGAGCGCATAGGTTTCATAGGAAAAATCCCGGTTGAGCGCCGGCGCCTCCTCCAGCCACGGATAGCGCAACGCCTCCAGGTCAATCACATGCAGATGCGTATCGACGAACATGGCGGACCTCCTCACAGATTCCACGCCATAGCCTCACAGGAAAATCATCTCTTCAAATAAGAATGCTACTCCTGGCCCATATCCGAACCGGCCAGCTTCGACAGTTCGGCGGTGGTCTTCAGAAGCAATTGCATCGTGCCCGAGATATCGGGCGCGTCCTTCGCGTTGACGAGGGCAATATAGGGCACGGTGAGCGCGGCGATCGCCTTGCCGTCCGGCCCCAGCACGGGCGCCGACAGATTGAAGACGCCGGCGGTCTGAGCGCTCGACATCATCTCGTAGCCGCGCTCGCGGATCTGATCCAACCGGTCGAAGAACTCTTGCGAAAGTTCGGGCTTTTCACCGCTCTCGAGATTTTCGGCGATCATCATCTGGCGCTCTTCGGGCGAGCGAAACGCCAGAAGCACGTGACCGGAGCCGGTATCGAAAAGCCCGATATGCGAGCCGACGCGAATCGAGATGCCCCAATAGCCCGGCGCCTCCTGCTGGGCGATGACGACCGCCGAGCCGCGATCGAACACCGCCAGCTGATTGGCCTGCCGGGAGCTTTCGGCAAGCTCGCGCATCAGCGGCGTTGCATAGGAGACGAGCCGGCGCACCGGCACATGAAGCTGCGCCAGTCCGAACAGCTTGAGCGTCAGGGCGTAGCGGTCGCCATCGATACGCGTGACATAGCCGCGCCGCACGAGGCGGTCGAGCATGCGATAGAACTCGTTGGGGCTGCGATCGAGCCGCTTGCCGATCTCGGCCTGGGTGAGCCCGCCGTCGACCCCGGCCAGCAGTTCGAGGATATCCAGCCCCTTGTCGAGGGCGGGGGCGCGGTAGCGATCGTTCTCTTCGTCTTTCACGGGCATCTCCAGTGAAGATAAATCTTCATATATGCATCGCCACTGCCGGCGCAACGCAGTTTTCGCTTGACGCTCAAAATAGCAGATGTTTGTATATAAATTAAGCCCTCACCAATGAGGGTGACATGCAAAGACGCCTTCCGCGATTGCGCTGGAGGCGATTGCCCATTGGGAGGATATCCATGAACAGATTGCTCTCCGGCGCGTCTGTCGGCGCCCTGGCACTGGCGCTCAGCGCCGCCACGGCCGCCGCGCAGGACTTGCCCGGAAAATTCGACGGTGTGACGATCGACGCGAAGCTGATCGGCGGCCAGCAGTACGAGGCCCTCTACGCCCGCATCGCGGAGTGGCAAGAGGCGACCGGCGCCACGGTCAATGTCGTCTCCAAGAAGAACCATTTCGAGCTCGACAAGGAGATCAAATCGGACATCGCGACCGGCACGATCAGCTGGTGCGTCGGCTCCAACCACTCATCCTTCGCGCCGCAATATCCCGGCATCTACGCAGATCTCGCCGCGCTGCTGCCGCAGGAAGAGATCGACGCGTTCGTGCCGGCCAACATCAAGGCGTCCACGCTCGACGGCAAGCTGGTGATGCTGCCGCGCGCCCAGTTCGACGTCTCGGCGCTCTATTATCAAAAGAGCCTTTACGAGGACGAGGCGAAGAAGGCCGAATTCAAGGAGAAATACGGCTACGACCTGGCGCCGCCGGACACCTGGCAGGAAGTTTCCGACCAGGCCAAGTTCTTCGCCGACCCGCCGCAGTTCTACGGCACGCAGTTCGCCGGCAAGGAAGAGGCCATCAACGGCCGCTTCTACGAGATGGTTGTCGCCGAGGGCGGCGAATATCTCGACGCCGAGGGCCGTCCGGCCTTCAATTCCGAGGCCGGCGTGCGGGCGCTCAACTGGTTCGTCGACCTCTACAAGGCCAAGGCCGTTCCGGCCGGCACGACCAACTATCTGTGGGACGATCTCGGCCAGGGCTTCGCCTCGGGCACCGTCGCCCTCAACCTCGACTGGCCGGGCTGGGCGGGCTTCTTCAACGATCCCGAGTCCTCCAAGGTCGCCGGCAATGTCGGCGTCAAGGTGCAGCCCAAGGGCTCGTCGGGCACGCGCACCGGCTGGTCCGGCCATCACGGCTTCTCGGTCACCGAGAGCTGCGAGAACAAGGAAGCCGCCGCGTCGCTGGTCTGGTGGCTGACCAACGAGGACAGCCAGAAGCTGGAAGCCTCGGCCGGTCCGCTGCCGACGCGCACGGCCGTGTGGGAGTGGGTAGTGGCCGAAGCCGAGGGCGACGCCTACCGCCAGGAAGTGCTGAAAGCCTTCCAGCAGGCGGCGGAGCATGCCTTCCCGGTGCCGCAGACGCCAGCCTGGATCGAGATCTCGAACGCCGTCTATCCTGAGCTGCAGGCCGCCATCCTCGGCGACAAGACGGCCCAGCAGGCGCTCGATGATGCCGCCGACGAGGCGACCATGATCCTCGAGGACGCCGGCGAGCTTTGATCGCCACCCATGAGGGTGCGGCGTGACATGCGCCGCGCCCTCTCATTTTGCAAACGACCGATATGATGTTCGGCGCGATAGTTGCAGAGGCAAGGCGTTCCTGTGCACCCCCCTCTGCCCTGCCGGCCATCTCCCCCTCAAGGGGGGAGATCGTCTTTGGCACTGTCGTTGCCTAATCAGGGAAGCCGAAGGATGGGGCAAGGCAAATCTGAAATCTCCCCCCTTGAGGGGGAGATGGCCGGCAGGCCAGACGGCGGTACGACGCGTAGCCGAGAGGCCAAGTCAGGCTTCTTGAAGCCTTGGAAGCTGCCCGCGCCGTTCCTGCTCTTGCTGCCGACCTTCATCGTATTGGCGGCGGTCGTCGTCATTCCGCTTCTGCTGTCGCTCTATTCGAGCTTCACGCCCTTCCGCCTGACGCGGCCGGATACGATCTGGACCTTCATCGGTCTGCGCAACTACGAGCGCCTGTTCACCGACTGGGATTTTTGGGTCGCCTTCGGGCGCACGGTGCTGCTTCTGACATTCGCCCTCAACCTGGAAATGATCCTCGGCCTCGGCCTTGCCATGCTGGTGGAGAAGGCGACGCGCGGCCAGCGGATCCTGCGCACCATCATGATGTTTCCGATGATGTTCTCGCCGGTTCTGGTGGGCTTCCAGTTCAAGTTCATGTTCAACGACAATGTCGGGCTCATCAACAACGCGCTGCAGTCGCTCGGCCTGACCGACCGGGCCATTCCCTGGCTGATCGACGGCACGCTGGCCTTCATCGCCATCCTGGTGGCCGAGATATGGTCGTCCACCGCCGTCTTCGCCATCTTCATCCTTGCCGGGCTCATGGCAATGCCGAGAGAACCCCTGGAGGCGGCGCGCGTCGACGGCTGCACGCCCTGGCAGACCTTCCGCTATGTCACCTGGCCCTTCGTCATGCCGTTTGCCTTCATCGCCATGACGATCCGCTCGCTGGACATCGCGCGCGCCTATGACATCGTGAAGATCATGACCGATGGCGGGCCGGCCAAGCGCACCGAAATCCTTTGGACGCTGATCGCGCGGACCGGCTATTCCGACGCCCGCATGGGGCTGGCCAATGCCATGGCCTATTTCGCGATTTTCCTGTCGATCCTGTTCACGGTCATCTTCTTTCGCAAGCTCGCCCAGGCGCGCAGCCAGATCGGAGCGGAGTGGTAGTCATGGACATCAATGCCGCTCACAGCCTCAAACGCGCGGTTCTCACCGCCGCCCATCGCATCGGCCTCTTCCTGGCCATGGCCACCATCTGCCTGCCGGGCCTGTGGATCGTTCTCTCCTCGCTTCGGCCGACGGTCGAGATCATGGCCAAGCCGCCGGTGTGGATACCGCGCGAGCTCTCCTTCGATGCCTATGTCGCCATGTTCTCCGGCGTTGGCCAGGGCGGCATTCCGGTGCTCGACTATTTCAGGAACTCGCTGATCATTTCCGTCACCTCGACAGTGATCGCGCTCGCCATCGGCATGGCCGGCGGATATGCCTTCGCGCGCTACCGCTTCCGCTGGAAGACCTCGATCTTCCTCGGCTTCATGCTGACGCGCACGGTGCCGGGCATCGCGCTGTCGTTGCCGCTCTTCTTCGTCTACGCCAAGCTCGGCATCATCGACACGCATTTCGGTCTCATCATGGCCTATGTGGCGCTCAACGTGCCCTTTACGGTGTGGCTCATCGACGGCTTTTTCCGCCAAGTGCCGAAGGACTTGGCCGAAGCCGCGCAGATCGACGGCTGCACGCGCTGGCAGGCCTTCTGGCAGGTGGAGTTTCCGCTTGCCCGGCCCGGCATCGCCTCGGCCGGCATCTTCGCCTTCCTTATTTCGTGGAACGAATTCGCGCTGGCCTCGCAACTCACGCGCTCGACCAATTCCAAGACCCTGCCCGTCGGGCTGCTCGACTATACGGCCGAGTTCACCATCGATTGGCGCGGCATGTGCGCGCTGGCCGTGGTGATGATCGTCCCGGCGCTGACCCTCACCTTCATCGTCCAGAAACATCTCGTGTCCGGCCTCACCTCCGGCGCGGTCAAAGGATAGACCATGGCACCCGTTTCCCTCAGCAAGCTCGTCAAGCGCTACGGTTCGGTTGAAGTGGTGCACGGCATCGATCTCGACGTGGCCGACCGCGAGTTCATCGCCCTTGTCGGCCCCTCGGGCTGCGGAAAATCGACCACGCTCAGGATGATCGCCGGGCTGGAAGACATTTCTGGCGGCGAAATCCGCATCGGCGGCACGGTGGTCAACGACCTGCCGCCGCGCGCGCGCAACATCTCGATGGTGTTCCAGTCCTACGCGCTCTATCCGCACATGACAGTGGCCGAAAACATGGGCTTCTCGCTCAAGATCGCCGGCAAGGACAAATCCGTGACCGAAGAGCGCGTCGCCGAGGCGGCGCGCACGCTGGGCCTGGAAGCCCTTCTCGACCGCCGCCCCTCGCAGCTTTCCGGCGGCCAGCGCCAGCGCGTCGCAATGGGCCGGGCGATCGTCCGCGATCCGGAGGTCTTCCTGTTCGACGAGCCCTTGTCGAACCTCGACGCCAAGCTGCGCACGCAGATGCGCACCGAGATCAAGAAGCTGCACGCCAAGGTGCAGTCGACCGTCGTCTACGTCACGCACGACCAGGTCGAGGCGATGACACTGGCCGACCGCATCGTCATCATGCGCGACGGTCATATCGAGCAGGTCGGCACCCCGGAAGAGGTGTTCCAGCGCCCTGCCACGCACTTCGTCGCCGGCTTCATCGGCTCGCCGCCGATGAACCTGCGCGAGGCCGTCGTCGATGACGGCAAACTGGCCTTCGGCGAGGACGCCACTCTGCCCCTGCCGGCACAGTTCCGCGACCGGGTGACGGCCGGACAGAAGGTCGTTTTCGGGCTGCGGCCGGACGATCTCTACCCGTCCGGCCACGGCATCCATTCGGGCGAGGCCCACGAGGTCCACGAAATGGAGCGCACCGTCTCCATTACCGAGCCGCTGGGCAACGAGACGCTGGTCTTCGCCGGTTTCGGCGGGACGGAATGGGTTTCGCGCATGCTCAATCCGCGCCCAATGAAAGCGGGCGAGCCGGTAAAGCTCTCCTTCGACCTTTCGCAGGCCCATCTCTTCGATGCCGAGACGGGCAGGAGCCTGAGAGTCTGAACATGGCCCGGATCGAGAAAGTCGAGTTGCGCATGGTCGACCTTGTTCCCAAGGTCGAGCGCACCGACGCCATTCAGAGCTTCGTCAGTCAGGAAACGCCGATCGTCACGATCACGGATGCAGACGGCGCGTCGGGCACCGGCTATTCCTACACGATCGGTACCGGCGGCTCCTCGGTCATGCGGCTTCTGGCCGACCATCTGGCGCCGCGCCTCATCGGCCGCGACGCCGACTGCATCGAGGCGATCTGGCACGATCTCGAATTCGCCACCCACGCCACGACCATCGGCGCCATCACCGCGATCGCCCTGGCGGCGGTCGACACGGCACTGTGGGATCTGCGGGCGAAAAAGCAGGGCCTGCCGCTTTGGAAACTGGCCGGCGGCGCCCGCGAGCGCGCACCGCTCTACACGACCGAGGGCGGCTGGCTGCATATCGAAACGCAAGCACTGGTCGAGGACGCGCTGGCGGCGAAGGCGCAGGGTTTCACCGGTTCCAAGGTCAAGATCGGCAAGCCCTCGGGTTCGGAAGATTTCCGCCGGCTCGAAGCCGTACGCGATGCGCTTGGCGACGACTACGAGATCATGACCGACTGCAACCAGGGCTTCTCGCTCGACGGGGCGATCCGGCGCGCCGAGCGCCTCAAGCCGCTCGATCTCGCCTGGATCGAGGAGCCGCTGCCGGCCGACGATATCGACGGCCATGTGCGACTTTCGCGGTCCACTTCTACGCCGGTCGCCGTCGGCGAGTCGCTCTACTCGATCCGTCATTTCCGCGAATACATGGCGCGCGGCGCCTGCTCGGTCGTGCAGGTCGATGTCGGCCGCATCGGCGGCATCACGCCGTGGCTGAAGGTGGCACATGCGGCCGAAGCCTTCGACATTCCGGTCTGCCCGCATTTCCTGATGGAGCTGCATGTCAGCCTGGTCTGCGCGGTGCAGAACGGCCGCTATGTCGAATATATCCCGCAGCTCGACGACCTGACGGCAACCCGGATGCGCGTGGAAAACGGCCAGGCGATCGCGCCCACGGAGCCCGGCATCGGCATCGACTGGGACTGGGATGCCGTCAAGGCGAAGAGCATCGCCGAATTCACGAAAGAGATCAGAGCTTAAGGGAGGATGACATGCAGCGCATGGGAATGGTCATCGGTCTCGATCCGGAAAAGGTCGCCGAATACAAGCGCCTCCACGCCGCCGCCTGGCCCGAGGTGCTTGCCATGATCTCGGCCTGCAACATCAGGAACTATTCGATCTTCCTGAAGGAACCGGAAAACCTTCTCTTCGGCTACTGGGAATATCACGGCACCGACTTCGAGGCCGACGCAGCGAAAATGGCCGCCGATCCGAAGACGCAGGAATGGTGGGCCGTGTGCATGCCGTGCCAGGTTCCGTTCGAAACGCGCCAGGACGGCGAATGGTGGGCGATGATGGAGGAGGTCTTTCATCATGACTGAGATGCGCAATCGCTCCCTCCCCCTTGAGGGGAGGGTGGCCGCGAAGCGGCCGGGTGGGGTCGTTGCGGCAATGCACGGCGCTCTCATCTCGGCCGTCGAACCGGAAGGTCGGCGCGCGGCCGCACGCACCCCCTCTGGCCGCTTCGCGGCCATCTCCCCCTCAAGGGGGGAGAGGAGGTCAGCGCCATGACCTTCGACCCGACCACGCTTGCCCAATCCTGGCCTTTGCCATCCAAACCGCGCCCGATCGTCACCTTCGGCGCCGGCTCCATCGTCGGCGATGCGCATTTTCCCGCCTATCGCAAGGCAGGCTTTCCCGTTGCCGGCCTTTACGACCCGGACCGCTCGAAGGCGCAGAAGCTGGCCGAAGAATGGGGCGTCAAGGCCTTCTCCTCGGTCGAGGAAGCGGTGGCCGTCGAGGGCGCGATCTTCGACCTCGCGACACCGCCGGCCGCCCACGCCACGGTGCTCGAAGCGTTGCCGGATGAGGCCGCGGCGCTGATCCAGAAGCCGATGGGAAGCGACCTCGACGGGGCGACCCGTATTCTCGAGATCTGCCGGCGCAAGAACCTCAAGGCAGCGGTCAATTTCCAGCTTCGCTTCGCGCCGATGGCCCTGGCACTGAAGGATGCCATCGCCAAGGGCTGGCTCGGCGAGGTGGTCGATTTCGACGCCTGGCTGGCGCTCGCCACGCCCTGGCAGCTCTGGCCCTTCCTCAAGGGCCTGCCGCGCATCGAGATCGCCATGCATTCGATCCATTACCTGGATCTCATTCGTCAGGTCCTGGGCGATCCGCAAGGCGTGCACGCGAAAACGCTCGGCCATCCCAACCACGATGTGGCGCAGACCCGCACCAGCGCCATCCTCGACTATGGCGACGATGTGCGCTGCGCGCTGTCGATCAATCACGATCATGATTTCGGCCGAAAATACCAGGCCTGCGAGTTCCGCGTCTGCGGCACGGAGGGCGCGGCCTATATGCAGCTCGGCGTCAATCTCGACTATCCGCGCGGCGAGCCGGACATACTCGAGATCCGGCCGAAAGGCGGCAGCGAATGGGTGAACGTGCCGCTTCAGGGCACCTGGTTCCCCGACGCCTTCGTCGGCCGGATGGCCAATCTGCAGCGATACGCCGCCGGCGAGGATGCCGAGCTCGTCAGCTCGGTCGCCGACGCCTGGAACACCATGGCGCTGGTCGAGGCCGCCTACCGCTCGAGTGCGGCTCCCGCCACGCCGCTTGCAAAGAGGCCCTGATGGAAATCACCACCTTTTTCGAGGATTACGAGATCGGCTCGGGCCGCATGAGCTACGGGCGCACGATCACCGAGACGGATTTCGTCGTCCATGCCGGCCATACGGGCGATTTCTTCCCGCATCACATGGATGCGGAATTCATGAAGGCGTCCGAATTCGGCGGGCGCATCGCCCACGGAACAATGGTCTTTTCGATCGGCGTCGGGCTGACGGCGAACATCATCAATCCGGTGGCCTTTTCCTACGGCTACGACCGGCTGCGCTTCGTGCGGCCCGTCTTCATCGGCGACACGATCCGCACGAAGACGACCATTATCGCCAAGGAGGACGATCCCAAGCGGGCCGATGCCGGCCGCGTCTTCGAGCGCTGCGAGGTCTTGAACCAGAAGGACGAAGTCGTGCTCGTGGCCGACCACATCTACGTGGTCGAGCGCCGAGACAAGGCGGCCTGACCAACAACAGCAAGGACGAGAGATGAGCCAACTTCAGGGAAAGAGCGTGTTGATCACCGCGGCCGGACAGGGCATCGGCCGCGCCAGCGCGCTGGCCTTCGCGCGGGCCGGCGCCAAGGTGCACGCGACCGACATAAACGAAGACTTGCTGGCCGCGCTCAAGGGTACGGACGGCATCGTCATGCATCGGCTCGACGTGCTCGATGCTGAGGCCGTCGCCTCGGTGGTCTCCGGGATCGGAGCGGTCGACGTGCTCTTCAACTGTGCCGGCGTGGTGCATTCGGGCTCGGTGCTGGAGATGACGGACGCCGAGCTCGACTTCGCCTTCGATTTGAACGTCAAGGCGATGGTGCGCACCATTCGCGCCGTGCTGCCGGGCATGCTCGCGCGCGGCGACGGGGCGATCATCAACATGTCGTCGGTTGCCTCGAGCATGAAGGGCGTGGCGAACCGCTGCGCCTATTCGACAACCAAGGCGGCGGTGATCGGCCTGACCAAGGCCGTCGCCGCCGACTATGTCGGCATGGGCATACGCTGCAACGCCATCTGCCCCGGAACCGTCGACAGCCCTTCGCTGCAGGAGCGGCTGAAAGAAACCGGCGACTACGAGGCGGCCCGCCAGGCCTTCATCGCCCGCCAGCCGATCGGCCGCATCGGCACGGCGGACGAAATCGCCGACCTCGCCGTGCACCTTGCCGGCGCCACCTATACCACCGGCCAAGCCTACGCCATCGACGGCGGCTGGACCATCTGACTCCCAACCCGAGGACCTCACCATGAAACTTGTTCGCTATGGCGCGCCTGGCGCGGAAAAGCCCGGCCTTATCGATAATGACGGTAAGCTGCGCGATCTTTCCGGCCGCATCGCCGACGTTGCCGGGGCGGCGCTTTCGCCGGAAAGCCTCGCCACCCTTTCGGCCGTCGACCCGTCGAACCTGCCCGCGGTCGACGGCAATCCGCGTCTCGGCCCCTGTGTGGTCGGCACCGGAAAGTTCATCTGCATCGGCCTCAACTATTCCGACCATGCCGCCGAAACCGGCGCAGCCGTGCCGCCGGAACCCATCATCTTCATGAAGGCCACCTCGGCGATCTGTGGGCCGAACGACGACCTCGTCATTCCGCGTGGCTCGCAAAAGACCGACTGGGAAGTCGAGCTCGGCGTCGTCATCGGCAAGACGGCGAAATATGTCAGCGAAGCCGACGCGCTCGACTACGTGGCCGGCTACTGCACGGTGCACGACGTCTCCGAGCGCGCCTTCCAGATCGAGCATGAAGGCCAGTGGACCAAGGGCAAATCCGCCGACACGTTCGGCCCGACCGGCCCGTGGCTGGCGACGAAGGACGAGATCGCCGATCCGCAGAATCTGCCCATGTGGCTGAGGGTCAATGGCGAGACGATGCAGGACGGCTCGACCAGAACCATGATCTACGGCGTGGCGCATCTGGTCTCCTACCTCTCCCGCTTCATGTCGCTGCAGCCCGACGACATCATCTCCACCGGCACCCCGCCTGGCGTCGGCATGGGGATGAAGCCGCCGCGTTATCTCAAGCCAGGCGACGTCGTCGAGCTCGGCATAGAGGGTCTGGGCAGCCAGAAACAGACCTGCGTGGCAGACGAATAGCAAGACCAGAGGCCAGCCCGTGACCCGCATCACTGACCTGAAAACCCACGACATCAGATTTCCCACGTCGCAGTCGCTCGACGGCTCCGACGCGATGAACCCCGACCCGGACTATTCGGCCGCCTATGTCGTTTTGCAAACGGACCGGCCGGGGCTCGAAGGACACGGGCTGACCTTCACCATCGGCCGCGGCAACGACATCTGCTGCGCGGCGATCGAGGCGATGCGCCATCTCGTCGTCGGGCTCGATCTCGACTGGATCAAGCAGGACCCCGGCCGCTTCTGGCGCCACGTCACCAGCGACAGCCAGTTGCGCTGGATCGGCCCCGACAAGGGCGCCATGCATCTGGCCACCGGCGCAGTCGTCAATGCGGTCTGGGACCTGTGGGCGAAAGAAGCGGGAAAGCCGGTTTGGCGGTTGGTCGCCGAGATGAGCCCTGAAGAGATCGTCGGGATCGTCGACTTCCGTTACCTCACCGACGCGCTGACACCGGAGGAAGCGCTGGCGATCCTGAAACGCGCCGAGCCGGGCAAGGCGGAGCGCATCGCCGCGCTCGAGGCGGAAGGCTACCCCTGCTACACGACCTCGGCCGGCTGGCTCGGCTATTCCGATGACAAGCTGCGCCGGCTGTGCCGGGAAGCGGTCGATGCCGGCTTCAACCATGTCAAGCTGAAGGTCGGCCGCGATCTGGAGGACGACAAGCGCCGGCTGACGATTGCCCGCGAGGTGCTCGGCCCGGACCGCCATTTGATGATCGACGCCAACCAGGTGTGGGAGGTCGGCGAGGCGGTCGACTGGGTCAAGGCACTCTCATTCGCCGATCCCTATTTCATCGAGGAGCCGACGAGCCCCGACGACGTGGCCGGGCACAAGAGGATTCGCGAAGCGGTCGCGCCAGTGAAGGTGGCGACCGGCGAGATGTGCCAGAACCGCATCATGTTCAAGCAGTTCATCGCCGAGGGCGCGATCGACGTCGTGCAGATCGATTCCTGCCGCATGGGCGGGCTCAACGAAGTGCTGGCGGTGCTTTTGATGGCGGCAAAATACGACCTGCCGGTCTGGCCGCATGCCGGCGGCGTGGGGCTTTGCGAATATGTGCAGCATTTGTCGATGATCGATTTCGTTGCCGTTTCGGGCACCAAGGACGGCCGGGTGATCGAATATGTCGATCACCTGCACGAGCATTTCCTCGAACCCTGCGTCATCCGCGACGCGGCCTATATGCCGCCGCAAAAGCCGGGCTTTTCCATCGAGATGAAGCCCGAAACGATCAGGACCTATGCCGTGTCGGGATAGGGTTGCAGTCTACTCACCGTGCACCGCCGCGGCGGTGCACGCCGTCTGCATGGATGAGACGGCCCGCCCACGATCTGGTTGGCGGGCCGTTCAGTTCACGCGCGCTCAGGCGTGTGCGTGCGGGTTATGGCGATAGTCCCAGACAGCCCAGGCCGACATGCCGGCAACGAGCACGCCGACCAACAGATGGGTCCACATCGCGCCCGTGACTTCCGCGAATCCCAGGATCCAGGGCGACACGATCAGCCACACCCCAAGCACCAGATTGACCCATTCTTCCCATTCCGCGAACACCGAGAGCGTCGCGACCGCCAGGGCGCCGAGTACTATGCCGACGATCCAGGCATTCCATGCCGGCGCGGCGGCAAATCCGACGACCCAGGGCGAGATGAACAGGGCAATCGCGAGGACCAGATTGATCCAGTCCTGCGCCTTCGTTCCTTCCATCGGTGCATTTGCCATGACAACCTCCACAAATGAAGCTGCACAAAGCCATGCGTGCCAAGCACGCAACTGAAAGATAGTTTCATATGCAACGACGTTCAAGAGTGCCGCCTGATTGCCGGCACCTTCGAACGCCGCCCTCCTGTCCTCCGGCTACATCAGAACCGATGGCAGCCAGGTCGCGATGGCCGGGAAGATCATGATGATCGCCATGGCGACGACCTCGACCACCGTATAGGGCAGGATCGAGCTGTAGATGTCGCCCATGGTGATGCCCTTGGGCACAATCCCCTTGAGGTAGAAGAGGTTGAAGCCGAAGGGCGGCGTCATGTAGCCGATCTCCATGTTGATGATGAACAGGATGCCGAACCAGACCGGATCGAAGCCGGCCTCCACGACGAGCGGCACGACGACCGGCAGCATGATGAGCATGATGCCGAGCGGGTCGAGCACCATCGCCAACAGGAAGATGACGAACTGGACGACGATGATCATGCCCCACGGACCGCCGGGGATCATCGCGACCCATTCCTGCATCATCGATTTCGCGCCCATGAACTGATAGGCGGCCGAAAAGGCGTGCGCGGCGAACAGGATCCACATGATCATGCCCGTCAGGCGGAAGGTGCGGATCGAGGCGTCGCGGATCAGCGCCCAGTCGAGACGGCGATGCACCGCCGCCGAGATCAGCGCGCCGGCAACGCCGAGCGCGGCGGCTTCCGTCGGCGTGGCGATACCGGCGATGATCGAGCCCAGCACCATCACCGCGATCAGGATCGGCAGGATCACCGAGCGCAGGGCACGCAGCTTTTCGGGCCAGGAGGCGCGATCCTCCTTCGGCAATGCGGGACCGAGCTCGGGCTGCACGAGACAGCGCAGGCCGATATAAAGGGCCAGCATGACGGTCAGCAAAAGGCCCGGCAGGATCCCCGCGGTGAACATCTTGCCGACCGAAACGCCGGTGATCAGCGAATAGAGGATCATGATGACGCTTGGCGGTATGAGGATGCCGAGCCCGCCGCCGGCATTGATGCAGCCCAGCGCCAGCTTCTTGTCGTAGCCGCGCTCGAGCATATTGGGCAGCGCGATCGTTCCCATGGCCACGACCGCGGCGCCCGAAATGCCGCACATGGCGGCGAAGATGGCGCAGATGCCCACCGTGCCGATGGCGAGGCCGCCGCGCATGCCGCCCCACCACAGATACATCATGTCGTAGAGGTCCTTGGCCACACCGGTTCGCTCCATCACCATGGCCATGAAGACGAAGAGCGGGATCGCGATCAGCGTGAAGCTGTTCATCGTCCCCCAGACCTGCGAGGTGACCATGTAGAAGGCGAGCGGCCCGCGGTCGAAATAGAGGAAGACGACCGACACGCCGCCCAGCACGAAGGTGAGCGGTAGGCCAAGCAGCAGAAAGAAGAGCAAGGCGCCGAAGAAGAGAAGGGTGACGAGTTCGATGCTCAACGGGCGTCTCCGGACAATCCGGCGCAGCGGCCGGCAGGCGATGAAAAGCTTTCGTCAGACCTTCTCGATGGTCTCCGTGGGGGATGCGGTCTGTGCCGGGGCACCATGGAGCACGATGCGCACGTCCTCGATCAGCTTGGCGAGCGCCTGCAGGAGGAGCAATCCGGCAGCAATGGGGATCAAGAGCTTGAGCGGCCAGATCGGCTGCTTCCAGGCCGAGATCGAGCGTTCCATGCGGCCGACCGATTCCACGGCCATCGAGGTCGCAAAGTAGAGGAAAGCGCCGAGAAAGCAGAAGGTCAGGACCGAGGTGAAGATATCGACCGCCGCCTGCCGGCGCGGCGTCAGCCTCGAGCTCAATATATCGACATTGGCGTGGCCGCGATGCAGCAGCAGATAGCCGCCCGACAAGAGCGCATAGGCGCCGAACAGCATCTGCGCGCTCTCGCCCAGCCAGACCGTTGGCGAGGCCATGCCGTAGCGCATGAAGACCTCGGCCAAGAGCAGCACGAATATGGGCAGGATCAGAAAGGCGGCGAGCCAGCCGACCTTCTCGTTCAGCCAGCTCACGCCGCGCACGAACCGCTCGAGGATCGTCATCGCCGGCATCCATTGCCGTGGGACAAATATGGCAATGCCGGCCACGGCGCCGACCCGCATTGCCGTCGCTGCCGCCTGCGCGTCATGGACGAGACGGCCATTCAGTAGCCGAGCGCGGCACGGAAATCTTTCAGCTTCTGCAGCGCCTCGGCCGCCTTCTCACCCTTCTCAGCCTCCTTCTCCCAGAAAGAGAGCGCCGTCTCGGCGAGCTGTTCCTGCACGGCCTCGGGCAGCATCAGGGTCTGGACATCCTGCTCCTTCTGCGCCTTGGCGAGCGCCAGCCGTTCCTTGTACTGGTACTCGTTGGTGCGGAACCAGAACTGCTCTTCCAGCGCCGCCATGAGGGTCTGGCGCACGTCCTCGGGCAGCGCGTCGATCGCTTCCTGGTTGATGACGAAGGCATCCGTGGCCGCGATGTTGAGCGGCGGCAGCACATGGTATTTGGCGACCTCGTACAGCCCCATGCTCATCGCCCCCTGGGCCGCGCCCCAATGCGCACCGTCAACGACCCCCGTCGACAGCGCCGGATAGAGCTCTGGGCCGGAAACGTATGTTGCCGCCGCCCCGGCGGCGGTCAGGAACTCCTGCAGAGCGCCGGAGGAGCGGATCTTGAGGGAGCGAAAATCATCCATGTTTTCGATCGGCTTGGTCACCACCATCTCGGTCGGATAGACCTTGTCGGTGGAATAGAAGACGCCATGCTCGGCCGCCTCTTCGCGCAGCATATCCTCCAGCCCGATATTCTTCTGGAAATAGGCCGCCTCCCAGACATCCTTGAATGCGAAGGGCAAGCCGGAGGCGATGCCGGCGACCTCGATGAGGTCGGTCACATAGGCCGGCGAGATGGTGCCCATCTCGATGGCCCCGCGGCTGACGGCATTGAAGATGTCGCTGGCCGGGAACAAGGCGCCCGCCTCGTGCAGTTCCAGCACCAGCCGGCCGTCCGTGCGTTCCTCCAGCGTCTCCTTCAGCCGTTCGAGACTGTCGGTGAAGGAACTGCTGGCACCGGGCCAGTGGCTCTGCACCTGCCAGGTCGTGGTCTGGGCCGAGGCCGGGACGGCAGCCAGACCCGTAAAGGCAACTGATAGGGCAGCCGCAACGGCCGCGGTGACAGCGGAAAACTTCATCATCGATATCCTCCCATACGCCGGAGCGCCGGCTGGCACGCATCCGCACTGGTCTGCTTGACCTATTTCTGCATTGCGGAATTATATTCTGTCATTGAAAACTTTAGGCGAAGGCCGCTTCGGGTGTCAACGGGCGCGGCGGACCGGGCAAGCCGCGAGGCAAGGAACAAGGCACAATGAGAAAACGCGCGAACCCGGCCGACAGGCCGGCAGTTGAGGCCAACGACGCCGAGGATCGGCAATTCGTCACCGCGCTGCACCGCGGCCTGGAAATCCTGCGCTGCTTCAAGCCGACGGACCTTGCCGGTCTCGGCAATGTGCAGCTTGCAGAGCGCACCGGCCTGCCCCACTCCACCGTCTCGCGGCTGACCTATACGCTGACCGCGCTCGGCTATCTCCTCTATGACACGGAGACGGCCCGCTACCGGCTCGGCATTCCGGTTCTCGGCCTCGGCTATGCATGCCTGGCCGGTCTCAAGGTGCGCGAGACGGCGCGCGAATATATGCGCGAGATGGCGCAGCGAGCGGGCGAGAACCTGCTCGTCGCGCTCGGCGGCCGCGACGATCTCACCATGGTCTACATCGCCTGCGCGCGTTCAAAGGGCATTGTCTCGTTGCAGCTCGATGTCGGCTCGCGCATATCGCTCGGCCGCTCAGCCATGGGCCGGGCCTATCTCGCCGGGACCAGCGAGGAAGAGCGCGCGCGGCTGATGCAGCAGATCCGTGCCAGGGCAGGAGAAGCGGCGTGGCCGGCGCTCGAAGCCGGCATCGAGGACGCCGTGCGCCAGGTGCGCGAAAAGGGCTTCTACACCAATCTCGGCGAATGGAATTCGGGGGTCAACGCGGTCGCCGTGCCCTACCGGTCGGCCTATTCCGACATGCCGCTGATGGCGTTCAATTGCGGTGGGCCGGCCTTCCTGCACACACAGAAGGCGCTGGAGGAAAAGATCGGTCCGCTCCTGGTCGACCTGGTGCGCACGGTCTCCCTGGCAAACGGCGATGCGTAGAACATGTCCCGCTCAAACGGAATCGTTTGAGCGAAAGGTTCCAGCATATTGATCTGCGCGCATATCTTTGCTTCAAACGTTTCCGTTTGAAGCGAATGCGCGCTAGCCGGCCCCGTAAGCGGATCGGGATGACCGCTCTTTCGGGGCCGGCTCTCGGCGGGCATTGCCTGCATCAATATTCGTCGTGCAGCTTCACCCAGCTCATCGTGCCACCGGTTTCGTTGCGGCCCTTGGGCGTAAGGTCGAGCCAGCTGAAGGCGCCGATGAGCGGCTCGTCTCCACGGGCGTAGGTCGAGTAGGTGTGGAAGATGTCGCCGCCGTCATCTCTGGTGAAGATGCTCGTGCCGTGCATGTCTTCGCTGTTTTTGATCACCGTGCCGTAATTGTAGATCGCACGGCCGCCGGCGAGGTCCTCCTTCTTGAACGACACGCCGAAATCGAAATTGAAGTCGCTGCCGTGCGAGGAAAACCAAGGGAAGGTCCAGCCCATGCGCTTCCTGACCTGTTCGATCTGCTCGAGCGGCGCACGCGAGACCGCGGCGAATGCCAGGTCGGCCTGCTCGAAATGCTGGCGTGCGGCATCGATATGGTCGGAGATGAAGGAACAGCCTGGGCAGATATGGTCGGAACCCGGGGCCAGCATGAAGTGATAGACGGCGAGCTGGCTGCGGCCGCCGAACAGGTCGCCGAGCCCGCATTCGCCCTCGGGCCCTTTGAAGACATAGGGCTTGTCGATCCTGACCCAAGGCAGTTGCCGGCGCTCGGCGCGCAATGCGTCGAGCTCATGGGTCAGGGCGCGCTCCTTGGCCAGCAATGCCTTGCGGGCGGAAAGCCATTCATCGCGTGAAACGATCGCGTTCATCGTCAGTCTCCTTCGGTTTGGGTTGCCGTGTGGGCGAGGCGCCGCGGACGGCCGGAAGCGAGCTTCAGCCATGGCGGCAGGTGGAAAAGGCTCATCAGCAGATACATCCAGGCCATGCCGCCGATCGGGAGCATGTCCGGCATCGCGGAACAGATGGCACCGCGGGGCGCGTCGACCGCCACGATCCATGCCATCAGCCCGAATGTCGGCGCGGCCGCGAGGCCGAGCCACCTTGCCATGCCTGGCGCCCATTCCGTACGCCCGACGTGCCACTTTGCCTTCAAGGGTGTTGCCATTTCCGGTCTCCCGATCGACTTTGCGATGTCCTGCCGCTGCAGAACCGAGTGAGACGCTACGACGGGAGGGACCGGGGGTGAGAGTGACAAGTGTGACGGGATTTCGATGGACTCGCTGATTACCGCATCGGCACGAGCGCTGGCCGCGGGCGACCCGCTGGCGGCGCTCAAACGCGTCGCGCTGCGCGACGATGCCCCCGCGCTCGCCCTGCGCGGTATCGCGATGGCGCAGCTCGGCGAGTTCGCCCGCGCCCGGGAACTGCTGCGCAAGGCCGCGCGTGCCTTCGAGCCCCGGGAAGCCAGGGCGCGTGCGCGGTGCGCCGTTGCCGAAGCGGAGATCGCGCTCGTCTCGCGCGACCTGGGCCGGCCCGTCCAGGGCCTTGACGCGGCGCGGGCGACGCTCGAAGCGCATGGCGACCGTGCCAATGCCGCCCATGCCGGCTATCTCGAGGCCCGGCGGCTTTTGCTGATCGGGCGGCTCGACGAGGCCGAGCAGACACTCGACGGCTACGACGCCGATGCGCTTGCGCCGGCATCACGGGCCGGGCATGAGCTGGTCGCCGCGGGCATAGCGATGCGGCGCATTCGCGCCAAGCCGGCACGCGCCGCGGTCGACCAGGCCGCGCTTGCCGCGCGCAAGGCGGCAATTCCAGCACTTATGGCCGAGGTCGAGCGCGCGGCACATGCCCTCGAGGCGCCTGCCGCGCGGCTGATCACGCGCGAGAGGAACCGATTGCTTCGCCTCGACGAAGTCGAAGCCGTGCTGGCATCGGAGGGACTGGTTGTCGACGCCTGCCGCAACGTCGTGCGCGCCGGAGCAACCGTGATCCCGCTCGCCAGCCGCCCGGTGCTGTTCGCGCTGGCGCGTACGCTGGCAGAAGCCTGGCCCGAAGACGCCTCGCGAGAGATGCTTCTTGGACGTGCCTTCCGTGCAAGGGACGCCGACGAATCGCACCGGGCACGGTTGCGCGTCGAGATCGGCCGGCTGCGCAAGGCGCTGCGAGACGTGGCCGGCGTAGAGGCGACGAAGAAGGGTTTCGTGCTGGTCCTCGCCGCAACCGGCACGGTCGGCGTGCTGGCACCGCCGGTGGAAGGGGATCACGCCGAGGTTCTGGCGCTGCTCGCCGACGGCGAAGCATGGTCGAGTTCGGCGCTGGCGCTTGCCCTCGGCATCAGCCCGCGCACGGTGCAGCGGGCGCTGGAAGCACTCGCCGAGACCGGCAAGGTCGAATCGTTCGGCCGCGGACCCGCCCGCCGCTGGATCGCGCCGAACGTGCCGGGTTTCCCGACAAGCTTGTTACTCCCCGCCCCGCTGGCGAACGGCTAGGCCGTGTGGACAGTTATGGATTGGAGCGTGGTATGAGCGAAAATCGTTCGGTTGCCGACGCCCCACACGATAGGATCAGGACATGAAACGCACAGCCGCCGAAATCATTCGCGAATACGGCCCCTTCTCCGGCATCGACAGCGTCGGCGGGGTCAGTTTCGACGGGCGCCGGGTCTGGATCGCCGCCGGCGACACGCTCAACTCCCTCGACCCGGAAAGCGGGGAACTGCAGGGCGCGTTCGACCTCCCCGCGCATGCGGGAACGGCGTTCGACGGCCAGCACCTGTTCCAGATCGGCGAAGCGGTGATCCGCAAGATCGATCCGGAGACCGGCGAGACACTCGCCACCATACCGGCGCCCGGCGACGGCGCGGATTCGGGGCTCGCCTGGGCCGAAGGAACGCTCTGGGTCGGCCAGCACCGCGGCCGCCGGATCTACCAGGTCGATCCCGAAACCGGAGCCGTGCTGAGAACGATCGAATCCGACCGTTTCGTAACCGGCGTCACCTGGGTCGACGGAGAGCTTTGGCACGGCACATGGGAGGACGACGGCAGCGATGTCAGGCACATCGATCCCACGACGGGAGAGGTGCTGGAGAGCCTCGAAATGCCGGCCGGGACCGGTGTCTCGGGGCTCGAATCGGATGGGGCCGACCGGTTCTTCTGCGGCGGCGGAGACAGCGGAATGGTGCGAACCATCCGCCGGCCGAAACGCACTGCTGCGGCTTCCTGAACGACGCGTCGACGACGCAGATTGTCTTGGTCACAGGCCCGCCAGGATCCGGTCGGCGCGTTCGCCCGCCTCATCGGGACCGGGGTCGAGCGCGAGCGCGGCCAACTCCTCCTGCCACAGCGCGGTTGCCGCCGCCATGCGGTCCGGCAGGCCGAGTTCGCGCAGCGTGGCGGCGACTTCGCGCATTTCGGCGGCGCGGCGCGCGCCATGCACCATCATGCGCTCCAGATTGTATGCCGAGCGTTTTTGCCAATCGATGCCGGGATCGGAGGATTGGAGCGAGGCGAGGACCGCGCCTTCCACCCCGGCCCGGCGCGCGGCGAGGATGCATTCGGCGGTCAATGCCTCGATGCCCTTGACCATCACCGAGCGCAGCATCTTGATCGAGGAGGCATCGCCCACCTTGTCGCCGGCCGCGCGCAGGTCCATGTCGAGCGGGCCCAACGCCGCGATGGCTTCGCCTGCGTGAGGGCCGGCCAGGAGCGCCGGCGTGCGGTGCAGCCGCGGATGGACCGGCGCCATGATCGCCATATCCACATAGCGCCCGCCGGCCTCCTCGACCACCTTTGCGGCGGCCCGTTTCGTGCCCGGCGCGCAGGAGTTTCCGTCGAGCCACAACAGGCCCGGCGGCAGATGCGGTGCGGCCGTCTTCGCCGCCACCAGCGCCTGGTCGGCCGTCACCAGGCAGAAGGCGACCTGCGCTTCGGCAAGCGCCGGCGCGGGCTCCGCATGACAGGCAAGCGCCAGCGCACCCGCCGCCTCTTCCATCGCCGGAGCCTCAAGCGGGTCGGCGGCCTTTATGTCATGGGCTGCGATCCGGCCCGCGCCTTTTTCTCCCCATCCGGCAACGAAGGCCCGGGAGGCCTCGCCGAAGCCGATCATGGCAATGCGCGGAAAACTCTTCATCTGAGCGGCTCCCTGCTTTTCGACCGGCCGACACATCGGCGGCGGCATTTGCGTATATTTATAGGCGCTTGGATGTATAATCGCACAATTGGCGGCTATTTGATTCCCTACAACGTCTCGAACCGGATTGTCGGGCCGTCGCGCAAACTTTAGAGTATGTCCCGCTCAAACCGAATCGTTTGAGCGAAAGGTACATGCTCCAACATATTGATCTGGCGCGCATATCTTTGCTTCAAACGTTTCCGTTTGAAGCGAATGCGCGCTAAGCGGCTGACGGCCGGTGAGGAGGAGCAGGCAAAGATGCGGCGCGAAAGCGGAATGCGCAAGATCACCGATCGGGACATCTCACTGACCTTCGCGAAAGGCATGGGTGTGCTGAAAGCCTTCGACACGTCGTCGACACATTTGACCCTCCCCCAGATCGCGCGAACGACCGGACTGGACCGCGCGACCGCCAGACGACTGGTTCTGACGCTGGTTCACCTGGGCTATGTGAAGCAGGAGGATCGCGTCTTCTCGCTGACGCCGCGCATTCTGGTGCTGGCCAGCGGCTTCCTGCAGGCGCGTCAGTTCGGAAAAACCATCGATCCCGTCCTGCGCTCGTTCTCCCAGCAGATTTCCGACGGCATCTCCATGGCGATGATCGACGGGCTGGAAGCGGTTTACGTCGCCCATGCCGGTGCCGACTCCAGGCCGGCAAGCATCGGCTTCACGCTCGGCAGCCGGGTGCCCCTGCTGCACACGGCGATCGGCCGGGCGCTGGTATCGTCCTGCCCGCCGGAGCAAGCGCGGCATCTGACCGAGAACGCCCCGCTGGAGCGTTTCACCGACAGCACGGTGCTCGACCGCGAGACAATCTCCGCCGACATCGCTTCGACCTCGAAACGTGGCTATGCCTTCGTCGACGGGGAGTTCGAGGCCGGCGTGGCCGCCCTGGCGACACCGGTCAGGTCCGACAGCGGCGAAATCGCCTCGCTCGGCATCTCTGGCAACAGTGCCCGGCTCATGGACGAGAACTATCGCAACATCGCCATCGACACGTTGCGCGAATGCTCGAAAGCCGTCGCCGGGCTGATTTGAACTTCGCGCCCGCGCGCCTCAGTGAATGCCCACGCCGATATAGGTCTCGATGAGGTCGCGGTCGGCCCTGAGGGCCGAAACCGCCCCCTCCCACGCGATCTGGCCGCGTTCGATGATGATGGCGTCCTCACCGAAGACCAGAGCCCGTTCGATCTGCTGCTCGACCAGAATGATGCTGATGGCGCGTGACGATGCCAGTTCCGTGATCGTGGACATGAGTTCGTCGCATATGATCGGAGCCAGGCCTTCAAGCGGCTCGTCGAGCAGCAGGATCGACGGGTGGCCAAGAAGCGTGCGGGCAATGGACAGCATCTGCTGCTCGCCGCCCGATAACTGACTGCCAAGATTGCGGCGGCGTTCGGCGAGCCGCGGGAACAGTTCGTAGGCCTCGTCAAGCCGTGCATCGCTGCCGGCGCGGATACCGGTGCTCAGGTTTTGCTCGACGGTCAGCGACTGGAAGATGTCGCGTGTCTGGGGCACATAGCCGAGGCCCATCATGGCGCGCCGCGATGTCTTCCTTCCGGAAAGCGCCTCTTCGCCGAGTGCTATCGTCCCGCCATGCTGGGTGCACAATCCCATGACGGCGGAAAGCAGGGTGGTCTTTCCCACGCCGTTGCGGCCCAGAACGACCAGCTTGCGGCCCGCCGGCACCTCGAAACTCACATTCGAGATGATCCGGGTCGGCCCGTAGCCGGCCGTTAGGTCGGTCACCTTAAGCGGAACGGCGGTCATTGGCGTAACTTCCCAGATATGCGCTGCGCACCTCGTCATTGGCGGCCACCGTGTCCGGCGTGCCGTCGCAGATGAGCTTCCCGTTCGCCAGGACCAGAACCCTGGAGGCGAAACGGAAGACGAGATCGATGTCATGCTCGATCATCAGGACCGCTATGTCTGCCGGCAGCGCCGCTATGGCGTCCAGCACGCGATGCGTTTCCTCATGCGGAATGCCGGCCGCCGGTTCGTCGAGAAGCAGGACCTTCGGCTTCAGGGCGAGCGCCATGGCGATCTCGACGAGGCGCTGTTCGCCATAGGCCAGAACGCTGACGGGATCGTAGGCACGGCTTTCGAGGCCGGTGACCTGAAGGATGCGGGTCCACTCGTCGCGTATCTCGGGCCGTTGCGTGGCCGAGGAGAGAAAGCCCATCGCCAAACCTTTGCGCTGCAGGAGCGCAAGCGCCACGTTGTCGGCCACGCTCAAGGTCTGGAACAGGCGCGTGATCTGGAAGGTGCGCACGAGACCATGGCGAACGCGATGCGATATCCCTGTATGCGTGACGTCTTCGCCCTGCAGAAGAATGCGTCCGGACGACGGATTGAGATTGCCCGTGACGAGATTGACCAGCGTCGTCTTGCCGGCACCGTTCGGTCCGATCAGGCCGACCCGGTCTCCGGTTTGCAGGGTGAACGATACTTCCTGCGTGACCTTGAGCCCGCCAAACGACATCGAGACGTCGTCGAGTTGCAGCAGCGCGCTCATTGCGACACCCGGGACTTGCGGAATTTCGCCATCGCGGAAGCAAAGGCGGAATAAAGCCCCTTCGGGGCGAACAAGGTGATCAGGATCAATGTTCCCCCGACGATCGTCATCCAGTGGAACGGATTGGTCGAGCCCACAAAATGCCCGAAGATCTGGAAGAGGATCGATCCGAAGACGGCGCCCAACAGATGACCGGCGCCGCCGACCACGAGCATGACCAGGGCTTCGGCCGACATCTCGAAACTGACGCTGTGAAGGCTGACGACCCCGACATTGATCGCTGACAAGGCGCCGCCTACCCCGGCGACGGCGCCCGACACGCCATACATGACGATCAGACGCGGGTAGACCGCGGTTCCGATCATGCGCGCGCGCAGCGCATCGTCGCGGATCCCGCGGCACATCAGCCCGAATGGCGATTGCACGAATCTGAGGAGAAGGGCGAGGACCACCGCGAGGACGACCAGCGAGAAGCCGAAGGACGTGCGGCCGAAGATGTCGAACTCGAAGACGCCGAGCACCGCCGAAGGCGCGAATCCGGCCAGACCGTCGCTGCCGCCCGTGAATTGCGCGAGCTTGTTGGCCAGCGCCGCGACGAGCTGTCCGAAGGCAATGGATATGACCAGTTGCGGCAGCGCCGAGAAGCGGGAAATCAGCACGCCCGATACCAGCCCCATCAGCGCGCCGGCGATGATGCCGACGCCCAGCAGCATGACAGGATCCGTTATTCCCGCCAGGCAGGCATTACCCACCGCATAGGCGGCAACCCCGAAGATCGCCGCCTGGCCGAGCGTGACAACGCCGGCATAGCCGGTCACCAGGTCCAGCGACAGCACCAGGAAGGTCACCGCGATGATGCGCGTCAGCAGCGCCAGATCAAAGGGGAAGACGAGATAGCCGATGAGCCCGAGCGCAGTGACGACGGCAAACGCCGTCACTTCGTATCTGACCCAGCCTGGCAGGCGGGGCGCGCCCGCCGCCGTCGTTGTGCCGATGGCGGTCATTTGCGGGCTCCAAGCAGACCGTGAGGAAATATGAAGACGACGAGAATGACCGTCAGATAGAAGAAGAAATCGCCGAATTCGGGCGCCATATACTTGCCCGCGGTGCTGGCCAGTCCGAGAACCAGAGAGGCCGCGAGCGCGCCCAGGATCGAGCCGGCCCCGCCTACCGAGACCACGACCAGGAATATGACCATGTAGCGCAGTGCGTAATAGGGCTCGATGGGCAGCAACTGCGCGCCAAGAACGCCGCCGAAAGCCGCCAACCCGACCGCCAGCGCGAATGTGGCCGCGTAGAGAATCTCGGTTCTTATGCCGAGGGATTCCGCCATGGCGGCGTTGTCCACGGTCGCCCTGATGCGCGTGCCGAACTGCGTCTTGTCGAGGAGGAACCAGAGCCCGAGAGCCGTGATGGCGCCGCAGGCGATGACCAGAACGTAATGCGCCGGCACCATGCGAAATCCGATATCGAGCGGCCCGCTGAGCGCCTCGGGCAGGGGAATCGGCTTCGAGGTCGGGCCGAAGACGGTGTTGGTGATGCCGATGATGAAGAAGGTGAGACCGATCGTCATCAGGATCTGCCGGAAGGCGTCGGCGTTTCGGTAGAGGCGCCGGTAAAGCAGGAATTCCAGCGGCATCAGGATCGCAATCGTTCCGAGCACCGCCACGAGCGTGGAAAGCGCAAAGCCCGCGCCGGCTTCGCGCAGCATGTAGGAGGCGATGTACCCGCCAATCATCGCGAACGCGCCGTGAGCCAGGTTGACGACGCGCGCCAGCCCCATCATCACCGACAGGCCGATGGATATGATGAACAGCACCATTCCGAAGGCGAGCGCGTCAATCGCTATGCTGAGTATCGTGATCATTGGGAAGCGTTCATTCGAAAGGGATGTTCGTGCCCGGCTTGTGCCGGCCGTTCAAGAAGGAATCCGGAGCCGGGAAGGGCGACGGGCGATGCGGGAAAATCCGGCGCCAAAGGCCTCGCACGGCGTGCCCCCGCGACAAGTTTGTCGCGGGGGCGGCTCGCTTGTTACTCGGCCAGTCCCCAATCGGGCTGGGCCTCGAACGTCTGCGTTTCCTTGTTGATGAAGGTGTCACCCTCCTTGGCGACCTCGCGCAGATAGACGTTCTGCTTGATGTGGCGGGTTTGCGGGTCGATGGAGACCGGGCCGCGCGGGCTTGCCCAACTCATCCCCTTGACCGCCTCGATGGCCGTGTCCGGATCCTGCTTGCCATCCGTCGCCTCGATCATCTCATAGATCAGGCGCGCGCCGTCATAGGCCGCAACGGCGGTCATGGTCACCTCGCCGGGCTTTGCGCCAACGGTCTTCATCGCTTCGAGAAACGCCGCGTTTTCCGGCGAATCGTGCGACACCGCATAGTGATAGGTCGACAGGATGCCAAGCCCCGCCTCGCCAATGGCCGGCAGATCGGGCTCGGTCACAACGTCACCGGTGGACAGAAGCTTGATGCCGTCGGCCTTCAGGCCGTTGTCGATATAGGCCTTGACGAAGGCGAGCGTGGGCGGTCCGGAAGGCAGGAAGGTAAAGATGGTGTCGGCACCGGAATCCTTGATGCGCTGCATGATCGGACCGAAGTCCGTCGTGCTGAGCGGCATGTTGACTTCCTCCACGACTTCGCCGCCCATTTCCTCGAACGTCGCCTTGAATGCGTCACGGGCGTCGTGGCCTGGACCGTAATCGCTGACCGCGATGGCAACCTTGTCGGAGCCCATATCCTTGGCGACCTTTGCCGCCGGCACCGTGTTCTGCCACATGGTGAAGGAGGTGCGCACGATATAGGGGCTCTTTTCCACGATCGAGGAGGTCGCGGCATTCATCACGACGAGCGGCACCTTGCCCTGCGCCAGCAGCGGGGCGGCGGCCATTGCATTCGGCGTGAAATAGGTGCCGGCCAGATACTGCACGCGATCCTTGACGATGAGTTCCTGCGCCAGAGCCTTCGACTTGGCGGGATCCGGGCTTTCCTCGTCACGGAAAATGAACTCGACCTTGTGGTCGCCGACCGTGTCGCCGTTTTCTGCAACCCAGGCGTCGATGCCCCATTTGAAGTTTTGGCCAAAAAGGGCGTAAGGCCCCGACATCGGACCGATGACGCCGACCTTGATCGTGTCGGCGTGAGCCACCGACACGACGGCGCTGGCGACCAGGGCCCCTAGAATGCGTCCAAGCGAATGCATGTGTATCTCCCATTGCTGCCATGCACAGACTGCGACAGGCGCAGCTTTGCGGTTGCTGGAAACGAAACCGGCATCGTCCCGGATATCGGGCCGGAATGCGCCGCCTTCGTAACTCAAATCTCCGGCTCTTGCCCCTCGGCGCTCCGAAACGGCCCGGTGAAAGCGGCCGCCTTCACCGACAATTCGTATAGCGCTCAGTTGTGCGACTATATTGCATTTTTCCCGCTACGCAATGTTTGTCCGCCATCACAGTGATCAATTTGTGCAAATTTTCGCATTTAAGTTCGATTATCGCGCAGAATTCGTTTATGTCGGCTGATGCAATACAATTGTCACCGACCGGGAACCGAACCACAATTTCCATCTGCGCGGTATGCGCAGAGCACGCATTGCAGGTTTTCAGCCACGCGATAATTCGACGAGGATCAGTTGGAACACAAAACCGAATGGCGCCAGGCGAGCCTCATCATCCTATCCGGCATCATCGGCGCCGCGCAGATCGGCAAGGCCGCAATCGCGGTGCCGCTGATCCAGGCCGATCTGCAGCTGACGCTGTTTGCCGTCTCGTGGATCGTAAGCGCCTACGCCATCCTCGGCGCATTCGGGGGCATGGCGGCCGGGTTCGTGGTCTCCCTATTCGCCATACGCCGCGTGCTGGTCGGCGGGCTGCTTCTCATTGCGCTGGGCAATGTCTGGGGCGCGACGAGCTTCGGCATGGCCGGCATGCTCGCCTCGCGCGCGCTCGAGGGCGTGGGCTTCCTTCTGGTGGCCATTTCCGGGCCGACGCTGATCCGCACGGTCGCCAACGACCGGGACCGGCCGCTCATCCTGGGCCTGTGGTCGGCCTATATTCCCGTCGGGGCGGCGATCATGATGCTCGCCGGACCGCTGATCATGCAGGGTGACTGGCGCGTTCTGTGGTTTTTCAATGCCGCCATATCCGCAATAGCGGCATTGCTGGTCCAAAGGATCATCCCGCTCGCGCCGCCGACCCGGCGTGAAGCGGACCAGGCGTTGTTCTCAGACGTTGTTGCGGTTCTTCGCAGGAAAGAGCTGCGCCTTCTCGCCCTCGCCTTTCTGCTCTACGCGATCCAGTATTTCGCGCTCGCCACGTTTTTGCCGATCCTGCTTACGGACCGGCTCGGCTTCTCGCTCGCACAGGCGGGAATGATTTCGGCGCTCGCCTTGACGATGAACGCCGCCGGCAACGTCATTGCCGGACTGTCGCTGAAACACGGGATCTCGCTGTTCGCGATCATGACGGCCGCCTTCGCCACCGTCGGCATAAGCGGCTTCGGGATCTTTCTCGATATCTCCCCCACCCTGCTGGTCGCCGTCGCTTCAGGGATATGTCTCGGCGTCGCCGCACTGTTGCCCGCAGCAATCATCTCCACAGTGCCGCAATACGCCCCCACGCAGCGCAAGCTCGCGCTGGGCATGGGCATGATCCAGCAATCGTCGGGCTTCGGTCAGATGATAGGGCCGGCGCTGATCGCGTTCTGGGTCGAGCGGTACAGCTGGAACGGCGTTCCATACATGTTTGCCGCGATCGCCCTAACGGGTTTCCTGATCGCCCTCTTCTTCCACAGGCGGCACGGCTGAATGAAATGGCGCTCCCCGGCGCTCGGATCAGAGACGCCGCGCAAGCTCCAGGGCCTCTTCGTCCGGCTGGTCCGCACTGAGATCGACGAGCAGATAGTCCCAGTTGGCCGGAAGCGGCGATGAATGAGATGACGCCTTCGCCGCACGATCTGGCGCCTCGAATCGACGGCCGAAGAGCGCATGCGGGGTGTCATCGGTGTCGCGCCGAATGCCTGAAACGGGCTTGCCCAGCCCCCAGGCCCGGCTGGCCTGCCAGCCGAGCCGGCCGGTGGCTTCCTCGAGCCACGCCTCAAGCGGCCTCGACACATCCCGGCGCGCCAGCGCGACCGTGGCGCGGGCGTTTGCATCGGCTGCCTCGCCGCCAACTCCGATGCCGCGCACGAAGGCCGGCTCGCCGAGACGGGTCGAGGGCGGGAAGGTTTCGGTTTCCTCCCGTCCGTCGACCCAGAACCAGTCTCCCACCCCGGACAGGCGCACACCGTCATCGGCTTGTGTGGCCACCAGCGCCATATCGTCGATCATGCCCGAATAGGTTTTCGGAAGAGACAGCGGAACCGGCGCCGTCGGCGGCAGACCGCGGATGTTCATGACCGGCGCGTGCAGCAGCGTGATCCACATCGACGCAAAGCCGTGACGCGCCATCATCTGCCGCACGCTCTCGCCGAGCGGGAAATAGCCGTCGAGAATGTCCTCGAAGGCGTGACCGGTCACCGGCCACACTGCGCAATCCATCACTGCCATCATTTCACCGACAACTCGTCGCGGCCGCGGCAGCAGATGCCGCCGGCCGACGACATGCGTGTTTTCCCGCTCAGACGGAGGCGTCCCAGGGGCATTCGGCGCGACGTTGCATATCGGCCTGCCAGCTCGCCTCCTTCCAATCGCCCGTCGAGGCGATCGCATCGTTCGACAATGGCCCGACGATCCCGTTCACGGGTCCGGCGCGCATCGGAAGCGCATCTTCCTTGTTGTTTTCGACGGCCTTGATCGCCTTGCGCAGCATCAGGCGGTAACGCACGATCGCCGCGTCGCCGCGGCCCAGATGCTCGCGCGTGCGATCCTGGATGCGGCCCAGCCCTTCGACTGCCCACTGGTCGTGTACGTTGATGTCGAGACCCATGCCCGTATAGGTCAGGGACTTCTGCTCCTCCGGATCGTAGTGATAATTGTTCGACCGGTTCTTCAGCGGCGCATAATCAGGCAGGCGATGTTCCTTCAACCGCTGGGCACGCATGAGGTCCTTGTCGACCGGCTTCGCGAAGCTGGTGAATATCGTGTACCAGTAGCAATTCTCGTCATCGATCGGCACATGCCACTGCGTGATGGTCATCTCGCGCGACATGGGAATGCAGATCGCCTCGGGGAAGATCTGGTTGGTGACACGCACATGGGTCAGATCATTCTCCATGTGGCGCAGCGCCGTGATCTTCAGCCCGAACTCCGTTTCCTCGACCTCGATGTCGGGCCGCGGATATTCGCGCAGGACCTGCGTCATCGGCATGTCGGTGTGCGCCGCCTTGTCGCGAAACTGCTTGCCGTAGCTGTCTTCCGGATCCTCGTCCTGCAGGAAGCGGTGCAGGAAGGAGGCGTGTGCGGGATCGATGCCGACTTCGAGCGCCTGGAGCCAGTTGCACTCCCACAGGCCCTTGAAGGCGAAGACGTGGCTGTCGGGCGCGCGGAAACAGTCGAAATTGGGAAACTCCGGTGCCTCGCCCGGCCCCATATAGGCGAAGACAATGCCCTTCTTCTCGACGACGGGGTAAGTCGGTCCGTCATCGAGCACGTCGATTGCATCGGCATCGGGGTAGAAGGCAGGCGACTCATCCGGCGTCGTCACGCGGGTCTTGAGGACGAGCTCGCCACTCTCGCCGCGCAACAGGACCAGCCTTTCGCCCAGAAGGTTGACCGGCACGACGGGGTTTTCGCCCTGCGCCTCATCGACGAGGGCGGCGGGCTGCCAATAGCGCCGCAAGACGGCACCGGCCGCCGTGCCGGGACCGACGCGGGTGATCTGATCGTTCAATTTCTGGCTGATCATGTCGAACTCCTCCGATCTGATTGTCTCGCACGCCGCGACGCACGAGCGAACAGGGATATTGCCCTATGACTGCTGTGCGTCCGCGAGGCCGGCAATCGCCGGTGGTTCGCCCTCGCCCATATAGGTCAGGATGAAACCGTCTTTTTCCACCACCGGATAGCTGGGCAGCTTGATCGTCTTGTACATGGTGGAGTCTTCCGGTTCCGCCGGCTGCTCGACGCACTGGCCCGTACGGTCGAAGTGCCAGCCGTGAAACGGGCAGCGCAAGCCGTTGTCCTCGCGCCGGCCGAAGCAAAGGTCGGCGCCGCGGTGCGGGCAGTGCCGCCCGATCAGGCCGAGTTCGCCTTCGTCGTCGCGAAACAGCACCAGCCGCTGGCCATAAAGCGTGACCGCAATGACCGGCCGAGGTCCGGCAAGGCCGGCGCTCGCGGCAGCCTTGATCCAGGCGTTCGGTGCCGTCGTTTCCCCGTTGTCGATCTGATCCGTCACATCAGGCCTCATAGCATCGGATTCTCGAAGCTGGTGTCACCGCCACGCTTGACAATACCGCTTTACGTCCAGAATTTTGTGCGATATATGAACTAATGATCGCATAATGAACATATGGCATTTTTCCCTTAAGTCAATGACCACGACACGGCCCGGCCCCGAAGGGGCGAAAACAGCACTCCTGAGTGACATGGCCATTCATGAGGCTCGAATACCCGCGCGGCTGCCGCAACCAGGCAGGACCGCAACGGGACGGCTTGTCATGCCTGGCGGGGGAGCCTGACGGCATGGCGGGAAAGATCGCGATCGTGGGGGCAGGCCCCTCCGGGTGCTACGTGGCCCAGGCATTCCTGAAAGCCGATCCCGGCCTCGAGGTCGATCTCATCGATGCGCTGCCGGTGCCGTTCGGGCTTGTTCGCTATGGCGTGGCGGCGGACCACCAGGGCACGAAAGGCGTTATGCGCCAGTTCGCCCGCATCTTCGAGCGCCAGGGCGCAAGATTCTTCGGAAACGTCCATATCGGGCGCGACGTGACGCTGAAGGCGTTGCGCGAGGCCTATGACGCGGTCGTGCTGGCCGCAGGCCTGTGCGAAGACCGCCGCCTTTCCATTCCCGGCGGCGACCTGCCCGGCGTCCACGGCGCCGCCGCCTTGACGCGCGCCCTGCACGAGCATCCGCAGGCAGGCGCCCTGCCCGCTCTCGGGCCGCATCCGCTGATCCTTGGCAACGGCAATGTTGCCATCGATCTTCTGCGTCTTCTCTGCAAGACATCCGAGGAACTGAACGGCACGGACCTCGGCCCGGGACCAAGTGCCTGGCTTGCCGGCAACGCGTTTGAAGCGATCACGATCGTCGGACGGTCCCCGGCGGCCCGCGCCAAGTTCGATCCGGTGATGATCCGGGAACTGGGCAAGCTCGGCAACGTGTCGATCAAGGTCGAGGGCGCCGGTCGGTCGGAGGAACCGGAAGAGCAAAAACGTCTCGAGGCACTTGCCGCCATCGACGGGCACGGCAGCGGACCGCTCAAGGTCACGTTCCGGTTCGAACTCCGCCCGCTTTCCGTCGAAGGCAAGGATCGCGTCGCCGGCCTGCGCGTCGAGGGACCGAACGGCGAGGAGACCGTACGGGCCTCGTCCGTCCTGACGGCGATCGGCTTTGATTCCAACGGCGACCTCGATCGCGCCACGCTCCTCGACGAAGCGGGCGAGAGGGAGGCCGGCAAGCTGGCCGACGGCCTCTTTGCGGCGGGCTGGTTTCGCCGCGGCCCCCGCGGCACCATCCCCGACAGCCGGACCGAGGCGCAGGCCACCGCGGCAGCGATCCTCGAGGAAATGGCCCCAGATCCCGCGCGCGCCGGCCCGGCAATTTTTCACAAACTCGAAAACGTCGTGGACTATGCGGGGTGGCAGCGAATAGATGCGGCCGAACTGGCGCGCAGCACACCCGAGCGCTGCCGGCAGAAGCTGCCTTCGACCGGCGAGCTACTGCGCGCCGCGACACAGCAGGATATCGACCAATGAAGATATGCGTCCTTTATGGCACGGAAACCGGCAATGCTGAGATGCTCGCAGAGGACATCCAGTCGGCCCTGGAGGACGACCACGACGTGACCTGCCGCAACCTCGCCGACACCGATCCGGCGGCGCTCGACGGAGAGACCTTCCACGTCGTCGTGTGTTCCACCTATGGCGACGGCGACCTGCCGGCTTCGGCGCAGCCCTTCGCCGACAGGCTCGAAGACGGCGCGCACGATCTTTCCGGCGTACGTTTCGCCATCTTCGGACTGGGCGACGCCGAATATGACGAAACTTTCACGCAGGGCTCCGAAAAGCTCGCGGCGAAGTTCAAGGCGCGCGGCGCGACGCAGATCGGCGCCCGCCTGACGCACGACGCCTCCGGCGACGATCTGCCCGAGGATATAGCCCTGCCGTGGATTACCGATATCCTGGCAAACATGTCAGTCGAACAAGAGGAAGGGTAAATCGTGACGGAAGCGTTTGACACCACGCCGGCGGATCTGAAATCCGGCAAGTCGCGATTGACCGACGAACAGGCCCGCGCGGCAGCCGATGTGCTGGAACGCATCCGGAAATCCGGACTCGAGACGGTGCGGCTTTCCTTCGTCGACCAGCACGGCGTGCTGCGCGGCAAGACGATCGTCCCGGAGGCGCTGGAAGGGACCTTTCGCGACGGCCTGGCGATGACGTCGACCCTGCTGTTGAAGGATACCTCGCATCGCACCGTCTTCCCCGTATGGGAGGATGATATCGGTTTCGGCCCCGGCAAGTTCACCGGCGCCGGCGACGTGATGATCGTGCCGGACCCGGATACGTTCAAGGTCCTGCCCTGGTCGTCCCATAGCGGCTGGATCCTGTGCGACCTGCGCGACAGGGACGGCAGCGAGATGCCGTTTTGCACGCGCTCCATCCTCAAGCGGGCCATTGAGGGCCTGGCGCAGGACAATCTCGCCATGGTGTGCGGGCTGGAATTCGAGTTCTACGTCTTCCGCGTCGACAAGAGCCGGCTTGACCACACCGATTCCGGCATGCCCGCGGTGCCGCCGGAAACCAGCCTCGTGGCGCATGGCTACCAGTATCTCACCGAGGCGCGTTACGACGCGCTGGAGGACGTCATGGACGATCTCAGGCGCGCCTGCCAGCAGGTCGGCCTGCCCGTGCGCTCCATGGAGGCCGAGTTCGGCCCCAGCCAGTGCGAATTCACCTTCGCGCCCGGCGCACCTCTGGAACAGGCCGACGCAACCGTGCTGTTTCGCTCGCTGGTCAAGCAGATCTGCGCGCGCAAGGGCCTGCACGCGACCTTCATGTGCCGTCCGAAGCTGAACGGCATCGTTCCCAGCGGCTGGCACATGCACCAGTCGATCGTCGATAGCCGCACGGGCGAAAATCAGATGATGCCGCAAGACGCCGGCGCCCTGTCGAAGGTCGCCGACAACTGGATCGCCGGCCTGCTCGACCACGCCGAGGAAAGCTGTCTGCTGACGACGCCAACCGTCAACGGCTACAAGCGCTACCAGCCCTTCCAGCTCGCTCCCGACCGCGTCCAGTGGGGCCGTGACAACAAGGGGGCGATGATACGCGGGCTGATGACGCCCGGCGACAAGGCCTCGCGGGTGGAAAGCCGCGTCGCCGAGCCGACGGCCAATCCCTATCTGTTCATCGCCTCGCAGATCCTGAGCGGTCACGACGGCATCAGGCGCGACCTGAAGACGCCGCCGCCGGTCGAAAACCCCTATGCCAGCGAGGCGGCCAGCCTGCCGCGCAGCCTGATCGCCGCGCTGGAGCGCTTCGACGCAAGCGCCTTCTATCGCGAGACGCTGGGCGCGGATTTCGTGCGTTACCTGTCGCACATCAAGCACGCCGAATGGGAACGCTACCTGATGACGGTCTCGGAATGGGAGCAGAGCGAATATTTCTCGCTCTTTTGACGCATGCCGCATCTCGTCATCGAATATTCCGACTCGCTCGATCCCGCGCCGGACATTGCCGCAATGATGCGGTCGCTGTGCGAGGCGGCGGCCAATACAGGCACCGTGCGCCGCGCCGACCTGAAATTGCGGGCGATCCCTTATGCCCAGTTCCAGCTCAACGACGGATCGAGCGGCTTCGTGCATCTGACGCTTTCGTTGCTCGAAGGCCGGACCCCGGACCAGAAGGAAGCGCTCTCCATCGCCTGCCGCGCGGCCCTCGTTGAGACCTGTCCGCAGGCCGACGCGATCAGCGTCGACATCCGCGACATGGATGCCCATGCCTACAAGAAGCGCGTGCGGCATGGCCAGGAGGCGATGCGATCAGTTTCCTCCTCCAGCGCCGCACCGGCTTAGATTGTGAATAACGCTATTACGATGCCAGCGCCTCCAGCACCGGACATTCCGGCACGTCCTCGCCGGAGCATTGCGCGGCCGTCGTCGCCAGCACCTTCTCGATCCGCTTGAGATCGGCGATCTTGGCCCGCACATCGCAGAGGTGCCGCTCGGTTCGCTCCTTCACCTCGGCGCAGGTCTGCCTGCCGCCATCGACGAGATCGAGCAGGCCGCGGACCTGCTCGATGGAAAAGCCGAGTTCGCGGGCACGCAGGATAAAGCGCAGCCGCGAGACGTGGCTATCGTCGTAGATGCGGTAACCCGAAGCGGTGCGTGGCGGATCGGGCATCATGCCGATCTTCTCGTAATAGCGGATGGTTTCGAGGTTGCAGCCCGTGCGCCTTGCCAGCTCGGCGCGCTGCAACCGCTTCCCGGAACCGTGATCGGCCATTGCCCGAATTTCCCTTGAGTCTGTAGTTGCTACAGACCGTAGCTTGCTTGCGACTGGAAATCGAGGGCGAACCGCATGAGCGAGACAAAAATCGAGACCGTTGTGTTGGACGCGCCGGCGCAAGCTGCCGATCGGCGACAAGGCTGGTTTGCCGCCGGCGGAGTGATCGGCGCCATCCTGGCTTCGACCTGCTGTATCGCACCGCTGGTACTGTTGACGCTCGGTGTATCGGGCACCTGGATCGGCAGCTTGACGGCGCTCGAACCCTATAAGCCGATCTTTGCCGGCGTCGCGCTCGTCTTCATCGGATTCGGCTTCCGGCGGGTCTATTTCAACGCCAAGCCTGCATGCGAGGACGGGTCGCGCTGCGCCCGTGCCGAATCCGCCCTCATCGCCAAATCGGCCCTGTGGCTTTCCACGGTTCTGGTCGTCCTGGCGCTGACCATCAACTGGTGGGCGCCGTTCTTCTACTGATCTGGAGGCACTGAGCATGAAACGACTTCTCATCGCTATGGCGGGATTTCTGGCTGTCGGGGTCTCCGGCCTTCCCCTTATCGTTTCTGCCCCTGCACCGGTTCTCGTTTCGTCCGCGCAGGCGGCGGAAACCGAACGAGCCGCCACCTTCGACGTGCCGGGCATGACCTGCGCGCTCTGCCCCGTCACGGTGAGAAAGGCGATGGAAGGTGTCGAAGGCGTGAGACAAGTCGAGGTCGATTTCGATGCCAGGACGGCGACCGTGGTATTCGATCCGTCCATGACAACGATCGAAACCATTGCCGCCGCCTCGACCAATGCCGGATACCCGGCCGCGGTGAAGGACTGAGCCGGTGAAGGACGCCGCGATCTTCAAAACCGGCATCGTCGGGTCGGCCATTGCCGCGGTCTGCTGCGCCACGCCAATCCTGGTCATCGCACTCGGTGCTCTGGGATTGTCTGCCTGGGTCGTCTGGGTGGATTACGTGGCCCTTCCGGCGCTCGCCCTGTTCCTCGCGACAGCCGCTTACGGACTGTGGCGGCGGCAGCGGGCGGCCGACTGTTGCTCGTCGGAAACGCAATCAAGCAGGACGCAACCGCGCCAAGAAGGGGACGGACATGGCTGACTGCTGCAACACAGCGGAGAACCGGAAGGGATACGACCTTGCCGTCATCGGCGCGGGCTCGGCGGGCTTTTCAGCTGCCATTACGGCCGCCGAGCAGGGCGCGAATGTCGCGCTGATCGGCCATGGCACGATTGGCGGCACCTGCGTCAATGTCGGCTGCGTTCCCTCCAAGACCATGATCCGCGCTGCCGAAACCCTGTATGGCGCCCGCGCGGCAGGCCGGTTTCCCGGATTGAACGGCGAAGCCCATGTCAACGACTGGCGTGCGCTGGTCGCGGCCAAGGACGATCTGGTCGGCACATTGCGGCAGAGGAAGTATATCGACCTGCTGCCCGAATATAACGCGATCGCCTACATGCAAGGACGCGCGCGGCTGAATGGTGCCGGCGTGCTGTTGGCCCGCCAACCCATTGCTGCAGACAAGATCATTGTGACGACGGGCGCCTCGCCAGCCATTCCCCCCATCCCCGGCATCGAGAACGTTCCTTACCTCACCAGCACCACCGCGTTGGAACTTGAGGACCGGCCGCGCTCCCTTCTGGTCATCGGCGGCGGCTATATAGGGTGCGAACTGGCGCAGATGTTCGCCCGCGCGGGAACTGCCGTAACTCTGGTTACGCGCTCGCGCCTGCTTCCCGAAGCCGAACCTGAAATTGCCGAGGCCCTCGCCGGCTATCTGGCCGCCGAGGGCGTGACGGTTCGTGCCGGACTGAGCTATGCCGGGATCGCCAGCCGGGACGATGAAATCGCTCTGACCATCGACGTCAATGGCCGCTGCGAAACGCTTCATGTCGAACACATCCTGGTGACGACCGGCCGCTCGCCCAATACCGCCGGCCTCGGCCTGACGGAATCCGGCATCGAATTGGCCCCGAATGGCGGCATCGTCGTCGACGAACGGATGCGCGCCTCGAAGGCAGGCGTCTACGCCGCCGGTGACGTCACGGGCCGCGACCAGTTCGTCTATATGGCGGCCTATGGCGCGAAGCTCGCGGCAAGCAATGCGCTGAACGGCGACAGCCTCACCTACGACAACAGTGCCATGCCGTGGGTGGTGTTCACCGATCCGCAACTTGCCGGCGTCGGCCTTTCCGAGGGCCAGGCGAAAAGCAAAGGATTTCAGGTGAAGACCTCGACACTGCCGCTCGACTCCGTCCCGCGCGCTCTCGCCGCTCGCGATACGCGCGGGCTCGTCAAGCTGGTCGCGGATGCGAAATCGGATCGATTGCTCGGCTGCCAGATCCTCGCCCCCGAAGGGGCCGACAGCATCCAGTCCGCGGCGTTGGTCATCAAATTCGGCATGACGACGAAGGATCTGGGCGAGACGATCTTTCCTCACCTCACCACTGTGGAAGGGCTGAAACTCGCCGCCCAGGGCTTCAGCAAGGATGTCGCCAAGCTTTCCTGCTGCGCCGGGTAAGGATGCCGGCGGCAGAGACGGGACAATATCATTCGCAATTTCAGTGAATTACGTCGCATTCTGGTGTGCTGGCCGATGTTCCCGGCATGGTCTCCACGATGGTCATTAGACGCTCCTTTACACCCTCACCGAGCTCCTCTACACCCTCACCGAAATGAGCCCGCGAAGAACGCCAGATTATTCCCACTCCATCATTTACGAGACTGATAACTAATTGTTTTTCAGAAAGTTTTTTTAATTACAGGATTCCGAACTACCGTCACTTTTACCGTCAATTTTTAGTGATGCGATTTCATTGAGGAATCCGGAGGTCGCGCATGCGGCATGCATTCCTGACGCTGAATGATCAATTCGCAGAATCTGCGGTGTGGCGAAACCATTGAAGTCACTCACAAATTCGGTTCACTCCATCGTCGTTGACGCCCGGGGACACATCGTCAATCAGCCCGGAAGCCCAAATGCCGGGACGAGGTAAGACCCTGATCTTACAACACATTCGCCCTCCTTGCCACGCCATTGAGTTGCCAATCCAAGGCAGACGATCTGACGGTATATTTGACGGTCGTTTGCAAGCACTTGATTCTACAGATGTTTCCAGTCCGAATTTGGAGTACCTCTGGCGTCGGCATGGCGACTGCCAAGGTTTTGCCGACGATTCCGCCAGCCGAAGCGCCGCCACGGTGGGCCAATTCGCACAAGCACAAGGCCAGGATTTCGGCGGTCATCGGCCCCGCCTCTTCAGTCGCTGCTGTTCAAATCCGTTCCCGCCCGCAGACGCTCCATATAGGCGCGATAAGCGAAGCTGCGGTCGCGTTTCTTTCCTGTCGTTTCCACGAGGATGCCGACTTCGGCCAGCGCTTCGATCGCGCGGGTTGCGGTCGGCTTGCTCGCATCGACCAGCTTCATGGCGGAGGCCACCGACACGATCGGGTGGCGGGGAAGCTGCTCGAACAGTCTGAACGCCGAGACGGAAGCGGACTCGGCGCCGAGGAGCCGCGCCCGGTCCGCGCTGACAAGATTGAACAATTCGCGCGCCGAGGCGACTGCTTCATCGGCGATCGTGGCGACCCCGTCGAGAAAGAAGTCGGTCCAGCCCTCCCAGTCTCCTTCCAGCCGCACGAGGTTGAGCCGCCGATAATATTCTTCCCGGTGGCGTTTGAAAAAGAGGCTGAGATAAAGGAGCGGAGCTCTCAGCAGACCCCAGTGCTCCAGCAGGAGCGCGACCAGCAGCCGACCGATCCGACCGTTGCCGTCGAGATAGGGATGAATGGTTTCGAACTGAACATGCAGGAGGCCCATACGCACGAGCGGCGGCAGCGGGTCGTCGGCATGGATGTATCTCTCGAACTCGCTGAGGAGCTGGGGGAGCTTGTCAGGCGCCGGCGGCACGTATGCCGCATTCCCCGGCCGGCTTCCGCCAATCCAGTTCTGGCTGTGACGCACGTCTCCAGGTTGCTTGTTCGAGCCCCGCACACCGCGCATCAACCGCTTGTGCGTCTCATTCAATAGCCGCATCGAAAGCGGAAGGCCGCGCTTCGCTGCGAGTTGGCCGCGGGCATAGGCGAGCGCATCGAGGTAGTTCGTGATCTCCTCGATATCGGCATTGGCCGCAGGCTGCTCTTCGGCCTCGAAGGTGAGAAGGTCGACGAGCGATGCCTGGGTGCCCTCGATCTGCGACGAGATCACCGCTTCCTTGCGCACGAACGCGTAGATAAACCAATCGAACGAAGGCACCATCTCGCCTGCAAGGTCGAGCCGAACGAGCGCCAGCTCGGCTTCGCGGAGGCGATGCTCGAGCTTGCCGTCAACAACGAGCGCTGGCCGCGCGGGCGGCAGATCGAAGGGAATGAAGGCATCAACCTTCTCGCCGCCGGCGGTCACGCTTTCATATCGGCCCGTGGTACGCTTCGGCATCTGTTTGCGGCTCACCCCAGGATCGATCTCGTTGGTATAGTGAATGCAAGGCACGACAGCATTCCCTGCCGACTCCACTGGGAACGGAGACTTTACTAATGACAGCCATTAGTCAAGGAATCGTTCCTAACGCCCTCCAGTGGAGACGTTCCCATTCCTTCGACGGGAACGCGACCTTGACGTCGGTCCGGCAGCAAGGCGCAGCGTGCTAATGTAAGCGAGCTTAAATAGGCTCGTCGCTCTGGACCGACTCCATCAGAAGCATAAAGCCGTCCGCTCAGCAGTGCGAGCGCAATGACAAGGAGATTGGGCATCCGACGCGACGAATCGGATAGGACCGCAGCCTTCGTCAATCACCCCAGAGAATCTTCATAGCCTACTCACATGCCTGACCTTCCGCATACCAAACTGCTTGCCCGCAAGATCTCCGACTTCTGCCGCCTCCGTGTCGATCCCGCATTGCCCCCGCAGGAAAGCACACGGATCAAAGAATTTCTCCTCTGTCTGATCGCCCAGTCGCAAACGCCGCCTCGCAAGGTGCGCGGCTACGATTGGGACGAAATCGCCCTTCAATGCAGCCTCGACAGGGATGCTCTTCGGGGCGCAAGAGCGGTGATTGAACCGGCTCTGGATGCCATCGTGCGGAACACGAAAAACCAAACCAAACGCGCCCCCGCCACGATCCGAGATACACAGGATTCAAAGCCGCGTCCGCGACGTGGCCGTCCTCCGCGACAGCCAGTGGAAAAGGCGAGCGCTGCCGGCCACATTGGCGCGAAGGATCGATCGGAGCAGCAGCCGACGACGAACCGGCTGAAGCCCGGCATCAAGCCGCGCGCGATCGAAGAGTTCCCAACGCCCCTCTTCGATGACTGGCTCGACCCACCAACCTTTCGGGAGGCGCTTGAGCTGCACATGCGCCGCCACGGCGACAGCTATTGGCATCTCCACCGTGCCGTCGTCCGCGATGGCGAAAAGCTCGACCATTCGACGATCCGCCACTGGCTGCAGGGATCGAAGGCGCCCCGTAGCGTGGCGAGCATGGAGGTCCTCGGTCGCATCGAGCGCCGCTATCGCCTCCCGGCGGGATACTTCAAGGCAAAGCTCCCGCATCAGACTCGGTCGGCCTCGGGCCACATCCTTGACGACATTAGCCCGGCCGAGCGGCGGCGGCTCGCCTGGCACCTACCCGATGATTTCAACACACGCCCGCGCCAGGAACAGGAGGAAATCCTTGAATGGGTTCAGCGCGTCATCATCAGGGGCTCGACCGACTATAGACGGTTCCAGGCGGCCGCGATGAAGCAGCGCTACGCAATCCGTTTTCCAGGGATCACCTACGGCCAATCTGACGCTGCGGATGACCACCGCCCAAACAGATACGAAGAGCAGGACGAAGACAGCATTTCCTTCACCGATCCCGATCTGCGATCTGGTGTCATAGACGCTCCACCTGTCCTCGCCATGGAAATGGCCGAACTGATCCGTTTCAAGACCGCAACGCTCACGGCATTCGGTCTGCAGCGGAACGGCGTCTGGGGTGAGGAGACGGCTTCGCAGAAGGTCGAGCATCTCGGCCTGATGTTCGGCGCATTGGCCGCCCATCCGCGCGGACCCGTGCGTGGCTACGGCGTGCCGCTGCAACACCTGACCTTCGGGCTGCTCGTTTTCCCCTCGATCTGGGACTGGTACGTGCAATGGCGCGAGAGGCGGCGCGGTTTCTACACGGCCTGGGAAGTGGACATGCTGCGAATTTCGCTCGCCCTCACCCGGAGGGAAACGGGCTGGCTGCGGCAGCACCCTCGTCTCGGATCACGGCTCCAGCCGATCAAGGGACTGGTTACACAGGCGGACATCGACCGCGCCTGTGCCGACTGGGACGATGCTTGCGACGTCTATTTCAAGCATGCGTCCTCCCGCGTGAAGGAGATCCAGCGCGTCGCGCGGGTCCATCGTGACCCGTTCGAGCCGATCATGCCGGTATTGGAGGCCGAAAGCCCGGTCGGCGAATATCGGAAGATCACGGAAGAGATCCTCCGGCTCATGCCGGACGAGCGGCTCTATCGTCGCCCGGCGGCAGAAGCCGTCCGATCGTTCCTGATGCTGCGCTTTGACCGCCGCACAGTCCATCTCTCACGTCGGCAACGTGAGGCAGTGGCCTGGGCCTCCGAAGGGCTTACGAACGACGAAATAGCCGAACGGCTGAACGTCAGCATCCACACCGCCGACATGCATTTGCGGGCTGTCCGTGCAAGACTAGGGGTTGGCAACACAGTGCACGCGGTCGCCGAAGCGTTGCGCCTCGGGCTGATTTCCTGATTACCTACGGATTCTCGTAATTCCCGGAGGCTGGCGATAAGAACATCCTCGGTTGACTTCAACGCCGGAGGTCAACCGATGCTTCTTATCGTAACTTCGCAGAACGCCGACAATCACCGGAAGGAACTGGATCAAGCCTTCCGGTTGCGTCATCGAATCTTTGTCGAAGAAAAGGGTTGGACAGATCTTCGCAGCGACGATGGCCGCGAGACGGATCGCTTTGACGATGAGCACGCGGTCCACATGCTCTACATCATTGATGATCGCGTAGTCGGTTATCAGCGCATGCTGCCTACAATCCGGCCTCATATCCTTTCGGACGTGTTGCCGGAACTGTGCGAGAGCGAGCGACCAGCCGGCCCGGATATCTGGGAATGGACACGCTACTGCGTCGAGCCAGGTTGCCGCGAGCGGGGGCGGATGTTGAGCCCGGTGGCGAATGCCCTTCTCTCTGGCATCGTCGAATGGGGTCTTGAGACCGGCGTATCGACGATCCTGATCGAGATGAACCCGCTCTGGCTACTGCGATTGGTGCAACTGCATTTCAGGGTCGTGCCGCTTGGAATTCCCAAAGCGATCGGCGGCGAGGAAACGCTCGCGGTAGCCGCGAGTTTCGACCGTCGCACGCTTGCGCGGCTGCGGGAAATGCGGAACTCCAGCAAGCCCGCGTCCGTGTGATGAGGCGCCGTCAACCGAGACACCACGATGGTCAGGTCGAGGGTAGTATCCATGCGCGGTCACCCTTGGGATACCGCATCCCGCTCGTGGCGTTGATGCAGGCGGCGGCCGTCGCTGAGCATCTCAATTTCAGGCACGCCGCCGCGGCGCTTGGCGTCAGTCAGTCCGGCCTCAGCCAGCGGATCAAGCAATTGGAAGAAGATCTCGGCGTGCTGCTATTCGAGCGGCGGCATCGCGGCGTGACGGTTACCGAGGCGGGCGAGCGATTCCTCCGGGATGTCGCCGTCGGCATTGGTCAACTCGATCATGCCGTGAAGATGGCCGGGATGGTCGCTGGCGGGGAGCTGGGCCGCCTTCGCATCGGACTCGTCGGCGTTCTCATCTCTCATGCTCTTGCTGATCTCCTCGCGCGCTTCCGAGACTCCTATCCTCGCATTGCTGTCGAGATTACCGACGGGCAGCGCGGCGACATGCTGCGGCAGATCCGCGAGGGCAAGCTCGACATCGCCTTTGTGATCGGGGCCGCGATCGTTCCCGACTGCCACTCGAGACAACTTTGGATGGAGCAGCTTGTTGCAGCCCTGCCCGCACACCACGACCTTGCCAAAGAGCAGGAACTGGATTGGGTGGACCTCGCGTCCGAGACCTTCCTCGTGCGCCACGACGGGATGGAGCCGCAGGTGCTGGATCGCGTGTTGCACCGGTTCAGTGAACGAGGACTCCAACCAGATATCCATCGTTTCAACGTGGGGCGAGACACACTCATGCGGTTGGTTGCCGAGGGATACGGCATCGCACTGGTGCCGGAATCCGCGACCGCGATCGCGATTCCAAGGGTCGAGTTTCGGAACCTCGACGATGAGCCGCCGGACTCAATTCCCGTCACAGCAATCTGGTCTCCCTTCAACCGGAACGTTCCTCATCGCAATTTTCTCGACATGATGCTGCGACGCTGCCGAAATGGCGCGGCGTCAATCAGGAATTAGCTGCGCCGCCGCGATTCCGACGGGCCTTTGCGAAAGCTCGATCGGTCGCCATGAAGCGCTGCAGCATAGGGACAATCAGCTTTGCGGGGGCCAAAGCAGGCTGTCCCGTCGTTCGGCCGAGCACCTCGGCATAGGCGACAAGGTCGCGATGCACGGCGGCTGGAATCTCGATTGTGAGCTTCACCGGCTTGTCGTCCATGATTGCGCCGAGCTTCAGCTTGGTCATCGGCCAGCCTCCGCAGGTTCGAGAACCAGGTCTCGCGTAATGACAATGCGGACGGGAAAGCCCGGCCGGATCGTCAGTGTGGGGGCCGCCTGCAATTGCCTTTGGACGATTTGCTGGCCGGCATCGTTGATGGTGTCCTGGGCACCATTACGGATGGCACTGAGCAGACGATCTTCGTCGTCGATCGCCAGTTCGGCGCCGACCGCGAGCAGTGTCGAAAGGCCGGCGGCTTTGGCCAGATCCCACCAATGATAATCGACACCGTCCTCGAGCCCGACATAGCCCTGGGCATCGGCGCCGGGCTGGCGCTCCAGCACGATGGAGCGGCCGTTGGGGAAGATCAGCCGGTTCCAGACGAGCAGTACTCGGCGCTGACCGAATCCGACATCATTGCTGTATTAGCCGATGACGCGCGTGCCCTGGTCGAGACGGTCGAATGCAGGTAGGTCAGCGTCTCGCTGTCATCGAGCCAGCGGCACGCCGGCATGAAGCCGTCGATCAACGCCTGCACGCGGTCGGTGCGGTCGATGAAGGCTGCAAGACTCTCGTGCGGATTGACGCCCGTTTGCTCGCGGCCCTCGTAAAGCCAGCTTTCCGCGCGGGCGGCGTCCTCGACCGGCGGCAGATGGAGAAATGTCAGGAAGTAGCTCGACTCGTAGTGCGCACCGGCTTCCTCGAAATCGGCTTTGCGCTCTGCATCGACCAACGCCGACGCGGCATCCGGAAAGCGGCTTTCGGGATAGCCCGCGGCCTCGTACCGCTGCGCCTCGACGAAGATCGCCCAGCCCGATCCGAGCCGGCGGAAGGCGTTGTTCAGGCGGCTCGCGACAGCGACCAGTTCCGCCGCGACGGCCGAATCCAGATCAGGACCGCGAAACCGTGCCGAACGCTGGAAGCTGCCATCCTTGTTGAGCACAACGCCCTCGCCGACGAGCGCTGCCCAGGGCAGGAAATCCGCCAGACGGCTTGCAGTGCGGCGGTATTCAGCGAGGTTCATCATCGCGCTGCCACCTTCAGACCGTGAGGTGATCGGGGATGCGCAGATGGCGGCGACCGACCTCGACGAAGAGCGGGTCGCGTCTGGCTGCCCAGACGGCCGCGAAATGACCGATCGCCCAGATCGCCAGACCGACCAGCCAGAGCCGCAGGCCGAGGCCGACCGCACCGGCCAAGGTGCCGTTCATGATGGCTATCGAGCGCGGGGCGCCGCCGAGCAGGATGTGCTCGGTCAGCGCACGATGGACCGGAACGGTGAAGCCCGGCACTTCAGCAGCCTGCTCGAGGATGCCCGGCATCACACCAGCGCCCCGCCGCCGAACGAGAAGAACGACAAGAAGAACGAACTGGCGGCAAATGCGATCGACAGACCGAAGACGATCTGGATCAGGCGGCGAAAACCGCCGCTGGTATCGCCAAAAGCCAGCGTCAAGCCGGTGATGATGATAATGATGACCGCGATGATCTTGGCGACCGGCCCCTCGATCGACTCCAGGATCTGCTGGAGCGGCTGTTCCCACGGCATGGACGAGCCCGAAGCATAGGCAGCGGGCGCCAGCATCAGGCTGATGGACACAGCGGCGACGGCCGACGCCATGTGCCGGCAGCCGCGCGAGACGAAACGGATCATGATGGGTCTCCTGCAGGATTCGGGTTTGCTGTGGTGATGCGGTAGTCGCCGTCCGGTCCGAGCCCTTCGACACGGGCGAGCTCGGCGAGCCGGCGCGAGGCGCCACGGCCGGAGAGCACCGCAACGAGATCGATCGTCTCGGCGATCAGTGCGCGCGGGACGGTGACGACGGCTTCCTGGATGAGTTGCTCGAGGCGACGCAGCGCGCCAATGCCGGTGCCGGCATGGATGGTGCCGATGCCGCCGGGATGGCCGGTGCCCCATGCCTTGAGAAGGTCGAGCGCTTCGCTGCCGCGCACCTCGCCGATCGAGATGCGGTCGGGCCTGAGACGAAGCGAGGAACGGACCAGATCGGAGAGCGTGGCAACGCCATCCTTCGTCCGCATGGCGACGAGGTTGGGCGCGGCGCATTGCAGCTCGCGCGTGTCCTCGATGATGACGACGCGATCAGCACCCTTCGCCACCTCGGCCAGCAGCGCGTTGGTCAGGGTCGTCTTGCCGGTCGAGGTGCCGCCTGCGACAAGTATGTTCTCGCGCTCGATAACAGCCTGACGGAGAACTGCGGCCTGATCCGCCGACATGATGCCAGCGGCGACATAATCATCGAGGTCGAACACCGCGACGGCCGGCTTGCGGATGGCAAAGGCGGGCGCCGTCACGACCGGTGGCAATAGGCCCTCGAACCGCTCCCCCGTCTCGGGAAGCTCCGCCGACACACGGGGGCTTCGGGGATGCACCTCTACGCCGACGTGATGTGCGACCAGGCGCACGATGCGCTCGCCATCGGCGACGGGCAGCAGTTCGCCGGTGTCGGCAAGCCCTTCTGCCAGACGATCGACCCACAGGCGTCCGTCCGGGTTGAGCATCACTTCGACGATTGCGGGATCTTCCAGAAATCGGGCGATGGCAGGTCCAAGCGCCGTTCGCAGCATGCGCGCGCCGCGCCGGATCGCTTCCGATTGCTGGTGAGTGGCTGCCATATCGTCCCCGTTGCTTGCGGGGATGTGACAGGCGATCAGAGGTGGTGCCGGTTTCTGAGACAGGGGCTTAAGGTGGATCGATCGATGAAAAGGACGATCCAGCATGAAGACACGCAGACGGTTT
>NZ_WOAC01000015.1 GCF_009749525.1 Mesorhizobium xinjiangense | reverse complement strand
AACGACGGAGCGACTGGCGGCGTAAAACGAACCCGATCCACCTTAGCCAAGCCGCCAAACTGTCTCATCAGACGGGTCCACCTCTGTTCTCATCTTCACCCGGTGCGGTGCGCCACTTCCATCATGTATGGCCCGGACACATTGGTTACAGATCGTACCTAAGATATGGGTGACAACCTCGTGCCGAACGGGTAGTCGATGGTCTGCAAGGTCCTCTGTTCGAGGTCGATATATCCCAGATCACAATGCGTGAATGAGACGAGCCAGATGTGGTCGTCGGTCTGTTTGACGCCGGCGCCAAGTGCAAACGCCGCGGGCTGTCCTCAGTCCGCGGCGTCGTCGCATTCATTGAGGCGCGATCGTTTCCCCTACGCGCCCAGCCCCTTGGCGATCGGCAGCGTGCGCACGCGCTGCTTGGTCGCAGCATAGATGGCGTTTGCAACGGCCGGCCCGATCGGCGGCACGCCGGGCTCGCCGACCCCGGTCGGCCGCTCGCTCGATGGCACGATGTGCACCTCGACCTCGGGCATCTGTTCGATCCTGAGCGGCGTGTAGGTGTCGTAGTTTTCCTGGTTCACGACACCGTCGGTCAGGGTCAATTCTTCGGCGAGAATGGCGCCGAGGCCGAAGCCGACGCCGCCCTCCATCTGGGCGCGGATCGTGTCGGGATTGATGGAAACGCCGCAGTCGACCGCGCAGGTGACCTTGTGCACCCGGACGTCGCCGCCCTCGACGCTCGCCTCGACCACCTGCGCCACATGGGTGGCGAAGCTCTCGGCAAGCGCGATGCCCCTGACGCGGCCGTCGGGCGGCGGCGTGCCCCAGCCGGCCTTTTCGGCCGCCAGCTTCAGCACACCGGCATGGCGCGGGTGGTCCTTCAATAGCGCCAGCCTGAAGTCGAGCGGATCGGCACCTGCCGCTTCGGCCAGTTCGTCCAGGAAGGTCTCGACGGCAAATGCCGTGTGGGTGGAGCCGACCGAGCGCCACCACAAGACCGGAACGCCGACATCGCTCGTCGTCAGCCCGACCGTCTGGGCCGGGAAGGCATAGGGCAGGTTGGCCGCGCCTTCCACCGAGGTCGCATCGACGCCGTTCTCGATCATTGCTTCCATCGGCGTGCCCTTCATGATCGACTGGCCGACGATGTGATGCTCCCAGGCGACGATGTTGCCGTCGGCGTCGAGGCCCGCCTTCATGGCATGGACATAGGCCGGCCGGTAGCGCCCGCCCTTCATGTCGTTGTCGCGTGTCCACTGAAGCTTGACCGGCCGGTTGCCGCCGAGCGCCTTGGCGGTGGCCACGGCGTCGACGAAGACGTCGGCGTCGGCCACGGCGCGCCGTCCGAACCCGCCGCCCGTCTTCATCACGTGCAGCTTCACCTTGTCCGGCGTCGTGCCGGCGATCTGGGCGGAAACCATCTGGTTGAGATCGGGCATCTGGTGCCCGCCCCAGACCTCGACCGTGCCGTCGGCGTTGAAGCGCGCGACCGCATTCAGCGGCTCCATCGCCGCATGGGCGAGATAGGGAAACTCGTAGCGTGCCTCGATCACCCGCTCCGCATTCGCCATCGCAGCTGCGCTGTCGCCGTCCTGCCGTGCGACCGCCGCCGGCGTTTCGGCGGCCATCGCGCGATACTCGGCCAGGATTTCGTCCGAGCCGCGGCTTTCGGCGCCGGACTCGTCCCATTCCACGGTGACCGCCTCGCGGCCCTTGATGGCGGCCCACATATGCTCGCCGACAACCGCGATGCCGCGCGGCGTCTCGACAACGTCGACAACGCCGGCAAGCGCCTTTGCCGCTTCGCCGTCGAATGAGGCTGCACGGGCACCGAACTTCGGCGGGTGGATCATCACCGCCGTCAGCATGTCGGGCAGTTGCACGTCGATGGTGAAGTCGTGCGTGCCGTTGGTCTTCGGGGCGCTGTCGTAGCGCCGCACATCCTCATTGCCGATGACCGACCATTCTGCCGGCTCCTTGAGCACCGGGTCGGCGGGAGGCGGCATGGTGGCGGCCTTTTCGGCCAGCGCGCCAAGGCTTGCCTTGTTGCCCGCATCGTCCGTGACGACGCCATCGGCGATCGAGATTTCGGCTTCGTCCACGCCCCATTCGCTGGCGGCGGCGGCAATCAGCATCTGGCGCGCGGTGGCACCGGCGATCCTGTAGCGATCCCAGGAGGACGCCATGGAAGTCGACCCGCCGGTGAGCTGGAAGGCGCCGCCCATGGCCATGTTGCCGTAATTCTCGGCCGAGCCCCAGCCGCCGACCACGTCGACCTGGTCGAAGCGCGCGCCGAGTTCTTCCAGAACCAGCGTCGCGATGCCGTGATAGGAGCCTTGGCCCATATCGAATTGCGAGGAGATGACGGTTACCTTATCGTCCGGGCCGATCGTCAGATAGACGTCGAACGGGCTGGCCGCCTCGTCGGCCGCAGCGGCGCCGGACGGCCGGAAGCCGATGGCAATTCCGCCCGCCATGGCGGCTGTTCCGATCAGGAAACCGCGCCGTGTCGGCTTGACGGCGTGGGTCAGGATGCGTGGCATGTTCATGGTGTGCAGCATGGCTCAGGCCTCCAGACGGCGGGCGGATTCGTGGATCGCGCCGCGGATGCGTTGATAGGTGGCGCAACGGCACAGATTGCCGCTCATGGCGGCGTCGATGTCGTCGTCGCTGGGCTTCGGCGTCTCGGTGAGCAGCGCCACCGCCGACATGATCTGGCCCGACTGGCAATAGCCGCATTGCGGCACGTCCATTTCGGCCCATACGGTCTGCACGGTCTCGGCGACATGGTCGTCGAGCCCCTCGATCGTGGTGATCTTGGACTCTCCGACGTCGCCCACCATGGTCTGGCACGAGCGGACCGGAAAGCCGTCGAGATGGACCGTACAGGCGCCGCATAGCGCCATGCCGCAGCCGAACTTCGTTCCTGTCAGCCCGACGATGTCGCGGATGGCCCACAAAAGGGGCATGTCCTCCTCGACGTCGAGTTGGTGGTTCTGTCCATTGATGTTGATGCTGATCATAAGTGGCTACTCCCGGAACCGATGATCCGATTTGGCTATCGTGGTCGATCGACGGGCCGCGATGCGGGCGCGGCCGGTCCTGGCGTCTTCCGGCAGGCACGACCATGCGTGTCGCCGGCGGAAATGGCGGTGCCCGTCAGGCGTTCGGCCGAACCGGTGCGCAACGTTCCTGGTGCTGCCCGTTTCCCGGAATGTGCCCAGGAATGTGCAAGCAGTCGGCCACGTCCTGCGTATGCCAGCTAAAGGCGTGCACATGCGTGTCTGCGGTGCGGTGAACGATGTTGGGCATTGCAAGATGATCATTGCACAGGAAACGGTCGGCGGGGTAGTCCTTTCGGCCTAGCCAGATGCACAGGTGCCGCGCGCAAGGTTCAAGGCGCGCCCCTTCTCATGCGGCCTCAATCTACGGTAAATCGCTGGAAGGATTGGATTTATCGGAAATGACGGCGGCAACCGAGAAGTGCCGATGCCCGATTTTCAAATTTACGCGAGCATCGCCGCCGCACCGTGTCGCTCGTCAGTCGGCGCCGGCATCGACCCTGCCGGCTTCCCAGGTCCCGGCATTGCGCAATATGCGCTCGGGATCGGCGAAGCGCTGCCGCAGCAGCTTTTCGTAGAGCGCCGCCTCTTCCTGCCGGTCGAGCGGCGTCGGCGATCCCGAAATGATGCGCAGCGCCTCGCCGAGCGCGTCGACGGTGCCCGAGCCCTCGTCGAATTGCGCCTTCTTGCGCCACACCAGATCGTGCGGCAAAAGGTCGGCGCAGGCCTTGCGCAACACCCATTTTTCCGTCGTTTCTCCTGTGCTTTCGGCCGATTGCGGATCCGTGCGGCGCAGTTTCAGCGTCGCCGGGATCGATTGCGCGAAATCGATCAGCTCGCGGTCGAGAAACGGCGTGCGCGCTTCGAGCCCCTCGGCCATGGTGATGCGGTCGACGCGCTGAAGGTTGATGTTGTGCATGGCGCCCAGCGATCGTGTGAGCTCGTCGGCCAATGCCCGTGGCTGGTCGACATACGCGTGGTGATAGGCGTAGCCGGCGAAGAGCTCGTCGGCGCCTTCGCCCGTCAGCACGGCCTTGACGTGCCGGCGCGCCAGGGCGGCGGCGAAATGGGTGGGAATGGCGCTGCGCACCAGGTCCACGTCGGCGCTTTCCAGATGGTAGATGACATGCGGCAGCACCTTGGCCACATCCTCGGCGGTGAAGGCGTGTTCATGATGGTCGGTGCCCAGATGATCGGCCACCCGTCGTGCGGCCAGAAGGTCCGGACTGCCGGCAAGGCCGACTGAAAACGTCTTCAGCCTGTAGGGCGCGGCGCGCGCGGCGAGCGCGGCGATGATGGAACTGTCGAGACCGCCCGACAGGAAGGAGCCGACTTCGACATCGGCGACCATCCATTTGGCAACCGCTTCTTCGAGCACCAGCCGCAATTCGCGCCATACCGCCTCCTCGTCGATATCGGGCTCCGGCTCGGCCGCGCCGTGCGGCATGCGGTACCAGCGCCGCAAGCCGCTGGTGCTGTCGAACATGCCGCCGGGCGGGATGGCGGTGATCGCCGAGACCGCGACGCCGTCAAACGCCTTGAGCTCCGAAGCGAAGGCGAAACCGTCGCCGATCGCCGCCACGTAGAGCGGCTTGATGCCGAGCGGGTCGCGCGCGGCGATGATGCGTTGCGGCGTCGCCAGCACGAAGGCGAACATTCCGTCGAGCCGTGACACCCAGCGCAGCGCGTCGCTGCGGAACAGATGCAGGATCGTCTCGCTGTCGCTCTTCGTCTCGAACGCGCTTTCGCCGAGGATCGCCCTGAGATCGGCGTGGTTGTAGATTTCGCCGTTGACGACGAGGATGTCTTCGCCCTGGTAGATCGGCTGGGCGCCGTCCTGCGGGCCGATGATGGAAAGCCGGCAATGCGCCATGACGGCGGGTGCGTTGGCCGCGCGTATCACCTCAACCGCGTCCGGGCCGCGATGCGCGATCTTTTCGATCATGTGCGTGGCGAGCGCCTCGTCGCCGATTTTCCACAAACAAACGAATCCGCACATGCCGTCCCTCGTGTCCGCAATATTGTGAATGCCCGCAGCCCATCATAGGCGGGTTCGTCTGCCCGGAATGCCGCGCAACGGTCATGGCGTGCCGCTATCGTCTTGCTTGATCGCTCGCGCAGAACGTGTGATCAGCAACGGAGCCGATAGGGGGCGGCACATTGACCTTCGCCACCCTATCGTGCCTCAATGCATCACATCGAAATACGGCACAAATGGAGGTTGTCATGAGGAAATTGCTCGTTGGGGTTCTGTCCGGCCTATCCGTCGCAGGGCTCGCCGTCCAGGCCATGGCCCAGGATCAGCAGTTCATTTCCATCGGCACGGGCGGCGTGACGGGAGTCTATTACCCGACAGGCGGTGCCATCTGCCGTCTGGTCAACAAGGATCGGAAGGAGCACGGCATCCGCTGCTCCGTCGAATCGACCGGCGGCTCGGTCTACAACGTCAACACGATTCAGGCCGGAGAGCTCGATTTCGGCGTGGCGCAGTCGGACGTACAGTCGAATGCCTATAACGGCCTGGCGCAATGGGACGGCAAGCCCTTCGAGGGCCTGAGGGCCGTGTTCTCCGTGCATCCGGAGCCGGCGACGCTGGTCACCCGAGCCGATGCAGGCATCGAGAACTACACCGACCTGGCCGGCAAGACGGTCAATATCGGCAACCCCGGCTCCGGGCAGAGGGCGCTGTGGGATGCCATGGAGGAAGCCGGGCTCGTCGATTCGAGCGAACTCAAGCTGGCTGCCGAACTCAAGCCGGCAGAGACCGGACAGGCGCTGTGCGACGGCAGGGTCGACGCCTATTTCTATACGGTCGGCCATCCTTCGGCGCTGATCCAGGAAACGCTTTCGACCTGTGACGCCGTCATCGCCAACGTGTCGGGTCCAGAGATCGAGGAGTTCATCTCCGACAAGCCCTATTACCGGCTGGCCACCCTCGCGCCGGAAACCTATGCCGGCCAGGACAACGAGGTCTCCACCTTCGGTGTGGGCGCGACATTCGTGACGTCGGCCGACGTGTCCGACGAGGTCGTCTACACGCTTGTCAAGGCGGTGTTCGAGAACTTCGACGACTTCAAGAAATTGCACCCGGCCTTCGCCAATCTGAAGCAGGAAGAGATGGTCAAGGACGGGCTTTCCGCGCCGCTGCATCCGGGCGCGGAGAAGTACTACAAGGAACAGGGCTGGATGTAATTTCCGCCTTCAAGGCCCGGGTGTTCGAGCACCCGGGCCTTTCTTGTATCGGCTGCGGCGCCGGAGCATCCTTAGCCGGCCTTCAAGTGGGGATATCGGTAGGCCGTGCCGGCCACGAGTATGGTGTGTCGAGGCGGGCCACCGTATAGTCGCGGCACGCGGCTTGGCGAACTTGGGGAAATTGGGAGAAAATCATGAGAAAATTGCTCGTCGGGGCCCTGTCCGGCCTGTCTCTTGCCGGTCTTGCGTTTCAGGCACAGGCCCAGGAACAGCAGTTCATCTCCATCGGCACGGGGGGCGTGACCGGTGTCTATTATCCGACCGGCGGCGCCATCTGCCGCCTGGTCAACAAGGATCGCAAGGAACACGGGATCCGTTGCTCGGTGGAGTCGACGGGCGGCTCCGTCTACAACATCAACACGGTGCGCACCGGCGAATTGGAATTCGGTGTCGCCCAGTCTGACTGGCAGTATCACGCCTATCACGGCACCTCGAAATTCGAGGAACAGGGACCGTTCGAGAAGGAACGGGCCGTGTTCTCCGTTCATCCCGAGCCTTTCACGCTCGTCGTGCGCAAGGGCACGGGCGTTGCGAGCTTCCAGGACCTGAAGGGCAAGAAGGTCAATGTCGGCAATCCGGGCTCCGGCCAGCGCGCCACGACGGAGATCGTCATGGAGGCGTTCGGCATGACCATGGACGATTTCGCGCTGGCGGCCGAGCTCAAGGGCTCGGAAATGGCCCAGGCGCTATGCGACGGCAAGATCGACGCCATGATCTACACGATCGGCCACCCGGCGGCTGCGATCACCGAGGCGGCGACGACCTGTGACGTCGAACTCGTGTCGGTCGACGGCGAGCCGATCGAGAAGCTGGTCGCCGACAATCCTTACTACCGCATCGCCACCGTACCGGGCGGCATGTACAAGGGCACCGACGGTGACGTCACCACCTTCGGCGTCGGCGCGACCTTCATCACCTCGGCGGACGTGTCGGACGAGGTGGTCTACACCGTCGTCAAGGCGGTATTCGACAACTTGGACGATTTCAAGAAGCTGCACCCGGCCTTCACCAACCTCAAGGCGGAAGAAATGGCCAAGGACGGGCTTTCGGCGCCGCTGCATCCGGGCGCGGAGAAATATTACAAGGAACGCGGCTGGATGTAATTCCGGTTTCGCGGCCCGGGCAGGTGCTGCCAGGGCCGTTTCGTGTCATCGGGGAACGTGACGCGGCACTACGAGGGAGTACCAGGCAATGACGGACGAATCGGCCACCAAGAAGACCGGCGTCGATGTCGACATGATGGTGGCAGAGGTCGAAAGCGGGGCCCGCGACGCAACCGGGCTCGCCGGGCGCATCATCATCGCGATCGCCTTCATCTGGGCGCTCTTCCAACTCTACGTCGCCTCCGACATCCCCTTCACGCTGACCGGCCTGACGGGCCTCAATCTGGTCTTCAACAATCAGGAGGCCCGGCAGATTCACCTTGCATTCGCACTGGTGCTGTCGATGCTGGCCTATCCGCTGTTCAAGTCCAGTTCGCGCCACCGCGTGCCCTATTATGACTGGGTGCTGGCGGCGCTGGGCGCTGCGTCCTGCCTCTATCTTCTGTGGTTCAAGGACGACATTGCAGCACGCGCCGGCCTGCCGACGACGGCCGACCTGGTCTTTTCCACCATCGGTATGGTGTCGCTGGCAATTGCCGTCTACCGGGCGCTCGGCCTGCCGCTGGTGATCGTCGCCTCCGTCTTCGTCTTCTATGTCTTCTTCGGCCATCTCTCCTGGATGCCCAGTGCCATTCAGTGGAAGGGCGCCTCCTTCGGCAAGGCGATGTGGCACTATTGGATGCAGACGGAGGGCGTGTTCGGCGTCGCGCTCGGCGTCTCGGCCTCGATGATCTTCCTGTTCGTGCTGTTCGGCTCGCTGCTCGAAAGGGCCGGCGCCGGCAACTACTTCATCAAGCTCGCCTTCGCCCTGCTCGGCCATCTGCGCGGCGGCCCGGCCAAGGCGGCCGTCGTCGCCTCGGCGCTGTCGGGCCTCTATTCGGGGTCATCGATCGCCAATGTGGTGACCACCGGCACGTTCACCATTCCGCTGATGAAGCGCACCGGCTTCAAGCCCGAAAAGGCCGGCGCCGTCGAAGTGGCGTCCTCGACCAACGGCCAGCTCACGCCGCCGGTCATGGGTGCGGCCGCCTTCCTCATTTCCGAGTTCACCGGCGTTGCCTATCCCGACCTGATCAAGCACGCTTTCCTGCCGGCCGTCATCTCCTATATCGCGCTGGTCTATATCGTCCATCTCGAGGCGCTGAAGCTCGGTTTGAAGGGCCTCGAGCGTCCGACCGTGACCGGCACGCTTGCACGGCGTCTGTCCGGCGTACTGCTCGGCTTCATCGCCATGGCGGTGCTGGCGGGCGCCGTCTATTACGGCCTCGGCTGGATCAAGACGGCCTTTCCGGGCATGACGTTCTGGACGGCAGCGGTGCTGTTCCTCGTGGCCTATCTCATCCTGCTCTACACGGCGGCCAGGCACCCCGATCTCGAACTGGACGACCCGAACGCTCCGATGGACGTCCTGCCGCGCGCGGGCGAGGTGGCCGTCACCGGACTCTACTTCGTATTGCCGATCGTGATCCTGATCTGGTGCATCCTGGTCGAGCGTCTGTCGCCGACACTCTCGGCCTATTGGGCGACGATATCGATGATCACCATCGTGCTCACCCAGCGGCCGCTCAAGCGCATGTTCCGCAACCAGGGCGATCTCACGCAGGGGCTGCGCGAGGGATGGTCGGATTTCTTCGACGGGATGATCGGCGGGTCGCGCAACATGATCGGCATTGGCGTGGCGACGGGCGCGGCAGGCGTCATCGTCGGCACCGTGTCGCTGACCGGCGCGCACCAGGTCGTCGGCGAGTTCGTCGAGTACCTTTCCGGCGGCAATCTGATGGCCATGCTGTTCCTGGTCGCGATCATGAGCCTCGTCCTCGGCATGGGCTTGCCGACGACGGCCAATTACATCGTGGTCTCCTCCCTGATGGCCCCGGTCATCGTTTCGGTCGGCGCCTCGACCGGGCTCATCGTGCCGCTGGTGGCGGTGCACCTATTCGTCTTCTATTTCGGCATCCTGGCCGACGACACGCCGCCGGTCGGGCTTGCCGCCTTTGCGGCGGCGGCGATCTCGGGCGGCGATCCGATCCGCACCGGCATTCAGGGTTTTGCCTACGATATCCGCACGGCGCTGCTGCCTTTCCTGTTCATCTTCAACACCGAACTGCTTCTGATAGACGTTACGGTCTACAAGGCGGTGTTCGTCTTCATCGTCGCTGTGATTGCGATGATGCTGTTTGCCGCGGCCACGCAGGGCTACTTCCTGGCCAGGAGCCGATGGTGGGAATCGATCGCCCTGCTTCTCGTCGCCTTCACCCTGTTCAGGCCGGGCTTCTGGCTCGACTACGTCCAGCCGCCCTATGATGACCGGCCGGGCGCGCAGGTCGTGGAGATCGCCTCCGAAATGCCCGACAACGCATCGCTGCGCATGATCGTTGCCGGACCGGATTTCGACAATCCCGACCGGATCGTCGACCGTCACATTCTGGCCGATCTCGGTGCGCCGGGCGAGGGGGGGCAGCGTCTGGACGCGGCCGGGTTGACGGTGCGCCTGGAAGACGGCAAGGCGGTGCTTGACGAGCCCTTCGCCGGAACGCCGTTCTTCAGCGAGTTCACCGACACATTCGATTTCTATGGCGATGTGCCCGTGGAGATCTCCACGGTGCAGGTGCAGGCCGAACGCATGCCCAAGGAGATCTTCTACATACCGGCGCTGATCGTGCTCGCATTCGTTGTCCTGCTGCAGCGGCGCCGTCAGACCGTCCCGGCCTTCTGAGGAGAGCGACGATGTTCAAGCGCATACTTGTTCCGCTGGATCTCAGCGAAGAGGATATGAGCAACCGGACGATGGCGATCGCCGAGGACATGGCGGCGCGCTACGGCGCCGTGCTCGACGTCCTGACCGTCGTGCCGACCTACACGATGTCGATCGTCGGCGCCGCGTTCCCGCGCAATTTCGAGGAGACGGCCTTGGAAGCCGTGCGCCAGAGGCTGAAATCCATGCTTGATGCGCGCGAGGACAGCGGCGTCACGGTCAGGGGCCACGTTGCCCATGGCACGATCTATGACGAGATCATGAAGGTCGCCAACCGGTTGGGCTGCGACCTGATCGTCATGACCTCGCACCGGCCGGAACTGAAGGACTATCTGCTCGGTCCCAACGCCGCGCGCGTCGTGCGCCACGCCCGCCAGTCGGTCTTCGTCATCCGGGATGGCGTGGAAGGCGCATGAGAGCCCGCGTGGCGGTGACGAAATGCCACTGCCCGCAACGCTCTCGACTTGATGGCCCAGCATTGCGCGGCGTGAGCTCGCGGCGTCCCCGGCTTGACTTTCAGGCTGCAATACCCAACTTTGGGGCCATGTCCAGGTCTGAACGATTCAGTCTACATAGAGTGTGCCCGATCGCGGGACACTAAGCCCCGGCCCGGTAGCGTCGCGTTCCGGCCGCGGGGCCTGAACATGCTTGCCCAACCGCGGGCCGAAGCAAAGTCGGATACGCGACACTCAATCCCACAATCAAAATTCTGACCGTTGCGCCGGAACTGCGCGCGTATGCGGTCAGGCATCCGTCAGGAGGCCTGGAATGGTTCTCGATAGCAGGAAGTCGCGCAAGCCCGCGATCACGATGGCGCGTTCCGACCATGATCGCTTGTCGCGGTTGGCCGAGTCCATCTCCGAAAAGAACGCCGCCGCGGCGGAGCAATTGTTTGCGGAACTCGACCGGGCGCGCGTGGTTGCAGACGGCCGTCTCGCATCCGGCGTCGTCCGCATGGGATCGGCTCTGCGCTTCACGACCGATGCGGGTGAAGAACGTTCGGTAACGCTGGTCTATCCGGGTGACGCCGATATTGCGGAGGGAAAAGTTTCAATCCTGACGCCAATCGGCACCGCCCTGATCGGACTGTCGGCCGGGCAGTCCATTGATTGGACGACGCGTGACGGCCAGACGCATCGCCTGACGGTGGAGAGTGTCGAAGCGCCCGACGCGGCTCCGATCGCGCCGGCGGACCATCCGCATCCGCTGTCATGACCTTCGCCGTGCAACGCTGTCGCCTCTCGCTGTTCGGAGGATGTCTCATCGCAGGATCGTAGCCCCTGTGCCGCCGGTGCGCGGCCAGGGGATTTTCCGTTTCGTCTCAACGCAATCGCCCGTCCGGGCGAAAGGAAAACTGCGATGTCTGAAGAAATCTGCGTCCTCACCACGAAAGACTTCACCATTCTCGAAGTCATGCGCGACCGCTGTCTCGGACGCGATGATCCCATGGCGGCGCTCCTCGCCAGAAAGATCGAAACCGCGACAGTCGTCTTTCGCGACGATGTTCCGGCAAACGTCGCCACCTTGAACAGCCGCGTGACATTCAGCGTCGACGGGCGCCAACCCGAAACGCGGGTGATCTCTCACGACAGGATGGTCGGTCTCGTGGGCATGTTCCTGCCGATCACCACGCGGCGCGGATTGGCGCTTCTCGGTCTTGCCGAAGGTCAGGAGTTCCACCTTCATGACCGCGGGGTCATGAAGGAACGGATCGTGCTGGACAAGGTCCTCTATCAACCCGAAACCAAACGACGCGAGAAGGAAGCCGCGGATGGCTTGGTCGGGCCGCCGCAGCGCAGACCGACACTGAGACTGGTCCGCGGGGCCGCCGGCGACCGGCCGTCGCCTGTGACGGTCGATCCCGACGGATTTGACGATCCCGGTCCGTCGGCGGCATGAGCCTCGTCACGGCGGTATTGCAGGCCGGCCGCAAAATGCCGGCCTGCGCTTAACCGCCGTTCTTCACCGCCGCGTCGACCGCCTCGCCGAGCCGCTCGACGATCGTGTCGATCGTCGATTCGTCGCTGATGAAGGGCGGGGCGATCAGCACGTGGTCGCCGCGCGCGCCGTCGATCGTGCCGCCGGAGGGATAGACCATGAGCCCGCGCGCCATCGCCGCCCGCTTGATGCGGGCATTGAGCTTCAGGGCCGGATCGAAGGGCTCCTTGGTCGCGCGGTCGGCGACCATCTCGAGCCCCATGAACAGGCCGCGCCCGCGAATGTCGCCGACATGAGGGCTGTTGCCGAAACGCTCGCCGAGCCGCCGGGAAAGCCGCGCACCCATCGCCTTGACGTTGTCGAGCAGCCCGTCGCGCGCGATCACCTCCTGCACGGCCAGCCCGGCCGCGCAGGCCATGGGGTGGCAGATATAGGTGTGGCCGTGCTGGAAGAGCCCCGAGCCATTGGCGAACGCGTCGAAGATCGTGCGTGACAAAAGCACCGCGCCGATCGGCTGGTAGCCACCGCCGAGCCCCTTGGCGATCGTCATCAGGTCGGGCGCCACGCCATCCTGCTCGCAGGCGTGCAGCGTGCCGGTGCGGCCCATGCCGCACATCACCTCGTCGAGGATCAGGAGCACCCCGTAGCGGTCGCAGATCTCGCGCACGCGCTTGAGATAGCCGGCAACCGCCGGCACCGCACCGGCCGTCGCGCCGACGACCGGCTCGGCGACGAAGGCCATCACGGTTTCGGGGCCGAGCTCCAGGATCCGGTCTTCCAGCGCCTGGGCGGCGCGCAGGCCGTAGGCTTCGTCTGTCTCGCCGGCCTCCTGGTAGCGATAGGCGTAGCAGGGGTCGATGTGGTGGGTCTCGATCAGCAGCGGGCGGAACTGGGCGCGGCGCTGCTCATTGCCGCCCGTTGCCAGCGCCCCCAGCGTGTTGCCGTGATAGCTCTGTCGTCGGGCGATGATGTTGCGCCGCTGCGGCTGACCGATCTCGACGAAATATTGCCGCGCCATCTTGAGCGCCGCCTCGACCGCCTCCGAGCCGCCGGAGACGAAATAGACATGGCTGATGCCGTCCGGGGCTCCGGCGACGAGCCTATCGGCCAGTTTTTCGGCCGGCTCGTTGGTGAAGAAGCCGGTATGCGCGTAGGCGAGCCTGTCGGCCTGCGCCCGCAGGGCGGCGACCACGTCGGGATGGCCGTGGCCGAGACAGGAAACGGCGGCGCCGCCCGAGGCGTCGATATAGGCGCGGCCTTGACTGTCGAAGAGTTCCACCCCCGCGCCGCCGACGGCGGTGGGGAGATCGGCATGAATCTGGCGATGCAGGATATGGGTCATGGCTGGGTCCGTTGCGGGGCGTAGAGGTGGATGTTGAGTTGGGCGAGCTGCTCTTCCGTCGCCGCGATCGCTTCCAGCGCCTTCGCGCCGCCGCGCGCGACGACAAGGGAGGCGAGGATTTCGACGGCGGCGAGCGCCGGCGTCATGGTGTGGACGAAGGAAGGGCTGTCGGTCGAAACGATCACCGACCGGCTGGCGATGGCCGCAAGCGGCGAGACCGGGCTGTCGGTCAGCGCGAGCACGGGTACCCCGCGGCGGGCCGCGTAGCGCGCCGTCTCGATGGTCGCTCCCGTATAGGGGGCGGCGCTGATGGCGAAGAGGACGTCCTCGGCACCGGCGTGGCGCATGGCGTCGAGGTCGGTGCCCGCGCCGCGGCCGAGAAGGATGGCGCGATCGTCGAGAAAGGACATCAGATAGGCGAACTGGGCGGCAACCGGATAGCCGGCGCGCAGGCCGAGACAATAGACCCGTCTTGCGCCTGAAATCAGTGCTGCGGCTGCGGCCAGCTCTTTCATCGTGGCGGGTTCGGCGAGGCGGGTGACGCCATTGCCCACAATCTGCGCGATGTCGGTCATCAGCCCGTCTTCGCCGCCGCCCTCCTCGCGTGCCGCCTGCGCGCCCGCCCGTCCGGAAAAGCCGAGCGCGGCCCGGCGAAGTGCGGCAGCACTTTCCTCGCGGATGTCCTCATAGCCGGCATAGCCGAGCCGCCGGGCAAGCCGGGTCATGGTCCACGGCTTGACGCCGGCGCGGCGCGCCTGTTCGCGCATCGAAAGCAGCGCCACGTCGTTCGGGTTGTCGAGAATATAGCGCGCCGCCTGGCCGAGCTGTTCGGGCAGGCTGTCGAATGCCGCAATGATGCGGTCAGGAAGGGAAAGGGCGGACTTCATGGGCGTCATGCTAGACCTCTTGCAAAAGATATGCAACAAATGTTGCATTGCAATGCATTCGTGCATCATACGGAGTGAAGCGATGCCAGAAACGGCGCAGGAACGGTCGGATGTCGTGGAACCGAAGGCAATCGCCGTGGCGCCCAATGGCGGCCGGCGCGGCAAGGCGGACCATCCAGCAATACCGCTGACCGCCGACGAGATCGCGCGGACCGCCGCGGCCTGTCTCGACGCGGGCGCGGCCATGATCCACATGCATGTGCGTGACCGCGACGGCGCCCATCTGCTCGACGCCGATGCCTACCGCGACGCGATCGCCGCGACGCGCGCCGCGGTCGGCGACCGCCTGGTGATCCAGATCACGACCGAAGCCGTCGGAAGATACCGGCCCGACGAGCAGATGGCTGTCGTCAGGGCGGTGCGCCCGCAAGCCGCCTCGCTGGCGCTGCGTGAGCTGGCGCCCGACGAGGCAAGCGAAGCCGCCTTTGCCGATTTCCTCGCCTGGATGGCCGGCGAGCGGATCGCGCCGCAGATCATTCTTTACACACCGGAGGAAGCTGACCGCATGGCAGCATTGCACAAGCGCGGCCTGATCCCCTTCGATCGGCTGTCGGTGCTCTATGTCCTTGGCCGTTATGCCGAAGGCCAGAAGTCGGCGCCGGCCGACCTGCTGCCCTTCCTGACCGATGCGCGTCCACGGTTTGCCGACTGGATGGTCTGTGCCTTCGGTGCGCGCGAGACGGCCTGCGCGACCTTCGGCGCCATGCTCGGCGGACATATCCGGGTCGGTTTCGAGAACAATTTTTGCCTGCCCGACGGCGCGCTCGCGCCCGACAATGCCGCACTTGTCCATGCGACCGCAACGGCGCTCGGGAGCGTCGGCATTCCATTGGCGAAGGCGGACGAATTGCGGGCGCTGTGGCGCCTATCGAGCTGACCGCTTGGCATCGCCGAACAGGTGGCAGCGCACATTGGCCGCCCCGACGTGGTAGACGGGCGGGATATCGCGGCTGCAATGGTCCATCGCCTGGGGGCAGCGCGGATGGAAATGGCATCCGGGCGGCGGATTGACGGGGTTGGGGATCTCGCCGGCGATCGACTGGCGCTCGGAGCCTCCCATCTCGATGTCCGGCACCGCTTCGAGCAGCATTTTCGTGTATGGATGCTGCGGCGAGGCGAAGAGTTCACGTGCCGGCGCCTCCTCGACCAGCCGTCCGAGGTAAAGCACGCCGACGCGTGTCGCGACATGGCGCACCACGGCGAGATTGTGACTGATGAAGAGATAGGTCAGTCCCAATCTTTCCTGAAGGTCGCGCAGCAGGTTGAGCACCTGCGCCTGCACCGAAACGTCGAGCGCCGAGGTCGGCTCGTCGCAGACGATGAAGCGCGGATTGGATGCCAGCGCCCGGGCGATTGCGATGCGCTGGCGCTGGCCGCCGGAAAATTCGTGCGGGAATTTCTGGCCGTCGCGCGGGTCGAGCCCGACGAGCGACAGGAGCTCGCCGACCCGCTCGCCGCGGTCCTTGGCGTCGGAGATGAGGTCGAACGCCTTGATCGGCTCCTCGATGATGGCGCGCACGCGCCACCGCGGATTGAGGCTGGCGAACGGGTCCTGGAAGATCATCTGGATCTGGCGGCGCATGGCGCGCATGCCCTCGGCATCCTTCGAACCCCAGACATCGGTGCCGCCGATCGTCACGCTGCCGGCCGACGGCCGCAAAAGGCCAACCGTCATCTTGGCGATGGTCGACTTGCCGGAACCGGATTCGCCGACCAGCGCGTAGGTCTCACCCTCGCGGATGGCAAAATCGACGCCGTCGACCGCCGTCAAGGTGACCTTGCCGCCGCCTTCGATCAGACGATTGAGCCAGGGCTTGGAAAGGTCGAAGACGCGACGCAGCCCGTTGATCTCGACCAGTGTCTTGTTGTTGCCGCTGTCCGGCCGAGAAACATCCTTGGGCATCGCGGCGACGCTCATGCGATCGTCTCCTTCGCTGAAACAGGAAGCACGATGCCCGCTTGGTCGGCTGCGCGCAGCGTTTCCGCCGGAGCGGATGGCGCGACCTCGGATGCGTGCAGGAAGCAGGACGCGTCGCTGGTGCCGGCGTCGTAGACCTCCGGCCGCGCCGCGCTGCACGCCTCGAAGGCGAAGTTGCAGCGCGGATTGAAGGCGCAGCCCGCCGGTATGGCGCCGAGGCGCGGCATGGAACCGGGAATCTGCGCCAGCGTTGCGTCGGGATCGCCGACGAGCGAGGGGATCGCCGCCATCAGCCCTTGCGTGTAGGGATGCTGGGGATGCTTGACCACGGCACGCACCGGCCCGATCTCGGCCAGGCGCCCGGCATAAAGCACGCAGACCCGGTCGGCCGTCTCGGCAATGACGCCCATATCGTGCGTGATCAGCATCACCGAGGCGCCGCGATCGGCGCAAAGCCGCTTCAACAGCGCGATGATCTGCGCCTGGACCGAGACGTCGAGCGCCGTCGTCGGTTCGTCGGCGATCACCAGTTCGGGATCGGCGCAAAGCGCCAGGGCGATCACCACGCGCTGGCGCATGCCGCCGGAAAACTGATGCGGATAGGCTGAAAAGCGGGCTTCGGCGGCCGGTATGCCGACCTCCTCCAGGAGCTTCACCGCTTTTGTGCGCGCCGCCTTCTGGGAAAGACGCTCATGGGTCAGGATCGTTTCCACGAGCTGGTCGCCGATGCGGTAGAGCGGGTTGAGGCTGGTCAGCGGGTCCTGGAAGATCATGCCGATCCTGCGCCCGCGGATGCGCCGCATCTGGTCGGGCGACACATTGTCGATGCGCTCGCCGGCGAGCCGGATCTCGCCGCCGGCGACCCGGCCGGGCGGCTCAAGCAGACCGATGATGGCCGAGCCGGTGATCGACTTGCCGGCCCCGGATTCGCCCACCATGCCGAGCACCTCGCCCGGCGCGATGTCGAAGGAGAGGTCGTCGATCGCCGTGAGCACGCCGCGGCGCGTGGGGATTTCGACGCGAAGGTTGCGGACGGAGAGTGTCGGTGTCGTCATCTGAGCTTCGGATTCAATGCGTCGCGCAGCCAATCGCCGAGCAGGTTGACGGCCAGCGCCAGGATGGCGAGCGTGATGCCGGGGAAAATTGTGACCCACCACTCACCGGAAAACAGGAAGTCGTTGCCGATGCGGATCAGCGTGCCGAGCGACGGCTCGGTGGGCGGCACGCCGACGCCGAGGAAGGAGAGGGTGGCCTCGGTGATGATGGCCAGCGCCAGGTTGATCGTGGCGATCACGAGCACCGGGCCGAGGACGTTGGGAAGCACGTGCTTGAACATGATGGTGATCGGCTTGAGCCCGATCAGTTTCGCCGCCAGCACATATTCCTTGTTGGCTTCCACCAGAACCGAGCCGCGCACCGTGCGGGCATATTGCACCCAGAAGGACAGGCCGATCGACAGGACCAGGACCGCGAAGACGACGTTGTCGTAGGATTGCGGCCCAGCCATTGCGCGCGCCACGCCGTTGATGAGAAGGGCGATCAGGATGGCCGGAAAGGTGAGCTGCACATCGGCGATGCGCATGATGACGCTGTCAACCCAGCCGCCCAGATAGCCGGCGAGCAGTCCGAGCGTCACGCCGATGACCATGGCGAAGATGACGCTGGCAAACCCGACGGCGAGCGAGATGCGCATGCCGTAAAGGATGGTCGACAGAACGTCGCGACCCTGATCGTCCGATCCCAGCAGGAAGCGCGGGTCGCTGTCGGCTTCCCATATCGGCGGGTAGAAACTGTCCATGATCGAGATCGATGCCGGGTCGAACGGATTGTGCGGCGCGATCAACGGCGCAAACAACGCGGCCAGCATGAAGATCGCCGTCACCACGGCCGAGACCATGGTCAGCGGCGACCGCGTGAAGGAGTACCAGATGTCGGAATCGGCGATGCGCCTGACGAAGCCAGGGCGCGTGCCGCCCTTCACGCCTTCGGGAGCGGTCTGTGCTGCCTTGCCTTCCGGCTCGGTTGCGTAAGACATCGGCCTAACTCGCTGCGCCGCCGAGGCGGATTCTCGGGTCGACCGCCACGTAGAGCAGGTCGACGATGAAATTGATGATGACGAACAGGAAGGCGATCAAGAGCAGGTAGGCGGCCATGATCGGGATATCGACATTCTGCACCGCCTGCAGGAACAAGAGCCCCATGCCCGGCCACTGGAACACCGTTTCGGTGATGACGGCAAAGGCGATGATCGAGCCGAGCTGCAGGCCGGTGATGGTGATGACGGGCACCAGCGTGTTCTTCAGCGCGTGGCCGAAATTGATCGCGCGCCGCGACAGGCCGCGGGCCCGGGCGAACTTGATGTAGTCGGTCCTCAAGACCTCCATCATCTCGCCGCGCACGAGCCGCATGATCAGCGTCATCTGGAACAGGCCGAGCGTGATCGAGGGCAGGATCAGCGATTGCAGGCCAGACTTGGTCAAAAGTCCGGTGGTCCATCCGCCGCCGAGATCGACCACGTCGCCGCGCCCGAAGGAGGGCAGCCAGCCGAGGTTCACCGAGACGACGAAGATGAGCAGGATGCCGATCAGGAATGTCGGCAGCGATACGCCGATCAGGCTGATTGTCAGGAAGGCGCGCGCCAGCCAGGTGTTGCGGTAGAGCCCGGTATAGACGCCCATGGGCACTCCCACCGCGAGAGCGAAAAGAGCCGATACGAAGGACAGCTCCAGCGTGGCCGGCAAGCGGCTGGCGATGAGCGAGGCGACCGGCTGCTTGAACTGGTAGGAGATGCCGAAGTCGAACTGAGCCGCCTTGATGACGAAGCGTGCGAACTGCAGCAGCACGGGATCGTTGAGCCCGAGTGCCTGGCGCAGCGCCTCGCGTTCGGCCGGCGAGGTGTCCACCCCGACGAGCTGGTTCACCGGGTCGCCGACGAAGCGGAACATCATGAAGGAGATCAAGGCGACGACGAGCATGACGCCGAGCGCTTGGAGGAGCCGCCTGATGGCGAATGCGATCATGAAGGAATGTCCCGAAAGCGTGCAGTCGCGGCCCGCGCCGGTTTACCCGCGCGGGCCGTCGGGCAGGGTTCGCCTGCTCAGTTCACCTTGGCCCAGTAGAACAGGACCTGGTTGTCGGCCCGCTGAACGATCTCGACGTTGGAGCGCTTGCCCCAGGCCAGCGACTGCTGGTGCAGCGGAATATGCGACACTTCCTCGGTCAGGATCGTATAGGCCTGCTTGATCAACTCGCTGCGCTTTTCCGGATCGGTCTCGCTGACGATCTCAGATGCCAGCGCGTCGGCCTCTTCGCTGCAATAGCCGCCAAGGTTGAACGGTCCGCCCTTTCCGGTCTCGTCGCGGCAACCCGCCAGATTGGTCAGGACGTTCCACGAATCGAACGAACCGGGCGTCCAGCCGAGCAGGTAGAAATCGGTGTCATAGCCGCCCGGCGCCAGGACCTTGGCGAAATACTGCGCCTTGGGCTGGGCGTTGAGGTTCACCTTGACCCCGATGCGCGCCAGCATGGAGACCACGGCCTGGCAGATCGCTTCGTCATTGACGTAGCGGTCGTTCGGGCAGTCCATGCCGACGGTGAAGCCGTCCGGATATCCCGCATCGCTCATCAACTGCTTGGCGGCTTCCGGATCGTAGGGCAGGCGTTTGAATTCGCCTGCGCCTTCATACAGCTCGTTGGCGATCAGCAGCGGCACCGGCGTCGACAAGCCGCGCATGACGCGCTCCTTGATCGCATCGATGTTGATCGCCTGGTAGAACGCCTTGCGCACCTTGACGTCGCGGAACGGGTTCTTGCCCTTGATGTCGGACGTCGGCAGTTCGTCGCGGAATTGGTTGAAGCCGAGATGGATGACCCGCAATTCCGGTCCCGTCAGGGCATCGGCATTGGGATCGGCCTCTACGCGCGGAATGTCCTGCACCGGCACGGGGTCGATCAAATCGACATCGCCGGCCAGGAGTGCGGCCACGCGGGTGCCGTCGGATGCGATCGGGGTGAAGACGACTTGCGTCAGATTATGCTCCGGCGTGCCCCACCAGTCTTCGTTGGGCTCGAAGACGGTCTTCACGCCCGGCTCGTGACTGACGATCTTGAACGGTCCGGTGCCGTTGGCCCTGAAGGCGGCAGGCCCAGGATTGGTGTCCTTGGCCGAGACCGGCTCCACGGCGCCTTCCGCCTCGGCCCATTCCTTGTCCATGATGTACCAGGTATCCCATTCATAGTGCAGGATGGGATTGGGGGTCTTCAGCTTCACCTCGACGGTGTAGTCGTCGATCTTGGTCCACTCCGAATCGGCAGGGATGCGGGTCTTCAGGTCAGACGATTCTGCGCGCACGCGCTCGGCCGAGAAGATGACGTCGTCGGCGTTGAATTCATTGCCGTTGGCAAACTTGACGCCCTCGCGCAGGTGAAAGCGCCAGGTGAGCGGGTCGATGGTTTCCCAGCTCTCGGCAAGGCCCGGGATGATCTTGAGATCCTTGTCCCGCTTCGTCAGCCCTTCGAAGACGTTGCCGAACATGCCCAGCGAGAACGTCTCGTTGAGCGTATAGGGGTCGAGCGCGTTGAGCGTGCCCTGAAAGGCGAAGCGCAGCGTCTCGGCCTGAGCCGATGTCGCGCCCGCCAGTGCGGTCGCGAGCCCGGCCGCAAGCGCGGCACGGCGCACGTGCCCGGCAAGAATGGATTTGGTATGTCGGATCATCGTCGATTGTCTCCCATTGTTCGAGCACCAGCGATTTATGATTGTGATGCAGGTTTACTCTGGCGCCACTATTCAGAAAACCGCTTGCGGGCGCAAGCCGGTGCGTGAAGCGAAATTTGCCGTTGCGTGAAGCAGGCCGCCTGAATGGCGCGCATATTGGGCCAGGCGCGGTCGCCGCTCGGGCCGTGTTCAAGCCGCTATATAAGTGCCCGCAGTGTCTTCAAGTCGAGCGTCTGCAGTTCGTGCCGGTCCGATGGCAACGGCACGAAAGACACGGTCAGGCCCGATTCGCGCAAGGTGCACAGGCCGAAGGATGCGCCGCTGACCATGCGCAGCCCGTCTGCATAGAGGATGTCGTTGGCCGTGTGCAGGCCGGTGCCGACGACGACCGGCATGCCGTGCCAGAACGTCACCCTGTCGTAGTGGACGTGGCCGCTGAAAACCCCGGCGACGTCACGGCCTTTCAAAAGCCCCGCCAGCCGGCGGCTGTCGGCCCAGTCGAGGCACTCCCAGGCAAGCGTTGCATCCTCGTCGAGCGCCGGCGGGTGATGGATCGCGATGATCTTGCGCAGGCCCGTATGCCGGTCGAGCGCGGATTGGAGAAAATCGAACTGGTCGGACGACAGCGCCCCGCCGATGCGGCCGGGAACCCTGGAATCGAGCACCACGACATGGAGGTCGTCAATCACCGTGTCGTGGCAATAGGGTGCTTCGAGATTGCAGTCGCGGCCGAGCATGCCTTCATAGAAGCCAGGTCGGCTGTCGTGGTTGCCGAGCGCATAGACGATCGGGATATCGATGCCGTCCATCGTCTCTGCAAGCAGGCGATAGCTTTTGGCGTCGCCGCGGTTGGTCAGGTCGCCGCTGATGAGAATGAAGGCCGGCCGCGGCCGGACGGCGCGGACCATTGCCTTGACCGTTTTCAAGGTCCCGAGCGTGTCCGACAGAAGCTCGGGATCCCGGTGGTCGGGATGCGAAAGGTGCAGATCGGTCAGATGGACGAAATGGACGGGGCGGCTCATCGTTTTGCTACCGGGTTTGGCATAGGCTCACGTGCGATACGCATGGTTGGGGAACCATGATAACACGCCGATGACGGTTCAGCTTCGCGCGGCGATCCCTTTCGGCCCCCGGGCGGCAGGTTCAGAGCTGGTTTGCGACCTCGACGAGATTGCCGTCCAGGTCGCGCAGATAGATTGAGTTCAGCCGTCCGAGCGCACCGGCGCGTTCGACCGGCCCTGCGGCAATGGGTATGCCCTCGGATTGCAAATGCTTTGCCACATCGGCGATCGGCACGTCTGTCAGCAGGCAGAAATTGCCACTGCCAGGCACAGTGTTGCGGGCGATGTCGGGCGCTGCGCGCGCATCCTGCAGGCTGATCTTGTTGGCGCCGAAGAAGAGCGCCCACTTGCCCGGCCGCTCCTCGCGCGGCTCCATCCCCAGTATACGTTCGTAGAAGCGCCGCGTGGCCGCGACATCGGCAACGCACAGAACGATATGATCGAGCGAACGCACATGCATGGCGCTGCGATTCTAGACGCAGATGATCTGCGAGGCCAGCGCCTGAGTGGCATCTCTGGCGCAACAGCGACCCGCTGGCTGGCAATTTCCGTGGCTACCCACTATCTGCTTGTCTGAACGGCGGGGCAGGTGCACCGGCCCGGTGCATGGCGCATTCAATCAAACGACGGCGATGATGACGAATTCATTCGACAGGACGGGGTTGTGCGGATTTTCGGCGGCGAGGGCTGGGCAATGACCAAGGGAGCCGTCATCGTCGGCGCCTCGCATGCCGGTGTGCAGGCTGCCGCGTCGCTGCGCCAATCGGGCTATCAGGAGCCGATCACGCTCTTGTCGGCCGAGCACGATCTTCCCTATCACCGACCCCCGCTGTCAAAGGCCTTCCTGCTCGGCGAGAAGACGGCCGACCAGCTTCAGCTTCGCTCTGAAGCCTTTTACCGCGACCAGGGCATAGACCTCCGGCTCGGGCAATGTGCGACGGCGATCGACCCGGCCGCGCGCCGCGTCGAGACGGACGCCCACAGGTTCGAATACGGTTCGCTCATTTTGGCGACGGGCTCGCGCGCCCGCGATCTGCCGGTGCCGGGCGCCGGGCTCGAGGGCGTTTACACCCTGCGCAGCCTGGCCGAGGCGCGCGCCCTGAAACCGGCGCTCGATGCGGCCGCGTCGATCGTCGTCATCGGTGGTGGCTTCATCGGTCTGGAGGTTGCGGCGAGCGTGGCCAAGAACGGCAAGTCGGTTCGCGTGGTCGAGGCCGCGCCGCGCCTTCTTGCCCGCTCCGTGCCGCAGCAAGTCGCGGATTTCCTGGCCGACTATCATGCTTCCAGGGGTGCGCGCTTGAGCTTCTCGCAAAGCGTCGAGGCGATCGAGGGCGATGGCGCACGCGTCACCGGGGTGCGGCTTGCAAACGGCGAGACGATCGCTGCCGATCTCGTCGTCGTCGGCGTCGGCGGCCTCGCCAATACCGAACTTGCCGAAGCGGCGGGGCTTGCTCTTGAAGCCGGCGGCATCCGGGTCGACGAACACGGCCGCACGAACGCACCCGGCATCTACGCCGTTGGCGATTGTGCGTCCTTCGACAATCCCTTTGCCGGAGCGGTGGTGCGCCTCGAATCGGTGCAGAACGCCGTCGACCAGGCCAAGGCCGCGGCCGGCCACATTGCCGGGCGGCAAGCGCCGCTTGCCGCCGTGCCGTGGTTCTGGACCGACCAGTACGATCTGAAACTGCAGATGGCCGGCGTCGGACGGTCTGGAGCGGAAGAGATCCTGCGTGGCGATCCGGCCGACGCGGCCTGGTCGCTGCTGCATCTCGACAATGGGCGCCTGGTTGCCTGCTTTTCCGTCAACCGAGCCGCCGATCACATGGCCTCGCGCAAGCTGATCGCTACTGGCGTGATGCTCGACAGACTGGCCGCCGCCGATCCCTCCGTGCCGCTGATGCGGACCGTTTCGGAACCCGACCTTCGCGCCGCCGCGCAGTAGATGGCGGCGCGGCTGCATGGCCATGTCAGGAGGTTCTATCCTGCGCAAAGGAATAGCCTGACAAATCGCTCCATATGACCTATGTCCCCCGCATGCAGCCAGCCATCTCGATATCGAATCTCTCCAAGCGCTACACATCCGGCTTCGAGGCGCTGAAGAGCGTCGACCTGGACGTGCGCCACGGCGAAATCTTCGCCCTGCTCGGGCCCAACGGGGCCGGCAAGACGACGCTCATCAGCATCGTCTGCGGACTGGTCAACCGCACCGGGGGCGACGTGCTGGTCGATGGCCACGACATCGAAAAGGATTATCGCAAGGTCCGCTCGATGATCGGCCTGGTGCCGCAGGAGCTGACGACCGACGCCTTCGAGACGGTCTGGAAGTCGGTCAGCTTCAGCCGCGGCTTGTTCGGCCAACCGGCCAATCCCGATTTCATCGAGAAGGTGCTGCGCACCTTGTCGCTGTGGGACAAGCGCAACAGCAAGATGATGGAACTGTCGGGCGGCATGAAGCGCCGGCTGATGATCGCCAAGGCGCTGTCGCACGAGCCGCAGATCCTGTTTCTCGACGAGCCGACGGCCGGTGTCGACGTCGAATTGCGCCGCGACATGTGGGAGATGGTGCGCGGGCTGAAGGATTCGGGCGTCACCATCATCCTGACCACCCACTATATCGAGGAAGCCGAGGAGATGGCCGATCGCATCGGCGTCATCAACCAGGGCCAGATCGTCCTGGTGGAGGAAAAGGCCGAACTGATGCGCAAGCTCGGCCGCAAGGAGCTGACGCTGCAATTGCGCGAGCCCGTAGAGCGCATTCCAGAAAGCCTTATCGCGCATAATCTGACGCTGTCGGAGGCCGGCGACGAACTGACCTATGTCTACGACAGCCAGGGCGACCGCACAGGGATCACCAGGCTCCTGAAGGATATCGACACGGCCGGGATCGGATTCAGCGATCTGTCGACGCGCCAGAGCACGCTGGAAGAGATATTCGTCAATCTGGTGAGGGAGGGCAGATGAACTACCAAGCCATCTGGGCAATCTACAGGCAGGAAATGGCGCGCGCCTTCCGCACGCTGCTGCAGAGCATCATTTCGCCCGTCATCTCGACCACGCTCTATTTCGTCGTCTTCGGGGCGGCGATCGGCTCGCGCATCCAGGAAGTCGACGGGGTGAGCTACGGCTCCTTCATCGTGCCCGGGCTGATCATGCTGTCGCTCTTGACGCACTCGATCTCGAACGCGTCGTTCGGCATTTATTTTCCCCGTTTCACCGGGACGATCTACGAAATCCTCTCGGCACCGGTCTCCTATGTGGAGATCGTGCTGGCCTATGTCGGCGCGGCGGCGACCAAGTCCATCATACTCGGCGCCATCATCCTGGCCACGGCGGGCTTTTTCGTGCCGCTGCAAATCGAGCATCCTGTCTGGATGGTCCTGTTTCTGGTGTTGACCGCGGCGACCTTCAGCCTGTTCGGCTTCATCATCGGCATCTGGGCCGATGGCTTCGAGAAGCTGCAACTCGTGCCGCTGCTCATCATCACCCCGCTTACCTTTCTTGGCGGCAGCTTCTACTCGATCGACATGCTGCCGCCGGCCTGGCGCACCGTCACTCTGTTCAACCCGGTCGTCTATCTCGTCAGCGGGTTTCGTTGGAGCTTTTTCGGCGCGTCCGACGTCGGCATGGGCGTCAGCCTGGCCATGACGTTGGTGTTCCTCGCCCTGTGCATGGCCGTCGTTGGCTGGATCTTCCGCACCGGCTACCGCCTGCGGCCGTGACGCGTCGCGGATTTCGCGGTGCTAACTTCCGGTAAAGGATATCCGTTCACTCTCCGTCACATCGATCGAAGGCGATTCGATCTTTGGGGACTGTCATTGCCGATCCGACGCACGGCTCCGGTTCGCCCGGAGCATGCATGGCCGCACGCGGTCAGGCATGGGATGCGTGCGTGCCGGAGCGGCCGTATCGAGGGGACGATCAGGCGTGGATATCGAAACGAACGAGGACATGACGTCGGACAAGGGCGGGGCCCTGGTGATGTTTCCGTTGGCCCGACGGGCCAAGGAAGTGCGTGCGGTCGCTGCCGCGCTGGTTGCCAAGAATTCATGGCGCACCGCCGACACCTATCGCAGCCGGCAATCCGACCGGCTGTTTCGCGAATTGGCAGCACTTGGCCTGGCGGAAGACGTGCAGGATGAAGAGGTCGGCGCCTTTTTCGACGCCGTCGAGCGCGAGGTGGAGGCCATTTTCGGCGCCGAGTTCGAGCTCAACAAGGCCTAGAACATGTCCCGCTCAAACGGAATCGTTTGAGCGCAAGGTGCATGTTCCAGCATATTGATCTGGCGCGCATATCTTTGCTCCAAACGGAACCGTTTGAAGCGAATGCGCGCTAGCACCAGCAATTGCGATTGCTCCCCAGCCTGCGCGGTGAAGGGAGACCATGTGGGGCATGGTGCAGGAGGCTTGCCCCTTTGCGTCCTCATCCCGGAACCGAGGCCAGCAAGGTCTCGCGGGCCGATTTCAGGTGACGGCGGCAGGCCTGCTCGACGGCGGCGCGCTCGCCCGACTTCAGTGCTTCTATATAGTCGAGATGTTCACGCAGCGCCGTTTCGTTGCGCTTGCGCTGTTCGGTCTTGTTCCACTGGTAGTGATAGTGGAAGACCATGGCGATAACGTCATAGAAGTCGATGATGAATCGGTTGTGCGAAGCGCTGTGGACCAGCCGGTGAAAGCGCTCGTCGAGTTCGGAGAAATCCGCGTAGCGCTCGGCGATCCGCGCGATCATCGCATGATGCTCGGCCTCGATCGCATCGAGCGCCCGCCAGTTCGGGTGGTTCGGCGGCAATGAACGGAAGGCGGCGGCCGAGCGCAGCTCGAACATGCCGCGGATCTCCGCCAGCTCGAGGGCGAATTGCCGCGTAAATCCCTTCAGCACCCAGCTTGAATTGCGCCGTTTCTCGATCAGGCCGAAACGGCTGAAGCGGATGAGAAACTCCCGCACGCTCGAGGTGCCGACGCCGAGTTCGCGGGCAAGCTCCAACTCGTTGATCACCCCGCCCGGCGTGCCCTCGGCAGAAAGCAGGCGCCGCATGAAGGCCCTCTCGATAATGGCGGAGACCGGATCGGTTTCTTCCTCGGGAAAATAGTCGTCCGCGGCCGGCCGGCGCAGGGCACGCTTGCTGCGCTTGTTCCATTCGATCAGCCCGTGCTCGTCCATGCGCGACAGGATGGAGCGCACCGTGGTCCGGCTGACGCCGAGGGACGCGCCGAGTTCCGGCTCCGACGGCAGCGCGCCGCCATCGGCGAGCAGCCCGAGACAGCGATTGTAGGCCTGCTTGTAGACATTGCGCGACTTGGCCATGGCAGGCAGATTCCACTGATTGACGCATTTATGTTTTTTGACGATAAAGGACAAAATCGAGGACGCAAGTCCTCACGCAAGCCGCACGCACGCCAACATGCCCGCACCTACCGGGCAGGAGCCAGCCCCAAGCCATGTCGCACTGCATTCTCCTTTCCGACGCCGACAACGTAGCCGTGGCCAACGGCCCGGTGGAGCCGGGAACGCCGCTGCCTGGCGGTGCGGTCGCCGCCGAGCGTGTCGATCAGGGACACAAGGTCGCCGTCAGGTCCATCGCGGAAGGCGCGTCGGTTGTAAAATACGGCCAGGCGATCGGGCGTGCCACGCAGGCCATCGGGCCGGGCGAATGGGTGCACGCGCACAATCTGGTGTTCGACGAGGGTCGGCTCGGGATCGACGCGCCGGCGCCGGCCGTCGCCGCCTCCGATGCCGACCTGACGCGCACATTCATGGGCTATCGCCGCGCCGACGGGCGCGCCGGCACGCGCAACTATATCGGTGTCGTCGCCAGCGTGAACTGCTCGACGACGGTCTGCCGCGCCATTGCAGACGCCGCCAACCGGACCCTTCTACCGCGCTATCCGGGCATCGACGGCTTCGTGCCCATCGTGCATGGCCAGGGTTGCGGCTTGAGCGCCACGGGCGAAGGCATGCGCGTCCTCCACCGCACGCTGGCCGGCTATGTGCGCCATCCGAATTTCGGCGGCGTCTTGATGGTCGGGCTCGGCTGCGAGGTCAATCAGCTTGCGCTCTACGGCCAGCGGGGAATCATCGCCGGAAAGCGCCATTTCAACATCCAGGAGGCGGGTGGATCGCGCAAGTCGGTCGAACGGGCGCTCGGCGTGCTGGAGGAAATCGCCGAGGAGATCGGCGGCCTGGCGCGGGAGCCGATTCCGGTCAGCGAGATCGTGGTCGCCCTGCAATGCGGCGGGTCCGACGGCATGTCGGGCATCACCGCCAATCCGGCCCTGGGGGCGGCTGTCGACATTCTCGCTGCCGCCGGCGGCACCGGCATCCTGGCCGAGACCTCCGAGATCTACGGCGCCGAGCATCTGCTTGCCGCGCGCGCCGAGACGCCGGAGATCGCCGACAAGCTCAACGGCTTCGTCGACTGGTGGAAGGATTATGTCGCCAAACACGGCGCTTCCCTCGACAACAATCCCTCGCCTGGCAACAAGCGCGGCGGCCTGACCACCATTTTGGAGAAATCGCTGGGGGCGGTCGCCAAGGGCGGGCGCACGCCGTTGCGCGGCGTCTATGGTTACGCCGAGCCGGTCACGGGCCGCGGCTTCGTCTTCATGGACACGCCCGGCTACGATCCCGTCTCGGCCACCGGCCAGGTGGCCGGAGGGGCCAATGTCGTCGCCTTCACGACCGGTCGCGGCTCATGTTTCGGCTGCAGGCCGGCGCCCTCGATCAAGCTCGCCAGCAATTCCGCCCTCTACCGGACGATGGAGGAGGACATGGACATCGATTGCGGGCGGATCGCCACGGGCGAGGCGACCATCGAAGAGATGGGCCACCAGATCTTCGACCTGATCGTCGAGACGGCGTCGGGACGCCAGACGAAGAGCGAGGAATTCGGCTACGGCGACAACGAGTTCGTGCCCTGGCATCTCGGCGCCACACTCTGAGGCCATCAAATCCCGGAACGTGCGCGATGCACTGGCAGGGCGAAGGGTTCCGGCGCGGCCCGCGGCGCAAAAAATGGCGGCCGGGCGCCTGCATTAACAGCTGATAAACGAATGATTGCCAAGGTGCGCCTAGCTGGGCTTGGCACGACTTCGCGCCAAAGGCATGACGCCGCGCCCGGTGTCCGGAACATGCCGGATGCACTTCCACCCATTGCCATTGTTACTCGACGTCAGCCCTTGGTGCCGGCAGCGGTCTGCCTGTGCCGTTGCGGATCAGCGTTTCGTGCCGTTCCGCGCGTTTGACAGGGCCGACGAGACGGTCCGGTCGCGACGATGGATGCGTCGGGCCTGATGGCAGGGGAATGGCGAGACATTGCGGATGAACGCTGCCGTAACGGCGCGTTCGGCGGCCGGCTGCGCGGGCGGGGGGCAAGCGCGCCGGCCGTCCCTCCGGGCGCAAGAAGGGGATATTGAGGAGCAAAGGAATGACGTCTGAATTGTCCTGCCCCGTGACCTTGCCGCCCGTCCTCGACATCACGCAGACCACGCCCCTGGCCGCGCAGCTCAACGCTTGCCGCGGAAAGGACGTTGTCGTGGACGCCTCGAATGTCGAGCGCGTGGGCGCACAATGCATCCAGGTTCTTCTGTCGGCGGCAGCGACATGGGCCCAAGACGGTGCCGAACTGATCGTTTCCGAGCCTTCGGCCGCGTTTGCCGAAGGCCTGCAATCCATGGGCCTGGAGATTGCCGACATGACCGTGAGGAGCGCCTGAGATGACCAAGCTGGTCCTGACCGTCGACGATTCGCGCACCATCCGCGAAATGCTGCGCGCCACGCTCGTCGAAGCGGGAATGGAAGTCCTGCAGGCCGAGGATGGCGTGCAGGGGCTCGAAGTGCTCGAAGGTGCGGTGCCCGACGTGATCGTCACCGACATCAACATGCCGCGCATGGACGGGTTCGGCTTTATCGAGGCGGTGCGCGACAGCGCCAGGCATCGCGCAATCCCGATCCTGGTGCTGACCACGGAAAGCGTCGGCGACAAGAAGGACCGCGCACGCCGCCTCGGCGCGACAGGCTGGATTGTCAAACCCTTCGATCCGGCCAAGCTGGTCAACGCCATTCACCGCGTCGCAGCCTGAAGACGGAGTATTGACCGTGGATAGCATGGCCGCAATCAGGCAGACTTTTTTCCAGGAATGCGAAGAACAGCTTGCGGAGCTGGAGACGGGCCTGCTTTCCATCGAAAGCGGAGACAGCGACCACGATACGGTCAATGCCGTCTTCCGCGCCGTGCACTCGATCAAGGGCGGTGCCGGCGCCTTCGGGCTCGACGAACTGGTGCGTTTCGCCCATACGTTCGAGACCGCACTCGACCTCGTGCGAAGCGGCCGGATCGAAGCGGATGCCGCGCTTGTCAGGCTGATGCTGCGATCCTCCGACACGCTGGCCGATCTCGTGCGCGTCTCGCGCGACGGCGGCGCGATGGACGATCAGCGCGTGGCGCACCTGCATGATGAATTGACCAGGATTGCCGATCCGGATGCCGCGACGGCGGCGCCCGCCGTCTCTGCGCCGGAAGCGTCTGTCGATCAGACCGCAAATGCCGGGGAAGCGGGCGATGACGACGGCTTCGTGCCGTTGCAGGTTTCCTTCGACGGGCTGCTGGGCGGCGATGCCGATGCCGAGCCAGTGGCGGCCGACAGCATTTTTCGCATCTGGTTCCGGCCCAAGCCCGAACTCTATGCCAAGGCGAACGACGCGGCCAAGATCCTGCGCGAGATCTGCTCGCTCGGCGAGGCCGATATCGCCTGCGACGTTTCCGCGGTGCCTGTGCTTGCGGAACTGGACCCGGAGGGCGCCTATCTCTCCTGGACGATCCGGCTCGTCACCGGCCTCGGCGAGGACGCCGTGCGTGAGGTGTTCGAATTCGTCGAATTCGACTGCGAATTCACGGTGGAGCAGGAAATGCCGGCCGACCCGGTTTTCGACTTCGAGCCCGAGCCCGTCGCGGCCGTGCTGGATCAGGCGGCGAGCCTGGCCGAAGGCGAGGCGGAGGCTCCGGCCATCCCGCAAAAGGTCATGGACAGGATCGCCGAGGTCGCAGTCAAGGATGCTGCCCCTGCCAAGCCTGCCGCCGGCGGCCAGTCCGCCCAGGCGCAAGCAAGCCAGACCATACGCGTCGACCTCGACCGGGTCGATCGTCTGATCGACCTCGTGGGCGAATTGGTGATCAACCAGTCGATGCTCACCCAGCGCGTCACCGAAGCGGGCATCGCGCGACTGTCGGAGGTTGCTGTCGGTCTCGACGATCTCGAGCAATTGACCCGCGAGATCCAGGACTCGGTCATGGCCATCCGGGCCCAGCCTGTGCGGCCGATCTTCCAGCGTATGTCGCGCGTCGTGCGCGAGGTCGCCGAGATGACCGGCAAGTCGGTGCGCCTTGTCACCGAGGGCGAGGCCTGCGAGGTGGACAAGACGGTGATCGAGCGCCTGGCCGATCCGCTGACGCACATGATCCGCAACGCCATCGACCATGGGCTCGAAACCCCAGAGGAGCGGGTCGAGACCGGCAAGCCGGAACAGGGCTCGGTGCGGCTGACGGCGGCGCATCGCTCGGGCCGCGTCGTTATCGAGGTGGCCGACGACGGCGCCGGCATCAACCGGCAACGCGTGCTCGAAAAGGCGGTCGCCAACGGGCTGGTCGATCCGAATGCCCAGCTCTCCGACGGCGAGATCGACGATCTGATCTTTCACCCTGGTTTTTCCACCGCAGGTTCGGTCTCGGACGTTTCGGGGCGCGGGGTCGGCATGGATGTGGTGAAAAGCTCCATCCAGGCGTTGGGCGGACGCATCTCGATCGCCTCGCAGCCGGGCGCCGGGTCGACATTCACGATGAGCCTGCCGCTGACGCTGGCGGTGCTCGACGGAATGGTGGTCAACGTGGCCGGGCAGACGCTGGTCGTGCCATTGACGGCGATCGTGGAGACCTTGCAGCCCAAGGAGGCGGATGTCCACGGTCTCGGTGAGACGTCGCGCGTGGTCTCCATGCGCGGTGCCTTCCTGCCGCTGATCGACGTCGGCCACGAGCTCGGCTATCGCGAGGCCGAGACCGACCCGCTCGACGGCGTCGCCATCATGGTCGAGACGGAAAATCGCGCCCAGAGCGTCTTGCTGGTCGACAGCATCGTCGGCCAGCAGCAGGTCGTCATCAAGAGTCTCGAGGCCAATTACGGCCATGTCTTCGGCGTCGCCGCGGCAACCATTCTCGGCGACGGCCAGGTCGCCGTCATCGTCGATGTCGATGCGGTCGTCGCCGGCCGGCGTGCCGAACCCGATCTCGCCAATCGCAAGAGGACTGCAGCATGACGCATGTCAACGAACACGATACCGCCTCCAGCAACGAGCTGATCGCCTTCAGGCTCGGCGGACAGGAGTTCTGCGTCGACATCATGTCCGTGCGCGACATTCGCGGCTGGACGCCGACAACGCCGCTGCCGCATTCGCCGGACTATGTGAAGGGGGTGATCAATCTGCGCGGCTCGGTGCTGCCGGTGATCGATCTGGCCGCCCGTCTGGGCTTTAGCTCCACCGAGCCCACGGCGCGCCACGTGATCATCGTCACCCAGGTCGGTACGCAAAGCGTCGGCCTTCTGGTCGATGCCGTCTCCGACATCCTGACTATCACCGACGACAAGATCCAGCCGACGCCGGACGTCGCCTCCGCGCTTGCGCGCTGCTTCATGAAAGGCGTGCTGGCCGTCGAGGGCCGCATGATCAGCCTGATCGGCCTCGACAGCGTGCTGCACACCCATCCCAATCCGGGATCGGTCAATTGATGAGCCAGGCCGCGCATGGGAGGGAAGGAATCGTCGCCGGCGAGTATCTGCTCACGGCCGATGATTTCACGCGCATCGCGGCGCTTCTCCACGACCATGCGGGCATTCATCTCGCCGAGACCAAGGCGGCGCTCGTCTATGCTCGGTTGGCCAAGCGCATTCGTGCCCTGGGTCTGGAAAACTTCCGCGACTATTGCAGCTATGTCGCACGCTCCGACAGTGCCGACGAGCGCCAGCAGATGGTTGCGGCCCTGACCACCAATGTGACGCGTTTTTTTCGCGAAGGGCATCATTTCGAGCATCTGAAGACCAGGGTGCTGCCGCGGCTGCTCGACCATGCGCGCGCCGGCGGCGAGGTGCGCATCTGGTCGGCGGGCTGCTCCAATGGCCAGGAGCCCTACACGATCGCGCTCGTCATCCTGTCCCTGATGCCGGACGTGGCGCGCCACGACGTCAAGATCCTGGCGACCGACATCGATCCCAACATGATCGAGGAGGCGAGAGCCGGCCAATATGGCGAAAGCGCCCTGACGGACCTGCCGAAGGACATGCGCAATCGCTGGTTCCGCAAGATCCCCGGCGCCGGCGCGCCGAACTGGCGGATCGCCGACGAGGCGCGCGAGATCGTCGCCTTTCGCGAGCTGAACCTCTTTGCCCGCTGGCCGATGCGCCGCAGGTTCGACATCGTCTTCTGCCGCAACGTCGTCATCTATTTCGAAAAGGCCAGGCAGGCGGAGCTCTGGCAGCGCTTTTCCGACATCTTGAAACCGCAAGGCCATCTCTATATCGGCCATTCCGAGCGGGTGTCCGGCCAGGCCGCGCAGCATTTCGCGGCCGACGGCATCACAACGTGGCGCCACACCGGGCGGGCCGGCCAATGAAGCCGGTCAGAGTTCTCATCATCGACGACAGTCCGACGATGCGCAAGATCATCGGCTTTGCGCTCAACTGCCATCCCGACATCGAGGTCGTCGGCGAGGCGCCCGACCCGACGGCGGCCTTCCGCATGGTCGACACGCTGGACCCGGACGTCATCACGCTCGACATCGAAATGCCGAGGATGAACGGGCTCGACTTTCTCAAACGGGTGATGAAGCATCGTCCGCGGCCGGTGATCATGGTCTCCAGCCTCACGATCGCCGGTGCGGCAGCGACAATCGATGCGCTGGCAAACGGGGCTTTCGAGTGCATCGGCAAGCCGTCGCTGAAAGACGACAGGTCCTTTGAGGAACTGACCGAGCTGGTGCGTGCCGCCGGAGCGGCCCGCGCCAGCGAGCGGGGTCGTACGCCCGGCCGCAACGAGGCCGCGCTTCACCAGCAGATGACGCGGGCCAGCGAACGCATCATCGCGATCGGCGCATCGACCGGTGGGGTGGAAGCCCTGATCGCGGTGCTGGGCGACTTTCCCGCCGACTGCCCGCCGACGGTGATCGTCCAGCATATGCCGGCCAACTTCACCCGTTCCTTCGCCGAGCGGCTCGACCGGATATGCAAGCCGAAGGTTCAGGAGGCCGTCGACCGCGAACCTGCCCGGCCAGGCACGATCTATATCGCGCCGGGTGGCGACGCCCATCTCGAGGTCGTGCGCCAGGGCGAGGGGCTCGCCTGCCGGCTGCGTGCCCGCGCGCCCGTATCCGGCCATCGCCCGTCGGTCGATGTTCTCATGTCCTCGGTGGCTGCAGCGGCGGGTTGCGACGCCGTCGGCGTGATCCTGACAGGGATGGGCCGCGATGGGGCCGAGGGGATGGCGCAGCTCGCCCGGGCAGGCGCCCGCACCATCGGCCAGGACGAGAACACGTCGCTGATCTACGGCATGCCCCGCGTGGCGTTCGAGATGGGGGGCGTGGCCAGGCAGGTCCCGTTGAACTGGATAGCGCGGGAGATTTTTTCCGTTGGTGTGATAACCAGAGAAGGGGCAATTCCATGTCACTCCTAGCGCAACTCAAGATACTGGTGGTCGACGACACGACCACGAGCCGGCTGTTGTTGCGCGACGCGCTGGAGACGATCGGTTTTCGCAACATCTCGGTGGCGGCCAATGGCGAGGAGGCGATGAAAATGATGACGACCTCGCCGTGTCATTTCATCATCTCCGACATGAACATGCCGAAGATGGACGGGTTGCAACTATTGAAGGCCGTGCGGACCCACAAGGTGTTTGCCCGCACGCCCTTCATGATTTTGACCGGCAATGCCGACCGCAACGTGCTCGAAGAGGGCCGCAAGCTCGGCCTCAACAATTATCTCAACAAGCCGTTCACGCCGGAGGATCTGAAGAAGGCGCTGGAAGCGGTGGTCGGGAGGCTTCAGTGATCCTCAAGGGTCGCCCCGACCGCATACACGTCATTCAGGGCGATTGCATCGTGACCGACGATGCATCCGTCACGCTGACGACCGTGCTCGGATCCTGCGTCGCGGCCTGCATGCGCGATCCCGTGCTCGGCATCGGCGGGATGAACCATTTCCTGCTGCCGGGCGATGGCGAAAATTCCGAGCGAAACGAGGCCGAGCGCTTCGGCGTCTATCTGATGGAACTGCTGGTCAACGGCCTCCTGAAGCGCGGCGCGCGGCGTGACAAGCTCGAAGCCAAGCTGTTCGGCGGCGCGCGCACCATGCAGGGCGTGACCGATGTCGGGGCCAAGAACATCGAGTTTGCGCGCCGCTTTCTCGATACGGAAGCGATTGCTTGTCTCGGCGGCAGCGTCGGCGGCGATCAGGGACGGCGCCTGGAATATCAGCCTTCGACCGGCCGGGCGCGCCAGTTCCTTTTGCCGAGCACCGCCGTTGCGCAAGTCTCCACGCCGCGGCCGGTCCCGGCCCGCGCCGAGAGCGGCACGCTCGAACTGTTTTGACGGACCATCCAATGACGAAGATCGCCGCCGCCATGAAACACCACGACACACAGCGCGAGCCGGCGCGCGACGTCCTGGCGCGCATCGAAGCCGAGCTCTGCGACATTGCGCGGGCGATCGACCGCAACCAGGCTGTGATCGCATCGGCTGCCGCAGGCTTGCCGAACGTGGCGCCGTCGGTCTTGTGCGCGGTCCAGGAGGCCGACCTGCTGTCGCAGAAGGTTGCCGGCATCGCCGATTTCATTGCCGCTTGCCGCGATGGTCTGCCGCGCGATCTCGACATCGATGCCGGCGCCGCACTCGCCGGCGTGAAGCTGGCTGGCCTCCGCCGCCGGCTTGCTTCCACAGACGGTTCGGCCCTGGCCGACGCGGATACCGACTTCGGAGATTGCGATCTCTTTTGAGGCAGGGCGCAGAGTCGGCCGGGACTATCGCTTTGCCGCAAGACGGGCTATTCGGGACGCGTCCAACCGTCCGTAGGTAGATCGTGGTTAGATCGGTGTTTGCCAATCGTCTTGTGGCGCTGCTCGGCGTGGCCGCCGTCACAATCGCGGCGGCGATCACGGCCTGGCTCATCGCTGTCGAAGCAGGCAAGCGGCGCCTCGAAGCCTCGCTCGAGCAGGAACTGGGCGTGCTGGAGCGCTCTGTCGAAAGCGAGATCGAGCGCTTCCGCTACCTGCCCGCCGTCATCGGGCGCGACGGCCGGATCGTCGCGGCCTTGAAGGCGGGAGACCCGGCGGCCATCGCCACGGCCAATCGCTATCTCACCGAGATCCGCGCCCTGTCTCAGGCCGACGAACTCTATGTCATGACGCGCGAGGGGCTGACCGTTGCAGCGAGCAATCACGGTGAGCCTGGCAGCTTCGTCGGCCAGAACTACCGCTTCCGCCCCTATTTCAGCGATGCGCTGGCCCAAGGCGAGGGCCGTTACTATGCGGTGGGCGTGACGACCGGCATTCCCGGCTATTTCCTCTCCTCCGTCATTCGCGATGGCAACCGCGTCATCGGCGTTGCCGTGGCCAAGGTCGATATGGCTGAGCTCGAGGCGGCCTGGCATCAGCCCGATGCGCCGACGGCGCTTGCCGACGAGGACGGCGTGGTCTTCCTCTCCGGCTACCGGCCATGGAAGTACCGACCGCTGACCGGCCTCGGCGAGGAGGTGCTGGCAGAGATCGAACGCACGCGCAAATATGACGGCATTGACCTGGCGGCGGTGCGGCCGATCTTCGCCGGTATCGAAATCATGCCGGCGCAGGCGGTGCTGGAGGACCGGGACGAGGAATTTCTGCTGCGAAGCGCCAGGCTGGGACCCGATGAATGGCGCCTGATCAGGGCGGCAAGCCTCGGGCCGATCTATGGCGGCGCTCATCTTGTCGCGCTCACCGCCTTGCTCGCCGGCCTCCTCGTCTACGGCACCGGCGTCTATGTCAGTCAGCGCCGGCAACTCATCCGCGCCAAGCTCGACGCGCATGACCGGCTGGAAAAGCGGGTGGAGGAACGCACCTCCGAGCTCAATCGCGAAATCGAGGAGCGCCGGCGTGCCGAGGCGGAGCTGCGCGAGGCGCAGGAAACGCTGATCCAGACGGCCAAGCTCGCCGCGCTCGGGCGCATGTCGACGGCGATCGTGCACGAGGTGAGCCAACCGCTTTCGGCCCTGGAGAACACGCTTGCGACCGCCGGTGTGCTGGCCGAGCGGGGCGACGCGGGCGCGGTCGGCGGCAAGATGAAATCGGCGCGCGAACTGGTGCGCCGCATCCAGCGTACGGTCAGGCATCTGAGGTCCTTTGCCCGCAAGGACAAGGGAGCGACCGAGGTGGTCTCCGTCGCGCAGAGCATCGCTGCCGCTGTCGAGATCGTGCAGCACCGGGCCGACCAGCTTGGCGCGGCGATTGCCATCGACGTGCCGTCCTCGATGAAGGTCGCCGCAGGCGCGGTGCGGCTGGAGCAGGTCATCCTCAATCTGCTGGTCAATGCGCTGGATGCCGTTTCGGACGTGGATGCGCCGGCGATCGAAATTGCCGCGGCGGCGCGCGACGACATGATCGAGATCGCCGTTCGTGACAACGGACGCGGCATTCCCGCCGATCTGGCCGGACGCGTGTCGGAACCGTTCTTCACGACAAAGCAAACAGGAGAGGGCCTGGGGCTCGGCCTGTCGATCTCGCGCGCCATCGTCGGCGAATTCGGCGGCGCACTGAGCTTCCGCTCGAGTGAGGGCGAGGGGACGACCTTCCTTGTCGCACTGCCGGCGGCACAATCGGCGAGGGAGGCGGCGGAATGAAAGTTCATCCCGCCGCCCTTGGGTCGTCAGGCAGCTGCGTCGAGAACAGATACGACAACGCGCTTGCCAAGAACGGCAAGCGCCGCCTCGAGGGCACTTGCCTTCGTATGATGGTCGGGATCGAGGATGCGTCGCGCCTCGGTCTCGGCCTTGCCCAGACGTCGGGCCAGCTCGGCTTTCGGCATGCCCGAGGCCGTGAAGGCCTCGATAACGGCGAGCTTCAGTGCATCGGTCACATCAACCGATATTTCGGAGCGGTCCTCGCCGGGTTCCGCTACCGGGCGCGGAAGCGCAAGCCCCTTTGCCAGGTAACCGCGAAGCGCCATGCCAAGCGCATCGGCCGCATTGTCCTTGGCTTCAGTAAGGTCGTTACCGCTGGTCAGCGCCTCCGGAACGTCCGGGAAGCTGACCAGATACCCGCCATCAGGATCGGGTTCGACAACGGCCAGGAAAGTATAATCCATTCACGTGTTGCTCCTTTCCAGTGTTGCGATGTCTGTGAGGCCCGCAGAAGGGGGGCATTCGACTCCCAACTGCTTCTTAATGCGCCTCACAATGGACGGGCTAAGTTCGCCAGATTGGACCGTTGTCCACTTCTCTCCGAACTCAACCCGATAGTGAGACCCTTTCCCCCTTCCGGAGATCACCTGGAACTTCACATCCGCCTTTCTGGCTGTCTTGCGCAGTTCCCGGATCAGGTCTTCTCGGTTCATCGAGCTGCCTCCGAAGCCAAAAGAGTCGCACAAAATTGTTCGAGATACAATACAAAAATGTGCGGAAATAAGCATAAAATTGTGCGCCGTGCGGGGCATTTACCGGAGGCGGCGGAATGAATGCCTATCCTGCGGCCAGTCCAAGGGACTTGGCAAGCTTCCGAGGCTCCCGGATCAGGGCTTCCCGCTTCATTTCCTATATCCGAAGCGCGGAACAGAAACCGCACATGATTGTGCGGTATGCAAACGCAATCGCATATATATGTACGAGAAATTGAGGGTCGAATGAGCCGTGGAGCGATCCTGTTCGTCGACGACGAACCCGAACTGCGCGAATCCGCCGGCGAATGGCTCACCGTCTCGGATTTCGACGTGTGCCTGGCCGCGGATGCAGGCGAAGCGCTTGGCCTGCTTTCGGCGGAACGCTTCGATGCGCTGGTCACCGATGTGCGCATGCCCGGCATGGACGGGCTCGCCCTGCTCGATGCCATAAGGCGCACCGACATTCGCCTGCCGGTTATCCTATTGACGGGGCATGGCGATGTGCCGCTGGCTGTCGACGCCATGCGGCGCGGCGCGCATGATTTTCTCGAAAAGCCCTATGATGCCGACCATCTGGTGGCGGTCCTGGACCGGGCCGTTGCCGAGCGGCGCCTGCATGGCGAGTTGGAACGTTTGCGCAAGACATCGGATACGACGTCCGATCTCGAGACACGGCTCGTCGGCTCCGCCGCCTCCATCGCGCTCATCCGCGAGCGCATTCGCCAACTGGCCGACGTCAATGTCGACGTCCTGATCATGGGCGAAACCGGCACCGGCAAGGAGGTCGTCGCACGCGCCCTGCACGACACCGGCCGTCGCCGCGCCCGCCCGTTCGTGGCGCTCAACTGCGCCGCCATTCCCGAATCCGTGTTCGAGGCGGAACTGTTCGGCCATGAACGCGGCGCGTTCACCGGCGCGGTCCAGGCACGCACCGGCCGCATCGCCCATGCCGATGGCGGCACGGTGTTTCTCGACGAGATCGAATCCATGCCGCCGGCATTGCAGGCCAAGCTTCTGCGCGTCATCCAGGAACGCATCGTCGAGCCGATCGGCTCCAACCGGCAGATGCCGGTCGATGTGCGCTTCATTGCCGCCACCAAGGTTGACCTGAAGGCCGAAAGCGAGGCCGGCGGCTTCCGCTCCGATCTCTATTTCCGCTTGTCTACGGTGACGCTGGCCATTCCGCCGCTGCGCGAACGGCGCGAGGACATCGCGCTCCTCTTCGTTCATCTGTGCAACGAGGCCGCAAAGCGGCATTCGCTTGAGCCGCCGGCCGTTCCGGCCAACCTTCTGGCGGCCCTGGGCACTGCGGCGTGGACCGGCAATGTCCGCGAGCTGAAAGCCGCCGCCGAACGCTGCGTTCTCGGCCTGCCGCTCGATATCGGCCCGCAGGACGGTACCGGTGCGGCCGAGTTAAACGGTCAGGCATCGCTGCCGCAGCAGGTCGCGGCGTTCGAAGCCGCCGTCATCCGGCAGGCGCTCGACGCCCATGCCGACAATGTCCAGGCGGCCAGCGCGGCGCTGGGCATCCCGCGACGCACATTGAGCGAGAAGATCGCGCGCCTGGGCCTGCGCAACGGCGATCGTGACGGCACGCCGTGACATGCACATTTCGGCGGAATTTTGCCCTGCTTGCGTGCCTATTTGGCAGGATATTGCCACGACATCGCGTGACGCAGGACCCAAAAAGGCGCAACAAACCGCCGATTGGCCTGTTTCTGCCCCGTGCCGGCACTTGGCACGCGATCTGCATTGACGCACATTGACTGCACGTCCGCTCAGGGCGGCAGGAGGAACCAAGGGAGGATTCTGCATGAAACTGGTATCCACGAAACTCGTCGTCGCCGGCATGGTCGCCGCGTCGCTCGGCCTCGGCACGATGGCCGCCAAGGCGGACGAATTCATCAATGTGCTGACCGGCGGCACCTCGGGCGTCTATTATCCGCTCGGCGCCGCGCTGGCGAAGATCTACGGCGAGAAGATCGACGGTGCGCGCACCCAGGTGCAGTCGACGAAAGCTTCGGTCGAAAACCTCAACTTGTTGCAGCAGGGCAAGGGCGAGATCGCCTTCGCGCTCGGCGACTCGGTCAAGTCGGCCTGGGAAGGCGACGAGGAAGCCGGCTTCTCGAAGAAGCTGGACAAGCTGCGCGGCATCGCCGCCATCTATCCCAATTACATCCAGATCGTCGCCTCGAAGGAATCCGGCATCACTGATTTCGCCGGCCTGAAGGGCAAGAGCCTGTCCGTTGGCGCGCCGAAATCGGGCACCGAGCTCAACGCGCGGCGCATCTTCGAGGCGCTCGGCATGAGCTATGACGACCTCGCCAAGACCGAATACCTGCCCTTCGGCGAATCCGTCGAACTGATCAAGAACCGCCAGCTCGACGCCACGCTGCAGTCGGCCGGACTGGGCGTTTCCTCGATCAAGGATCTGGCCACCTCGCTGCCGATCCAGGTCGTGTCCGTACCGGCCGAAGTGGCCGAGACGCTCGGCGCGCCCTTCCAGTCGGCGACGATCCCGGCTGGCACCTATGACGGCCAGGATGCCGACGTGCCCACGCTTGCGATCACCAACATCCTTGTCACCCATTCGGACGTTTCCGAAGAGACCGCTTACGAGATGACCAAGCAGCTCTTCGAGAACCTGCCCGACATGGTCGCCGCGCATGCCGCCGCCAAGGCGATCAGCGCCGACAAGGGCGCCAAGGGCGTGCCGATCCCGCTGCATCCGGGCGCGGAACGCTACTACAAGGAACAGGGCCTCCTGTAGGACGCGCTGCTTCGTCGGCGTCATCCCAGCCGTCCGGACGTGGCGAGGGAGAGCCGGGACCCTTTCTGGAACGTCATGTTCACGAAATGGATCCCGGCCTGCTTTCACGTCATGGCGGCTTGTGGGATGGCGCGGCGAACGCGAGCCGCCTCTCCCACGGGAGGGCGTGAACCGGGCGAGCCGCAGCGATGGGCCTGCCGTGCAGGACCGAGAATGATCCGATGACAACGACAAGCACACAAGAAACCTCAGACGCATTCCACGATCCGACCGGCGGACGCTTTCCGCTCGGCCTGGAAGGCCGGATCCTGTTCTGGATCGCCGTCGCCTTCTCGCTGTTCCAGATCGCGACAGCCGCCCATGTGCTCAACCTGCCGAGCCAGGTTGTGCGCGCCATCCATGTCGGCTTTCTGCTGTTGCTCGGCTTTCCACTTGTTGCCGCCGCCGCAAATCGCGCCGCCGTCTGGAAGGCCGTGGCCTGGGGGCTCGCCGTCGCCGGCACGGGCGTGGCGCTCTATCAGTGGGTCGAGTACCAGCCGCTCATCCTGCGCGCCGGCGATCCGCTGCCACGCGACATCGTCGTTGGCGTCGTCGCCCTGGCGACCGTCTTCATCGGCGCCTGGCTGATCATGGGACCGGCCCTGCCGATCATCTCCGGCGCCTTCCTGGCCTACTGCCTGTTCGGCGAATATCTGCCGTCGCCGCTCAACCACCGCGGCTATGATCTCGGCCAGGTCATCGATCATATGGCCTACGGGACGGAAGGCATCTACGGCATTCCGACCTATGTGTCGTCCACCTATATCTTCCTGTTCATTCTCTTCGGCTCCTTTCTCGAGCGCGCCGGCATGATCAAGCTGTTCACCGATGTCTCTCTCGGCCTTGTCGGCCATGCGCGCGGCGGGGCGGCGAAGGTGTCGGTGATCTCGTCCGGTCTGATGGGCACCATCTCGGGGTCGGGCGTGGCCAATGTGGTGACCACCGGGCAGTTCACCATCCCGCTGATGAAGCGCTTCGGCTACCGCGCGGCCTTTGCCGGCGGGGTCGAATCGACATCCTCCATGGGCGGCCAGATCATGCCGCCGGTCATGGGTGCAGTCGCCTTCATCATGGCCGAGACGCTGGGCATCGAATATTACGAGGTTGTCAAGGCGGCGATCGTGCCGGCCATCCTCTATTTTGCCTCCGCCTTCTGGATGGTGCATCTGGAGGCCGGAAAATTTGGCCTGCACGGCCTGCCGAAGTCCGACCTTCCCTCCCCCATCGGCGCGTTGAAGAAGAGCTGGTATCTTATCCTGCCGCTCGCCGCGCTGGTCTATCTCCTGTTTTCCGGCTACACGCCGCTGTTTGCCGGCACGGTCGGCCTGTCGATGACGGTGCTGCTGATCCTCGGCGCGAGCGTTGCGATCGGCCTGCCGAACCAGGTATTGCGCTATGTGTTCTGGATCGGCCTCGGCCTGATCGCGGCCAGTTTCTTCCGTTTCGGCATCAATGTCGTGCTGGCGGCCGCCGCGATCCTCATCCTGGTCAACATCTTCGTCAGCGGCGGGCGCGAGACGCTCGCCAACTGCCGTGACTCGCTGGCCGACGGCGCCAGGACCGCGCTGCCGGTCGGCATCGCCTGCGCCATCGTCGGCATTATCATCGGCACGATGACGCTGACCGGTGTGGCCAACACCTTCGGCCAGTACATCGTCTCGGTGGGGCAGAACTCGCTGTTCTTGTCGCTGGTCCTCACCATGCTGACCTGCATCGTGCTCGGCATGGGCATTCCGACCATCCCCAATTACATCATCACCTCGACGATCGCCGGACCGGCGCTGCTGGAACTCGGCGTGCCGCTCCTGGTCAGCCACATGTTCGTGTTCTATTTCGGCATCCTGGCCGACCTGACCCCGCCGGTGGCGCTGGCCTGCTTCGCCGCCGCGCCGATTGCGCGCGAAGGCGGGCTGAAGATCTCGTTCGAAGCGGTGAAGGTGGCGGCGGCAGGCTTCGTCATTCCCTATATGGCGGTGTACACGCCGGCCCTGATGCTGCAGGACGGCGGGCCGCTGGCCGACATGATCGGTTACTGGCCGGCGGTGGCCTATATCATCTTCAAGGCGTCTCTCGCCATTGCGCTCTGGGGTGCCGCCGTCATCGGCTTCCTGCGCGTGCGGCTCGCCGCCTGGGAGCGCGTTCTGGCCGCCGCGGCCGCCTTCACACTGATTGCGGCGCTGCCCGTCACCGACGAGATAGGCTTTGCCCTGGCGGTCCTGTTCCTGGGTCTCAACTGGTACCGGGCGCGCCGGACGTCCGATGCGGCCTCGGCCTCGAACGGCGCGGCATGAGCCTGTGCGTGATCGCCGGCGGCAAGACGGCTGTCCTTGCCGCCGCCGCCTTCACGCTTTCGTGGACGCATTCGGTCGAAAAGACGCGCTGGGAGGAATCGTGGCGCTGGACGCCGGCGGGCTTCGAAATCGTCGAGGCGCGGGTTCAGGGCTCCGGCGCCGGCATGGATCCGGGCGAGGGCGCGGTGCTGAAGGACGGCTGGTGGGTTTGGCGCCCTCGCGTGCCGGCGCAGAGCGAGATCGTGCTCGCCGCCTCCGGCGCGACCGTCGGCGGCTGGCGGATATGTGCCGACGGAGCGTGCAGGACGCTCGGCACCGAGCCGGGAGCGACGGTGGTGATCAGGCAATGCGAGGCCGGCGAGCGCTGAGCCGATCAGCCGTTTGCGGCGGCTTCCAGCGCGACCACGTCGATCTTGACCATTTTCATCATGGCCTCCGTGACCCGCTTCGCCGCCTCGCGATCCGGCCCGAACATCAAGCGCGGCAGGGCCTCGGGCACGATCTGCCAGGAGAAGCCGTACCTGTCCTTCACCCAGCCGCATTGAACCTCGCGGCCGCCATCGGCCGATAGTTTCGACCAGTATTCGTCGACTTCGGCCTGGTCCTTGCACAGGACCTGAAAGGAGACGCTGTCGTTCGGCGTGGCATCGGGGTGCGGGCCGCCGTTGAGGCACATGAATGTCTGGCCCTCGATCTCGACCTCTGCAGTCAGGGCCTGACCTTCCTTCGTGTATGGCTCGCCGCCCGCGGGCGCGCGGACGACCTCTCCCATCTGGGCGTTGCGAAACACCGATGCGTAATAATTCGCCGCTTCCTCGGCCTGGTTGTCGAACCACAGCCATGTCGTGATCTTTTTCACTGCCATCACCTCCAGACGTGAATATCTTGATGCGCGGCCGGTCTGTCAGTGCCACGACCGATGCGTCGCGGCATGCCGAACCGGGCTCGCGCCTGCCGGCGCAAGCAACTTCAAGACGACCAGGACGCACCGTTTCCGACATGGATGATCCGATTTCTGTCCGAAATCTCGCTGCGCCAGCCGCCGACCCGCTCTTGGCCACGGAACCGAACTGCATTATCTGGCCGTAAGACACTCCAAAAAAGAGTTGCAGCGATGTCCGTCACCAAACAAGCCGTTCTGAAAGCCCTTGGCACCGTCAAGGGGCCGGATTTCGAGGGGGATCTCGTCTCGCTTGGCCTCGTATCGGAAATCTTCATTGCCGACGGCAAGGTGTTCTTTTCGATCACCGTTCCCGCCGACAGGGCGCGCGAGCTTGAGCCGCTGCGGGCGGCGGCCGAACGCTGCGTGAAATCGCTGCCCGGCGTGAATAGCGCTGTTGTCGCATTGACGGCTGAAAAGAAGGGCGGTGGCATGGAACGCGCGCCGCAGCCCCGTCCCGCCGCCGCGCCAAGGCCGGCTCCCGCCGCACGTCCGCAACAGGCGCCCGCGCCGGCCGGGCGCCAGACCGGCAAGCGCGCCGTGCCGGGGGTGAAATCCATCATCGCTGTCGCTTCCGGCAAGGGTGGGGTGGGCAAATCCACCACCGCGGTCAATCTGGCCCTGGCGCTCAAGGCGACCGGGCTCAAGGTCGGCCTGCTCGACGCCGACATATACGGGCCGTCCATGCCGCGCCTGCTCGGCATATCCGGCAGGCCGGAAACGGTCGAAGGCAAGATTCTCAAACCTATGGACGGCTACGGGCTGAAGGTCATGTCGATCGGCTTCCTCGTCGAGGAGGAGACGCCGATGATCTGGCGCGGGCCGATGGTGATGTCGGCGCTCACCCAGATGCTGCGCGAAGTCGAATGGGGCGAGCTCGACATCCTCGTCGTCGACATGCCGCCCGGCACCGGCGATGCACAGCTCACCATGGCCCAGCAGGTGCCGCTCGCCGGCGCGGTGATCGTCTCCACGCCGCAGGACCTTGCCCTCATCGACGCGCGCAAGGGCCTCAACATGTTCCGCAAGGTCGAGGTGCCGGTGCTCGGCATCGTCGAGAATATGAGTTATTTCGTCGCCCCCGACACCGGCAAGCGCTATGATATCTTCGGCCATGGCGGCGCGCGTCGGGAGGCCGAGCGGCTGGGCATCGCCTTTCTGGGCGAGGTTCCGCTGGAAATGGCGATCCGCGAATCCTCCGATGCCGGAAATCCGGTCGCCGTCGCCGAGCCCGAGGGGCCGCACGCCGCCGCCTATGGGACGATTGCCGCCAATGTGCTTGCCAGCCTCGAAAATGCCGGGGGCGAAGCCGCCGCGCGCGCGCCGGCGATCGTCTTCGAATAGTCTCTGCCATGCGCGGCCGGGAGAAAGCTTGTTTGGCTGGCGATTGCCGGCTGGATTTGCTAATCCAGAGGTCGTGTCGTCGCGTGGGGTATATTTGTCGGCGGCAGTTGGAGCATGCCTGCGGTATCGCGTTGCCGAACAAGACGCGGCTGCGGGACGTTGGGGTGGAGGCGGCTGTGGGCTGCCTGTGGAACATGGTTGAAGAGTGATGGCCAGCCGTCAATACACGCGGCAGGTGGCCACGATCGTCTCGATCGACGCGGTCGGATTTTCACGCTTGATGGGGATGGACGATGAAGCGGCCGTCTCCACCTTCGAGACCTATTGCGACATCATTCGCGCCACCTGTGGCCGGCATGGTGGTCGGCCGTTCGGCGCTGCCGGAGACAGCATGATGGCGGAGTTCGGGCTGCCGTCAGGCGCTTTGCTGGCGGCGCTTGAATTTCAGGACGCCATCGCGGCGGAAAACCATGCACTGCACCCGACCAAGCGGCTGGAGTTTCGTACGGGCATAAACACCGGCCACGTCATCGTGCGCGACGAAAGCCGCTACGGCGACGACGTCAATATCGCCGCCAGGCTGCAGGAAATGGCTCCCAAGGGCGGTATCGTGATCTCCGAGACGACATGGCACCACGTGCGGGGAACGTCCTCGGCGCAATTCGTCGATCTCGGCGAGCAGGATTTCCACAACATCATCCTGCCCGTTCACGCCTATGGGGTCGACCGCGCCGCGAAGGATGCCGCACCACGGCAGGCCGAGGACTGGCCGAACGGTACCGCCGCGACGGAAGGCAATGGCAGTGACGGTCCGCCGGCGATCGCCGTTTTGGTCTTTCGCAACAACAGCGGCGACGGCGACACGCAGTACCTGTCGGAGGCGATTGCCGAAGACATCATCATGGGCCTTTCCCACACGCGCTGGCTGCCCGTGATCGCGATGAATTCGAGCTTCCAGTTTCGCGACGATGCGATGTCGGCGCAGGCCACCGGCCGCGCGCTGGGCGCGCGATATATCGTCAGCGGTTCCCTGGCCCGTCAGGGCGACAGCCTGCGCATCCGGGTATCGCTCGACGATTCCTCCACCGACCGGAACGTGTGGGCGCGCCGCTTCGACCGAGCCTTCTCCGAAATTCTCCAGGTGCAAAACGAAATCGGCAACGAGATCGTGGCGATGCTGGAAAAGGAGGTCGATCGGGTCGAGCAGATGCGGACCTTTCGCATGCCCTGGGAAAACCAGGAAAGCTGGCAATTGGTGCGCCGCGGCCGCTGGCACATGCAGCGTCGGACGCGCGAAGACGCCGAAATAGCACTCGATCTGTTCCAGCGCGCCTATGAGCGCGATCCCAATTCGAGCGCCGTGCTCAACGAGCTAAGCTGGTGGTATTTCTGGCGCGCCTGGCTGAATTTCGGCCAGTCAAACGACAATCGCGCGGACCTGGAGAAGGTGGCCGACTATGCCCGCCGTTCGCTATTCGTGGACAGCCAGGACGCCAGGCCCCACGCCCATCTTGGCATAACGGACATCATGCTGGGCCGGCCGGCCGCGGCGCTGGAGCATCTCGGCGAGGCGTTGCGCATCAATCCCAGCTTTGCCTTTGCGCGCTCGGCCATGGGCAGCGCCTATCTGCTGCTGGGCGATCATGAACGGGCGATACCGATGTTTCGCGAGGCCGATCGGCTCAGCCCCTTCGACCATTACCGTTTCCACAATCTGGGCGAGCTGGCGAGCGCCTTGTTTTTCGCCGGCCAGTGGGACGACGCCTGCGCCATGGCCGACCGTTCTCTCGAACTGGCGCCGTCCTACTGGTACGCGCGGTTTGTCAAGATCGCCGCGCTCGGCCGGCTGGGGCGGATGGAGGAGGCGCAGGCCGAGCGCCGTATTCTCCTCGCCCGCTATCCCGAATTCACCGCCGAGCAGGCGACGTGGATACCATTCGCCGACAAATGCCTGAACGGCTATCTGATCGACGCTTTCCGGCTTTCGGAGGAAGCCTGAGCGGCAGGCAGTGCCTGCTGCTAGAACATGTCCCGCTCAAACGGAATCGTTTGAGCGAAAGGTACATGTTCCAACATGTTGATCTGGCGCGCATATCTTTGCTTCAAACGTTTCCGTTTGAAGCGAACACGCGCCATTGTGAACAAGCTCACTTACACCGACCGCCGACGGCCCTACTGCCTGAAGAGTACGGACGCGTCACTGGCCTTCTTCGATCCGGGCGGATGCGGCAACGTCACATGCGATGGCAGGGGCTCGCCACAGGTGATCAGGACAAAATATTTTCAACGCGTCAGGCAGGCACAGCAGCACGATCAGCCGCTCGAAAGCCTGCCGCCGTTCGATCTGCAGCGGCTGCGCGGTGGACGCTTCGGGACTATTGTGAAATCGCTGCTTCCCGACAATCCGCGGCGGGTGTTGTCCGTATTGCGGCGCTGGCTGCCTGTGCTGAAACTGGGCGGCCTCACCTTGTTGTCGCGCAACGACGACGTTCGCGAAGTGCTCGAGAGGCAGGATGCGTTCGAGACGCCATTCGGCCTGGAAATGGCTGAAATGGCCGGCGGATCGAATTTCATTCTCGGCATGCAGGACGGACCCGGCTACCGCGCCATGAAATCAGCCGTGCTGACGGCATTTCCGCCCGCCGAAGTCGTGGCGCGCGTCCGGCCCATCGCGGCGCGCCAATCCCGCGAGATCATGCGCGGCGCGATGCCGGGCGCCAACGCCGTCGAACAACTCCTGAAGATCGTTCCCGTCCAGATTTGCCGTGACTATTATGGCCTGACGATCGACGATGAAAACGAATTCGCCGATTGGGCGATCGCGCTGTCGGCGCTGTTCTTCGGCGATCCTTTCGGCAGCCGCACGAAACGCGAACTGGCGTTGGTCGCAGCCCACCGCATGCGCGAGGCGATCGACCGGTCGATCGAGACTGTCGCCGCCGAGGCAAAGCCGGCCGATACGCCGCTCGCTCGGCTCGTGGCGATGCACAAGAGCGATCCGGACAGGGTGACCACTGCCCACGTCCGCTCGATCATGATGGGCATGGTGACGGGTTTCATCCCGACCAATCTTCTTGCGGCGGGCAAGGCGCTCGACGCCGCGCTGTCGATCCCCGAGGCGAAAGCGGCGGTCGAAGAGGCGTTGGCGGCAGGCGACGATGAAGCGCTCGATGCCGCCATTCTCGAATCGATGCGCTTCAATCCGGCGCTGCCGGCGCAGTTCCGCTATGTGCCGCGCGATACAGTCATCGCGGCGGGCACGCGACGCGAGCGCAGGCTGCCCGCCGGCTCCACCGTCGCCTGCCTGATGCAGTCGGCCATGTTCGATCCCGACGCGGTCGACGAGCCGGATGCATTCCGGCCCGGCCGGCCGGCCAAGGATTACCTGGTCTTCGGGCACGGGATCCATTGGTGCATCGGATCTGCCATTGCCAAGGTGCAGATCGGCGAATGTTTCCGCGCCCTGTTTGCCAAGCCCGGTCTGCGGCGCACTGCGGGGAGGGCGGGGCGTCTGCGATTTCTCGGCCCGTTTCCCGAGAGCCTGTGCGTGGATTTCGACCTGCCGGCCGAAAGCCGCGTGGTCGACCATGCCTTCGTCACGGTCGCCGCACCGGTGCGCGAAGGCGTCGATATCGCGGCCTTGCGCGGTGCGGTGGCGCAACTCGGCAACCCGCCTCAGGCCGATATACGCGCTGCCTTCGATGCAACGGGCATTGTTCATTTCGCCAGCCTGTCGGTGATCGGTCGGGCCGATCCCGCCGAAGAGCAGCCTGATGATCGCTATCATCTCGTCTTCGAGTTCACGGCAGATGGCCCGAAGGCCGAAGCGATTGCGGCCGTTGCCCGCCACGCCCGTCCCATATTGTGGCCGATCTTCCGTGACGGCTGCGGCCTCGACAACGAGGAGGAACTGCAACCCTTCCTGTTGCGCCACGCGATCGACGTCGCACCGGGCTTTCACAAACCCGCCGGGCTGTGCTTTGCCGGCGTGCCCGGCCATTCGGTCGCCCGCATTCGCGCCGAGGCCGCACTGGGCGGCTCGGTCATGCGCCAGCTCGAAGAAGCGGTACCGGGCGGCCCCTTGACGGTTGCCGAAAAGCTGGAACGGGTCACGCAGCGGCTTGCCGCAGACGGGTCGCGCGAATGGGTTTTCCAGCCGGCTCCCGATCGCCTGAGCGGGCCGCAGCATAGCGCCTGGGCCGCACTCTGGGGGCTTTTTCGCGATCGCGCGTTCGTCGCCGGTCTGGTGATCGCCGTACTGGCATTCTCGCTGCCCTATTATGCCGGCCTTTTTGCCGGCTTGGCGACGGGCGTGGTGTCGGCTTTCCTGCTGTTTCTGGCCGCTATCCCTCTCGGGGCGACGACATTGGCGCTCCTCGCCTTCGCGGTCTTCTGGCTCGGCCGCAGAGCCTTGAACGCCAAGGAGAAATCGGACCCCGTCCATAATGGCCTGATCCCGCCGGAGCGGTTTGCGCCGATCGCCGAGCGGGAAAACTTCTGGGCCCACAACCACCTGGCCGCCATATCCGAAATGAAGGGCGGCTGGCTGCGCGGTGTCACCCTCAGGACCGCCTTCTTCGCCATTGCCCAGTTTGCCCGCAACGTCTTTTCACCCGGTCACCTGGCCGATATCGGGTCGATCCACTTCGCCCGCTGGGTTCTGCTGCCGGGAACCGGCAAGCTGCTGTTCTTCTCCAACTACGGCGGAAGCTGGGAAAGCTATCTGGAAGACTTCGTCGTCAAGGCCCATGCCGGCCTGACGGCGGTGTGGAGCAACGCGGTCGGCTTTCCGCGTGCGCGCGACCTGTTCTGGGAGGGCGCGAGCGACGGTCCGCGTTTCAAGCGCTGGGCGCGCGCGCAACAGGTCCCGACGCTCTTCTGGTACTCGGCCTATCCGGATCTGACGACCGGCCATATCCGGGCCAATGCGCGGCTGCGCCGGGCGATCGCGCTCAATGATGCGGCCGAATGGCGTGCGTGCCTCGGCGCCGAACCCGACGCGGCAACGCCGATCGAGACTGCCGAGGTGCAGTCGATCTTCTTCCGCGGCATGGGCGACCTGGAAGCGGCCGAGATGCTGGCGGTCGCCATTCCCGATTGTGTACCCATGGCCAACCGCCGCAAATGGCTCGGCTATGTCGTCTCGAAGCTCGCCTTCGGCGACGCGCCGCCGGATGAGCGGGCGATGATCGCGGCCTTTTCGGCGCAGGGGCTTGCCCGCCTGGGTCTGGACAATGACGCCGCTCTTGCCACATTGCCGCTTTCGTTCCGGCGCGGCATGAGTCGCTCGGATCAAAGCCGTGTCCTCGGCGATGTCGGGCGAAACGATCCTGGCAACTGGGAATGGGGGCATGGCGAAGCAGGCGCCGATGTTGTTCTGGTCTGCTATGCGAAGGATGGGAACCGGCTGAAGGCCGACGTCGCGTCACTGATGCGCCGGACGCGCAGCGCCGGCCTCGCCATATGCCATCGCCTGCCGCTGACCATCGAGCGTGACGCCCGGAACAAGGCGATCGAGCATTTCGGCTACCGTGACAACATCTCGCAGCCGATGATCGCCGGCACGCCGCGTGCGCGTCGGCCCGCCGATCCGCAGCACCGGGTGGCGGCGGGCGAATTCCTGCTCGGCTATGCCGACGAGACCGGCCGGCTGCCGCCGAGCATCGCGGTGCGCGAAGCCGCCGCCGAACGTCAGCTGCGCGATATGCCGGACAATCCCGGCTGGGCCGATTTCGGCCGCAACGGTTCGTTCCTGGTCGTGCGCCAGATGGCGCAGCATGTGGACGCATTCGAGGACTATTGCCGGCGCGAGGCGCAACGCCTGGCGGCGATGCGGGGCCATGACGGCTGTGACAAGGACTGGATCGGCGCCAAGATGATGGGCCGATGGAAGGACGGCGGATCGATCGTGCGCCACGGCCTGTCCGAACCCGGCCGCGAACCCGACAATCACTTCTCCTACACCGCCGAGGATCCGGACGGCCGGCAATGCCCTTATGGCGCCCATGTCAGGCGGGCCAATCCGCGCGATTCCCTCGGGCCGGACCGGGAGACGCAGATCGCTCTCTCCAAGCGCCATCGCATCCTGCGCATCGGTCGCACCTACTTGCGCCCGGGCGGACGGGGGCGCCCGGCGGAAAAGGGGATGCTGTTCATGTGCCTGAATGCCGAGATCGAGCGCCAGTTCGAGTTCGTCCAGCAAAGCTGGGTAATGCGCCGGTCGTTTCAGTCGCTCACCGACGAGGGCGATCCGTTCGTCGGCAATCCGCAGGGCAATGGCACCTTCACCATCCCCGACCGGCACGGGCCGCTGGTTCTCAAGGGGCTCGATTCCTTCGTCACCGTTCGCGGCGGCGGCTACTTCTTCATGCCCGGCCGGGCCGCGCTTGCCCATCTGCTGGCGCGGCTGTCGGACCAGAGGTCAGGGGTCGCTTCCTGATCTGACGAACATCACACAAGAACAGCGTCGCCGTCAGTCGTCGGGCGCCGCTCCGATCTCCTCCAGCAGACGCCGATTGCGCATGCGGATGCCGCCGCGGCGAATGTCGATCAGCCCGTGCTTGCGCCAGTCGGTCAGCGTCTTGTTGACCGATTCGCGGGTTGCACCGAGAAATTCGGCAAGTTCGGATTGGGAGATGGTGATCCAGCCTTCCTCATCGGCGATGAGCCGGTTAAGGAAGTCCAGGCGCCGGGCCAGCCGCGCCTCGATCTTGAGCAGGGCCTGGTCGCCCAGTTCGGCACTGACGAACCGCAGCCTGGCGCACAGGAGTTCGATCAATGCGCTGGCCAGCCTGGGCTGGCGCTCGATGCGGTCGAACATCTGGCGCCGCGAGATCGAAACGAGCGTGCAATCGGTCATGCAGGTGGCGGTCGCCGTGCGCAGACCGCCGTCGAGGGCGGCGATCTCGCCGATAACGGCCTTCCTGGTTTCCATATTGGCGACGAGCTTGCGCCCGCCGGGTGAGAAGATTGCGATTTCTAGCGTGCCGGCAAGAATGCCGTAGACGCGGTCGGCCGGATCGTCCTGCATGAACAGGCACTGGCCGGCATGATAGGTCTCGCTGGGGCAGCCTTCAAACAAGACGTCGAAAAGCTCCGGCGAAAGCCGCGAGCCGATCGTTCTGTCTTGCCCCTTGTCGGGCAGTCCGTGGCTTGTCATCGTCTCGTCCGTTCACAATCCGCCCGCCCGCCGAGCCCGGTTGCGCCACACCTGAATTCCCTCGCGGGGCCGAACTCTTCGGCCGATTGAAATTGAACAACGGCCGCCGGCAGGTAAACTGCCGGTCGATGGGCCGGCCGCGCCGGCAAAAAAAGGAAACCCAGCATGAGCCCTGTCGCAACAATATTGCATGAAAAGCGAAATGGATACAGCGTCATAACGCTAAGCCGGCCGGATCGCCTCAATGCCTTCAACGAGGCCCAGCACAAGGAGCTGCGGGCGGCGCTGGATGAGTGCGAGGCTGACATGGCCTGCGGCGCCGTCGTGCTGACGGGCGCGGGCAGGGGATTTTGCGCCGGGCAGGACCTGTCGGACCGTGCTCCGGGGAACTCGAACGAGCGGCCTGACCTCGGCCATACGCTGGAGACGTGGTACAATCCGCTGGTACGCCAGATCCGTCGCATGCCCAAGCCGGTCATTTGCGCGGTCAACGGCGTGGCTGCGGGCGCCGGCGCCAATATCGCACTCGCCTGCGATATCGTGATCGCGGTGAAGTCGGCGAAATTCATCCAGGCCTTTTCCAGGATCGCCCTCATCCCCGACGCCGGCGGCACCTATTGGCTGACCCGGCTCGTCGGTGAAGCGCGGGCCAAGGCGCTGGCGCTCACGGCCCATCCCCTGCCGGCCACGGATGCGGCCGATTGGGGGCTGATCTGGAAGGCGGTCGATGACGATGCGCTGATGACGGAGGTTGCTGCGCTCGCCGAGCAGTTTGCCGCCGGGCCAACACATGCCTATGCACTCACCAAGCAGGCGATCCATCAGGCGTCGACGAATTCGCTCGACGCGCAACTCGACCTCGAACGCGAATTGCAGCGCGAGGCCGGCATGTCGGACGATTACAAGGAAGGCGTGGCGGCCTTTCTCGAAAAGCGCCCGGCCGATTATCGCAAGGCGAAGACGAAGTAGGCGCCCTGCCGAAGCAACGGCGATCACATTCCGGCGCAAGCTTACATCGCGCCCGCGCCCGCGCCCAGCAGCCAGGCCCCGGCCGCGATCAGTGCTGTTCCGGCAATGCGCGACAGAATACGATTGGGCGGCAGGACTTTTTCGGCCAGAACGAAGATCGCGATGGCCGCAATCCACAGCATGTTCATGACGCCGCCGACGAACAGGAGCGCCATCAGGGCCCAGCAGCATCCCACGCAGTAAAGGCCGTGCTTGAATCCGATCTGCAATGAACCGAGCGCGTCGCGGCGGAACCCGCCATGGCGCTGGATGAAGTAGAGCGGCGTCTGGCAATTGGCCAGACAGGCATCCTTTTGCGGCGTCCATTGATAGAGGCCGGCTGCGACAAGGATGATGCCGCTCAGCGTGTTGCTCGCGCTCGTCATCGCCGGCGTGAGAAGGAGCGCCTGCTCCAGCCCCCACTGGCCGATGGTGGCGAACAGCGAGAACAGGCTCCAGGCCATGAGATATCCGCCGGCGAAGAACCCGGTCGCCGCCAGCGGCTGGCCCTTCAAGGCCGCCTGTCGCCCGACCCGGGCGTAGAGCAGGATCATCGGCGCGGCCGACGGCGTCATCATGCCGATCATCATCACCACCCACATCACGACCATGAAAATGAACTCGGTCGTGCTCCAGGCGTGCACGTCCGGCGCCATGACGGAGCCGGGTATCATGCCCGGCATCGCCATTCCGGCCATGCCCTCCATGTCCATCGATCCGGCCAGCCAGAAGAGATAGGCCCAGGAAACGATGACGAGTGTCGCAAGCGCGCCAGCGACGATGAGCCGGTCGCGCCGCAACATTGTCTCGAGGACGGTGTCGGTCATCGCATCAGTGGACGACGCCGGTTTCCGTCAGATGCAGGCGACCGAAATGCGCGTGCGAATCCTCGAGTTTCATGGCAATCGGCCCCTTCGTCTCGGCCCAGCCGCGGCCGACCTCGCACGTGTCGTATTCGAAGCCGGAAGGCAGGTTGATGCGGGCGCGATGCGGATCACCGGTAACCGGATTGCGCACCGGCTCGCCGGAGGCCTCGACCCAGCCCGGCACGTTCACCCGCGCCATGCGGTTGTCGGGATCGACCTCGAACTCGATCTTTTCGAATACGGGTTCATGGACCTTGTCGAAGGTGGCCGAGAAGACCTGGAAGAAGGTCGCGCCCGGCTCGGTATCCTCGCCGCTCATGATGCGCAGCAGGGCCTCCCTCTGCTTGTCCGAGGCGCGCTCGTCAACGATCGGGACGACCTGCCCGCCGCCTTCGTGAATGGCGCCGGGCCACGTCACGATAATGCCGATCTTAAGGCCGTCTAGCGTCGTGTCGCCATGATGACCCTCCTCGATATCGACGAAGCCGATGGCATGGCAATTGCCATGAGTCGGGCGGGCGTTGAACTGGCACGGACAACCATAGGCGCAATTGCAGTGGATGAATTCGCGTCCTTTGAGCGTCCATTGTGTATCGGGCATCATCACCTCCTGTGTTCCGTCGTGAAACGGCCGAAGAAAATCGGATGATCCCCCCTCAATGTGCCCTGGAATTCTACGCCACGCGGCCCGGCCCGCCAATTAGATAGAAAGAGTTAGCGGGTAGTGCGTGCAACGGCGATCGACGCCTCTACGCCAGCTTGTGCCCGGGGCCAATAAATCGCGCTGCGAAATGCCCGGCCGGCCGTGGGCCGAGCCGGCAGGTCGCGTCATCTGCGCGTCGCGGAGCTTATCCCGCGGTGATCTTTTGGTTCAGATTGGAGAAGAACTGGCCGGCGAGCTTTTTCGAGGTCGACAGGATCAGCCGGTTGCCAAGCTGCGCCATCTTGCCGCCGACATCGGCGTTCACCGTGTAGGTCAGCACCGTTTCGCCGGGGCCGTCTTCCTTCAGCTCGACATCGGCCCCGCCCTTGGCGAAGCCCGCGACGCCGCCCTTTCCCTCGCCCTCGATGCGATAGGAATGCGGCGGGTTCAGGTTCTTCAATTCGACATTGCCATTGAACCGTGCCTTGATCGGCCCGATCTTCATCGCCACGGTCGCGGCCATCTCGGTATCGGAATTCTTCTCCAGGCTCTCGCAGCCGGGGATGGTCGCTCGCAGCACTTCCGGGTCGTTGAGTGCCTGCCACACCGTGTCGATCGGCGCTGCGATGCGTTCTTCCCCCTCCATCTTTACGGCCATGGCCTCTCCTCCATACCTTGCTGGACGATTGGGAGTAGCGCAGAGCGGCGTTATTGTCCATTAACGCAATGAGACGGAAAATCACGATGCATGGAGGATGGCATGACCGGATATGACGGAAATCGGGGGTCGGGCACGAAGCTGCGATCGCAGCAATGGTTCGACAACCCTGCCGATCCGGGCATGACGGCACTCTATCTGGAGCGCTATCTCAATTTCGGATTGACGCGTGAGGAACTGCAGGCGGGCAAGCCGATCATCGGCATCGCCCAGACCGGCTCGGACCTGTCGCCCTGCAACCGCCACCATGTCGAGCTTGCCAAACGGGTGCGCGCCGGCATCGAGGCTGCCGGCGGCATTCCCTTCGAGTTCCCCTGCCATCCGATCCAGGAGACCGGCAAGCGCCCGACTGCCTCGCTCGACCGCAATCTGGCCTATCTGTCGCTGGTCGAGGTGTTGTACGGCTATCCGATCGACGGTGTGGTCTTGACGATCGGCTGCGACAAGACCACGCCGGCGCTCTTGATGGCGGCGGCGAGCGTCAACATTCCGGCCATCGCGCTGTCGGTCGGTCCGATGCTCAATGGCTGGCACAAGGGCCGGCGCACCGGCTCCGGCACGATCGTATGGGAATCGCGCGAGCGGCTGGCCGCCGGCGAGATCGACTATGACGAATTCATGGATATCGTCGCCTCTTCCGCGCCTTCGGTCGGCTACTGCAACACGATGGGCACGGCGACGACGATGAATTCGCTGGCCGAGGCGCTCGGCATGCAGCTTCCCGGTTCCGCGGCGATCCCCGCGCCCTATCGCGAGCGTGGCCAGATGGCCTATCACACGGGGCGGCGCATCGTCGAAATGGTGCATGACGACCTGAAGCCCTCCGACATCATGACGCGCCAGGCGTTCGAGAACGCGATCGTCGTCAATTCGGCAATCGGCGGCTCGACCAACGCGCCCATCCACCTGAACGCGATCGCCCGCCATCTGGGCGTCCCGCTCGACAATGACGACTGGCAGAAGCTCGGCCATCATGTGCCGCTGCTGGTCAATCTGCAGCCGGCGGGCGAGTATCTGGGCGAGGACTACCACCATGCCGGCGGCGTGCCGGCGGTGGTGGCCGAATTGATGAAGGCCGGCCTCTTGCCGCATCCCGACGCGGTCACGGTCAACGGCCGGCCGATCGGCCAGAACTGCGCGGAAGCCGAAAATCTGGATCACAAGGTGATCCGGCCGGTCGACGACCCGATGAAGCCGAATGCCGGCTTCATCAATCTCAAGGGCAATCTGTTCGATTCGGCGATCATGAAGACGAGCGTGATCTCGCTGGAATTCCGCGAGCGCTATCTGTCCAATCCGGACGATCCCGAAGCCTTCGAGGGCAAGGCGGCGATCTTCGACGGACCGGAGGACTACCACGCCCGCATCGAGGACCCGGCACTCGGCATCGACGAGCACACGATCCTGTTCATGCGCGGCGCCGGCCCGGTCGGCTATCCGGGCGGCGCGGAGGTGGTCAACATGCAGCCGCCGGCTGCCCTTTTGAAGAAGGGTATCCATGCGCTGCCCTGCATCGGCGACGGGCGCCAGTCGGGCACGTCGGGCTCGCCGTCGATCCTCAACGCCGCGCCGGAAGCCGCCGTCGGCGGCGGGCTGGCGCTTTTGAAGTCGGGCGACCGTGTGCGCATCGATCTGAGGAAGGGCACCGCGGACATCCTGATCAGTGAAGTGGAACTTCAGGAGCGCCGCGCCGCGCTGGTCGAAGAGGGCGGGTATCGCTTTCCCGCGCACCAGACGCCGTGGCAGGAGATCCAGCGCGGCATTGTCGACCAGTTCGATCAGGGCATGGTGCTGAAGCCGGCGGTCAAATATCAGAAGATCGCCCAGAAATCCGGTGTTCCGCGCGACAATCATTGAGCGGTTCCAGATCGGTTCACCGCTTCGCGGGATCGATGCGCCGATCCCGTCAGGCGGCAGCGGAGCGGCGTCCGGCGACGGCCGCGAGTTCGCGGATGCCCGGCTCGATGTGCTGCAGCGCGATGGAGGAAATGCCCAGCCGCATGAAGCGCTTCGGCGCCCGTGCGGAATCGAAGAACCGCGCCCCCGGCTCGATCAGCACGCTGCGCTTGGCGGCGGCTTCCGCCAATTGGCCGGAATCCATGCCCTGCGGACCTTCCAGCCACACCGACGTACCGCCGGCCGAGTCCGTCAGCCGCCATTCGGGCAGGTAGGAGCCGAGCGCTTCGACGAGGCGTTCCCTGCGTTCGGCAAACGCCGTCGACAGCCTGCGCACCAGCGCGTCGTGATGGCCGAGCGACAGGAACAGCGCCACGGCCCGTTGGTTGTTGGCCGGCGGATGGCGCAGCATGAAGCGGCGCAGCGCCCGCAATTCGGCCACCAGGTCGGCCGAGGCGACGATGTAGCCGAGCCGCAGCCCCGGGGCGAGCGTCTTCGACATCGACCCGACATGAATGACCCGGCCCGAACGATCGATGCTCTTGAGCGCCTGCTGTGGTGCATCGTCGATAAGCTGGCTGTCATAGCCGTCCTCGATGATGATCTGGTCGTTGCGCGCCGCAGCCTCAAGCAGTGCCGCCCGCCTTGATTCGCTGAGCGGTACCATGGTCGGGGAGTGGTGGCTCGGTGTGACGAAGATATAGTCGCAATCAGCCGGGATCTCGTCGACCACGATGCCCTCGTCGTCGACCCGTATCGGCACCACCTCGGCCCCGGCGAGGCGGAAGATCGAGCGTGCATCCGGATAGCCCGGATCCTCCATGGCCACGCGCGTGCCGCGCGACATCAGGAGCTTGGACAGCATGTAGAGCGCGTGCTGGGCGCCCAGCGTCACGATGATCTCGTCCGGATTGGCGAAGATGCCGCGCCGCGGCAGGAGCCGCGCCTGGATCTGCTCGATCAGCAGCGGGTCGTCGCGATCGACCATGTCGGCCGCCCAGTCGCGGATCTCCAGAACGGCCAGCGCCATCCTGTTGCATTCGCGCCATTCCGCCGTGGGGAACAAGGTCGGGTCGAACTGACCATAGATGAAGGGATAGGAGGACTTGATCCAGTTCTCCATCTTCATCGGCGGTGGCATCTCGCTGGCGGCGATCTTCCGGCGCGCCTTCCAGTCGACCCCGTTGCCGAATCGGTCGCTGCGCGGTGCGGGCTTCGTCGGCGCCGTCAGCACCTCCGGATTGACGAAATGGCCACGTCTCTCCTTGGCGATCAGAAAGCCCTGGTCGACGAGCTGCTGAAAGGCGAGCACCACCGTGCCGCGCGCCACGCCAAGCTTTTCCGCCAGGATGCGGCAAGACGGCAGCGGCATCGAAGCGGCGATCTGCCGGTCGAGAATCGCTGCTACAATGGCCTGGCGGATCTGCGCCTGCAGGGTCTGGCCGGAATCGGGCGATATGGTGAACAGACCAGACCAGATTGCATTGTCGTTTCGTGTCGCCATGGTTCGCTCCTGCGCGGCGGAACGTAAACATGTGAACTGCTTTACGCAAGCCTGGTCCAATCGCTTGCGCCAACGATGTTGCCCGCCTGCTGACATGGCCGAGGCAGGGGCGAAGCCTTCATCATGACATTGCCGCATCGCTTCTGTTAGAGCATTTTGCAGTCGGGTGGAAACCTGACGTCGCATGAGTGCGGCTGAAGGGATCTGGCGCGCGTTCGCTTCAAACGGAAACGTTTGAGCGGGACATGTTCTAATGAGCGCCTTGACGAAATCGAACATGCGGAGTGCCGTCGTGGACCGAAAAGCATTCGATACAGTTCTTGAGACCTTGCGGGAACATGGGCGTTCGGCCGCGGCGCGCGACCTGCGCGCGGCCTTTGCCGCCGACCCTGAGCGCCACGGCAAGTTCTCGCTCATCCTGGACGACCTGTTGATCGACTGGTCCAAATGCGCCGTAGACGAGACGTCGATGCGGCTTCTGGCCGAACTGGCCCTGGCGGCCGGGCTGGAGATGCGCCGCGACGCCATGTTCGACGGCAAGCGCATCAACACCACCGAGGATCGTGCCGTGCTTCACGTGGCGCTGCGCACGCCGCCGGGCAGAGCGGTCATGCTCGATGGCGCAGACGTCATGCCCGACGTTCTTGCCGTGCTCGACGCCATGACGACATTTGCCGACGCCGTGCGTTCCGGCAGCATGACAGGCGCGACGGGCGAACGGATCACCGATGTCGTCAATATCGGCATCGGCGGCTCCGATCTCGGGCCGGTCATGGCGACGGCGGCGCTGGCACCCTACCATGACGGCCCGCGCACCCATTTCGTCTCCAATGTCGACGGCGCGCATATTCACGACGTGCTGGCGGGGCTCGATCCAAAGACGACGATGTTCATCGTCGCCTCCAAGACCTTCACGACCATCGAGACGATGACCAATGCCGGCACGGCGCGGAGCTGGATCGAGGCGGCACTCGGGGCCGAGGCGATCCCGAGCCATTTTGCCGCTGTCTCGACCGCGCTCGACAAGGTGGCCGAATTCGGCATCGACGAGAACCGCGTCTTCGGCTTCTGGGACTGGGTCGGCGGGCGCTATTCGCTGTGGTCGGCCATCGGCCTGCCGATCATGCTGGCCATCGGGCCGCGAAACTTCCGCGACATGCTCGCCGGCGCCCACGCCATGGACGAGCATTTCCGCACGGCGCCGCTTCTGGAAAACCTGCCGGTGATCCTCGGCCTTGTGGGCTTCTGGCACCGGGCCGTGTGCGGCTTTCCGGCCCGCGCCGTCATCCCCTACGACCAGCGCCTCGCCCGCCTGCCGGCCTATCTGCAGCAGCTCGACATGGAATCGAACGGCAAGAGCGTGTGCGTCGACGGCTCGCCGGCGACGACGCCGACGGGGCCTCTGGTCTGGGGCGAGCCGGGCACCAATGGACAGCACGCCTTCTTCCAGCTCCTGCACCAGGGAACCGACATCATCCCGGTCGAGTTCATCGTCGCGGCGCAGGGCCATGAGCCGGAACTGCGCCATCAGCACGAGCTTTTGATGGCCAATTGCCTGGCGCAGTCGGAAGCGCTGATGAAGGGGCGCACGCTGGAGGAGGCGAAAAGCCAGCTTCTGTCCAAGGGCATGGACGAAGCGGAGGCCGAAGCGCTTGCCCCGCACCGCGAGTTCGCCGGCAACCGTCCCTCGCTGACCATCGCCTATCGCCGCCTCGATCCCTTCGCTCTTGGCCGGCTGATCGCGCTTTACGAGCACCGCGTCTTCGTCGAGGCGCAGCTTTTCGGCATCAACGCCTTCGATCAATGGGGTGTGGAACTCGGCAAGGAGCTTGCCACCCAGCTCCTGCCGGTGGTGCAGGGCAAGGCGGATGCCTCGGCCAACGACGCTTCGACCGCCGGCCTCGTGCGCCACCTGCGCGGCCTGGCGGAAGGGGTCTGACGTGACCATCAAGGGGATCGTCTTCGACAAGGACGGCACGCTGGTCGATTTCCATGCCACATGGTTCGCCATCGGCGACCGTCTGGCACTGGAGGCGGCCGGTGGTGATCGCACGCGCGCGGACGAGCTGGTGAGCGAGGCCGGGTACGATTTCGCGTCAGCGCGTTTCAGGGCCGATTCCGTCTTTGCCGCCGGCACCAATGCCGACATCGTAGCCCTCTGGTATGCCGGGCAGCCGGCCGAAACGAAGCGTGCGATGATCCGCCATTTCGACGAGGTCACGGCCAGGGAAGGTGCACTGCAGGCGACGCCGGTCGTCGGAACGCGCGAGGCGCTCGCCGAACTCCACGCGCATGGTTACAAGCTGGCGGTGGCGACGAACGATTCGACCGCAGGCGCTGAACAGACGCTGGTTGCGCTCGGTGTGGCGCAGATGTTCGTTGCCGCTTACGGATATGACGCCGTCGCCAATCCCAAGCCGGCACCCGACGTCATCCACGCGTTTTGCGACCTCACGGGATTGCGGCCGGGCGAGGTCGCCATGGTCGGAGACAACCGGCACGATCTGGAAACGGCGCGCGCGGCAGGAGCCCTTGCCGTCGGGGTTCTTTCGGGAACCGGTACGCGTGAAACACTCGCCTCGCGCGCCGACCATATCCTCGATTCGGTCGCCGACCTTCCGGGGTTATTGGCGAGGCGTGATTGCTAGACTAGAACCGCGTTCGCACCCAGTGCGACGCCCGCATGGGCAAGGCGTTGATCGAGTGTGCAAAGAGTGGCGCCGCGACCGGACGCAGCCGCCAGATGCAAGGCGTCCCCGGCTCTTAAACTCAAGTCGTGGCGATCTGCGAAGCGAGCTGCTGTGCGGAAATCGATGGGAGTGACCGGAACCGTGACGAATGAATCGGCTACAATTTGCGTAAAGGCCGCGAGGATCTGAGCGCGGTCGTTCTCCCCAATGTGGCGCGTGCGCATCTTGATCGACAGTGCTGATGAGAATTCGGTCACGACCCAGTCACTAATCGCCAGCTGTTCGCTCGCCTGTTCGGCGAACCAACGCTGCACGCGGGCCGTTGCTATTTCATTGGTGAACGATGCAACGAGGACGGAAGTGTCCACGTAAAGCATCAATAGCGGTCCTCGTCCCGCATCTTGCGAACAAACTCTCCGGCCGACAGCGGCTGCATAGGCAGCGTTGCAGTGAGGGCGCGCAGCGCTTCTACATCTATTGGGCGCTTCTCGCGCTCTGCCCCAATCAACTGAGCCACCGGCTTTCCACGGCGTAGAATGCGCACGGTTTCTCCTGCAGCGGCCTTGTTGACAAGTTCGCTGAGATGCGCCTTCGCTTCGGCGAGATTGACGTCATTCATGGCATATTCCTGACCAATTAGTTGGTCAGATATAGCAATTTCGCGGCAACTCTGCAATATGTCAACCCCGCAACTCCCGCCTCAGGATCTTGCCGACATTCGTCTTCGGCAGTTCGGTGCGGAACTCGATATGTTTGGGCCGCTTGTAGCCCGTCAGCTTGTCCTTGCAGAAGGCAAGCAGGTCCTCGGAGGTCAGCTTGGGATCCTTCCTGACCACGAAGAGCTTCGGCACCTCGCCGGAGTGCTCGTCCGGCACGCCGACCGCCGCCACTTCCAGCACGCCGGGATGGGTGGCAACGACGTCCTCGATCTCGTTGGGATAGACGTTGAAGCCGGACACCAGGATCATGTCCTTCTTGCGATCGACGATCTTGATGTAGCCCTTGTCGTCCATGAAGCCGAGATCGCCGGAACGGAAGAAACCGTCCTTCGTCATCACCTTCGCGGTCTCGTCGGGCCGGTTCCAGTAGCCGGCCATGACCTGCGGCCCGCGAATGCAGATCTCGCCCACTTCGCCCAGCGCCACGTCCTTGCCGTTCTCGTCGCGGATGGCGACCTCGGTAGAGGGGATCGGCAGGCCGATCGTGCCGGTGAATTCGTCGGCGTCGAAACGGTTGGCCGTCACCACCGGCGAAGTTTCCGAAAGCCCGTAGCCTTCCGAAATGATGATGCCGGTGAGCTCTTGCCAGCGTTCGGCGACGGGCCGCTGCACCGCCATACCGCCGCCGAAGGTCAGGCGCAGCGGCGAGAAATCGAGCTTGTGAAAATCCTCGTTGTTCAACAACGCGTTGAACAGCGTGTTGAGCCCGGGGAAGACGTTGATCTGGTGCCTGGCCAGTTCCTTGACGAAACCGGGAATGTCGCGCGGATTGGGGATCAGCACGTTCTCCGCGCCCTGCTGCATGCCCATCAGCGCGTTCACTGTCAGCGCGTAGATGTGATAGAGCGGCAGCGCGCAGACATAGACCGGGCGCTCGGGCCGCGACTTCTTCACATAGGCGCTCTCGACCCACAACGCGTTCTGCTCGACATTGGCCAGAACGTTGCGGTGGAGCAGCGTCGCGCCCTTGGAAACACCCGTCGTGCCTCCGGTATATTGCAGGAAGGCGACGTCGTCGGGACCGGTTTCGACCGGGCTCAGCTCCGTGCGTTTTCCCGCGGCAATGGCGTCGTTGAACCTGACATGGCCGGGCAGCGACCAGTCGGGCACCATCTTCTTGACGCGGCGCACGACCAGGTTGACGATCATGCCCTTGAGCGCACCCAGCATGTCGCCCATCGACGCCACGATGACATGCTTGACCGACGTGCTGCCGACGACCGCCTGCAATGTGGTGGCGAAGTTCTCGAGGATGACGATCGCCTCGGCGCCCGAATCGTTGAGCTGATGCTGCAACTCGCGGGGCGTGTAGAGTGGATTGACGTTGACCACTGTGTAGCCGGCGCGCAGGACGCCCATCATGGCGACGGGATATTGCAGCACGTTGGGCATCATGATCGCCACACGCGCGCCTTTTCCCAGCCCTTTCGACTGCAGGTAGGCGCCGAAGGCGGCCGAAAGCGCGTCGAGTTCGGCAAAGCTCAGCGAGCGGCCCATGCAGGTAAAGGCCGGCCGCTCGGCGAACGTGCTGCATGCCCCGACCATGAGCGCGCCGATCGAATCGGCCTGCAGGGCGGGGATCTCGGCCGGCACCACGTCGGGATAGCTTTTCAGCCAGGGGCGGGCGGTGGCCGCCCCATTCGCCTTGGCGGCCTTGCCTGCACCGGCCTTCTTCGCCGCAGCGGTCCTGGTGGATGTGGCGCGCGATTTGGCGGCCTGCGTCTTCCTGGCGGGCGTCTTCTTTGTGGCCGTCGATTTCGCGGCACTCTTCGCCGGAGCCGACTTCGTCCCGGCCGCAGCTTTCGCGGTCTTCCCGCCGGAAGCCGGCTTGGCTGCCGGATCCTTCGCCGCCTTGTCGTCAGTCTTCCTTGTCGACGCCAATTTTCACCTCCCTCGGCCTGGCCCATCGAGCCCGAACGGGCTGCGGCCATGCGCTCATCTCCTCACGCGGAGGCAGATCGTGCCGCCCCCGTCCTCGGCCTATCTACGACCAAGGATCGCGGCGGTGCAAGCATTACGCTTACGTAAAAGTTATAACTGTCGCGCGTCACGCCCGGCCGTGGCCGGGTCTCATTTCTGGCCGAAACCGTCGTGATCTTCGAGGAACTCCAATTCCTCGGGCGTGCTCGTGCGACCCAACGCGCGATTGCGGTGCGGGAAACGGCCGAAGCGGGCGATGATGTCGCGATGCTCGACGGCATAACGGATCGCCTCTTCACCGCCGAGGTCGCTGTATTTCTTCACCGACAATTCCTGGTCGGCCAGGATTTCGGAGTGCTGCAGCGGCATATAGAGGAACTGCCGCTCGTCCGGCGTCAGCTGCTCGTCATACCTGCGCTCCAGTGCGATGTGGCAGATCGCGATCGCCGACTGGTCGCCCGAGAAGGCCTCGGCCGTTCCGCGATAGACGTTGCGCGTGAACTGGTCGAGGACGAGGATAGCCGCCAGCGCCGAACGGGGACTGTCGATGTGATCATCCGGATTGCCCGCGAGAACCTCCAGACATACCGGGAGGAAGCGCGCCTTGATCGCTTCGTCAAGCTTCGCGCTGCCGGAAAACCAGTCCTCAGGTTTCAGTTCCTTGAACCAGTAGGCGATGATGTCGTCGGCGTTGAAGCGGCGCCTGGCCATGTGCATGTCCCTCCGATGCTCAAGATAGGCCGGACAGCGCCGATTGCAATCGCCCCCGACATTCCCTTTCGGCAACTCTCGGAGGTATTTCCTTGCTCTGCTTTAGGTGCTTATATGCGCCTTTTCGGGGCCGGTTCACGGAGCCCGAGCAAAAAAAACTGGGAGTGTACAAAATGAAGAGATTCAGCTTCGCGGCAGCGCTGCTTGCCGCGACGGTCCTGTCCGGCGCGGCGAGCGCAAAGACGCTTGTCTACTGCTCGGAAGGCAGCCCCGAGGGATTCGATCCGGCACTTTACACGGCAGGCACCACCTTCGATGCCTCGTCCAAGCCTGTCTACAACCGTCTCGTGCAGTTCGAGCCGGGCACGACCAACACCGTTCCCGGTCTCGCCGAAAGCTGGGAGATCTCCGACGACGGACTCGAGATCACCTTCCATTTGCGTGAAGGCGTCAAGTTTCACAGCACGGACTTTTTCACGCCGAGCCGCGACTTCAACGCAGACGACGTGATCTTCTCCTTCGAGCGCCAGCTCAAGGAAGACCATCCCTACCACGCCTATGTCGAAGGCGCGTCCTGGGAATATTTCAACGCCATGTCGATGCCGGACCTGTTGACGTCGATCGAGAAGATCGACGATCACACGGTCAAGTTCGTGCTGAGCCGGCCGGAAGCGCCGATGATCGCCAACCTGGCGATGGATTTCGCCTCCATCTTCTCCAAGGAGTATGCCGATCAGCTTGCCGAAAGCGGCTCGATGTCGGACCTGAACCAGAAGCCCATCGGCACCGGCCCCTTCCAGTTCGTGGCCTACCAGCCGGACGCTGTGATCCGCTACCAGGCCAATCCCGACTATTGGAACGGCAAGCAGCCGATCGACGATCTGGTTTTCGCCATCACGACGGAAAACTCCGTGCGCCAGCAGAAGCTGCTCGCCGGCGAGTGCCACATCATGCCCTATCCGAATCCGGCCGACATCGAGAGCCTGAAGGCCAATGATGCGCTGAAGGTCGATGAACAGGAAGGCCTGAATGTGGGCTATCTGGCCTACAACACCCAGCAGGAGCCGTTCGACAATCCGAAGGTGCGCAAGGCGCTCAACATGGCGATCAACAAGGACGCCATTCTCGACGCCGTGTTCCAGGGCGCCGGCCAGGCGGCCAAGAACCCGATTCCACCGACCATGTGGTCCTACGACGAAGAGATCGAGGACGATCCGTACGATCCGGACGCCGCCAAGGCGATGCTCGAGGAAGAGGGCGTGACGGACCTTTCGATGAAGGTCTGGGCGATGCCGGTGCAGCGGCCCTACAACCCCAATGCGCGGCGCATGGCCGAGCTGATCCAGGAGGACTTCTCCAAGGTCGGCGTCGATGTCGAGATCGTCTCCTATGAATGGGGCGAGTACCTTGAGCGCTCCAAGGCGGTCGACCGCGACGGCGCGGTGCTGCTTGGCTGGACCGGCGACAATGGCGATCCGGACAACTTCCTCGCCGTGCTGCTGGGCTGCGACGCCGTCGCCGGCTCGAACCGTGCCCAGTGGTGCAACGAGGAGTTCGACGCACTCGTGCAGAAGGCCAAGACCCTGCCGACGCAGGAGGAACGCGCCGAACTTTACAAGGAAGCGCAAGTGGTCTTTAAGCGCGAGGCGCCGTGGGCGACCATCGCACACTCGGTCGTTCACATGCCGATGCGCAAGGAAGTGACCGGCTACAAGATGGACCCGCTCGGCGGACACCATTTCGAGGGCGTGGACCTCGCCGAATAGGCTCGTTCAACCAGGATAGGGACCGGCGGCGGCTTCTGGCCGCCGCCGGTCATGACATTTCATGTTGCGTTTCGTTTTCTACCGGCTGGCGCTGTTGATCCCCACATTCATCGGGGTTTCCATCGTCTCCTTTGCCTTCATCCGCCTGCTGCCCGGCGATCCGATCATGCTGCTTGCCGGCGAGCGCGGCATCAGCCAGGATCGCTACGCCGAACTGCAGGCGCTTTACGGCTTCGACCAGCCGCTGGTCGTTCAGTATTTCAATTATCTGCTCGGTCTGCTGCAGGGCGATCTCGGCACCTCGATCGTCACCAAGCGGCCGGTGCTTCAGGAATTCCTCACCCTGTTCCCGGCGACGCTGGAACTGTCGTTCTGCGCGATCCTGCTGGCCATCGTCATCGGCATTCCCGTCGGCGTCCTTGCGGCGGTCAAGCGCGGAACGTGGCTCGACCAGACGGTGATGGGCACGGCCCTGGTCGGCTATTCCATGCCGATCTTCTGGTGGGGCCTGCTGCTCATCATCCTGTTTTCCGGCATCCTCGGCTGGACGCCGGTGTCCGGGCGTATCTCATTGATGTACTTCTTCCCGCCGGTCACCGGCTTCATGCTGATCGACAGCCTCCTGTCCGGCCAGGCCGGCGCCTTCCGCTCGGCCGTCAGCCATCTCATCCTGCCGAGCATCGTTCTGGCGACCATCCCGCTGGCAGTGATCGCGCGCCAGACGCGCTCGGCCATGCTCGAAGTGCTGGGCGAGGATTATGTGCGCACGGCGCGCTCGAAAGGCCTGTCGCCGGCGCGCGTCATCGGCCTGCATGCGCTGCGCAACGCCCTCATTCCCGTCATCACGACCATCGGCCTGCAGGTCGGCGTGCTCATGGCCGGGGCGATCCTGACCGAGACGATCTTTTCCTGGCCGGGCATCGGCAAATGGATGGTCGACAGCGTCTTCAAGCGGGATTACGCGGTCGTGCAGGGTGGCCTCTTGCTGATCGCCGGCATCATCATGATCGTCAATCTGATCGTCGACGTGCTCTACGGTCTGATCAATCCCAGAATCAGGCACTGATCATGGCTCAATCGAACACAATCATCACAAAAGGCGCCGAGGCGGGAACCCGCCGCGCCATGCTTGCCGAGTTCTGGTACTATTTCAGCCAGAACCGCGGCGCCGTTATGGGACTCTACGTCTTCCTCGCCATCGTCGCGATCGCCCTCCTGGCGCCGGTCATCGCCCCGCACGAGCCGAGCCTGCAGAACCGCGGCGCCTTCCTGGTGCCGCCGGTATGGGAGGCGGGCGGAAGCTGGGATTACATTCTCGGTACCGACGCGGTCGGCCGCGACATCCTTTCGCGGCTGATCTACGGCGCGCGCTTCTCGCTGTTCATCGGCGTCGTGGTGGTTTCCCTGGCCGTCTCGGTCGGGATCATCGTCGGTCTCGTCGCAGGCTATTTCCGCGGCTGGATCGACACCGCCATCACCCGCGTCATGGACGTCATCCTGGCCTTTCCGTCGCTGCTTCTGGCGCTGGTTCTGGTGGCCATCCTCGGCCCGGGCCTGGTCAACGCGATGATCGCCATCGCGCTGGTGCAGCAGCCGCATTATGTCCGGCTGACGCGCGCCGCGGTAATGGGCGAGAAGGGCCGCGACTATGTCACGGCGGCCCGCGTGGCAGGCGCTGGCCATCTCAGGCTCATGTTCAGGACGATCCTGCCGAATTGCACGGCGCCGCTCATCGTGCAGGCCGCACTTTCCTTCTCCACGGCCATCCTCGATGCCGCCGCCCTCGGCTTTCTCGGCATGGGGGCGCAGCCGCCGGCGCCGGAATGGGGCACCATGCTGGCCGAAGCGCGCGAGTTCATCATGCGCGCATGGTGGGTGGTCACCTTCCCGGGACTGGCCATCCTCATCACCGTGCTCGCCATCAACCTGATGGGTGACGGGCTGCGCGACGCGCTCGATCCGAAACTGAAGAGGTCGTGACCGATGGCTCTGCTTGAGATCAAGAACCTCACCGTCGAGTTCGAGACGGCCACCGGCAAGCTGCGCGCCGTCGATCGCGTTTCGCTTGCCGTGGACGAGCGCGAGGTGTTGGCGATCGTCGGCGAATCGGGCTCGGGCAAGTCCGTCTCGATGCTGGCGGTGATGGGGCTGCTGCCCTGGACCGCCACCGTGACCGCCGACGCCATGACTTTTCAGGGGCGCGATATTCTCAATCTTAGCCCCAAGCAGCGCCGGCAGATCATCGGCAGGGACATTGCGATGATCTTCCAGGAGCCGGTTGCCAGCCTCAATCCGTGCTTCACGGCCGGGTTCCAGGTCGAGGAGGCGCTGAAGATCCATACCGATCTCGACCGGGCGGCCCGGCGCAAGCGCGCCATCGAGCTGTTCGAGGCGGTCGGCATTCCCGATCCCGAGGAGCGGCTCGGCCATTTCCCGCATCAGATGTCGGGCGGCCAGAGCCAGCGCGTCATGATCGCCATGGCGATCGCCTGCAATCCCAAGCTCCTGATTGCCGACGAGCCGACCACGGCGCTGGACGTGACCATCCAGAAGCAGATCCTCGACCTCTTGATGAAGCTGCAGGCCGAACAGGGCATGGGCATGATCATGATCACCCACGACATGGGCGTCGTGGCCGAGACCGCCGACCGCGTTATCGTGCAGTATATGGGGCGCAAGATGGAGGAGGCCGACGTGCTGTCGCTCTTCGAAAAGCCGAAGAACGCCTACACCAAGGCCCTTCTGTCGGCGCTGCCCGAAAACGCCACCGGCGACCGCCTGCCGACCGTCTCCGACTTCGCGTTCGACGAGGCGCCTTACACGGGAGCCGCCCAATGAGCGAAATCGTCCTGGAGACCCGCGGCATCAAGCGCGACTACCACGTCGGCGGCGGCCTGTTCCGCCCGGCACGCACCGTGCACGCCGTCAAGGGCATCGATCTGAAGCTCGAAAAGGGCAAGACCCTGGCCATCGTCGGCGAATCGGGATGCGGCAAGTCCACCCTGGCGCGTATGATCACCATGATCGATCCGCCGACCGACGGCGAGCTGTTCATCGACGGCAAGAAGGTGGACATGGCCGCCGGCGACCTGACGCCGGAGATGCGCCGCAAGGTGCAGATCGTCTTCCAGAATCCCTATGGCTCGCTCAACCCGCGCCAGAAGATCGGCGACGTGCTGATGGAGCCGGTCGTCATCAACTCCAACGTTCCGGCCGCCGAACGGCGCGACCGCGCCATGGCCATGCTCACCAAGGTTGGCTTGCAGCCTGAGCACTTCAACCGCTATCCGCACATGTTCTCGGGCGGCCAGCGCCAGCGCATCGCGATTGCCCGCGCGCTGATGCTCAACCCGCGCCTTCTGGTGCTGGACGAACCGGTTTCGGCGCTCGACCTGTCGGTGCAGGCACAGGTGCTCAACCTGCTCGCCGACCTGCAGGACGAGTTCGAGCTCACCTATGTCTTCATCAGCCATGACCTGTCGGTTGTGCGCTACATCGCCGACGAGGTGATGGTGATGTATTTCGGCGAAGCGGTGGAATACGGCACGCGTGACGCGGTCTTTTCCGATCCCAAGCACGACTACACCAAGACGCTGTTTGCCGCCACGCCGCGCGCCGATGTCGAGAGCATCCGCACCCGGCTGGCCAAGCGGGCCGCCTGAACGCCGGCGGCATGGCCACCGCATGATGCGGCTTGTGAATGGACGGCCGACTGAACGGCACATAGAGTTGGAACCGGGGTCGCGTGCCACGCCACAGGAAAGGACCTGTCATGACCAGCTACAAGGTGGGCTATTTTGTCGGCAGCCTGGCCAAGCAGTCGATCAACCGCAAGCTTTCCAAGGCCCTGATCGGGCTTGCACCGGAGCAATTGACCTTCGAGGAGATCGGCTTCGGTGATCTTCCGCTCTACAGCTATGATTATGACGCGGATTTTCCGCCGGTCGCGCGCGCCTTCAAGGACGCCATCGTCTCATGCGACGCGTTGCTCTTCGTGACGCCGGAATACAACCGGTCGATTCCCGGAGGCTTGAAGAACGCCATCGACTGGGCCAGCCGTCCCTATGGAACGAACGCCTTTACACGCAAACCCTCGGCCGTCATCGGAACCTCGCCGGGCGCCATCGGCACGGCCATCGCCCAGCAGCAGTTGCGCAGCGTCCTCGGCTTTTGCAACGCGCCCCAGATGAACGCACCGGAGGCCTATATCCAGTTCAAGGAGGGGATGATCAACGACGAGGGTGAGGTCACCGTCGAGTCGACCCGGGAATTCCTGCGCGGCTACATGGCCGAGTTCCATTCCTTCATTGCCAGGGTCCTGTCGGTGCTGCCACGCGAGGCGTAAGCAGCACGCAGCTTTCCACTGCAACCTCAGGCAGCTACTGCGCCGCCGAGGCGCTGTCCTCGATGCTTTCGAACAGCGACACCACGGCTTCCTGAGCCACTTCGATATGGTAGCGCAGGGCTGCGAGCAATCCATCCCGATCGCGGCCCTTCAGCGCTTCGACGATCGGCTCATGCGTCTGCGCAAGGCGATGGGGATCGTCATAGAGCTTGCCGATCAGCGTGATGCCGGCCCGCATCTCGACGGCCAATTCGTCATAGACCTTGAGCAGCCGGGCATTGCCGGCCGCCGCGCAAAGCATGCGATGAAAGGTGAAGTCTTCGAAGATCTGCTCTTCGGCCGAGCCCTGGTCGGCGAGCCGATAGAGCTTCCCGATCTGCCGCTCCAGGGCCTCGACATCCTTTGTCCTGGCGCGTTCGATCGCCAGACCGGCGGCATGCAATTCGAGGCCGATCCTCAACTCGTAGATCTCGCGCAGATCCGTTGCCGTCAGCGTGCGCACGAAAAAGCCGCGGCGCGGGCTGAAATTGACCAGCCCCTGGCTTTCCAGGAGCCGCGCCGCCTCGCGCACGGGCGCTCGGCTGGTGCCGAACTCGCGCGACAATTGCAGTTCGGTCAGCCGTTCGCCGGGCTTCAGCCGGCCGGCGACAATGGCGCGCGTGATCTGCCGGGCGATCTGCGTCACCAGGTCGGTGGTGGAGACTTCCGAGAACAGCTTGGCCATTGCGATCGTTCTTCCGCGAGTCCTGTTGTGATCGCGATCATAGCAACAATGACGATTGTCGACAATTGACACTTCGCAATGGCTGTGCTTGCCTATCGGCATAAACGGATTCCGGCCTGGCTGCAGGTCGGCGACAGCCAAGGACGAACGTCCGCACAACGGCCAGGGCGGGCGCGGCAAACGGAGCGACCATGAGCGTGCAATCCCAGTTCGATCCCGCCAACGCCAACAAGCAGGCCCGCGAACGCATCGAGCTTGCGGCCGCCTACCGGCTGATCGCGCATTACCAGCTCGACGACAGCATTTTCACGCATATTTCGAGCCGCGCGCCGGCGGAGGAGGGCGAGCACGCCTTTCTCATCAACCCGTTCGGCCTGCGCTTCGACGAGGTGACGGCCTCGAGCCTCGTCACCGTCGACATCAATGGCGATATCCTGCGCGACGAATACGGCGCGGGCATCAACAAGGCCGGCTTCACCATTCACAGCGCCGTGCATGCGGCGCGCCCGGACGTGCATTGCGTGCTGCACACGCACACGGTCGCCGGCGTGGCGATCTCGTCGATGGAAGAGGGCATCCTGCCGCTCAATCAATGGTCGCTGCAGTTCCATAACCGCACTGCCTTCCACGACTATGAGGGCATCGCGCTGGACTTGAGCGAACGCGAGCGGCTGGTGGCCGATCTCGGCGATCACAATATCATGGTGCTGCGCAATCACGGTCTCATGACCTGCGGACGCACCGTGGGCGAGGCATTCGCGCTCATGTTCAACCTGGAGCGGGCCTGCCGCGCGCAGCTTGCCATCATGTCGTCGGGCGGCACGCCGCTGAAGGTCGGCGAGGAACTGGCCGAGAAGACCGCCCGTCAGTACGAGGGCTGGGACAAGCACCACACGGGCAACAAGCCCGACCCGCAATGGGACGCCTTCGAGCGCCTGGCCATCAAGCACTATCCGGATCTCGTGACATGAGTCCGCAATAAGTAGCCAAAGTCCCGGCAGGCCAAGAGGAGAAAAGCCCGACTGCCAAAACCACCAAGGGGAACGACAAGCCATGCTGAAAAAACTGGTGCCATTCGCCGCCGCATTTCTGGTTTCCACCGCGCTTCATGCCGAGCCCGTCATGGGCGGGCGCGCCAACGTCGTCATCCAGCCCGAGCCGCCGAGCCTGATGATGGGCCTGGTGCAGAACGGCCCGACCCAGATGGTCGCCGGTCAGATCTACGAGGGTTTGCTGCGCTATGACGAGAAGCTCCAGCCCATGCCGCAGCTCGCCAAGTCCTGGGAGGTTTCCGACGACGGGCTGACCTACACCTTTCACTTGCACGACAATGTCAAATGGCATGACGGCGAGCCCTTCACCTCGGCCGACGTTGTATTCTCGGCGGATGTCTTCCTGCGCGAGACACATGCGCGCCTGCGCACCTCGCTCGAACATGTCGAATCGATCACCGCGCCCGACGACACCACTGTCGTCTTCAAGCTGAAGCAGCCCTTCGGTCCGTTCCTCGGCATTTTCGAGGCCGGCACCATGCCGATAATCCCCAAGCACATCTACGAGGGCACGGATTACAACAACAATCCGGCCAACAACACGCCGATCGGCACTGGCCCCTTCAAGTTCACCGAATGGGTCAAGGGATCGCATATCCTGTTGACCAGGAACGAGGACTATTACGAGGAGGGCAAGCCCTATCTCGACGAGATCTACTGGCACGTGATCCCCGATGCCGCCTCGCGCGCCGTCGCCTATGAGACGGGCGTGGTGGACATCCTTCCCGGCGGCTCCATCGAGAATTTCGATGTGCAGCGCGTCGCCGACATGGAAAACACCTGCATCACCGACAAGGGCTGGGAATATTTCGGCCCGCACTCCTGGATGTGGCTGAACAATCGCGAGGGGCCGACGGCCGACGCGCGCTTCCGCCAGGCGGTCATGTACGCCATGGACCGCGACTTTGCCCGCGATGCCCTGTGGAACGGGCTCGGCAAGGTGGCGACCGGCCCGGTCTCTTCCTCGACGCGCTTCTACAGCGATGAGGTGACGCAATACGACTACGATCCCGAGAAGGCGAAGGCCCTGCTCGACGAGATGGGCTATGACGGCGAGACCGTGCGTCTCCTGCCGCTGCCTTATGGCGAGACCTGGCAGCGCTGGGCCGAGGCCGTGAAGCAGAACCTCGAGGAGGTGGGCGTCAATGTCGAGATCGTCTCCACCGATGTCGCCGGCTGGAACCAGAAGCTGGCCGAGTGGGACTACGACATGGCGTTTACCTATCTCTACCAGTATGGCGATCCGGCGCTGGGCGTGGCGCGCAGCTACATCTCGACCAACATCGCCAAGGGTTCTCAGTGGAACAATGTCGAGGGCTACGAGAATGCGGACGTGGACGCACTGTTCGACAAGGCCGCAGTGGCCGTGACGGACGAGGAGCGCCAGGAGCTCTACACGCAAGTGCAGCAGAAGCTCGTCGATGACGTGCCGGTGGCGTGGCTCCTGGAGCTCGGCTTTCCGACCATCTACCGCTGCAACGTGAAGGATCTCGTCACCACCGCCATCGGCGTCAATGACGGGTTCAAGGACGCCTATATCGAGGAGTGAGATAGGCGGATCTGTTTGAGTTTGCGCCTTTACACCCCCTCTGTCCTGCCGGACATCTCCCCCTCAAGGGGGAGATTAGCCTTCATGGCCGTTTGCGCTTGTCCTGCGACATTTGAAGACTGGCGAAGGCAGACACGACAGCCAATCTCCCCCCTTGAGGGGAGATGCCCGGCAGGGCAGAGGGGGTGTGACAAGCGCTGGTCGTCGAAGTTAGCCACCAGTGAGGCTTGAGCCGGATACCCATGCTACGTTTCATACTCATGCGCTTGGGCAAGGCGGCGATCATCCTGATCGCTATCCTGACGCTCAACTTCTTCCTCATCCACGCCGCGCCCGGCGACCCCGCGGCCGTCATGGCCGGCGAGGCGGGCGCGGCCGACGCCAAATTCATCGCGCAGCTGCGCGAGCAGTTCGGTCTCGACAAGCCGCTTCTCGTCCAGCTCGGGATCTATCTGAAGGGCGTGATCCAGCTTGATCTCGGCTATTCCTATCGCCAGCAGATGCCGGTGGCCGATCTCATCTTCCAGCGCCTGCCCGCGACGCTGCTTTTGACCGTCAGTGCCTTCATCATTTCGCTGTTTCTCGGCACGCTGGCCGGCGTGCTCGCCTCGGCGCGGGTCGGCAAGTGGTCGGACACGCTGATCTCTTCGCTGGCGCTGTTGTTCTATGCGACGCCTCTGTTCTGGGCGGCGCTCATGGCCGTGCTCCTGTTTTCAGTCTATCTCAACTGGCTGCCTGGCTTCGGTTATGAAACCGTTGGGGCGAACTACACCGGCTTTGCCCGCGCGCTCGACATCGGCAAGCACCTGATCCTGCCGGCCGCCACGCTCGGCCTGTTCTTCATGGCCGTCTACATGCGCATGACGCGCGCCTCCATGCTGGAGGTGAGCCAGCTCGATTTCGTCAAGACGGCGCGCGCCAAGGGTCTGAAGCCGTCGATCATTCAGCGCCGCCACATCTTCCGCAACGCCATGCTGCCGGTCGTCACGCTGGCCGGCCTGCAGGCGGGGCAGCTTGTCGGCGGCGCGGTGTTGACGGAGACCGTCTTTGCCTGGCCCGGCATCGGCCGGCTGATGTTCGAGGCGCTGGCCCAGCGCGACTACAACCTGCTGCTCGGCGTGTTCTTCGTCTCCGCCGCCATGGTGCTTCTGTTCAACCTGGTCACCGACATCTTATACCGTGTCGTCGATCCGCGCATAAGGGTGGCGTGATGGCGGATTTCTGGAAACGCTTTTCCCGCAATCGCGGCGCCGTCATCGGGGTGGCCATCCTCGTCGTCGTGCTTGTCGTGGCGATCCTGGCGCCGTTGCTCCTGCCGCAATCGCCCTGGCGCATGGTGCAGCGGCCCTTCCTGCCGCCTTTTTCCATGGATCAGTATCCGCTGGGCACCGACGCGCTCGGACGCGACGTGCTTTCAGGGCTGGCCTATGGCGCTCAGGTGTCGCTGCTGGTGGGCCTCGTCTCCACGCTCGCCGCTCTCCTGATCGGCATTCCGATGGGCGCGCTCGCTGGCTATTTCGGCGGCTGGGTGGACGACGCACTGATGCGCTTTACCGAGTTCTTCCAGACCGTGCCGAGCTTTGCGCTGGCGATCGTCCTGGTGGCGATCTTCCAGCCATCGATCTACTCCATCATCGCGGCCATCGCCATTGTGAGCTGGCCGCCGGTGGCGCGCCTGGTGCGCGGCGAGGTCCTGTCGCTGCGCTCGCGCGAATATGTCGAGGCGGCGATCCTGTCCGGCCAGTCGAATCTGACGATCATCCTGCGCCAGGTGTTGCCGAACACGATTTCGCCGATCATCGTGCTGGCTTCCCTGATGGTGGCGACGGCTATCCTGCTGGAGTCCGCGCTCTCCTTCATGGGGCTGGGCGATCCCAACATGATGTCCTGGGGCTACATGATCGGCGCCGCACGCACGGTGATCCGCCAGGCCTGGTGGCTGTCCTTCTTTCCCGGTGTCGCCATTCTCCTGACGGTCCTGGCGCTCAACCTCATCGGCGAGGGCCTCAACGATGCCCTCAATCCGCGCCTGGCGCGGCGCGGCAAATAGGAGGGCGCGATGACGGATCAGGTACTGCGCGTCGAAAATCTGAAGATCGCCCTGCCCGAGGGTGCCGACCGCGATTTCGCCGTCAACGATGTGAGCTTCGATCTCCATGCCGGCGAGATCCTGTGCATCGTCGGCGAGAGCGGGTCTGGCAAATCCATGTCGGCCAATGCCGCGATGGGCCTTTTGCCGGAGCTGGTCCGGCCCGTCGGCGGCCGCATCCTGTTCGACGGCAATGACCTTCTGACGCTGTCCGAAGATGAGATGATGGATCTGCGCGGGCGCAAGATCGCCATGATCTTTCAGGAGCCCATGTCGGCGCTCAATCCCCTGATGCGGGTGGAGGACCAGATCGCCGAGGTGTTCGAGGCGCATGGTCTCCTGACGCGGAAGGAACGCAAGGAACGCGCCGTCACGCTCTTGACGGAGGTCGGCATCCCCGATCCCGAAAAGGCGATGCGCGCCTATCCGTTCCAGCTTTCCGGCGGCCAGCGCCAGCGCGTCATGATCGCCATGGCACTGGCGCTCGAGCCGCAGATCCTGATTGCCGACGAGCCGACCACTGCGCTCGACGTCACGACCCAGGCGCAGATCCTCCAGCTCATCCGCAACCTGCAGGAACAACGCGGCATGGCGGTGATGTTCATCACCCATGACTTCGGCGTAGTGGCCGAGATCGCCGACCGCGTGGCGGTGATGCAATATGGCAAGATCGTCGAGGCGGGCACGGCCGACGAGGTGCTCGACAATCCGCAGCACGCCTATACGCAAAAGCTCATTGCCGCGATCCCCAAGCTCGCCGCCGAGGCGAGCGAGGTCGCCGAACCCGGGACGCCGATCCTCGACGTGGCGGGCCTCAACAAGACCTATCGCACCGGCGGCGGCATGTTCGGCGCCCAGGCGCGTGTCGTGCACGCCGTCAACAATGTCAGCCTGACGCTGGCCGAGGGCGAGACGCTGGGCATTGTCGGCGAGTCCGGCTCCGGCAAGTCGAGCGTGGGGCGCTGCCTGGTGCGCCTGATGCAGCCCGATTCCGGCACGGTGAAGCTCGCCGGCCAGGATATGGCGCATCTGTCGGGCGGTGCGCTGCGCGAGGCGCGCAAGTCGATCCAGATGATCTTTCAGGATCCCTACGCTTCGCTCAATCCGCGCGCCAAGGTCGGACGCATCATCGCCGAAGGGCCGATGGCGCATGGCGTGTCGAAGCGGGAGGCCTATGCGCGCGCGGTCGAACTGCTCGAACTGGTCGATCTCGACGCGCTTTCCATCGACCGCTATCCGCATGAATTCTCCGGCGGCCAGCGCCAGCGCATCGGCATCGCGCGCGCCCTGGCGCTGGAGCCGCGCGTCATCATCGCCGACGAGGCGGTGTCGGCACTCGACGTGTCGATCCAGGCGCAGGTTCTCGATCTCCTGGCCGACCTGAAGAAACGGCTCAACCTGGCCCTTGTCTTCATCACCCATGACCTGCGCGTGGCGGCCCAGATCTGCGACCGCATCGCGGTGATGCAGAAGGGCGAGATCGTTGAGACGGGGCCGGCGCACGCCATCTTTGACAATCCGCAAAACGCCTATACCCGCACCCTGATCGAGGCCATACCGGGCCGCGAAAAGGAACTGGCGGCGGCGGGGTAGTGGCGAAAGCTATCTTGCCCATCAGAACAGGAAACCACAGTCTTGGACGAACAACTCGCTCAAAAGATCCTCGCCGCCGTCGAGGATGGCTTTGAAGAACAGATTGCCTTTACCGAAGACCTGATCCGCTTCCCGTCCCTGCGCGGGGCGGAAAAGCCGGCCCAGGAGTTCGTCCACAAGGCGCTCGAGAAGCGCGGCTACGCGGTCGAGACCTTCCGGATCGACGAGGACAAGATCAAGGATCATCCCGGCTTCTCGCCCGTCGCCATCGACTATTCCGACGTGGTAAATGTTGTTGCCACCCACGAGCCGCGAAAACCTGCCGGCCGCTCGCTTATCCTCAACGGCCATATGGACGTGGTGCCCGAAGGCCCGCCCGATATGTGGGAAGTCTCGCCGCCCTATGAGCCCAAGCGCGTCGGCGACTGGCTCTATGGCCGCGGCGGCGGCGACATGAAGGCGGGCATCGCCGCCAACATCTTCGCCCTCGACGCGCTGCGCCGCCTTGGCCTGCAGCCGGCGGCGAAGGTGCATGTCCAGAGCGTGGTCGAGGAGGAATGCACCGGCAACGGCGCGCTCGCCTGCCTGGTCGAGGGCTATACGGCCGATGCCGCCATCATCCCCGAGCCGGAGGACGAAAAGCTGGTGCGCGCCAATTGCGGCGTGTTGTGGTTCGAGGTCTATGTGGCCGGCCACCCGGTGCATGTGCGCGAGGCCGGTTCCGGCGCCAACGCTATCGAGGCGAGCTTCCGCGTCATCGAAAGCCTGAAGCGCATGACTGCGGACTGGAATGCGGAGAAGGCGAACTATCCCTATTTCTCCGATGTCGAGCACCCCATCAATTTCAATGTCGGCAAGATCGAAGGCGGCGACTGGGCCTCAACGGTCGCCGCCTGGTGCCGGCTCTCCTGCCGCATCGCCATCTATCCGGGCGACGATCCCAAGGAGCGCGCCGGCCAGATCGAGGCGCATCTGGCGCACGAACTCGCCGACGATCCCTTTCTGGGCAACCGTCTGCCAAAAATCACCTGGAACGGGTTCTTCGCCCGTGGCTATGTGCTGGAGGAGGGGAGCGACGCGGAAAACGCGCTCGCCGAAGCCCACCGCACGGCAACCGCGAGTAAGCTCGAAAGCTTCGTTACGCCCGGCTACCTCGATGCGCGCGTCTTCGTCATCTATGCCGGCATGCCGTGCCTGGTCTATGGCCCGATCACGGAGAACATCCACGGCTTCGACGAGCGCGTCAGCCTGTCCTCGATCAAGCGCGTGACCGGCGCGATCGCGCTCTTCATCGCCGACTGGTGCGGACTCGAACCGGTCGAAGCGGGATAAGGCGATGACAGGAAACGGTGTGATCGAAGGTGTCTATCTCAGCACCGTCTTCGATCTCGAAGACATGTTCGCCCGCTATTTCGAGCCCTATGCGGGCGAGGTTCGGCTGCGCCGTCCCGAGGCCGTGGACGACCCGGCCAGCGTCCGCTTCGCGCTCGCCTGGCATCCGGCGACCGACGCGTTCGCGGCCTATCCCAGCCTGTGCCTTGCGCATTCCATCGCCGCCGGCGTCGACAGCATCGTCCAATGTCCGAGCCTGCCGGACCAGGCCCATGTGGCGCGTGTGCGCGACGACAGCCAAGGCGACCTGATGGCCGGCTTCGCCGCCTGGCACGTGATCTGGCACCACCGCAACATGCGCCATCACATCATTCACCAGGCGCGCCACGAATGGGCGCGTCAGGACGTCGCCGGGTTCCCGTCCCCGCGCGATTGCCCCGTCGGCATTCTCGGATTCGGCCTGATGGGAAGGGCGATCGCCCGCGCCGTCACGGCCATGGGCTTTCCGGTCGTCGCGGCGGTGCGCGGCGCGCCGGCCTCCCTTCCGCCGGCAGGTGTCGAGTTCGAATGCGGCGAAGGGGCCATCGAGCGTGTCGCCTCCCGTGCAAGCATGCTCATCAATGTGCTGCCCCTGACCGCGCAGACGCGTGGCATATTGAACGCGAAGCTCTTTTCCGCGATGCCAAAAGGTGCCGTGCTCATCCAACTCGGGCGTGGCGAGCACATGGTGGAAGCGGATTTCTTGGCGGCACTCGACGAGGGACAGATTTCAGCCGCCTCGCTCGACGTGTTCGCGAGCGAGCCTCTGCCGCCGGGCCATCCCTTCTGGGACGACGAGCGCATTCTGGTTACGCCGCATCAGGCAAGCGACAGCTCGCCACGCCTGATGGCCAGGCAGGTGGTCGAGGCGGTGCGTGAAATCGCGGCCGGCCGCCGCCCGGTAACGGCAGTTGACAGGTTGAACGGATATTGAGGCTGGCAGACGCAATGAAAGCTATTTTTGACGAACGGCAATTGCTGCACACGCCCGAGCGCTATTTCCGCCGCGGCGCCTATATGCCCCATCCCGAACAGGCCGAACGCGCCGTCCTCATCCGCGATATGCTCAAGCGCAACGACTTTGCCATCGAGCCGCCGCGCGATTTCGGCGAGGAGCCGATCAAGGCGATCCACGATCCCGATTATGTCGATTTCTGGAAGGACGCGTACCAGCGCTGGCGCGCCGAGGCAGGCGATGCCGAGCCCATTCCCAATTGCCACCCCGGCCCCCGGCGAGGCCGGCCGTCGTCTTCCATCTACGGCCAGCTCGGCTGGTGGGCGACCGACACGTCGGTGCCGCTCACCGAAGGCCTGTGGCAGGCGATCTACTGGTCGGCCCAGACGGCGCTTGAAGCGGCCGAGCGCGTCAAGCAGGGCGATCGCATGGTCTATGGCCTGTGCCGCCCGCCCGGCCACCATGCGCTGTCCAATGCGTCGAACGGCTTTTGCGCCTTCAACAATGCGGCGATTGCCGCTCAAAGCCTGCGTGCGCGTTTTTCCAAGGTGGCGATCCTTGATATCGACACCCACACCGGCAATGGCACGCTCGACATCTTCTACGAGCGCGGCGACGTCTTCGTGTGTTCGCTGCATGTCGACCCGGCCACATATCCGACCTACTATCTCGGCTATGAGGATGAACGCGGCGAGGGCGCGGGCGAAGGCGCGACCGTGAACCTGACGCTCAAGCCCGGCGACGGCGTGGAGCAGATTTTGGCGCGTTTTCATGAGGGCCTGAAGGCGATCGGCGATTTTGGCGCCGAGGCCCTCGTGGTCTCGCTCGGTTTCGACATGGCCGCCGACGATCCTCTGTCGGAAGTGAAGATGACCGCGGATGGCTTTGACACAATGGCGCGCGAGATCGTCCGCCTGGGCCTGCCCACCGCGCTCATCCAGGAAGGCGGCTATCTGGGGCCGTCGCTTTCCGACAATGCCGAAACCTACCTGACGGCCAGCCGGGACGAGCTGGCAAAACTGACCCTGGTGTCCTGAAGCAATTCAGAAATCCGAAAGTCGAGGCGTGACATGAATGACAAACCCAACTCCATCGAAGCCCGGGATGTCGCCTATCAATTGCATTCCTACACCGATGCGCGCCGCCACGAGGAAAACGGGCCGCTCGTCATCGACAAGGGCGAAGGCATCTATGTCCACGACAATAACGGCAAGCGTTACATCGAGGGTATGGCAGGGCTGTGGAGCGTGGCGCTCGGCTTCGGCGAGAAACGCCTGGCGGAGGCAGCACGCGTCCAGATGGAGAAGCTGCCCTACTACCATACCTTCTCGCACAAGTCGCACGGCCCCTCGATCGAGCTTGCCGAAAGGCTCGTCGCCATGGCGCCGGTGCCGATGTCGAAGGCCTATTTCACCAATTCAGGCTCGGAGGCCAACGACACGGCCATCAAGCTCATCTGGTATCGTTCCAACGCCCTGGGCCAGCCTGAGCGCAAGAAGATCATCTCGCGCGTGAAGGGCTATCACGGCGTCACGGTGGCGGCCGCCAGCCTTACCGGCCTGCCCAACAATCACCGTTCGTTCGACCTGCCGATCGAGGGCGTGCTGCACACGACCTGCCCGCATTACCGCACGATGAAGCAGGACGGCGAGAGCGAGCGCGATTTCGCCAAGCGCTGCGCGGCCGATCTGGAAGAACTGATCCTGAAGGAAGGGCCGGAGACCATCGCCGCTTTCTTCGCCGAGCCGGTGATGGGGGCGGGCGGCGTGATCGTCCCGCCGGAAGGCTATTGGGAGGCCGTCCAGCCGGTTCTGAAGAAATACGACATCCTGTTCGTGGCCGACGAGGTGATCTGCGGCTTCGGGCGCACCGGCGAGATGTTCGGCACCACCACATATCGGCTCGACCCCGACATCATGACGTTGTCGAAGCAACTTTCCTCGTCCTACCTGCCGATCTCGGCGCTCCTGGTCAACGAGAAGGTCTATGGGCCCGTGGCCGACGAATCGCACAAGATCGGCACCTTCGGCCACGGCTACACGGCGAGCGGCCATCCGGTGGCCGCGGCGGTGGCTCTGGAGAACCTCAAGATCATGGAGGAGCGCAATCTGCTGTCCCATGTCCAGGACATCAGCCCGCGCTTCCTGGAGCGGCTCAAGGCGCTGGGCGCGCACCCGCTGGCCGTCGAGGCGCGCGGGATCGGCCTGATCGGCGCAGTCGAGGCAGCCCATCCGGGCCTTGCCGAGACGCCGGGCGCCGTCGGCGCGCGACTGAATCAGGAAATGCAGGCGCGCGGACTGATCTCGCGCAACATGGGCGATGCGCTTGCCTTCTGTCCGCCGCTCATCATATCGCAAAAGCAGGTCGACGAGATGTTCGACATTGCCCAGGCATCGTTCGACGCCGTGGCGGCGGAATTGGATTCCAAAGCCGCGTAGCCGGTGCTCCATTGGGCCCCGAGGAATAGAGCATGTCCCGCTCAAACGGTGACGTTTGAGCGCAAGGCACATGCTCCAGCATATTGATCTGGCGCGCATATCTTTGCTTCAAACGTTTCCGTTTGAAGCAAAGGCGCTCATACGTTTTTCGGGCCGTCCGTTGGGTGCGCCAAATCCCGTACGCCGATGGCGATGATCGGATTCAGGTCAAGAGTGCCTGGCCGTGGAAATCGTCTTCGGCCTTTCTTGCTTGCGTCTTGATGAAATCCGTCAGCATCCGGATGCGCGGCGTGTATGCGACGTCCTGGTGCACGATGCACCAGTAATGGCGGTCCAGATGAATTTCCTTCGGCAGCACCGGCACCAGATCGGGATAATGCCTGGCCATGAAATGCGGCATCACGCACAGGCCGAGCCCCTTGCGTGTCGCGGCTAGCTGGGCGTGGATGCTGGAGCTCTGATAGAAGGCGCGCGAGCCCGGCAGGATCTCGCGGTGATAGTCGAGACCCGGCGTGAAGATCATGTCCTCGATGTAGCCGATGAAGCGATGGGCCGCGAGATCGGATCTGCGCCGCACGGGCGGGTGGTTTTCGAGATAGTCGCGGGTTGCGTACAGGAAGAGCCGGTAGAGCGTGACTTTCTCGCAGTGATGCGAACCGGTGCCGGTAGGAGAGAGAGACACCGATATGTCCGCCTCGCGGCGCGACAATGACACGATCTGCTGGATGATGAGAAGCTCGATCGATAGGCCAGGCAGGGACTGGGCGAGGTCGGGCAGTCGGTCGGCAAGAAAGAAATTGCCGAACCCTTCCAGCGTACTGATGCGCACCACGCCGCTGACGGAGGTGGCCGCGCCGGCGACGTCGCTTTCCACGACTGTTGCCTCGCGTTCCATCGCTTCGGCGCGCTCGACCAGCTTTTCGCCGGCCGAGGTCAAGAGATAACCGCGCGGATTGCGTTCGAACAGCTTGGTCGCGAGCGCATTCTCCAGCCGGTCGATGCGGCGCGACACCGTTGCGTGATTGGTCCTGAGCTTGCGGGCGGCCGCAGAGAGCTGTCCCGTCCTTGCGACGGCGAGGAAGAACTGCAGGTCGTCCCAGGAGAATGGTCGCATCTATCTGTACATTTTTGCACCGGATTTGTGCGAAAATAGAGAGTTGTGTGCAGAAAGGTCAATGCTATGACTAGACCTAGTCGAGCATGGGGGAGGGAGGCCCTTGTCATGGCGCTTCCAGCACCCGTTTGACATGCCGATTTTCCCGCCGGGAGAGTGTTGATGAGGCACAGGCTCTCCCTGCGGCACGCCAGAGCGTTTGTCTGCGCGCCGCGCTGACATGATCCAAGGATTTTGGGAGGACAATAATGAAACTTCGTGCGCTTGCATCCGCGGCCCTGATGGCCGCCACCGCCATGCCGGCATTGGCCCAGGTGTCCGACGACAAGGTCAAGATCGGTATTCTGAACGATCAGTCGGGCGTCTATGCCGATTTCGGCGGAAAGTGGTCCTACGAAGCCGCGCTGATGGCTGTCGAGGATTTTGGAGGCACGGTGCTCGACAAACCGGTCGAGGTCATCACCGCCGATCACCAGAACAAGCCCGACATTGCCGCCAACATCGCCCGCCAATGGTATGACACCGAGCAGGTGGATGCGATCATGGAACTGACCACCTCCTCGGTGGCGCTTGCCGTGCAGGGCATTTCCAAGGAAAAGAAAAAGATCGACATCGTGACGGGCGCGGCGACCACTGAACTCACCGGCGCGCAATGCTCGCCCTATGGCTTCCATTGGGCCTATGACACCCACGCGCTGGCTGTCGGCACCGGCGGCGCGCTGGTGGAGCAGGGCGGCGACAGCTGGTATTTTCTGACCGCAGACTATGCCTTCGGCTATTCGCTCGAAGAGCAGACCGGCAACTTCGCCAAGTCCAAGGGCGGTGAGATCGTCGGCGCCGTGCGCCATCCGCTGGCAACCAATGACTTCTCGTCCTTCCTGCTGCAGGCGCAGGCGTCCGGCGCCAAGGTGATCGGCCTGGCCAATGCGGGGCTCGACACCTCCAACGCGATCAAGCAGGCCGCCGAGTTCGGTATCGTCGCCGGCGGGCAGCGCCTCGCGGCTCTCCTGTTCACGCTGGCCGAAGTGCACGGCCTCGGTCTCGAGGCAGCGCAGGGGCTGACCCTGACCGAAGGATTCTACTGGGATCGCGACGAGCAATCGCGGGAGTTCGGTCGCCGCTTCTTCGAGCGCACCGAGCGCATGCCCAACATGATCCATGCGGGCACCTATTCGGCCGTCCTGCAGTATCTCAAGGCCGTCGACAAGGCCGGCACCGACGAGACCGAGGCGGTTGCCAAACAGCTGCATGAGATGCCCGTCAACGACCTGTTTGCCCGGGATGCCAAGGTCGGCGCCAATGGCCGCCTGCTCAACGACATGTACCTGATGGAGGTCAAGGCGCCGGCGGACAGCAAGGAGCCCTGGGACTATTACAACGTCCTGGCGACCATCCCCGGCGAGGAAGCCTATATCGATCCTTCCGAGAGCGGCTGCTCCCTGGCTGCCCAGTGACGGAGGCCATGGTGAGCGAAGCGCCGGGTTCCGGTGCGGTGAATGAGGCCGAGCCGCGGGTGGTGCTTTCCGCCCGCGGCCTGCGCCGCGAGTTTTCCGGATTCGTGGCCGTCAACAATGTCGATCTCGACGTGCGGCATGCCAGGATACATGCGCTGATCGGCCCCAACGGGGCCGGCAAGACGACCGTGTTCAACCTTTTGACCAAGTTCCTCGCCCCGACGGCGGGGCGCATCGAACTGCTCGGCCGCGACATAACCAGCACGTCGCCGGCCAGGGTGGCGCGGCTCGGCCTCGTGCGCTCGTTCCAGATTTCGGCGGTCTTTCCGCATCTGAGCGTGCTCGACAATGTGCGCGTTGCGCTGCAGAGGCCGGGCGGGCTCGGCTATCAGTTCTGGCGCTCGCTCGGCAGTCTCGACCTTCTGACGCCGCGCGCCGAACAGCTCCTGGAGACGGTGGGGCTGCAGAACGAGCGCTACAAGCTGGCCGCCGATCTGTCCTACGGACGCAAGCGCGTTCTCGAAATCGCCACGACACTGGCGCTCGACCCGAAGGTGCTGCTTCTCGACGAGCCGATGGCCGGCATGGGGCATGAAGATGTCTACACCGTTGCCGAGATCATCCGCGATGTGGCCAAGGACCGTGCAGTGCTCATGGTGGAGCACAATCTGAAAGTGGTGGCGGATCTGTGCGACTGGATCACCGTCTTGCAGCGCGGCGAGATCATTGCCGCCGGCGATTATGCGACGGTCAGCCAGGATGAGCAGGTGAAGGTCGCCTATATGGGGACCGCCCATGACTGACAACCGGGCAAAGCCTCTTCTGTCCGTCCGCGATCTGCATGCCTGGTATGGCGAAAGCCACGCGCTGCACGGCGTGAGCCTGGATGTCGCCGAGGGCGAGACCGTCACGCTGCTCGGCCGCAACGGCGTGGGCAAGACGACGACGCTGCGCGCCATCATGGGCATCATCCGCAAGCGCAAGGGCGCGATCGCGTTCGATGGCCGTGACCTGATGCAGATGCCTTTGCATCGCACCGCGCATGCCGGGCTCGGCTTCGTGCCCGAGGAACGCGGCATCTTCGCCACGCTCTCGGTGGACGAGAACCTGCTGCTGCCGCCGATCGTCTCGCCGGGCGGGATGGGCGTGGAGGAAATATTCGACCTGTTCCCCAATCTGAAGGAGCGGCGCAACAGCCAGGGCACCAAGCTTTCCGGCGGCGAGCAGCAGATGCTGGCGATCGCCCGGATGCTGCGCACCGGCGTCAAGCTGCTTCTCCTGGACGAGCCGACCGAGGGCCTCGCCCCGGTCATCGTCGAGCGCATCGGCGAGGTGCTCGCAACGCTCAAGGCGCGCGGCATGACGATCCTGTTGGTCGAGCAGAATTTTCGCTTTGCCAGCCGTATCGCCGACCGCTTCTACCTCATGGAGCATGGCCGGATCGCCACAGAGTTCCCGGCCGCCGAGCTGGAGGAGCGCATGGAGGTACTGCACGAGGTGATTGGAGTTTGATGTCATGACCATGATCTTCGGAATCCCGATCCAGGCCCTTCTCGGCCAATTGCTGGTCGGGCTCATCAACGGCTCCTTCTACGCCATGCTGAGCCTCGGCCTGGCCATCATTTTCGGTTTGCTGCGGGTGATCAATTTCGCCCATGGCGCGCAATATATGCTGGGCGCCTTTGTCGGCTACCTGCTGCTGGCGCATCTGGGCATCGGCTACTGGCCGGCGCTGATTCTTGCGCCGCTGATCGTCGGGCTTTTCGGCATGGTGGTCGAGAAACTGGCGCTGTCGCGGCTTTACGATGTCGACCCGCTCTACGGATTGCTCTTCACATTCGGCCTGGCGCTGGTCCTGGAAGGGGCGTTTCGGTATTTCTTCGGCGTTTCCGGCCAGTCCTACACGCCGCCGCCGCAGCTTTCCGGCGGCACCAATCTCGGCTTCATGTTCCTGCCCAACTACCGCGGCTGGGTGGTCGTTGCCTCTCTCGTCATCTGCCTCGGCACCTGGCTCCTGATCGAGAAGACCAAGCTCGGCGCCTATCTGCGCGCGGCGACGGAGAACCCGACGCTGGTGCAGGCCTTCGGCGTCAACGTGCCGCTCTTGTTGACGCTGACCTACGGCATCGGCTCGGCCCTCGCTGGACTGGCCGGCATCATGGCCGCGCCGGTCTATCAGGTCAGTCCGCTGATGGGATCGAACCTCATCATCGTGGTCTTTGCCGTGGTCGTGGTGGGCGGCATGGGCTCGATCCTCGGCGCCATCGTCACGGGCTACATGCTGGGCCTCGCCGAGGGCCTGACGAAGGTCTTTTATCCGGAAGCCTCCAACATCGTCATCTTCGTCATCATGGCGATCGTGCTTCTTGTCCGGCCCGCCGGATTGTTCGGGAAGGATGCCTGACATGACCGATCTGACCACAACCGGGATCGAGCGTCAGACGCGGATGCGTGCCGAGTGGCTGCTTGTCGGCGCGGGCATTGCCCTGCTCGTGGCGGCGCCGTTCTTCCTCTACCCCGTCTTCCTGATGAAGATGCTGTGCTTTGCGCTGTTTGCCGCGGCCTTCAACCTGCTTCTCGGCTATACGGGCCTGCTCTCCTTCGGCCATGCCGCCTTTTTCGGCGGAGCGGCCTATTTCACCGCCCATGCGGTGAAGGAATGGGGCTGGACGCCGGAACTGGGCGTGTTGCTCGGCGTTGCCGGGGCGGCGGTTCTTGGCCTGATCGTCGGGTTCTTCGCCATTCGCCGGCAGGGCATCTATTTCGCCATGATCACCCTGGCGCTGGCGCAGATGTTCTACTTCTTCTGCCTGCAGGCGCCGTTCACCAGGGGCGAGGACGGCATCCAGGGCGTGCCGCGCGGCCACCTGTTCGGCCTGATCGATCTGAACGTGCCATTGAACATGTATTACTTCGTGCTGGCCGGCTTCCTGATCGGCGTCTTCGCCGTGTGGCGCATCGTCCATTCGCCTTTCGGGATGATCCTGAAATCGATCCGCGAGAACGAGAACAGGGCCATCTCGCTCGGCTACAGCGTGGCACGCTACAAGCTTGCCGCCTTCGTCATGTCGGCGACCCTGGCCGGCCTTGCCGGAGCGATGAAGACGCTGGTCTTCCAGTTCGCGACACTGACCGACGTCACCTGGCAGATGTCGGGCGAGGTGATCCTGATGACGCTGCTTGGCGGCATCGGCACCATGCTCGGCCCGATCGTCGGCGCCGGGCTGGTGGTCGCCTTTCAGAACTATCTCGCCACGTCGGCGTTTCCGGTGACGGTGATCACCGGCGCGATCTTCATGATCTGCGTCCTGCTTTTCCGGCGCGGCATTGTCGGCGAACTCCTCGCGCGCTTCTCGCGCGGGGAGGCGGGCGGCGCGCGCTGACGACCATGGCGGACGCGTTCGATTATATTGTCGTCGGCGCGGGCACGGCCGGTTGCCTGCTGGCCAACCGCCTCTCGGCGGACCCGAACGTCTCCGTGCTGCTCCTGGAGGCGGGCGGTCGCGACAACTACCCCTGGATCCACATTCCGGTCGGCTATCTCTACTGCATCTCCAACCCGCGCACCGACTGGTGCTTCACCACGGATGCCGAGCCGGGGCTTGGCGGCCGCTCGCTCGCCTATCCGCGCGGCAAGGTGCTCGGCGGCTGCTCCTCGATCAACGGCATGATCTATATGCGCGGCCAGGCGCGCGATTACGACCAGTGGCGCCAGATGGGCTGCACCGGCTGGGGCTGGGACGACGTTTTGCCCTATTTCAGAAAGCCGGAGGATTATTACCGCGGCGCCGACGAGATGCATGGCGCGGGCGGCGAATGGCGGGTGGAGGAAGCGCGGGTGCGCTGGGACATCCTCGACGCCTTCCAGGACGCGGCGCAGGCCGTGGGCATTCCCAAGGTGGATGATTTCAACCGCGGCGACAATGAGGGCTCGTCCTATTTCAAGGTCAACCAGCGCGCCGGCGTGCGCTGGAACGCATCGAAGGCCTTCCTGAAGCCGGTGCGCAACCGGAAGAATCTCAGCGTCGAAACGGGCGCCCATGTGCGCCGGCTCATCATCAGCGAAGGCCGCGTGACCGGCCTCGCCTTCGAGCAGAACGGCACGGCGCGCGAGGCGCAATGCCGCCGCGAGGTCGTGCTGGCCGCCGGCGCGATCGGCTCGCCGCACATTCTGGAATTGTCGGGCATCGGCCGCGGCGACGTGCTGCAGGCTGCCGGCATTCCCGTGGTCTGCGAGCAGCCGTTTGTGGGCGAGAACCTGCAGGACCATCTGCAATTGCGCTGTGCCTACAAGGTGTCCGGCATTCGCACGCTCAACGAGCAGGCCAGCCGTCTGACCGGCAAGGCGGCAATCGCGCTCGAATATCTGGTAAGCCGCTCCGGGCCCATGTCGATGGCGCCGAGCCAGCTTGGCCTGTTCACGCGTTCAGATGCCTCGCGGGAGACGCCCAACCTGCAATATCACGTCCAGCCCTTGTCGCTGGAAAAGTTCGGCGATCCGGTCCATCCGTTCCCGGCCTTTACGGCAAGCGTGTGCAATCTGAGGCCGGACAGCCGTGGCTCGGTGCATGCCGTTTCGGATGATTTCCGCCGGCAGCCGGCGATCCGGCCCAACTATCTCTCGACCGACAGCGACCGGCAGGTGGCGGCCGATGCGATCCGCCTGACGCGCCGCATCGTCGACCAGCCTGCCTTGCAGCGCTATAGGCCGGAGGAATTCAAGCCCGGGCCCGATTACCGCACCGAGGAGGAACTGGTCGAGGCGGCCGGCCGGATCGGCACGACGATCTTCCATCCCGTCGGCACCTGCCGCATGGGCGCGGACGACCGGGCGGTGGTCGATGCGCGTTTGAAAATGCGCGGAATTTCAGGCCTGCGGATCGCCGATGCCTCGGTGATGCCCTCCATTACGTCGGGCAACACCAATTCGCCGACCCTGATGATCGCCGAAAAGGCGGCTATGATGATGCTCGAGGACGGGCGGTAGGCCAGCGCATCGCGTCCAGGACGCAATGCGCTGATCGTGCTCGTCGTCAGACTTCGACCGAATGCTCTGGCGCGGCCTGCACGAGTTGGGATTCCGGTGATTGAACGAGGTTCAGGTATCGTTCGAATTGAACCAGAATATCCGTGATCAGCTGGTCGCGCGTCATGCCCATGACGTCATAACCGCGCGCTCCGCTGGAAAAATAGGTCTTGGCCTCGTATCGGAATTGCGGCTTGCCGGCGCGAAGAGACGGCAATTGATGTTTGTTCAACACGACGCCATAGACGAAGTCGCGAACGCCCTCGGCGTGTGAGCGCAGTGCAATCGCGCCGTTCTCCTCTTCCTGCACGACCGTTTCGCGGCCGCGATTGGAGAGCTCCCCGGCGACTTGATCCAGGGCGGGGCGCACCTCCTTGGTGATGAATCGCTCGACCTCTTTCTGAATTGGAGCATGGAGCATCAGTGCCAGCCGGCGCTGCCAGGTCAGGCCAGCAGCGGGTTGGGCGGGAGGCGAATGGGATGCGGCCGCAGCCGCGTGTTCTTGCGCAAGGTCGGCGCGCATGCCTTGAATCAACGCCCAAACAAGCGCGAGCATGACGAAGGTGAACGGCAGGGCGCTGGCGACTGTCGCCGATTGCAGCGCACCCAATCCGCCCGCCAACAGCAGGCACGCCGCGACAAACCCTTCAAGGCTGCACCAGAAGACGCGTTGTGCGGTTGTCGTTTCCGTCTCCCCGCCGGCGGCGATGGAATCGACCACCAGCGAGCCCGAATCCGACGAGGTGACGAAAAAGACCGCGACCAGAATGATTGCCAGCGTCGACGTCAGCGCCGGCAGGGGCAGATACTGGAAGAACTGAAACAGTCCCACCGACACGTCTTCGGCGATTGCCGTTCCCAGAGCGCCGGCGGCGATGCCCGTGTCGATGGCGATTGCCGTATTGCCGAAGACGGTCATCCAGAAGAAGGTGAATCCGGCGGGAATGAACAACACCGCGACGACGAATTCCCGCACCGTGCGCCCGCGCGATATGCGTGCGATGAACATCCCGACGAAGGGCGACCAGGATATCCACCAGGCCCAATAGAAGAGCGTCCAGCTATCGATCCACGGGGTCGGTTCGTAGGCGTAGATGTTGAACGTGCGCAGGATCAGCGTGTCGAGATAAAGGCCGACATTCTGGACGAAGTCGCGAAACAGGTTCTCCGTCGGCCCCACCACCAGCACAAAGAGCATGAGGAGAACGGCGACGATGAGATTGGTCTCGGAGAGGATTCGAATCCCCTTGTCCAGGCCGGTCACGACGGAAATCGTCGCCAGTGCCGTGATCGCCGCGATCAAGGGCAGTTGGACCTGCGGACCGATCGGCAGGCCGATCAGGTAGTTGAGACCCGCATTGATCTGGCTGACGCCGAGGCCCAGCGACGTGGCGATGCCAAACATGGTGCCGACGATGGCGAAGATGTCGACCGCGTGCCCGATCGGACCGTCAATGCGTTCCTTCAGCAGCGGATAGAGCCCCGAACGGATGGTCAGCGGCAGATTGTACCGGTAGCCGAAATAGGCAAGCGAGAGCCCCACCACGGCATAGATCGCCCAGGCGTGAATGCCCCAGTGGAAAAAGGTCACCGACATGGCCTCGCGCGTCGCTTCGATCGTGCGCGGTTCGGCGGTCGGCGGCAGCATGAAATGCGACATCGGCTCGCCCACCGCGAAGAACATCAGGCCGATTCCCATGCCGGCGGCAAACAGCATCGCGATCCACGAGACGAACCGGAAATCCGGCGTGGAGTCGTCCGGCCCCAGTTTGAGCTGACCGTAATTGCCCAGACACAGGAGCAGAACGGTGGCCAGGAAGATGCCGACGGCCAGCAGATAGAGCCAGCCAAAGGCGTTCAGAATGGCCGACTGCAGTGCGCTGAAGATTTCGCCGGCCTGGTCAGGTACGACAACGCCGATTGCCAGAAAGAGAGCGATAATCAGGATCGAGCCGTAAAAGACCGGCGGATTGATGACAAATGACTTAAACATTGATCGCATCCCATTCGTTCGTTGGCCAGCGCCGCCTCACCGTATTGCAGGACGGGACATGGCTAAATCCCTTCATCGCGGAAGCTGCCTTATCGCCGGAAACCCTTGTCGCGCATGCAGGATTTGACGAGTTCGTCCTCATCCATGACCTGGATCACGGCATCACCTATTCCATCGCCGATGGCCTCGCCCCAGGTCTTCGGGTGATCGTTCGCCCCGATCCCGATCGTCGCCGCCTCTGCCTGGTACTTGCATTCGGCCAGAGCCTGTTCCGTCTCCGTACGAGGCGTGTCATCCTTGACCCACGCGGTGTCGTCGCTCACGCAGCCGGCGAAAGCCAGAGCGGCGATGGCGAGGGTCGCATGGACGGCGAATTTCATCATGAAAGTCTCCTCGGGGATCTATCGTGGCGTGCCGGCCCTGCGCAGGATGTGATCGCGGCGCAGGGCGCTGGGCGTGGTGAATTTGTGCCGCCGCATGGATGCGGTGAGATGGCTGTGATTGGCAAAGCCCGCCATGCCGGCGATCCTCGACAGGGGCAGGTCCGTCGTGACCACCAGGTGCTCGGCCCGTTCGAGGCGTGCCGTGAGGATGTATTGATGCGGTGACTGGCCGGCGGTCTTCTTGAAGGCGCGCAGAAAATGGCTGGGTGAGAGACCGGCAAGCAATGCCAGCCGTTCGACCGGCAATTGTTCGCCGATATTGGCCTTGATGTAATCCTGTACGTCACGCCATCTCTTGGGCGACAAGCCCCCGCGGTATCGGGAGGCGGGCCGGTCCTGGAACGTCGAATAGTTGCGCAGGAGATAGGTGGAAAAGACCGTCAGCAGGGAATCCATGTAGACACGGTTCAGCGCCTCGCCTTTTTGAATTTCGTCCTTCACCAGATGGGCGAGCAGAAGCGCCTTCTCGTCGACATGCCCGACCGATGGAGGCCGGAACTCGAAATCGTTCCGCTCGAATTCCAGGCCCGCCAGCTTGCCGAGTTGTTCGGGCGCCAGGGCCAACAGCAAGTTTTCCTTCGGCACCTTCCAGCGGGCAAAAATATCCGCGTTGCAGGGAACGATCTCCAACGTGCCGACAGGCGCCAGGAACTGTGACGGCTTGTCCGAATTGAGCGCCACCTCGCGCCCGGGTTGCGGCGTCAGCATGACCAGCGCCATGTGGGAGGGTGCGTTGAAGCCGATCGAATTGGGACCCGTCAGCGTCCGAGTGGCCGCTCCGCTGGCCGTCTCGACCTTGGGGCCCCATTCGTCGGGAACGTTGCTCAAAAGACTGCTGGCGGCTTCGGCCAATATTGCCCTCGCAACGTAATGAATTTCGGACTCGGGACACTAGCGAGTTTTTAACAACCGTCCCCTAAAATTCAAGAAGCTCATCTCATTCTCATCATGATATCGCTATGATTCCGACAGGATGGGCAGGAAATTCAAGAAACATTTCAAATTATTACATCTCGTGGTGCCGGAAAGGGACAGAAAGTCCTCCTGACCTGCTGTCAAGATTCTATCATCTGTCAAGTATTCGCCATTTTTCCCGCGCCGGTCGATGAAAGATTGCCGTTTCTGTGCTTCATCCTGGGGTGTGCGGCGGGCGGTACAGGAAATGGCAGGTGAGGGAATGATCAAACGAAAGGCAATCGTCTTCGCCGGGACGGCGATGCTGCTGGCGGGCTGTCAGGCCAGCACCGACCCCCAGGTTCAGGCACGCAACCACGAGTTCGGATGTATCGCCGGCACCGTCGGCGGCGCCATCGTGGGCGGACTGATCGGCAGCACGATCGGCGGCGGATCGGGTACAGTGATCGCCGAGGCCGTCGGCATCGGCGGCGGCGGTTACCTTGGCAACCGTCTGGCATGCCGCTAGCAGTGAGGGGACATCAGATGCACAAGATCATACTTGCCGCCGCAATCACCTTCGTGGCTGGAACCGGCCTGGCAGCGGCGCAACAGGCACCCGCCATGCATGAAGGTCACCTCGACCGGCTCGACGCCAACAACAATGGGGGCGTCAGTCAGCAGGAATACGAGGCTTTCATGGTGGAAAGCTTTGCCAGGCTCGACAAGAACGGGGATGGGGTTCTCATTGAGAGTGAAGTGACGGAGGTGCTGACGCCGGAGCAGTTCCGCACCACGGACAAGAACGGGGATGGCCGCGTGAGCCGCGACGAGTTCCGGCGGCAGGTCATGAGCGATTTCGCTGCAGCCGACCGCGACGGCGACGGGCATCTGAAGTGATCCGCCCCGCAATCACTTCATGGAACGCGAAGTCTAAGGAGAGGCCGCCCCCTTGGCGGCCTTTTGGCTGTCCGCTTCCCTTCGAGGGTGAGCCAAGAGTGTTGAGGCAACGCCCGGTGCGCTCGGCACGAGACTGTCACCGACGTCTTAGCGACGATCTGTTACCTATGTCTCCGGGTCGTACACGCGGAAAATGTGGCGGAGGGAGTGGGATTCGAACCCACGAGACGGTTGCCCGCCTGCCGGTTTTCAAGACCGGTGCCTTCAACCACTCGGCCATCCCTCCACGGAACACAAGGCGGTGTATGTGCGAATGGGAACGAAATATCAAGCATGCGATACGATTGCGCCAAACGGTCTCCGGCCCCCGGGAACGCCGCACAAGGCCGGCAATTGCGGGGATATCGGGCGCCGGACCGCATTTCCTTGCCGTCTTGCCACAAAACCGCCGGGTTCGCGTCACAATCGGTTAAGAAAGTGATAATGATTTGTCGGGCAATGAACGCTCGGCTTGCGGGTTGCATTGATTGACCGCCCGTGTTGGTTTCCGCATCGATTTGAATGAGCGGTGATATTTGATGGTGAGTGGGGACGCGAGGGACGGCCGTCAGGCCGTGCAGCAACACAGGGGACGTGTCGCAACGATTGGCCCTGTCTTTCTGGCCGGCTTGTTTCTGGCGTCCTGCGCCGGCGCGCCGCAGACGGCCGAAAACGAAACGGGCAAGACCAAGGAATATTTCGCCGAATCCGCCTATGGCGTGAAGGCCAGCCCGCGCGTGACGACGAAGCGCAGCCGCGTCAAGCGCGGCGGCGGCCGCGAACAGGTCGGCAAGCCCTACAAGGTCAAGGGCAAATGGTACTACCCCAAGGAAGACCCCGACTATGAGAAGAGCGGGCTTGCCTCGTGGTATGGCGAAGCCTTCCATGGCCGGCTGACGGCCAATGGCGAGATCTACGACATGACCCATCTGACGGCAGCGCATCCGACCATGCCGCTGCCGAGCTACGCCAGGGTCACCAATGCCGCCAACGGCAGTTCGATCGTGGTGCGCGTCAATGACCGCGGTCCCTTCGCCCATAACCGCATCATCGATTTGTCGAAGCGGGCCGCGCAACTGCTCGACTACACCCAGAACGGCACGGCCAAGGTCAAGGTGGAATATCTCGGCCGCGCGCCGCTGCACGGCCAGGACGACCAGTATCTCATGGCGTCCTATCGGCCGGGCGACGGCCAGGACCAGCCGGCCGGTTCCGACGTGCCCGGCGTGATGGTGGCGATGAACGGATCGACGCCGAGCGCGTCGGGCGGCGCGCCGGCAGCACCCTTCCCGGGTGAACTGCGCACCAATTCCTCCGTGCGGGGCGCATCGATGTCGGCGGGCCAGCGCGCGATTGCCAGCACCTTCGAGCTCGATCTGCCGAAAGCGGGCCCCGCCGTGCCCGAGCGCCCTGCCGCGGCCGCTCCACGGCAGGCCGTGGCCATGGCCATCCTGTCCTATGCCGACGAGCGTGTCGCACGTGCGGCGCGCCCGTTCGAGGCGCTCGGCCCGGAGATGGATCCCGCGCGCATCGTCGCCTCGTGGAAGCGCGGGCACGGGCTGGAGGACGAAGCGGGCGGCTATGTCGCCGTCGGCTCCTTCGCCGACCGGCAGGAGGCCGAGCGCATCATCGCCCGGCTCTCCGATATCGGCCAGACGCGATTGCAGGTCGAGCCCACGGCGAGCGGCGCTTGGTATAGCGTTACGCTGCATGGCGGTGCGGCCACGCCGCTCGACGATCTGCTCCTGGCTGCCTGGGACGCCGGCGCCAGCGAAGCGCTTCCGGTACGCCGATAGAACATGTCCCGCTCAAACGGTGACGTTTGAGCGAAAGGTGCATGCTCCAACAGATTGATCTGGCGTGCATATCTTTGCTTCAAACGGTTCCGTTTGATGCGAATGCGCGCTAGGCTTGCCTCGGGGCATGTCCGGTGCCGCCGCCATTGGCGCGAAGGCGCAGCCTGCCGCAACGGCGCCAGCATGTGGATACGGGGCCAGCATCGATGACGTCGAAGCTCAATGCCGCGATCGGGGTGCTCGCCTTCCTGGCGGCGTTTGTGATGGTCAGCGTCGGCGCGCGCGCGCAGCTTTTTCAGACCCGCGCCGAGCAGGCTTTCCTCATCGATGCCGGGACCGGCACGGTGCTGTTTTCCATGGGGGCGGACGATCCGATTCCGCCGGCGTCGCTCGCCAAGCTGATGACGATGGAGGTCGTCTTCAACGCCGTCAAGGCGGGCCGGTTGTCGCTCGACGACACTTTTTTCGTCAGCGAGAACGCCTGGCGCACCGGCGGTGCGCCGTCCGGTACCTCTACAATGTTCGCCGAGCTCAATTCGTCGATCCGCCTGGGGGATCTGATCCAGGGCGTCATCGTGCAGTCGGCCAATGACGGCTGCATCGTCATCGCCGAGGGCATGGCGGGTTCGGAGGAGAATTTCGCCGAACTGATGACCGAGCGTGCGCGTGCCATCGGCCTGGAGAATTCGGTGTTCAAGAATTCCACCGGCCTGCCCGCCGAGGGCCAGGTGGTGACGGTGCGCGAGTTGACCATGCTCGCCCAGCATATCTGGCGCACCTATCCGCAGTTCTACAAATACTATTCGCAGCCCGAATTCACCTGGAACAAGATCCGCCAGACGAACCGCAATCCGCTGCTCAAGATGGATATCGGTGCCGACGGCATGAAGACCGGCTACACCGAGGAGTCCGGCTATGCGATCGTCGGTTCCGTGGAACGGGGCGACCGGCGGCTGTTTGCCGCGCTGTCCGGCATGACCAGCGAAAGACAGCGTGCCGAGGAGGCGCGCAAGCTGCTCGACTGGGGCATGCGCGCCTTCGAGCGCCGCGTCATTTTCGAGGAGGGCGAGGTGGTCGGCCAGGCGCGGCTTTACGGCGGCGCCAAGCGCAATGTCGCGCTGACCACACATGGCGGCGTTTCGATTTTCCTGCCGATCACCAACCGGGACCGCCTGATTGCCCGTATCGTCTATGACGGCCCGGTCGAGGCGCCGGTGGAGGAGGGAAAGCGCGTCGGCGCGCTGAAGGTCTGGATCGGCGACACGTTGAGTCAGGAAACGCCGCTTTATGCCGCCGAATCCGTCGCGGCGGGCCCCGTTCACCGGCGCGCCATGGACGCCATCGAGGAGCTCTTGACCGGCTGGCTGCGGTCCTAGGCCGTGCGGGCCATGGACCTCGCCGCACGCCCGCATTATGACGGGCGCGAAGCGCAATCCTGAAAGGGCTGTCGTTGGGACGCGGACTGTTCATCACATTCGAGGGCGGCGAAGGGGCCGGCAAGTCGACCCAGATCCGCCGGCTCGCCGATCTGCTGGCAAAAGAGGGCCGCCAGACGCTCGTGACGCGCGAGCCGGGCGGTTCGCCCGGCGCCGAGGCGATCCGCCATGTCCTGCTTTCGGGCGCCGCCGAACGCTTCGGCCCGGAGCTGGAGGCGATCCTTTTCGCCGCGGCGCGTTCCGACCATGTCGAACAGGTCATCCGCCCGGCAATCGAGGCCGGGAAGATCGTGCTCTGCGACCGCTTCATGGATTCCTCGCGCGTCTATCAGGGTGTCACGGGCGGGCTCGACCCCGCCTTCATGCGGGCGCTGGAAAAGGTGACGGTCAACGCGACGATGCCGGACCTGACCATCATTCTCGACCTCGACCCCGAGGAAGGGCTGCGCCGGGCGGTTGCCAGGCGCGGCGAGGACACGGCCGATCGTTTCGAGAAGGAAACCATCGCCGTTCACCGGCAGCGCCGCGATGCCTTTCTGGAGATCGCCCGCGCGGAGCCTGAACGCTGCGTCGTGATCGACGCCTCGCGCGACGAGGACACGGTGGCGGCAGATGTTGCGGCGGCGGCTGCACGCACCATCGCCGCGCACAAGCAACTGGTGGCGCCGGCATGATGGTCGAGCGCCTGGCGGCCGAGCAGCACGACACGCTGGCCGACATTCCCGAGCCGTCGGAGAATCCGGCGCTGTTCGGCCATGAGACCGAGCAGGCCAGCCTGGCCGCCGCCTATGCGAGCGCCAGGCTGCATCACGGTCTGATCTTTTCCGGGCCGCAGGGCATCGGCAAGGCGACGCTCGCCTTCCGCTTCGCCCGTCACATCCTCGCCCATCCCGACCCGGCCGGCGCGCCGCCGGCGATCGGCGACGCCGATCCCGCTTCCTCGCTCTTCCGCATGATCGCCAATGGCGGCCATCCCTCGGTCCTCTATCTGACGCGGCCACTCAACGACCGCACGAAGGCGTTCAAATCGGCGGTGACGGTCGACGAGATCCGCAAGGTCAGCCGCTTCCTGTCGATGACCGCGCATGACGGGGGATATCGCATCGTCATCGTCGACCCGGCCGACGACATGAACGCCAGCGCGGCCAACGCGCTGTTGAAGAGCCTCGAGGAGCCGCCGGCCCGCACACTCTTCATCCTCATTTCGCATGCCGCGGGCGGCCTTTTGCCGACCATCCGGTCGCGCTGCCAGACGGTCCGGTTTCAGCCGCTGGGCGATGAGGCCCTGTCGCAGACCCTGTCGCATCTCGGGCTCCCCGTTCCCGCACAGACGCTGCCGCAGCTCATCGAACGTGCGTCGGGAAGCGCCCGCGAGGCGATCCTTCTGACGCAGTATGGCGGACTGGAGATCGCCATCGAGATCGAGCGGCTGGCAGGCGAGAAACAGTTCGACACGGCGGGCGCATGGCGCCTGGCCGACGCCGTTTCGGGCCGCGACCAGGCCATGCAGTTCGCCATCTTCAACCGGCGCGCGCTCGACATGGTCGGCGCGCGCGCGACCGCCGTGGCGGGCGAGGGCCGGCTCGCCGAGGCCGAGGCGCTGGCTTCGCTCTGGCAGGAGATCGAGCGCACGATAGCGGAGACCGAAACCTACAATCTGGACAAGCGCCAGCACGTTTTCGGGCTCATGCGCCGCCTGCATGAAGCGCTCGCCGCCTGAACGCGCCCGACGGGATGGCAATCGGGACGGCGATGCGCTATCTGAACGCCACGACAACGCATTGCCTTGCGGATTTTTCCTTATATGTCCAACGACAAGTTCTACATTACGACGCCCATCTTCTACCCCAATGGCAAGCCGCATATCGGCCATGCCTATACGGTGATCGCGACCGATGCGCTGGCGCGCTTTCAACGGCTCGACGGCAAGGACGTCTTCTTCCTCACCGGCACCGACGAGCACGGGCTGAAGATGCAGCAGACCGCCGACAAGGAGGGCGTCACGGCGCAGGAACTGGCCGATCGGAACTCGGCCATCTTCCGCACCATGGTCGAGGCCGTCGGCGGCTCCAATGACGGCTTCATCCGCACGACCGAGGAGCGCCACAAGCGCGCCTGCCAGGCCATCTGGACGCGCATGGCCGACAATGGCGACATCTTTCTCGACCGCTACCGTGGCTGGTACTCGGTGCGCCAGGAAGCCTATTTCGACGAGAGCGAAACCGTCGTCGGCGAGGATGGCGTGCGCCGCGAGCCGCTCGGCTCGCCGGTGGAGTGGAACGAGGAGGAGACCTACTTCTTCCGCCTGTCGGCCTATCAGGACAGGTTGCTTGCGTTCTTTGAACGCCACCCCGAATTCATCGGGCCGGCAGAGCGGCGCAACGAGGTCATCAGCTTCGTCAAGTCGGGGCTGAAGGACCTGTCGATCTCGCGCTCCACCTTCAAATGGGGCGTGCCGGTGCCGGGCGACGAAAAGCACGTCATGTATGTCTGGGTCGACGCGCTGACCAACTACATCACCGCCGCCGGCTATCCCGACACCGACGCTGATGCCTGGTCCTATTGGCCGGCCGATGTCCATGTCATCGGCAAGGACATCGTGCGCTTTCACACCGTCTACTGGCCGGCCTTCCTGATGTCGGCCGGCATCGAGTTGCCGAAGCGCGTCTATGCACACGGCTTCCTGTTCAACCGCGGGGAGAAGATGTCGAAATCGGTCGGCAATGTCGTCGATCCTTTCGCGCTGATCGACCAGTACGGGCTCGACCAGGTGCGCTACTTCTTCCTGCGCGAGGTGCCTTTCGGCCAGGATGGCAGCTACAGCCACGATGCCATCGTCAACCGCACCAATGCCGATCTGGCCAACGATCTGGGCAATCTCGCCCAGCGCTCGCTGTCGATGATTGCCAAGAATTGCGGCGGCGCGGTGCCTGAGAAGGGCGACCTGACGGAGGACGACCGCGCCATCCTGGCAATGGCCGAGGGAGCGCTTGAAAAAGCCCGCAAGGCTATGGGCGACCAGGCGATCCACCAGGCACTGGCGGCGATCTTTGCCGTCGTTGCGGAAGCGAACCGCTATTTCGCCGCGCAGGAGCCGTGGGCGCTCAAGAAGACCGATCCGGCGCGCATGCAGACCGTGCTCCATGTCACCGCGGAGACCATCCGGCGGCTCGGTATCCTGTGCCTGCCCTTCATTCCGGGTTCGGCGGCGAAACTGCTCGATCTTCTGGCGGTGCCGGAAGAAGCGCGCGCATTCGCGCGGCTGGGAGACGGCGATGCGCTGACGCCGGGAAACCCGCTGCCCCCGCCGGCGCCGGTCTTCCCGCGCTATGTCGACAAAGACGAAGCCGCAAGCTGAGTTTGAAAATATGCTCGTCGACAGCCATTGCCATCTCGACTTTCCGGATTTCGCCGAGGAACGCGACGCCATCGTCGAGCGCGCCCGCGCCGCCGGTGTCGGCCTCATGGTCACCATCTCGACGCGGGTGAAGCGCTTCGACGATATTCTGGCGATCGCCGAGGCCTATCCGGACGTCTATTGCTCCGTCGGCACCCACCCGCACAATGCGCATGAGGAACTCGACATAACGGCCGACGAGCTGGTGCGGCTGGCCGAACACCCCAAGGTCGTGGCAATCGGCGAGGCCGGGCTCGACTATTTCTACGACAATGCGCTGCGCGCGGCGCAGGCCGAGGGTTTTCGCCGTCATATCGAGGCGGCGCGGCGGACCGGCCTGCCGCTCGTCATCCATTCGCGCGACGCCGACGACGACATGGCGGCCATTCTCGAAGACGAGACGGAGAAAGGGGCGTTTCCCTTCATTCTCCATTGCTTCTCCTCCGGCCGCGCGCTGGCCGAAACCGGCATCCAGCTCGGCGGCTATGTCTCCTTTTCCGGCATCCTGACATTCAGGAAATCGGAAGAGCTGCGTGAGATCGCCGGATCGCTGCCGCATGAGCGGCTGCTGGTGGAAACGGACGCGCCCTATCTTGCCCCGCCGCCCCATCGTGGCAAGCGCAACGAGCCGGCCTTTGTGGTCGAGACGGCAGGCGTGCTCGCCGATACGCTGGGCCTGTCGCGCGAGGCCGTCGCCGAGACCACGACGAAGAATTTCTTCCGCCTGTTTTCCAAGGTGCCGCCTGAGGCGGGTGCGCCTCGATGAGCGGCGAAGCCGACCGGCTCCGTCTGACCATCCTCGGCTGCGGCTCCTCGCCGGGAGTGCCGCGGCCGACCGGCGACTGGGGCAATTGCGACCCGGGCAATCCGAAGAACCGCCGCATGCGCGCCGGCGCGCTTGTCGAGCGCATCGCTCCCGACGGACGCCGCACGACCGTGGTGGTCGACACGACGCCTGATTTCCGCTCGCAGATGCTGATGGCCGGCGTCAAGCGGATCGATGCCGTGGTCTATACCCATCCGCATGCCGACCATATCCACGGCATCGACGATCTGCGCAGCTTCGTCATCAACCAGCGCCAGCTCCTCGACATCTACGCCGATGCACCGACCATGGCACGGCTGAAGGAGGGTTTCGGCTATTGCTTCGAGACTCCGCCCGGCAGTTCCTATCCGCCGATCGTCGCGCCGCACGCGATTGCGCACGATCAATCCTTCACCATCGAGGGCGAAGGCGGGCCGCTCACCTTCCTGCCGCTGCCGATGGTGCATGGCGACATCGTCTCGCTCGGCTTCCGCATCGGCGACATCGCCTATTGCAGCGATGTCAGCGGCTTTCCGGATGTGACGGCCGAGCGTCTCGCAGGCACGCACACGCTGATTATCGACGCGCTGCAATACCGTTCGCACCCCTCCCATTTCTCTCTTTCCGAGGCGCTCGACTGGATCGACCGTCTCAAGGTGCGCCGCGGCGTGCTGACCCACATGCATGTACCGCTCGACTATGAGACGGTGAGCCGGGAAACGCCGCCGCATGTATGGCCCGCCTATGACGGGATGGAGATCGAGCTTTCGCTCGAAGCCGCCTGAAACCGGAGGATACCCGACGTGAGCAAGAGCATCGAACGCGTCCGACGCGCCGCCGGGGAGGCGGGCCTGGAAATCGAGATCAAGCGCATGGGGGAATCGACGCGAACCGCTGCCGAAGCCGCGCAGCAGTGCGGCGTGACGGTGGCGCAGATCGTCAAGTCGCTGATCTTTCAGGGTAAAGAGAGCAAGAACCTGTATCTCTTCCTCGTCTCGGGCGCCAATCAGCTCGATGCCAAGAAGGCCGCGGCTCTTACCGGCGAAGAATTGGAGCGGGCCGATCCGCGCCATATCCGCGAGGTGACCGGCTTTGCCATCGGCGGCGTTGCGCCGCTCGGCCATCTCGAGCCGATCGGCGCCTTTGCCGACGAGACGCTGGCCGGTTTCGACATCGTCTGGGCCGCCGCCGGCGCGCATGATGCCGTCTTTTCGGCCGAGCCGCGGGCGTTGCTCGCCGCGGCCGGGGCAAAGCTCGTCGACATCGCTGCGTGAGGTGCGGCGGGGGTGGCCGGGACGGTCGATACATCCCCGCTCAATGAAAGTCGCGCGAGCGCGGGATGATGCGGACATTGCGCGGATGATGCGATCCCTGCGGATGGGCGGGATGGGTGACCTCGTCGGCGCGTGACAGGGCGAGCCGGGCCGCGTGGTCGTCCGACAGCCGGTCGAGCTCGCGCGTGCGGTCGCTGACCCGCTCGGCGATCAGGTGAACCACGCCCTCCGGGCTCTTCTGCACGCGGCCCTCGATGAGAGCGAGCTTGGCGCCCATCACCTCGCGGCGGAAATGCTTGAAGCGGCGCGCCCAGATCAGCGAATTGGTGATGCCGGTCTCGTCCTCTACCGTCATGAAGATGGCGTTGCCCTTGCCCGGGCGCTGGCGCACCAGGACGACACCGGCCACCGCCACGCGCTTTCCGTCGGGCGCGGCGGCGATCTCGGCCGAGCTCATCACGCCTTCGCGGCGAAACATGTCGCGCAGGAAGGCCATCGGATGCGCCTTCAAGGACAGCCGCGTCGTCTGGTAGTCGGCCACCACATGCTCGGCCAGCGGCATTTCGGGCAGCGCGGCCTCGGGCTCGCGGCCAAGTTCGCGCGCTTGTGCTGCGGCGAACAGCGGCAGCGGCGCATCGTCGGGCAGGCGGCGCACGGCCCAAAGGGCGGCCCGCCGGTCGAGCCCGAGCGAGCGGAAGGCGTCGGCGTCGGCCAGGATCTTGAGAGCCCGGTGCGGCAGGCGGGCGCGCCGCCACAGCGTCTCCATACTGTCAAATCCGGCCCCGCGTGATGCGGTGAGCGCTTCGGCCCAGTCTTTCTTGAAACCGTCGACCTGGCGCAGGCCCAATCTTAAAGCCAGCGCATCGCCGTCTGTTTCTTCCAGCGTGTTGTCCCAATGGCTGGCATTGACGTCGGCAGCGCACGCCTCCACGTCATGCTCGCGCGCATCGCGCACGATCTGGGCCGGTGCGTAAAAACCCATCGGTTGCGAGTTGAGCAGCGCGCAGGCGAACACCGCCGGATGGTGGCATTTGATCCAGGCCGAGATATAGACGAGCTTGGCGAAGGAGGCGGCGTGGCTTTCGGGGAAGCCGTATTCGCCGAACCCCTTGATCTGGGCGAAGCAGCGCTCGGCGAAGTCGCGCTCATAGCCGCGCCGCACCATGCCCTCGACCATCTTTTCCTCGAATGTGTGGATGGTGCCGGTATGGCGGAAGGTCGCCATGGCCCGGCGCAGCGCATTGGCCTGCTCGGCGGTGAACCGTGCCGCCACCATGGCGATCTGCATGGCCTGTTCCTGGAACAGCGGGACGCCGAGCGTGCGCCCGAGCACCTGCTTGAGTTCGTCCGGCGGCCCGTGCTCCGGCGCCGGCGCGGGGTAGTCTTCTTTCTCCTGCTTATTCCTGCGGCGCAGATAGGGGTGCACCATGTCGCCCTGGATCGGGCCGGGCCGCACGATCGCCACCTCGATGACGAGATCGTAGAACTCCTTTGGTTTGAGCCGCGGCAGCATGGAGATCTGGGCCCGGCTTTCGACCTGGAAGACGCCGATGGAATCGCCCTTCTGCAGCATCGCGTAGACGGCTTCGTCTTCCTTCATCACGCTTGCCAGATCGAGATGGAGGCCGCGATGCGCAGCCAGAAGCTCGAAGCTCTTGCGGATGCAGGTCAGCATGCCGAGGGCGAGCACGTCGACCTTCATCAGCCTCAGCGCGTCGATGTCGTCCTTGTCCCATTCGATGAAGGTGCGGTCTTCCATCGCCGCATTGCCGATCGGCACCATCTCGTCGAGCCGGCCGCGCGAAAGCACGAAGCCGCCGACATGCTGCGACAGGTGACGCGGGAAACCGAGCAGCCGCGTGGCGAGCGATACGGCCCGGCGCAACAATGGATTGTCCGGCTCCAGCCCCGACTGGCGCACTTGTTCGTTGGTGATGGCGTCGCCCCAGCTTCCCCATACCGTGCCGGCGAGCCTGGCCGTCACGTCCTCCGTCAGCCCCAGCGCCTTGCCGACCTCGCGAATGGCGCTGCGCGGGCGGTAGGTGATGACGGTGGCGGCGATGCCGGCGCGTTCGCGCCCGTAGCGCTCGTAGATGTGCTGGATGACCTCCTCGCGCCGCTCATGCTCGAAATCGACGTCGATGTCGGGGGGCTCGCGGCGCTCGGTGGAGATGAAACGGGCAAACAGAAGCTCGTTCTCGGACGGGTCGACGGCGGTGATGCCGAGCACGTAGCACACGGCTGAATTGGCCGCCGAGCCGCGGCCCTGGCAGAGAATGCCCTTGTCCTCGGCATAGCGCACGATGTCGCGGATGGTCAGGAAATAGCGCGCATAGTCGAGCTGGCCGATCAGTGTGAGCTCGTCTTTCAGCAGCCGGACGACTTTCTCGGGAATGCCGTTCGGATAGCGCAGCGCCGCGCGTCGCCAGGTCAGCTCCTCCAGCCAGCCCTGCGGCGTCTTGCCCGGCGGCACCGGCTCGTCGGGATATTCATATCTGAGCTCATCGAGCGAGAAGTCGATGCGCGCGAGGAAATCGGTCGTCTCGGCGATCGCTTCCGGCGCGTCGCGGAAAAGCCGCGCCATCTCGTCGGGCGATTTGAGGTGACGCTCGGCGTTCGCCTCCAGCCGCCGGCCGGCGCTCTCGAGGGTCACGCCCTCGCGGATGCAGGTGACGATGTCCTGCAGGTCGCGCTGCTCGGGCGCGTGGTAGAGCACGTCGTTGAGGGCCAGAAGCGGCACGCGCGCGGCATGGGCCACCGCCGTCAGCGCCGCCAGCCGGCGCCGGTCGCCGCCCTGGTAGAGCATGGCCGCGCCCAGCCACACCGCGCCGGGTGCCGCCTCGTTGAGCCGTGGCAGCAATGTATCGAGCCCTTCCAGCCGTCGCTCGGGCATCACGACCAGGAGAATATCGCCGCTGCGGGCCAGGAGGTCGTTGAGGCAAAGCGTGCATTCGCCCTTCTTCGCCTGCCGCTTGCCGATGGTCAGAAGCCGGCAAAGCCGCCCCCAGCCCTCGCGGTTTTGCGGATAGGCGAGGATATCGGGCGTGCCGTCGCAAAAGACGAGGCGCGCGCCGACGGCGAGCTTGAAGGGCAGTTCGCCCCCGTGCTCCTGGCGGAAGGCGGCGCGCGCCTCCTCCACGGCGATATGGGCGCGCACCACGCCGGCCACCGTGTTGCGGTCGGCAATCCCGATGCCGGCATGGCCGAGCGCGATCGCGCATGCGACGAGGTCGCTGGCATGCGAGGCGCCGCGCAGGAAGGAGAAATTGCTGGCGGCGGCGATTTCGGCGTAGCGGCTCATGCGAAAATCCCGTGCAGGAACCAGCGCGGGGTCTCGGCCTCGCGCTCGTAAAGCCCTTCGCGATAGACCCAGAAACGGTGTCCCGAAACGTCCTCCACGCGGTAATAATCGCGCGTCAGTTCGCCGCTGCCGCGCCACCATTCCGGCGCGATGCGCTCGGGCCCTTCGGCGCGCGCGACCTCGCGCAACACGCGGCGCCAGCGAAAGCGGATCGGCGGGCCCTCGGGCACCTCGGCCAGCGTCTCGATCGGCTGCGGCGGGTCGAAGAGATGGATGGGCCGGGCCGGCGGCATGTCCGCTTCGGGCGCCGGCCAGGCGGGGTTGGCCCCGGTCCGGGCGGCGGCCGCGACCGTGCGCACGGCGCGTTCGGGGATATGCGTGTCGGCGGGCTCGAAGCGCTGTACGGCCTGTACCCCGAAACGCGCCCCCAACCGGTCGACGAGCGCGGCCACTTCCTCCTCCTCGACCGCGCGCCCGTCGAGCCCGGCCTGGGCCGTGGCGAAGGGCTCGCCAGCCATCACCGAAAGCCGGATCAGGTCGAAGCCGAAGCCGGGATCGAGCGGATCGGCGAGCGCGTCGAGCCGTTCAGTAAAGAGCCGCATGAGGGCTTTGGCGTCGCGCATCGGCCGGCCGGTCTCGACCGCCAGGCGGAACAGCTTGCCGTCGGTGCGGAAAAAGCAGGCCTCGAAGCTGCGCCCGCCTTCGCCGCGCCGCTCCAGCGCCTGCATGACCTGCCCGCCAAGGCTTGCCAGAACGCCGAGCGCGGCCTCGGCGTCCAGGAGCGGTTCGGCAAAACCGCGCTCGGCCGAGCAGGCGGGAAGCGGCCGGCGCGGCGTGATGCGGATATCTTCGCGGCCCAGCGTGCGCCTGAGTGCGGCCACGAGGTCCTCGCCGAAGCGGGCGGCCAGCGGCCGCCAGGGCCGCGGTTCGAGATCGCCGATGGTCTTGAGCCCCGCCCGGCCGAGCGCGATGGCGGTATCGGGGTCGATGCCGAGGGCGGCGGTGGGCAGGGGGCGCACGGCTTTCGCTTCGCCGCCGGGCGGGATGATCGCCGTGGCGCCGAAACGGGCCAGCGCGCGGGCAGTCTGCGGCGTGCCGGCGATTGCCGTGCGGGCCTCGACGCCGGCCCTGGCGCAGCGGCCGACGAGATCGTCGCGCAAATTCGCCTCGCCCTTGAAGAGATGTGCGCAGCCGGTGATGTCGAGGATGAGCCCGTCCGGCGGGTCAAGGGCGACGAGCGGCGTGTAGCGGTCGCAGAAATCGGCGATCTGCTCCACGAGTGCCGCGTCGGCCGCCCGGTCCATCTCCGCGACCACAAGGCCGGGGATACGCGCGCGTGCATCGGCCAGCGTCAGGCCGGGGACAAGCCCCAGCCGGCGCGCGGCGCGGCCGACGGCGGCAAGGCGCAGGGCGTTTCTAACCTTCTCGACGAAGACCAGGGCAGGAGCCGGTTCTCCGTCTGCATCCCGCGCTGAATTTCCGCGGTCTGGTGCCGCCTCATCCCGTGCGTGCGAGCGCGACGACATCCGCGCCAGCTGGTCGGCCGGCAGGAACGGGAACCACAGGGCGAGATAGCGGCGCGGCGTCGCGGAAGGTGCGGCGGTCATGGTTCCACTCCAGGCGCCAGCTTTGTCCGGCGGTGCCGGCGCGCTGGCGCAACAATGTGACATCGAAGGTCGGATGGCCGGGGGCGCCGGCAGCAAGCGGCGGGGAGGCGCCGGCCACCACCTGCCAGCGTGTCGCCGCCGCACTGGCCGATGATGCGGCCGTCGCCATGCGCAGGAGAAGGCAGGTGACGCCCGAGCGCCCGGCGGCGAGCGCCAGCCGGCGCGAGGCGGTGAAATCGAGCGCCTTTGCTTCGCCCCATGGCTCGATGACGACGGCGCCGAGGGCGGAGCAGCGCACGGCCTCCGCCCCGGCGCGCAGGGCGCTCACGGCGTCGCGCACCCGCACCAGGATGAGCGTATCCGGGTCGAGCCCGAGCCCGGCCAGTCCTGGGGCATGGAGCGAGCCGGCCTCCGCCTCGCCATAGCCCTGCCGCACCCAGACGATGCTGCGGCCGGGCTCCGTGGCGCGCAGGGCAAGGGCGGCGGCAAAGCCGGCGGCGGAGCCGGCATCGGCGGTTGCCGGGGCCAGGATTTCGTGCAGGCCGCCGCGGGCAAGCCCGCCGCCGAGATGAGCGTCCACCGCCGGCAGGCCGAGCCCGAACAGGCCGTTGCCCGCGTGTGGAGCGGCCTTTTCGAGGGCGGCAAGGCTCGCACGCAGGCGAGACAATATTTCGTGCATGGTTCAAGTCATGTGTTCGTGTTTTGTTCTATTACGGACTCAAACCGCGTCGGGAGTCAACAGGCAGGATGGGCCAGGATGACGATGATGGAAGTTTCGGCCGGCTCGCTCCCGCGAGCCGTCGGCCTTCAAACGGCGATGCCGGCCTTGCGCAGTCCGTCGGCCACCCGGTCGAACTGGTCGGGATCGCGGTAGGGCAAAATGGCCTTCATCCGCTTCACCGAGAAATCCGGATTGACCTGAAGCGTCTCCTGCCAATAGCGCTTCGCTTCCTCGGTGCGTCCGGTCAGCCCGCAGAGGCAGGCGAGGTAGAAGCGCGACATGTCGGAATGCGGCGACAGCGTCAGCCTGCGTTTGAAGGCGGCTTCCGCCTCCTTGTAATGTCCGAGCGACAGGAGCGCCCGGCCGAGGAAATGCAGCGCCAGATCGAATTGCGGGTCGAGCAGCTGCGCCTTCTGGTAATGCGGGATGGCCTCCTCGAAGCGCCCCTGGAATTCGAGCATGTTGCCGAGGCCGGTATGCGCGTCGGCGGAATTCGGATCGAGCACGACCGCCCGCTCGGCCGCCTGCTCGGCCTTGTCCCACCGGCGCCGCCAGGAAAGGGCGAGCGAAAGGGCGCTGTGGCCCTCCGGCTCCGCCGGGCTCGTCTCGATCGCCTTTTCTGCCAGTTCCAGCGCCTGATCGAGATTGTCCTCGGTGGCATCGTTCCACTGGTTGACATAATCGGCGAAGGCGATGATGGCGAGGCGGGCATAGGCGGGGGCCAGCGCCGGGTCGATCTCGATTGCGCGCTCGAGCATGGCGCGCGCGTCCCTGGCCGCGGCCGGATTGAGCTGCAGGAGCGTCTGCCGCGAGCGCACCAGCAGGTCGTAGGCCTCCGGATCCACCTTGCCGCGGCTCGCGCGGCGCTCTTTTTCGCCCGCCGTCAGCTTGACCTTGAGCGTGTCGACGATGGTCCGCGTCACCTCGTCCTGGACGGCGAAGATGTCCTCCAGGTCGCGGTCGTAGCGTTCCGCCCAGACATGGCCCCCGGTCGTGCCGTCGATCATCTGGGCATTGATGCGCACCCGGTTGGCGGCCCGGCGCACGCTGCCTTCGAGCACGTAGCGCACGCCGAGGTCGCGGCTCACCTTGCGGATGTCGGGTGTCGTGCCCTTGTATGCGAAGGAGGAGTTGCGCGCGATGACGAACAGGCCCGAGACCTTCGAGAGGTCGGTGATGATGTCTTCGGTGATGCCGTCGGCGAAATAGCCCTGCTCGGGATCGCGGGACATGTTGTCGAAGGGCAGGACGGCGATCGAGGGCTTTTCCGACACCGCCGCCGCATTGCTGCTGGTAGCGTCATCGCCTTCCGCCTGGCCGTTCGGCGACCAGGTCCAGATATGGACCGGCCGGTCGATATTCTTCACTGTGTGGCGCCCGCCGTCGCGGAAGCCGACCGCGATGCGGCCTGTCACATATTCATGCACGGCGTCCGAGATCGCGATCCCGCCGGGCTCGGCCAGTCCTTCGATACGGGCGGCGACATTGACGCCGTCGCCGTAGAGATCGTCCTGATCGACCATCACGTCGCCGAGATTGACCCCGATGCGCAGCGTGATGGCACGCTCCGGCGGCGTGTCTCCATTGGCCTGGCGCATGGCGTCCTGCAACGCGATGGCGCATTCGACGGCGTTGACGGCGCTGGCGAACTCGACGAAGGCGCCGTCGCCGGTGCGCTTGAAGACGCGACCTTCATGGCGCCCGAAGACCGGCTCGAGCACGTCGCGCCAGCGTCCCATCATCGCCGCGTGGGTGCTTGCCTCGTCCTGCGCCATGAGGCGGCTGTAGCCGACGACATCCGCCGCCAGGATGGCGGCGAGCCGGCGTTGGATGCGTTGAGATGTCATGCGTCGTGCGGGCCTGTAAAAAGGGTGCCGTGGATTCTACCGGTGCACGACGGCCAAGTCCATGCTGGCCAGGACGGCAGGTCCGCCGAAGGGCGGCAGATCGGCACGATCCCGTCGTCGGGATGTTATTGCCGCATTGCACAATCGGCAGAGCCGGGCAATATGTCGGCATGGCTACGACCTCCCTCGCCATTCTGGTCATCGACGAAAACCGCATTCGCGCCTCGATCATCGAAGAGGGGCTGCGCGAGGCCGGCCATGACGATGTGACCCTGGTGCACGACGTGTCGGGCATTGCGCGGCGGATCGCCGAGATCAATCCCGACGTCATCGTCATCGACCTGGAAAACCCCAACCGCGACATGCTGGAAAACATGTTCCAGCTTTCGCGCGCGGTGAAGCGGCCGATCGCCATGTTCGTCGACCGCTCCGACCAGGCGTCGATCGAGGCGGCGGTCGATGCCGGCGTGTCGGCCTATGTGGTCGACGGGCTGAAGCGCGAGCGGGTCAAGCCGATCCTCGATATGGCGATCAGCCGCTTCAATGCCTTCTCGCGCCTGGCGCGAGAACTCGACGAGGTGCGCGGCGAACTGGAAAACCGCAAGCTGATCGAGCGCGCCAAGGGAATCCTGATGCAATCGAAGGGGCTGTCTGAGGACGCTGCCTATGCGCTTTTGCGCAAGACGGCGATGAACCAGAACCGCAAGATCGCCGAGATCGCGCAGAGCCTGGTCACCGCCGCGGGCCTCCTGTCGCCGCCGGGGGAGAACGACGAATGAGCGCCCAACACCACGTCACCGCCGGCTTCATTCCGCTGCTCGACAGCGCGCTTCTGGTCGCCGCCCGGGAGGTCGGCTTCGCGGCCAGGGAAGGGATCGACCTGACCCTGGTGCGCGAGACCTCCTGGGCCAATATCCGCGACCGGCTGGCGGTCGGCCATTTCGACGTCGCCCACATGCTGGCGCCGATGCCGATCGCGTGCAATCTCGGATTGACGCCGGTCACCTCCGACACGCTCGTGCCGATGGCGCTCGGGCTGGGCGGCAACGCCGTCACCGTCGCCATTGATCTGTGGGACGAAATGGCGGAATTCGGCGCCCGGCCCGATCTCGATCCGACGATGACGGGGCGAGCGCTCGACGCCGTCATATCGCGGCGCGCCGCCGAGGGTGGCGATCCGCTGCGCTTTGCCGTGGTCCATCCGCATTCGGGGCACAATTACGAGCTGCGATACTGGCTTGCCGCCTGCGGCATCATGCCGGACTGCGACGTCGAGATCGTCATCGTTCCGCCGCCGCTCATGCCCGACGCGCTGGCGGCCGGCCGCATCGACGGCTATTGCGTCGGCGAGCCGTGGAACATGGCCTCCGTGCTGGCCGGCACCGGGCGGATCGTCACCGTCAAGGCGGCGATCTGGAAATCGAGCCCGGAAAAGGTGCTCGGCGTTTCGGCCGCCTGGGCCGAGGCCAACCCCGACACGCTTTCCGCGCTGCTGCGCGCCCTTTTTCGCTCGGCCCTGTGGTGCGCCGACGCGTCCAATCGCGACGATCTCGCCGACATGCTCGCCGCGCCGGCCTATCTGGCAAGGCCGCGCGAATGGATGCTGCCGGCGCTCAGCGGGCGCATTCGGATCGGCGGCGGCGAAGAACGCCTCGTCGAGGACTTCTTCATACCGCATGCCAAGGCCGCGACCTTTCCCTGGAAGAGCCATGCCCTGTGGTATTACACGCAGATGGTACGCTGGGGTCAGGTGTGCGCGACGCGCGACAACGAGGCCGTGGTGCGCGACACCTATCGGCCCGACATCTACAGAGCGGCGCTCAAACCGCTCGGCGCGGCGCTGCCCGGCGCCAATGCCAAGGTGGAGGGCGCTCTTGCCAGGCCCACCGCTGTCGGGTCGGCAGGCGCCAGCCTGGAACTCGGCCCGGACGGCTTTTTCGACGGCACCATCTTCGATCCCGACGAGCTCGACATCTATATTGTCGGCCAGCGCCCGGATCCCGAATAGGGCAGGATACAAATAGAGGCTGAGCACGCGGGGCATTCTGGAGGCGCTGTGCCACGCCACGATCTCTCAGGCTTGACCCGAGGATCCATGCCTGAGCTTCGCAACAGGCAAGCGATCACGAGATTCCGACCTTGCTGGCGTTCAGGTGGAATGATGCCCGCGTGTTGAATTCATTATGTGCAGGTCAAAATTTAGGCAGTCGAAAACCGTGCATATTGTGCGCGCATGGCGATGCCCAATTGATCAGAATTGTGCTGCGGCTGCGAAATCGCAGATTCGCACGATTCAAGCAACATGCTGTAAAACAAAGATATTTTTGCTCCACTCAAAACTGGCACGGATGATGCATAGCAATATGCGGGTCCAGAGGGGATACCACCAATAGAAGCGTCCAGCGAAGGGCGCTCCAGGCAAGGCTGCCGGACAGGTCTGCACGCATCCGCATGGCGGGGGCGCGTGTTGGACAGGTCGGGCAGCCTTTTCTTTTGGGCCTCTCTATCGACGAACCACGCCTCGCCGCGAGGCTCAAGCAGTTGGATTGGAACAGCCGATGACAGCATCACAGTCAGCCGCCCCGACGCCGGAAACCACGCCGGCGCGCGCGCTCACCATGTCCACCATCGCCTTCACGGTCTGCTTCGCCGTGTGGACCATCTTTTCCATCATCGGCGTGCGCATCAAGGATGAGCTGGGTTTGAGCGAGACCCAGTTCGGCCTGCTCGTCGGCACGCCGATCCTGACGGGATCGCTCGTGCGCATGATGCTCGGCATCTGGACGGACCGCTATGGCGGCCGTCTGGTCTACACCGCCACCATGCTCGCGGCCGCCGTCTGCGCCTTCCTGCTCTCCTATGCCCATACCTATGAAATGATGCTCCTCGCAGCGCTCGGCGTGGGCGTGGCCGGCGGTTCGTTTGCAGTGGGCGTCGCCTATGTCTCGCGCCTTTTTCCTGCCGAAAAGCAGGGCACGGCGCTCGGCATTTTTGGCGTCGGCAATGTCGGCGCGGCGGTGACGAAGTTTCTCGCCCCCTTCGTGCTCGTTGCCCTGGGCTGGGAGGCGGTCGCGCAGCTCTGGGCCGGCATCCTTGCCATCATGGCGGTGGTCTTCTGGTTCACCACTGGTGACGACCCGGTGACCCGCGCGCAGCGCGCCGGCCAGAGGCAACGCCGCAGCCTCGCCTCGGAATTCGAGCCGCTGAGGAACCTCCAGGTCTGGCGCTTCTCGCTCTACTACTTCTTCGTCTTCGGCGCCTTCGTCGCGCTTGCCCTGTGGCTGCCGCGCTACCTCATCGGCGTCTACGGCTTCGACATCAAGACCGCCGGAATGATCGGCGCGATCTACTCCATCCCCGCCTCGATCTTCCGGGCCTATGGCGGCGCGCTGTCGGACAAGGCCGGCGCGCGCACGGTGATGTACTGGACCTTTGCCGTCTCGGCCGTCTGCACGCTGATCCTGTCGATCCCGGCCGCCGACTATGTGGTGCAGGGGATCGACGGCCCCAAGACCTTCCACTTTGCAGTCGGCCCCTGGGCCTTCGTCGTCGTCATCTTCGTGCTCGGCTTCTTCATGAGCCTCGGCAAGGCGGCGGTCTACAAGCACATCCCCGTCTACTACCCGGACAATGTCGGTGCGGTGGGCGGCATGGTCGGCATGATCGGCGGCCTCGGCGGTTTCATCCTGCCGCTGCTCTTCGGTTACTTGAACGACGTCACCGGCCTATGGACGAGCTGCTTCATGGCGCTGTTCGTCATCGTTGCCGCCTCCATCACCTGGATGCACCTCGCCATCCGCAAGCTGGAACGGCGCAGCGTCGAGTTGCAGCCGGCCTGAAAGCGTACCCGGAAATCGGAAAGAACATCATGACCGAGAAACTTGTCGTCATAGGCGCGGGAATGGCCTCCGGGCGCATGCTCGAACATCTGTTCGAGGCCGCACCCGATGCCTTCGACGTGACCCTGTTCGGCGCCGAGCCGCGCGGCAATTACAACCGCATCATGCTTTCGCCCGTGCTGGCCGGCGAGAAGACCTTTGACGAGATCGTCACGCACGACGCCGACTGGTATGCGGCGAACAATGTCACATGCCGGTTCGGCGAGACGGTCACCAGGGTCGATCGCAAGCGCAAGGTCGTTTCCTCCGCTCGTGGGGAACTGGCCTATGACAAGCTGGTAGTCGCCACCGGCTCGGCACCCTTCATCATCCCCATCGCGGGCAAGGACCTGCCCGGCGTGATGGCCTTCCGCGATCTCGACGATGTCAATGCCATGGTCGAGACGGCGGGCAAGCCGAATGCCAAGGCCGTCGTCATAGGCGGCGGCCTGCTGGGGCTGGAAGCGGCGGCCGCGCTCAGGGGGCGGGGCATGGAGGTCGTGGTGCTCCACCTGATGGGCCACCTGATGGAACGCCAGCTCGATCCTGCCGCCGGCTACCTGCTTAAAAAGGAGCTCGAGGGCCGCGGCATCACGATCCACACCGAGGCGCAGACCAAGGCTGTTCTGGGCGAGGAACGGGCCGAGGCCGTACTTCTCGAGGACGGCACGGTCTATCCCGCCGACATCGTCGTCATGGCGGTCGGCATCCGCCCCGAAACGCGCATCGCCACCGATGCCGGCCTCCATGTGGAGCGCGGCATCGTCGTCAACGACCAGATGGTTTCTTCCGATCCCGATATCCTGGCCGTCGGCGAATGCGTCGAGCATGAAAACATCTGCTACGGCCTCGTCGCGCCGCTCTACGACATGGCCAAGGTGGCGGCGAAGACGCTCCTCAAGCAGGACGCGGCGTTCCGCCCGGTCGAGACGGCCACCCAGCTCAAGGTGACGGGCGTCAATCTTTACTCCGCCGGCGATTTCGCCGAGGCCGAGGACCGCGAGGAGATCGTGCTGCGCGATGCCAGCGCCGGCGTCTACAAGCGCCTCGTGCTGAAGGAGAACCGCATCATGGGCGCCGTTCTCTATGGCGAGACCGCCGATGGCGGCTGGTTCTTCGACATGCTCAAGAAGGGCACCGACGTTTCCGAAATGCGCGATACGCTGATCTTCGGCCAGGCCTACCAAGGAGGGGGGCAACTGGACCCTATGGCGGCCGTTGCAGCCTTGCCGGATGATGCGGAAATCTGCGGCTGCAACGGCGTGTGCAAGAGCAAGATCGTCGGCACGATCAATGAAAACGGCCTGACCACGCTCGACGGCGTGCGCGCCCACACCAAGGCGTCCGCCTCCTGCGGCACCTGCACGGGGCTGGTCGAGCAGCTCCTGTCGCTGACGCTCGGTGACGCCTACAACCCGGCCGCCGTCACGCCCATGTGCGGCTGCACCGATCTCGGTCACGACGATGTGCGCCGGCTGATCAAGGCCAGGAAGCTGAAGACCATCCCCGCCGTCATGCAGGAGCTGGAATGGAAGACCTCGTGCGGCTGCGCAAAATGCCGCCCGGCGCTCAACTATTATCTCGTGGCCGACTGGCCGGACGAATATGCCGACGACTACCAGTCGCGCTTCATCAATGAGCGCGTGCACGCCAACATCCAGAAGGACGGGACCTATTCGGTCGTGCCGCGCATGTGGGGCGGGGTGACCTCTGCCGCAGAGTTGCGCGCCATCGCCGATGTCGTCGACAAGTTCAACATCCCGACCGTGAAGGTCACCGGCGGCCAGCGCATCGACATGCTGGGCATCGAGAAGGAGGATCTGCCCGCCGTATGGGCCGATCTGGGCAAGGCGGGGTTTGTGTCAGGCCAGGCCTACGCCAAGGGGCTCAGAACGGTGAAGACCTGCGTCGGCTCCGACTGGTGCCGTTTCGGCACGCAGGATTCCACCGGTCTCGGCATCCGCATCGAGAAATTCATGTGGGGATCGTGGACCCCGGCCAAGGTCAAGATGGCGGTTTCCGGCTGCCCCAGAAACTGCGCCGAGGCGACCTGCAAGGATGTCGGCGTCATCTGCGTGGATTCGGGCTTCGAGATCCATTTCGCCGGCGCGGCCGGCCTCGACATCAAGGGCACCGAGGTCCTCGGCCTCGTCAGGTCGGAGGACGAGGCACTCGAGCACATCGTGGCGCTCGTCCAGATGTATCGCGAACAGGGCCGCTATCTGGAGCGTATCTACAAATGGGCCAAGCGCATCGGCTACGACGAGGTCCGCCGCCAGATCATGGACGACGCCGAAAAGCGCAAGGCCTATTTCGAGCGCTTCGTCTTCTCCCAGAAATTCGCCCAGGTCGACCCCTGGTCGGAGCGCGTCTCCGGCAAGGACAAGCACGAATTCAAGCCGATGGCGACGCTTTCCCTGGAGGCTGCTGAGTAATGCCGCCTCACGCAGCGTTCACGATCTCGGCTACCTTGTCGGGCATGGCAGCAATGACGCGCGCATACGCCACCGCAAAGTCGGGCGGGGTCGAGCGCGCCTGCTCCCAGTCGCGCAGCGTTCCCACCGGTACGCGAAACCGATGCGCGAACTCCTCCTGGCTCAGGCCCAGCTCGGTTCGCGCCATGCGGATGATCCGGCACTTCAAGCCGCGCTCCAGACCTTCCTGCGTGACGTCGAAATCCTCCGGATCGTTCGGATCAGCGGAAAGAGCGATACGATCTTTCCTCGCCATTGTTGCTTCTCCTTACAGAAATGAAGCGGGGCTCACCGCCGCGCCAGACGAAAACCGCCGTAAAGAGCTTCTCTTCCACCATCCCGATCACCTTGAATCGCTCCTCAGGGCGGATGGAGGGAAGGATCAGATGTGCCGGGTCAGCGAAAATCCGGTCCCCGAATGCCAGGGAGAGCCCATGCTTCGTGCGGTTGATGGCATCCTTATGGGGATCGAAAGGTCGCGAGCTCACTCTTTGTGTGTACGGGAATTCCGTAGAGGAATCAAGCTATCAATGGCCGCAACCGGAACCCGGGCTGAAGGGAAGGATGAATGAACGCAATGAGCGAAAGTTGGGTTGCAATCGGTAAGCTCGAAGACATTCCGCGCCGCGGTGCGCGCTGCGTGAAGAACGGTGACACAACGATCGCCGTGTTCCGCACCGCCGACGATCGTGTGTTCGCGCTGGAGGATAAATGTCCGCACAGGAAAGGTCCGCTCAGTCAGGGCATCGTGCATGACGGCTGCGTGACCTGTCCGCTGCACAACTGGGTCATATCGCTGGAGACCGGCAGGGCGCAGGGCGCCGATGAAGGTTCGACGGCGACCTTTCCGGCCAAGGTGGAGGACGGCCGCATTCTCCTGTCGCTGAGGTCGGCGGCGGAGAAGGCGGCGTGATGAAGTTGCAGCTCGCGTATGCCTGTCCGGCCTTCTTGCCAGAGGGGGGTATTTCAACCAAGCAAGTGATTGCGTGCAATGCCTGAATCCGTGCGCACCACTTGCGCCTATTGCGGCGTCGGCTGCGGCGTGCTGGCAACACCGCAACCGGACGGGACCGTTTCCATCGCAGGCGACCCCGACCATCCCGCCAATTTCGGCCGTCTGTGCTCCAAGGGCTCGGCGCTGGGCGAAACGCTCGCTCTGGAGGGTCGGATGTTGCACCCCGAAATCGGGGACGAACGTGCAGGTTGGGAGGAAGCGCTGGACCTGGTGGCGCAGAAATTCTCGGCGGCGACTGCCGAGCATGGTCCCGACTCCGTCGCCTTCTACGTTTCCGGCCAGCTTCTGACCGAGGACTATTACGTCGCCAACAAGCTGATGAAGGGCTTTGTCGGCTCGGCCAATATCGACACCAACTCGCGCCTGTGCATGGCCTCCTCCGTCGCCGGCCATCGCCGCGCCTTTGGCGCCGACGTGGTGCCGGGCACCTATGAGGACCTGGAGCTTGCCGATCTCGTCGTGCTGGTGGGCTCCAACCTCGCCTGGTGCCATCCTGTGCTCTATCAGCGGCTGGCGGCGGCGAAGGAAAAGCGGCCGTCCATGAAGGTGGTGCTCATCGACCCGCGCCGCACCATGACCACCGACATTGCCGATATGCATCTGGCGATCGCGCCGGATGGCGACGTGGCGCTGTTTGCCGGCCTGCTCGCCTATCTCGCCGATCACGGCGCCGTCGATCATGCCTATGCTGCCGCCCACACCGCGGGGCTGGAGGAGGCGCTTGCCGCCGCGCGGAAGGTGCCGCTGGTCGAAATCGTCCGCAAGACGGGACTGGAAGCCGGTCAACTGGCCGATTTCTATTCCCTTTTCGCGTCGACTTCCAAGGCCGTCACGGTCTACAGCCAGGGCGTCAACCAGTCGGCCAGCGGCACCGACAAGGTCAACGCCATCATCAACTGCCATCTGGCGACGGGGCGCATCGGCCGGCCAGGCCAGGGGCCGTTCTCCGTTACCGGCCAGCCCAACGCCATGGGCGGGCGCGAGGTGGGCGGGCTCGCCAACATGCTGGCCGCCCATATGGACCTCGAGAATGCCGGGCATCGCGCCCTGGTCCAGGGCTTCTGGAACGCACCGCGCATGGCCGACAAGCCCGGCCTCAAGGCGGTCGACATGTTCCGTGCCGTTGCCGACGGCCGCATCAAGGCACTGTGGATCATGGCCACCAACCCGGTCGATTCCATGCCCGAGGCCGACATCGTCGAGCAGGCGATCAAAAACTGTCCGTTCGTCGTCGTCTCCGATGTCCTCGCCACCACCGATACCGTGCGCCATGCCCATGTGCGCCTGCCGGCCCTGGGTTGGGGCGAAAAGGACGGCACGGTGACGAATTCCGAGCGGCGCATATCGCGCCAGTGTGCCTTTCTGCCGCCGCCGGGCGAGGCCAGGCCGGACTGGTGGATCATCGCCCAGGTTGCGGCGCGCATGGGGTTCGGCGACGCCTTTGCCTATCGCTCGCCGGCCGAAATCTTCGCCGAACACGCGGCACTGTCGGCCTTCAAGAACGCTGGACAGCGCGACTTCGACATCGGTACCCATGCGGGGATCGACGAGGCTGGCTACGATCGGTTGCAACCCTTTCAATGGCCCGCGCCGGCATACCGGCATACCCCCCTCTGGCCAGAGGGGGGTGCTTCCCGCTTCTTTGCCAATGGCGGCTTCTACACGCCCGACCGCCGCGCGCGCTTCGTCGCCGTCTCGCCGGGACCGCGCCGCACGGGCAATCCGGCCTACCCCTTCACGCTCAACACCGGCCGCGTGCGCGACCACTGGCACACCATGACGCGCACGGCCAAAAGCCAGCGCCTGTCGCAGCACATGGCCGAGCCTTTCGCCGAGATCCATCCGGTTGATGCGGCACGCCATGGCATTGCCCATGCCGACATCGTGCGCGTGGCAACCGCCCATGGCGCGGTTCTCGTGCGCGCACTGATCAGTGAACGCCAGGCGCCGGGTTCGATCTTCGTGCCGATGCACTGGAACGACCAGTTTGCTGCCTGCGCCCGTGTCGATGCGCTGGTGCCGGCCAGGACCGACCCGGTCTCCGGACAGCCGGCGCTGAAGAGCGCGGCGGCGGGCATCGAACGCTTTGCTGTCGCGGCCTACGGCTTTGCGGTGGCGCGCCGCAAGCCGGAAGCGATCGATGCGGACTATTGGGCGATTGCCCGATGCGCCGGCGGCTGGCGCATCGAACTGGCCTTTGCCTCCGGCAGGACCGACTGGCAGGCCGTGGCCGACCGCCTTTTTCAGCCCGGTGCGGCGGCGGAAACGCTCGCCTATCACGATGAAACGGCCGGGCGGCACCGCCTCGCCTTGTTCGAGGACGGCCGGCTTTCTGGCGCGCTCTATCTGGCAGGCGAACCGGTCGCCGTCTCGCGCGGCTGGGCCGTCGACCAGCTCGCGGCGGAGACGTTGCCTCCCGCCGAGCGCCTGGCCGTGATCGTCGGGCGCCCCGGACGCGGGGCGCCCGACCGCGGCGCGACCGTGTGTTCCTGCTTCAATGTCGGCCTCAACCAGATCGCCGCCGCCGCCCGCGACGGCTGCACCAGCGTCGCGGCCATCGGCGAGGCCTTGCAAGCCGGCACGAATTGCGGCTCCTGCCGCAGCGAGATCAGGCAGATCATCGAGGCCAATCGCCAGCAGGCGGCCGAATAGGGGGACCCCGCCCCATCGACGGGTCTCACGGATCGGGCGGGTGTGTGGCCCCGGTGGTCTCGGTCGTCGCGGGCGATATGGGCTTCGCGGGAAGGGAAGAGTCCCCACCGCTAATTTCCGACCGTTAATTAACGATCGTCGCTAATTAACGAAAAGGCGATTTCTTTAAATAAGAGAATCCGTTATTAAAGGTCCCGAATCTTGGGATGTGAGGACCGGATCATGCCTGACGACCAAAGCGCCAAGAGCCGCCTCGGCCGGTTCGTGGAAACATCAGTTGGCGGCGAGAAGGTCAAGGCATTTGTGCCGCCACCCTTGCCGCCGAAACCGCCCATTGACCTTTCCAATATGCTGACGCGGCTCAGCGCGGCCGAGCGGGCACTCGGACGGCTGGACGGGGTTTCGGTACTCCTGCCGAACAAGGAACTCTTCCTCTATATGTATGTCCGCAAGGAAGCGGTTCTGTCCTCGCAGATCGAAGGGACGCAATCGACTCTTACCGACCTTCTCCGCTTCGAAACCGAGGCTGTCGCGGGTGAGCCGCTCGATGATATTCGGGAGGTTTCAAATTATGTCGATGCGATGATGTACGGCTTGGAGCGCATGGACGACCTGCCCATATCGCTTCGCCTCATCCGGGAAATGCACGGCCGGTTGCTCGACAGTGGCCGGGGCGCGGCGCAGAACCCCGGCGAATTCCGCGCCTCGCAAAACTGGATCGGCGGCACGCGCCCCGGCAACGCCATGTTCGTTCCGCCGCCACCAAACGAGGTGATGGGATGCCTCGGTGATTGGGAGCGCTTCGTGCACACCGAAACGCCGGACATGCCGCCGCTCATCAAGGCGGGATTGCTGCATGTGCAGTTCGAGACGATCCATCCGTTTCTCGATGGCAATGGCAGGCTCGGCCGTCTGCTGATCACCCTGTTTCTGTGCGCCGAAGGCGTATTGCGTCAGCCGCTTCTCTATCTCTCGCTCTATTTCAAAACCCATCGCGCGACCTATTACCGCCTGTTACAGGAGGTGCGAGAACGCGGCGCCTGGGAAGCCTGGCTGGAATTTTTTCTCGACGGCATCGCTGAGACGGCGGACCAGGCATTCGAGACGGCGAACCGGATTGCCGCGCTGCTGGCCCAGGACCGGGAACGCATCGTTGCGGAAGCCGACCGGACGGGCTCGGTGCTGCAAGTGCACGACCTCATGCGCACCCGCCCATTCCTGACAGCCTCAGCCGCCGTTGAGCAAAGCGGCCTCACCATGCCGACCGTCAATGCGGCCCTAGCTCAGTTGCAGTCGCTGGGGCTTGTCGAGGAGGTCACCGGGCGCAAGCGGGGCAGGGTGTTCGCGTACCGGGCATATCTGGACATTTTGAGTGAAGGGGCGGGGCAGTGATTTGTGGGAGACCTTGCCTGTGGCCCAAAAAAAATTGGTGCCGCTTGCGTGACTCGAACACGCGACCCCATCATTACGAATGAGGCATGAAGATCATTGCGGAACTATGCGTAAAATTGGTTCACATTGATTTATTATGAAAAACAATATGTTGTGAATGGATTCCGCTTGCTTCGGCATTGATTGACTGCGCCACGGTTTGCGCTATTGTGGTGCCATAATGGTACCAGCGTAAGCGTCCTTCAGTTGTGGTACCAATTTGGAGGGGGGTGCCCATGGCTAAGATTACCAAGGACTCTATCAAATCGTTGCGACCAGAGAACGGCAAGCCGGCCTTCCTGTGGGATGGCGAGTTGCGAGGGTTTGGCGTCCGCATGATGCCCTCCGGTGTCGCGTCATTTCTGTTGAAGTACCGAACAAAAGACGGTCGCCAGCGCAAAATGGTTCTGGCCCGAGTCGGCACGTTGACGCCGGAAGAAGCGCGTACACTAGTCAAGAAATATCTCGGAGAGATTGCCGGCGGCGCGGACCCGGCCGCTGCAAAATCTGAGGCGCGCAAAGGGATGACCGTTGCTGAGCTTTTCGAAGCATATCAGGCGCATCGGAAGCGAGATATAAAGCCGTCGACATGGACGGGTGATCAGGGACGCGCCGAGGTTCACATCAAACCGCTCATAGGCAAGCGGTTGGTGACGTCGATCACAACGAAAGATGTCACCGACCTTCAAACCGCTATCCGAACCGGCCAAACAGCAAAGAAGCGACGCAAAGGGCGTGGAGGTCATACGCTCGGTGGTGAAGGTGCGGCGGCGCGTGTGACTGCGACCCTCTCAGGAGCGTTCGAGTTTGCTCGCAAGACGTTGGAAATCATTGACCGGAATCCGGTCGCAAATGTGCAGAAGATCTCAATTTCAGCGCGAGAACGACACCTCTCACTCGATGAAATCACGCGCCTTGGAAAGGCCATGCGAAACGCTTCTGCTGAATTGGAACCACCAGTTGGGCTGGCAGCAGTTAGGTTCCTTCTTTTGAGTGGATGCCGCCGGATGGAAGCGTTGGCATTGCCCATTGAGTGGATCGACTTCCCGGCTAGGTGCATTCGCTTCGGGGACACAAAAACTGGTAGACAGACGCGTCCAATGGGTGCGAGCGCTCTACAGGCGCTCAAGGATGCGCCATCGGACAGGCAATGGGCATTTCCTGCACAACGTGGCGACGGACACTTCGTGGGGTTGCCGCGTGTGCTAGCCCGGCTTGCGGCGCGGGCCGACATTCATGGGATATCGGCTCACGTGTTCCGACACACATTCGCCAGCGTCGCTGCTGAGCTAGGATTTTCGGAATTGGTCATAGCCGGATTGCTGGGCCATCGACCAGCCGGTGTCACCCAGCGATATTCGCATACGCCTGATGCCGCGCTGCTTGTCGCCGCCGACAAAGTGTCCGCCCGGATTGCAGGTGCGCTCGATGGCAAAGAGGTCGGCAAAGTGGTTCCACTAGCACTTGCTCGACACCCCTAGTGGTCAAATCTGACTATTGCTACCCGCTGGCTATGGCCAGGCTCACCTTCATTGCGGCCGTAGCCAACGGACGCAATGAAGGGCTCGATTGAGCCCAAGGCCGGCCGACATTCTCCGCTTGAGCGCAAGGCAGGGATGCCTTTTCAATTGGTATGGCTATTGCCGCATCCTTTGAAGGATAGCCTTGTCGATCAACGCCTGCACGAGTGGGTCGACATTCTGAATGTCGATGCGCCTGCTAAATTCTAGCGGCCCCAGCTCAATGAACAGCTTGCCAAACACTTCATCTGCATAGCTGCTCGACACAAGCAAAACCTTATCAAGATCTATAATTACTCGATCTGCATCAGACATTCTAATGACATTGTGAAGTTTTCTTCGTACGGGATCACCCGCTGCTCTTGAGCCAAATCCTTCAGATTCCTGGGAAAGATCAAATACAATTGAACCATCCTCTCTGGCTTCAAAATGAGTTTCAATATAATCGGTAGGGACGTGCCTTTTGCCCGAAAAGATAAGCGCATCCTCCAATGCCAAATCAGCCGCATACCCAATCCGGCAGGACACGAGAGTGCCACTAAGGGGAATGTCGCGCTTTTGAATGCGGAGTCCATCTCTTTCAGATGATTCTAATGACGCATAACCGGAAAGTAACCGAAATCGTCCAAAGCTTTTCTTGGAAATCTGCCACGTACCATAGAGACCATTCCCTTGTCCTACGGCATTGTCTCTTGTAACACCCTCTCTAATTGCAGCATCTAAGGCCTCCTGATCATTTCGAATATCCGGTCGTGCCGGCCGTAATGATCCGGGTATGCCGATTCCCGCGTCAGCGACGACGAACTGTATTTGCGACTGTTGCCGATGATTGGTCACCTGCACCAATCCGCCAATTGGTGACTGCGAATGATTTATCACATTGTCTGTTATCTCATTTAAGGCCCATTCTATTATCCTTAAATCTTCTCTTTTAAGTTTGAGAAGGGCGGCAAGCAATATTTCTAGAATCTTGTTGATGGCCTCATATTGCTCCTTCCCACTCGAAAATCTCAATGCGGGAGCGTGCGTGTAGCCTCTGTACCTACTGGGCTCGAATTGCCTTATATCAATCAGATGAGCCCAATTGGTATTTAAGAACAGTTTGGACATTTTCCTTTCAGTTGGAAGAGAGAGGTGTATGTCTACTCCCTCTTTCCACAATTGTTGGCACTTCACGCAGACAGCAACCATCTCTGCTGGGTAGGCTTTCGTGCAGTCCGAGAAATCGAGTTCGATATCCTGATACTTCTTGACATGCACTTCATTGTGCATTGCCGCCAACAATCGCGAACAGTCGGCGGCGTCGAGCTCGCCGCGTACCGACACGCGATTCCCCACACTGAAGATTGACATTTCGATGTATGCCCCCCGACTCTTCTTAAGATGAACACCGTCATGGCATTTCAAGCCACCACATAGTGAAAGCTGGCAGACCATACGCTTATTGTCATTACCCGATGTATGAGAATGAAGATTGTTCCCAAGGGGGTTGAAGGTCCGCTTCCAGGACAAGCAGGTCCTCGTCCCTATGTCGGCCTCCCGCTTCCTCCCAGAGACGTCGACCTTCGCCGAACAGATTTCGGGTGGACCGAGTTGCTTCAATATTCATTTTGAATATCTACGTCATTTCGAAGGAAAATCGCAGGATTGTGGAATTGCGCACTTAAATGACGGTAATGCATATGTAGGTCCATCAATGATGGAGTCGAAATATGCTTGTAGAAAATCATGATGCCATTTCAGAACGTCGCCGCGCTGTATCGATTCCGTATGAGGAATTGGCAGCAGAGGCAGAAAGAGCACGGGCGATACCGGACTCTATTCTAATGCAAACACCTGAAGCCGTACGATTCATGGCCGCGCATGGCTATCAGGTTGCAGAGCTGACTCTCGTTCGGTGGCGAAGCGCACGCAGCGATGGCCCGCAGTTCCAAAAGCTTGGGCGACGGGCGGTCTACAGCGCGGGCAGCCTACGGGTGTTCCTTCGCACTAATGGCGTTGACGCCTGACGCAAAAGCCCGCCGGTGGGACGGCAGGCTTGTAGCGAGGCACTCTCAGATTCAGGCTCAGATCAATGACAATGCGTACCAAAATTGCCCCAAGCGGGCAATTCATTCAGCGCGACCATAGCGTTGACGATTTGCAAACTCTGTCGCCGCCCGGTGGAATGGAACGGCTCGCGGCGGCAGGAATTCACCTAACCGGCGAGCACATGAGGATCATCACGGAGTCGTGGCACGCGACGATTGACCCGAAGGTTGCCACGTTTCGGGTATGGCCCGTCAGCATCGAAGATGGAAACGTCAACATCGGCGGAACATGCCCGTTGTGCCGACGGTTCCACCGCCATTCGCTGGCCACAAATCCGCTGAAGTACCCTCACTGTGCGGATAGCCTGCCGCCGTTCCATTCGGGCAAGCTGAAGCCGCTATACTACCGTGTTGGGGTCGTCGTTGACGTACTGCCGGATGAGATCGCTTTCGCGGTCGAAGCGCCAACGGCGGACTTGCTCAACTACACCGCCCTTGCACTACAGTTCCGTGAGGCACGGCGATTGACCCGGAGCCGAACCATTCGGTGGCACCGGGATTATTCGGCGGTGGCTTTTCGGGCCATTGTTAGATCAGGCGTGCTTGATGAGCGCGCCGCCATCCTTCAGTTCGACTGCGGTATGGATAAGTGCTCCGCCGAGAAAGCCGCCTTGTCCCACTACATCAGGTCGCGCGGCCCAGGGCGAATGCGGTTGAGGCTGGCGCGTGCATTGATGGCAGCTTGGAAGGACGCCGGAAGGGGAGTCGCGTAGTGGACTCCCCGTTTGACCCCGACGACGATCCGCATCTCGATTTTGCGAAGCCCGGCCGAACCAAAGCGCGCGAAAACGCCGCACTGAAATTCGACCTTGACCGTGTTCGCCCCACCATCGATGCCGCGATCAACCCGCCGCCGGCCGATGCTGCGCCGGCCGGGGAAGAATTCGAAGCTGCCCTTCCAACCGGCATCCGCGCCCTTGGCTTCGATGAGGGAACGTTTTTCTATTGGTCGGAACGGCAAGAGCAGATTGTCGACATACGGGGGGCGGCTCACTCAAAACAGACGCTGATGAATTTGGCGCCGCTTTCCTATTGGGAAGTAAACTTTCCGGGTCGCAGGGGGTGCGATTGGGATGCAGCCGCGAATGCGATGCTTCGGAAGTGCGAAGATCAGGGCGTCTTTGACCCTTCGCGCAAAGTTGGGCGTGGCGTCCTTCTCGAAGATGATGGCAGCGTCGTTGCTCATCTCGGCGACCGGCTAGTCGTTGATGGAAGGGAGGCCAGCTTGTGCCTTCCCGGCTCCAAATGGATCTTCCAGAAGCGAACCCGGCTCAATATCACGAAGGCGGAACCCCTCAAGGATGACGAAGCTAGACAACTTTGTCATATCCTTGAATCGCTCAGTTGGGCCACACCGGACATGGGGCGACTTCTCGCCGGTTGGCTGACAATTGCACCGATCTGCGGCGCACTCGAAACACGGCCGCATCTGTGGATCACGGGCGAACGAGGATCCGGAAAATCTTACGTAATGGATGAGATAGCCGGGAGGCTGCTCGGCAATACCGCTCTCAACGTGCAATCAGACACAACCGAGGCCGGCGTCCGACAGGTGCTCAAGGGCGACTTGTTGCCGGTTTTGTTCGATGAATTTGAGGCCAAGACCGAAGATGACCGGCGGCGCGTCGCCAAGGTAATAGGTCTTGCCCGGCAGGCGTTTTCGGCAAATGGCGCTCCTATTGTGAAGGGAAGTGCCGGCGGCGCCAGCGCGACCTACCGTGTTCGCTCCACCTTCCTGTTTGCCAGCATCGACAAGAGCATGACGCTACCGGCTGACGAGAGCCGTATCATCACATTGGAGCTTCGCGGCACTGATCCAAATGCCTCTGCCGAAATTCGGCGCGACCGTGCGGAGCGCTTCGCACGGCTCCAGCGCGAAATTGATGATCTCCTAGCGAACAATTTCGGGGATCGACTATTCTGGCGTACGCTTGGACTCGTTGATGTGATCAATGCGAATGCCGAGACCTTCGCCACAGCCATCGCAAAGAGGACAGGCAACCGCAGACTAGGTGACACGCTCGGCGCGCCCTTGGCAGGGTGGCTAAGCCTCTATACCAGTAAGCGCATCGACGCGGAGACTGCAGAGGCCCGGTTGCAAAGCTGGAAATGGCTCGGTGAGGCCATATCGCGCGGGCAGACCGCAGCGGACCACGACGCCGCGTATACCCACCTCATGCAAAGCTCTGTGCTCCTTGATGGCGGAATCCGGCGCACAATTGGCGAAATGATCGATGCCGTAGTCGCACGCGACCCTGACTTTGCCGAATCCTATCACAAGGCACTTTTGCGTTACGGAATCCGCGTTGATGTTCCCGATGAGCCGGGCGGCGGGGCAGGTATCCTCGTCTCAAATACCCATCCATCGCTGAGATCAATCTTCCATGGAATGCCTTTTCAGGTGGCAACGCTAAAGCAGCATCCGGCCGCTACCGCATTTGAAAAGACGGTGCGGTTCGATTCCAGAGACAAGGTTCGTTGCCTGCGCATCGATTTGGAGGCCGCCGGCCATGGCGAAAGTGACTGAATCGGCCATCGTCCCCGTGTTTCGTCCCCCATTCGACCCCAAGTTCGTCCCCATGGCAAGTCATTGGAATCACATACGAAATCGGCAAATGGGGACATGGGGACGCACTTTCCCCGGAATAGATAGCCCTATGTGTAAATACACACCTGACACGTACGATTGGGCAGCAGTCGCATATGTACCTATGCTTTCTCTGTCCCCACCGTCCCCATTCAATTCAAATTCTAAATTATATAATTATATCAATAGGATAATATGGGGACATAAGTGGGGACAAAGCCGGGGACAGAATTTGGCGTTGTCCCCATGTCGGGATCGCCGGCCATGAGTGAACGCCGCACTGCCCGAACCGTCATTGTTCCTCTCAGCGAATGGGCGGCGTCGCGGCCCGCCGATCCTGAGTTCTATCGGCGGCAAGCCGAATTGATCCTCCTTGAAGCATTGTCGCGCACCCCGGATGAGGAAGTACGCCGCGCCCTGATAAAGATGGTCAACGAGAAAGGTCGGCCATTAGTCGGCACGTCCGGACCATCCAAAGCGGTAACCGTAAGAAAGGAAACCAGCTTGCTGCTCTGTGATCTTCGGCGAACCGTATACAAAGACATCCGCTCTTCAAATGGTGCCGCCGATAAAATCTTGGAAGCGGCGGGGCGCTACATGTCCGGGCAGTGGCGTCGCGATGTGGATGCTGAACGTAGCCCAGCCGTGGAGCCGCAACGCAGCATCCACCGAATCCTTACGGTCAATGACGGCAAATTTCCGAGTCATGGGAAAATTCGGAAGATCTTCGATGAAGAGCGCAAGTTGGCAAAAAATTCCTGAAACCACCTGAGATTTTGCCAAGGGCACCGGGCCATAGTCTTTCCGAAAGGAAACAGCATATGACCTTCAAGCTCTCCATCGAACGCCTTCGCCGGCTCTGCGCTCAGAGCGACTCCGCCTTTGCTACGGCCCGTGAAGCGCGTGAAGCTCTTCGAAACGCAACAGCGAACCTCCATGCGGTGGAAGCGAAGCTCGGCAGATCCAGCGATGATGGTGGCGTCTACTTTGGCGAGGATTGGGATCGCGTCCCCCGTAAGGATTGGCCGAAGGAATATGCCGAGGCTCGTGAAGCCGTTGAAGCGGCAAAGGCAGACTTGGCCCATCATTCCGGCGTCGTTGGACTCGTTGGTGGTCATAAGCGACGCGCCATCGAGTATTGCCGCGAACACGGTATCCGGCTTCCCGCTGACCTTGAAAGGGTATTCTGATGGCGAAGATCAGTGACCGGCTCTCGGGCATCTTCGACAAGCAGCGCCGCGCCGCGCGGGAGATCATGGACGCAATCGAGGGTGAGCGTGCCAAGCGGCTTGCATTGCTCGAAGAGCGCCAGTCGATTGAAGGAGCCCCAATTGATCCCGCCGAATCCGAGACCCGTATCGGTGCCTTGCTCGATGAGGCCGAGCGCGATGCGAAGCGCTACTTTCGTCCCGCGTGCCTTGTGACTCCATCCGGCGCCGGCCTCAGCACCGACCCCGGCATCGCAGAGGCATTCAAGCATTCCCCGCTTGGTGCGATGTGCCTCTTGGGCTTCCGCGAAGAATTCAGCGAAGCCCTTACCGAAATCGCTCAGTCTCAAATTCAATCCAAAGATCGTGCCTTTGCCGCCGAGGAACGGCGCGATGCACTGGCCCGCGTCGACGCCGCGATTCGCGATGCCGAACGAAATGAAGAAATCATGATCCGAGGCGCGGAAGAAGCGGGGTTCAGTGTGAACAGACGCGCTGATGCGCCCATGGAATTCATGTTGGCGGAGGAACTTTGATGAACCTCAATTTTCTGGCGGCAGCTGCCATTTTGGCCCGAAAGGCTCAGCAGAGCACCAAGCCGCAGCCTGCGCAGGCAGAGCGCCGGAAGTATCCGCCGCTCCAAGCCAATGCCCATCGGCCATACATGGACAAGAACCGTGTGCCGACCGCGTTGATCGGCATGTTTGAAGATCGTGAAACCGAGCGCCAGCGTTCAGCATGTGCCGATATGTGGCGGCGGGCGTTGCGGCGGAAGTAATAGGAGAAAGCACGATGTCAGAAGAATTCCGTAGGCTGGTTGCCGAAGAAGTTGCCAAAGGCACGCCGCCCCAGATTGCACGCCATCGAGCATTACGTGCGTTGGAAGCGCAGGCCGGAGCGCCGTCAGCCACATCGAAGACAGATGCGCACAGCGACGGCATCGACCGAGCCGCTGCTTGGAAACGTGCCCTGAAACGGGCCTCTGCCGATGCCCGTGGCTCGCAACCGTCAAACGCTTCTTCTGGCACGACCACTCCAGCAGATGCGCACAGCGACGGCATCGACCGAGCCGCTGCATGGAAACGTGCCCTGAAACGGGCCTCTGCCGATGCCCGTGGCTCGCAACCGTCAAACGCTTCTTCTGGCACGACCACTCCAGCAGATGCGCACAGCGACGGCATCGACCGAGCCGCTGCATGGAAACGTGCCCTGAAACGGGCATAGTGAATTCGAATCCGCCGTCTGAAACCACCGGCGGCTTGGCGACCGGGCTCCGCGAAACATCATGCCCGGTCGCCTCTTTTCAACATCGCTGTCTAGCACTCGGCAAACAATTCCGACGGGTCCTTCTACCGGGGTGAGGTCGTGAGGGGAACGCGGCAGCGCATGATTTCGCTAGCGACAGGGCTTCGCGGTGGGTATCACCACTACTCACCATGCATATCAAATCCCGCCAAATCTGAATAGAATCAACGGATTACAATGCTCCCGCCTTCCAGTCCCGTTAGCCCGACGCCGCGACAGTTCGCAGTTCGGTTCGGCGTCCACGGCGACGAATTCCTGAAAGAGTATGGCGACTGCCTGCCGCTGGACACTGCCAGCCGCGTCAAAGTCGGTGAAGCAATGGAGGCTCTGCATCATGCCGGCTTCCGACCATGGGCTCAGCTGATGGATACGGCATTCCGTCCCAAAAAATCAGAGTCGGCCGTTCCCGAAAGGAAAGAGAAGCGCCATGACTGCCCGTACTGCCGCTGCCGCAACAGTTGAACTGAGCCTTGTCGACCGGATCACCGGACCGATACGCCGGTTACAGGCGCGGATTGCATCGCTTTCCCGTTCATTCGGCCTAGACCGGATAGGCCGTGCCGCCGGCAACCTTGGCCGCAATCTAAGCGCTCTCGGCGACGGACTTGGCCATGCAACGCGTCGCCTTAGCATGTTGACTGGTGCGCTCGGCATTGGCGGCGCCGGGGCCGTGTTCGGCGCATTCAAATTGGCACAGCATACCGCCGCCCTTGGCGATGAAATCGCGAAGACCGCCCGACAACTTGGTATCGGCGCCGAGGCGCTGCAGGAATACCGGTACGCGGCGGAAATGTCCGGCGTCTCTTCGGAGGCATTGGAAAAGGGAATGAAGCGGTTCGGCGCCAACGCGGCGGATGCGGCACGCGGCACCAAGACCTATTCGCGCGAATTTGATGCGCTCGGCGTCTCTCTTCGTGATGCCGGCGGCAATATGAAGAGTATGGATCAACTGTTTAACGAGACGGTTGAGGCCATCGCCAGCATCGAAAGCCCGATGGAGCGTACTCGTATCTCCATGGTGCTGTTCGGCCGCGCCGGGCAGGACATGACGCGCATGTTCGAACAGGGCGCCGATGGCATTCGCCGGCAGAGAGAAGAGGCGCGCCGCACCGGGCATGTGCTGAGCCAGAACGCGTCGGAATTCTCCGAAGTATTCGGCGACAACATCGCCCGCCTGCAAAAGCGGCTTGAAGGCATCGCCAACATGATCGGCGTCCACCTTATGCCGGTCATGGACGAAATGGTCGTTCGTGCCACGGAATGGTTTGACGCCAATGCAAAGTTGGTCCGGTCCACTATCGCCGGATGGGCGAAGCGATTGTCGAATGTCCTTCGCGCCCTATTGGACCCGACTTCCTCGATCCGAATGGAGATCAGTCGGTTAGCGGATGGATTTTCCGGTTTCATTGATCGGATACGGCCGGTCATCGACTTCCTTGGCGGGCCGGGGCAGGCGGCATTCGTTGCCGTGGCGGCGTGGATCACGGGGCCGCTCGTCGCAGCCGTGGCGCTGCTTTCGGCGTCCTTCATCAAACTCGGCGTCGTCATCCTATCCACGCCGGTCGGCTGGATACTCGGCGGCCTCGCGCTCGTCGGTGCTGCCGCCTATGTGCTTGTACAGAAATGGGATGAATTCGTTGCCTATTGGGCAAATCTCTGGACGCGGATAACCGATGCCTTCGACAAGGGCTTTCTCCAAGGCATGGCGGCGCTATGGCTTGAGTTCAACCCGCTTGTCCATGTCGCACGCGGCTTGGATGCCGTGGTCAAGTATTTCACCGGGTTCTCATTGTTGGACGCGGGTGCCGGTGTCATCGCATCATTCGCGGAGGGCATCGGTTCCGGCCTCGCCGCGATCTACGAATGGCTTGCCGAGATCGGCGGCCAGTTCGCCGCGTTCATGGAAGGTCTGTTTTCCCGGTTCTACGGTTGGGGCGCTGCCATCATTGGCGCTTTGTGGGATGGCCTCAAGTCCAAAATGAAAGCCGTGGTGGGATGGTTCAAAGAGTCCATCAATGGGCTCGTGGGCTGGTTGCCGGAATCGCTGCAGAAGCGGATCGGTTTTGATGTTTCGGCCGTTTCGAACGTGGAAGGCCCGGCGGCCCCGACCGCCGATGTTGCGCCGCGCCCGGTGCTGACAGCGCCGCCGATAGCGCCCATGGCACTGCCTGCGTTCACGGCCCCGGATGCCACACCGCAGAAAGTCCAGACCGACAAGGTCGAGGCCGCCAACGTCACCGCCGCATCTGCTGAATTTCCGGAACCGATAACGGTTCACCAACCGCAAACCGTGAATGCCCCATTCAACGTGAACTTCACGATCAATGGGCGCGAGTCCGATGCCAATGAGATTGCGTCGGTGGTCAAAAGAACGCTGGCGAATGAAGTGGATCGGCAGCGGCAACAGATATTGAGCCGGTTGAACGATTGATCGCCCATGTCCAGCACTCCAACTCTCATCTTCTCGGACGGTGGCGACGTCGATTCCGTCATTATTGCACCGCGCATATTGAGCCGGCCCTTATCCGTCAACGGCCGCGCATTCGGAGATCGCGTCATATCCCTGATTGACTACACCGCCGGCGATGACGAAGACGACAGGGTGCGCCACGCCGCAATCCCGATGTCGGTGCCAGAACTCCAACGTGCGTTGACCGACGCGAAGATCTTGAAGCGCGTACTCTGGCTAAGCGTGCGCCCTGAAATTCCCGGCCTCGTTCATCCCCATACCGGGGAACCGATTCTCATCTGCTCGCTGGATTGGCTGGACGTGCGCTAGAATTCCCGTTGCGCGACGGACATGCACGGGTGCCGCGTTGTCATTTCGAAAACATCGCATCGGCCGAACACGGGCCGCGTTTGCAAATTGCAACCAACATATTGATATCTTTCGAATTTTCTTCGAATGCTGTTGATCGTGCGGGCGTTTTGATCAATGGTGAGCGAGCCGGGGTTGAGGCGGCAACCTCAACACCCGGCCTGACCAAACCGAAGAAAGGACCTTCGAAATGGCTAACGCTCATACTACCACGCACAACGAATTCGCGTCGACCACCATTGATATCCCCGTCGCCCCTGCCGACCCGAGACCCTTCCACTGCACTGTTTCCGAACTGATCCGGCATCATCGCCACGTCATTCGCGAAATCGACCGGATTTGCTGTCAGGCGGATCCAACGGATGACGCGTACGATCCGAATTGCCTGCCCTATTGGGACATGTTGCTTGAACAGGACGGCATTGCCCTGGAATCGCTGATCCGCGCGCCGGTGACGTCGCTCAGGGAAGCCCGTGCCAAGGCTGACTATCTCCTTGAAGCCGGCCTTCATGCCAATTGGATGAATCGAGAACGATGGGCTCATTTCGTGGCGTCGCTGGCGGGACGCATGGCGGAGACGCCACGGTGAACGCCGAGGCGCTACGGGAAGCCATCGCGGCGGCGAAACGAGCCGTCGCCTTGGCGTCAGAAGCCATTCAGGACGCCCAGAACAGGGCCAACGCAATGCAGGACGGGGCTTGCGGGGCTGTGAGTGCCGTACCCGCTGGCGTGCCTCGGCGAGGCAATAGGGCCGGTCTATTGACCCCTGCAGATGCGGCCGATGCTATGAACATCAGTATCCCAACACTGGCGCGCTGGCGTTCCGAAGGCGCGGGGCCGGCCTACGTCAAACTAGGCGGACGGGTTCTCTACAAAGTTGGCGATATCGAAGATTTCATTGAGGGTTCCATACGAACCAAGACGCGAGGCGAACGGTCAAGATAGCCGCGCCGGCAGGATAGGTGCTATTGGGTTGGTAGCTCAAACGGCACCATGACCAAAACGGCGCCTTCGGAATCTTCGCGAAAGGTTGCATCTCCGTTGAGTTCGGCGAGACTGCGCAGGAAGGGCAGCTTTTCGCCGTCTTCCAGCATCCCGGCGACGTGGAAGGTCAACGCGGCGCTGCCACGGCGAATAGCATCTTCCGGGGAGTCGCCGCCGCTGACGGCACCGGGGAAGTCCGGAAACGAGATACCAGAGGCGCCGTTTTCTTCGTGGATCAGTGCTGCGGCTAGCGGCATTGCCGGTCAAATCTTCTTCCTGGGTGGATCCAATTCGGCATGCTCGATCATACCGCTATTCTGAAATTGCAGGAGTCTATCGACGTTGTCGTGGATTAAAGATGTCCGAACCTGGGCCAGTTCGTCCGGAGTAATGCCCACACTTTGGAGTATTTCAATGCGCTCCTTAATCGCTTGATTCTCCAATAATTTGTTCTCCAAGGTCAGCCGTCTTTCTTCGGCAGATTCTCGGTACGCCCTATCCTTCCGCCTTTCGTGGGCGTCGTTTATCGCATTTCTGATGACCTCCAACGGATTCAACTTTCCGAGGAAATCCCAAAATCCGGGCGATTGCAGCACGACGCCCTTGAGGCAGAGGCGCGCTCCTGCAGGCAACGCAAATGAGATCGGCGCAAAGTCAATAGTCGGATTATGCAAGAACGGTTCATATCGCCGCCAGTAGCGGGCTCGGCTTGCTAGCCGCTCCAACTCCATTTCGTACAAAAGAATTCCCGAATAGGCTTGGTTCAAAGACGTCAGAAACACGACTGTGTCATCGACAGGTTCACCGCCATGACCATGAATTCGCAGAACGGCGTTTCTCTCGACCATGACCCCTCTCCCTCCGGCCAAGCTCTATTCTACAGATGTCTGTAACGTGAATCCAACCTACTGCCTTGCGGAACCTAGCATAGCCTTGCGTTGGCGCGGTACCATTCCGGTACCACAAGAAATCCGATTGTCCGTGGCACCAAGCTAGATAGAATTAGATGGTTGGTTTTATTGAGATTTTTGGTGCCGCTTGCGTGACTCGAACACGCGACCCCATCATTACGAATGATGTGCTCTACCAACTGAGCTAAAGCGGCAGCCATCGAGGGCCGGAGCCCTCGACAGTCAGCGCGTGATATCCATATTGCGCGCAGATTTCAAGCGCTGATCGGCACGAATTTCGGTCTTTGCTGATGGCGAGGCCGGGGCGTCCCGGTGCCATGCAGGCGCCCAGGCACGGCCACATATTCCTTTCGGCCCGGCCGCCGATTTTTAAGCTATTGCCGATGGACTCTTCTTGCTGCTGCGTTAATCTTCTGTCGAACCGAGTGCGAATGCGTTCGCCTTGTGGCCGGCCGCATAACGCTTGAATTCTGGAGGAGGATGAATGTCTGAGATTTCCATGGTTGTGAACGGCCGCAGCGTGTCGGCCACGGTCGAGGACCGAACGCTTCTCGTCCATTTCCTGCGCGAGCATCTCGGCCTGACCGGAACCCATGTCGGCTGCGACACCTCGCAATGCGGCGCCTGCGTGGTCCATTTGGACGGCAAGGCCGTGAAAAGCTGCTCGATGCTGGCGGCGCAGGCGTCCGGTTCCGAGGTCACGACGATCGAAGGCCTTGCCGACGGGGCCGATCTGCATCCCGTGCAGGCCGCCTTCCGCGAGCATCACGGCCTGCAGTGCGGGTTCTGCACGCCGGGCATGATCATGGCGGCGAGCGACATGATCCGCCGTCATCCCGACGGTCTGGACGAGAAGACCGTGCGCGCCGAGCTGGAAGGCAATATCTGCCGCTGCACCGGCTATCACAACATCGTCAAGGCGGTTCTGGCGGCGTCCAAGTCGATGGCCAAGGGCAAGGGCGGCAAGGCGAAGAAGGCGGCATGAAGGATCAAGGGAGTATGGGAATAGGGGAGTAAGGGAGCGGGTCGACAGGATTGGATCGGGGGTCTCGTCAGGGCGCTTCCTCGGCTTTTCCATTTCTCCACCGGCCTATTCCCCTACTCGCTTAGTCCCTTGCTCCCCTAGCATTGGGAGGAGGTTCCAAAATGGCCATGGAAGGCATCGGCGCCCGCGTGGCGCGCAAGGAAGACAAGAGGTTCATCACCGGCTCCGGCAGCTATGTCGACGACATGGTCGTGCCGGGCATGAAGCATTCGGCGTTCGTGCGCAGCCCGCACGCCCATGCCGATATCAAGAAGATCGACACCAAGGCGGCGGAGAAGATGCCGGGCGTGATCGCCGTGCTGACCGGCAAGCAGCTCAAGTCGGATGGCATCGGCAATCTGATCTGCGGCTGGATGGTCCACTCCAAGGACGGCTCGCCGATGAATATGGGCGCCTGGTCGCCGCTCGCCGTCGACCGTGCACGCTATGTCGGCGACGCGGTGGCGATCGTGGTTGCCGAGACCAAGGGCCAGGCGCGTGACGCGGCCGAGGCCGTCGAGGTTGCCTATAAGGAGAAAAAATCCGTCACCGACGCCGTCGCGGCATTGAAGAAGGGCGCGCCGCAACTGCATCCCGAAGCGGCCGGCAATCTGATCTACGATTGGGAGATCGGCGAAGCTGCGGCCGTCGACAAGGCGATCGCTTCGGCCGCCCATGTCACGACGATGCGCATCGTCAACAACCGCCTCGTGCCCAACGCCATGGAGCCGCGCGCAGCACTCGGCCATTACGACCGGGCGGAGGACCATCATACGCTGTGGACGACATCGCAGAACCCGCATGTGGCGCGCGTCGTCATGAGCGCTTTCTACAATGTCGCGCCGGAAAACAAGCTGCGCGTCATCGCGCCGGACGTCGGCGGCGGCTTCGGCTCCAAGATCTTCATCTATCCCGAAGAGATCGTCTGCCTGTGGGCCTCCAGGCGCACCGGCGTGCCGGTCAAATGGGTGGCCGACCGGACCGAAAGCTTCATGTGCGACGCGCATGGCCGCGACCATGTAAGCGAGGTGCAGCTCGCTTTCGATCAAAATAACAGGATGACGGCGCTGAAGGTCGACACGGTCGCCAATTTCGGCGCCTATATGTCGCTGTTTTCCTCCGCCGTTCCGACCTATCTCTACGCAACGCTGCTGTCGGGACAGTATGCGATCCCGCAGATCCACTGCAATGTGCGGGCCGTCTACACCAACACCGCACCGGTGGACGCCTATCGCGGCGCCGGACGGCCCGAGGCGACCTATGTCGTGGAGCGCGTCGTCGAGACGGCGGCGCGCGAGCTGGGCGTCTCTCCGGCCGAGCTGCGGCGCAGGAACTTCATCACCTCGTTCCCCCACCAGACGCCGGTCATCATGAATTACGACGCCGGCGACTATGCCGCTTCGCTCGACGCGGCGATGAAGGCGGCCGACTATGCCGGCTTCGAGAAGCGGCGCGACAAGGCGAAGAAGGCCGGCAAGCTGCGCGGCATCGGCATGAGCTGCTACATCGAGGCCTGCGGCATCGCGCCGTCCTCGGCCGTCGGCAGCCTGGGCGCCGGCGTCGGCCTGTGGGAATCGGCCGAGGTGCGGGTCAACATGGCCGGCACGATCGAGGTGCTGACCGGCTCGCACAGCCATGGCCAGGGCCATGAGACGACCTTCGCCCAGCTTGTCAGCCAGCGCCTCGGCCTGCCGCTCGACCAGATTTCGATCGTCCATGGCGACACCGACAAGGTGCAGATGGGCATGGGGACCTACGGTTCGCGCTCGGGCGCCGTCGGCATGAGCGCGATTGCCAAGGCGCTCGACAAGGTCGAGGTCAAGGCAAAGAAGCTTGCCGCGCATCTGATGGAGGCCGACGAGGGCGACATCGTCATCGAGAATGGCGAGTTGAAGGTCGCCGGCACCGACAAGACCGTGCCCTGGTCGCAGCTGGCGCTGGCCGCCTATGCGGCGCACAACCTGCCGGAAGGCATGGAGCCGGGTCTGAAGGAAGGGGCGTTCTACGACCCCACCAACTTCACCTTTCCGGCCGGCTGCTACATCTGCGAGGTCGAGGTCGATCCCGAGACGGGCCGCACGGAGATCGTGCAGTTCGTGGCGGCGGACGACTTCGGCAACATCATCAACCCGATGATCGTCGAGGGCCAGGTGCATGGCGGGCTCGCCCAGGGCATCGGCCAGGCGATGCTGGAAGGCACGCATTACGATGCCGAGTCCGGCCAGCTCATCACCGCCAGCTACATGGACTATTGCATGCCGCGCGCCGACGATTTGCCGTCGTTCCAGGTCTCGACCTCGAACACGCCCTGTCCCGGCAATCCGCTCGGCATCAAGGGTTGCGGCGAGGCGGGCGCGATCGGCTCTCCGCCGGCGGTCATGAACGCCATCACCGACGCCATTGGCGACAACGACCTGACCATGCCGGCGACGCCGCAGAAGGTCTGGGCGGCGCTGAAGGCGGCGACGAGACATTGAACAAGAGCGAGTAGCGAATAGAGGGAGTAGCGAATAGGGCAAGATTGGCGATGACGGCGACGGGAACGATCCCTACCCGCTTTTCGCTATTGCCTATTCGCTTTCTCCCGGAGGGAGAAGTCCATGTATTCCACCACCTACCACCGACCCACCACCGTCGCCGACGCCGTGAAGCTCCGCAAGAAGGCGGAAGACGGCCAGTTCGTCTCCGGCGGCATGACCCTGATCCCGGCCATGAAGACCAGGCTCGCCGCGCCGTCGGACCTGGTTGACCTGCGTCATGTCGGGGAGCTGAAAGGCATCAAGGTGTCGGGCAAGACCGTGACCATCGGCGCGGCCACGACCCACGCCGAAGTGGCGGAGAGCGCGAAGCTGAGAAAGGTCTGTCCGGCCATTTGCGATCTTGCCGCCCATATCGGCGACCCGCATGTGCGTCATATGGGCACGATCGGCGGCTCGCTGGCCAACAACGACCCGTCCGCCGACTACCCCGCCGCCATGCTGGCGCTCGGTGCTACGATCGTCACCGACAAGCGCGAGCTTGCGGCCGACAAGTTCTTCAAGGGCCTGTTCGAGACGGCACTCAAGGATGACGAGATCGTCACGGCCGTCACATTCACCGTGCCGGCCAAGTGCGGCTATGCCAAGTTTCCCAACCCGGCCTCGCGCTACGCCATGACCGGCGTATTCGTGGCCAAGACGAAGGATGGCGTGCGCGCCGCCGTCACCGGGGCCGGCGAGGACGGCGTCTTCCGCGCCAGGGAGGTCGAGGCCGCATTGGCGAAGAAGTTCGACGCATCGGCGCTCGAGGGCGTGTCGGTGCCGTCGAAGGATCTGATGAGCGATATCCACGCCTCGGCTGAATACCGCGCCAATCTGGTCGTCGTCATGGCAAAGCGCGCAGTTGCCGCGGCAAATGCAGGGTAGGGGCTGACGGCGGACCCATGGACAAGGCAGTGACGGTCGGCTGCCTTCTGCACTGAAGGGCCGTCATCAACTCTGAAACGCGGCGGGAACCGGAGCCGTGTGCACGCCGGCATTCGCAGCGTGCGTCATGCTCCCGCCACAGGCATGTGGTGGGGTGCCGGCGCATGCACCAGTTTCGGTGCGTGCGCCATTAATGGAGGAAATCATGCGTCGTATCGTGCTCACGGCCCTCGCGATCTTGTTTGTGCCCGCGGTCGCATTGGCAAATTCCTGTCCGTCCGTCATGGCCGAGATCGACTCGGCGATGGCCACGGCTTCACTCTCGGAGGCCGACATGACCAGGGTGCAGGAACTGCGCGCGCAGGGCGAGGAACAGCACAATGCAGGCGATCATGACGCCTCCTTGGCTACGCTCGGCGAAGCCAAGGGGATTCTCGGCATGTAGGATCTGGAACATGTCCCGCTCAAACGGTGACGTTTGAGCGAAAGGTACATGTTCCAGCATATTGATCTGGCGCGCATATCTTTGCTTCAAACGTTTCCGTTTGAAGCAAACGGCCGGCCGGCAACGCGCTGATGCGCTTACCTGTCCGCTAGCGCGTCAACCAGACGGTCGGCGCCGTCGCGGAACGGATCGACGGTCGGCAGGCCCATGCGTGCCTCGACCTCGGCCAGGCAGGTCTTCGCCTCCTCGGCCGAAAGGGCTGCCGTATTGACCGAGATGCCGGTCACGCGCACCTGCGGATTGACGATGCGCGCCGTTTCCAGGGCGAGGTCGCGCAGCGCCTCCAGCGATGGCAGCGAATAATGCGGCAGGCCCCGCATATGGGTCCGTGTCGGCTCGTGGCACAGAACCAGCGCGTCGGGCTGGCCGCCATGGATCAGCGCCATCGTCACGCCCGAGAAGGAGGGGTGGAAGAGGCTTCCTTGCCCCTCCAGCAGGTCCCAATGATCGGCGTCGTTGTCCGGCGTCAGCCATTCGACGGCACCGGCCATGAAATCGGCCACCACTGCGTCGAGCGGCACGCCCGAGCCGGTGATGAGGATGCCCGTCTGCCCCGTGGCCCGGAAGCTTGACTTCATGCCGCGCGCCAGCATGGCCTTTTCCATGGCAAGCGCGGTGTACATCTTGCCCACCGAGCAGTCTGTGCCGACGGCCAGGCATCGCTTGCCCGTGCGTTTTCTGCCGTCGGCGATCGGATAATCATGCTGCGGCACGCGCACGTCGAACAGGTTCGTTCCCGCCCCTTTCGCCGCCTTCACCAGTTCGGGAATGTCCGAGAGATGGTTGTGCAGGCCCGACGCGATGTCCATGCCGGCATGAGCCGCCTCGGTCAGGGTCGTCACCCAGTTCTGCAAAATCACTCCGCCGCGGTTCGCCGCCCCGACGACGAGCGTCTGTGCGCCGGCGGCCTTGGCCTGCGCTATCGTCATCTCGGGCAGGCCGAGATCGGCCTTGCAGCCCTCCAGGCGCAACTGGCCAAGGGCGAATTCGGGCCGCCAATCCTTGATGCCTTGCGCGACTTTCGCGGCCAGTTGGTCCGGCGCATCGCCGAGAAAGAGCAGGTAAGGGGTCTTCAGCATGGTTGGTACTCGCGCTTGGCGTTGGGAATGTTCGGCGCGGATAGCAGCGTCAGCCGCGGCGCAATGTCAAGCGGCGGCATGGCCGCGGCGGCGATATGCCCAGCCTGGTTGCGTGTCGTGCGTGGCCTGTGTTGCGACGAAGGCCTCAGGCGGCGAGTTTCCGCCTGGTCGCCTCATATTCGTCGGCCAGCCGGTCGACGAGCCGCGCTGCCGGCACGATCTCGTCGACAGCGCCGATGCCCTGGCCGCAGCCCCAGATGTCGCGCCAGGCCTTCGATGTGTCGGAGCCGAAATCCATCGTCGAGGGATCGGAGACGGGCAGGTTGTCGGGGTCCATGCCGGCCTTGACGATGGAGCCCTTGAGGTAGTTGCCGTGCACGCCGGTGAACAGGTTCGAATAGACGATGTCGGCGGCCTTGGAGTCGACGATCATCTGCTTGTAGTCGTCCATGGCACGGGCTTCTTTCGTGGCGATGAAGGGAGAGCCGATATAGGCCATATCGGCTCCCATGGCCTGGGCCGCCAAAACCGCGCCGCCGGTGGCGATCGCGCCGGACAGCAGCAGCGGGCCGTCGAACCACTGCCGGATCTCCTGGACGAGCGCGAAGGGCGACAGCGTGCCGGCATGGCCGCCGGCGCCGGCGGCGACCGCGATCAGCCCGTCGGCGCCCTTCTCAATGGCCTTGCGGGCGTGGCGGTCGTGGATGATGTCGTGCAGCACGATGCCGCCATAGGAATGAACGGCCTGATTGACCTCCTCCACCGCGCCCAGCGAGGTGATGACCACAGGCACCTTGTATTTCACGCACATTTCCAGGTCGTGCTGCAGGCGGTCGTTGGATTTGTGCACGATCTGGTTGACCGCGAATGGCGCGGCGGGACGCTCAGGATTGGCCGCGTCATGCCGGGCAAGCTCCTCGGTGATCTCGGCCAGCCATTCGTCGAGCTGGCTCTGCGGACGCGCATTGAGCGCCGGAAAGGCGCCGACGACCCCTGCCTTGCACTGGGCCAGAACGAGCGGCGGATGGGAGATGATGAAAAGCGGCGAGCCGACGACGGGGATGCGCAGATTTGTCTTCAGAATGTCCGGCAGCGCCATGCAGGTTCTCCAACTCGCTGACAATTGACGTTTTCGTAAACGTCGCTCTTCTAGCAGAAAGGCCGGACCGGGCAAATGCGAATCGGCGCAGCGTCAGTGATCTCGGCCCGGCATCGGGGCGCCATGTCGCCTGACGGCAATGTTTGGCCGCATTTCCCCGTCCATATTTCATGTACAGGCGAAATTCGGACGGCAAAGCCTTGATAATCATGTTGATTGCGCGGAAAGCTGCGGTTAACGATTGTGGCGGGGCGCAAAGGGGATGACGTCTTGAATCCGATCGAAAAAGCGATCAGGAGTGCATTGGCCAAGGGTGACGCCGCAGACCGTGCCCACCGGGAAAAGGTCTATCGGGCTGTCCATGCGGCGATCGAGAAGGGCCTGCGCGCCAATCCCGATATGACGGTCGAGGCTGCGATCCAGCGCCGGCAATTGCTGCGGCTGACGATCAGCCGCATCGAATCCGAGTATATCCCGGCCGTCGATCCTGCGCCGGCCACGGGCCCCGACACGGCTCCGGAACCGGAGGTGCGTGTCGAGGCGCCGCAGCCGGCATCCACGGACAATGCGGCGGCGAGACCATCCGGGCAGTCTGCGCCGCCGCAGGCGCCCGGCGTTGCGGCATCGCCTCGCGAGGCGCCATCGGCTCCGGCGAATGGCACGCTGCCGCGCCAACGGGCGGTTCCGGAACCGTCGGTCGAGGTCGAGCCGCGCATGAGCGAGGCGTCGCGGGCCGGCGGGCGTCCGGGCGTCGATGTCGGCGCGGAGCCGGGGGCACGGCGAAAGCCGCGCTCACGTGGCTTTGCGGCGATGTTCCTCGGCGTCACGGTGCTTGCTGCTGTCGGCATCGGCGTATGGTGGGCCGCCGAAACCGGTCTGCTCCTGACGGCCGAACAACGCGATACCGCGGTGCGCAATCCTCCGCCGGTGCTCGACGGGGAGGATTTCGACCCGGCCACCGGTCCGGCCGGGCCGGATGTGACGCAGGCGCGCGGCAACTGGATCACCATCTTCACGCCGTCCGATCCGACGCTCGTCACCGCGCCGACCGGCGCGACGGCCGAAGTGCTGTCGGACGAGGATGGCGCGGCGCTCAAGATCACGTCGGGCAATGCCGACGCGCCGGTGCTGTTCGACGTCGGCCAGGGCATCCTCGATCAGATCGCCGGCAGGCACGTCCTGTTCGACGTCACGGCGAGCGCCGAGGACGGACAGCCCACGCAGATCTCCGTCACCTGCAATCTGGGCGAACTCGGCGATTGCGGCCGCAACCGATACAATCTTGGCATCGAGCGTGGCGAGTTCCTGTTCGACATACGCCTGCCGGACGGCAGTCCGGGCGCGGCCGGAACGATCGCCATCGTCAGCGATGTCGACAATGACGGCAAGGCGGCCCTGATCCACGAAATCAGGGTGTCGGTGGCCGAATAGGCGTAATGAGAGGGCGCGCGCGCCTTCGTCAATCCACGAGCGCCTGCAGCGTCTCCAGCCGGTCGGCTTCGGCTGCCGGCTTGTCCCAGCGCAGCCGGGCAATGCGCGGAAAGCGCATGGCGAGGCCGGATTTGTGGCGCTGCGAGCGGTTGAGCCCCTCGAAGGCGACTTCCAGCACCAGGCCTTGCTCGCGGTCGGCGCGCACGGCGCGCACCGGGCCGAAGCGGTCTATGGTGTTGTCGCGCACATATTTGTCGATCTGGCGCAATTCCTCGTCGGTGAAGCCGAAATAGGCCTTGCCGACAGGCACCAGTTCCGGGGCGCCGGGCGGACCGGCCCATACACCGAACGTATAGTCGGAATAAAAGCTCGAGCGCTTGCCGTGGCCGCGCTGGGCATACATCAGCACCGCGTCCACGGTGTGCGGGTCGCGCTTCCACTTGAACCAGGGCCCTTTCGGCCGGCCGGCGAGATAGGGCGCGTCCCAGCGCTTCAGCATCACCCCTTCGATGATCGGATGGGGCGGGTTGGCGCGCAGGCGCTCAAGTTCCTCCCAGCCGCCAAAATCGATCAGTGGCGACAGGTCGAAACGGTCGGCGGGCAATGTCGATACGAAATGCGACAGGCGTTGCCGGCGTTCGCGAAAGGTCGCGCCGCGCATGTCGCTGCCTTCGACCACGAGCAGGTCGTAGCAGCGGATGAATGCGGGGTATTGCGCCCGGATCTTCGCCGACACGCTCTTGCGGTTGAGCCGCTGCTGGAGGTCGGAAAAGCTTCCGGTCTTTTCGCCGGGGATGCCGACGAGCAATTCGCCGTCGATGGCCGCATCGAAGTCGAGATGCTCGACAAGATCGGGAAAGGCGCCGGAAATCTCGTCGCCGGTGCGCGAATAAAGCCGCCGCTCGCCGCCCTCTGCGACTGCCTGGACGCGAATGCCGTCCCACTTCCATTCCGCTGCATAGTCGCCGGGATCGATCTTCCGCAGGTCGCCGTCGCCGACGGCATGGGCCAGCATGACCGGCCGGAAGGGGGCAAGCGCGGCCGAGACCGGCTTTGCCGTGCGGCCCTCCAGCCAGGCGAACAATTCCACATAGGGCGGGGCGAGACCGTGCCACAGTTCCTCGATCTCGGTGATGTCGACATTGCCGAATTGCGCCAGGGCTTGCTTGGCGAGCCGCGCCGAAACGCCGACGCGCAGGCCACCCGTCACCAGCTTGATGAGGGCGAAGCGTTCGGATGCGCCCAGCCGGTCGAGCAGGCCGGCAAAGACCGCCGGCCCATCCATACGCCCGGCCGATATGAGCCGCTCGACACATTCGTGGAGCGACAGATCGTGCTCGGACGGCACCTGGTCGGGGGGTGCCTGCCAAACGAGCGATACGGTTTCCGCCAGGTCGCCGACATAATCGTAGGAATAGGCGAACAGCACCGGATCCATGCGTTCCGTGACGAGCTGGCGCAGCATGGCCGGCTTGACGCCGGGAATGTCGAGGTCGCCGGTGATCGCCGCGAGCGCGAGGCCGCGGTCGGGATCGGGCGCCTCGTCGAAATGATCGGCCAGCAATTTCAGCTTGGCATTGCGCGCCGGCGTCAGCACGAGGCGGTCGAGCAGTTCGGCGAAGCGTTTCATGGCATGGTCGACCGTGGCTGCTGCAGCGCTCTACGTTGCCCCCCTCTGGCCTGCCGGCCATCTCCCCCGCAAGGGGGGAGATTGAACCGACCGCATGGGTTTCGCCAATCGACGACCTCGCCGGACGAGCGGCGTGGCCGAAGCTGCCGATCTCCCCCCTTGCGGGGGAGATGGCCGGCAGGCCAGAAGGGGGTGCGAAGGAATGCGACGTTTCTGCCAAGGCCAATCCCCATCCTTCAATCCCCCTCATCCTCGTAGCCGACGAGATGCAGCGGCCGTGCGGCGATGGCGTTGATCTCGCACCAGCGTACCAGCGCCTCCTCGCGGCCATGCGTCACCCAGACCTCGCCGGCGCCGGTGTCGCGGATCGTTGCAACGAGCTCGTCCCAGTCGGCATGGTCCGACAGGATCAGCGGCAATTCGACGCCACGCTGCTTGGCCCGCTGGCGAATGCGCATCCAGCCCGAGGCGAAACAGGCGACCGGATCGGGAAAGCGGCGCGCCCAGCGATCGGCGAAGGTCGAGGGCGGGGCGACGATGACGGCGCCGGCGAAATCCGCCGCGCTGGCGGTCTCGACGGTTGCCGGGGCGAGGGGGCCGAGTTCGACGCCCTCGCTTTCGTAATAGTCGCAAAGCGTCGCCAGCGCGCCGTGGATGAAGATTGTCTTGTCATAGCCGGCCTGGCGCAGCATGGCGATGACGCGCTGCGCCTTGCCCAGCGAATAGGCGCCGACCAGATGGGCGCGCTCGGGAAACTGCTGCAGCGATTTTACGAGCCGGGCGATTTCGTCGGCCGGGTCCGGATGGCGGAAGACGGGCAGGGCGAATGTCGCCTCGGTGATGAAGACGTCGCAGGCGACCGGTTCGAACGCAGCGCAGGTCGGGTCGCTCGCGCGCTTGTAGTCGCCGGAGGCGACGATGCGCAATCCGTCCTTTTCGACCGCGATCTGCGCCGAGCCAAGCACGTGCCCGGCCGGATGGAAGGTGACCGAGGCGCCATCGAGACGCAGCGTTTGACCGGCAACGGCGGCCTGGGTCGCGCCGGCAAACCCCTCGCCATATCTGAGTCCCATAATGGCCAGCGTCTCGCGCGTTGCCAGCACCGATCCGTGTCCGGCGCGCGCATGGTCGGCATGGCCGTGCGTGATCAGAGCGCGCTTGACCGGCCTGACGGGGTCGATGAAGAAGTCGCCCGGCGGGCAATAGAGCCCTTCGGGCCGGGAGCGGAGGATATCCTGGGCGCGCATTCGTGCAGGATAGCCATTCCACGCCGGCTTGGAAGGCTTGCAGTGTCCCATTGCGAAAGCCTCTTGCCGAAAACCGTCAGTTGATCGGCTCACCGGCTTTGCGGGAGACGGCTCTCGGCCTTGCCCCGCCTTGCTCGTTCAACCGGAATGATGCGCGACCTTGCAAGTCGACCGCTTGGCGGCGCCGGCGTTCTGGTTTAGTTCTAGCGCCTTGACTCAGCAAGCAAGCATCGCGACCGAAATTCCTGCCGCCCGCCTGCCGGAACCGTTTGTCAAATGGTTCTCGGAACGGGGATGGTCGCCGCGTGCCCACCAGATCGAGCTGCTTGCCAGGGCGCAGGCCGGCCGTTCGGCCCTTCTCATCGCGCCGACCGGTGCGGGAAAGACGCTTGCCGGCTTCCTGCCGAGCCTCGTCGATCTAACGACGCGGCCGAAGCGCCGGCCGGGCGAGGCGCGCCGCGGCGTCCACACGCTCTACATTTCGCCGCTCAAGGCGCTGGCCGTCGACATCGAGCGCAATCTCGCCAAGCCCGTCGACGAGATGGGCCTGCCGATCACCATGGAGACGCGCACCGGCGACACGCCGGCCCACAAGCGCCAGCGCCAGAAGCTTAGCCCTCCCGACATTCTGCTGACCACGCCGGAACAGCTCGCGCTGCTGATCGCGACGAAGGATGCCGAGCGCTTCTTTGCGGGCCTGCGCCATATCGTGCTCGACGAGCTTCATTCGCTGGTCATTTCCAAGCGCGGCCATCTCCTGTCGCTCGGCCTGGCGCGGCTACGCGCGCTGGTGCCCGGTTTGCAGACGATCGGCCTGTCGGCCACGGTCGCCGAGCCCGACGAACTGCGCCGCTGGCTGGTGCCGCAGAACCCGCCGGGCAAAATGTCCGACCTGATCGAGGTGACCGGCGGCGCCAGGCCCGATATCACCATACTCGCCTCCGACGAGCGCGTGCCGTGGGCCGGCCATTCGGCGCGCTATGCCATTCCCGAACTCTACGCGGCGATCCGACGGCACAAGACGACGCTGCTCTTCGTCAACACGCGCAGCCAGGCCGAACTCCTGTTCCAGGAACTGTGGCGCATCAACGAGGACAGTCTGCCGATCGCGCTGCATCACGGCTCGCTCGATGTCGGCCAGCGCCGCCGCGTCGAAAAGGCGATGGAGCAGAACGCGCTGCGCGCCATCGTCGCCACCTCAACCCTCGATCTTGGCATCGACTGGGGCGATGTCGACCTGGTGGTGCATGTCGGCGCGCCGAAGGGTGCCAGCCGGCTCGCCCAGCGCATCGGACGCTCCAACCATCGCATGGACGAGCCGTCTCAGGCGATCCTCGTGCCGGCCAACCGTTTCGAGGTGTTGGAATGCGAGGCGGCGCTGGAGGCCAACTATCTGGGGGCGCAGGACACCCCGCCGCTGCGTGAGGGTGGTCTCGACGTGCTGGCCCAGCATGTTCTGGGATGCGCCTGTGCCGAGCCGTTCGACGCCGCCGCGCTCTTCGAGGAGGTGAAGAACGCCGAGCCCTATGCCGGGCTCGACCGCGAGACCTTCGACAAGGTGGTCGATTTCGTCGCCACCGGCGGATACGCGCTGAAGAGCTATGAGCGCTATGCCCGCATCCGGCGGACGAAGGACGGGCTGTGGCGTGTCAGCCATCCGCGCGTCGCCCAGCAATACCGCCTCAATGTCGGCACCATCATCGAGGCGCCGATGCTCAATGTGCGCATGACGCGGGCCGGCCGCGGCGCCAATGGGCGCGGTGGTCCGATGTTGGGCAAGGTGGAGGAATATTTCCTGGAGACGCTGCGGCCGGGCGACACGTTCCTGTTTTCCGGCAAGGTGGTGCGCTTCGAAGGCATCCGCGAGAACGAGTGCCTTGTCTCAAGTGCTGCCGGCAGCGACCCGAAGGTGCCCTCCTATTTCGGCGGCAAGTTTCCGCTGTCGACCTATCTGGCCGGCGAGGTGCGCGCCATGCTGGCCGACCCGGAACGGTGGCAGGCGCTGCCCGACCAGGTCGCCGACTGGCTGCGCCTGCAGCGCGACAAATCGGTTCTGCCGGCGCGCGGCGAGCTTCTTGTGGAGACCTTTCCGCGCGGCGGGCGCCATTACATGGTGGCCTACCCGTTCGAGGGCAGGCTGGCGCACCAGACGCTCGGCATGCTGTTGACGCGCCGCCTCGACCGGGCCGGGGGCCACCCGCTCGGCTTCGTGGCAACCGAATATTCGCTGGCTGTCTGGGGCTTGAGCGATCTGGGCGCGATGTTTTCCTCAGGCGCCCTGTCGCTTGGCGCGCTCTTCGATGAGGACATGCTGGGCGACGACCTGGAAGCCTGGCTCGACGAGAGCTGGCTCTTGAAGCGGACATTCCGCGATTGCGCGCTGATTTCCGGGCTGATCGAAAAGCGCCATCCCGGTCAGGAAAAGTCAGGGCGGCAGGTCACCGTATCGACCGACCTCGTCTACGACGTGCTGCGCGCCCATGAGCCCGATCACATTTTGATGCGCGCCACGCGGTCCGATGCCGCCGCCGGCTTGCTCGATGTCGCGAGATTGTCCGAGATGCTGTCGCGCATCCGCGGGCGAATCGTGCATAAGCGGCTTGAACGCATCTCGCCGCTGGCCGTCCCGGTGATGCTGGAGATCGGGCGCGAGCGGGTAGATGGCGAGGCAAACGATCTGCTGCTCAGGGAAGCGGCCGAGGATCTCATTCACGAAGCGATGGGCGAGACATGAACCAGGCGGCGAAGATTGTGGCGGATGCGGCCCCGATCCCGACCGCGATCGCCGGCGAACAGGCGCTGTGCGATCACCGTGGTGTGCTCTATCTTCCCGCCATGCGGCTGATGGTCGTCTCCGACCTCCATCTGGAGAAAGGCTCCTCGCTGGCGAGGCGCGGCACGCTCGTTCCGCCCTATGACACCGCCGCCACGCTTGCGCGGCTGGCCGAGACGATTGCTCATTACCGGCCCGAAACGGTCGTCAGCCTTGGCGACAGTTTCCACGACGGTGAGGGCGCGGCGCGCATGCCCGACGCCTTTCGCGACAGGCTTGTCGCCATGATGGAGGGACGGCGGTGGTTCTGGATCGCCGGCAACCATGATCCGCTGCCGCCCGACGGCGTGCCGGGACGTACGGTCGACCAGTTGGCGGTCGGCGGCTTGCTTTTCCGCCATGAGCCGGCACCCGGCGCCCGTGTGGGCGAAATTGCCGGCCATCTTCATCCCGGCGCGCGGGTCGTGCGGCGCGGCCGTTCGGTCAGAAGGGCGTGTTTCGTCGGCGATGGCACCCGCCTCATCATGCCCGCCTTCGGAGCCTTTACCGGCATGCTCAACGTGCTGGACGATGCTTTCGATGGGTTGTTTTCGGCCGAACGCATGGTCGCCTATGTGCTGGGCCGCGAACGCGTCTATGCTGTGGCCTGGGCGCAGCTTCGGCGCGGCTAGAACATGTCCCGCTCAAACGGAATCGTTTGAGCGAAAGGTACATCAGTCGCGCTTGAAGATGATGCGCCCGAGCCAGCCCGTCACCATGGCGAGCGCCACGGCGAACAGCCCGTAGAGAAAAGAATTGTTGTGCGCGGCCAGGAATATGGACTGCTCGAAGCCGGCCTTGAGGATCGCCAGCTGGGCCGAGGTTTCCTTGATGAAGACGCCGTTCTTGAACAGGAAGGCGCGCGCCTTGTGCGTGCCGACGGGAATGTTCGGCGCAAGGGTCAGCGTGGCGCGAAACAGGCTCTGCGTCAGAAATTGAACGCCGCCCACGCGCTCCACATAGAGCCCGCTCGCCTTCTTCAACTGCCGCAGCGCCGTCTCGAATTCCTGGATGGTCGATGCGCCGGCCGTGCGCTCGAGCGGTTCCAGATAGATGTTGTCGGCGCCCAGTGCGAGCTGGCGGTAATTCGTCGTATCGGTGATGTCCTGCAGCGGCCGCGTCGTGGCGACCGAGTATGAAACCGGCACGTTGATGAAGGTTTCCGACTGCGTGTTGATCCACACGCCCAGAATGCGATTCTTGCGCCGCACCACGACCGGCCGCGCCGGCCCTTCCAGGACGACGATGATATCGTAGCGGCCTTGGCGGCTGACGAGCGGGTTGGAATTATCGAGAGCCCCGAAGATCGTCAGGTCGGCGCCCGAGAAATTCGATGTGATCGAGATCCGGTCGGTCGACAGGCCGATCTGGATGCTTTCGGGGTTGACCGGCGGCATCGGGCCTTGCGCGCGGACCGCCGCGCAGGCCAACGACAGCGCCGCCGCGGCAAGAAGTCCTATGCGGGCAAGGCGCATCATGCCGTCAAATAACCTCCAGCGGCGAGAGCGAATAGAGATTGGCCGGCCTGACGAAGAGATCGAAGGCGAGGCGCAGCGCGACGGCCAGCACGAGCGCGGCCAGCAGCGCGCGCAGCTGCTCGCCGCGCAGTTTCTGTCCCGCCTTGGCGCCGTATTGGGCGCCGGCCACGCCGCCGATCATCAGCACCAGAGCCAGCACGATGTCGACCGTCCGGTTGGTCGTGGCATGGATGACGGTCGTATAGGCCGACACGAACATGATCTGGAACAGCGACGTTCCGATCACGACATTGGTCGGAACCTTGAGCAGGTAGATCATGGCTGGCACCATGATGAAGCCGCCGCCCACGCCCATGATCGAGGCGAGGAAGCCGATGACCGCGCCGAGCACCAGAATCGGGATTACGCTGACAAAGAGCTTGGAGGCGCGAAAGCGCACCTTGAGCGGCAATCTGTGGATCCAGTTGTGCTGGCCGGGACGCTTCAGGCTCACCGAGACGCCCTTGCGCGCCTGACGCATCGCATTGACGCTTTCCACCAGCATCATGCCGCCGACGATGCCGAGCAGAAGAACGTAAAGCAGCGATACGAAAAGGTCGAGCTGGCCGACGCTGCGCAGCAGGGCGAAGACGTAGACACCGACCGTCGCCCCCACCACGCCCCCGGCCAGAAGCACGCCGCCGAGCTTGAAATCGAGGGTGCCGCGCTTGAAATGCGCCAGCGTGCCGGAAAACGACGATGCGACGACCTGGTTGGCGCCCGTCGCGACCGCGATCGCGGGAGGAATGTTGTAGAATATGAGAAGCGGCGTGATCAGGAACCCGCCGCCGACGCCGAACAGGCCCGACAGAAATCCCACCGCCGCGCCCATGGCGAGCAGCACGACAATATTGACGGACATTTCGGCGATGGGGAGATAGATGCCCACCCTGGCCACTCTGCGAAGTTACATTTGACGCCGGCACAACCGGCCCGGAAATCTATATAACATACCGATGCTTAAGGGGGTCTTGCGCCGACAATTTGTCGGAGCAAAGCGACATCGGCTTAAACTGTGATCCCGGACGGACGGGCGGAAGGACGGGTGGCCGCCGGCGCCTTCCCCCGGACGACGGCGGTCTTGCCTGTTCTACCGCGCCTTGAGCAGCGCCTTGACGAATGTCGGATCGACATTGCCGGTCTGCGCCATGCCGTGAGCTTTCTGAAAGGCCGCGATGGCATCGCGCGTCTTCTGGCCGATGATGCCGTCCGCCGGGCCGGCATCGTAGCCGGTCTCGTTGAGGATCGCCTGAACGTTGGAAACCGCCCGCTTCCTGTCGATGCCCGCCGTCGGAGCGCCGTCCGTGCGCCATTCGTCGGGGATGTCGACGACGTTGGCGCTCTTGTCGAGCGGCTTGGCCTGCCACAACTCGGCCGCCGCGCGGGCGCGCTCGAGCTGTTCCGGCCGTAGTGCCTTGGCCACCTCGTCCCGCTTGGCTTCGGCGTCCTTGTCGCCGGTCATCGCCACCAGCGCGAACCATTTGTAGGATTCTTCCAGGCTTTGCGGCACGCCCACGCCCTTTGCCGACAGGATGGCCATGTTGAACTGGCTGTCCTTGACGCCACGTTCCGCGGCATTCAGGAACCAGCGCGCCGCCGTCTCGTTGTCGGTCGATCCGTCCGCGCCCATGGCGTGAAGGACGGCGAGATTGTGCATCGCGCTGGCATTGCCCTGATCGGCCGCGCGGCGATACCACTGTTTCGCCTTCTCCGTATCGCGCTCGACGCCGAGACCCTTCTCGTAGGCATTGCCGATGCGGTATTGCGCCGGCGCAAGGCCGATCTCGGCCGCGCGCTCGTACCACATGGCGGCCTTGGCGGCATCGGCTGCGAGGCCGCGTCCGTCATCGTATCGGCGGCCGATCTCGAATATCGCCCTGGGGTCACCGCCGTCCGCGGCTTTGCGCAGTGCGGCCGGTCCGGCTTCCACCGGCGCCGGGTCGTGGGACGGCGCGGCGGTTGCCGCTTCAGGCGCTGTTCGGGATTTCGTCGCTTCGTCGGCCCCGGTCGCTGCGGATGGGCTTGGCGACGGCTCGGTCGTGATGTCGGCCTTGTCGGCGTCAGGAGCCGGTAGCGCGGCGGTTTCGATCGCCGTGTCCCGTTCATCGGCGGAGCTTGCCTCGGCCTGTTGGGAGGGTGCCTCGGCGGCGGGCGCTTCGGTGCGTTCTGCCGCCCCGGCGGCATCGTCCGTATCGGCAATCCCCTGCGCCTCCGCGACCGTCGGCGTTGCGGGCACCTGGGGCTGCGCCGTTTCCTGGGCGTCATCCTCCAAAAAGACCTTGCCGGCCTGCAGGCCGGCGAGCGCGAGAGCGATCGCCGTCGCCGCCATGAGGATCGGCTTGCGCTTGGCCCGCAAAAGTTCGAGCGGACCGAATTTGCGCGTCGCGCTTCCCTTGGCCGTATCCTGCTTCAGCGTTTCGGCTTCCGCTGCCGCGGCTTGCGCGGCCCGCCGTGCGGCGGCGATGAAGTCGGCGCGCGCGGCGACCGGGTCTTGCGAGGTGTCCGAGCGTGCCCGCTCGCTCCTTACACGGCGCATGATGGCATTGATGTCGGGCGCCCCGGAGCCGGGCTCCAGCGGGGTGTCGGCGATCGAGGGTTCCGGGGAGGCGTCCAGGGACGGCTCGGATTCTTCCGGCAATGCTTCGGTCGGCTCGTCGGAGCCGTCGAAGACGGGTTCTTGCGCCTCGTTCGCTGCGGCCGGCCCGGATTTGCGGCCCGGCAACATGCGCGACAGGCCTCCGATCAGGGAACGACCGCGCTCCTCGCGATGCGGATGCTCCTCCTCGACCGCGGCGCTCGCCGCGGCGGCGGCGGCTTCCTGCGGCGTACGAGGGCGCGGCATCGAATGGGACGCGGCGGCCTCCATCTCGAATGCCGCAGCCTCCGCCTCGTCCTCTTCGTCCGGCTCGATCGAAGGCGCACTCTCTATCCGGCTCCGCGCGAAAGTCCCGGTACCGTCCTCGCTCTCGGTGCGCGTCGGTTCAAGCGCGGCCAGCCGCTCGACGACTTGCAGCAACGTGTCGTGAATGGCCTCGAAGGTGCGCGTGTTTTTCTCGTCCGATCGGCGCGCCAGCGCCTCGAGCCCACGCAGTTCCTCTGCCAGAGCGGCAGCATTGTCGGCCTCGCCCCGGGTCTCGCCAAAGGACTGCACGGCCTGCAGCGCCGCCTGTCGGGCCGCTTCGATCAAGGTGTCGCGCTGGCCGGCAATGGACTGCTCGATTCCGGCCAGTTGCGGCTTGATCGCGTCGAGCGCCTGAGTGCCCAGCGGTGCGCGGCTGAGATGCGCCGTCAGATCGGCGAGCTGTGTTTCCAGGCTGCGGATCAGCTCGGCGTCGTGCCGGGGGAGCCCAGCCGTTTCGTCGAGACGGTTGGAAATCGCTTCGAGCCGGTGGTCGAGCGCTTCGATCATCCGGCCCGCGACGGCCTCGCCTCCGTTTTGCGCGACGTAGTCGGACAGTTCGACGAAACGTCGGTCGATCTGGTCCAGGATGGCCGTGTCGTTGGAGCCGCCTTCGCGGGGCCAGTTCTCCATCCTGCGCGACAGCTCGTCCAGGCGCGAACCCAGATCTTCGAACCGGCCGTCTTCCCTGGCTGTGACTTCCGCCTGCCGTTCGTCGAGATAGGCCAGTACCTCGGCGAAGCGCCGCTCGATCCTGTCGATCATCGCCTCGCCGTCGACGGCGTCCAGCCGTTCGCGGATGGCCGCGAGCTGGTCGGCCAACTGGTCGAGCGCGTCTTGCGGTAGCTCCGCCCGCGCGGCGATCGCATCGACGCTTTTCGCCAGGATGGCGATCTTTTCCGCCAGCTCGTCACCGGCCCGGTCCTGGACGATTTCCTCGATCTGCTGGGCGAGAGAGGCAATGCGCGCCTCGATCCGCTCCATCTGGTCCGAGGAGGGCGGCTGCGAATAGACCGCCGTCGCGGCGGCGATGGCGCGCGATATCTCGTCCAACCGCTCCTCGATGAGCTCGAACTGCTGCTGTGGTGCGTGGTCGATCTGGCGCGAGAAGTGATCGATGGCCGTGGCCAGCGCATGGACGTTTTCTTCCAGCGAGCGCACCATCTGCGATTGCGGCAGATGGGCGATTGCGTCGCCGATCCGGGTAAGATGCTCGCTCATCGCGCCAATCGCGTGGTCGGCCGGTATGCGCTGCTCGATTTCGGCAAAGCGCCGGTCGAACGCGTCCCAGCGCTCATCCATGGAACGCACGGTTTCCTCCCGCGCCAACTGGTTCATCGCACCGCGAAGCGCGTCGAGATCGTGCCGCAGGTGCTCCACGCTGGAGGCCTCGCCTTTCACGGCGAGCGACTGGATGGACTGCGACAACTGCTCCAGTTCGGCGTTGAGCGTGTCGGTGTGTGGTGAAGCCGGCTGCATTTCGGCAAGGCTGCGGCCAATCTCCTGGCGCAGACCGTCGAATTCGTCCTTCAGGCCGGCGGCCAGCTGTTCGCGCAGTTCGGCGCGCATTGCGTCCAGTTGCGACGCCGACAAGGTCGCCTCGGCCTCTTCCTGGCGCAACTCCATTGGACGCGGCTCGCCGCCGATGAGGCGCTGCGAGCGCCGCGAAAGTGGCTCTTCGGTTTCCGCGGCATCCGGCGTGTTCGCGTCATCGTTCATGCGCAGACGCTCTTCGAGTGCGGCGATCGTGTGTCTGAGATCCTCCAGGGATGAAGCCGGGCGCCGTTGGCGACCGTCGTTCAGACTGTCGAGATAGGACCTTGAACTGTTCATCGGGTTGCCCGCCTGAATTCGTTTGCCGGACTGCCGCCCGTTGAATTGCCGCGGGGTGTGGGCTCGCCGCCTGATCGGACCAAATCGTTCATGCGGATGATCATGATTGCGCCTTTCCCCCGGTTTGGCTGGCCGTGAGCAACGCAGGACAAAACCGCCACGGAATTCGATGCTCACATTTCCCCGCTCGTGGTAAACACCGGGTTAATCGTGGCGGCTGAATTGGCGACCCCGCTCGGGTCCCGATCTGCGACATAGCGCCACTGGGAGGCCGGATTCCGGGCAATCGTGAATTGAAAATCACGCATTGCCCCCCTATGTCGCGGTCAACACGTCGAATGGCCCGCACACCAGCGGCCTGACGAAAACTGCTTATCGGCGAAACGGAAAGCCTGACGCGGCCGCCTGCATGACAGGCTCGGCGGTCGGGCACATATGTGGGACCTGGACGAAAATGACGAAATCCATTGGGGTCGCGGATGCCGCGACCAATGCTACCGACACGCGTGTGGACGGCAATGCGGGCAGTGACCGCATCGGCGATCTGGCCCGCGCGTATGGCGTATCGCTCAGAACGCTGCGCTTTTATGAAGAGAAGGGGCTGATCCACCCCAGGCGCGTGGGCAATGCACGTCTCTATTCGCGCCGCGACAGGGCGCGCCTGGAACTCATCCTGCTTGGCCGCGACGTCGGCTTCTCGCTGCGCGAGGTCAAGCAGATGCTCGATCTCTACGATCCCGACAGCGGGAACATGCGCCAGATGCGCGTGGTGCTGGAAAAGTCCGAGCGCCAGCTCGCCCGGCTTCACAAGCAGCGCGAAGAGATCGACTCGGCCATTGGCCAGCTCAAGTCGGCGATCGGCACGCTGAGCGATCGTCTGGATAAACGGCGCCAACTGTCCGCGGTGTAGACCGCGCTTCAAAAGGACATGCTGGAACATGTGCCTTTCGCTCAAACGATTCCGTTTGAGCGGGACCACTCCAGCTACGCCCTACTCCATCGCCTTGATCAGCATTGAGGAAAGGCCGGGAACGGCGGACACGATCGCCAGGCCAATCAGAGCCGTGACGAGAAACGGCGCGGCACCGCGCGCCACGCGTTCGAGCGGCAGCCGGGTGACGTTGGCTGCGACATAGAGATTGATGCCGACAGGTGGCGTGAACAGGCCGATGGCCAGGTTGATCATGACCACGATACCGAACCACACCGGATCCCAGCCGAGCTCGCGGGCGACCGGCAGGAAGATCGGCAGACAGATGAACATGATGGTTATCGCGTCCATGAACATCCCGGCGACCAGGAGCACCACCATGATCACGAGCAGGATGACCCATTGATTGTCGCTGATGCCGAGCAGGGCTGAGGAATATTGTCCGATCAGGTCGTCGACCGTCACCACCCAGCCGAACAGGCTTGCATAGGCCACGACCAGCATGACGACGGCCGACGAGGCTGCGGCTTCCGTCAGGGATGCGTAGAGCTTTGCAACGGTCAAGGTGCGATAGACCAGCCCGCCGACGCCCAGCGCGTAGACCGTCGCGACCAGTGCCGCCTCGGTCGGCGTGAAGGCGCCGGAATAGATGCCGCCGAGGATGACGACAGGCGTCATCAGGCCCCAGAAGGATTCGAGGAAGGCTGGCCAAAGTCGCTGCAGGTAGGGCCGATCGGCATAAGGCGTGGGCATCAGCCGCTCGAGGCGGGACGTGCCGGAAACCGCCGTCCCGGTTTTGGCGAAGGGGAGGGTGGCCAGCATCAGGATGCCCATGCACAGGCCCGGGATGATGGCGGCGATGAACAGCTGCGAAATGGAGGTTTCGGCAATGACGCCGTAGATGACGAGGCCGATCGATGGCGGAATGACGATCGACAGCGCCGCGCCGGTGCACACGAGCCCGGCGGCGAAGGCGCGCGAGTAACCGTCTTCTTCCATTCCCTTGATGATCAGGGGGCCGATGGCGGCCACCGACGCCGGCCCGGAGCCGCTGACGGCGCCCCAGAACAGGCAGACCACCGTGCCGACCACGCCCATGCCGCCCGGCAGGCTGCCGATCAGGACCCTGAAGAAGCGGATCATGCGTTCGGCGATGCCGAGTGATCCCATCAGAACCCCGGCCAGGATGAAGAACGGTATGGCGAGCAAGGAGAACTTGGCGACACCGGCGGCGATCAGGTCGCCGACGAGGTCGAGGCCGAAGCCGAGCATCCACATGGCGTAGAGGGCGGAAAGACCGAGCGCGAAAGCGACCGGCAGCCTGAGCACCAGCAGGATGAAGAAAAGGATGAGCATCTGCGTGCCGGCGCCAAGGTCAAACATCGCCGGCCGTTTCCTCAGCGTTGATCTCGCGCCATGAGTCGACGATGTGCTGGATATAGCGCAGCGTTATCAGCGCAAAGCCGAATGGCAGGCCGACACTGTAGTACCAGGCGGGAATCTGCAGCGCGTAGGAGCGGATTCCGCTCGACACCTGGTTGACGACGAGCTGCCAGCTGAACCAGGCGGACAAGACCAGAAGCAGGACCGAAAGGGCTCCCGCTATCAGCAGCACGATCTTTCTGAGCGGCCTGGGCAGCAATTCGAAAAACAGGGTCACGGCAAGATGGTCGCCGGTGCGCGCCGCGACAGCCGCGCCCAGGATCGTAAGCAGGAGGAACCCGTTCGTCAGAAGTTCTTCGGACGAGGCGAGCGAATAGCTCGTCATGTAGCGCACGACCACATTGACGAAGCCGAGCGCGGTCATGGCCAGAAAAATGATCGCGCAGGCGATTTTTTCCGCATCGCGCAGGATCAGGGACATAACGCCTTTCCGGGAACCCTGTGGAATGGGACCGGCCAGTCGGCCGGTCCCGTCGGGACGGACGTCGCGGTCAGTTGGTCGCCGCGACGGTTTCCTGAAAGCTTTTCACCAGGTCTGCACCGACCTTGGCGGCCCAGGTGTCGAAGGCCGGCTGCGTGGCATCGCGGAACGCCTGCAATTCATCGGCCGAAGGCTCGTAGACCTCCATGCCCTTCTCGCGCAGGAAGGCGATGCCTTCTTCGGTGCTCTTGCGGGTGATTTCCTTCTGGTAGACCATGGCTTCCACGGCCGCCTCCCGGACCTTTTCCTTGGTGGCGTCGTCGAAGGAATCCCAGCGCTTCTTGCTCACGCCGATGAAGATCGGGTCATAGGAATAATGCCAGCTGGTCAGATATTTCTGCACCTCATATACGCGCTGCGGAATGATCACCGCGCCGATCGGGTTTTCCTGGCCGTCGACGACGCCCTGCTGAAGGGCGGTAAAGGTCTCTGTCCACTGCATCTGCTGCGGATTGGCGCCGAGCGCGTTCATGACGTCGATATACATCGGGCCGGCAACGCGCATCTTCAGGCCCTCCATGTCGGCGGGCGTCTTGATCGGGTGCACATTGTTGGTCACCTCGCGAAAGCCGTTTTCGCCCCAGGCCAGCACGACGATGTCATGCGCGGCCAGGATGTCGCTCATCTGCTTGCCGGGCTCTCCGCCGGTGGTCGCGTCGACCTGTTCGTAATTGGAGTAGAGATAGGGCAATGAGAACACCGCCATCTCGGGTACCAGCGGCGTCACGTTGATCGCCGAGGTGACGACGAAGTCGAGCGCGCCGCGGCTGACCATCTCCGCCTGCTTCATCTGGTCGCCGCCGGACAGCGTCGCATTGGGGAAGATGCGCACGGACAGCGCCTCGTCGGTGGCCGCGGTCAACAGTTCGTTGAACTTCTCGGCGCCCTTGTGCCAGGTGGTCGTGTCCCCGGTGTTGTGCGACAGGCGCAGGGTCTCGGCCTGCGCCTGGGAAAACAGGGCAAAGCAGGCAACGGCCGACGACAGGGCGATCGCGCCCAGCTTCGAAATTTTCATGGTCTCTCCTCCGTCATTTGCGCCGCATCGCAGCGGCAAGGCGCAACCTCCATCGCGCCTTTGTTGGTCCATATGATGGATCATTTCTCATCCATGCGGAAGTGTCAATTTGCAGATTGCGCAGGAGACCGCAACGATTGCAGTATCGCTTTACAAGTCGCGAAAGGCTCGGCTATGATTTTGATCCATAATATGGACCTTCGGTGGTAGATTGTTGGTGGCTGCGATGAGTGGTGCACAGAGCGTTGACCGCGCCCTGGCCCTTCTTTCGACGGTCGGGCGCCACGCCGGCCGGGGCGTGTCGCTGTCGGCCCTGGTGGATGAAAGCGGATTGAACAAGCCGACGGTGCGGCGTCTCCTGTTGGCCTTGATCCGCGGCGGGCTCGTCGAGCAGGAGGAGAAGAGCCGGCTCTATTTTCTCGGCGAAGAGGCCTATGTCCTCGGCACGCTGGCATCGCGGCGCTTCGGTCTCCTCGAGATCTGCCGTGGCAGTCTGAGCCGGCTTTCGGCCAAGACCGAAGACACGAGTTTCCTTTCGGTGCGTCGCGACATGCTGTCCTTGTGCCTCTATCGCGAGGAGGGCACCTATCCCATCCGCACGCATGCCCTGCAGATGGGGTTCGAGCATCCGCTCGGTATCGGTGCGGGGTCGCTGGCGATGCTGGCCGCGCTTCGCGACGAGGACGTCGAAGAGGCGCTTGCGGTCAATCGCGACATCATTCTGGAGCGCTATGCGAACCTGCCGCCCGACCGGATCCGGGCCGCTGTCACTCAGACCCGCGAGCGCGGCTATTCCCTGAACCCGGGGCTCATCGTTGCCAACTCCTGGGGCCTCGGCGTGGCGTTCCATTTTCCCGACGGGCGCCTGGCGGGTGCGCTCAGCATCGCCGCCATCGACAGCCGCATGCAGGAAGAGCGCCAGACGGAACTTGCCGGCTATCTGCGGCAGGAGGCGACGCGGGTGGAGGAAAAATTGGCGGCAATGTTTTCCGCCCGACGCGGCGCGGCGGACAAATCGCAATCGAGGAGGTAAGGCAAGTGGCAGACACACTGATCGTGGGCCGGGCGCATTCGCCCTTCGGCACATCGCAACGCGACGATACCGCCGAACTGATCGAGTACGAGGCCATGCATCTTGCCGGCGAGCCCGGCGACATGGAGCGCGTGATATGACTGCGCCTGCCGCATCCCCCGAAGGCGGCCTTGCGCCGTATTCGACCCGCGTGATGAACCTGGCCCATTTCCTGACCCAGTCGGCACGGCGCAATCCGGGCGAACCGGGCTTCGTCTGGGGCGAGACAATCTGGACATGGTCCGAGATGGAGGCTCGCGTCGAGGCGATGGCCCATGCGCTGGCAACCGAATTCGGCATCAGCAAGGGCGACCGTGTTCTGGTGCAATCGGCGAACTGCAACCAGATGTTCGAATCGATGTTCGCCTGCTTCCGCATCGGCGCGGTGTGGGTGCCGGCCAACTACCGCCAGTCGCCGGACGAGGTGGCCTATCTTGCCGCGGCGAGCGGCGCGCGCGGCATGATCTGCGGCGCCGCCTTTCCCGATCACGCGCGCGCCTGCCGGGAGGCGGCGCCATCGCTTGAAACTGTTCTGTCGATCGGCGGCGGCGCCTTTGCCGAGGACTACGATGCGGTGGTAGCGCGCCATCTCGGCCAGTCGGTCGCAAGCGTTGCGGTCGATCGCGATGATCCGTGTTGGTTCTTCTTCACCTCGGGCACGACCGGTCGGCCCAAGGCCGCCGTTCTCACGCACGGCCAGCTTGCCTTCGTCCTCACCAATCACCTGTGCGACCTCATGCCGGGCACCGGGCCGGGGGATGCCTCCATCGTGGTGGCGCCGCTGTCGCATGGCGCCGGCGTGCATCAGCTTGCGCAGGTGGCGCACGGGGTGAAGACGATCCTGCCGGCCTCCGAACGGCTCGACGTGCCGGCAGTCTGGTCGCTGGTGGAGAAGTGGAAGGTCACCAACGCCTTCACCGTTCCGACAATTCTCAAACTGCTTGTCGAAGACCCTTCGGTCGAGCAGTTCGACCATTCCAGCCTGCGTTACGTCATCTATGCCGGCGCGCCGATGTACCGGGCCGATCAGAAGCGCGCGCTTGCGGTTCTCGGTCCCGTCCTCGTTCAGTATTTCGGCCTTGGCGAGGTGACCGGCAACATCACTGTCCTGCCGCCGGCGTTTCACGCGATGGACGACGGCGAGGGTGCCCGCATCGGCACATGCGGTTTTGCCCGCACCGGCATGCAGATCGCGATCATGGATGATGGCGGCCACGAAGTCGCCACGGGGGAAACGGGCGAGATCTGTGTGCTCGGGCCCGCTGTCTTCGCCGGTTACTACAACAATCCCGAGGCCAACGCGAAGGCGTTCCGCGACGGCTGGTTCCGCAGCGGCGATCTCGGCCACATGGACGAGAACGGCTTCGTCTACATCACCGGACGCTCCTCGGACATGTATATCTCTGGCGGTTCCAACATCTATCCGCGCGAGATCGAGGAAAAGATCCTGCTTCATCCCGACATCAGCGAGGCGGCGGTGCTCGGCGTTCCCGATCCCGTATGGGGCGAAGTCGGCTTTGCGGTGTGCGTTGCCAGGGCCGGCGTGGACCCCGAAAAGCTCGATCTGGGGACGTGGCTGGAGGGCAAGATAGCCCGCTACAAGCTGCCGAAACGCTTTCTCTTCTGGGAGGCCATGCCGAAGTCGGCCTACGGGAAGATCACCAAGAAGATGCTCCGAGAAGAGATGGAGCGGCGTGGTGAAATGCCGGTATTCGACGCGACCAAGACCAGGTGAAGGTGATGGCGGCTGCAAACGACCTGAAAGTCGTGGCGATAACGGGTGGAGCTTCGGGCATCGGGCTCGCAACGGCCCGGCATCTGATGGAACGCGGATTTGCGCCCTGGCTGCTCGATCTGAAGAGCGAGGCGCTGCGGGAAGCCTGTTCTGCACTCGGCCTTGAAGCCGCACGCGGTTTGGCCTGCAACGTCACGGACGAGGTATCGGTCGACCGCGCTCTTGCCGATATTGCATCGGAATGCCGGCTGGCCGGTGTCGTCAATTCCGCCGGCATCGCCATCGACCGGCCATGTATCGACACGAGCGTCGCGGATTTCCGCCGCATCGTCGACGTCAATCTGACGGGGTCGTTCATCGTCGCCCGCGCCGCGGCGCGCCTGTGGCTGGAAGGCGGCGAGACCGGCTCCATCGTCCATATCAGCTCGATTTCCGGATTGTGCGGAAACAAGGGACGCAGCGCCTATGGTGCGTCCAAGGGCGGCATCAACACGTTGACGATGGTGATGGCCAACGAATTGGGCCCCCACGGCATTCGCGTCAATGCGGTGGCGCCGGGGCCGATAGACACGCCTCTGGCGCGAAAGGTGCACACCGAGGACGTGCGCGAGCAGTGGCACAAGCGTGTCCCGTTGCGGCGCTATGGTTCGACGGCGGAGGTTGCCGGTGCGATCGCCTTTCTGATGTCGGACGATGCGAGTTATGTGAACGGGCAGGTGCTGGCCGTCGACGGCGGGTTCGTCAATGCGGGGTTGTCGCAATGAGCGGGCGCAGCATACGGCATCCGGGTCCCGTGGCCGTGGCCCGCTATTCCGCCGCCGCCTGTCGGGCCGAAGCGCTGATCTTGACGGTGGAAGGCGGCAAGCCGTTCAACACCGCAGTGGCCGAAGCGTTCGCTGCACATGGCTACATCGGCGGCTATGCGCTGCTTGAAGACGTGGCCATGCGGCAGATGAACTATGTCATCCCGGCGGCAAGCCCGGATCGCGACCATGCGGCCTGGTACAGCGACACGCGCGCACCGGCGGCGGGCGGTGTCATCAAGCGGGCCGGCCTGCATCTCGGCCGGCGCGACGGTGAGCCTTTCCTTCATTGCCACGGCCTGTGGGACGTGCCGGGTGCTGGAATCTTAATGGGGCATCTGTTGCCGTTCGAAGCCGAACTGGAAGAGCCGACGCATGTGCAGGCCTTCGGCCTGAGGGGCGCCGTCCTGGATGTGACGGACGATGCGGAAACGAATTTTCGCCTGTTCGCGCCGCGGGCCGTTGAGTCGGCGAACAATGCCGGCCCGCTCAATGCCGTTCTTGCGACCGTGCGGCCAAATGAGGACATAAGCTTGGCCGTCGAGGCGATTTGCCGGGAACATGGGTTCGCAGCCGCCGACATCGTCGGCATCGGCAGCCTGATCGGCGCGGACTATGCCAATGGGCGCAGCGTCGCCTCCTACGCGACCGAGGTGCTGATTCGCGAAGGTCGCCTCGAGGCCACGTCGCAGGGTCCGCGTGCGGCGTTCGAGATCGCCATGGTCGGCATGGACGGCGAAATCTCCAGCGGGTGGCTGACCCATGGCGCCAATCCGGTCTGCGTTACATTCGAGCTCCTGATTCTCGGTCGCTCCGAGCGCCGCGAAAGGCAAGGCGAAGTCGCCAAGGGTTGATCTCGAACGAGCGCGCGATGGCCAACAGCCTAGGCTGGCTCTTTGCCATGAACCTATGACCGCGGACGTATTCTCCTGTCGCAGCGTAAAATTGACGTTTACGCAAACGTCAAAGTTTGCTAGTGGCGACTTCGATGATAGCCTCCGCCTCCTGGGTATTCCTGTGGCATCGCGGGGGTCTTGCTGGAGGATGTGTGATGCCGATCTACAAGGCGCCTGTTCGCGATACGCTCTTCGTGCTCAAGGATGTGCTCGGATATGAGCGCTATTCCAATCTCGCCGGCTTTGCCGACGCAACGCCGGACGTGCTGGAAGCCATTCTGGAGGAGGGCGCGAAGCTGGCGGAAAACGTCATGCAGCCGCTCAACCATTCCGGCGACCGGGAAGGCTGCGTGCGCCATGACGACGGCTCGGTGACGACGCCAAAGGGCTTCAAGAACGCATACGACCAGTATTGCGAGGGCGGCTGGATGGGGCTTTCCGCTCCGGCCGAGTATGGCGGCCAGGGCCTGCCCTATGCGGTCCACTCGGCCATTGGCGAATATCTGTCCTCCGCCAATATGGCGCTGATGATGTATCCCGGCCTCACCCAGGGCGCGATTGCCGCGATCCTCGCCCATGGCTCGGACGAGCAGAAACAGTCCTTCGTGCCGAAGCTGATCGAGGGCGTGTGGACCGGCACGATGAACCTGACCGAGCCGCATTGCGGCACCGATCTCGGCCTGCTGCGCACCAAGGCGGTTCCGAGCGGCGACGGCGCCTACAAGATCTCCGGCCAGAAGATCTTCATCTCGGCCGGCGAGCACGACATGTCGGTCAACATCATCCATCTCGTGCTGGCGCGCATCGAGGGCGCGCCGGAGGGCACGAAGGGAATCTCCTTGTTCATCGTTCCCAAATACGAGGTCGACACCGACGGCAATGTCGGTGCGCCCAACGGCGTCTCCTGCGGCTCGATCGAGGAGAAGATGGGCATCCACGGCAACGCGACCTGCGTCATGAATTATGACGAGGCGAAGGGCTTTCTGATCGGTGAGGAGAATGGCGGGCTGAAGGCGATGTTCGTGATGATGAACGAGGCGCGCCTCGGCGTCGGTATGCAGGGGCTGTCGATTGCCGAGACCGCCTACCAGAACGCCGCCGGCTATGCCAGGGAACGCCTGCAGGGTCGTGCGCTGTCGGGGCCGAAGGCGCCCGACAAGAAGGCCGATCCGATCATCGTCCATCCCGACATCCGCCGCAGCCTGATGACCATGAGGGCGTTCAACGAGGCCGGCCGCGCGCTCATCCTGTGGACGGCGCTGAAATCCGACGTGGCGCACCGTTCCGAAGACGAGAAGCAGCGCCAGGCGGCCGACGATCATCTCGGGCTGATGACGCCGGTCATCAAGGGTGTTCTCACCGACAAGGGCTTCGAGCATGCGGTGATGGCGCAGCAGGTCTTCGGCGGCCACGGCTATATCGAAGAGCACGGCATGAGCCAGTTCGTGCGCGACGCCCGCATCACCCAGATCTATGAAGGCGCCAACGGCATCCAGGCGCTCGACCTCGTGGGCCGCAAGCTGGCCATGAATGGCGGGCGCGCCGTGCAGGCCTTCTTCAAGGAAGTGGGCGATTTCTGCGAGGACAACCGCGCGGATGAGACAATGGCGCCGTTCACCAAGGCGCTGAAGAAGGGTCTCAACGACCTGCAGGCAGCGACCATGTGGCTGATGCAGAACGCGATGGAAAAGCCCGACAATGCCGGCGCGGCCTCGAACGACTACATGCATCTCTTTGGCCTCGTGGCGCTCGGCTATATGTGGGGCCGGATGGCCAAGGCCTCTCAGGCCAGGCTCGCCGACGGGGCCGGGGACGACGCTGCCTTCCATGAAAACAAGCTCGTCACGGCGCGCTATTTCATGGAGCGGGTCATGCCGGAGACGGCGGCGCATCTGGCGCGTATCTCGTCCGGGGCGGACTCGATGATGGCACTCGATGCGGAGGCGTTTTGAGTCGAATCAAACAGTTCAAAGTTGAACTTGTTGTCGGCGTGGGATAGATCGTTCTGAGATGGTGTCGTTCCTTCGCACCCCCCTCTGGCCTGCCGGCCATCTCCCCCTCAAGGGGGGAGATCAGCAGCGCCAACGGTATCGCCAGTCCTGGAACGTGCATGATTGGCGAATGCGGACGCGACAGCCAATCTCCCCCCTTGAGGGGGAGATGGCCGGCAGGCCAGAGGGGGGGTGACGAACCGCGACACGTCGCGATTGCCTGGAGTCAACTCATGACCGACCCCGCTTCCATCCTCGGCCTGCCCAAGCCCGCCTGGGCGGGTGAGGACGTTGCCATGCTTTACGACATGGCGACGCGCTTTCTCGAAGCCGAGATCGCGCCGCGCTACGAGGCATTCGAAAAGGCCGAGATCTTCGACCGGGAAAGCTGGCTGAAGGCCGGCCAGAACGGTCTTCTTTGCGCTTCCATTCCGGAGGAATATGGCGGTTCGGGCGGCACGTTCGCGCATGAGAGCGCGATCATCGAGGCGGTCAGTCATGTCGGCGTCGACGGCTTCGGCATCGCGTTGCACAACTCCATCGTCGCGCCCTACATCCTCCATTACGGCTCCGAGGAGCAGAAGAAGAAGTGGCTGCCGAAAATGGCGAGTGGCGAGCTGATTGGCGCCATCGCCATGACCGAGCCGGGCGCCGGCTCCGACCTGCAGGGCATCAAGACGCGCGCCGAAAAGGACGGCAACCAGTACCGCATCAACGGCTCCAAGACCTTCATCATCAACGGCCAGCTTGCCAATCTGATCATCGTCGTCGCCAAGACCGATCCCGAAAAGGGCGCCAAGGGCACCTCGCTCATCGTCGTGGAAACCGACGAGGTCGACGGTTTCGAGCGCGGCCGCAACCTCGACAAGATCGGGCTGAAGTCGAACGACACTTCCGAGCTCTTCTTCAACGACATGCGCGTGCCGACGGCCAATCTGCTCGGGGCCGAGGAAGGGCAGGGCTTTGTCCAGCTGATGCAGCAACTGCCCCAGGAGCGCCTGCAGATCGGCACGACAGCCATCTCCATGGTCGAGCGTGCGCTGGCGCTGACCATCGACTACGTCAAGGATCGCAAGGCCTTCGGCAAGGCGGTCATCGATTTCCAGAACACGCAGTTCAAGCTCGCCGAACTGAAGACGGAGGCGACCATCGGCCGCGTGTTCTACAATGATTGCGTAGCGCGCCACATCGACGGCGGGCTCGACCCGGTGACCGCCTCGATGGCGAAATACTGGCTGAGCGACCTGCAGGGCAAGATCGTCGACGAGTGCCTGCAGCTTCACGGCGGCTATGGCTATATGAACGAATATCCGATCGCCCGCATGTATCGCGACGCCCGCGTCCAGCGCATCTATGGGGGTACCAACGAAATCATGAAACTGCTGATCGCGAGGAGCCTTTAGACGATGGCCGAATTCACCCTCTACTGTTTCGCCGAGAGCGGCAACGCCTACAAGGTCGCGCTCATGCTCGAACTGTGCGGCGCCGACTGGGAGCCACGCGGCGTGGAATTCTTCAAGGGCGAGACGCGCAGCGAGGAATACCGCGCCGTCAACGTCATGGGCGAGGCGCCGATCCTCGTGCACCATCGTGCCGACGGCGATTTCACGCTCAGCCAGTCGGGCGCGATCCTGACCTATCTGTCGCGCCGCCTCGGTCGTTTCGGCCATGAGAGCGAGGCCGAAGAATACGAGATCCTGCGCTGGGTCCTCTACGACAACCATAAGCTCACCAGCTACACGGCGACCGAGCGCTTCATGCGCCATTTTCGCGGCAAGGCGGGCGACCCGACGGCCGAGTTCATCTATGCCCGCGCAAAGGATGCATGGAAGGTGCTCGATACCCATCTTGAAGGACGGGAGTGGGTTGCCGCCGCGCGGCCGACCATCGCCGATATCTCGATGTGCGGCTATCTCTTCTGGCCCGATCAGATCGGCGCCGACTGGAACGAGTACCCGGCCATCGCCGCATGGCTGGATCGCATTCGCAATCTCGACGGATGGGCGGCGCCCGAGGCGCTGATGCCCTCCGGTCAATAGGTGGAAACTCGATATTTCGCGGCCGCCTCCCGGCGCCGCGTCAACAAGGAGACATCCAATGGCTGATGCTTATGTCTATGACGCCGTGCGCACGCCGCGCGGGAGCGGAAAGAAGGACGGCTCGCTGCACGAGGTGCCAGCTGTGCGTCTGGCTGCAAGAACGCTGGAGGCGGTGCGCGATCGCAACGGGCTCGACACGGCGAAGGTCGACGACATCATCTTCGGCTGCGTCGATCCGGTCGGCGAGGCGGGCTCGGTCATTCCACGCGCCGCCGCCTTCGAGGCGGGTTACGCCACCGAGGCGCCGGGCATGCAGATCTCGCGCTTCTGCGCGTCCGGCCTCGATGCCATCAATCTGGGTGCAGCCAAGATCGCCGGCGGCTCCGACGAGATCGTGATCGCCGGCGGCGTGGAATCGATGTCGCGTGTCGGCATGGGCATGTCGGGCGGCGCCTGGTTCATGGACCCCTCAGTCGGTCTGCCGGCCTATTTCATGCCGCAGGGCGTTTCGGCGGATCTGATCGCGACGAAATACGGCTTTTCCCGCGACGATGTCGACGCCTATGCGGTGGAAAGCCAGAAGCGCGCGGCCAAGGCTTGGGAAAAGGGGCGGTTCAAGGAGTCCGTCATTGCGATCAAGGACCAGAACGGCCTGACCATCCTCGACCGTGACGAGCATATGCGGCCCTCGACCGACATGCAGTCCCTGGCCTCGCTCAACCCTTCCTTCGTCATGCCCGGCGAGATGGGCGGCTTCGACGCCGTTGCCGTCCAGCGCTATCCCGAGATCGAGGGCGTCAATCACGTCCACCATGCCGGCAATTCGTCCGGCATCGTCGACGGCGCGGCCGCTGTCCTGCTCGGCTCGAAGAAGGCCGGCAAGGCGATGGGGCTGAAGCCGCGCGCGCGCATCAAGGCCTTCACCAATATCGGTTCGGAACCGGCGATCATGCTGACCGGCCCGGTCGACGTCACCGAGAAGCTTCTGAAGAAGGCGAAGATGAAGCTCTCCGACATCGACCTCTTCGAGCTCAACGAGGCCTTCGCCTCCGTCGTGCTGCGCTACATGCAGGCCTTCGATATCGATCATGACAACATCAACGTCAACGGCGGCGCGATCGCTATGGGCCATCCGCTCGGCGCAACCGGCGCGATGATCTTCGGTACGGTGCTCGACGAATTGGAACGCCGCGATCTCAACACCGCGCTGGTGACCTTGTGCATCGGCGCCGGCATGGGCACGGCGACGATTATCGAGCGGGTGTAGCGCCCCTTACCCTCCCCCTTGAGGGGAGGGTCGGCGCGTCAGCGCCGGGGTGGGGTCGTCGCGGCAGTGCGCTGATCCTATCATGTCGTATCAATTGAGATTACCCCACCCGACCCGCTTCGCGGGTCATCCTCCCTCAAGGGGAGGGAACGGCACCGCCAAGGAGAAACTCTCCAATGACCGACTACAAGAATTTCACCGTCGAGACCGATGCCGACGGCATCGCGCTCGTCACATGGGACATGCCCGACCGCTCCATGAACGTCTTCACCGAGGAGGCGATGGACGAGCTGGAAAGAATAGTCGACGCGACGAGCGCCGACGAGGCGGTCAAGGGCGTCGTCGTCACCTCCGGCAAGGAGAGCTTTTCCGGCGGCGCGGACCTGACAATGCTCAAGCGCATGCTCGGCCGCTTCGAAGAGGAAAAGGCGAAGGACAAGGACGCCGCGATCAAGATGCTGTTCGACGGCGCCGGCCGCATGAGCGGGCTGTGGCGCAAGATCGAGACCTGCGGCAAGCCCTGGGTCTCGGCGATCAACGGCACCTGCATGGGCGGCGCGTTCGAATTGTCGCTCGCCTGCCATGGCCGCGTGGCCGCCGATTCCGACAAGGTCAGGATGGCGCTGCCGGAGGTTAAGGTCGGCATCTTCCCCGGCGCCGGCGGCACGCAGCGCGTTCCCCGGCTCGCCAACACGCAGGAAGCCCTGCAGATGCTGACGACCGGGCAGACCCTGTCGCCCAAGAAGGCGAAGTCGATGGGACTGATCCACGAGATCGTCAAGCCGAAGAAGCTGATCGAGACCGCGAAGAAGATGATCAAGGACGGGCTCAAGCCCGTGCAGCCGTGGGACGAGAAGGGCTTCAAGCTGCCCGGCGGTCCAGTCTATTCGGCCGCCGGCGCCAATCTCTGGCCGCCGGCAATCGCCATCCTGCGCCGCGAGACCTACGGCAACTATCCGGCGGCAAGCGCGATCCTCAAATGCGTCTATGAGGGCCTGCTGGTGCCCTTCGACACGGCGCTGACGGTCGAGCAGCGCTATTTCACCGAGATCCTGCAGACGACCGAAGCGAAGATGATGATCCGCTCGCTCTTCGTCTCGCTGCAGGAACTCAACAAGGGTGCCCGCCGCCCCGAAGGCGTGCCGCAGACGAAGTTCAAGAAGATCGGCGTGCTCGGCGCCGGCTTCATGGGCGCGGGCATCGCCTATGTCACGGCGAAGGCCGGCATCCCGGTCGTGCTGATCGACCGCGACGTGCCGTCGGCCGAAAAGGGCAAGGAGCACTCCGCCGGTCTGATGGACGGGCTGATCAAGAAGGGCCGGGCGAGCGCCGAGGACAAGGAAAAGCTCCTGTCGCTGATTACGCCGACCGACGACTACGCCGCGCTCGACGGCTGCGATCTCGTCATCGAGGCGGTGTTCGAGGATTCGGAGATCAAGAAGAGTGCGACGGAGAAATCCGAGGCGGTCTTGAAGCCATCGGCGATCTTCGCCTCCAACACCTCGACCATCCCGATCACCGGCCTGGCGAAGAACTCCAAGCGGCCGAAGAATTTCGTCGGCATCCACTTCTTCTCGCCCGTCGACCGCATGATGCTGGTCGAGATCATCCTCGGCAAAAAGACGGGCGATGAGGCGCTGGCGGTCGCGATCGACTATGTGCGCGCCATCAAGAAGACGCCGATCGTCGTCAACGACACGCGCGGCTTCTACGTCAATCGCTGCGTGCTGCGTTACATGTCCGAGGCCTATCAGATGCTGATCGAGGGCGTGCCCGCGCCGATGATCGAGAACGCGGCCAAAATGGCCGGCATGCCGGTCGGCCCGCTGGCGCTCACCGATGAAACGGCGATCGACCTGGCCCAGAAGATCATGAAGCAGACGATCCGCGATCTTGGCGAAAAGGCCGTCGACAAGGATCAGTTCGAACTGATCAACACCATGGTCGACAGGCACGGCCGGCACGGCCGCAAGAACGGCAAGGGCTTTTATGACTATCCGGCCAAGCCGGCCAAGAAGCATCTGTGGCCGGGGCTGAAGGATCTCTATCGGCAGAAAGAGCCCGAGGATGTCGATGTCGAGGAACTGAAGCAGCGCTTCCTCGTCACCATCGCGCTCGAGGCCGCCCGCGTGATGGAGGAAAAGATCGTCACCGACCCGCGCGAGGCCGATGTCGGCTCGATCCTCGCCTTCGGCTTCGCGCCCTATACCGGCGGGGCGCTGTCCTATATCGACGGCATCGGCGTGGAGCGTTTCGTCAAGCTGGCCAAGCACTTGCAGAAGAAGTACGGCGCGCAGTTCAAGGCGCCGAAGCTGCTTGCCGACATGGCGGCGAAGGGCGAGACCTTCTATGACCGCTTCGATCCCTATGCCGGAAAGGCGAAGGAAGCGGCCTGACGCGGCTTCTCCCTCCCCCTTTGAGGGGAGGGTGCCGAGTGAAGCGAGGCGGGAGGGGTTGGTTGATGCCGTGCTCGGCCGAAATGACCCCAGCCGTCCAATCGCCTGTGGCGATTGTCCACCCTCCCCTCAAGGGGGAGGGAGATATCGGAGCATCTCATGTATGTCTGGGCACGTCTTGCCAGGGCCGCGCTGACGGCGAAGCGCCGCGGCGCCTATCATATGGGCGAGGAAAGCAGGCTGACCTTCCGCTGCCTGCCGACCGACATTGATTCCAACATGCATCTGAACAATGCGCGCTACATGATGCTGGCCGATGTCGGCCGCATCGACATCTTCATGCGCGCCGGCCTGATCGATCTCGCGCGCAAGCAAGGCTGGGGGCCGATGATGGGCGGGCTGCAGACGGTCTATGTGCGTGAAATCAGGCTGTGGCGGAAATTCGACGTCGTCTCGACCGTGGAGACCTGGGAGGGCACGCAGGTGATCGGCCGCCATCGCTTCGTCCTCGGCGACGGCCGCACCGCGGCGCTGATCATGACGACCGCCGGCGTCTACGATTTCAAGGGGCGCCGCTATGTGCCGATCGACGAGGTGGTGGAGGCTTTGGGAAGTGCGGCGAGGCCGCGCGAGCCGAACGCGGCGGAGGCCTCCTTCATGGCATCGCATGCCGGCTTGCGCGCTATCGCGAAAGTGATCTCCTGACGCCTTGTCACCCCCGTGACGTGCACTAAGCTTGCGCTGCAATTGAAGAGGATTCGCGCATGTCCCGAGCCGTCATCGACTACTATTTCACCTCCGCATCGCCATTCGTCTATCTGGGCCACGAGGCGCTGATGGATGTTGCGGCGGCCCATGGCGCGAAGGTCAGTTTCAAGCCGGTCAACCTGGCCGCCGTGTTCGAAAATGCCGGCGCCCTGCCGCTTCCCAAGCGCGCGCCGGCGCGACAGCGTTACCGGCTGATCGAATTGCAGCGTGTCGCCGACATGCGCGGCATGCCGATCAACATTCATCCGAAATTTTTCCCCGTCGATCCGGCACTGGCCGACCATGTCACGATCGCGCTGATCGAACGCGGCGCCGATCCGAGCGGCTTCATGGCAAGGGTGTTTTCCGGCGTTTGGGCGAATGAAGAAAACATCGCAGACGCGGATACGATCGCCGCCTGCCTGAAGGCCGAGGGACACGATGCCGAGGCCGTCCTTGCCGAGGCGGCCGGCGACAAGGTCGCCGCGATCCGGGCGCGCAATACGCAAGATGCGCTCGAAGCCGATGCACTTGGCGTGCCCGTCTACGTGCTCGACGGCGAGCCCTTCTGGGGCCAGGACCGCATCGCCTTTCTCGAACATGCGCTGACGACGGACCGCGCGCCGTTCCGGGCACCATAGCCCGCACCGATCTGGACAAGAGCGGCCTGCTGGCATAAGTAACTGCAAAAGGCATTTTTTCCTGTCCGCCTCCAAGCACGGGAGCCCGCCATGCTCTCGCATGAGCGTGTTTGGGCCGCGATCGACGCGCTGGCCGAACGCTATTCCATGTCACCGTCCGGGCTCGCCAAGCGGGCCGGGCTGGATTCGACCGCCTTCAACAAGTCCAAGCGCCGCTCGGCCGACGGCCGGCCGCGCTGGCCATCGACCGAATCCCTGGCCAAGATCATCGAGGCGACGGGCGTGACGCTTGACGAGTTCGTCGGCCTGGTCGAGGCGAAGTCCGTGCTGCCTGGCGGTGCGCTGCCGAGGCAATCGTCGACGGTCCCGCTGATCGGCTTTGCGCAGGCCGGCGCCGGCGGTTTTTTCGACGACGCCGGCTTTCCGGCCGGCCAGGGCTGGGATCTGGTCGAACTGCCGGCAAGCGTCGACAACGGTGCCTACGCCCTGGGCGTGCAGGGCGATTCCATGCTGCCGCTTTATCGCGACGGCGACGTGCTGATCGTCGAGCCCGGCGCGACGGTGCGGCGCGGCGACCGGGTCGTTGTCAAGACATCGAACGGCGAGGTGATGGCCAAGGTGCTGATGCGCCGGAGCACGAAATCGCTCGAACTCGTCTCGCTCAATCCGGATCATCCCGACCGCACCATTCCGGTTGTCGACGTCGAGTGGATCGCCCGCATCGTCTGGGCGAGCCAATAGGCCCGTTATGCGCTGGTTGATGACCATACTCGCCGCCACCTGCCTCGGCGTCGCCGGTGTTGCGATCTATTCGGGTGCGGCCAGGATTGACGGCGGCGTGAGCGAACGAGCTGGCGCGCAATCAGCACCGGAAGATGTGGTCGCCGCTCGTCCGTCTGCTGCCGTGCAAGAGCAACGAAGGCCGCAACCGGCTGCGTCGCCGCCCCAGACGGAACGCAAGGCGCGGCCTTCAAGTGCAGATAAGCCGCAGCCGGCAACTGAGGGCAAGCCGACAGAAAAGCCAGACGATGTGCTCAACACCATACGCTCCGTTGCGCCCGACATTATTGCCTCGCCCGACATCGATCCGAATATGCTTCAACGCCTGGAGCCGCGCGGAGCGCTGAGCCGGATCGGTCGTGCCGGCCCGCCGAAGCGCTCGGTGCGTCCTGAAGGGCCGGACGTATTTCAGCCCGTTGCTGTCGCCGCCGGACGCATCGAGACGGACGAGGTGACGATCACGATCGCCGGCATCGAGCCGGTCGAGCCGGAGGCGCAATGTTCGCGCGCCGAGGGCGGGCAATGGCCCTGCGGCATGGCGGCGCGCACCGCATTGCGCTCGCTGCTGCGTGGCCGTGCGCTCGATTGCGACCTGCCCGAGGGCGAGCGCGGCGAGGCCCTCACCGCCTCATGCAGCCTGGGTGCGACCGATCTCGGCGCGTGGCTGGTCGAAAACGGCTGGGCCCGCGCGACCGCGGGTGGCCCCTATGCAGAGCTGGAAGATGCCGCAAGGCACGCCGGCCGTGGCGTTTTCGGCGCCGGCCCGAAGCCATTGCCGGAATTTGGCCAACCCCGACCGACGGTGCTTGAGACCGGCCAGCCGGCAACACGGCCTTCTCCATCGGCCCCGCTCGGCAACGGGCTATATTAGAGTCAAACCGCCGGCCGCGCAGCGCCGTCAGGCGGCGGCCCCCGAACCGAGCGTCTTGCCGATCAGAGCGCGGGTCTCGTCGATGCCGTAGAGCGCGATGAAGGAGCCGAAGCGCGGGCCGCGTTCCTGGCCAAGCAGCACCTGGTAGATCATCTGGAAGAATGCGACCGAGACGCCGGGTCCGCCGGTGGGGCTCTTCTTGGTGTGATCCTGGTAGCGCTCGATACCACGTGCCACGTCGAGCAGCGCATTCTGGATCGTTTCGCCATTCGCGTCGAAGGGCAGTTCGCCGAGCTTCTGCGATATCGCGCCAAGCGCTTGCGCTTCAACATCGTCCGGTTCGCGAAACTGCTTGGAAGGTTTCACGAAATCGTTGAAATAGCGGATCGCGAATTCGACCAGCCGGTCGAGTTCGGGATGGGTCTCGGGCGTGACGTCGGGCGCATAGCGCGAGATGAAGCCCCACAACACGGTCTTGTCGTGCGCGTTGGAGGCGCTGACCAGATTGAGCAACAGCGCGAACGGCACCGGAAGATCGATGGCCGGCGGCGCGCCGTTGTGGATGTGCCAGACCGGATTGCCGAGGCGGTTCTTCCAGTCCTGCCGCGGATAGGCCGAGAGGAACTGGTAGTACTCGTCCACGGCGCGCGGGATAACGTCGAAATAGAGCTTCTTCGCCGTCCTCGGCTTCTGGAACATGTAGAGCGCCAGGCTCTCCGTCGGCGCATAGGTCAGCCATTCGTCGATGGTCAGCCCGTTGCCCTTAGACTTGGAGATCTTCTGTCCGTTCTCATCCAGGAACAGCTCGTAGATGAAGTGTTCCGGCGCCCGCCCGCCGAGGATCGCGCAGATGCGGTCATAGAGCGGGGCATTGGGACCGTGGTCCTTGCCGAACATCTCGAAGTCCACCCCGAGCGCGGCCCAGCGCATGCCGAAATCGGGCTTCCACTGCATCTTGACCCGGCCGCCCGTGATCGGCAGCGTCGTCTCGGTCCCGTCCTCGTCTTCGTAGGTGATGGTGCCGTTCTTTGCGTCCACATGCTTCATCGGCACGTAAAGGACGCGGCCGGTCTTGGGCGAAATGGGCAGGAAGGGGCTGTAGGTCGCCTGGCGCTCCTCGCCCAGCGTCGGCAGCATCGCCGCCATGATCGCGTCATAGTGCGCCGCCGCATTGAGCAGCGCTTCGTCGAAGCGGCCGGACTTGTAGTATTCCGTGGCACTGGCGAACTCATACTCGAAGCCGAACGTGTCGAGGAAGCGGCGCAGCATGGCATTGTTGTGATCGCCGAAGCTCTTGTAGTCGCCGCCGAACGGGTTGGGAACGGCGGTCAGCGGCATGTGCAGATAGGGCTTCAGTGCCTCCGGATCCGGGACGTTGTCGGGAATCTTGCGCATTCCGTCCATGTCGTCGGAGAAGCAAAGGAGCCGCGTCTTCACCTTGTCTTCGGTGAGGATGCGGAATGCATGGCGCACCATGGTGGTGCGGGCCACTTCGCCGAAGGTGCCGATATGCGGCAGGCCGGAGGGGCCGTAGCCGGTTTCGAAAAGCACCGTCTCGGGAAAATCGCCTCCCTTGTAGCGCGCGACGATCTTGCGCGCTTCCTCAAACGGCCAGGCCTTGCTCTCGCTCGCCGCAGCGAGAATTTCGGGATCGAGGTCGATCGTGTCGGGTGCGCTCGTCATGTGCGTTCTTCCAGATGTTGCCCTGCTCTAGGGCGCGGCGCCGCAAGCGTCAATCGGCAGCAGCATTTTTCCTTGCAGGCAGGCACGGCGCTTCTTACCCTGCAGCGATTCACTGGACAGGTGTGCGAATGACGAGTGACCCGCAGGCTGCCAAGACCCAGGAGGCGATGATCCACCTCATGGTGACCGTGTCTGCTTCCGACAGCGACATGACGGACCGCGAATTGGCCAAGATGGGCGATGTGGTGCGCACCATGCCGGTGTTTTCCGGCTTCGACCCGGATTCTCTGCTCGATGTTGCCAAGAAGAGCCAGCAATTGATGCAGCAAGACGGTGCGCTGGGCGATCTGCTGTCATCAATCGTCGACCTCATTCCCCCCAGGCTGCGCGACACGGCCTATGCCATAGCCGTGGAGATTGCGGCTGCGGATCTGAGCGTCAGGCCGGAGGAGCAACGTATCCTGCAGCTTCTGCGCGGACATCTGGGCGTCGATACGCTGACGGCCGCGGCGATCGAACGGGCGGCGATCATACGGCACCGCACAATGGTATGATCGCTCCATTGGCCGCTTGTGGCGCTGAGCGCCCAGGCGGAATATGAGCGTGAACCCATATGTCCGAACCGGTCATAAGACTTCTGGCGTTTCTGGCCGTCTTTGCCGCGATGGCCGCCTTCGAGCTGTGGTCGCCACGGCTCGAACGCGACGAAATGCACGGTGCATTGAAGGCCAGGCGGTGGGCGGCCAATCTCTCCGTCGTGCTTTTGTCGTCGCTTGTCGTGCGCATCGTCTTTCCGGCCGCCGCGGTGGGGGCGGCACTTTGGGCCGAAGGGCGCGGCTGGGGCCTGTTTCCGGCGCTCGGCGTGGCGCCCCTGGTCGCGGGCATCATATCCTTCGTCCTGCTCGATTTCGCCGTCTGGCTGGAGCATGTCGCCAGCCACAAGATCCCGCTGTTGTGGCGCATCCACCGCATGCACCACGCCGATATCGGTTTCGACGTCACGACCGGCCTCAGGTTTCATCCATTCGAGATCGTGTTGTCGATGGTCTGGAAGGCTGCCGTCGTCATCGCGCTAGGCGCGCCGTTCCTGGCCGTCCTCGTCTTCGAGATCGTGCTCAACGCGACCTCGATGTTCAACCATTCCAATGTCAGGCTTCCGCTCGGGTTCGACCGTTTGTTGCGCCTGGTCCTCGTGACGCCCGACATGCACCGGGTTCACCATTCGACTATTCGTCGGGAGACGGATTCCAACTACGGCTTCAACTTTCCCTTCTGGGATCGCATCTTTCGCACCTACAACGCCCAGCCGCAGCTCGGGCATGAAGGCATGGAGATCGGCCTGAAGGAATATCGCGGCGGCGACCCGTCCCGGTTGAGTTGGATTCTGATGCTGCCGTTTCGCCCCTTGCGCCCCGGCGTGGCGCCTCAAAAGAAGCTGAGCGGGAAATAGCGCAGATAGAGTTCGGCGAAGGTGCCGTCCTCGTCGATTTCACGCAGCGCGTGATTGAACGCGGCCGTCAGTTCGATGTCGTCGGGCCGAACCGCGATCGCCATGCCCGGACCGAAATAGTCGGGCAACAGATAGGGTCCGCCGGCGAAACGGCAGCATCCCTGCGATGCCGAGCCGGCGAGCCAGAAGGAAAGCTGCATGCCGTCACCGAACACGGCATCCGTGTTGCCGTCGCGAAGGTCTTCGAACATCCATTGGCGCTTGCTGTAGGTGACGACACGCAGGCTGCCGAAAAGTTCGCGCAAGGCACGCTCATGCGCCGAGCCGGCCATGACCCCGATGCGTTTTCCCCGCAATCGTGCGTAGAGCGGCCCGGCTCCAGGCAGCCCGTCGGCGGTGACGAAACGGCCGGGGAAAATCAGGTAGGGTCGGGAGAAGGCATATTTCGAACGCGATTGCGGCGTCATCGCGACGCCCGCGATCACGGCATCGCCCTGTCCCTCCGAGAGCGCCTGCTCGATCTCGTCCCACGGCAAGGCCTGGATCTGGCAGGTCCCGGACAGGTCAAGCTCCATGCAGATGGCACGGGCGAGATCGACGTTGAATCCTGCCAGCCGACCTTCCGTGGTCAGGTAGTTGAAAGGCGGGAAATCGATCGTCGTCAGGAAACGCAGGCGGGTTCGGCCGGAAAGATCGGGCTGGGCGAGGCGTTCATGCGCATCCCACAGATTGGGGATCGCCGGTTCCTCGGCCGAGGCCCGTCCGGCCAGGAAGGCGAGAAGGAACACCGCCGAAAGGCGAATCGTTCTGGAGCTTCTACCCATTGTTGCAGCCGCCTCGTCATAGCCGTGCCGCTATTTGTTGAGCAAGTGATCCCGCAGGTCAATCGGCGGTGCTCGCTGCGCCGTGCGAACGGCCAATTACACATACAACCAGCAGTTAATGGAGTAGGGCGACACACGGTTGCTATAATGATCCCTTCGGCTATCTTGGCCGAAAGGGGTGTGGAATGCGTCAGTTCGACGAAACATTGCAGTTTATCGACAATCTTGACCATGCCGATTCTCCGCAGGCCGTGTGCAAATTGCTCGTTGGCGTGACGGGCAATTTCGGCCTGACTGCCCTGATGGCTGGCACGGTTCCACGCGCCGGAACCCCGCGCACCCGGCAAAAAAGCCATGTTCTGCTGTGCGATTGGCCCTCGCAATGGCTGGAGCGCTATGTCGAGAAGAACTACGTCGACCGCGATCCGGTGGTCCTTTACATGCGTCAGTCCCCGACCCTGGTGCAATGGCGCGACGCGGCGCAGAAGCTGCAGATCGGCCCGGGCGGTCGTGAGGTTCTGGGCGATGCCGGCCAGTTTCACTTGAAGGACGGCTTCGCCTTCCCGCTCATCACGCTGGAGGGCACCATGGTGATGGTGTCGCTGGGCGGCGAGGATGTGGACATTTCACCGGAAGGGCAGGGCATGGTGTCGTTGGTGTCGACCTATGCCATCGGCCGGGCCATGCAACTCTACCACAGCGAGGCCATCTTCGATCAGCGGCCCGATCTCACTCCGCGCGAGATCGAATGTCTGAAATGGGCCGCGGAGGGCAAGTCGGAGTGGGAGATATCGCGAATACTGGCCATCTCCGAACATACGTCCGAGAAACATTTGCTGAATGCCAAACGCAAGCTCGGCGCTGTCAACCGCGTTCATGCGGTCGCCGAGGCGATTCGGCTTGGCTACATATCGTGACTACGTGATCACGTAATATTTTCGCCCATCGTGCTACGCAACCATCTCTCCAAAACCAAAGGAGAGAAGGATGATCTACGCACTTTCCACAACAGAATTGAACGAACTTCCCGAACTCAAGGATGCCGTGCACAGGTTGCGCCACGACATCTTCGTTGACGAGATGGGCTGGGAGGATCTGCGAACCTCGGAGGGTTTCGAGACCGACCAGTTCGACCACGAGGAGGCGGTGCACCATCTGTGCATGCGCAACGGACGGCTGGCAGGCTACCAGCGCATGTTGCCCACCACGCGGCCGCATCTGCTGACGGATGTGCTTTGTGATCTGTGCGAAGGTGAATCGCCCAGGGGAAAGAACGTCTGGGAGCTCACGCGCTATGCCGTGGCGCCGGCCTATCGCGATGGCCGGCGCGGCGTGTCCACGGTCGGCAGCGAGCTGATCGCCGGCTTCGTCGAATGGGGCCTTTCAAGCGGTGTCGACCAGGTGATCATCGAGTTCGAGCCGATGTGGGTGCTCCGGGCTCTGCAACTCAGCTTCCTGGCTCGGCCGCTCGGCTACCAGCGAACCTATGGCCGTCAGCAGGTCGTGGCGACATTGCTGACATTCAACGAGCAGACGCTGGAAGTGGTTCGCAACCGTCGCAACCATCATGCGCCGGTGATCACGCAGGGCGGATGGGACCTTCTGGCGTGTCGACAGGCTTCCTGAATTACGAACTTTCAACGTTTTCTTGGGTCGCAGGCCATGGAGCCGGGGCGGCCCAGCTGGGAGAAAGATTATGGAGATCGTAATGGACAACGTACCGAGGCAACATGTTCTCGGTTTGACTCTGTCGGGGGTGGACGGACGCCCCATTCTTGATCACAGGGCCTACGGACGCCTCGCCGCGTCGCTGCAGGCAGCGGCCGACGACGACGACGTCAGAGTGGTGCTTCTGCGGGGGCTGTCGGGCTGCTTTTGCCTGGGCGGGGATCTTTCCGAGTTCGTCGACGACGCCAAGCATCTGCCGCTCATCGGAGCGGTGACCGACCTGTTCCGCGCTCTGGCAACATTCCCGAAGCCGATCATCGGCTGTGTTGACGGGGATGCCGTCGGGGTCGGCTGCACGGTGCTGTTTCACTGCGACCTGGTCTTCGCCGCCAGGCAGAGCACCTTCCGTGTTCCCTTCGTCGATTTCGGGCTCGTTCCGGACGCGGCCACCAGCATTCTGGCGCCAGAGAAGCTTGGCTATGCGGAGGCCTTCCGGTTCTTCTGCATGGGCGAGCAACTCGACGGTGAAGCGGCACATGCGCTCGGGCTGGTGTCGGATCTGTTCGACGACAACCCCGACGAGGCGGCGTGGAATGCGGCAAGGCAACTGGCGCGGAAGCCGGTCCAGGCGCTGGCCATGACGCGCAGTCTGCTCAAGGGCGATACGGCGCAGCTGTGTCAGCGCATTGACCGCGAGATATCGCTGTTTCACAAGGCCTTGCAGGACGAAACGACGATCCGCCGGTTGAGGAGGATATCGCGCATGGCCGCCTGAGCGAAGCGAATGCGGCTCGGACCGGCCCGCCCGCGGCGGGCCGGTCCATCATACGGCGTCCAGGCACAGTTGGGGGATCGGCTGCGCGCAAGGCGGGCTGCCTGAGCCTTATTGCAACGATGAATTGTCTCCGATAAATTAGTTTGCTATAATACGACTGGCGAGATTGGGGTCTCGGGCGGTCATGCATGATTCCGAAATGTTTGATTTCATTCAACGGTGTGCTTCGCGTCGAGAGGTGAAGCCGCTGCTGGACGATTTGTTGCATGTCGTCAGCCAGCTCGGATTCTATCATCTCATTCTGTCCGGCGTGCCCGTGCGGGGGCAGAAGCTCGATCAGCTTGTCGAACTCAACGGCTGGCCTGAAGACTGGTATCGGCGATATCTGGAGCGCGACTATGCCAGCGTCGACTCGGTGTGCGCCTATTCGGCGGTGTCCCACGCGCCTTTTCACTGGAAGGATATACCGCAATTATATTCCGGCACGCGGGAGTCCATCCGGGTCAGCGGCGAAGCCGCCGAATTCGGGATCGTCAGCGGCTTTGCCGTGCCCTTCGTCAGTTTCAGATATTGGCAATCGGTGGTCTCTTTTGCATCGCCGTGGAAGGACTGCACGCTCTCGGCCCGGCAGAAGGCTCAAATCGTCACCATTGCTACATTTGCGGGCGGGGCCGTCGAAGCATTGACCTTTTCGGACGGGCGCAAAGAGCGCGTCGAACTCTCGGACCGGGAGCGCGATATCCTGCTCTGGCTGGCCGAGGGCAAGTCTGCGTGGGAGATCGGGGAAATCCTCGGCATCGCCGAAGTCACGGTCAAGTGGCATTCCCGGCGCATCAGGGAAAAATTCGGCGTGGCGACCACCGTCCAGGCGGTCGTGGAGGCCATACGCTGCCGGGCCATCCTGCCTTGAGGCCCGGAACTATTCGATCGGATAGCTGACATCCAGGGTCGTGTTTGTATCCTCTGCGCGCCATTTTGGGAGGCGCTTGGGTATGATCGAAGGACATGTCGTCCAGCCGGGCAACCGGCATCTGTACGAGGCCGAGTTCGAGGAATTTCTTCGTCGCCGGCATGACTATTTCGTCAAGCAGAAGCGATGGCTGCCCGAGAGCCCGGACGGGCGGGAGGTGGACCAGTTCGATACGGATTCGGCTACTTATATTCTGGGCATCGAGGAGGGGCAGGTCGTCACCTCCTGCCGGCTGATCCCAACCAGCGAACCGCATCTGGTGTCGGAAGTGTTCCCCCATTTCTGCGAGGCGCGTGGCGTTCCGCGGCGTGCCGATTGGGCCGAGTGGACACGCACATTCGTCGCCACCGCGCAGCGCGGCATGACGCGGCGGGGCACGCTGACCCAATTGTGCTGCGCCGTCATGGAATATGCCCTCGACGAAGGGTTGTCCGCCGTCGGCGGCATCCAGGAAACCTACTTCCTGTCGCAACACAAGATGCTGAACTGGCGGGTCAGGCCAATGGGGCTTTCCCGCGAGGTCAATGGGGAATGGTGCATTGTCGCCTACATCGACGTCGACGACGCTGCGCTCGCCAACGCACGCCGCGTGCTTGGCATCGACCGATCGCTGCTGGTCCGCCGCGGCGTTCAGCGCCGGTTTCTCGGTACCGCATGCTCGCTTGGCAGGCGTTGAGGGCCGGGCAGCGGAGCAATGGCGGACAGGACGGTACAAGGCACAGTGCGCGACGACCTGCATTTGCCTGCCAATGGGCGAAGGCGTCCGTCCGGCGGGGACGCCGAGGATGATCGCCTTGTCGCGGCGTGGGAAGGGATTCTTGATCGGCTGCGCATACCGCTGAGAATTGCGCGCCAACTGGCGCGCCGCGCCCGCGTCAACAACACGTCGTTCCAATCCGAGTTGCTTGCCTGCGGCTTCACATCGGAGCGCGCGCACTACCGCGCACTGGCCGACGATCTCGGACTCGAATTCGTCGATGATATCGGTGCACACGACATCATATTGCGGCCGGAAGACACCATTGCCGCACTTCGCGGTCCCGCAACAGGCCATCTCGCCTTCCTGCACAGTCGAACCGGCGGCATGCCGTTGCTCATCGCCCCAAAAGCTCTCGACCTGCCGACGATGCGCGGTTTCATGCGCAGATTTCCGGAGTTCGCGACCCGGCTGCGCATCATCACGCCAACACGGCTGCGCCAGGCTCTCCTGGATCGCGCGCGGGATAAATTGCTCGGGAATGCGCGCGAAGGCCTGTTCGCGGCGCGGCCCGACCTGTCGGCGCGCACGGTCACCAACTCGTGGCAGGGATTCCTGATAGGCGTTCTGGTGGTGTCCCTTCCTGTCGGCCTGCTGCTTGCTCCGATTTCCACCGTCCTTTTGTTGCACCTTTGCTGTTCGCTCGCCTTCCTTTTCTGCGTCACCCTCAGGCTCAGGGTCGCCAGAAGCCTGCCCTTTGCTCCCCGGGCCCCGGCGCCGGATATGGACGGCGCCGAGGACGTGCCCGTCTATTCCGTGATGGTCGCCCTGCATGACGAGGCCGACGTGCTGCCCGATCTCATGGCGGCGCTCGGCAAGCTCGTCTGGCCGCGCAGCAAGATCGAGATCAAGCTGGTCTGCGAAGAAGACGATCACGGAACGCTTGCCGCGTTGGGGCGGATGCAGTTGCGGCCCTGGGTCGAGGTGGTCAAGGTGCCGGCTTCGCTTCCGCGCACCAAGCCGAAGGCGCTGGCTTACGCACTGCCGCTGGTCAAGGGGCGCTATGTGGCGCTGTACGACGCGGAGGACCGGCCGCACCCCTTGCAACTCGTCAAAGCCTGGCGGCGGTTCCAAGGGGCCGGGGACGAAGTCGCCTGCCTGCAGGCGCCGCTCGCGATCGCCAACCACGCCTACGGCGCGCTGCCGTTCATGTTCCGGCTCGAATATGCCGCCTTGTTTCGCGGTCTTCTGCCCTGGCTGGCAGAACGCAGCCTCGTCCTGCCGCTCGGCGGGACATCCAATCATTTTCGTCGCGATCGGCTGATCGAATGCGGCGGATGGGACCCCTACAACGTGACCGAGGATGCGGATCTCGGTGTCCGTTTCGCCCGCTTGGGCTATCGCTGCGAGACGATCGAACCGCCGACGCTCGAGGATGCGCCCGAGCCGGCCGGAGTCTGGATCCGGCAACGCTCGCGCTGGTTCAAGGGCTGGATGCAGACCTGGCTCGTCCACATGCGCGATCCTGCCGCCCTGATGCGGGATATCGGGCCGCGATCCTTCCTGATCGTGCAGATCCTGTTTGCCGGTATGATCCTTTCCGCCCTGTCCCATCCCTTCCTGCTTGTCTCCGCCGCCTGGATCGGCGCCAGCCTGGTCGGCACCGCGGAACTGAGCATCGTCAAGCTTGCGCTTCTCGGGGTGGATATCGCCAATGTGGTTCTTGGCTATGCTTCCTTCCTCTTTCTCGGCTGGCGCAGCCTGCATCGGGCCGAGCGCGCCTCGTTCTGGCGTGCGATCGTCCTCACGCCGCCCTACTGGCTCTTGATGTCGCTGGCCTCCTGGCGCGCCCTGTGGCAGATCGTCCGCGACCCGTTTCGCTGGGAAAAGACCCCGCACAGACGCTACCGCCGCTCTCCGTCACGCGCTCCCTCGGCGGCCCGGCGGCCGGCCCCCCGACTAATCCCTGCCGCTTAATCCGTGATCTCGTCGGGCTTGAGGACGATTTGCGGATCGGGTTTGCCGATCACGTCGTCGTCGCGCCCGTCATAGGGCAGCGGCAGGAGGATCTGGCGGATCGCCTCCAGCCGGGCCCGCCGCTTGTCGTTGGATTTCAGTACGATCCAGGGCGCATGCTCGGTGTGCGTGCGTTTCAACATAGTGTCACGCATTCGCGTGTAGTCATCCCATTTCGCCATGCCGTCGATGTCGATCGGCGAAAATTTCCAGATTTTCAACGGCTCGTGCCGGCGGTCGTGAAAACGCTTGAGCTGCATTTCCTGCCCGATATTGAGCCAGAACTTGTAGAAATGAATGCCCTCGTCGACGATCATCTTCTCGAATGCCGGAGTCTCGTCAAAGAATTTCTCGGTCTCGGCCGCGGTGCAAAATCCCATCACCGGTTCCACCACGCCGCGGTTGTACCAGGATCGGTCGAAGGTCACGAACTCGCCGGCGGTCGGGAAATGCGCGACGTAGCGCTGATAGTACCATTGGCCGCGTTCGGTATCGGTCGGCTTCGGCAGCGCGACATTGCGCGCAACGCGCGGGTTCATATATTGCCGGACGACGAAGATCGTCCCGCCCTTGCCCGCTGCGTCGCGGCCCTCGAAGACGGCCATCACGCGCTTGCCGGTCTTTTGCAGCCAGTACTGGACCTTGACGAGTTCGATCTGCAGCTTTTCGAGTGCGTCTTCGTATTCCTTCCGCTCGAGCTTCTTGTCATAAGGATATCCGCCGGAGCGCATGGCTTCGTCTTCGACCCAGTCCGGCAGTTTGGGATCGTCGATGTCGAGCAGACGTTTCTTGCCGTTGAGTACGACCTGCACTGGCTTTGCCAGGTCGAGATCCTCAAGTTTATGAATTTTGGCCATGGCGCAGTTACCTCCGGATATGGCGGACATGCTATTTGGCCGGCGGGCATGCGTCCAGCATGAGCCAGCAGTGAATACGCAGAGGGCGCGGAGCCGAGGGAAGTGATGAACGAACCGTCGAACGACGCGAAAATCAGGCGATGGCTGGACGGCGCCATGTCGAGACTGACCGGGCGCCAGCGCAGGGCCGCCGTCGCCGGATCCGAGCAAAGGGAGGGTCCGGAACAACTGACCGCCCTGCATCTGGCCGAGGCGGTTCCCGATCCGCTGCTTCTTGCGGATCGCACCGGGGCGTTGCTGCTGCTCAATCATGCGGCTCGTGCGGCCTTCGGCACGCTCAGGCCGGGCACGCTGTTGCAGATGCGCTTCCGTTCTCCGGAAATGCAGGAGATGATCGGCCGTCTGATGGCCGAAGAGCCGGGGCCGCATGTGGTGGAATATGTCGAGCGCGTTCCCATCGAGCGCTGGTTCAGGGTTGTCGGAAAGCCCGTGGGTGAAGGAACGGGACTGATCGTCCTGGTCTTCAAGGATCAGAGCGAGGTGCGCCGGATCGACCGCATGCGCGCCGATTTCATCGCCAATGCCAGCCACGAACTGCGCACGCCGCTGGCCTCCATCGCCGGCTTCATCGACACGATCCGCGGTCCCGCAAGCCAGGATCCCGAGGCGCGCGATCGCTTTCTGCAGATCATGGAGGCGCAGACGGCCCGCATGGCGCGCCTCATCGACGACCTGCTTTCGCTGTCGCGGCTGGAGATGAAACCCTATATCGCTCCTTCGGAACCGATCGAGCTTGGCCGCCTGGTCAATGGGGTGATCGATGCCCTGGGTCATCTGGCCTCCGAGATGGAGGTCGCGATCGAAAAGGACATCCCCGGCGAGCCGGTCGAGATACGCGGCAATCGCGATGAACTCATACAGGTGTTCGAGAACCTGCTCGAGAATGCCTGCAAATACGGGCAGTCGGGCGGCCGGGTCGTCGTCCGCATGGAGGTCGACAAGGGCGCTCCGGCCGGGGAAGTGCGGGTGGCCATCCGCGATTTCGGCCCCGGCATCGCGGAAGAGCACATCCCCCGGATCACCGAGCGCTTCTACCGCGTCGATGTCGAAACCAGCCGGTCGCACAAGGGCACCGGCCTTGGATTGGCGATCGTCAAGCATATACTGACGCGCAACAATGCGCGCCTGTCGATCAAGTCGAAGCTCGGTGAGGGTGCGACCTTCACCGTTCACCTGCCGCTTGCCTGAAGATATGGATAGTCAGCGCCCAACCGTTCTTTTTTCGGTCATGCGGCTCGACTATGATGCTGCCATGCGTGCTTGCCCGCAATCGCGCGCAATTTGGCCGGCGGCACCGGATTGGGATAGACGAGCATGACGACGACCCATCACATCATGAACGCATTCGATCAGGAGTTGCAGTTCCTGGGCAACCGGATCGCGACGATGGGCGGTCATGCCGAGCGAATGGTCGAACAGGCTGTGCAGGCGCTCGTCACCTCCGATGGCGGCTTGGCGCAAAAGGTCATCAAGGACGATCTCGTGCTCGACGAGGGGCAGCGTGAGATCGACGAGAAGGCGGTCATCATGATCGCGCGGCGCCAGCCCATGGCGGAAGACCTGCGCGAGATCATCGGGGCGATCCGCATCTCGTCCGACCTCGAGCGCGTCGGCGATCTCGGCAAGAACATCGCCAAGCGCGTCGTCGCCGTCACCGAGACGCGCCAGCCCATTCGGCTGTTCCGTGGACTGGAGGCGCTCGCCAACCTCGCTTTGACCCAGCTCAAGGAAGTGCTCGATGCCTATGCGGCCCGCTCGGTCGACCGCATCGGCTTCGTGCGCGACCGCGACGACGACATCGACGCCATGTACACCTCGCTGTTTCGCGAGCTGCTGACCTACATGATGGAGGATCCGCGCAACATCGCCGCCTGCACCCATCTGTTGTTCTGCGCCAAGAACATCGAGCGCATCGGCGATCATGCGACCAACGTTGCCGAAACGGTCTACCATATCGTGACCGGCGAGCTGATGCCCCCCGACAGGCCCAAGGACGACAAGAGCCACAAGGTGGTGATCAAGGGAACAGAGGAAGTGCAGTTGAGGGAATAGGGGCGTGAGGGATTAGGGGAGTAAGGCGGTAGGGAGATATGGACGTTCTGCGCCTTTCAGCCATGCCGGAGAATGAAGTTGGCGTGATCGTCGCTGGTTATTTTGTCCAGAGGGAATAGCCAGTGGTGTGGCGATCCGTCGTGGATCGTCGGATGTGCCTTACTGCCTTATTCCCTTACTCCCCCATTCCCGTTCTTTCACCGGTTGCGCCGACGATCCGCCGGCTGGAAGGCCAGCCGTGCATGATACTGGCAATAGGGGCTGGAATCGCCCGAGTCATGACCGCAGAAGTGGAAATCCTCGTCCAGCGGGTCGCCGATCGGCCACTTGCAGGTGCGCTCGTTGAGGTCGACCAGCTTGAGCCGACGCGCAATGGGCACCACGTCGGCTGCCGGCCGGCGCTGGGCAATGGCATCCGTCTCGACGTCGTAATCCATCTTCAGTGCCGTCGCACCGATTGTCTGCGGCGCCGTCCGTGCGGGAGCGCTGCTGGCGCGCGAGGCGCTCTTTTGCGTGCCGGACGGTTTCGGAGCCCTTTTCTGACGCGTCTGGGTGGGCGTTGCGCGTCCGCGGCTCGAGAGCTTGAGCCTGTGGACCTTGCCGATGACCGCATTCCTGCTGACGCCGCCGAGTTGTGCGGCGATCTGGCTGGCACTCAGACCCTCCGACCAAAGTTTCCGCAAAAGTTCGACCCGCTCGTCCGTCCAGTTCATCGACTTTGCTCCTGGTCATTGCGCGGAATCGGAATCCGTACCCACCCCAGCATTGCCGGGAGGACACCACATCTATACATGTGAATGGGTCCGCCGCACGAAATCTAGTTCTTTGCTGCCGATGAACCTACTCCAAGGGCTGACTCCCTGACAAGAGTCGGGCCGGCCTGCGGATTCCGTTTTTTCGGTTTTCCCCAACTTGACGGGCCGCGCTGCCGAGCGAGGGTCATATTGGACATCATGTCGGTTCCAGGTACCGGATGCTGCGAGACCCGTTTGCATTGACTTCCTGCGGGAAAGACCCAATATGCTGGGCAACAGGCCGCCCGGTGGGCGGCTTTTTGATTTGGCGGGCCCGCCCATTTTCTTCGATCGGGCAGCTTCCCCGCCGGTTCATCAATTGGAGTATGTGGAGCACGCGCATGACCGCATCGGCGCTATATGAAACCTTCGCTCGCGCCCCGCTCGAATTCGAGCGCGGTGACGGAAGCTGGCTGGTGACTGCCGAGGGGGAGCGCTATCTCGATTTCGCCGCCGGGATCGCCGTCAACTCGCTCGGCCACGGCCATCCGCATCTCGTGGCCGCGCTCACCGAGCAGGCCGGCAAGCTCTGGCACATCTCCAATCTCTACAACATCCCGGATCAGGACCGGCTCGGCGAGCGACTGGCGACCAACACATTCGCCGACAAGGTCTTTTTCGCCAATTCGGGCGCCGAGGCACTGGAATGCGCGATCAAGACTGCGCGGCGCTACCAGTATGTCGGTGGCCATCCCGAGCGCTATCGCATCGTCACCTTCGAGGGCGCGTTCCACGGCCGTACCCTGGCGACCATTGCGGCCGGCGGCCAGCCGAAATATCTGGAAGGGTTCGGGCCCAAGGTCGAAGGCTTCGATCAGGTGCCATTCGCCGACATGGAAGCCTTGAAGGGCGCGATCGGACCCGAGACGGCGGCGATCCTCATCGAGCCGCTGCAGGGCGAAGGCGGGATCCGCACCGTTTCGAAGGAGACGCTGCGCGCCATTCGCGCGCTGTGCGACGAGCATGGCCTGCTCCTGATATTCGACGAGGTCCAATGCGGCGTCGGGCGCACGGGCAAGCTGTTCGCCTATGAATGGGCCGGTATTGCGCCGGACATCATGGCGGTCGCAAAAGGCATCGGCGGCGGCTTTCCCATGTCGGCCTGTCTCGCTACCGCCGAGGCGGCGAGCGGCATGACGGCCGGCGTGCACGGCACGACCTTCGGCGGCAACCCGCTTGCCATGGCGGTCGGCAATGCCGTGCTCGACGTGATCCTGGAGGACGGCTTTCTCGACGAGGTAAGCCGCAAGTCGCTGCTCTTCAAGCAGGGTCTTGCTCAGATCGTCGATGAGTTTCCGCAGGTCTTCGAGGAGTTCCGCGGCACAGGGCTGATGCTCGGGCTCAAATGCAGGATGCCCAATGCGAAGGTCAATCTGGCGTTGCGCGAGAGCAAGCTCCTGACGGCGCCCGGCGGCGACAATGTCGTCCGGCTGCTGCCTCCGCTGACGGTGTCGGACGAGGAGATCCGCGACGGTCTCGAGCGTATCCGGCAGGCCGCGGCGCACCTGGCCGCCACGGCCGAACTGGAGCAAGGATGATTACCCGTGGAGGGACTTTGATGAAGGCTGGCCTGCGCCATTTCACCGATCTTTCAACCGTGCCGGCGGCTGATCTTCGGGCGATCCTCGATGATGCGCGCGCACGAAAGTCGGAACTGAAATCCGGCGCCCGCTCAAAACCCTTCGACGGCAAGGTGCTGGCGATGATCTTCGACAAGCCGTCGACGCGCACCCGTGTTTCCTTCGATGTCGGCATGCGCCAGCTCGGCGGCGAGACGATCATGCTGACGGGCACCGAAATGCAGCTCGGGCGCAGCGAGACGATCGCAGACACGGCCAAGGTCCTGTCGCGCTATGTCGACATCATCATGATCCGCACGACCTCGCATGAGCGGTTGCTGGAGCTGTCGGAGAACGCCACGGTGCCCGTAATCAACGGCCTGACCGACGACACCCATCCCTGCCAGATCATGGCCGATGTGCTGACCTATGAGGAGCATCGCGGCAGCGTCAAGGGCAAGCTCTTCGCCTGGACGGGCGACGGCAACAATGTGCTGCATTCGCTCGTCGAGGCGGCCGCCCGCTTCGACTTCAGTCTCAATGTCGCGGTTCCCGAGGGCAGCGAGCCGGGCGAGAAATATGTCGACTGGGCGCGCGGCGAAGGCGCGCGGATCTCGTTCTGCGGCTCCGCCGAGGACGCGGTGCGCGACGCCGATTGCGTCATCACCGACACATGGGTGTCGATGGGCCAGGAGCATCGCGCGCGCGGCCACAACGTCTTCGTGCCTTACCAGGTCAACGAAAAGCTGATGGCGCATGCAAAGCCCGACGCCCTTTTCATGCACTGCCTGCCCGCCCACCGCGGCGAGGAGGTGACGGACGGCGTGATCGACGGTCCGCAGTCCGTCGTGTTCGATGAGGCCGAGAACCGCCTTCATGCGCAAAAGGCGGTGCTCGCCTGGTGTTTGTCCGGAGAGTGACTGAGTGAACGAACCACAGCTCATAGGCGAATTGCAGCCGGCCGGCGACGACCATGTCGTGCCGTTCCAGGTCGAGCCGCTGGACGTGCGCGGCCGCATCGTCCAGCTCGGCCCGATGCTGGACGACATCCTGGACCGGCACGACTATCCCGAGCCCGTGTCGTGCCTTCTGGCCGAGATCATCGTGCTCACATCGCTGCTCGGCTCGTCACTCAAGTTCGACGGCAAGTTCATCGTCCAGACGCAATCGGACGGACCGGTCGACATGCTGGTGGCCGATTTCGCCACACCCGGCTCCATCCGCGCCTATGCACGGTTCGACGAGCAGAAGCTTGCCGATGCCGAGGCCGAGGGGCGCACTTCGCCCGAGGAGCTGCTGGGCAAGGGCGTTCTGGCGCTCACCATCGACCAGGGATCGCACATGCAGCGCTATCAGGGCGTCGTGCAGCTCGACGGCTCGTCGCTCGAGGAGATCGCGCGGGTCTATTTCCGCCAGTCGGAGCAGATTCCGACCGAGGTGCGGTTGGCCGTTGCGCGCCAGATGGTGGCGGGCGAGGGCGGCCGGCGCCCACACTGGCGCGCCGGCGGCATGCTGGCGCAGTTTCTCCCCGACGCGCCGGAGCGGCTGCGCATGCCAGACCTCCACGGCGGCGATGGCGACGACGGCGAGACCGACCGCGGCAATGTCGACGATTCATGGACCGAGGTGCTGGCCCTCATGTCGACGATCGAGGTCGACGAGCTTCTCGATCCGACGATCGGCGCCGAACGGCTGCTCTACCGGCTGTTCCATGAGCATGGCGTGCGGGTTTTTGCAGGCACCGCCGTCCAGGACGATTGTTCGTGTTCGCGCGACAAGATCCGCACCATTCTGGAAGGTTTCACAGACGAGGAAATCGCCGAAAGCGTCGAGGACGGCTCGATCAACGTCAGTTGCGAATTCTGTTCGAAGCATTACCGGTTCGACCCGGCCGAATTCGGCCATAAGGGCGAGTAGGGGTCAATTGACGATGCGGCCTGCGTCGGGCAGGTCCAGCGAAAAGGCCGGGATTTCGACTTCGAACAACGTGCCGCCGCCGTCGCGCATCGTGTAGCGGCCTTCCATGATGCCGGACGGCGTGGGCAGCGGGCATCCGGACGTGTACTGGAAACTGTCGCCGGGGTTGAGCTCCGGCTGCTCTCCGACAACGCCGGCCCCGCGCACTTCCTCCACGCGCCCCGACGCGTCCGTGATATGCCAGTAGCGGCTTATCAATTGCACGAACTCGTCCGAACGATTGGCGATCGTCACGCGGTAGGCCCACACATAGTGGCCGTCCTCCGGCTCCGATCGGTCGGCCAGATAAAACGGCTCGACGCTGACCTCGATGTTGCGTGTAATGGCCCGATACATGACACAAGCTCCGGGACTCACAATGAGACAAATCTTTGCCGACACTGCGGTGCGGGTCAACCGCCGATATGGCGCTTCGGCTTCCGCCTGGTCGGGGTGGGCGGTCGCGTCAGCAGGCCGGGAGACGCGTTGTGCTTGACGGCTGGGCGCGCCGCCGGCTCGACCCGGCCCTGCAGCGCATCGCCCGGCATCTCGCCGCGGCCGGGGTCACGCCCAACGCCATCACACTGGCCGCCTGCGCCGGCGGTCTTGCGGCGGCCGGCGCCATTGCGCTCGGCCACGAATGGTGGGGCCTCGCGCTCATCCTCCTGAGCCGCCTCGGCGACGGTCTCGACGGCGCCGTCGCCGCCATCAAGGGGCGCACGGACATTGGCGGCTATCTCGACATCGTGCTCGATTTCGTCGTCTACGGCGCCGTGCCGCTCGGCTTCGCGGTCGCCGATCCGGCATCGAATGCCCTGGCGGCGGCGGTGCTCTTGTTTTCCTTCTACGCCAACGGGGCGAGTTTTCTCGCCTTTGCCATCTTGGCCGAAAAGCGCGGCCTTTCGAGCAGCAGCAGGGGAGCGAAATCGCTCTTCTTCACCACCGGATTGGCCGAGGCGACCGAGACGATCGCCGTCTTCGCCGCCTTTTGCCTCGTGCCGGCCTGGTTCGCGCCGATCGCTTATGTCTTTGCCGCAATTTGCATTTATACGGCCGTGTCGCGCATTGTGCTGGCGGTGGGCACGTTCGGCTGAGCGGTTTGCCGGGTCACGGGTTTCGGGACGTGGCCGTCGCACCTGGCGCAAGGCAGGAGGAGGATCGGATGACATACGCCATTGTGAGTTCCGGCTCTCATCTCGAACCGCTGATCGGGTTTTCACGCGCTGTGCGCGCGGGCCCGCATATCGCGGTTGCCGGCACGGCGCCGATCGGCGAGGACGGCGAGACCGCCGCCAGCGGCGATGTCTACGGACAGACGGTGCGCTGCCTGGAGATCGTCGAAAAGGCGATCGCAGACGCCGGCGGTCGTCTCGAAGACGTCGTCAGGACCCGCATCATGCTGACCGACATTTCGGCCTGGCGCGAGGCGGCCTGGGCGCATGGCGAATATTTCGGCGAGATCCGACCCGCCTGCACTTTCGTCCAGGTGGCCGGCTTTATCGATACGGGCTGGCTGGTCGAGGTGGAGGCGGACGCCATCGTCGGAGTTTCGGACGAAAACAAGCCTGTAGTCGAGGCGGGAACGGCTGACGCCGCCGCCACGAGCCCGTCCGAAGAGGCGGTGAACGAAGGCGAAACCGGTCCAATGGCGCAAGATCTGGCGGCGGCCGATGTACTCGAGCGCCTGAAACTGCCCTGGCATCGCTGAAGCGTCGGCGAGGGTGCCGGACAGCCCCTCCGAGGAGGTGGCGCAGCAACCCGCGCAACACGCGTCATCCCGGCCAAGCGGCGAAGCCGCGCGAGCCGGGACCCATTGAGCGAAGGTACATGCTTCAACTTATTGATCTGGCGCGCATATCTCTAGGTCCCGGATAGCCCTGCGGGCTTCCGGGATGGCGGTGGAGGGGTGTGGCGTTCAGGCCGCCTTGCCGAGTGCCCGGTCGATGTCCTCGATCAGGTCGTCGGCATCTTCGAGCCCGATCGACAGGCGCACCGTGCCCGGATTGATGCCCAGCTCGGCGCGCGCCTCGTCGGTCAGGTTCTTGTGCGTGGTGGTGGCCGGATGCGTCACCAGCGATTTCGAGTCGCCCAGATTGTTGGAAATCCTGATGATCTCCAGCGCATTCTGGAAGTCGAAGGCGGCGCGCTTGTCCTTGAGGTCGAGGCAGATCAGGGTCGAGCCGCCCTTCATCTGGCGCGCGATGATGTCGGCCTGCGGGTGGTCCTTGCGTCCGGGATAGATGACGCGGACAACCGCCGGGCGGGAGGCGAGATGCTCGGCCACGCGGCCGGCCGTCTCGGTTTGCTGGCGCACGCGCAACGGCAGCGTCTCCAGGCCCTTCAGCAGTGTCCAGGCGTTGAAGGGCGAGAGGGACGGGCCGGTGTGGCGGAAATAGTCGTGCAGGTGCTCGTCGATCCACTGCTTGTCGGACAGAACGACGCCGCCGAGGCAGCGGCCCTGGCCGTCGATGTGCTTGGTGGCCGAATAGACGACGACATGGGCCCCGAGTTCGAGCGGCTTTTGCTGCAGCGGCGTGGCGAAGACATTGTCGACCACCAGCCGTGCGCCGATCGCATTGGCGATCTTGGCGACCGCGGCGATGTCGATGACCTCGAGCGTCGGGTTGGTCGGGCTTTCCAGGAAGAAGAGTTTGGTGTTCGGCCTGACGGCGTTCTGCCAGGCCTCGATGTCGGTGCCGTCGACGAGCGTCGTTTCGATGCCGTATTTCGGCATCAGCGTCTCCACCACCCAGCGGCAGGAGCCGAACAGGGCGCGCGCGGCAACGACATGATCTCCCGCCTTCACCGAACACAGGAGCGCGGCCGAAACGGCGGCCATGCCCGACGCCGTTGCCCGGGCATCTTGCGCGCCTTCCAGTTCGCACATGCGCTTTTCGAACATGTCGACGGTCGGGTTGGCGTAGCGCGAATAGATGAAGCCGGGCTCGTCGCCCTTGAAGCGGGCCTCGGCGGCTTCCGCCGTCTCATAGACGAAGCCCTGGGTCATATAAATCGCCTCGGAAGTCTCGCCGAAGCCGGAGCGCAGCGTCCCCGAATGAACCAGCGCCGTCTGGGGCTTCCAATTGCGTTTTGTCTCGTTTGTCATGACCCTTGCCTCAAACACAAAAAACCGGCCGCGTCGTCGCGTGCCGGCTTGCAAAATCGGCCCTTTAGCGACTTGTTTAACGTGGCTGCAAGCCGGCCGGCCAAATCACCACGGGATAAAGGCTGCATTAGCCCCGAACGGCTCTTGCGTCAATCGCCGGCGGAGGTAAACCTCTCGAAAATTCAGGAGCCGCCGAACAGTGCGCCAGTCAGGAATTCTGCCCGATCACGAGATCGCCCAGCTTTTCGGGGGCGGTTCGCTGTCCGCGCCGCGCGCGCTCGACGACGATCAGATCCAGCCGGCGAGCCTCGATCTGCGGCTGGGCGAGCGCGCCTACCGTGTGCGCGCCAGCTTTCTGCCCGGCCCGCAGCACAAGGTGGCAGACAAGCTGGAACGGCTCAAGCTGCACGAGATCGATCTTACCGCCGGTGCGGTCCTGGAAACGGGGTGCGTATATATCGTGCCGCTGCTGGAGCAGCTCGACCTGCCGGACGCCATCGCGGCGGCGGCCAATCCGAAGAGCTCGACGGGCCGGCTCGACATCTTCACCCGCGTCATGACCGATCACGGGGCGGAATTCGACAAGATCGCCGCCGGCTATTCGGGGCCGCTCTATCTGGAAGTCAGCCCGCGCACATTCCCGATCGTTGCGCGCACGGGCTCCCGCCTGTCGCAAATCCGCTTCCGGAAGGGCAGTGCCATGCTCGATGAGGCAAGCCTTCTGGCGCTGCACGAGACGGACACGCTGGTGGCTGCCGAACAGCCCAATGTCACGGGCGGCGGCATCGCGCTGTCGATCGACCTTGCCGGCAATGCGGACGGGCTGGTGGGTTATCGCGGCAAGCACCACACCTCGCTCATCGACGTCGACAAGCGCGGCGCGCACGACGTCATGGAATTCTGGGAGCCTCTCGGGGCGCATGAAGACCGCGCGCTCATTCTCGATCCCGACGAGTTCTATATCCTGGTCTCGCGCGAGGCGGTGCACGTGCCGCCGGACTATGCCGCCGAGATGACGCCCTTCGACCCGCTGGTGGGCGAGTTCCGCGTGCATTATGCGGGCTTTTTCGATCCCGGTTTCGGCCATTCTGCGGCCGGCGGCACGGGAAGCCGCGCGGTCCTGGAGGTGCGCAGTCACGAGGTTCCGTTCATCCTCGAACACGGCCAGACCGTCGGCCGGCTGGTCTACGAGCACATGCTGTCCCGCCCGAAGGCACTCTATGGCGCCGATCTGCGCTCGAACTACCAGGCGCAGGGGCTGAAGCTGTCGAAGCACTTCCGTTAGATCGGCTCACCCGTTCACGGAATCGTTTCGCTGATCCAACTCTTTGATTTCACGCAATTTCGAACGGAAGCGGCTTCAACTTCTCCTGGATTTTCTACCCGTTCTCGGCACGTAGCGTCCGGATTTCCTCGCGCAGCGCCCTGATCTCGATGAGGATCGTTTCCTGCTCGTCATGCAGCGCCGTGCGTTCGGCCGAGGCCGTGGCGTCGTGCTCTTCCTGCATCGCCGACACGATGATGCCGATGAACAGGTTCAGCACGGCGAACGACGTGGTGACGATGAAGGGAACGAAGAACAGCCAGGCCCAGGGGTGGACCTCCATCACGGGCCGCACGATGCCCATCGACCAGCTTTCGAGCGTCATGATCTGGAACAGCGAATAGGCCGAGGCTCCGATGCTGCCGAACCACTCGGGAAAGGTTGCGCCATAGAGCTTGGTCGCCATGACGGAAAAGACGTAGAAGACGAGACCGAGCAGCAGCACGATCGAGCCCATGCCCGGCAGGGCCGCGACGAGGCCGCCGACGACGCGGCGCAGCGACGGCACGGTCGAGACCAGCCGCAGCACGCGCAGGATGCGCAGAGCACGCAGCACCGAGAGATTGCCGGTCGCCGGCACCAGCGCGAAGCCGACCACGAGAAGGTCGAAGATGCGCCACGGATCGTGAAAGAAGCGCAGCCGGTAAACGGCGAATTTGGCCAGGAGCTCGGCCACGAAGACGGCGAGGATCAGCCTGTCGAAGACGATCAGGATCGAGCCGAACTTGGCCATCGCGGTGCTCGAGGTTTCCAGCCCGAGCGTGACGGCGTTGATCATGATCAGCACGGTGATGAACAGTTCGAAGCGGCGCGATTCGACGAGACGTTGCAGCGTTGACACGGAAAGCCAGGCTCCAGTTGGAACGGGATGGGCGAAGCACTGCTTCATCGCGGTGGCAGCGTCAAGGCATGGCGAACGATCCGCCCCATCAGGAGAGGGAAGGATCGCGTGTCTGTCGGCCGTCTCGAATTGTCTTGCGCGTCAATCCTCTTGAGTGGCCTCTTGACGGACGAGGCGGCGTCGCCGATTAATGTCGGCGACGCGGGTGTAGTTCAGTGGTAGAACGCAAGCTTCCCAAGCTTGATGTCGTGGGTTCGATCCCCATCGCCCGCTCCAATACCTTACCGAAAATGCTGGTTTAGCAGGTTGCTGAAGAAGCCGCCAATTTTGCCGGCATTTCTTTGATGGGCGTTTTCTGGCGTGTCTTTACGTGATCCTTGCGATG